>JAYQIQ010000004.1:0-1680473 GCA_038141705.1 Candidatus Eutrophomonas brisbanensis
GCGACACCGATACGCCCCTAATTTGCTCTATATCCCCCCGCGTAACAGGTTGCTTGTAGGCAATAATTGCCAAAGTCTCCAATACCGCTCGGGAGTACTTTGGCGGCTTCTCCGGCTCCAACCTATCCAAATTGGACTGAAATTGCTCCTTCACCTGAAATCGCCATCCACTGGCCACTTGCACGAGACTAGCACTGCGAGAAGCCCAATCCTCCTCGATACTAGCCAAGGCGCGTTTTATCTGAGCGCCATCCAAATCCTGCTCGAAAATTGATTTGATATCCGAAATCGACAGAGGCTCCTCTGAAGATAGAAGCGCGGCCTCTATCGTCAATTTAATCTCATCAATTTCCACTTGCGATAATTCCATCTGACAACCTCACGTAAATGGTCGATAAAACCCCTTGCTGAGACAGGGTTACCGATGACTCCTTGGCCAATTCCAACAGGGCCAAAAATGAAACTACGAGGTACTGGACCCCTTTTTCAATATCAAACAAATCCTCAAAACGAATGAATCGTTGGTCCTTCAATTTTCTCAACACCAAACTCATGTGCTCTCTAACTGAAAGCTCATCTCGCGAGATTTTGTGATGCTGGTTATTCTTAGCGCGATTCAGAATAGAAATCCAAGCATATCGCAAGTCATCCACACTAACCCCGGCATTACGACTTCCTGCGTTTTTTCATAGAAAACGTGCGCCTTCGAAAAGTCTCTGCCTAATTGAGGCAACATATCAAGTTGAGCGGCAGCCTCTTTCATTTGCTCGTATTCAATTAACCTTCGAACCAATTCAGCCCTAGGATCAACCTCCTCTTCGTCCTCAACTGCAACCCGGGGCAGCAACATTCTGGATTTAATTTCAGCCAACACAGCAGCCATCAACAGGTACTCTGCTGCCAGCTCAAGATTTTGCTTCCGCATTTCATCAACGTAGACCATGTACTGGCGGGTGAGCTCCGCCATCGGAATATCGAGCACATCGAGATTTTGCTTTCTGATGAGAAATAGCAGTAAGTCGAGCGGCCCCTGAAATGACTCCAGCATGATGCGGAGAGCCTCTGGCGGGATATAGAGATTCTCAGGAACATGAAATATCTCCTCCCCACAGAACATACCGACCGGCTCGCTACTCTTATGGTCGATAACAGGCTCAAGGATATTTCCCACGACTTTCCTTTAATAACACTATATATAGTGCATTATGAACCAAAATTGACCTAGATAATCTACTACATGTCCTATTTTTTTGTAAAACTTACCTCACTCTGGGATAACCCCACGTGGATCGTATCCCCCGCCACAAACTCACCGCTGAGTACAGCCTTTGACAGCGGATTTTCTATGTATTCTTGAATTGCCCGCTTGAGCGGCCTCGCGCCAAAGTTTTGGTCGTAACCCCGCTCACTCAGGAAGGCTATGACCTCAGATTGGACGTCAAATCCCAACTCCAGCTTCGCCAGTCTTTGCTTGAGTCTTGAAAGTTGTATTTTCAATATTCCAGCAACTTGGTCTTTTCCAAGTGCACGAAAAACCGCTATTTCATCAATACGATTTACAAATTCTGGGCGGAAAGTGAGTTTGACCTCTTCCAGTACCGAGGCTTTCATCGTCTCGTAATCAGATTGATCCATACCTTGAATGATCGAAGAACCAATATTTGACGTCATCACGATCACAGTGTTTTTGAAGTCAACCGTTCTGCCTTGCCCATCAGTCATTCTCCCGTCATCCAAAACCTGCAAGAGCACGTTAAAGACATCCGGATGGGCTTTTTCAATCTCATCAAGCAAGATGACAGAATAGGGTTTTCGGCGAACCGCTTCGGTAAGGTAGCCCCTTCCTCATATCCAACATATCCCGGCGGCGCCCCAATCAACCTAGCGACAGAGTGCTTTTCCATAAATTCGGACATATCGATCCGAATTAAATGATCTTCAGAATCGAATAAAAATTCTGCTAACGCTTTGCCCAGCTCGGTTTTTCCTACACCCGTAGGGCCAAGAAACAAAAAAGAGCCATACGGCTTGTGTGGATCACTCAGACCAGCTCTTGATCTTCGAACCGCATCACCCACTAAGCGAACCGCAACATCCTGACCAACCACTCTGCGCTGGAGCACATCGTCCATACTCAATAACTTTTCTCGTTCACCGCTCATCATTTTGGAAACCGGTATCCCTGTCGCCCTTGAAACGACCTCCGCAATCTCGTCTGCGCCCACTTCTGTCTTCAACAACGAAAACTGTTTTTTATCTTCGGGACCGGCTACCGCCTCTTGATTTAGGCGCGCCTCAAGCTCGGGGATAGAACCATATTGGATTTCAGACATCCTTTGCCAGTTTCCGTTACGTTTCGCGTCCTCCATCTCTAGACGAAGCCTGTCGAGCTCCTCTTTGACCCCCTTAAAGTCCTGCACAGAGGACTTCTCCGACTTCCAAATTTCCTCAAGGTCGGAATACTCCTTCTCCAATCTAGCAATTTCAGCTTCAATGACCTCAAGTCTTTTTTCGATGCATCATCGACCTCTTTACGCACCGCCTCTCGCTCAATTTTCAGCTGAATCAGCCGCCGGTCAATCTTGTCCAGTGGTTCCGGCTTAGATTCAATTTCCATTTTTACCCGAGCAGCCGCCTCATCGATTAAATCGATAGCTTTATCAGGAAGAAAACGGTCGGTTATGTATCGATTCGATAACTCAACAGCGGCTACAATCGCAGGGTCAGTAATATCAACACCGTGATGCAGCTCATATCTCTCCTGCAAGCCGCGGAGAATTGCGATCGTGCTCTCTACAGAGGGTTCCGCCACTATCACTTTTTGGAATCGTCTCTCTAGCGCCGAGTCTTTTTCGATGTACTTTCGATATTCGTCAAGGGTCGTAGCCCCAATACAATGTAATTCACCCCTCGCAAGGGCGGGCTTCAACATGTTTCCCGCATCCATTGCACCTTCGGTTTTCCCAGCTCCCACCAGCATGTGAATTTCGTCGATAAAAATAATACTTTGACCTTCATCTTTGGCGAGCTCTTTTAAGACCGCTTTGAGGCGCTCCTCAAAATCTCCCCTGTACTTCGCACCCGCTAAAAGAGAGGCCAGATCAAGAGATAAAACCCTTTTACCGCGGAGACTTTCTGGAACTTCTTCGCTAACAATTCTTTGCGCTAGCCCTTCAAGAATGGCAGTCTTTCCAACTCCAGGCTCACCAATTAGCACGGGGTTATTCTTCGTGCGCCGCTGCAAAATTTGAATGCATCGACGTATTTCGTCATCGCGACCAATCACCGGATCAAGCTTTCCGCGTCGGGCCTGCTCAGTTATATCCACTGTGTATTTATTCAAAGCCTCCCGCTGCGACTCAACCTCTGCGCTGTTGACCGATTCGCCTCCACGGATATCCATTACAGCTTTCGATATTGATTGATAAGCTCCGCCATTTTTCTCAATTAAATCTCGACTTAATCCTTTTTGCTTTGCCAATGCGAGTAATACGACTTCGTTCGAAATGAATTCGTCTTTTAATTCGTTAGCAATCGCTTCGGCGTTTTTTAGTAATGATTGTAGATCACGGGACAACCCGATCTCATCGATTCCCGTCACACTCGGAAGCTTTTTAAGTTCTTGATCCAGATCCTCTTCGAGAGCTTTTACACGGACTCCAGCACGATTGAGCAATGACTTAACAAAACCATCTTCAGATTGGATTAGAGCAGCGAACAGGTGCTCCGGCTCAATGTATGAGTTATTATTCTTCCCAGCTAAACTTTGCGCTTCCGATAACGCCAACTGGAATTTTGTAGTTAACTTATCAATTCTCATAAAGACCCCGAGGCTTTGATTTTCATTGAGATATAAATGATGCTGATCTGAAGAATTTCAAGGGGGTATAGGCCATAATAAATAGAAAAAAGACACCAAAACTATCGACAACGGCATTGAATTTCTATGAGTAACAACTAAACATGAGACGAATCAACTTTTTCTTGGCGACATTAACCGCTTCGTTGACATTACTTGCAGAAGCGAACGGCGATCAAAACACGGAAGCACTGAAAACCCAAATAGACAAGGTCAGCGACGAATTCATTGCGAAGCTTAGTTCTGCTCTTAAAAATGCGCTTAAAGCCGATGGGCCAGTCAAGGCTATTGAGGTTTGCAAAACCGTAGCGCCTTCTCTGACGAATACGTTATCCGTCAGAGAAGGTTGGAACATTTCGCGAGTCAGCCTTCGCGCTCGGAATTCGATGATTGGAAGTCCAGATGTTTGGGAGCAAGACCGACTTATCAAGTTTGATGAAATGAGTACCGAGGATTCCACAGGTCCGATAGCAGCGGTGAGCGAGATAATTGAAGAACCACAAGGACGCCAACTGAGATACATTCGCCCACTCAAAGTACAGCCGGTATGCCTCACTTGCCACGGAACAAAAGATGACATCCCGAAACAGGTGGCCGCCAAACTCGCAGAGCTCTACCCGCATGATAGAGCGACCGGGTATACGATTGGTCAAAATAGAGGCGCACTTTCCATAAAGGTATTGTTAGAGGATTAAGGTGAGGATGCGCACTACAAGCAAAGACGAGGAGGACATCCCAGCTTGGTCGCACGTTGCCAGCGATATTGAAAAAGCGCTTGCTGAAGATATCGGTTCTGGCGACATAACAGCCTCGCTAATCTCAAAAAATGCCACCGCTACCGCAACTATCATTACACGAACAAACTGTGTTCTTTGTGGAACGCGTTGGGTCAACGAGGTATTCAAACAGCTCGACGCCGCGATACAAATAAAATGGAATTATGCTGATGGAGACTCGGTAAGCGCAAAAAGCACCCTGTGCACACTATCTGGCTCGTCGCGCAGTTTGTTGTCAGGGGAACGAGTAAGTCTAAACTTCCTTCAAACCCTTTCAAGCGTCGCGACAAAAACTAGATTCTATTCCGACCTTATCAAACATACGCAGGCAGCAGTTCTCGATACTCGGAAGACTATTCCAGGCCTTCGGCGAGCCCTCAAGTACGCAGTCAAAACGGGCGGTGGGACTAATCATCGGATCGGATTATTCGATGGAATCTTAATCAAAGAGAATCACATTTCTGCGACCGGCGGAATCCGACAAGCGCTCGACGCAGCAAAAAAAATGGAACTTAACGTTCCCATACAAATTGAAGTAGAGAATCTTGGACAACTTGATGAAGCCCTGAGCGCTGGCGCTACACTAATCCTTCTTGATAACTTTGACTTGAGCACAATGCGCAAGGCTGTGTTGTTGAATGACGGTCGTGCTCAGCTGGAAGCGTCAGGAGGTATTACAAAAGAGTCAATAGTTGCAATCGCAGAAACTGGCGTCAACCGAATATCAATTGGGACGCTTACTAAAGATATTGAGGCAATCGATCTCTCAATGCGATTTAGCGATTAGAAATTATATTTTTTGCGCCACCATACCAACAAGTGACGCCATACCCTGGTGCTTCGGACCTTCATCTAAAACCTCTTCATAAACCTGTAAATCCAGGATCCTCCAGTCACTAAACCATTCCCTCAATAATGATTCTGTGTAAAGGTTTTCGGCCTTGCCTGGACCACCCGAGGTATAGTTTAACTGCCCCATTTCGTAACCCTGCAAAATCAATCGGCCACCGGGTTTTAAACACTTCATAAAAATATCGTGTAGCTTTTTGCGATCCTCTCCATCAGAAAATTGTATAAAAATACAATCTACGACGTCATAATTTTCCTGCGGGACATCCCATGAAAAAATATCAGAACAGTAAAAATCGACGTTAACCGCATTTTTTTGCGCTAGACGTCTAGCTTTTTCTATAGCATGACCGGAAATATCAACTGACGTTACCCCGTGGCCCTCACTTGCTAGCCACACTCCATTTCTACCCTCTCCGTCCGCAACCGCTAAAACCCGAGCCGAGGGCAAGATAAATTTACTAGCTCGCCTTAGATACTCATTTGGCTTCGTACCAAAAATGTATTCCTCTGTTGAGAATCTCGTATCCCAAAATTCTTTCGCATCCAGCTCACTCATGAATTACAACTTTTTTGCGATCACATCAGCGATTGCATCGCGTTCAGCTTGCACAACGATCGGTGTGGCGCTTTTCTTAATAGCTATATCCGGATCCTTAAACCAATGACCGCTTAGCGTGCAAACAATGGTGGACCCATTTGGAAATTTATCCGCTTTCACGTCCTTCATGAGCCCCGCAATCGTTATGGCAGAGGCTGGTTCACAAAAAATTCCCTCCCGCTCAGCTAATAGCTTCTGCGCTACTAGAATTTCATCGTCGGTACACTCATTAAACCACCCGTTAGATTCTTTCTGCGCGGCCCAAGCAAGTTTCCAAGAAACTGGATGACCAATTCGAATTGCCGTCGCCAAAGTCTCCGGCGAGTCAACCATCGCATTTCTCAAGAACGGAGCAGCGCCACTTGCTTGATAGCCCACCATTACAGGTCGCTTGGACGAAAGTTTTGGAGAAAGGTACTCGCAGTTTCCCCCACAATGATTACAACTACCGCACATTACCCCCGTGGCTTCACTGTAACCAATCCAATGTGCTGAGATATTTCCGGCGTTTCCTACCGGGAGCACATGAAAATCAGGCGCATCGCCTAGAGCCTCTATTACCTCGAAAGCAATCGTCTTTTGCCCTTGAAGCCTGTAGGGGTTAATCGAGTTCACGAGATTCAGAGGCATGCTGCTCGACAATTCCTGCACCAATCTCATCCCATCGTCAAAATTCCCCTTTATTTGTAAGACGGTGGCTCCGTGCATCATAGCCTGAGAGAGTTTTCCTAAAGCTATTTTTCCATCTGGAATTAGTACAAAACTTTTAATTCCCGCGCGCGCTGCATAAGCTGCCGCTGCTGCAGAGGTATTACCAGTCGACGCACATATGATCGCCTTCGCACCTGATTCCACCGCCTTTGTAACAGCCATCGTCATGCCGCGGTCTTTAAACGAACCCGTGGGGTTTAAACCCTCGAATTTACAAAAAATACGATGGTTTCCACCGATCTGGGCGGGCAAGTTCTTTAACTCAATCAGTGGTGTATTTCCCTCATTCAACGTCACCACAGGTGTTGATTCCGTAACCGGAAGTCGCGACCTATATTTGTTAATTAGTCCTTCATAGTGTTTCGACATGCTATGTTCCAAATTAATCAATCGTTAACAAAATCTAAATGTTCCATACGTAGCATTACGACTTTTCCAGTGACGCTTTCTAGCTTTTCAATTCTCTCAAGTGCAGCTCGAATATTTCGCTCCTGAGTGACGTGCGTCAGGATAATAATATTTACCAACTCATCCTTGCCCATTGGCTCGCGCTGCCGCATCGCTTCAATCGAGACATTGTCATCTGCCAAAATTCGCGAGATGTCTGCTAGAACCCCTGGTCGATCACTCGCCCGTATTCTTAGGTAACAAGAGGTTACAACATCACCAATATCCAAGACCGGCTCATCTGACATCTGCCCCTTCTCAAACGCAAAGTAAGGAACCCTCTGATCAGGACTAGAATTAATAAGTCTAGAAATATCCACCAAATCAGCAATTACCGCCGAAGCTGTTGGTTCAGCACCTGCGCCAGCGCCGTAATAAAGAGTCGGACCTACGGCATCACCCTGAACAAGTACCGCATTCATCGCACCACGTACAGCGGCAATGGAACTCTTTTCAGGCACTAAAGTCGGGTGTACGCGAAGCTCAATCCCAGAAGACGCACGTCTCGCTATCCCGAGAAGTTTAATACGGTAACCGAAGTCTTCCGCAGCATTGACATCAATCGGCTCTAGTTTTGTAATTCCTTCGGTAAAGACACGATTCGGCTCTACGCTAATACCAAAAGCCAAAGCTGCAATGATCGATAATTTCTGAGCTGCATCAATACCCTCGATATCGAATGTTGGATCCGCCTCCGCGAACCCTAACCTCTGAGCCTCTTCAAGCGCCTCAGCAAACCCAGCCTGGCGATCCCTCATCTGCGTCAGAATAAAGTTAGTGGTTCCATTAACGATTCCAGCAACCCACTGGATTGAATTTGCGGTCAAACCCTCTCTTAACGCCTTAACAATTGGGATCCCACCTGCTACAGCAGCCTCATATCCGAGAATTCCATTGTGTTGACTTGCAAAATCAATGAGTTCATTTCCATGCTCGGCAAGTAAAGCTTTATTGGCTGTGATAACTGGTTTACCCACTCGCATGGACTCGACCAAAATTGATTTTGCATCAGTCGTTCCACCTATAAGCTCGATGACAATCTCAACCTTTGGATCTTTTACAACGTCTAACGGGTTAGAGTAAACCTTAACGTTCTCACCAAGAAAGGCTTGCGCTTTATTAACATCACGGGCAGAGGCCGATACCAAATTGATGTTACAACCGGTTCGCCTCGAGATTTCATTTTTATTTCGCTCGAGAACGTTCACTACGCCACGTCCAACGGTCCCGACGCCAATCAGGCCAATTGATAAAGATTTCATTTCTAATTTCTCAAGATTGCGGATTTAAAAAAGCGGTCAAGCAGCTCTAATCTTGCTCGGCTCGGTAACTTGCGGATGATTTTTAATAAGACCGTCTTTTCTAAACATATCTTTGATTCCTCTGACCGCCTGACGAATTCTCTCCTCATTTTCGATTAAAGCCAATCGAACATGATCGTCACCATACTCACCAAAACCTATTCCGGGCGCGGCAGCTAGCTTCGCCTCCGTTAACAGCTTTTTAGAAAACTCTAATGACCCCATACCCGCATAGGCGTCTGGGATCTTTGCCCACACATACATCGCCGCTTTCGGCTTCGCCACCATCCAGCCCGCTTCGTGTAAACCCTTGACCATGACATCCCTACGGCGCTCATAATTTTTTCGTATCTCTTCTACGCAGTCTTGCGGCCCCTCGAGCGCGACAATTGAGGCAATTTGCAAGGGTGTAAACGTTCCGTAATCGTGATAACTCTTAATGCGAGACAGCGCAGAAACGAGTTCTCGATTGCCAACCATATATCCAATGCGCCAGCCAGCCATGTTGTAGCTCTTCGACATCGTAAAGAACTCCACTGCAACTTCCTTTGCACCTGGTACCTGAAGAATGGATGGGGCTTTGTATCCATCAAAAACAATATCGGCATACGCCAAATCATGAACGATAAAGATTCCATGCTGCTTCGCTATGTCGACCAACCGCTCAAAAAATCCAAATCGACGCACTGAGTTGTTGGATTGCCCGGGAAATTAACGATCAGCATCTTCGGCTTTGGAAAAGACTCCTTGAGAGCCCGCTCGAGCTCCTCAAAGAAATCGACATCCTGAGTGTTACGAACATGCCTGATATCAGCACCCGCTATAACAGGGCCATAAATGTGAATCGGGTAGCTAGGATTCGGAACAAGCACGATGTCACCCCTATCCAGCGTCGCCAACGCTAGATGCGCTATCCCCTCCTTCGATCCAATCGTGACAATCGCCTCAGATTCTGGATCAAGCGAAACGCCATACCGACTCTCGTACCACGTACAAATAGCCTTGCGTAACCTTGGAATACCTTTTGAGATGGAATAGCCATGATTAGCAGGCCGCTGCGCTGCCTCCACTAATTTAGCTACGATATGCGGCGGCGTAGGACCATCTGGATTGCCCATGGAGAGGTCGATGATATCTTCGCCTCTTCTGCGAGCCTCCATCTTGAGTTCGCCAGTAATATTAAATACGTACTGAGGTAACCGTTTAATCCGAGAAAATTCTGATGACATGTAATTTTTTCCCTTTCGCCACCAAAGATGGGAACGACGGTTTAAATCTTTTGAATTTATTACAATAGTTTAACGCAATATGCGGTAGCGCAGCAAAGAAATATTTATGAACAACAAACGGCTCAAGTAGATGGACATTCAAGAAGATAAAACCACCGGCTCAATTCAAATCGCAAAGGTCAATTCTGAATCCGCAAATATCAATGGTGAAATTTGGGCCAAGAGCTTCTTCGTTTCTCAATCCTTGGGAGTCCACCCCTGGAAGACCGTAGACGCTCAGACCATATCCCTTCAGGACCTGAGGAGCCTCCCGATTACTGATTATGAATTACTTCTCTTAGGAACAGGGGTATCCCACAAGCCTTTAGATATAAGCGCAACTCAATTTCTTTTAGATCTCGGCATTGCGTACGAAGTGGATGCCAGCATGCCGCACGTTTAACGTTGTTTCGAGCGAATCCAGAAAAACCTTGTTAGCGGTGTTGTTTTGACTCGCAATCAAATCAACTAAGCGCTTCCCAGAAATGATCTATCTTCACAAAATTCTTCCAGCCCTCCTATCACCAACGATAATTGGAATAGTACTTTTGGCTATTCTGTTCTTTCAGGGCAGGCATTGGAAATCGCTCTTGGCGCTTGTTACCGTATCCGTACTTATAACACCTGTGATCAGCAATTTCGCCATTCGATATATTGAAAAAGATTGGAGCCCAACAACACCAGAGCAAACAGAAAAACCGATGTGATAATCGTTTTAAGCGGCATGCTCAAGTCTGGAAAAAACCACGAGCAACTTGAATGGGAAGATGCAGACCGGTTCCTGGGCGGAATTGATCTTTTCAAAGAAGGCAAAGGCAATCTCTTAATGTTTACAAGAGGATTGTTACCTTGGTCAAAAAACTCTTTATCCGAAGGCGAGATTTTAAAAACCAGAGCAATCGAATTTGGGATACCAGAGAAATATATCCTCCTAACGGATTACGCTGAAAACACGGAACAAGAAGCTATATCAGCTCGCCAGACCCTGCCAGATACTGTTCGACATGTTACATTGGTAACCTCCGCATTTCATATGAACCGTGCGAAGCTAGTCTTCGAAAACTCTGGTCTGAGTAGTAAATCCCTACCCCGTCGAAAGCAAAACTTGATCAATTTACTGCTATAGATCTGGTGCCTAGCGCCAAAGCATTACATGACTGGTCCTGGGTTTGCAGAGAAATTATGGGAAGAATGTACTACCGAAGAAAACTAGCACTTCAGAATATCAAGTAAAATTCGCTCCAACGTCGTTTCCATTCAATATGACTCGGTAACTCTGCAAAAGCTCAATGTCTAATCATCTACTGCGGGACCTACAACCGTATCCTTTCCAAAGATTTTCCAAAATACTGCAGCCAATTCAGGCGAACAAGAATTACCAGGAGATCCGACTATCGATTGGAGAGCCTCGCCATGAGACGCCGAGTTTTATCACAGACGCACTAGATAATTCTGTCTCGAAAATTTCTTCTTATCCAACTACGCAAGGATCAAACGCATTACGAGAAGCATGCGCCGACTGGATAAAAAATAGACATGGTGTCAGTGAAATAGATCCTCAATCAAATATACTGCCGGTCAACGGAACCCGCGAGGCATTATTCGCATTCGCGCAAGTCGTACTGACGCACAGCGACGGACCTAGGTTTGTGGCTATGCCGAACCCCTTCTATCAAATTTATGAAGGCGCTGCCATCCTCGGGGGTGCAAAAGCAAAATTTCTGAACCTAAACCCTGAAAACAACTTTCGGATGAACTGCGCAGACCTGTCTCCAGAGACATGGAAGAACGTAGAGCTTTTATACGTTTGTAATCCCGGAAATCCGACCGGTCACGTAATGTCGCAAACCGAGTGGGAGGAGATCTTTACACTTAGCGAAAAATATAACTTTGTGGTGGCGGCTGACGAGTGTTACTCAGAAATATATTTTGATGAAGCAAAGCCACCGCTTGGCGCTCTGGCTGCGGCAAAAGCTTGCGGCAGAAATCTAGATCGCTTGGTGGTTTTTTCAAGCCTTTCCAAGAGATCCAATGTTCCGGGAATGCGATCTGGGTTCGTCTGTGGAGACAAAGAAATTCTGAAAGACTTTCTCCTTTATCGGACGTATCACGGATCTGCGATGAATCCTGCGGTTCAAGAAGCCAGCATTGCTGCCTGGGGTGACGAGACCCATGTAATAAAAAATCGAGAGCTCTACCAGATTAAATTCTCACAGTTTATCGAGACACTCTCACCTTCCATTAATATTGATTGGCCAGATGCTGGGTTTTATGTCTGGATGAAAACACCGATAAACGATATTGAATTCGCAAAAGGGCTTTTTCAAAACTATAATGTCATAGTTCTCCCCGGCAGCTTATTGGGTCGTGTTGAAAACGGGATTAACCCAGGGGAAAACAGAGTTCGAATTGCGCTCGTAGCAGAGCCCAATGAAACCGCGGAGGCAGCGGAGAGAATTAAAGATTACCTACGAACCATTTAATGAACTACCTGACTTAATTTTAATTTAACTGAGAAAAGTAATGAGCAACTTACAAGAAATTATTGAAAAAGCATTTGAAGACCGCGCCAACATCAATCCTAAATCGGCTTCAGCAGAAGTTCGCGATGCTGTGGCGGAAACCATTAATTCCATTGACTCGGGAAACATTCGGGTTAGCGAAAAGATTTCTGGAGAGTGTGTTAACCATCAATGGATAAAAAAAGCGGTCCTTCTATCTTTTAGACTCTCAGATAACGAAGTTATACGAGATGGCTATACCAACTATTTTGACAAAGTTGATTCTAAATTCTCAGGCTACGGTCAGAGCGATTTCGATAAAGGAGGATTTAGAGTGGTGCCTCCAGCTGCAGTTCGCAAGGGCTCCTTCATAGCAAAAAATGTTGTGCTCATGCCGTCGTATGTGAATATCGGAGCGTATGTTGACGAAGGAACAATGGTGGATACCTGGGCGACCGTTGGATCCTGCGCTCAAATAGGAAAAAACGTTCACCTCTCGGGTGGCGTTGGCATCGGAGGTGTTCTTGAGCCACTGCAAGCCAACCCAACGATCATCGAAGATAACTGTTTTATTGGTGCGCGTTCTGAAATCGTAGAGGGCGTTATCGTAGGAGAGGATCGGTCGTATCGATGGGCGTCTACATCGGTCAAAGTACAAAAATTTATGATCGATCAACCGGTGAAGTCACATACGGAAAAATACCGGCTGGTTCGGTGGTGGTTTCTGGTAACTTGCCATCAAAAGATGGAACGTACAGCCTCTACTGCGCGGTCATAGTCAAAAAAGTTGATGCTCAAACACGATCTAAGACCAGCATTAACGATTTGTTACGCGGGGATTAAACCTAATCCAAAGAAACTCCAGCATATATCAAATGAGTCGCGAAACAATCGAGTTAACACAAGACCTCATTCGTAAGGAATCGGTCACACCGGAGGACGGCGGCTGCCAGCAGCTGATTGCGTCTCGCTTGGAAGCTATCGGATTTCACTGCGAGGCAATGGGAGCTTCGGACGTAAAAAATGCTTGGATTCGAAGAGGGAAAACCGCTCCAGTATTTTGTTTTGCAGGACATACCGATGTTGTGCCACCAGGACCATTGGACGCTTGGAAGTCCAACCCTTTTGAACCGACTGTTCGAGACGGTCGATTGTATGGGCGTGGGGCAGCCGACATGAAATCATCTCTAGCTGCCTTTGTCACCGCTACTGAACGATTTGTTCTAAAACATCCGCAGCATAAGGGCTCTATTTGCTTTCTTCTCACGTCGGACGAAGAAGGACCCGCCACGCATGGAACTACTCATGTTGTTGAAAGCCTCAGACAGCGCAAAGAGCGGATAGATTTCTGCGTGGTTGGTGAACCCACCTCTGTATCGAGTCTTGGGGATACGATCAAAAATGGCAGAAGAGGATCGTTATCAGGAAAACTAAAAATAAATGGAACGCAGGGCCATGTTGCTTATCCGCACTTAGCGAAGAACCCAGTTCACGAATTTGGACCAGCGCTAAGTGAACTCAGTCAAACCGAATGGGATCATGGTAACGACCACTTCCCTGCTACCACCTGGCAAGTTTCCAATATTCATGCAGGCACGGGCGCGACCAATGTAATTCCAGGTCAGCTTGTCGTCGATTTTAATTTTCGGTTTTGTACTGAGAATACGGAAGAATCGCTAAAAAAGAGATTAATAGGAATTCTTGAATCATATAATTTAGATTTCGAAATCGAATGGAATCTTTCGGGAAACCCTTTTTTAACAAAAAAAGGGAAATTGGTAAGTGCGGTAACAGATGCAATTAAAGCAAATACTGGAACACAAACGACGCTCTCGACGACTGGCGGAACCTCGGACGC
Organism: Candidatus Eutrophomonas brisbanensis; assembly: GCA_038141705.1. Lineage (GTDB taxonomy): Bacteria > Pseudomonadota > Gammaproteobacteria > Burkholderiales > Eutrophovitaceae > Eutrophomonas > Eutrophomonas brisbanensis. The sequence continues at coordinate 14,172 of JAYQIQ010000004.1, forward strand.
TCGATTTATCGCAGAAATATGTGAAGAGATCGTAGAGCTTGGCCCAATCAACGAGTCGATTCATCAGTTGAATGAGAACATACTTGAATCAGATATAGAATCGCTCTCCGAAATATATGAGTCGATTCTAGAAAATTTGCTTGCATGACACCTGAGGGTACTGTTTTTAAGACGATACGAGATGTTTTGCGGCATGCCGTCAGTGAATTTGAAAGATCAGACGTATCGTTGGGTCAGGGAACGCAGTCAGCTTTCGATGAAGCCGCCTTCCTCGTCTTAAGAACCCTGAATCTTCCGCCAGACTTATTAGAGCCCTTTTTAGACGCAAATCTCACGAACGATGAGATTGAACTTGTTTTGAGGAACATCGCGCTACGATCTCGAGACAAAATTCCAGCGCCGTACATCCTCAATGAAGCGTGGCTTCGCGATTATAAATTCTATGTAGATGAGCGAGCCTTAATTCCACGATCCCATATCGCCGATATACTTCTGGATCAAATCGATACTTGGATCCCCGACCCCGAAAATATAAATTGCGCGTTAGATCTCTGCACTGGGTCTGGCTGTCTAGCAATTCTACTTGCCGAGGTCTTTGGCGCAGCTTCTGTAGATGCTATCGATATTTCTGAGGACGCGCTAGCTGTAGCTCAAAAGAATATTACAAACTACAACCTCCAGGATCGCATCAAATTGATTGAAGGAGATCTATTAACTGGCACTCAAAAACAATACGACCTCATCATATCGAATCCACCCTACGTTGATGCCACCGCGATGAAAGGCTTGCCCGAAGAGTTTCAAAAGGAACCCGCGTTAGCCCTCGCAGGAGGCGTCCAAGGGATCGATTTAGTTCGTCAGATTATTGAGAAAGCTCCGACGAATCTTACAAACGATGGATTACTTATTGTCGAGGTTGGACGTGATCGGGTCGCCCTCGAGGAAGCCTTTCCGAACATTCCGTTCACTTGGGTCACGACTCAAGCTAGCGAAGATTCTGTTTTTCTTCTTACCCGCGAAGATCTTCTGGCTCGCGAGTGAATATTTTCATTTGACTCTCCGATTGATAGCCCTACCCAATCTAATAGAACGTTGATTTCCGAGCCGGGTAGCTCCATATGCATACCTCTCTTTAATTGCGATGGCAAATTAACGCGTCCAAATCTGGTTCGCATTAAACGAGACACTTGAAGACCGAGGGACTCAAACATTCTTCTAACAAAGCGATTGCGACCCTCCTTGACTACCACTCTAAACCAACGATTCCGACCCTCGCCACCGATTGATTCAATGAGCTCGAATTTACCGTTTCCATCTGCTAGCGTTACTCCAGTAGTAAGCAACTTCATCTGACCATCGGAGACATCACCAAAAATACGAACGCTATATTCGCGTTCAACATCAAAACTAGGATGCATTAATCGGTTGGCCAACTCGCCGGATGTCGTAAAAATAAGCAATCCGCCAGTATTAAAATCCAATCGACCGACCGACAACCACTTCGCATTTCTGATACGCGGCAACTTCTCAAATACCGTCGCTCGCTCTTTTGGATCGTTGTGCGAGACGATTTCTCCTTCTAGTTTATGGTAGAGAATGACACGCGGTATTTTTACATCCGACACGAACGTAATTTTTTTTCTTCCCACCTCGATAACATCATTAGTTCGTATCCTTTGCCCAATGGTTGCAACCTCGCCATTTACACGAACCCCACCCTCTGCGATCAACTCCTCCATTCGACGCCTAGACCCAAGCCCAAGTTGCGCCATGACTTTTTGAAGTTTGTGAGACTCCCCGCTGGCAATTTCGCGCTGACCGCCAACATCTTCTAGGTCACTCGCTTGCTGCACATCACGAACGCGGGAGGTCTCTCGCTTTACTGGTTTCGCCTTTGGCCGAAATGGTCCTCGGCGTTTTACGCTATCTTTAGGCATCTCACAAAGATTTTCGATCTAAAAAGCTTTGAGCCAGCGTACCGCTATCGACATGCTCGATTTCCCCACCGACCGGCACACCTCTGGATAACCGAGAAACCTTCACCCCCAGTTTTTGCAGCTTCTCAGACACATAGTGTGCAGTCGCCTCCCCTTCAGTCGTAAAGTTTGTTGCGACCACAACTTCTTTTACCTCTCCGCCTGATGCGCGTTTAACCAGTTTATCGAGACCAATCTCTTTTGGGCCGATACCATCTAAAGGGGATAATCTTCCTAACAATACAAAATATTTCCCACGATACATTTGCGTTTGCTCAATGGAATGTACATCCGAGGGCATTTCAACTACACACAGTAGCGATGAATCTCTGCTAACCGATGCACACAAGTCGCAGATCTGCGCTTCAGAAAAATTATTACACTGCTCACAGTGACGTATGGTCTCAAGCGCCGTTTCTATTGAAGTACAAATTTCTTTCGCCGCTGCCTTATCGTACTGAAGCAAATAGAAGGCCATCCGTTGCGCCGCTTTCGGACCGACACCGGGTAATTTTTTCAGCGCATCAACGACGGCATTAAGATGCTTGGACGCCTGTAGCGGCATAATAAAAATCTAAAATGGCAATTTCATGCCAGGCGGCATTGGGAATCCACCACCCAAACCCGACATCATTTTTTGATTGAGGTCCTCCACTTTGCGAGCCGCGTCGTTCATTGCCGCGGCGACCAAGTCCTCTAGCATCTCCTTATCATCATCGAGAAGACTCGGATCAATAGATACGCGTTTCACATCATGCCGACCAGTCATTACCACCTTTACCAAACCAGCGCCCGCTTCTCCCTCAACTTCGGTTTTTGCAATGTCTTCTTGCGCCTTTTTTAATTTTTCCTGAACTTCCTGCGCTTGCTTCATTAAGCCAGCTAACTGCCCCTTAAACATTCAATTCCTCCAAGTTTTTTATTTCGATTAATTGAGATCGAAATCGTCCAAGCATTAATTCTTGCGTCTAATTGATTCCTTAACAAGCTTACCACCCATTTCAGCCTGCAAGCTTTGCACAAACGGATCTTGCTCGATATCTTTAGTCGCACTCGCCAATTCTTTACGCTCATCATCTTCCGCCTTCATGAGTGGGGTTTGCGATGCTCCCGTAACTGCAATATCAAGTCTTATTTTTTCTCCTAATTTTGTACGAACCGCCGTCAACAACTTATCCTTATAGCGATCATCGAGTAAATGCTTATTTTCATCTGCGATTTTCAAAAACAATGTTCCATTTTCTATATTTTTGAATTCACAGTTCTCAGCGAGCATTTTTCCCATACCGGTAATTGAGCTGGAAACAAAGCTTTCCCAATCCAAGCCGTTAACAACGTCCTGAGACTCGACAGTCTGATTCTCAGCTGGCGTTTTCGCCCTCACAACACTGCCATCGTTAATTTTCGCCACACGCTTTTTCGCGGGTGTTTTTTTTATTACCTGATCAGATTCGCTTGCCGGCAAAAACGCGAACATTCTTAGAATCACCATCGTAAACCCAGCTTTTTCATTGGGCGCATAAACTATGTCCCGCTTACCCAATGTGGCAATCTGATACAGCAACTGGAGATGCTCTTGATCAATATTAGAAGATGCCTTCTCCGAGATAGATGCATCAGCACCAGAGTCTAGTGATTCAACATACCCAGCGAGTGCAAGTTTTTGCATAGAAAGTGCCACATCATCGAGGATTGTCACAAACGAAGCACCTAGACTCTCGACTTGCTCAATTAACTCAAGGACACGATCAATGTTCTTTGTGAGGATCGAGTCTAGCAATTCACTCAAAACGGTCTCATCCACCAAGCCGAGCATCTCTCTAATTTTCGATGCCTTGACTCCATCGATATCTTGCGCGATTGCCTGATCGAGAAGCGACAGTCCGTCTCGTAGACTCCCCTCGCTTGTTGACTTAATATTTGGATCGCTTGATCCTCGAAAGTAATACTTTCTGCAGCAAGGATATTCGTTAACTGCGAACCAATTAAAGTCGCAGGAATAGGCTTTAAGTTAAATTGTAAACAGCGTGACAACACAGTAACCGGCACTTTCTGTGGGTCGGTTGTCGCAAGAATGAATTTGACGTGCTCTGGAGGCTCCTCCAACGTCTTAAGCATTGCGTTAAACGCAGACTTAGAGAGCATGTGTACTTCGTCGATGATAAAAATCTTATATGACCCAACTGATGGAGCATACGCGGCCGTTTCCAGAAGCTCACGCATGTTATCGACTTGCGTATTCGACGCTGCATCTAGTTCGATTACGTCAACATATCTACCCCGATCGATTGATTCACAGGAGTCACAAGTTCCACATGGTTCATTATCGACACGCGCCTGACAATTGAGGGCTTTCGCAATAATCCTCGCGAGCGTCGTTTTACCGACCCCTCGCGTTCCAGTGAACATCCATGCATGATGGACTCGACCTTGCGTGAGCGCATTGGACAAAGCACGTACAACGTGATCCTGCCCTACTAACTCACTAAATTTTTTGGGTCTCCACTTTCTGGCTAGCGCGATTGACATGACGTATGGACTTCAACCTTCTAGATAAATCAAACTAAATTGGGCGGCGAGCCTTTTCCCCGGCACTTGCAAAAAATAGCTTTGGCTGCTTCCTTCCGGACCTGACCAGGTTCACCACCATGCAATGCGGGGAGGCCCGCCATAACTTTTACTATATTACTTTGATAATACTCAGAGAGTAGCTCTCTATGTTATTTAGCGACCACTGGGATATTACCGATCTTGTTTCGCCAGTAAGCGGGACCGGTGTTATGCACGGATTCACCAAGCGAATCTACCGCCACCATAACTGGCATATCCTCAATCTCAAATTCGTAAATTGCCTCCATTCCCAAATCCTCAAATGCTACGACTCGCGAACTTTTCATTGCCTTTGAGACGAGATAGGCGGCGCCACCCACCGCCATTAAGGAAACGGCCTTATGTTTTTTGATCGCCTCAATCGCGATAGGACCCCTCTCACCTTTTCCAACCATACCCATCAAGCCAGTGCGAGTGAGCATGAAATCTACAAATTTATCCATGCGCGTCGCAGTCGTTGGTCCTGCGGGTCCGACAACTTCGTCCCCAACAGGATCAACAGGCCCGACGTAATAAATAAATCTACCGGTAAAGTCCACGCCGTCCGGTAGTGGATTACCGCTCTCAATAAGATCTCGGATTCGTTTATGCGCTGCATCTCTACCAGTGAGCAGTTTCCCATTCAAAAGTAAGCGCTCTCCTGGCTTCCAAGTCGCGATCTCGTCTTGAGTCACTTTCGATATATCAACCCGTCTAGCAGCATCGGAAGGCACCCATTCAATTTTTGGATAATCCTCTAACTTCGGAGGTTCAAGCCTAGCCGGACCCGTTCCATCGAGAACAAAATGTGCATGTCGCGTAGCAGCGCAGTTCGGGATTACGGCTACCGGAAGCGATGCAGCATGCGTTGGGTAATCCTTGATCTTCACATCCAAAACGGTAGCAAGCCCACCCAAACCTTGGGCGCCGATTCCGAGCGCGTTAACTTTCTCATAAATCTCAATCCGCAATTCTTCGATTCGACTCTGTGGACCTTTTTGAATAATTTCGTGAATATCGATCGAATCCATCAGGGATTCTTTCGCCAGCACCATTGCTTTCTCTGCTGTTCCACCGATACCAATTCCAAGCATTCCAGGTGGGCACCATCCAGCACCCATCGTTGGCACAACATTCACAATCCAGTCCACTAAACTATCGGACGGATTTAAAGTCGTAAATTTGGCTTTGTTTTCTGAACCCCCACCTTTTGCTGCCACACGGATATCAATCGTATTACCTGGTACCACTTCATAGTGAATGACCGCAGGCGTATTATCTCGCGTGTTAAGTCGTGCGCCAGCAGGGTCTGCAATAACCGATGCTCGCAGCGTATTGTCCGGATGCATGTACGCACGACGAACACCCTCATTAATCATGCTGTCGATATCCATCGTGACACCGTCCCAACGCACATCCATTCCTAACTTCACAAAAACAACGGCGACTCCCGTGTCCTGACAAACCGGCCGCTTACCTTCGGCGCTCATCCGAGAATTTGTCAAAATCTGCGCGATCGCGTCTTTCGCAATTTCAGATTCCTCACGCTCATAGGCCTTCGCTAGTGCATCGATATAGTCCTTTGGGTGATAGTAGGAGATGTATTGAAAAGCGTCGGCGACGCTGTCTATGAGGTCTTGTTGCTTAATCGCTGGCATGGTAGTCCTTAATTGCTGCAAATTTATAGTCGTGCATTATATATTCTTAGGGTCAACCACGAAATTAAAGTAACTCTATTTTGGCTCCTAAAAAGCTATCTAAATGAATTCTTGGATTTTGGGTAACGCGATATAATTAGAAAAAGTCCAGAGTTAACTAAAAAAACAAAAAAGTCTGGCAGTAATTTGATTTATTTAGCCCATCCGACATCGCAAATGCTACTTTCGGGTGGATCACACGGTTTGAGGAGTTAACCAATGAGCACGATTGAATCTGTCCTACATGAGGACCGGATATTTGAGCCGAGCAACGACTTCGTAAAGCAAGCGAACGTGTCTGGTCTGAAATCCTATGAAACGCTATGTGCCGCAGCTGAAAAAGATTATGAAGGATTCTGGGCGGGCCTCGCAAAAGAACATCTTTTATGGAATAAGCCTTTTAGCAAGACGCTCGACTCGAGCAATGCTCCATTCTACAAATGGTTTCAAGATGGCGAGTTGAATGTGTCTTACAACTGCTTGGACCGACACCTAAAAACACAACCGAACAAGACAGCGATTATTTTCGAGGCTGATGACGGAAAAGTCACGAAGGTCACTTACAAGCAGCTTTTTCACAAAGTATGTCAAATTGCAAACGGCCTCAAGTCACTCAGTATTCAACCAGGTGATCGCGTAATTATCTACATGCCAATGTCGATTGAGGCAGTGGCCGCGATGCAGGCATGCGCGCGAATCGGCGCGACACATTCCGTTGTTTTCGGTGGGTTCTCATCAAAAAGTTTGCAAGAGCGCATTATTGACGCGGGTGCCGTCGCAGTTATCACAGCAGATGCACAAGTGAGAGGTGGAAAAGAAATTCCACTTAAACCCGTCGTGGATGAAGCACTCGCAATGGGTGGCTGTGAATCAATAAAAAATGTTGTCGTTTATCAGCGCACAGGAACAAAAGTAGAAATCGATAAAAACCGTGACGTGTGGTTAAGTGATTTAATTCAGAACCAACCTGATGTATGTGAACCCACATGGGTCAATGCAGAGCATCCTTTGTTTATTCTCTATACATCGGGCTCGACCGGAAAACCAAAAGGCGTTCAACACAGCTCTGCTGGATACCTCCTTCATGCTCTACTTACCATGAAGTGGACGTTTGACCACAAAGCGTCTGACATTTTTTGGTGTACCGCGGATGTTGGTTGGGTAACGGGTCACACGTATATCGCGTACGGACCACTCGCCATCGGTGCCACACAGGTCATGTTCGAAGGGGTGCCCACCTACCCGGATGCAAATCGGTTCTGGAAAATGATTAGTGACCACAATGTCACGATTTTTTATACCGCACCGACGGCTATTCGGTCCTTAATTAAATTAGGTGCAGATTTACCAAAAAATCATGATCTCTCTTCATTGAGATTACTTGGATCTGTTGGCGAACCGATAAATCCGGAAGCTTGGATGTGGTACTACAACACTGTTGGTGGCGGAAAATGTCCAATCGTCGACACATGGTGGCAAACCGAAACCGGCGGCCATCTGATTACACCATTACCGGGTGTCACTCCTCTAAAACCCGGATCTTGCACATTCCCACTCCCCGGAATCATGGCGGATGTTGTAGACGAAACAGGTAATTCAGTCGAAAAAGGCAATGGCGGAATACTTGTGATCAAAAAACCTTGGCCATCCATGATTCGTAATATTTGGGGCGACCCAGAGCGATTCAAAACGAGTTACTTTCCAGAAGACTTCAAAGGAAAGTATTACTTAGCCGGAGACGGAGCCAATCGAGACAAAGATGGTTACTTCTGGATTATGGGAAGAATAGATGACGTCCTTAATGTTTCAGGACACAGACTTGGCACAATGGAAATTGAATCTGCACTTGTTGCGCATGAATTAGTAGCCGAGGCTGCCGTAGTTGGAAAACCCCATGACGTCAAAGGTGAAGCTGTAGTCGCATTTGTTGTTCTAAAAGGAGATCGACCATCGGGAGATCAAGCAAAAGAAATTGCAAAGACACTGAGAGATTGGGTGGGTAAGGATATTGGTCCGATCGCGAAGCCGGATGAAATTCGATTTGGTGACAACTTGCCAAAAACTCGATCGGGAAAAATTATGCGGCGTCTCCTCAGGGCATTAGCGAAAGGAGAGGAAATCACTCAGGATGTATCAACACTTGAGAACCCTCAAATCCTTGAGCAATTAAAACAAACAACCTAATTTGGTTGAAATTTTGACTTTGAGCGGCGACTCACTTATCCTGCGCCGCTCGTCGTTATCAAATAAGCCGGAGAGATGACCGAGAGGCTTAAGGTGCACGCCTGGAAAGCGTGTGTACGGTCAACGCCGTACCGCGGGTTCGAATCCCGCTCTCTCCGCCAGTAGTTTTTACTACCTAAATACCTATAATAATCAGTTACTTATAAATTCAAATTTTCATTTGTGTACCACGTTTGTGTACCACATTTCAGTAACTTTTTTACCTTCTTCCACCCTCTTCCAACCAACCACTCACCTACCCTGATTTCTACAGACTTAGAACCAAAGTGCCTTAGCAGATACAAAAAAGATTATTGTTAAAAGGACTGACTTGCTGTCTTCTCTGCATCCCAAAATAACTTTGTAATCTCAACCGCCCTATCAGCATCAAAATCTCTACACGTGTAAATAATTATTGAGAAGAACTTCTTAGCGCTCCAGATGTATACAGAGATACCTGAGTCTATGAGGGGTAGGAATGCATCGTAACCCTGGTTATCTATTTTCCCAAGCCCATCAGGAGAGTGAATGATAGGCTCCCCATATGCCTGGAATCCCATCTGCTGACACAGATCATCGAAATAGTCTTTCACTCTCGCCTCGTCAACGTCACCACTAAAAAACCCTTCTACGAGTACACGTTGTCTTTTTAAGTCAGGCGCTAGGTTTTCCATATACGAAAGTGTATCCAACTTATATAAGGAATCAAAACACGCTGAGGGAGAAATAAATCGTTAACTGGTTAAATATAAGTTCCTTAGCAAATACAAAAAAGCGCAATAAAAGGTTCAACAAAGCGAAAATATGATGCACAACTTTATTGCAGATATTTATTGAACCAGTCAATGGCTTTATCCGTAGCCGCTTTTGCGTGAGCGCCCGAATAGACACTGTAGTGAGTAGCACCTGGCAGAATCTGATAATCCGCAATACCCGAGGCTCGTTTGTAAGCCTCAAAAGCAGTTGTCTCGTTATTAAATAACTCCTCATTCTCTGCGACTAGAAATAAGGATGCGCAATGGTCTAACTTGCGCATATCATCTCGCGGGGTAAACCTTACTAATTTTTCGTAAATCATCGCGCCCCGCAAATTCCCAACCTCCCTGGCGAAGGGTTTTGGAAAGAGCTTCGCTCCCCTTGCCCGGTCACCACCGATTTCTGACCACGCTTTACGTGCCTCGAGCGTATCATAGGGCCAACCAACAGGAGAAACTTGGCTAACAATTGCCTTTACCCTTTCGTCTCTTGCAGCCACATAAACCACGGTTCCTCCAGACCAGCTTGTTCCCCATAAACCAATCTTCCCTGGAGCTACACGAGGGTCCCTCGCAAGCCAATTCACAGCCGAAAAATAATCCTCGGCTTGATCTAGCGGATCAACAACCCCTGAATATTCAACGAGCTTTAACTCACCCGTGCTCGGGTCTTTCGCTTGAACATACCGGCTATCGCTTTTCCCCCACCCTCGATAATCGAATACGAGAACAAAATACCCGACCTCTGCAAATTTTTTAGCATACTGAAAAAGGTGGGAGGCTTCACCACCCCACCCATGGGCCATCGCTATCGCAGGATATCTGCTGTTTCCCGGCCCATCGGGAATAAATACCGTACCGCTTATCCTGGTACCATCGCTCAGGATATTCACCTGAGACTGAGTGACCGTATCAGATAAATCTTTCGCGTAGAGATCTCGACTGTTTACAAACTCGACGTATAGTAGGAGAGAAAATGCTAATAGAAAATTTACAGACAGTATTCGATTCATCAATCTCTCCGCTAAATTATAGTTGGAGTCTTGAGCTGCGAAAAAAATCTAACTAAAAGAGGAAAGATACGCATGTCCCGCTTACGCTAATTTCAGCCTCTGGACCGTATCATTCAAAATAAACTGTACAGCATTATGGAAAAACCTTTTTCCCCATCCTGCGAACGGAACAAAGATCCAATACTCTCTGTAATTCGCAGTCTTTTAATAAACAAGAAAAGCGTGCTTGAAGTCGGTTCTGGCACAGGCCAACACGCCGTCTATTTCGCAAAAGAAATGCCTTGGTTAACCTGGCAATGCAGTGAGTTGCAAGAAAATTTAGCGGGTCTAGAGATGTGGATCAAAGAAGCCGCGCTTAGCAACCTCCCTCCCCTGTTCATCTCGATGTCTCAACTTCTTCGTTAAAACCTCAATTCGACGTGATTTATACCGCAAATACTCTTCACATCATGAGTATCGAGCAAGTAACTTATTTTTTTAAATTAATTGGAGAATGGGCGGGCTCGGTCAAAGAAGTACTGATATATGGCCCATTCAACTATGCGGGTAAATACACATCAGCCAGTAACGCCCAGTTTGATTCTTGGTTAAAGAACCGGGATCCAGGTAGCGGAATTCGAGACTTTGAGTGGATAATCGAGTTAGCTACCCAGAATCACTTAACACTCGAAAATGATATTGAAATGCCAGCTAACAATCGACTTCTACACTTGGTAAGTATTTTTTGAGTTAGACCAATGTAACGATAAAACTCTGAGAAATTAGCAATCTTTAAAGGTGAAGGTTTTTCCAATCAGAGATGTTGGTAGGGGAATGCCATAAACACTATTTAGGCTGTCCTCCCGGCGAAATTCAAAATGTATATCGGCGTTTTTCCCGGCAACATACGCGGGGGTTATTTTCTTAAAATCAAAAACATCATCTTCATGCCACTCAAATCCGCCGACAACGTATTTTTCACCCCCTCCCGCAGAGCCTCAACGAAAGCATATTCTTTCTCCTGAAAAAGTACCCGATGAACTCGTGATCCAGTTAACCTCAATCGCCCCGGAAAACTATTAATCGAACGGCAATTGTTTGCGCCCTCCTCGTGCCAACAATCATAACTTTCGATAATAGTCGCTACCGCTCCACTTGGGTCTTGTAGCTGAATTTTTATGCCCGAGCAATCTTCCGCCGCTATTGCAAAGGAAACGAAAAAGCCCACGATCCCACAAACAGCTGAAAACAAAAATCTAGTAATGTGCCGACCCATACGTACTCCCCTTAATCTCTAATCCCGGATCTCAATATGGGATCGAGATATTTTCTCTCTAGATCTCATTACATGACTCAAAAATTCGTTTACCAGAAAGGTTAAATTCGGCAATGCACAACAATCGATGCCTCGTAACTGAATTCTCCAAAATAGTGCTTACCGACAACGAATCAGAATTTCTAAATATATTTTGATCCACTACAACATGGTTGCCATCAATCAGCTTGTTTAAAAGAGAACCTTTAGATTCATCAACGCGGACAGTATTGGCATTGGTTTTGTTTTTTATCGCTTCCGGTGACAACTCACCCTGATCATCGCTTTGTAAGATAATCCAATCGACGTCTTTTTCATCGGCTTTAGCAGTTGAATCAACTGTCAAAAGCGAACACAAAATAATCAAAAATAAACATACGACGACCACTCCACCAGGGTATAGAGGATTTAGCACGCTTGATCGACTTTGAATATTTAAACTCATCACCACTTCCCAATCCGCGGAAATTAATGGCATTATCCTACTAAACTGTTTTGACGTTTTTCTGATTCAACATGGAACTATTGATAGCACGCCCAAGCCCTTACGCCCGAAAAATTAGAGTGGCATTGATCGAAAAAGGGATTTCTTGCGAAATTACCGTTGATAACCCTTGGCTTGAAAACCCTCGAATTCAAACCGTTAATCCGATTGGAAAAGTGCCCGCATTGATAACAGACTCGGGTGATGTTATCCACGACTCTAAGGTTATATTTGAATATATTGAGACCATGTTTTCAGGCCCTACACTTACCCCGGACAACGCCAAAGAGAGAATCGCTCACAAACAGATCGAAGCAATATGTGATGGTATTTGCGATGCCGTCGTACTTATCGCACTGGAAGGCACGCGTCCGGAGGAAAAACAGAGCGAAGCTTGGGTCGAACGTCAGACCAGGAAGATTTATGCAGGCGTAGAAGAAATCAACGCTCGCCTAAATGACCGCAAATCTTTTTCGGCACTTGAATTTGGTCTGGCAGAAATTGTGACGGTTGTAATGCTCGAATATATCGATTTCAGATTTTCTGAGTTTGATTGGAGACCACTATACCCAGCTCTCACTGCACTTTTTTCCGAGGTTTCCCAACGCGAATCTTTCGTGAAAACTAAACCAGAGGGGCAAATACTACCTAAGCATTAGATTTTTCGTTTTTACGAGAAAATAAGTAAACATCGCAGGTACCAAAAACTTGCTACTGCGTTACAACTTTTGCGCCGCATCACAAATAAACTTCCTTCTTCGTGCTAATCGCGTTAGGGTGTAATCGCCCACAAGGCAGTTAAAAAACTTAAAGGGAGGCAGACATGAAAATGCTAAAAACACTTTTCCTCGCACTCGGCTTTATTTTTGCGACTTCAGCGCTCGCTGGACACCATATGCCGAAAGGGGATTTCGGGTGGTACGGAGTAACCGGTAACTTCAAACAAATAACCGATACGCAAATTTATTGGTTGGGGGAATTCAGCGGAACATTCTTTGCGGACGATACAAACAGTCCACTTCATGGAGCTTCCATGCGGTGCCCAGGATTCATGGATGTAAACCTCGCGACTCAGTCATCCACCCTAGGGGGTTACTGCCTAATCAGCGATCAAGCTGGCAACAAAGCTTCCGTCAAGTGGCAGGGCACTGGTGATGGTATTAATTCTGGCGGTGATTGGAGCTGGGTATCCGGTGATGGGCCATACGCTGATTTAGCTGGTAAGTCCGGCGGTAAGTGGCGCGGGAAAACCGTTACGAATTGGGCGGACGGCGCAGCCACGGGTTGGGCATATTGGAACAAGTGATAATCTATGCCCAGCATTTGAAGTAGTACGAAGGGAGCTATAGCTCCCTTTTTTATTTATATTCTTCTATGTCCCACAAAACGTGACGTAAGGGAAAAAGGCCTCTGGAGCGGGAGTCGCAAAAGAATCGGAACCTTCGACATTTCTGAAAGGTTCCTGTATGCGAGAGAGCAAGACATCAAACGCATCGAAACGTTTTTCTTCAACTGCCTCATGAATCGCTTCTTCCACCTTGTGATTTCTTGGTATGTAAATGGGGTTAACACGCCGCATCATAGAACATGCCGTATCAATTGCTCCGGCAGAATCAGAAATGCGTTTTACCCATCTCTCAATCCACCCTCTCACATTATCGTTGCTGCTAAATAGACTCAAAAACTCCTTACCATCATCAATAGAGAAACGGCTTAATTTCAAAAATGCATTCGTAAAATCAACTTTCTCATCAGCCATTAATTCGAGCAGGTCATGAATAAGCTGTTGGTCACCATCTTGGATATCCGCTATTCCTACTTTCTGACCGAAAAGCTCGATCCAGTTTTCCTCATAGATAGCAGGAAAAGCATCCAACGCTTCAGATAGTTTATCGATTGCCACTTTTGAATCCGGATCAACAAGCGCAATTAAGGCTCTCCCAAGTTGAGCCAGATTCCAATGCGCTATTTTTGGTTGATTCTCGTAAGCATAACGACCGTACGTATCGATTGAACTAAAAACCGTATCTGGAGAGTAATAATCCATGAACGCGCATGGTCCATAGTCGATGGTTTCTCCAGAGATCGACACATTGTCAGTATTCATAACCCCATGGATAAATCCCACACTCATCCACTGCGCGATAAGCCTAGCTTGTCTTTTAATAACCTCTATATAAAACGCTAGATACTTATCCTCTCGATTATTAATTTCCGAAAAATGCCTCGCTATTGCGTAATCAGCGAGCTGTTTTACTTTTTCAACTTCGCCTCTCGCCGCAAAATATTCGAAAGTACCCACGCGAATATGACTCGCTGCAACTCGAGTTAACACCGCTCGAGGCTTGGCTGTCTCCCTGATCACTACATCATCTGTCACAACAGCCGCTAGGCTTCGCGTGGTTGGTATCCCTAAAGCCCACATCGCCTCACTAATCAAATATTCTCTAAGAACCGGGCCAAGTGCGGCCTTACCATCCCCTCCTCTTGAAAAAGGGGTTCGCCCAGAACCCTTGAGCTGCACATCAAAACGTTCACCACGCTTGGTGATTACCTCTCCGAGCAAATGCGCTCGTCCATCCCCCAGTCTCGGAGAAAACTGCCCAAATTGATGTCCCGCATAACATTGAGCTAAAGGGGATGCATCTTGTGAAATAACATTTCCAGAAAAAATCCCAGGTGCGTCTTCTGGATCAACATGAATATCAAGCGCTTCTGCTAAGGAGGCATTGAACCTGATAACTCTTGGAGAGGAGACAGCCTCAGGTGAGCATACCTCATAAAAACCCGCCATTTGATTGGCGAAGCTATTATCAAAGTTTAACCGCAGGTCTTTCGACAAACTCTAATCTACCGCGCAGCGTAACGACTTTTCCAGAGCTCATGACCATGGACAAAATCATTTTTCTTCGAGCTATCTACGCCTCGCATCAGCAAGAGAGGTTGCTCAGCAATATTAAACGGGCTTTTGAAGCGGTCATGATTCACTAGCGAGCGATCGTAGTGCGAAGATGCCGGCATATAGCGAAGCACTAAAGCAGCACGACGCATTTGCGACTGATTCGCCAATGAGCCGTGGATCAATTTAACGTGATGCATAGACATCCCGCCGGCTGGTAATACAACATTCACTGCTTTGTTTTCATCAAACTGGTCTTCATCTAACTCAAGGTTCAATACTAAATTCTCTCTCTCCGACATATGATGTCTGTAGAGCCCCTCAGCCTGGTGTGAGCCAGGAATAAATCGCATACATCCATTCTCAGTGGTTACGTCGTCAAGGGCGATCCAAACGGTACACGTTCTAAGAGGTCGCATCGGCCAGTATTCACCGTCCTGATGCCAAGGGACCTCTCTACCTTTTTCTCCTGGTTTACACAAAATTCGAGCGATCCACAAAATAATATCTGGCCCGATTAACTGCTCCACCATATCGAGAATTTCAGGATGCGACGCCACTTCGAGAAAAGGGTTTTCGATACCGTCTTTACTAAAATCAATAAAATGTGGGTTCGCGATATCTTCTGGCTTGTATTCCGTAAATCTTTCAATCGCAATTTCCACCCCTCGCTGTAATCTAGTTAACAGATCACTTGAGATCTTAAAATTTGGGATTAAGTATCCATCTGCTGAGTAACTTGCAATATCCTGCGCGGTAAGTTCTGGCATTTACACCCCTAACTATTAATAGCCTCTCGAGTTAAAACCAAGTCGTCCCGCATATTTCGGTCCAACATTTCCCCGTGCTTTTTCGTCGCGAGAAGCTCTCTCGCTTTCGCGTACTTCGGGTCACTCCAAAATATCAGACAGCCATTGCATCCCCTACCACAACAACCCTCCAACCCTTTCCCAGAGGTTTTTGAGCGCTTCTCCAAAGTTTCTTCACTGATTTTTTCTTGCAACTTCTTGACACGATCTGGATAAATACTCTCTGGAGCCTGACCCAACTCGATCTTGTGAACAAGCTTATCTAGCTTGAGTCGCTCCCACTCTTCTTCAGTCAGCAATGATTCTTTACGAATAACCGTTAGCTCGGGAAACTTTCTGATGATGTCATCTACGTTCTCTTTATCGAACGCCTCGAACGGAACCCAAAGTTTAAAATGTGGGCCTCCGTGTACAACTAACTTCACCTCATCAGAGTCTGCTTGTTGAAACTCATAGAGGCGCAACAACACAGGAGATTCCTTCGAATTTGGCGGAATAAACTCTAAGACGTCTCCCGCCTGTAATCGATTCTTTACATCGATGACAAACCCGTCTTCTCGAACCTCTCGGACAATACCTCCAAATTCCCAAGCAGCAACACTATTAGTATTCTCATAGTTATGCGCATAATTCGTCTCGCGCCCATCATGAAAAGCTAGCGTATAGCCTCGGTTGCCCGTCATCTCTAACTCTCGCATGTACGGCCTGTGATCCCATTTTTCTGGGTTGTCGTAATAGTCGTCGATCGCACGACGATAGGCCCGCGCCGCAGTAGCGATGTAGTAGGAACTCTTGCCCCTGCCCTCAACTTTGAGGCTATCGACTCCAAGCTTTAGGTACTCGTCAAGCTTTGGCATTAGACAAAGGTCCTTCGAGTTAAGAATATAAGAACCTCTTTCATCCTCCTCGATTGGCATGAGATCTCCCGGTCGATGTCCCTCCTCCAAAAGGAACTCGAATAGCTTCATGTTCTCTTCGGACAACTCTAGTTCGCGCGTCGTGCCATCGTTGAGCTTCAACCGAACTTTGTACTGCCAACGACAGCTATTCGCACAATTACCCTGATTGGCTCCTCTCTCGGCCATAAAGTTCGACAACAAACATCGTCCAGAGTAGGTCATGCACATCGCGCCGTGAACAAATGTTTCCAGCCGAATATCCGGACACTTTTCTCTGATTTCTGTTAATTCCGCAAAACTCACCTCACGCGCGAGTACGACTAACTCCGCTCCGAGATCTTTCCAAAAATTAACCGTCATCCATGAACAAACATTCGCTTGTGTCGAAATATGCAAATTAAACTCGGGTGCATTTTTTTGAAGGTAGTGAAAAACACCGAGATCCGAGACAATCACTCCATCTGGGCGCACCTCTCGTAAAGTGTCGATGTAGGCGTCAAGCTTGGGGATATCTTTGTTGTGTGTGAAGATATTGAGCGTGAGGTACACCCGCACTCCTCGTTCATGTGCAAACTCTATCCCCTCCTTGACGTCCTCAAGGGTCAATTGGGATTTCGTTCGCATAGACATATCCGGTGTACCCATGTACACCGCATCGGCCCCATAAAGAACTGCCACTTTAAGCCGCTCTAAGGAGCCGGCTGGCATCAAAAGTTCTGATCTACGTAATTCAGATCGCTGTAACATCGCTTGTTAGCCCATAGTCGTTCAATTGACGTGCTAATCTTACCATTTACAACAACTTTAGACCCTTAGTGGAGCGAGACTATGAAACCCTTCTTTGAACTTCGGATGTACCAAGTTCTCCCTGGAAAACTTAATGATTGGCTCAGTTTTATGGAACGAGTCGTCATCCCCTTCCAAGTAGCACATGGCATGGTCATTCACGGTAGCTTCGTTTTGGATAGCACTGACGAATTCATGTTAAAAGATGGCAACCGTGTAATGGAATCCACTAAGGACGGAAACACCTACGTGTGGATTCGCAGATTCGAAAACGAAGAACAGAAGAAAAAGCTATATGCCGCGGTGTATGAAAGCAAAGAGTGGATTGAAAAAATCGGACCTCAAGTTGGTCAACTGATAGATCGAAACTCCATCGTTGTCCATAACCTCAGCACGACTGCTCTATCTGTAATGAAGTAAACGAGGGCTCAAAGGCCTAGCCCACTTGTGAGTGCGGGTTCATTTAAGCTGGGGCTGATTGGGAGCAACATTCGCGATTCCCGATCGCCCAGAATGCACGTTAAGGAAGGCGAATTTCACGGTCTTCACGTGACGTATAACTTGATAGATCCGCTGGAAGACTTTAATCCAAAGTTGAATTTAGCGGATCTATTGAGCGAAATAGAGAATGATGGGTATGACGGAATTAACGTCACCCATCCATTTAAACAAAGCGTTCTCCCACTATTAGATTGGATATCGACTGAGGCACAAGAAATTGGCGCCGTAAACACCGTGCTTTTTAGAGATGGGAAGCGGCTAGGATTTAATACCGACTGGATCGGATTTTCTGAAGCGATGAAATCTGGCGGCATCGAAAGATCTGCTTCTGCCCTGCTACTCGGCGCGGGTGGCGCGGGTGCCGCGTCTGCCTACGCTACCCTCAAACACCGTCTAAAAACGCTGTATTTTTATGATCCAGTTGAGGATCGAGCAGATGCACTAAAAACCAAACTAAAACTCCTTTTTCCACAAAAGATCGTTCAAATCGTTTCACCAGAAAAATTCCACTTGCTCCACTTCGATGGCATCATTCAGGCGACTCCCATCGGAATGGCGGAAAACCCGACCTTGCCGATTGACCCAAAACATTTAACGCCAGATAAATGGCTTGCCGAATTGATTTACTTTCCGATTAATACCCCTCTTTTGATGTTGGCAAAAAAAATGGGATGCAAGACAGTGGACGGCTCGACCATGGCGATACATCAAGCTGCAGCCGCTTTTGAATTATTCACGGGCGCTAACGCAAATATCAAACATATGACCGAATCATTTCTATCGCAAGTATCATGAACTTATATACCCCCCAAGATCAAACGGCGACAGTTTGTTACGAAAATGAACAAAAGCACGAGTTTTTTGGTTTTAGGTAAACTATTACCGCACAACGTCTAAGAAGGGAGATCAAATGGCAGTGTTTCGAATTTTTCAACTGACAGCGGTGACTGCGCTGTTGTTCATTATGTCGCCGCTAGCTAATAGTGACTCTAACAGCGGCACTGAGATTCTGATGAGAGATGAATTTCTCACAGCTGATCCTGAGACCATGAAATGGGAGCGAAATCGAGCAGCACCCTGGGGGATGCGAATTATCGTTCTATACGGAGATCCCTCAAAACCTGGCCCTTACATCTTTCGCGTGAAAATGCCATCTGCATATGTTCTTCCGCCTCACAGACATAAGGACGACAGAACCGTCACCGTATTAAAAGGAACCTACTGGATTGGAACAGGAGAGGAATTCAATCGTATGGATATGCAGATCACTGAGGCTGGAGCGTTTTACACTACGAAAGCAGATGTCCCTCATTACGCTTGGGCGAGAACCGAAGTGATATTGCAGGAATCTGGCTACGGCCCAACGGACATGCGATACGTCCACCCAGAGGATGATCCTCGTAATCAGTAATCGGCGCAAAGCCTGGTTATTCTTAAAGGCCCACGTCATGGGCCTTTTTTATTTTGCCCCGCAAACAAAGTCAAAAGACGTACGCGAATGTCCTTGATCGCGAATCGAAAGCCAAAGCTGGCGAGGCATTAGTCCCGAAGACCATTTGACATTTCCTGCCTCATCTATGATTTCCAACAATCGAACGCGATTAAGCTCCAGAGCGCAATCCATCTCAACAGTTGCCTCTGTAATTTTAAATACAACCGGCTCACCCGCGTTGAACTCGTCAGTTAGGACGTTCGTGTACATCCCTCGTTTTTTGAACACCTTGTTCTCGTTCTCTTGCGATACCGAATCAAGGTCTACATAAAACTTAGCCTCCGTATCTGCCCCCACGAATACCCATCTCTCGCCATAGACTGCAGAGTTAAATAACAATCCGATTATTACCAACATAAATCTCTCAGAAAAAAGGGTCATCCCTACTACCTTTCAAGTTTGTTAGTCGATAATACTTGGTGCATATCTCGAACGAAGGCATCAATCATAACGTTGATATCTGCAGGAATACTTCCAGACTTACTAAAAAACTCCCTGGCACCACCTATGGTTACGGTTTGCTTCTGAACATTTGCCCCCAGATACTCTAATTGAGTAGCAAGGAACTTTTGAGCGCGCGCACCGCCCCCTTTTCCTGGACTCGTAGATATAACCCATACCGGTTTATTGGAAAAAACCTCGCACGGCGATTGTTCATCCTCCCCGCGACGAGAAACCCAGTCCAACATATTTTTTACAATTCCAGGTGGAAACCCATTGTACTCTGGGGTTGCAAATAAAATCGCATCGGCCGACTTAAACGCTCGTTTAAGGCTAACGGCAGCCGCGGGCAACCCATGTTTTTCCTCGACTTCGGCTGAGTAGAATTCCAAACCGAAACTCGCAGCCTCAATAATATTTGTGGATATACCCAATGACTCGGATTTTAATGCTACTAAATTCAATAAACGCGAGTTGAATGATTCAGCTCGATTACTGCCAGAAATTCCTAAAATGTTTAAATTGGTCATATATCGGTGTTTGCTCCGTAATTCAAACCGCCAAACTAATATTAACGGATATCGACACTCGATTAGTCTTTGTAGCGTAGGGGACTCATCCTCTGCATTAAGCTTCGCTCAACCGGAACGGATAGCCCCAACGCTTCGGATACGGCGATTTCCGCAATGAAAGGCGACCAAGTAAATCCGCGCGTACCTGTCCCAGATACGAATGAGGTTTGCCCGTTAAGCTTTCCACAAAGCGGCAATCTATCGTGCGTTGTTCCACGAATACCCACCCAGTTTTCTATCGCCTTTAACTCATGTGAGGTAGATCCTCAAGGGAAGAAACTCTGCAAACGATTGAGGTTAATCATTTCATCCCCCTCTTTGATTTCCAAATCGTCCGTAGAATCACGATATGTACCTGAAGACCATATCGACCCAAGATCCGTTGATGCCGCATAGCCATTGCCAGAAATGGGAGTGTCACATTGAATAGATGCCGCTTCGAAACATGAAGACTGCCCAGGAATATCACTCATACGAAAATTTATTTGAGGATAAAACGCCTGCGCACTTGATGCGTTACAAATAAATATATGGGAGAAAGTCCGCCGATGAGTTTCGTTATTCCACCGATACATCACTTCCGCCTCTGCGATTGAGCTAACGGTTGCAGACAGGGATACATCAATATTTTTCTCAGCTAATACGTCGTAAGCACATCTGGTTAACCGATTATCGAGCATTCCGGCAGTCGAAAAATAAGCGCCCTTTAGCTCAGCGCCCTGGGAGCCAAATTTACTCACGCCTCCGGTCTCAATAAGCTCAATTTCCTCGGAGCTCATATTCAATAACCTTATTGCCTTCTCGAACTTTTCGAACTCTTCGTCACTATTGGCAATTTGTAAAACACCGGTTTGCCTCCATCCAATATCAAAATATTTCTGTAAATTTTTATAAAAATCGCGCGCAAAAAAGAATGCATACCAGTTGAGTCTTCCACGCGGACCGAAATCCAGCGAAAGACTGGGCCGGATCAAGGGCAACGGATTTTTGGACGCTTGATTAAAGAGGTGAGGCTCGCTCTCGAAAATAATAGACTTAACCCCATATCGCGATAATGCTAGAGCTGTGGAAAAACCTGCTATACCACCACCAACAATAGAGACCTCTTCAGGAATTTTTGCGACAACCTTTCCTTTTTCGACAACACCGATGAGCATCTCACGTTTGTTGGCGAAACCCTTACGCTTCTCGACTTGGAACCCAGCATAGGTCAACGACTCTCTCACACTCCTCGCGCTCGAGTATGTCGACACCGTGCACCCTGCAGAAGCGAGACGCCTGAAACTTCCAAATAATTTTACATCCCACAATTCGGGGTTTTTGGTAGGCGCGAAGCCATCCAGGTAAATCGCGTCCACACTGGCACTCAATTCTTTTATGTATTCTCGAGCGTCGCCAAATATCAGGGTCAAACTAATAAAACGCGAAAAATGAACCCGATGGAATCCACTAATCAAGGGAGGAAAACAGTCGACTAGTTCACGCACCTCAAGAGTAGGACCAAGAATTCTACTCAAACGGTCAGACATTTCCTCTTTAGAAAAAGGATGTTTCTCGAAAGCAACGTAATCGAGAATACATCGACTAGCTTGTTGCCGATGCTCCCTGACTGTAGCAATAAAGTTTAAGCCTAAGCCAAAACCCAACTCCAGCACAGTCACTCGATCATGTAACTTTAACCGCTCTGGAATTCGATTTCCCTCAATAAATACATACCGCTTCTCATCTATGGCGCCAGAGGACGAATAAAATATGTCATCGTAAATATTCGAACGTATATCACCACCAGAGTCGCTTACCAATGGTTTGAGTAATTTTTGTGGCCAAGAAGTTTTCATCAACTAAGATGTATTCAACAAAACCTTGAAATACTGGGTTCGTTAGTATTTGTTTTGTAAATATTCGATAATACCGGTTGTTTATCTTAAGACTGAAGCTAAAACAATGATCTTGCCTTGTAAAATTTTAAAAATCTTAACGATAGCCCTTTTGTTAAATGGCTTGGCCCAAAATTCATGGGCGATGACACCTAAATACCCTTACGAACCGGTGTCCGCTAGCTGCGGAGACGCCATCGAGATATTTGGCGAGCTATATGAAAGCAAAGTCGAGGGAAATGTCATCTCTAACCTCAGATTGCAGGCAGATTTAAATATTCTTGAGACTGACGCCAAGCCAGCCTGTATTCCTGTAGATGGCCTAAAAACCGTTCAGTTGATTCTCGGAAGCCCCGAGCTTGTTGGAAACTTCCAAAGCCTTAAGGGCAAAAATGTTCTGGTAAATGGAAGCCCCACCGCAAGCGATGGAAAAATCGTCACAATCGATGTGAAGACGATGGCTTTGCCACCAGAGAAATAAAAAAGCCCAGGATTTACCCGGGCATTTTTATTTTGGCGACCCCAAGGGGATTCGAACCCCTGTTGCATCCGTGAAAGGGATGAGTCCTAGGCCTCTAGACGATGGGGTCTAGAACTTGTTTGTGTGCGTTACGTGGTGGAGGTAAGCGGGATCGAACCGCTGACCTCTTGCATGCCATGCAAGCGCTCTCCCAGCTGAGCTATACCCCCAGCAAACGAGCGCCGAATTATACGTTTTAAGAGTGGTAATGTAAAGAAACTAACTGGCACCGTCCTACGCCTTCAAACCCGCTCTAATTCGATCCAACACCATAGACTTCTGAAAAATTGCCAACAACTTGTCTATGGCAGGAGTCTGAGTACTTCCCGTTAGAAGAATTCTCAGCGGCATAGCCAATTTTGGCATTTTTAGGCCGAATTCCTTAAGCGTTTCCTTCATACAAACCGATATATGTTCGCTAGACCAATCGATGGTATCCAGGGCATCTAGAAGTGAAGTCAAAGCTGGCAAGACGTCGGGGGTTAAAAATTCTTCCCTAAGATTATCGGGAATTTCTGGAGCAAGATAGTAGAGCTCGCAAGCATCGGCTAGTTCGGCGATCGTACTTACCCGGTCTTTAAGAAGCATCACAAGATCTTCCAACCTCGGCCCATCTTGAAGAGATTTTTCGCTCGAGCAATGCACTATCAACAGAAGAAAAAAAGAGTGCTAGAAGGAGCGTTTTTGATGTACTCAGAATTTACCCAAGCTAACTTCACTGGATCAAATTTCGCAGGCGATACGTTGATCCCCCCAAGATCGAACCAATCAACAAAGTTATCTAAATTAAAAATCTCATCATCACCGTGGCTCCAACCCAGTCTCGCAAGATAGTTAACCAGAGCACCGGGGAGATACCCATCGTCCCGATACTGCGTGACACTAACAGCTCCGTGCCTTTTCGATAGCCGCTCCCCATCATCACCTAGAATCATTGGGACATGCGCAAATTTAGGCACTTCGTATCCCAAAGATTGGTACACATTGATCTGACGTGGAGTGTTATTCACGTGGTCATCCCCACGAATAATATGCGTGAGTTTCATGTCGTAGTCGTCGACCACGACACCAAAGTTATAAGTCGGCACTCCATCGCCTCGTAGTAAAACGAAATCATCAAGCTCATCATTGGCAACTCGAATACTTCCCTTTACCAAATCATCCCAAACGACCACCCCAGAATCTGGGTTTTTAAACCGTAGCACCGGTTTAATGTCAACTGGTGGTTTTTTTCCAGCAGCATTTTCTGGACGCCAGCGACCATCGTACTTGGGCTTTAATCCATTTTTTCTCTGATTTTCTCGCATCTCGTCGAGCTCGGCAGGCGTCGCATAACACCAATACGCATTCCCAGAATCGATCAGCAGATTCGCTACCTCTTGGTATCGCGCGAGGCGATCCATCTGAAAAAATGGACCTTCATCCCAATCCAACCCCAGCCACTTCATTGACTCAAAAATCGCGTCTGTTGACTCTTTTGTAGATCGCTCTTGATCAGTATCTTCAATCCGAAGAATAAACTGTCCACCATGTTTGCGGGCAAAAGCCCAAGAGAACAGAGCGGTCCTAGCACCGCCGATATGTAAATACCCAGTTGGACTGGGTGCAAAACGCGTACGTATCATTTAAGTAATAATCTGAGAAAAAGATCTTATTTTACAGGCTGCGCAATGATACTGGGCCTTTAAACCAAATACGAATCTTGATGTTTGTTATCCTCAAAGTAGCAATTTGAAGTCGATGAACAAACTTTTAGGAAACAATATGCGAAAACTAAGGTTTTTATTTGTTGCAACTTTTTTCTCCATCCCCTCTTTTGCGACTGCCGCCTCAGTCGATTGCTCTTTTATGAGTGAAGTAAAAATCTCATCTGATGGCGAATGGCTTAAAAGCGAAACTGACTTCATGGCTCTCCTAGAGAAATTCGGGGACGGGTTAGCGCTAAAAATCGATAATGCCCTACTGAGTAAGCTCGACTCGGGTCAGCCATTTTTCGCAGGGGAGACGAGACTTGGAAAGGTTTATCTAATGGGCAGTGAGATGGGCGTAGAAGGAAAACTTATCAATGTGGATGGCGATGAATTAACAATCACCGACGGCATGTGCACCGTGGGATTTGGTGGATAGTCGATACAAAAAAACCGACTTATTTAAAGTCGGTTTTTTTGAAATTCATCAGCTTAGTCTTCCATTTTCTTAAATTCTTGCACCGTCATGTAAGCCGCGAGGATCGTCATCGCGGTACAAAAAAGGCCGATGATAAGGATTAGTGTTTCGCTCATCGCTTTCTCCCTTTTATCGCGAGTACATTAAAGTACATTCCAAGACAAAGGATCGCAGGTACCCATGTCGCAGTGAATAGACCCTCCTCTTTTTGCCCAGAGAACCACAGGTAGGCCGAAACTGCAAACGATATTGCTACCGCGATTAGAACCATCATGTCTGAGATCTTTATCATTTCCCCTCCTTGCTTTCCAACATTGTTATGAAGTGCTTGTTAGTTATAATCCCAAAATCCCCAGGCCGCAACCATCAGACTACCAACCGCCAATCCAGCATGGGACCTAAGATACGATTCACCTGGGATTTCAAATACGAAAGGTATGATATCCATAACCCCGAGCGGTAGCCAAGCAGCAAACAACACAGCACAAATCGCAGCTCCAAAACCGACCAGAGTTCTCAATCGCATTTGACCCACGGCATTCCTTTCAAATTTGTAAAAAAACCTAAGCCTTCAGAACTAAAATATGCAAAAAAGTTCAGTTATGTGTACAGGTATTGTGATAGCAGTAGCGAGGCGGAACCTCCTAAAGTAAGGAAAATGCGCATCCTTATCCATACTTTTGAATGATAGGAACGAAAAAAAGCGTCAGCCGCCAAACAAGCGCAAAGCAGAGCCGACAGGGCCCAAACCTGAAATTCAGAGGCAGCAACAGAATACCCCATGCAAACAGAGCTGGAGTAATACCATAGAGCAAAAAATATACTCTAACTTTACGCTCTAACTGTTTGTTATATATTGATAATCCCCAGTAAACCGCGCCAATAAAACTTATTATCAGCGCAGCATATATCGTCTGAGAGGTTAACCATAATGTTTCAGCCTCAGTCAGACTCCCTAGAACCAAAGTGCCAAAAAAAGGAATCAAACCACCAATCCCGAGGCACCAAATTAGCTTTGATTCGGGTAAATCACTCGTGGCCACAAGCATTTCGTAACGCCCCTAAACGAGACCACTCACTGCCTTGACTGAGAGAAATTCCTCAAAACCCCAAACACCACCCTCGCGACCAATTCCCGATAAACCAACACCTCCAAACGGACTGGCTGGCCCTAAGAGGTTTCCATTAATTTCAACCATGCCAGAACGTAACGATCGACTCACTCTGACAGCCTTAACTTGGTCTTCCGTTTGAACGTAATTTGTTAGTCCATAATCGGTCATGTTAGCCAACTCAATCGCCTGCGCCTCATCTTCAAATGGAGTTAAGCACAAGACTGGGCCAAATATTTCCTCTTTGAATATGGTCATTGTTGGCCTTACATCGGAAAACACCGTGGGTTTTACAAAGTAGCCCACCTCTACTCCTTCCGGTTTACCCAAACCTCCAGCGAGTAACGTCGCCCCCGCGTCAACACCACTCTGAATTAACTGCTGAATTTTATCGTATTGAATTTCAGACACAACTGGACCGATATGACGGCCCTCTTCATGCGCACTTCCAACAGTAGTCTTAGCCGCCATTTCCCGCGCCTCATTCACGGCGGAATCATACCGAGATCGTTCAATCAACATTCTTGTTGGTGCATTACAAGACTGCCCAGAGTTTAAGAAACATTGTCTTACTCCGCGTGATACCGCCTTTTCATCCGCATCATCAAAAATAATGTTTGCGCCCTTTCCTCCCAACTCCAAACATACCGGCTTCACCATTTCACTTGCAGCCCGCATAATTAATCGGCCCGCTCGCGTTGAACCCGTGAATGAAATCAAGTTAACCTTTGGATGCGTCGTAAGCCAGGTTCCAACACCCGCTCCATCTCCGTTCACAAGATTGAAAACTCCTTTCGGAAAACCACTCGCGTCAATTAACTCCGCAAGCACCATTGAAGAAATTGGCGCAATCTCCGATGGCTTCAGTACCACCGTACAGCCCGCGGCCAAAGCCGGCGCGACTTTCAACATCACTTGGTTCATTGGCCAGTTCCAAGGTGTAATCAAACCGACAACACCTGCTGGCTCATAAAAAACGTTATCTACCGCATCGCGGTTCTTTAACTGCTTTTTAAACTCGAAACTCTCTAGAATTTTGATGGTTTGCTTTAAGTGCGCGAGCCCAGCGCCGACTTGTGCGGTCTGTGCCAGGCTTGTTGGCGCACCCATCTCACTGGAGATTGCCTCGGACATATCCTGAGCCCGTGCTTTAAAATTTTCATATAGCTTTTCAAGAAGTTCCTTTCGCTCTGCGGGATCCGTTCTACTCCATTCGGGAAAAGCAGATACAGCCGATTCAACTGCTCGGTTTAGATCATGTTCGTCCCCTAAAGAGATCTCAGCGAACGCCTGTTCAGTCGTTGGATCAACGACGGGTAGTCGGACTTTAGACGAAGCATCCACCCATCCACCATCAATGTAAAACCTCTTATAGTCTTGCATGCTATCTAAAAACCCCCATGAAAATGCTAAAAAAGAATTAACCTACTACTTCGGCTCTTCACTAAATAGTCCGTTTATATTGCAACTTGCCCACTTATCTGGATCTTTTGATTCGTCGATGACTCTAAAAACCGCTCCAAATCGCTGTCCATTCTTTTCATAAATTTCCACTGATACATCATCAAAGATTAGTTGTTCAGCGCAGTTCTCAGTGGTCACCCAATGCAAATTAGATACGGGTGACAAGTGAACCTGATACAAATTGTCTCGCTCGTAAGCCAGCGTAGCGTTAAATTTGCCATCGGCTTGCACATCACTACTCCACGAGAAACCAAGCCTCGGGTAGACAAATGCGAGAAATAAACCCACCCCGATAACATACTGTAGAAATTTTAAAGACTTGGAATTGGGCATTTTTATATAGATTCTTTGCAAACTTAATTGAAGGCAGTACCTAGCATGATTCTAAGCTATTTAATACCTTAGCTGCGGCTTTTTTATTTTTTGCTAATTCATCACTCGACTTTCTTTCTAAATTTTTCATAGCAATCGCCATCCGCGGATTTTTCACTAACGCTTTCTGATGCGTTTTGAGAAAATTCCAATATAACGTATCAAACGGGCAGCTCTCATCGCTATCCTTTTTCTTACGCGAGTAGTGACAACCCTTACAGTAGTTGCTCATGCGATCCACATAAGCACCGCTTGAGATATACGGTTTGGAAGCCAACAAACCGCCATCAGAAAATTGGCTCATCCCCAAAGTGTTCGGTACCTCGACCCACTCAAGTGCATCAACATATACACCAAGGTACCATTCGTGGACTTGTTTTGGCTCCACACCAGCGAGCAGCGAAAAATTTCCGATTACCATCAATCGCTGAATATGGTGCGCATAGGCATGATCCAGTGATTGATTAATCGCTTGACTCATACAATTCATTTTCACATCCCCCGTCCAGAACCACCCTGGGAGATCACGCTTATGGCTAAAAAAATTACCATCCAAATAATTTGGCATGGTTGCCCAATAAATTCCTCTGACATACTCCCGCCAACCGAGAATTTGCCGAACAAACCCCTCGACCGCTGAGATATTGGAAAGATCTTTTCGAAGTGTCGAGACAGCAGCATCAATCACCTCGCGAGGATGGAGCATCTTAGAGTTCAGCGAGAACGAAAGCAGCGAGTGGAACAAAAAAGGAGTATCGCAAGCCATCGCATCCTGAAAATCTCCGAAGTTAGGCAAAACTTCTGAGCAAAAATATTTCAGCTGCGCAACCGATTCATCTCTAGTGAGAGGCCATCGAAAACTCTTAACCTGAGGGTCTCCAAATGTTTTGTAACCTGACTTTTGAATTTCACGCCACAACTCAGTCATGTCACGACTTGGACGATTATCTCGCGGTGTATCTGGCGCACCTTTCCATGGCTTTCTATTCTCAATATCAAAGTTCCAACGCTCGCCAATCGGCTCATCAGAACTCATTAATACATTGTGTTTTTTCCGAAGTCCCCTATACCATAACTCCATCCGCCATTGTTTTTTACCTTCAAAAAAAACTGATAAATCAGATTTTTCAGATAAGAAATGTTCGCTCGAGACAACCTCAGTATCGATCGTCGTTTGTTTACCAAACCGATCTAACTCACTCGCTACGGCATAGGAGTCCGCCTCTTGCCAAACCACCCGCTTGGGCTGATATCTTTTTATGGCCTCCTCAAGATTTCCCGAAAAACTGTGTTTATTCGCTCGGTCTCCAATCCGTAGATACTCAACTTTGTGTCCTTTCTTTTGGAGGGCTTCGGCAAAAAAACGCATAGCCCCGAAAAATGCAATCACCTTTTGTGCATGCTGCTGAATTGGCTTAAGCTCGGAGCCTATCTCCATCATCACGTAGAGCACCTTGTCATCAATCTTTTTGTACCAGGAGTGCTTAGGATTTAGCTGGTCTCCCTGGATAAGGCGCAATTCAATAATCATTCAATTAGCCCTCTGAAGCTATTTTCCTGTCCTGCGGCAGCGCTCCGAACAATATTTCACGGACTCCCAAACTCGTTCCCATTTCTTGCGCCACGCAAAGGACCTCCCACAAACACAACAGATCTTTTCTGGTAGATGTGGTTTACGATGACTCGCCATTAAATCTTTGCTTCACTCTTTATGTGCCCTCCACACAACTTCGACATCCTCTTTCGACAAACGAGTCAGATACTCATTATGACGAGCGACTTCACTTTCAGAAGCTCGCTTGACAGTAAGCCGACCTTGACTTGAATTAAAGAGCGGGCTTGATACGTTCGATTCACCCTCTGAAACCGTATCTAACAGGCTGTCTTGGCCTCGAGTCATCGCCAAATAAACTTGAGCTAGCAACTCTGTATCGATAAGCGCACCATGTAAAGTACGAGCCGAACGATCCACGGCGTAACGCTCGCACAATGCATCCAGGGAATTACGTTTACCAGGATGTAATTGGCGAGCCATTGCCAACGTATCCAACACTCCACTGCAATGATCCGCGAGCAGACCACTACCTATTTTCTCGAGCTCCATATTCAAAAAACCAACATCAAAGGGAGCGTTATGAATCACCAACTCCCCCTCCTTGATAAATTCGATGAAAGATTGATAAATTTCCTGGAACTTAGGTTTATCGGATAAAAACTCATCCGAAAGTCCATGGACAGCCAGCGCACCCTCTTCAACTTCGCGCTGAGGATTTATATAAACGTGAAAATAGTTATCGGTTACCTTGCGATTCACCACTTCGATAGCAGCGATCTCAATAATTCTGTGACCTTTGGTAGCCTCGAGCCCGGTTGTCTCCGTGTCTAAAACAATTTGCCGCATCTATAATCCAATATCTACTCTAATTCCCTAACTTACCGTCGTGACGCCTTTGTTAGCGAGCGCATCAGCTCGCTCGTTCCCCTCATCCCCCGCATGCCCTTTCACCCATACCCACTCGATTTGGTGCTGACTCACCAAAAGGTCAAGCTCTCTCCATAATTCTTCGTTTTTCACAGGCTTTTTTGCGGCAGTTTTCCAACCATTAATTTTCCATTGCTTAATCCAAGACGAAATTCCATCTTTGACGTAAGTTGAGTCCGTGTATATGCATACTTTCGCTTTTTTCTTCACAAGCTTCAATGATTCTATTACAGCCGTTATCTCCATACGATTATTCGTTGTATGTCTCTCACCACCAAAAATCTCTTTCTCATGCTCGCCACTCCGCAGTAAAGCCCCCCAGCCACCAGGGCCAGGATTACCTTTGCAAGCGCCATCGGTATAAATTTCTATTTGCTCCATTTCTTTATCGCCTCTACTCAGAGCCATGATTGATAACCTCTCGTCGAGGCGTCGGAGCTACTTTCTTGCGATACCCAAAGCTTCCCCAATTTGGCATCACCAAACGCATACCACGGACTTTCTTGATTCCTTGGAGAAAATACACTGCACCAAATATTGGCCACCAGCGGTCTCCCGCGAACTCCAAAAATCCAAATCGCTCTCTCCATTTTTCCGATTGAAAAGGAAGCAAATAGCAACCCATCCTCCCAGATTCGACTTCGATACTAACAAGTTTTAACCAATCTTTAATCCTTGCCAAACTGACAAGCTCTTTACATTTTGCAGGACCCTCTTTTACCCCCCAGAACCGATAGCGAAGTCCAAACAGACTTAATGGATTCAATGAGGAGATAACCACTCTCCCTCCCGGAACTAAGACGCGCTCAACTTCTCTTATGACCGCATGTGGATCCGAACTACACTCCAATGTGTGTGGCAGCAAAACAAGGTCAACTGATGACGATTTTATCGGCAATAACGATAAGTCAGCAGAGATTGATGAGGCTAATCCGCCAGAAATTATCACTCGATTCGAGATTCGGTTTAATTCTAGGAAATTTCGCTCAGAGAACCCTATTTGTATGGCGTTATATCCAAAGGCGTCCTTAACTGCATCGTCAAACAGTTCTTTCTCGAACCGAAGAACATACCTACCCAACGGACTTTTAAACCATTGAGACAGATGATTCTCTACATCACCTGTTGACATTTTCCCACTACCAAGAAAAGATTACATCTCATGAAAAATCTGACAATTCATCCAATTAAAGCCTTCTCCGACAATTATATCTGGTGTATCCACGACGGAAAAAATGCGGTTGTGGTTGACCCAGGGGATGCTAAACCGGTTCAAAAATATCTTGCCACGAATAACCTTACGCTTATTGCGATTTTGGTGACACACCACCATCCCGATCATATTGGAGGCATTGAAAGTCTAGCTGAAGATATCCCAGTTTTTGGGCCAGCAACTGAGACAATTTCCTCACTTACTCACAGGGTGCAAGAGGGTGACATCATCACTATCGATAAACTGGCTCTTCAATTTAATATCCTCGACGTACCTGGGCATACGCGTGGACATATTGCTTACTATGATAATAGCCGTCTATTTTGTGGGGATACGTTGTTTTCCTGCGGATGTGGAAGATTATTTGAGGGAACCGCGGAACAAATGTATCACTCGCTAAATAAGTTGGCTGCACTGCCAAACGAGACACTGGTTTACTGCACCCACGAATACACCGAGGCGAATATACGCTTTGCGTTAGAAGTCGAATCTACGAATAATGATCTTCTCGAGTACGCTCAGAATGTACGAAAAGCAAGAGCTAACAATCTTCCCTCGCTTCCCTCGACAATTAAGCTTGAAAAAAAAGTAAATCCATTCCTTCGCGCAAACGCTGCGAAAGTGATCCAAGCTGCAAACGCGTATGCTTCGCGGAGCTTATCCAATTCCGTAGACGTCTTCAGCACAATACGGCAGTGGAAAAACAATTTCTAACTCAAAACGCTCGGGCTAGTCGTTAATGAAACTGATCAAGTCATGTAGTTTCGCGTTATTGATCTCTTTGACCGGGGCGCCTTTAGCAGCTGAGTCAGCACAAAAGGACGAGACGAACTTAGAGATTGCAGATGAAACGAGCGGAGAAGATATCTTGGATCTTGATGAGGAACTGTTTGAACAGGTCCTATCAGAGGAGGAATTGAGGTCCTTCAGCTTCTTCACCTTCAATTATATCGGACCCAACGCCGAAATAGAGCTACCTAGGACTCAGTACATAGATTCCAGTATCGATAGTGACAAAGCTGCCTATGAGCAGATGCCAAGTATCTGGCCAAGAATACAAAAACAGTTTGCAATGCCGAACATTCAAAACAAGAGAGTTCGACAATACGAGGCATGGTACCGTTCTAACCCTGACTACGTAGGCCGAATATATGACCGAAGTAAACTTTATCTTCACCACATCATAGAAGAGGTAGAACGTAGAGGTATTCCCGGTGAAATCGCCCTTTTACCAATGATCGAGAGCGCTTTTAATCCTATCGCTTATTCTCGCGCTCATGCTGTAGGACTTTGGCAATTTATTCCTTCCACTGGAAAAAATTATGGCCTGGAGCAAAATTGGTGGGAAGATCGCCGAAGAGATGTTATTGCCTCGACGAGCGCGGCGCTTGATTATTTGCAGGCGCTCCATTTCGAATTTCAAGATTGGCAGCTGGCGCTCGCCGCCTACAACATGGGGGAGAATGGTCTAAGACGCGCTATTGCGAGGAATAAGAAACGTGGTCGAAGCGTCGCTTACTCGAACCTTCGAATCCCTAGGGAGACGCGAAACTACCTACCTAAGCTACAAGCCATAAAAAATATTATTGAATCTCCTAACGAGCTTGAAAGTTCCTTGCCGCACGTTGCTGATACCCCCCACTTTGAGCGAATAACAATTCATGAGCACATCGATGTTGCAGCTGCCGCCCAGTTTGCTAACCTCAGTATCGAAGACTTTGAAATGCTAAATCCTAGTTATAACCGACCTGTAATCACATCCGATGGAAACAGGGAGATCTTGATTCCCGCATCAAGAGTGGAGACATTCAATAAAAATGTTGTTTCTCAAGCTAGCTCAAAACTAACTTGGACAACTCACAAGTTTGCTGAGGGCGAAACGTTAACCGAGGTTGCTAAAAAATTTAATACAACTGTCGATGCGTTACAGAAAATAAACGGGCTAAAACCATATGTTCCCATAAAGATTGATCAGTCGATTCTGGTGCCATCAAGACCGAATCAAACTTCCAACTTAAGTGACACATGGGACCTACCGGAATTCTCACAGCCGAGTTCCACTTATGGAAAACGAATCGTCCATAGAATCAAGCGAGGAGATACCTTATCCGGAATCGCTGCAAAATACGATGTCAGTATCAAGGGTATAAAATATTGGAACAAAATTAAAGGAAATACAATCATCGCAGGGAAAACGCTGGTCATTTACAAAGATTTCAGCGTTCCAAGGGTCTCACAAATGCTAGAACAATAGATTTAGAAACTGAAAGTACCTTTATGGGATTTCTAGAAGATAAAAAAATTTTAATCACCGGGCTACTTAGTAACCGCTCAATCGCTTACGGTATCGCTCAGGCATGCAAAAGAGAGGGGGCATCTCTTGCCTTCAGTTATGCGGGTGGGGAAAAAATTAAAGGCCGAGTTGTTGAGCTTGCTAAGGATTTTCAAAGTGAATTGGTGTTTCCGTGCGACGTGGCTTCCGACGAAGAAATAGATAAACTATTCGAATCACTGAAAGGAGTGTGGGGCTCTCTAGATGGACTTGTGCACTCTATAGCGTTTGCGCCTCGAGAGGCACTCTCAGGAGATTTTCTTGATTCAATTGACAGAGAATCTTTCCGTATATCTCACGACATTAGCTCCTACAGCTTAGCGGCTCTAGCGAAAGGTGCTCGACCATTAATGAAAGGCACAAATGGAAGCTTTCTCGCGCTGACCTACTTGGGAGCGCTTCGAGCTTTCCCAAGCTACAACGTCATGGGTTTAGCAAAAGCGAGTTTAGAGGCCAATGTACGCTACATGGCGCATAGTCTCGGAGCAGATTCTTTGCGCGTAAACGCAATTTCGGCGGGCCCAATAAAAACGCTTGCGGCGGCCGGAATCGGGAGCTTCGGAAAGCTACTGTCTTTCGCAGAAAAAACATCTCCACTTAAAAAAAACGTAACTATTGAAGAGGTAGGAAATGCTGCCGCTTTTTTACTCAGTGACCTTGCAAGCGGGATTACCGGCGAAATCACCTATGTAGATGCTGGCTTTAATACTGCTGGAGTAGCGCCGCTCGATTAACGAGGGGCTACTCACCAAAGGCACAACGAACCTACAGTTCTACTGTTTAAACAAATCAGTCTTGATACGGACGTTCGCTTTTTCACGAAGTGTATTTAAGTACTGAGCGCCCTGCTGCTGCTGAGTCATAGAAGTAATCTGACGCTTTCCGGCATCCAATTGACCCTCGACCTCATCTTCCTTATCTGTAACTTTAGTGACCCGATAGATCACATAACGACCATCTTCGTTAGCCAATCCAGCGTAACCAGGTAAATAGTTCTATCCATACCAAAAACGGCAGACAACCCTTCCGCATGCAACCCCTGTCTATTAACGAGCGTTACCACTCCAGGCTTTGACCAATCTCCGGATACTTTCTCTCCAGACTTCAGTTTGGTAAGAGCGGCCTCTCCAGCCTCCTTTGCCTTGGTAAGAGATCTCTCACTTTTCATAAAATCTTTGATATCCGAAGCAACGTCTTCAAACTTCATCTCCTCTTCTAGTGCATGCTCTACTACACGCGCGGACACTAAAACCCCTGGTTGTACTTCAAAGGCTTGCGTATTCCTTTTTTCCTCCAAAACTTCAGGAGAAAAGACCGCGGTCAAAAGATCAGGGTTGTTCAACATTGGATTGAATCCGCCACTATCTCTACTGACCCAGTCACTCTTTTGAATAGTCAACTTTAATTGATCAGCAACCGGCTGAAGACTATCGAACTCTGTATATACTAAATCGGTAAAAGTCTGCGAGGCTTTAAGATAAGCTTCGTCCGCCCTCGCCTTCCTGATCTCTTTCTCGAGATCCTCTTTTATTGAATCGAAATTGGCAGTTTGACCACCCTTCACTTCATCAACACGAATAATGTGATAGCCGTACTCGGTCTTAACAGGACCTACGATCTCACCTACCTTCGCTCCGAAAGCCGCATCCTCGAATTCCTTGACCATGAAACCCTTCTCAAACAGCCCTAGGTCTCCACCGTTTTCCGCTGACCCAGGATCATTCGAAAACTCTTTTGCTAGCGCTGAAAAATTCTTTGGGTTTGCCTTCACCTTGCTCAGCACTGAATCGACTTTCTCTTTTGCTGTTTTCCATTGACTATCGTCCGTGTTATCTGTGACAGATATTAATATGTGGCTGGCGCGGCGCTGCTCCTTGCTCTGATAATCCGCGATTCTCGCCTCAAATGCATCTTGGAGATCCTGCTCACTGACCACAACAGAAGCTGACGCAACCTCATCATTTAGAACCACGTACTCGAGTTTTGCCCTTTCCGGAATACGAAAAAGATTTTGATTATCGTCATAGTACTTTTTAACATCCACATCAGAAACGACCATGGCCTCTCGATAGTCCGCTGGTGAAAATACGAGCTGACTTACTTCCCTCTCTTGTAATCTTTGGCGAACCAGGTTCTTCACTGTCACGCTGGGGAAAAATGCCGTTTCGGCGATAACTCTCTGCAATCTCCCAACAATCACATCCTCTGAGACCTGCTCTTCAAATTCCGCAGTAGACAGTCTTTGAGCCTTTAAGAC
This sequence comes from Candidatus Eutrophomonas brisbanensis, assembly GCA_038141705.1. GTDB lineage: Bacteria > Pseudomonadota > Gammaproteobacteria > Burkholderiales > Eutrophovitaceae > Eutrophomonas > Eutrophomonas brisbanensis. Next base: position 50,397 of record JAYQIQ010000004.1, read on the forward strand.
CTGCTCATATCTTTCGTGGGAGAACTTTCCATTCTCATCTTGAAAAGCTCCTACGGTTGAAATCATTTCTATCAGCTCATCTTCAGAGACCGCCAAACCACTCGAACGCGCGGCATTAAGGATCAACCTTCTTTGAATCATGTTGTTCAAAACTGAACGCTTGAACTCATCAGATTGTAGATATTGAGCTGCCTGAGGATTTTGTTGCACTTGGGGACGCAGCCGTTCCTGCTCGCGCTCAACCATGTATCCAAATTCCTGCTGGCTTATAGAGCTCTTCCCAACGTTGGCGACTGAATCCGCAGATCCTCCGGTAAAGTAAGATTGAACTCCAAAGAGCGCAAAACTCGCAATGATCAATCCAAATATTACCCAAGAGATCTTCTTATACTTTCCGACAAATCCAAACATTTACTTATCCATTAATTAAACGATTTGAGATATAACTATAAAGTATCCTAACTTGCATAACAAAAAGGCGAACTACGTTCGCCTTTCGTTTTGGCGGAGTGGACGGGACTCGAACCCGCGACCCCCGGCGTGACAGGCCGGTATTCTAACCAACTGAACTACCACTCCTACTTTTTTGGTGGGTGCTGAGAGGCTCGAACTCCCGACTTTCGCCTTGTAAGGGCGACGCTCTACCAACTGAGCTAAGCACCCAAATCGTTCGCACTAATCCGGCCGATTTGAACCCGCGAAAGTTTGAACCCCCTGCGGAAAACGCGCTAGTTTACTGCATCCTTAAGCGCTTTACCAGCCCGGAATTTTGGAGATTTCGATGCTGCAATTTGAATGGTTTCTCCGGTCCTAGGATTTCTTCCTGTGCGAGCACCACGCTCTCCAACGTAAAAACTTCCGAACCCAACAATCGTAACCTGATCGCCACTTTTGAGGGCTCCGGAAATTGCATTTGTAGCGCCGTCGAGCGCTCTCTCAGCTGACGCCTTTGAAATATCGGCCGCAGCCGCGATTGCTTCAATTAATTCCGCCTTATTCACTATTGTCTCCCTTATTTATTTTTTGTCGTCATCCTGCGATAACGAGGATTGTGGATGATTCGCTAGAAACCGTTTATTTTCCATCCCGACACGGGTCTTATAACAATTTAAAAAACCTAGTGTCAAGAGTTACCAATGCTTAAAACTCTCCGATCATCATCTAATGTTTGATTTGCGTTGGAGATTCGCTTGTTTTTTCAACAGACGAAATCTCCACCGATGCGTCAATTAATTCCTTTGGCAACGGCTCGGGAACTCTCTCGAGAGCAATATCAAACACTTGGTCGATCCACTTCACCGGGACGATCTTCAGAGTTCCTTTTATATTGTCTGGTATCTCGACGAGATCTTTCTCATTTTCACTTGGAATGATTACAGTCGTAATACCTCCCCTATGAGCGGCCAGTAACTTCTCCTTCAAACCACCTATCGGAAGCACTTCTCCGCGAAGCGTAATCTCCCCGGTCATTGCCACTTCACACTTCACGGGTATATTTGTGAGCGCAGAAACTAGCGCAGTGGTCATCGCGATTCCTGCAGATGGACCGTCTTTAGGGGTTGCCCCCTCGGGTACATGTACGTGAATATCTTTCTTCTCGAAAACTTCAGCGTCGATTCCAAGACCCTCAGATCGAGCGCGAACCACTGACCGAGCTGCCTCGACAGACTCTTTCATCACATCTCCGAGAGAGCCCGTGCGTTGGATATTCCCCTTTCCAGGCAACACAACTGATTCTATCGTCAATAACTCACCACCGACCTCAGTCCACGCGAGTCCAGTGACCTGACCTACTTGGTTCTGTTTCTCAGCTAATCCAAATGTGAATCTTTTAACACCCAAGAATTTATCGAGATTTTTTGGGGTGACACTCGTTCTTTTCTTTGTTTTACCGATAACCAATGCAGTAACCACTTTTCGGCATATCTTCGAGATTTCACGCTCTAAGTTTCTCACCCCAGCTTCACGAGTATAGAAACGAATAACATCTCGAATGGCCGCATCGGAAATAGATAGGTCATCACTAGAAATTCCGTGGTTCTTAAATTGCTTTGGAAGCAAGTGACGCGTAACGATACTCAGCTTTTCGTCCTCCGTGTATCCGGATAGGCGAATAACTTCCATCCTGTCGAGGAGCGGAGCTGGGATGTTCATAGAATTTGCGGTCGCTACGAACATGACATCAGAGAGGTCATAATCGACCTCGATGTAGTGATCTGCAAATTTATTATTCTGCTCAGGGTCAAGCACCTCGAGCAAAGCTGAGGAAGGATCACCTCGGAAATCCATTCCCATTTTATCCACTTCATCTAACAAGAATAATGGATTGCGCACTCCAACCTTCGACATATTTTGCAGAATCTTGCCGGGCATTGAACCTATATAGGTTCTCTATGCCCTCGAATCTCCGATTCATCCCTAACCCCCCCAAGAGACATTCTCGTAAATTTTCTGTTTGTGGCATGAGCGATTGACTGACCCAACGAAGTTTTTCCAACGCCTGGAGGACCAACCAAACAAAGAATCGGAGCTTTTAATTTATCAACTCGCTGCTGAACGGCCAAGTATTCAACAATTCGCTCCTTCACTTTTTCCAAGCCGAAGTGATCCTCATCGAGCACAGCCTCTGCCGCCCCTAACTCAGTGCTAATCTTGCTTTTCTTTTTCCAAGGCAATCCAACAAGGGTATCGATGTAATTTCTAACGACCGTCGCCTCCGCAGACATCGGAGACATCAACTTAAGTTTCTTTAGCTCTGAATCCGCCTTTTGGCGAGCCTCCTTAGGCATGCGGCTCGATGCTATCTTTTTCTCAAGCTCTTCAAGCTCTGCCCCTTCCTCGGCGTCCCCCAGCTCCTTTTGAATAGCTTTAACTTGCTCATTCAGGTAGTACTCTCTCTGGCTTTTTTCCATCTGGCGCTTTACGCGGCCTCGTATCCTACGCTCTACTTGAATGATATCGAGCTCAGACTCGAGCAAAGATAGCAACTGCTCTATCCTAGATTTAGGGTCAATGACTTCTAGCAGTTCTTGCTTTTGCTCAACTTTGAGTGGAAGGTGAGCTGTGATGGTATCTACAAGCCGTCCCCCGTCATCTATACCGGCCAAAGAAGATACTACCTCTGGGGGAATCTTTTTATTCAGCTTCACATATTGCTCAAACTGCGACAGCACGGCCCTGCGCATTGCCTCAAGGTCAGAACCGTCTACCACTTCATCTGACACCGATTCTGCCTGGCAAGACATGTACTCACCGTCGCTTGACATCGAAATTAATTTTGCTCGCCTTACTCCCTCGACTAAAACCTTGACTGTACCATCAGGCAATTTGAGCATTTGCAGAATGTTGGCTACGGTACCCAAGCTGTAGAGATCACTTTCAGTTGGGTCATCTTTAGCAGCTGATCTCTGAGCAACAAGCATAATTTGCTTGCCAGACTCCATGGCAGCTTCGAGCGCTTTATTCGATTTCTCTCTTCCCACAAAAAGAGGGATCACCATGTGGGGGAAGACAACCACGTCCCTTAGAGGTATCAAGGGATAAATTTCTGACTCTAGTTGATTATCCATGCCAATCCTTATTTAGCCACGACAGAACCCATCAGATGGGTCCTAAACCTCTAGAATTCAAGAGATTAACTTAATTTTTATTTCCACCAGCTCCAGCCACCGCTGCAGAAGCAGCCTCAGCATACATCACTAACGGGGATCCAGTTCCTTCAATTGCCCCAGCGTCAACGACCACTTTTTCCGCATTCTTGTTCGAGGGAAGATCATACATCGTATCTAATAACGCCTGCTCGATGATTGACCTTAACCCCCTGGCGCCGGTTTTTCTCTTTAAAGCCTTTGTTGCGATCGCCTTTAGGGCGTCCGATGTGAACTCAAGCTCCACACCCTCCCTCAAAAAAAACTTTTTAAAGTGTTTGATAAGCGAGTTCCGGGGTTCAGTCAATATTTCGATGAGCGCGTCCTCCGCCAACTCATCCAGGGTGGCGATTACGGGTAACCGCCCAACAAATTCAGGTATCAATCCAAACTTGATCAAATCTTCAGGTTCAACCCGCTTGAGCAATTGACCGATTTTTTGTGAGGAGCGCACACCTTTTATTTCAGCGCTGAAACCAATTCCACTCTTCTGAGACCTTTCAATAATGATCTTCTCAAGCCCATCAAACGCACCACCGCATATGAAGAGAATGTTGCTTGTATCAACTTGTACAAATTCTTGGTTTGGGTGCTTTCGCCCTCCTTGGGGCGGAACGGACGCCGTAGTGCCCTCTATTAACTTTAGAAGGGCCTGCTGCACACCCTCTCCGGAGACATCTCGAGTGATCGAAGGGTTGTCTGTCTTCCTCGAAATCTTGTCTATTTCATCGATATACACAATTCCACGCTGCGCCTTCTCAACGTCATAATCGCATTTTTGCAATAACTTCTGAATGATATTCTCGACGTCTTCCCCAACATACCCGGCTTCCGTCAGAGTTGTAGCGTCCGCCATGATGAATGGGACGTTTAAAAGACGCGCCAAAGTTTGAGCCAGTAGAGTTTTACCGGACCCAGTGGGCCCCACAAGTAAGATATTCGACTTTGCCAACTCGATATCATCATCAACTTCGCTATCGAGCCGTTTGTAGTGGTTGTATACGGACACCGACAGTATGCGCTTAGCCTGCTCCTGCCCAATCACATATTGATCAAGAATACCTCTGATCAATTTAGGCGTTGGCAACTCTACACCCTCTTTGGGCTCATCCGCAGCCAACAGCTCTTCTTTAATGATGTCGTTACAAAGATCGATACACTCATCACAAATATACACAGAGGGGCCCGCAATAAGCTTTTTCACCTCTTGCTGGCTTTTTCCACAAAATGAGCAGTAAAGTAGCTTGTCTTTTGTGCTGTTATCTGTATCGTCAGATTCACTCATGATGATTCACACTATCAATTTGTTTATATTTCATGGCTAGAGCCGAAGCTCTTAAGATCTAGCCCTCAACACCTCATCCACCAACCCGTACGTTACTGCCTCCTCGGCATTCATAAAATTATCTCGGTCCGTATCTTTTTCGATTTCACTAATCGATTTCCCCGTATGCTGAGCCAGCAATTCATTTAGACGCCCCTTCAAATAAAGAATCTCTTTTGCGTGGATCTCAATGTCAGATGCCTGCCCCTGAAAACCTCCGAGGGGTTGATGGATCATGATCCGAGAATTTGGTAAAGCAAATCTTTTGCCTGGCGCTCCGGCCGCCAATAAAAAGGACCCCATACTTGCAGCTTGCCCCACACATAACGTGCTTACCTGCGGCTTGATGAATTGCATGGTGTCATAGATTGCCAACCCCGCCGATACGACTCCGCCAGGAGAATTAATATAAAAGTAAATATCTTTCTCTGGGTTCTCGGACTCCAAAAAAAGCATCTGCGCCACGACAAGGTTAGCAGTCGCTTCATTTACTGCTCCCACCAAAAAGATCACCCGCTCTTTTAATAGCCTCGAGTAAATGTCGTAAGCTCTCTCACCACGACCACTTTGCTCAACAACCATTGGGACTAAACCCAGATTTTTCACAACACTATCCATTTTCTAGCCTTCCGCTTATTGAGCTGTACCCATCAAATCATCGAACGCAATCTTGTCATCCGATACTTTGAATTTTCCCAAACACCACTGAACAACATTTTTTTCTAACAAGTACGACTCTATACCCCTAAGGTTTTGTGGATTTTGCAGGTACCAATTGCGAACTTCTTCTGGCTTTTCATACGTTTCGGCTTGCTCATCTATAGCGCCCTTAATCTGTTCAGACGTCGCACGGAGGCCATGCTGCTCTACCAAGTCAGCAATGATGAGCCCCAACTTGACTCGCCTCGTAGCTTCTTCAGAAAAACTCTCTTTTGGAAAAGGTATCTTATCCGCATCCATCCCTCTCGCCTTGAAAGTCTCCCGCATCTGCCCAGTGAGGCGCTCAATTTCTTCGTCGATTAAGGCCGTCGGAACTTCGAACTCAGAGTGATCCAGTAACGCCTTCATGACCAAATCTTTCTGACGGGCTTCAATCCGGTTCTTCACTTCCTTCTCAACATTCGTTTGCACGTTTTGGCGTAATTTTTCTAAGTCTCCACCCTCGACACCGAGCGACTCCGCAAAATCAGCGTTTAATTCGGGCAGAACAGGCTTCAAAACTTCGAGAACCTTTACATCGAAATTCGCCTCTTTTCCCGCAACTTCCTTGCTCGGGTACTCCTCGGGAAATTTGACTGGAAAACTTTTCGATTCGCCTGCCTTCAGGCCTTTTAGATTGCTCTCGAAATCGGCAACTAGACGCCCCTCACCAAGCGTCATGACAACGCCCTCTCCAGACCCTCCGTCAAAAGGCTCACCATCAATCGTACCCTTGAAGTCAAGTTTTACTTGATCACTATCCTCTACAGATTTTTCATCAGAAACATAAGTTTTCCGCTGGTCCCGCATAATCTCCAGCGTCTTGTTTATCTCATCGTCCCCGACCTCAAGAACCGGGTTCTTCAGCTCCACCCCGTCAAGGTCTTTGTAAGTAATCTCTGGGTATATTTCAAAAGTCGCCACAAACTCAAAGTTATCGGCGTCTTCCTCTTTGTTTTCAACATCAATTTTCGGTAGGCCCGCTACCTTTAAATTTTGCTCCTGAATGGCTTTACCGAAATTCTTACCAATTTCATCGCTAAGAACCTCGTTTCTGACCTGACCGCCGTATTGCTTCTCAACAATACTTAACGGAACCTTGCCGGGCCGGAAACCTGGAACCTTGACCGTTTTCGATAATTTTCCGATCCTGGTTTTAATCTCTTTCTTGATTCCATCCATCGGGACAACAATAGACATTTTCCTTCCTAAAGTGCTAACGGTTTCAAGGTTTGCTTGCATTCAGTAAATCCAAATATGATTAACAAAGAATAGTTAGGTCCTAAACTATGGATCTTTTGGACCTCAACTAGGTGGTGCGAAAGGAGAGACTCGAACTCTCACGCCTCTCGGCGCCAGAACCTAAATCTGGTGCGTCTACCAATTCCGCCACTTTCGCTTGAGCGCTATTTTACTATAATCCCTTGATAAAGACCTCTAGAAAACAATGAATTCGAATACGAGACTTTCTGGGTGGTTTAAAGAAAACTCCGGAAATCCAACTTGAAAATTGATCACTACGAAAACTTCCCAGTCGCATCGATACTCCTCCCAGCAAAAGAACGGGAGGCGATTCTTGGGGTCTATGCATTTGCTAGGACAGCAGATGACATCGCGGACGACCCCGATTTACCGAAAAGTTTCAAAAAGGAACGACTGACTTTTATCGAGAGGAGTTGAACACCATATATTCAGGCGGAAGCCCGAACACCGCTCTGTTTTCATTGCTTGGTCACGTATCGTCCTCGTTTGGTATCTCGAAAGAACTTTTTACTCGATTGCTGGATGCTTTTGAACAGGATCTCGAAGTTGATCGATACGAAACTTTCGGGGAACTGATGAGCTATTGCGAAAAGTCCGCTAATCCCGTTGGTGAAATTGTGCTAACGATATCGAATCAAGCGACCGAGCAAAGCATCAGGCTGTCTAACAAAATTTGTACCGCTCTTCAGATTATCAACTTTCTACAAGATATTAAGACCGATTACGGGATCGGGCGTGTTTATATGCCCACTGCTGAACTTAAAGAATATGATCTCGGAGAGAGCTCTATCAAAAGTGAAACCTTTAATTTAGCCTGGCAAGACTTTATGGAGTTTCAAATCTCTCGAGTGGAAGAAATCCTTTTAGAGGGGGCAGAGATAATAAATCTCGTAGCAGGGAAACTTCGTCTAGAACTAAAAGCTATTATTTACGCAGCCCAAAGAACAATCCTGAAAATCAGGCAGACCCACGGAAATATATTTATGCTCGAAGCAAAACTCAATAAATGGGACTGGTTGGTGATTGCCAAAGACGTTCTAACAAAAAGAATATGACGCCGACTGAATATTGTGAGAGCAAAGCCGCTGCTAGTGGATCAAGCTTTTACTATAGCTTCATGTTTTTAGACCCTCTTCGACGAAGTGAAATACTAGCGCTTTATGCGTTTTGTCGTGAGGTAGACGATGTTGCTGATTCAGGAGCTATAGATATAGATGTTGCCCGAGCGAAACTTCTGTGGTGGAAATCGGAATTGGAGAATACTTGGCTTGGAAAACCCAATCACCCTGTTACCCGCGCACTCCAGGGAGCAATAACACGCCACAACCTTAAAAAAATTCATTTCGATTTAATCATCGAAGGTATGTTGATGGATTTGGCTAACACACACTATGCGACCTTTGCCGAATTAGATGAATATTGCTACCGAGTAGCTGGGGTCGTTGGTATCCTAACCGCAACAATCTTTGGACACAAAAACGCATTGACTCTCGAATTTGCCAAAAGACTAGGTCTAGCGTTTCAAATGACAAACATACTTCGAGATATAAAAGAAGATATTGAGCGGAAACGCGTTTACATTCCAGCGGAAGACCTTATGCGCTATGAGCTAAAACCCGCCGAGGGAATTGATAGCCTGAATAGGCCTGCATTTATAGAAATGATGCGATTTCAAATTGCTCGAACCGAGAACATGTATAAAAAAGCAATAGAAATACTCCCTGACGAAGACCGAGAAAACCAAAAAGCGGGGATCATCATGGCAAATATTTATCAGTCGCTATTACATAAAATAAAGAAAAACCCCGTGAAAGTTTTGGATCGGCGGGTTTCATTAGCACCACTGACAAAACTATGGATAGCTTATCGAACATGGGCTAGACAATAAGCCTAATGTTGGCCAACAAAAAAGTCGTTGTCATTGGGGGTGGTTGGGCTGGACTATCGGCCGCATCCGAACTGTGTCATCGAGGGATCAAAGTTGATCTTTTTGAAACGAACGAATACCTCGGAGGACGAGCGCGATCCATCACAATCGACGACTTAGAATTGGATAACGGACCTCACCTCTTACTCGGCGCATACTTCGAGACTCTCCGCCTGATAACAAAATATTTCCATCGGTCGGCCAACGAGTATTTTGACGAACAACCTTTATGCCTCAACATCGACAACACAAAATCAAAAAACTATAAAAGCTTTTATCTTTCGGGCTCAGGCCTTTCAAGTCTAATTAGCGCAAAAGGATTGAGCCTACGCGAAAAGTTATCGATCGCGAGATTTCTACTTAGACTCAAAAGACGCGCCATCAAGGTTTTAGATAATGAAACAGTTGAGCAACTACTCAGACGCGAAAACCAAAACGATAACTTATGTACTTTACTTTGGTATCCACTATGCATCTCCGCAATGAATACGCCCCCACATAAGGCTTGCGGACGAACTTTTCTAAATGTCGTATCAGATGCGTTGCTACAAAAAAAATTAGCAAGCCGCTTTCTACTGCCCAAAAAACCGCTTAGCCAAACATTTCCCGAAGCCGCATCTGTATTCATTAAAAAACACGGCGGCAACATTTACACAAGAAAAACCGTCAAATTGCAAACCCAAGCGGATGAACAATTTTGTGTTTCAGGTGAGCTGGAAAAATATACTCACGCGATCATTGCCTCAAGCCCCCATCAAATCACAAACTGTTTTACCTATAATGAGCTATCTAATGCGGCAATAGCGATCACCAGTAACTTTAAATACGAACCAATATGCTCAATCTATCTTCAATACTCTCACGAGACGGACATACAAAAGAAAATGGTTGCGTACGGATCTCCCAACGAGCGCTGGGGTTTTGACAAAAGCTATCTAAGCCCTGGGCTTATATGTGTAGTACTAAGCAGCAGTGGTCCGCATACAGAACTGACACAAGAAGATCTTGCTGAGACCATCGAACAAGAGCTTCGCGACTGCTTCGGGTATAAGACACCGAGCTGGAAAAAAGTTATTACAGAAAAACGTGCCACGTTTTCCTGCGTTCCGGATCTAGAGCGGCCGCCACAAAAAACGAGTGTGAAAAATCTATACCTCGCGGGAGACTATACTTATGGGCGTTACCCTGCCACTTTAGAGAGCGCTGTTCGTAGCGGTGTAAATGCCGCGAAACTAGTCTTAGAGGATATGTAATTGTTTCCGATAAATTTCAACCCACAAAGTAACCTGCTTCTAGATCGTAATATCTTAATCGCTGGAGCAACTGGAGGGATAGGCAAAGCTCTATCCTTAGCATGTGCAAAATTAGGGGCGACAATATTGCTACATGGTCGGAATATTGATGAACTCAATAAGATATACGACGCAATAATGGGATTAAAACTTCCGGAACCGTTTTTGTTGCCGCTCGATCTATCCACTGCAAGCGCCAGTGAATTCAAGAACATACAGATGGTCGTGTCAAAAGCAACAGGAAAACTAGACGGGATTGTTCATTGCGCGAACATGGTCTCCGATTTGGGCCCTCTACATTCTCAAACCACCAAACAGTGGGAGGATTTGTTTCGCATCAATGTCTCAAGTGTATTTGGCTTAAATCAAGCACTACTGCCATGTCTATCGCAGTCTGACTCGGCATCAATTGTAATTACCTCTGACCACCACGCAAGGACGCTCGATAATTTTTGGGGTGGATACGCAGTCACGAAAGCTGCTCTGGAGGCTTATGCCAAACTCCAGCACAACGAATTACACAAGGAACAGAATCTCCGAGTAAATATTGTGGTTCCAGGTCCGATTAATTCACCGATGCGCTCAAAAACCCATCCGGGAGAAGATCGAGAGAAACTACCCTCGATTGAATCAATCATTCCTCTCTACGTTTGGTTACTATCTTCTGAAAGCCAAAGCGTATCTGGACAGACCTTTAATCACTCATCTTGAATGATCAACTTAAGCCACTTCTGGAAGTGGGCGCGATGCACCCTCTCCGATATCAGCCCAAACGAGTATCGCCTCGACTTCCGAATAGCTAACGTCTGGGTTTTCAGCATCAATTAGTTCATGCCACATTTTAAAGCTACGACTACCCATCCCACCCACGTATGTCTTGATCAGAAAATCACAGGGATAAATTGCTGGCTTCAAATACTTACACGTAATCGTTCCTAAAATTGGTCCTTCCGCTTTCGGGTGATACTCAATCGGCAACTCATTAAACCACGCGATACGCGCTTCCTCGAAGTAACGCATATAAGAAACATTGTTCATATGCGCAAGCGAATCCATCTCACCCCACCGCATTCGCATGCGATCCTCTCGAACCAATTTTCCAAAGCTCATGTTAAATCCTGACGCACCCATCTGAATACCTAACCCACGAAGTGAAATAGACGAGCAAATACATTACCATTGCGTTATTAAATTTGCAGAACGCTAGGAGTGGTAATTGTCAGATCGAGAATCAATGGAGTACGATGTTGTTGTTGTCGGAGCTGGGCCTTCAGGGCTTTCGTGCGCGATTAAACTTAAGCAGTTAAGCCAAGAACAAAATATTGATATCAACGTTTGCGTTGTTGAAAAAGGTTCTGAAGTGGGTGCCCATACGTTATCTGGGGCAGTAATTGAAACTAAGGCGTTAGACGAGCTACTCCCGAATTGGAAAGATCTCGGCGCACCACTTAACACTCCCGTCACGAAAGATCGACTTATTTATCTGACGCCCAATAAGTCGTACAAACTTCCGACCCCGCCGGCAATGAATAACCACGGTAACTACATTGTGAGTTTGGGTAACGTAGTCCGCTGGCTTGGCGAACAAGCTGAATCCCTTGGGGTAGAGATTTACCCAGGTTTTGCGGCTTCCGAAGTGCTGTATGACGATCAAGGTCGCGTCAAAGGTATCGCGACCGGTGATATGGGAATTGGAAAAAACGGCGAACAGTTAGATTCGTTCCAGCGAGGAATCGAGCTTCACGCAAAACATACGGTTTTTGCGGAAGGTTGCCGAGGTTCACTTACCAAAACACTTTTTGAAAAATTTAATCTCAGAGAAAATGCAAATCCTCAGACCTATGGGATCGGCATAAAAGAGTTATGGGAAGTGGACCCCGCCAAACACCAAGCGGGCTTAGTCGTACACTCCGTTGGATGGCCCCTTGATAAGGCAACTTATGGTGGGTCGTTTCTTTACCACTTGGAAAACAATCAAGTCGCCGTCGGGTTTGTTGTGGGTCTCGATTATAAGAATCCCCATCTCTCCCCATTCGAGGAATTTCAACGGTTTAAAACGCACCCTGATATTCGAGACACATTCGCTGGAGCACGACGAATCTCCTATGGTGCGCGAGCAATCTCAGAAGGCGGGATTCAATCGCTTCCTAAACTCACGTTTGGTGGAGGAACACTGATAGGAGACACCGCAGGGTTTCTGAATGTCCCAAAAATCAAGGGAACGCATACCGCGATGAAGTCGGGAATGCTCGCCGCGGAATCGATTTTTGCTCAGTATGCAACGGACCAAACTTTTAGCAGCGAAGATTACCTCGATCGAATCAAAAAATCTTGGCTTTGGCCTGAATTATTCTCTGTCCGAAATATTCGGCCAGCATTTCGCTGGGGTTTCTGGGCTGGAATGCTCTACTCTGCAATTGATACCTATCTCCTGAGAGGTCGCGCTCCTTGGACGCTCAAGCATCACGCTGATCACTCGCAGTTAATGCCAGCGAAAAAAGCTAAGCCGATCGAGTATCCAAAACCAGATGGAGTGTTGACCTTTGATCGACTCTCCTCTGTGTTTATATCAAACACGAATCATGAAGAGAATCAGCGTTGCCATTTACAACTAAAAAATCCGGATCAAGCGATCAACGTAAATTTAGCGCAGTTCAACTCACCCGAGTCGCGCTACTGTCCGGCCGGAGTATACGAAATTGTCGATGAGGCGAATGGGCCGAGGCTCCAGATAAACGCACAGAATTGCGTTCATTGCAAAACGTGCGACATCAAGGATCCCACACAAAATATTAATTGGGTTCCGCCCGAGGGTGGAGGTGGTCCGAACTATCCCAATATGTAACTAGGGTGTCCTGTACCAGGTCTGCGATCGACCAAAAATGGAGACGCCTAGATATCCACGAATCTCAAGAGAGAGCCCATCCTCGGATGGGGTAATCTTGCACTTATAAATCTTCCCGTTCTTAGGATCCAAAACGAGTCCACCAGACCATACGCCATCTTCCTCAGTCAGCCCCCAAATAATGCGCATACCGACTACGGGTTGGTCCTTCAACTCGCCCTTGCATTTATCGCAAAGTTGGTCGGGGTTATCACCAGGGAGCGGAATAATATCTTTGATGACTCCGGTGAGCTCTCCATCAACCACTCGTAACTCTACAAACGATCGCTCTTTTCCGGTTTCATCATCGATTGTTTTCCAAACACCTTCAGGGGATGCGCCCCAGCTGATTACTGGAAACAAAACAAATAGGAAACCTAGGAATAATTTACGAACAAATTGCATTACTTGGAGCGATTGATTACTCGTGGCTTTCGGTTTTCATCAACCGCAACATATGTTAACGTTGCTTCGGTCACCTTCACGATTTCATGCAAAGACCTGCGCTGTGCAAAAACCTCAACATCAACGGTGATCGACGTTTTACCCACCTTCACAACATCCGCATAAAAACTAACTAGATCACCGATCATCACGGGTTGTTTAAAAAGAAAAGAATTAACAGCGATGGTGACGATACGCCCTTTCGCTAACTGCGCAGCCGGAATACTTCCCGCAATATCCACCTGAGACATAATCCAGCCGCCAAAAATATCACCGCTGTAGTTCGCGGCTGACGGCATCGGAACCACGCGTAGCGTGGGATCTTTATCGATCGGAAGTGAGATTGAATCCGACATCTTGGTAATTTCAGCAGACGTTAGAAATAACTTTCATCGAGCGCTAGAATCGTCATCGAGCCCCCAACAATTTGATCTCTAAACGTAAACGCAGTAGCTAAGATATTTTCAACGTAGAATCGAGCGGTCGCCATTTTTCCACGGTAAAACTTTTCGTTAGCGGCGCCACTATCTAACTGACGTTTTGCAATCACGGCGGCTCGCGCCATCGTCCAGGCACCACAAACGACACCAAATAACCGCAATAATGGTACAGCTCCCGCTGAGGCTGCCTCTGCGCTTTCAACATAGTTCGCTACTGACCAGTCCACCGATTCCTTCAACGCATCGAGCGCGTCACTGAATTTCTTGGCAATAACCGTTATTCCAGGATGATCCGAAAATTGGCCAAGTTCAGACTTAAGCTGATACATCTCATCGATGAGAGCAAGTGCGGTCACACCTTTTTCAAAAGCGATCTTTCTCCCCATCAGGTCATTCGCCTGAATTCCAGTGGTTCCCTCGTAGATCGTCGTAATACGAGCATCACGCAAATGCTGGGCTGCACCGGTTTCTTCAACGAACCCCATTCCCCCATGGATTTGCACTCCAAGAGACGCGATTTCAATGGATTGTTCCGTGCTCCAACCCTTTACCACAGGTGTTAAAAGATCAAATAAATTTTGATACTTGAGTTTTTCACCGGCATCCTCGTGATGAAGCGCGCGATCAAGATAGGAGCACGCCTGCACCGCCAAAGCTCGCATGGCTTCCACTTGAGACTTCATGGTTAAGAGCATTCGGCGAACGTCAGGATGATGAATGATGGAAACTCTATCTCCTACTTTGTCGCCAATCTTTCGGCCCTGAACCCTGCCCTTCGCGTACTCAGCAGCCCTTTGATAAGCACGCTCCGCAATCGCCACACCCTCAATACCAACTTCTAAGCGAGCAAAATTCATCATGGTGAACATGTACTGCAATCCACGATTCTCTTCCCCGACTAAATAACCAATTGCCCCGTCACCATCACCGTAAGCCATTACACAGGTCGGGCTCGCATGAATCCCCAGTTTGTGCTCAATCGACACACACTTCACATCGTTTCGCTCCCCGAGGCTTCCATCTTCGTTAACCAAGTATTTCGGAACGACAAATAAAGAGATTCCCTTCACGCCCTCTGGGGCATCCGGAGTTCTCGCGAGCACCAAGTGAACAATATTGCTCGCCATATTGTGCTCACCCCAGGTGATGTAAATCTTCGTTCCAAAAATTCGATAATGATCTCCTTCGGGAACAGCCCTAGAGCGGACAGCCGATAGATCCGATCCTGCTTGCGGTTCTGTGAGATTCATCGTCCCAGACCACTCTCCACTGACCAACTTAGGCAAGTACGTATGCTGTTGCTCTGGAGTTCCATGTCGCTTGATTGCTTGAATCGCACCCGCAGTCAGCATCGGACAAAGTGCAAACGACATACACGCAGCGTTCCACATCTCAGAGGTCAGAACTCCCACCGTATGTGGCAACCCTTGACCACCCCATTTCGGATCATTAACCAATCCCCCCAACCGGCTTCAGAGAATTGTTTGTACGCTTCTGCAAAACCAGGCGCTGGCGTAACCTCGTGATTTTCCAGTTTGGCTCCCGCTTGATCACCGGGCCAATTGAGGGGATCCAATACTCCCGTCGCAAATTTTCCAGCTTCCTCGACGATTGCACCAACCAAATCTACACTCACGTCTTCACATCCAGGTAACCGCTGAATTTCCTCTAGGCCAACCAGTTCGTTGACCACAAATTGCATATCCTCTGAAGGAGCTTGATAAACAGACATTCCGATTCCTTTTTACTTAAACCGCTCGTTAGATCGAATCCGTGAGTTGCGGTATGACCTCGAACAAATCTCCTACCAAACCATAGTCAGCCACCTGAAAAATTGGCGCCTCTTCATCCTTATTGATGGCGACGATGACTTTACTATCCTTCATGCCAGCCAAGTGCTGAATTGCACCGGAGATTCCCACAGCGATATATAGTTCGGGGGCTACCACTTTTCCGGTTTGACCGACTTGGTAATCGTTTGGCACAAATCCGGAATCCACCGCCGCGCGAGAAGCGCCAACCGCTGCTCCGAGCTTATCGGCAAGCTGCTCAAGCATCCCGAAGTTTTCTCCGCTTCCCATACCACGACCGCCCGACACAATAATGCGCGCCGCTGTTAATTCTGGTCTTACAGATTTGGTTAACTCTTGACCAACTAAACTGGAAAGCCCAGTTGGAGTTTGCGTTGCTCCATCTTCAATTGAAGCTGAACCGCCCTCTCCACTTGCCGCATCAAATCCAGTTGATCGAACTGTAATAACCTTGATCGCATCGGAGGACTGCACCGTTGCGAGCGCATTACCAGCATAAATCGGCCGAACAAATGTGTCATCGCTCTCAACAGCCGTTATGTCAGAGATCTGCGCTACATCAAGCATGGCAGCGACTCGTGGCATCACGTTTTTCCCAAAACTGGTCGCCGGTGCAAGAACGTGCGTATACCCTTTGGCCAATGGCACGATCACATTAGCGACTTCTTCAGCGAGCGGATGCGCGCAAGCGTCACTCTCAATCAAAATAACCTTTGTCACTCCGTTGATTTTTGCAGCTTGCTCAGCAGCACCGCGACACCCATGTCCCACTACAACTACGTGAAGCTCACCACCAATCTTCTGCGCCGCCGTGACCGTGTTGAGAACAGCTGGTCGGATACTAGTGTTGTCGTGCTCCGCTACGATAAGAATACCCATTAAATCACCTTCGCTTCATTTTTTAATTTATCGACTAACGCTTCAACGCTCGCAACTTTTTGACCCGCGCTTCTCACCGGCGGCTCCACCACTTTGACCGTTTTAATCCTGGTAGTCATTTCGACACGGAGCGCTTGTGGTGTGAGCGTCTCAATCGGCTTCTTCTTCGCCTTCATGATATTGGGGAGCGTCACATAACGCGGCTCATTGAGCCGCAAATCGGTTGTCACAATTGCAGGCAATTTCACCGAGATAGTCTCGAGGCCACCATCGATTTCTCGCGTAACCTGAGCTTCCTCACCATTTACCGTCACCTTTGAAGCAAATGTTGCCTGAGCCCAACCAAGCTTCGCAGCAAGCATTTGCCCGGTCTGATTAAAATCATCATCGATGGCTTGCTTCCCCATGATGACCATTTTTGGATTTTCTTTTTCGACAAGTTTTCTAAGACCTTTGCAACCCCAAGCGGTTGGGTCTCCTCATTCGTCTCAACTAAGTAAGCTCGATCAGCACCGAGTGCCAACGCGGTTCTCAACGTTTCTTGGCATGCTGTGACCCCAATTGAAACCGCCACAATTTCCGTCACCACTCCCGCCTCTTTCAGTCGAACGGCTTCCTCTACCGCGATTTCATCAAACGGATTCATCGACATTTTGACGTTCGAAATCTCGACACCCGAGTTATCAGATTTCACACGGACTTTTACGTTGTAATCAACAACGCGCTTAACTGGGACTAACACCTTCATGGTTTTTACCTAACCTATCGTTTTAAATATCAATTTGAACCAAAATAAACGTTATATTTTACCGCACTGCAGCACTTTTTGCCTCAATCGGACTTATACAAAAAGGCTATATCGTTAGAACACGACTAACTTTGCGATAACAAACGCTCTCGGAGCACATTTTTCTGGATTTTTCCAGTAGATGTTTTCGGTAAAGAACCAAAAACAACTGCTTTCGGACACTTGAAACGCGCCATACGTTCCCTGCAAAAATCAATAATCTCAGTTTCCGTCGTTTCAATGTCGGCATTTTTTAACTCAACAAATGCACATGGGACTTCTCCCCATTTTTCGTCCGCTTTCGCAACAACCGCAGCTGCCAATATGTTGGGATGGGTAAACAAAATATCTTCAATTTCAATTGTCGAAATATTTTCACCACCAGAAATAATGATGTCTTTAGATCGATCCTTAATTTTGACGTAACCCTCTTTATCAATCACGGCCAGATCGCCCGTGTGGAACCAACCCCCTTCGAACGCGGCTTGAGTTGCTTTGGGGTTTTTGAGGTACCCCTTCATGACAATATTTCCTCGGAAGAAAATCTCGCCAATCGTCTCTCCATCTCTTGGAACCGGCTGCATAGTCTCTGGATCAAGCACATCCATTCCCTCCTGCACAATGTATCGCACGCCTTGACGTCCATTTTTTTGAACTCGAGCATCGACACCTTGCTCTTCCCATTCGGGATGCTGCGCGCACACTGACGCAGGGCCATAAACTTCAGTGAGGCCATACACGTGGGTCAAATCGATTCCGATTTTTTCTGCACCTTCGATAACCGCTTTTGGGGGCGCGGCACCAGCGATCATCCCCTTCACCCTATGCAAAATTCCATCGCGTAACTCCTCGGGCGCATTAATTAACATGTTGTATACGATCGGCGCGCCACACATATGACTCACGTTGTGTTCCTTGATGAGCGGAAAAATCACAGTCGGATCCACACGACGCAGACAAACATTTGTCCCGATGACTGCTGCAACCGTCCACGGAAAACACCAACCATTACAATGGAACATCGGCAAGGTCCAAAGATACCTCGGAAAATGTGGCATCGGCCATGTAACGATGTTTCCTAGCGCATTTAGATAGGCGCCGCGGTGATGGGTGACTACGCCCTTTGGGTCCCCGGTTGTTCCAGAGGTGTAAGAGAGCGCGATCGCATCCCACTCATCAGCGGGCAAACTCCATTCGTAATTCACATCCCCACTTTTAAAAAGTCCTCGTAGCCAATCGTTCCAATCAGTTTCGAATCATTAATATTTCTGTCCTCAATATCGATTACGACCGGTTTTTTATTGAGCCGACTTAACGCATCTGCCATCACTTCAGAAAACTCGGCATCTACGAATACCACTTTTGCTTCGCCATGCTCGAGCATAAAAGCAATCGCGGCGGCATCAAGTCGTGTATTGAGCGCATTGATAACGGCACCCGTCATCGGAATCGCGTAGTGCGCTTCAAACATCGCGGGTGTGTTCGGACAAATAATCGCAACCGTGTCTCCCCTTGATATACCAAGCTTGGATAAAGCTGAGGCAAACTGCTTACATCGATCATAGGTTTGACGCCAAGTCGATCGATAGTCATCATAAATAACTGCAAGTCGATCAGGGTATACGTCTGATGCCCACTTAATGAGCGATAGCGGAGATAACGCTGCAAAGTTGCCAGCGTTTTTATCAAGATTTGTGTCGTAAGGACTGAGCGGCATTAAAAGTGTCTTTCTACGTCTTAGTGATTAAACGCAATATCGATTGCCTGACTAACATGATCGACTGGGATCACTTGAATATCCGTTGATTTGGTTTTGGGCGCATTTGCCTTTGGTACGATCGCCGACTTAAATCCCAATTTAGCTGCTTCCTTCAATCGATCAACACCACGCTGCACCGGTCGCACCTCACCCGCTAGACCGATTTCACCAAACGCTACCGTTTTATCTCGAACCGGTTTGCCTTTGAGAGAGGAAACAATTGCCAATAACATGGGTAAGTCCGCTGCAGGTTCATTAATTTTTCACACCCCCGACGGCATTGATAAATACATCTTGGTCAAACGCAGCAATGCCTGCATGACGATGCAGAACCGCCAGTAACATCGCGAGCCTATTTTGCTCAAGACCAACCGTTAATCGTCGTGAGTTAGGCGAGTGGGATTCATCCACGAGCGCTTGCAGTTCGACCAGTAACGGTCGTGTGCCCTCTTGTGTAACCATCACAATCGATCCCGAAACCTGCCGCTCGTGCTGCGATAAAAATAACGCCGACGGATTCGACACACCCTTGAGCCCTCGATCCGTCATCGCAAATACACCGAGCTCATTAACCGCTCCAAACCGGTTCTTGATAGCTCGTACCAACCTAAAGCTGGAGTGAGTATCCCCCTCGAAATACAACACGGTGTCTACAATGTGCTCGAGAACTCGAGGACCCGCGATTGCCCCTTCTTTTGTAACATGTCCAACCAACACCAAAGTTGTGTTGCTTGACTTCGCAAACCGAGTCAATTGAGCTGCACACTCCCTCACCTGAGCAACACTTCCTGGAGCAGATTGAAGTGCCTCGGAATAAATGGTTTGAATCGAGTCGACCACTACGACCTCAGGCTTATTTTTTCCGATAACCGCGAGAATACGTTCGAGCTGAATTTCCGATAGTAAGTCCAAGCGTTGGGACTGAATTTGAAGCCTTTTCGCACGAAGTCCGATCTGTTGCGCCGACTCCTCACCACTAACGTAAATAACCTTATGACGCTCACTCATTTCAATAAGTGCCTGCAGTAACAGGGTGGACTTGCCGATACCCGGATCCCCGCCAATCAGCACAACACCACCTTGAACCAACCCCCCACCCAGTGAGCGATCTAGCTCCGAAATTCCAGTCAGGTAGCGAGGCTCTTCGGCTGCGTCTACGTTTTCTAAGCGTACAAGCTCGGTATTTTTATTAAGCGGCTGATATCTAGATGCTGTTTCTTTTTCAGCGACCGTCTCAGTAAGCGTGTTCCAACTTTGACAGTGTGGGCACTGGCCCGCCCATTTTTGAGTCTGTCCACCACAATCCGTACATACGTAAACTGTTCGCGCTTTAGCCATATCAATACAAATTAAATCGCACGCGACGGTTCACACGCGTTAAAAGTTCATAAGAAATAGTGCCCGCGGACATGGCCACCTCCTCCACCGGCAAACCATCGCCCCACAAAACCACTTTCGTTCCAATCTTTGCATGATCAATATGCGTAATATCAACCTGAAGCGTATCCATCGACACGCGCCCAATTAACTTCGATCGCACCCCATCGACCAACACTGGAGTACCGGTTGACGCACTGCGCGGATAACCATCTCCATATCCTCCCGCTACGATAGCGATTCGCTGACGCTCAGTTGCTTGATAGGTTCGTCCATACCCCACAGTATCGCCCTTCTCGAGGTTTTGTATACCGATAATCTCAGATCTCAATGTCATCGCAGGCTTGAGACTCAAACTCTCAGCGGAGACACCGCTAATCGGTGATGCGCCATAGAGCATGATTCCAGGTCTCACCCACGCCTCACTCTCACCACCGAAACGAATCAATGAAGCGGAGTTTGAACAAGATAATGGGAGGTTATGTTTTTTTGCTATTTCTTTGATGAGATTCGCCTGCCACGATACTCCGCTCTCACCATCCGCGTCCGCAAAATGCGTCATCAAAACGATATCTCGAACATTGCGACTCGATCGCAAGGTTTCGAGCAGTTCCTCCACCAGACCCAACGGGATACCCAGCCGATTCATCCCGGTGTTAACTTTTAAGAAAATGTTTAGGGGCTTACTGAGCTTCGCTGCCACCAACATCTGCGATTGCTCAACCGCATGGATCACTAGATCAAACTTGCGAGCCGATGCCTCCTGAAGTTCGGCACTATCAAAAACTCCTTCGAGTAACAGAATTCGCCGTAAGTCTCCCTGGTCCCTGATAAACGATGCTGACTCAATTTCAATTACAGAGAATCCATCCAGTCCATTAAGCGCGGGGATTACGCGATGCAACCCGTGACCGTAGGCGTCTGCTTTTACGACTCCAAATAAACGTGCACCTGACGCACGCGTTTTAGCAACCGCGGCGTTATGCTTCAAGGCTTTTAGATTAATTTCTGCTGTGAGTGGTCTCGCCATTAATGATCTATTCTCACTGCTGTATTTTTTTATCCATCAAATCCATTGCAAAACATAAATCTTTCCAGGCCTTTGCCTTATCTAACTGATTACGCAACAAATACGCGGGATGATAAGTCACCACGGCAGAAATATTTTTATAACGATGCTCCACACCCCGATAACTCGCAAGCGTTCCATCCCCTCCTATGATCCGATGGGCCGCAACCTTTCCAAGTAATACGATGACTTGGGGCGCAATCAAATCGATTTGTTGGTCTAGAAAACTAGAGCATGCATCAACTTCATCTGGCTCTGGATTACGATTTCCTGGAGGCCGACATTTCACAACATTGGCAATGTAGACATTCTCTCTTCTATTCAGGCGCATTGCGAGCAACATGTTGTCCAGTAACTGTCCAGCGCGCCCGACAAATGGTTCGCCACGTTCGTCCTCCTCGGCTCCAGGTCCCTCTCCAATAAATAGCCAATTGGCAGCCGGATCACCAACGCCGACAACAACCTTTTTTCTGCTCTCACAGAGCTTACACCGATCACAAGACTCAATGGTCGTTTTCAGAGCGCCCCAGTCACCCGATGCATTCGAAGAAATTTTGCGTGCATTCAGATCATCGCTCGATGAACCCTCTCCACTCGGCTCGATCCTTCCCGACGTCTCTTAGTTTCCAGCGGGGAGTAATCCCGAGCTCAAATAATATTTCCTCGCGCGTGCTCATACTGCTCTTTCCATCAAAACCGCATCCTCTCGACCCCGAGCGATTTGATAGTAATTGGGTCTTCGTCCATTTCTTGTAAACCCCATCGCTTCATAAAACCCAATCGCTGGTTTATTCGATTCTCTGACTTCTAAAAGCATCACAGTAGCATCATGATCCCTTGCATGTGCAACCAGCCTCTCAAGTAAAGCGCGCCCATACCCAAGTCTCTGGAACTTGCTACCTAAAGTGATATTCAAAATCTGACTTTCGCCGACAACGAACATTTGCACGGCATACCCTATGACCTTCTCTTGAAGTTGACAAACGAGACAATCGTAACCACTCGCTAACGAATCTGAAAAATTGCCTATCGTCCAAGGATGCGTATATTCGGCTTTCTCAATCTTCTCGATCTCGGCGAGATCATCCAATTTCATCGGGCGGATTCGAATATTCTCAGCTTCGAACTCGATCACCTGCCTTGTTCCTCAAGCGTCAACGCTACTTTATCCCGCACATACAGCGGCAAGGCATTTTCCGGCTCGACTGCAAGCCCATCTTCAAAACCCGAAACGGTGAGTTTTAAAACAGAGAGCGCGTTCGGTACAAATAAATCTTGGGATACCAATGAGACCACTTCCCCGTACCGATCCTTCAAAACCTCGCCGTACGCTTGAAACCCGGTACCACATCCAGCCCACTCATTACCAGGTAACGGTGGCACCTCATCGGGATTCGACACATTGGCAGTAATAACCTCCGTCCACCGGTTGCCCTCATAAACATAAGCTCCGTTATAGACCTGTTTCATACGTGCATCGATACACACGACAACCCTAGTTTTTCCTGTCATTTGAGCCATCGCGATCATCGAGTTCACGGGGATCAATCGACATCCAATCGAAAACCCCAACCCTTGTGCGACTCCGCATCCAATCCGTAGACCGGTGAAAGAGCCTGGGCCCGCCCCAAATCCAATCAACTCAATATCATTGATAGAGATACCCAGCTCAACCATCAATTCATCAATCAAGGGAAGGATGATTTGTGAATGCGTCTGGCCTGCCATGACATGCCTCGAGACCACGTGATCGCCCGCGCTTGCTGCAACCGAGCACATTTCACTCGAGGTCTCGATGGCAAGAATTTTATTAGGTGGAATCGTCATTAAAGCGAAGCATCTATAAAGTGAAACGATAGTTTATATCAGGGTTAGAATAGAGATCATGATTGCAAAGTCTGAGCCGCAAATGGGCAAAAGAAAAAGACAATAAAAAGCTCTCTAACGAGAGCTAGCCAAAAAACTTGAACGGGGGAAAGATGGAGAAAATAGCAGTCATTGGATCTGGATTAATTGGTCGCGCTTGGGCAACTGTGTTCTCACGGGCTGGACACCAAGTGAAACTCTACGACGCGGTCGACGGGACCGTTGACCGAGCGATCGGCTTAATTGAAGAGGGCCTTGTTGAATTGAAAGCGGCAGGACTCGTTAGCGGAAATCCAAAAGAAATCGTTAAAAATATCAGCGCAGCGTCATCGCTCGAGGACGCAGTGTCCGATGCCGATTACGTTCAGGAAAACACTTCAGAAAAATTGGATGTGAAACGCGAAGTATTTAAGCAAATGGATGCCGCGGCACCAGCCAGTTGTATTTTAGCGAGCTCGACATCCACCATTCAAACGTCACTATTTAGTGAAGGACTACCAGGCAAGAATCGCTGTATCGTTGCCCACCCGGTCAATCCCCCGCATGTAGTCCCTATCGTGGAGGTGTCTCCTGCATCCTGGACAGATGATTCGGTTGTTAAGCGTACCTATGATCTGCATGCTCGAGTGGGACAAGTCCCGATCATCGTCAAGAAAGAAGTTGCCGGTTTCATCTTAAATCGCCTGCAAGCCGCACTCCTTCGAGAAGCCTGGCGTCTTGTTGGTGAGGATTATGTGAGTGCGGAAGATTTGGATAAGACCGTGAGAGATGGACTCGGTTTACGTTGGGCATTCATGGGGCCGTTTGAAACGATTGATCTCAATGCGCCAGATGGTGTTGCAGACTACGCTGGCCGATTTGGCAAAGCGTTTTCTGAAATGATGAGTGGTGTAAATTATTCGGAATGGAACGCTCCACTCATTTCAAAGGTTGAAAGTCAGTGTCGAGAATACTTGTCCCACGAAAAGCACGTAGAACGGGAAGCGATTCGCGATAAAAAACTGATGGCGCTAGTGGCCCACAAGAAAGGTTAATCAAACGCGTTAACACGGGTGAGCGGAGATCAAGATCTCGCTTGCTTTGTGTTAGTCTTCTTTTCAAATAACTACAAACAGACGCAGAGAATTTTATGGCTAATAAAGTAATGATCACTTGTGCCGTGACTGGCTCCATTCACACCCCTTCAATGTCTCCAGCGCTCCCTGTAACGCCAGAGGAAATTGCGGGTGCAGCGATCGGCGCTGCCGAAGCGGGTGCCGCGATTGTGCACTTGCATGCACGCGACCCGAAAGATGGGCGCCCCACGCAAGACCCAGACATGTTCCGAAAGTTTCTGCCAACCATTGCAAAAAGCAGTGACGTGGTTATCAATATCACCACGGGCGGCGCGCCAACGATGAGTGTGGAAGAACGCTTGCAGCCCGCATTGCAATTAAAGCCTGAAGTTGCGTCACTTAATATGGGATCGATGAACTTTGGCCTTTATGAAATGCTCAACCGGTTTAAAGACTTTAAGCACGATTGGGAACGCCCCTACCTTGAGACCTCTGATGATCGTATCTTTAAAAATACGTTTAAAGACATCGCGTTTATTCTCGAGTCATGCGGCAGTAACGATACTCGTTTTGAAATCGAGTGTTACGACATTGGTCATCTCTACACGGCTGCGCACTTCGTCGATCGCGGGCTCATCAAACCCCCGTTCCTAATCCAATCCGTATTTGGAATCCGCGGAGGGATTGGCCCGCACCCTGAGGATGTCATGCATATGAAACGCACTGCAGATCGACTCTTTGGCGATGATTATTTCTGGTCTGTACTGGGTGGCGGTCGCAGTCAAATGTACGTCGCAGTGCAATCGGCAGTCATGGGTGGCAACGTTCGAGTTGGATTAGAAGATAGCCTCTGGGGTGGTCGCGGAAAACTTGCCGAATCGAATGCCGAACAAGTCTCTAAAATCAAACGCATTTTAGAAGAGCTTGGCCTCGATACCGCAACGCCTGATGAAGCTCGAAAAATGTTGAAACTAAAAGGCCGCGATAAGGTCGGATTTTAGGCGGCAGTACATCGAAGTTTACATTTGGATTGATTAAGTAAGGTATGGGAAAGCTTCCGGGAGAAAATCAAGGGCCAGTAGCGACCTGGCTCTTTGTTTGTACGTTCCTTGTGTTTGCGATGGTGATCATTGGTGGGCTCACTCGCCTCACCCAATCTGGGCTATCGATGGTTGAGTGGGAACCCATTATGGGAACAATCCCGCCAATCAGTGATTCAGACTGGAACGACGTTTTCGACAAATATAAAACCAGTCCGGAATATCAAAAAGTCAATTTCGGAATGTCGTTAACCGAATTCAAAGAAATATTTTGGCTCGAATACATCCACCGAGTGTTTGGAAGACTCATCGGACTCGTCTTCTTTATTCCCTTTATTTACTTTTTAATCCGCAAAAAAATCGATGCGTCACTAACCCTTCGACTTGCAGGTATTTTTGCACTAGGCGGGCTTCAGGCTGGAATGGGTTGGTACATGGTCAAGAGCGGGCTCGTAGATGACCCAAGAGTCAGCCAATTCCGACTAACATCCCACTTAGGCCTTGCCATTCTCATCTTCGGAGCCCTGCTGTGGACTGCTCTTTCGGTAATGTATCCCTCGAAAGCGAACGTGTCTCCACATCAAAAGAACGTACTTATTTTTTCTCGAATACTGAACGGTTTAATCTTTGTGATGATCCTCTCGGGAGGATTTGTCGCGGGAATTCGTGCGGGACTTGCATACAATACGTTTCCGCTGATGGGAGATGGTTTTATACCGCCTGATATTTTCGTTCTCACTCCCTGGTGGCAAAACTTCTTTAGCAATATGGCAACCGATCAAATTGATCATCGCTTATTGGCTTACACTCTCTCGATCCTAATTCCCGTGTTCTGGTGGAAAGTGAACCGACGGGATGTTTCTCCTCGCGCAAAACTTGCAGTGAATGTTTTACTGGGACTATTTATCTTGCAGATCATTATTGGAATCTCGACACTGTTACTACACGTTCCAGTCGCCTTCGCAAGCGCGCATCAAGCGACTGCGGTACTCGTTTTCGGGACAAGTCTATGGGTGACGCACAGCCTGAGCGCTCGTCGAGGGATGATCTAAAGCCCTAACCTCAGCTTTAATCGAGTAGTCAGTTCCTTCGCATCGAGACCCGCAATCACCAGCGTTTTGCGAGATGCATGCTCACCTGCGGTAATCGAAATCGTTTTCGTAGACACTTCCAACATTTCAGCTAGCAAAGCGATAATCGCTCGATTCGCACGCCCACCTTCCGGCGGCTGCCGAACACGAACCTTTAGATCATCACCGAGGAATCCAACGATCTCATCTTTGGAAGCCCCGGGAACTACCTTGACGGTGATTATTGTCGCGTTACTCATGTTGAAAGCATATTCGGAATCAAAAAGTTTTTTTCACACAAAATATTCAGTCGATTAAGATAGCTATATTACAAGCAGTAAAAAAGCTACGGGAGGAGTGAAAAAATGGCTGAAGCATATATTGTTGCTGTTGGACGCACTGCGGCGCACGTCGCGGTGGAAGACTGAGTAATTGGCATCCAGTAGATCTTGGCGCGGAAGTCATCAACGCGCTAATCGAGAGAAGCAATTGCGATCCAGCCATTATTGACGATGTCATTTTCGGTTGCGTAGGTCAGATTGGCGAGCAAGCAATGAATGTTGCGCGAAATGCGGTACTCGCATCGAAACTTCCTCTAAGCGTGCCGGGAACCTCACTCGATCGCCAATGCGGCTCTTCACAACAGGCCCTACATTTTGCAGCTCAGGCCGTTTTATCTGGCACGATGGACGCAGTCATCGCGGGTGGCGTTGAGAGTATGACGCGGGTGCCGATGGGAGCAACAAGCGAACTACCTAAGAAAAATGGAATGGGTTTTTATATGAGCGAGGAAATTCAAAGTCGATTTGGATCTGCGCCATTTAGTCAATTCACAGGCGCTGAGATGCTCGTTAAAAAATATGATCTCAGTAAAGATACCTTGGACCAATTTGCTTTGCGTAGCCACCAACTCGCCGGGGCCGCCACCCAAGCCGGCTTATTCCAGGATCAAATCGTGCCCCTTCAAATGAAAACCGCGACTGGGGAAACAACCGACGAGATACACAACATCGATGAGGGTATTCGGTTTGATGCAACCCTCGAAGGAATCGCGGGTGTCAAACAAATCATGGAAGGCGGAAAATTAACAGCGGCGACTGCGAGTCAGATTTGTGATGGAGCCAGTGGTGTTTTAGTGGTGAATGAAGTAGGTCTTAAAAAGATTGGAATAGAACCCATCGCTCGAATTCACCATATGTCGGTACTCGGACACGATCCCGTCATTATGCTTGAGGCCCCTATCCCAGCGACTGAACGTGCATACCAAAAATCTGGACTAAAACAAGATGACATTGATCTCTTTGAGGTGAATGAAGCGTTTGCCTCGGTACCGCTATCCTGGCTCAAAGTCACGGGGGCAGATATCAATAAATTAAATGTCCATGGTGGTGCGATTGCGCTGGGTCATCCACTTGGGAGCTCTGGAACAAAACTTGCCACAACATTAGTGAGTGCGCTTAGAGCAAAAAATAAGCGGTACGGTCTACAAACGATGTGTGAAGGTGGCGGGATGGCAAACGTCACGATTTTTGAAAACTTGCAACGTCATTAAAGAAAAGAGCAATGGCATACGATTTTTCACCGCGATGGATGAATCCAGAGCTCGAGGCATTTCAAACTTCCGTTGAGAAGTTTCTCGACCAAGAGATGTTGCCGCAAGATGAAGCAGCGAGAGCGCGAGGTCACGTGGGGTATGACTTATGGCGCCGCGCTGGAGAACTTGGCATGCTCTGCACCGATATACCAGCAGAATTTGGCGGTGGAGACGGTGACTTCCGACATGAATCTGTGATCTATGAAGCAATGGCCCGTCGTGGATTAACGGGGCTTAATAATTCAGTGCACAGTATCGTCGCCCACTACTTACTCAATCACGGAACGCAAGAACAAAAAGAATTTTACCTCCCGCAACTGTGTGCAGGACAAATGGTTGGCGCGATCGCGATGACCGAACCGGGTGGCGGATCTGATCTACAAAGTATCAAAACACGCGCAATCAGAAATGATAATGGCTACGTCCTCAACGGATCAAAAACGTTTATCTCAAATGGGTTCTTATCTGAGCTCATGCTCGTGGTTGCCAAAACGAATCCCACGCAACGCGCGCGTGGTGTGTCGATATTTTTAGTAGACACGCGTGAGCTAAAAGGCTTCTCCGTCGGAAAACTTCTTAAAAAAGTCGGAATGAAAGCGCAAGATACCGCAGAGTTGTTTTTTGATGACGTCGCACTACCAGAAAACGCACTACTTGGTGGCGCGGAGGGACAAGGTTTCTACCAATTGATGGGGGACTTGCCTTACGAGCGCCTCATCATTGCCGATAACGCCATGGGTGCGATGATTGGCGCATACCATGAGACCGTAAATTACGTGCAAGGACGCGAAGCGTTCGGAAAAAAGTTGTCGAGTTCCAAAACACCAAATTCAAACTCGCGGAAATCGCCACAACGATTCGAGTTGCAAGAGCTTTTATGGATCGCTGTATTGAAGATTACCTAAGCGGAAAACTCGATACCGAAACTGCGTCAATGGCGAAATTATGGATGACGGAGCAACAGTGCAATGTTATCGACGAATGTGTACAACTCCATGGAGGATACGGCTACATGGAAGAGTATTTAATTGGTCGGATGTATGCGGATGCCCGAGTACAACGGATATATGGCGGCACAAATGAAATTATGAAAGAAGTAATTAGTAGAAAGCTCTAACGTATTCCCTACACATTGGGCGCTAGATACCACTCGAAGCCGATCTAATTAGAAGCGTCACCCTGTTCACCGTTATCCTCTTGTGTTTCATCCTCTGTCGCCCTCCTCAGATTCCTCCCCCCTCAGATTCCCCGCTGCCGTCATTTCCCGAACTCTCAGCGCTCTCTCCTCCATTGTCCGAAGTTGCTTCAGCACCAGCCTTTGATTCAGGCCCATGGTCAGGTCCACCTTGGTCAGGTCCACCTTGGTCAGGTCCACCTTGGTCTGAGGTCCACCGGTGGTAGGTCCACGCGGAGTGGAGAGGTCCTGACCTTTCAATTGGGGTCCTGCTTGCTGAGGCTGAGGTCCTGCTTGCTGATGCTTGGAGGCGCTGCTTGCTGAGGCGCTACACGAGGTAGTGGGGCCAGAAACTTCCACTGGGCCAACTCAATGAAAACTGATTGCAGGCGCATAAAGCAAGTTAGAAGATCTCATTCCAGGAATTTTCGTAGAAATTTTTGAGATCACATTACTCATTACCGCCTCATCGGAAGAGGCACTACTACTATTACTACTGCTGCTCACAGTTGCGAACGTAATGCCAGCTACTAGGCTTGCGTCCGCGAAATTATCTCTGTCAATCTCAGAGTTGTCCGAAAGCGCTATTGCTCCCGCAGTAACACTGGAGTACCCATAAATCTTCACCGAAGTTCCAGCGGTGACAGTCGTGGTGATTTAAGTCAATCGTTTGGCCTGCGATTTTAAGTGTTGACGACACTTTGATGTCACCCGTCACGTTTACCGTACCCGTGTAGTCGACGTCCCTCGTTACCAGGGAGTACGCCGAACCCAGTTGCCGGGGTAGGGTCATACATAGCCACTAACTCTAAAACATCAAGCGATTCGTTGTCGATGGATACTTGCCTCATCACCAGAGATTGATTTCTCATCAGACTCAAACTTGAGCGCCCGAAATTGATCGCTGATGTTGCCAGAGATGTAATACTTGGATTTAGCGACAACAGAAGCTCGGTTCCACTGCTGCCAGTTTGATTCCAAAAATATTCCCGTTATAAGTTTGGCTCGGATCTGTTGTGATGTTGTTATTGATATAAATATTCTCTGCCGTAATGGTTAAAAGATTCACAGAGCCCGCCGACGTCGCATCGCTCCCGATCAATCCATTTTTAGCGTGACATCTTTCGAAGCTGCCATGGTCAAAAGACTCCCGACGTTCCTTGAATCGTTCCGCCAAAAGTTAAATCACCACTACTTTTAATAAGATTAGTCGCTTGCAGAGTAATACGGATTGACACTTGTGGAGGTGTTACCGATAAATTTGTGCCTGCAATCTCGAAATTATTTGAGATACTTTTTCCGACGTTCGCGCCCGATTCCACGGTAACGGTATTCGTACCATCTCCAAACGCTGAAGCGTGACCTAACTGTATGGTTCCGGCTACGACGGTAACCGCACCGCTCATCGAGCTATTATCTCCGCTGAGTACCAATTGCTTCAAGCCAGTCTTCGTCAACGCTCCAGCCCCAGAAATCACACCTGTCTGATTTGCGCTGGTACCAAATTTGAGTGTGCCACTGTTGCTACGCGTAAGTTCCACTACCAAGTAAGCCAGTGATGTTTAACACTCCTGCGCTCACGGTCGTAGCACCGGTGTAGGTATTTGAACCAGAGTCAACTGATTGAATTTCATTTTTCCAGCTCTGAACACAGCACTCGAGGATCAATTACCGGAGAGCGCGTTTAATTTTTGATCGTGAAATCACTGCCCCAGGCATCAAAGTCACTGAATCTGAAACCGAAATAAGCGCTGTCCTTTAGCCATCTGGAATCGCACTGTTGGTCCCTTGCATTGCTGATCGTTAACCGAGCTTAGCTGTGTGATCGCAGCTGTTCCGGTTTGTCCAGTACTAAACAGTTCGAAGCAAGTCCACCGTTTGATCCATCCGCAAGCGTTAACGAATTCAACGTCACGGTTTTTGAGGTTCCTACATTTTTTGTATCAAACGTTGCAGCCGCCGTCGATAACGTCTCACTTCCAATCAATAAAAGCAGTCGGATTATCAGAATCCGGTGAGCGCTTTAGCACTAATCGCAGCTGTTCCGGTTTGTCCAGAGTTCGAAAGTCCACCATTCATCCGCAAGCTGAATTCAACGTCAATAATTTTTTTGCGTTGCAGCCGCCGTATTCGATAACGTCTCACTTCAATCAATCCCGATAAGGTCACCGTCGCCGTCGCAGTCGTCGCTTTACGTCTTATCCGCAACAATCGAGAGCGCTTTTAATCGCAGCTGTTCCGGTTTGTCCAGTACTAAACGAGTAGTTCGAAGCCAGTCCACCTTGGACCCTCGCAAGCGTTAACGAATTCAATCACGGTTTTTGAGGTTCTAAATCAAACGTTGCAGGCCCGATGGCAGACTCAGTTTGGATGGCGCACTTGCACTTTCAATAAATTTGGCTGAGATCGAGTTCCAGCCGCGGTGTAAATCCGTAAAAACGAGGAGGCATCGTTTGCAGTCTACTCCTTAAAGTAACTATTTTTACTTGTTCTCGAATCAAGTTTGAATTTCGTTTTTCCTAAGACGGATCAGTTCCTGTACTTGCTTGTTTACCTCGCTGAACGCAGATGAACCCCTAATGAACATACCACGTCTTTCACCTCACCCATTGCTGATCCATAAACAACCCAAAGACCGCTCATCTCTGCAACCACTGCTCGGATATAGGTGAATTTTTCAATGAGTCGCGTTTCCAAGTGTAACGGACCCTTGGATCGGTTCATCTGAAAAATTGCTGCGGTAGGGATGGGATTTTGATCAACAATGGTTAATCGATGATATCAAGCTCTGATTGATAACAAATCAATTACACCGGTTGCGTAACTTTGATCAACCAATCCTCAATCATGCTTCGGCACGGTAACTTTTGCATCATCAAGATCCTTGTTGACCATCAAATGGAAAACTCACCCGAATAGGAAACCGACTGACTTGTCTCCAAACATGAGGTGTTTAAGCGTTAGCCACTCCTTGACCTCATTTTGAGGTGGTATTAGCAGGACGGATATCGTCTGCAGCGACCAAAGGGCTACTGACTAAAAACAACCCAAGACCTACGAAGAAGTACATGCTTTTAATGAGGTGGATTAACACGGACATTCCGAACGTTTAGAATCATTGATGACTTGAGGTTTCAAAAACGTTCTTGAATTGGAGTTGAACTTCGTCAACGCTAGTCACCCTTCGACTGAGATAAAAAAAGTATCCTCTTGAATTAAGACTCGATCAAGATCCGCAATTGACGAGCGACGATGACCCTATTGATTGTCATCATTTGCGCTGCAATGATTTCCCTCTGGATCGGAAAACATAAAGCGATCATCTACCGCAGCGGATAAAACAGATGTTCGACTCGTCTGAGTCATGTAATAGCCAATCTTCATTCGATTTAAATTCAACCCCGTCCAATTTACATTGATGTCCGATAGATAAGCCGCAAGATCGTTCACTCGCTGGAATAGCACAACGTGCTCCGACTGGTAGGTCTCACCACCCATACGCGTATTTTCAAAAGGATGTCGGTACTCCCCGACATTCGGAGTGTATTTTCGGTTAAATCTTGGGGGCGAGATAATATCCGCGCTCATTACCACCACTTCTTCGCTGGAATCAGTTGTCGAGACCGCTTGGTAGTCTCCCTTACCGCATATGCTGTCTTTGTCCGACTCTGCACTTTTTCAGTGGAAAGGGGATGCTCGGATCCCTTAACTCAGAAACAGAAGACACAAGAACTCGATATTTCATTGGGTGCAGAAAATACAAAGCTGCTCTTTTCGGGTCGGAGGAACTGGCAAATAAAAAGCGGACTAAAATGGAACCTCTATGCGCTTGATCAAACAAACCGGAAGATCTTTGTTCCGCCCTAAAACACTCACCGAACATGAACTGATTCTCGTGAGTATCCCGAATGAGAAGCCATGAACTGGGATTATCGTCACCTCTGCAGAAAACTCCCCTGCTTCATTTCGATATGGCGCACTTGCACTTTCAATAAATTTGGCTGATCGAGTTCCACGCGGAAAGTGCGTTTGCCATCAGCATCCTTAAAGCTATTTTTATACTTATCAAGCTTGAATTTCATTTTTCCAAGGAGCGGATCAATGTTTTTACCCGCTGGAGCCGAACAACCACCTTTCACCTCGACCCATTGCTGATCCATAAAGAGCTCGCCATCGCTCATCTCTGCAACCGCTCGGATATAAGTGAATTTTTCAATCCGCAGTCGCGTTTCCAAATGTAAAGAACCTTTAGGACTCATCTGAAAGATTACGCGGTGGGATGGGATTTTGATCAACGATTAGGTATAACTTCTTGATAAAACGATTTTGCTGATTCAATCAGGATGGTCGAGGCATCATCAAGATCCTTGTTGACATCAACCGTACGTCTGGGGAAAATCGAAGGAACTGCCTTTGCTCCAAACATCAAATTGTTTGAGTGTTACCCACTCTTTGACTTCATTTTGAGGTTGACGGTTATCGGCAGCGACCAAAATATTTTACGAAAAAGTAACAAGAACTTTTTGTAAAAACGGAATTCCGAACGTTTAAGAATCATTGATGACTCCGAGGTTAACACAAAGCTCTTGAATTGAGTTGAATTTCAACGCTTTCACGTTCGATTTCGACTGAGATGGAGGTAGGCGAACTTTTGATTGGTATCGTTTTTGAATTAAGTACGCGATCAAGATCCGAGTTTCGACGATGAATTTTGAGCATTTCACACCATTCAAGTCGCTTTTGCGCTACAGTGTTTACGACACGTATCCTCTGGATCTGGAAAACGATCCGCTCAGGTTCTATGATGCAGCGGATAAAAAACAGATGTTGGACTCATCTAGTCATGCAATATCCAATCTTCATTCAGATTTAAATTCAAATACCCCGTCCAATTTACATTGATGGCCGTTCGGAAATTCAAACCTGATAGATAAGCCGCAGATCGCTCACTAACTGGGAAAAATACAACTATTCTCTGATTGATAAGTCTCATCGTCTAATCGGGTATTTTGGAAAATCGGTATTCGCCAATCAATTCATCCATCAATTTTTGTCGAGACCTGGATCACCCTTATCCGCATAGCTGTCTTTGTAGACTCTGCAGTTTAACTGCTCGATCCCTTGAGTGCCTCAGAAACATTCACGACACAAGCATCTGCGAGGGTCTGGCGTCTTGAACGCATCGCTCGAGCGAATGAAACCCAAAGACGTAACTCCCCTGCTTCATTTGGATAAATCGAATCTGTTTTTCAATTTTCTAATTTCCTTGTGGAGCGAATCATCCGTACACCAAATTTTTAAAAATGTAGTTTCCGCGACCTCTTTGGAGCCATTCCGAAACACTCATTATAGAGATAGGAATTTTTTGGACTGTTTCAGCGACATCAGGAAAACCGCCTCGCGACCGTAAAGCTGGACTTTGATAAATCCCCATTAAAACAAAAAATATTCCAAAACCGATTCATCTGAGATTAGATGACCTCCAAATTAAAATTTACAAAAATACCCGCTCGATAAACCAACCAGCACCGAGCAACAACACAGCACCAGAAATGGTAAGTGATAGGGCTCGCTGCCGGGAGGCCCAAGACTACGGTCAGCAAAAAATGAGGTGGAATTAATGAGCTTCCACAACACTACTGCTCCAAGAACGATTAAGAGTTGGCCAATTTCTACCCCAATGTTGAATGACGCCAATGCCCAACCGATGCCGTTTTCAGGGAGTCCGTAATCGCGTAATACCGAGGCAAAACCAAATCCATGGATTAACCCAAAAACAAAGGTAACCCAATACCGCTTTGAAATATCTTTGACAAAGAAGTTTTCGATGGCGACGTAGACGATACTCAGAGCGATCAAAGGCTCAACGAAACTACTGGGCACCGAAAAAACATCCAAAACTGCCAGGGAGAGCGTGATCGAGTGGGCGATAGTAAACGCTGTGACGACCTTAAAAAGTGGATAAAAACTACGCCCCAACACAATTACCACCAACAGAAAAGCAATATGATCGAAACCAATTGCAATGTGCTCGATACCAGAAATCACAAATTTGTAAATAAGCTCCCCAAGAGAGGGCTCCTGAGTTGAGAGCGCCAACGATGTCTTGGTTACATCCAAGAGCGCAATAAATTCCCGATCACCCGTAACACTCACCATGTGCCTCGATTGAGGGTCAATTTCTTGGAATAACGTCGAGGAGTATTGCGTCGGGATGCTCGGATCGACGCAAGACCACACCAGATAAAAAATGACGTGATCACCTTTTACATCGATATCTTCCCGAATAAGCGGTGCGACTGGAGCATCATCACAAAACAATCTCACATGCTCATTTAGATAGCGATGAACCTGATCCGTATTCCGCTCGAGGAGATCCATAGCGATTACACCACTCTCGCTGACGAAGTCACGATCCAAGGCGACCGATAAATCAACTGCGTTCAATTCAACTTGCCCACTTATCTGTGGACCCATGGCGACTAAGCGGCTGCTCGAGAGCTTCGTTTGGTGGGCAGACGCAATACCAATAAAAGAAACAATAATTAAAAAGAAGCCAAACAGAAAAAATCTATGAAACATTGAAGGATGCCCTCAGTCCTAGTCACTTAGCACGCATTATTTTACTAAGAGATAAAAAAACAACAACAAAAACTGGCTCATCATGAAATATTGAACTTTACCCTTGGGGTCGTGTCTATCTGGTGTGACTGTTAACAATGTCCTGTTTGTTGGCAGTCCATCCCCTATTTCCTCATTAGTCTCCTCTTGAGGAACCTCAACGGCGCTACGTGGCGCCGTTTTTTTTTAGAGGCGGTATACTCAAAATTATGCATAGTCACAATCTAAATAAATGGACCCATCACCACAACTTTGCTAGCGCAAGTTCCGTAGCAGCAAGACGCTCACTCATCGTCCTAATTATCACATTCGCTGCAATGATTATTGAGATCACGGGTGGGCTATGGTTTAACTCACTTGCACTGTTGGCGGATGGCTGGCATATGGGAACCCATGCGCTGGCTATCGGGATAACGGTATTCGCATACTGGTACTCCAAAAACATATTCACGACAGAACCTTCTGCTTCGGGACTTGGAAGGTGGAAGTTCTTGGCGGCTACACGAGTGCCATTTTACTAGTCGTGATAGCGGGGTTGATGCTTTTTGAATCGATTGAACGGTTCTTAACACCGGAGCCGATTAATTACCAAGCTGCACTCGTCATCGCCTTTGTTGGTTTGGCTGTGAATGCGATATGTGCTGTACTACTAGGATTCAAAACAGATGAACACCATCATCACCATCATCACCACCATCATCATGAACATGACCACAGCGACCTGAATTTAAAGGCGGCCTACCTGCACGTGCTTACTGACGCTCTCACGTCAGTGCTCGCAATACTCGCACTCACCGGCGGCCTGTTGTTTGGCTGGGCTTGGTTGGATCCGATGATGGGAATCATAGGGGCCGCCCTCGTCACGATCTGGGCTCGATCACTTATTCGGCAAACAAGCAGCGTCTTATTGGATCGCGAGATGGATGAAGCGACAACCAAATCGATCAAAGAGGAATTAGAAAAAGGAATGCCAGCTGATAAGACTGCGGTTGCAGACCTACACCTGTGGCGCGTGGGGAACGAGAGCTACGCCTGCGCCGCTACACTCGTTACCCATAACCACCAACTTGACGCAGAGGCGATTAAGGCTCGCCTAAAGACATTTAAAGTCGCTCATGCGACTCTCGAAATACAAGTTTGCAAAGACGTTTAAACTAGCTCGCGTCCGTTTATTCCGGAAATTTCATTGCCTCATCGTCTACATTATAAGGATCTACAATTTCACCCGATGCGATGCGGTCGCGCTCGGTAGCTCTCAGAAATGTTACGACAGAAATAATTTCTTCATTTGAGAGGATGCTGCTGAACGCCCCCATCTTTCCACCCCGGCTTCCATCTCGAGGGGTTCCCGAATAAACCGTCTCAAAGATTTCCGCGTTGGTGTTTCCCCGAAACATAAATTTGCCACTAGTTAAACACGGAGCACGCCCGGTTCCCACACCTCGACCTCCGTGGCAAGCTGAGCATTTTTCGGAAAAAATATTTTCGCCCTGACTCACAAGCGCTTTATTATCAATCGACAAAGCCAAATCTCCCGGGTGCATACGATGTGGCTCAACCGCGCTCGCGACTGAAGTAAACCCTAAAACAAAAACAATCGTCAAAAAATAAGACCACTTCATACTGAATACCCCCACATTCATTTTACGGATTCTCCAACTCAACCACTCTAGCGTCGCCAAGCTTTATACCCTGCCAGCGCAAGTGCAAGCCACGCTACCATCAGTGTCACACCCCCAATGGGCGTGACATTCACAAGCTTTGGTAACTCTAACCAAACAGAGATATAAATACTGAAACTGAAAATACTCGTGCCAAAGATAAACAGGTAGCTCGCCCACTTGAGAAGTTTCTGGCGACCAAGCTCACGATTGGCGAGAATCCCAAAACCCAACGAAACGATCACGACTGCATGAACT
Organism: Candidatus Eutrophomonas brisbanensis; assembly: GCA_038141705.1. Classification (GTDB taxonomy): domain Bacteria; phylum Pseudomonadota; class Gammaproteobacteria; order Burkholderiales; family Eutrophovitaceae; genus Eutrophomonas; species Eutrophomonas brisbanensis. The sequence goes on from JAYQIQ010000004.1 coordinate 88,338, forward strand.
TGGTTGTAACGAATAGCCGTCATCAGAAACCTGAAATGCTCATTGGTTACGATGTCACGTAATCCATGCTCCGCGTAAGCACCAAATGCAATCGCAATAAAACCGATTAACCCGCCAAGCGCTAATATCATGGCAACCTCTCGTTGATAGTTCCCGTTTCACAATAACCGAGTTTTGTAAAACGCCATTTGGCAAACACTCGATAACAGAACTCGAGGATGCTATTAACACCGGGAGTTCCCGCAAGGTATGCGACTTTCCGCCATCCGCGCAGTTGCCGCCAGATAACCACGAACGCACTCACACCTACGTGTAAGTCTCCCGCTTGATCCCTCACATGCAGAAACTTCAGTGCATCCAGTCTTGTAAAAGACTCATGATCCAGGGAAACTTCGGCCTTGCTGACATCCAACCAAGAAAAAATGTCCGAATCGGCAATGCGCCGATAGTAACCAATTTCTCGGGAACAAATCCCACAACTACCATCAAAGTAAACCGTAATTGGCATTATTTTTCCCGAAAACACATTCACCATATAGAAGGATATTCAGCAGAAAGGTTCAGTATTTAGGCCAAATAATAACGATTAACCCTTGAACCCCACCATTCCTTATCATTCATCTGGGATATCCTCATTTCAAATAGCCCTTGAAGCGCGAACGGAACTATATTACGCTGGCTGAAACCGAGCGTGGTAGCGAACAATTATCATCACTCGGATGGGGACAATAGGTAATAAATAGGGGGAAGAGGAAGTATGAAAATCTTAAGATTTATTGCAATCATTTACGCTTCACTATTAATGGTGAATGCTGCTCAAGCGGATCACCACAAGCAAACCATGTGGGATGTCATTGTGAATGACAACCGATTTACGACCTTTGCGACCCTTGTCGAAGAGGCAGACCTGATAGAGCTTTTTGATGAGCGAGCCAAGTTTCCGGCAACAGTTTATATTCCGACGAACTTTGGCTTCTCGACAATGCCTCAAGCGATGAGTTCTGCGTTCCGCTACGCGGTCAACAAAGACGTCTTGGTGAAACTAATCCGCAGCCACTATTTTCTTGGTACCTACCAAAATCCCGCAGAGGGCAGTGAATTCGTCACAGTCAATATCGATGGGAACAAAGTAAAAATCGCTCAAGATAAAGACCTATTCGTAAAAGATATGGTTATCCGAGATAAAGAGATTTCGGTTGGAAACAAAAAAATCATTCCCGTTGACTGCGTGATGTTCGTACAACCAAGCCGACAAGACGCGCGTTTAACTGAAGATCAGCAAGAACGATTTAATATCACTTCTTGCTGCTTACGCACCATGAAGGAAACTGCTGCCTTCTTAAACTCAGTAGTATTCGAGTAACAAAAAACAGCAAAAAAAAAAGCCGCCCACTCGAGCGGCTTTTTTGTGTCTGGAAGATTAGTGTTGATCTTTTTTCATCGACACGATTATGAACTTACCCCCTTCAGCAATCGCCTGAAACATCACATGATCTCCCTCAGTTAATCCATCGAGCATTGCTGCATCTTTCACACTGAACCCCATAGTCATCGCACTCATCTCCAAGTTCGGGATATCTGCATGTTTGAGCGTAATTGAACCACTTGCTGCATTAATTTTTTTAACAACGCCATGCACACTCGGTAACTCACCGTGCATCTCATGCCCTTCGTGCCCTTCATGATGCATCTCATGCCCTTCGTGCCCTTCCTGCATCTGCTCATGATGGGCCGCAAGCGAGTATGAGGAAATAATCAAGCAAGCAACTGAAAACAAACTTAATCCAAACTTTTTCATATTTTTTCTCCCTTTTTTTAATGTCCGTTATGCGACTTGGCTTTTCTGACTTTCACCTCAATCGTCTCTTCCGGAACTTTAGCAAGGCGCATAGATCCTGAGCCGGCATCGCTCTCACGTCTCGCATTATCATCCATCTCAATCTCATGTGAAATCGTCCCTTCAGGATGATTAAACCACTCTGGGTTTGAATAGTCTCCTGGCGCTTGATCTTTACGCACTTTCACGACACTAAACATCCCCCCCATTTCAACTGACCCAAATGGACCATCCCCTGTCATCATCGGTGCGGTATTATCCGGAAGCGGCATTTCCATCTCAGTCATATCTCCCATGCCACGCTCTCCCATCACCATATACTCGGGAATTAGGTCACTAATCTTCTCAGCGACCCCGCGATGATCCACACCAATTAACGTTGGAACGTTGTGCCCCATCGCGTTCATCGCGTGGTGACTTTTATGACAATGAAAGGCCCAATCTCCCTCTTCGTTAGCAATAAATTCAATTTGACGCATCTGCCCCACGGCAATATCGGTAGTGACCTCGGGCCATCGCGACCCCGGTGGGGTTGCCCCCATCGGTACCAGTTACTTCAAATTCATGACCATGCAAATGGATGGGATGGTTGGTCATCGTGAGATTCCCGATACGAATACGAACGCGATCATTCAATCGAACATTCAAAGAATCGATCCCCGGAAAAACCCGGCTATTCCATGACCAAATGTTGAAATCCGTCATGGTCATAATTTTGGGTGTGTAACTCCCGGGCTCGATATCATAGGAACTCAATAGAAAACAAAAGTCCCGATCCACTTTGTGTATCGCAGGGTGTGGCGCCTTTGGATGCGTGACCCAAAATCCCATCATTCCCATCGCCATCTGCGTCATCTCATCCGCATGAGGATGATACATAAACGTTCCCGGACGCCTCGCGATAAATTCATACACGAAAGTTTTGCCAGCCTCAATCGCTGGTTGTGTGAGACCACTCACACCATCCATACCATTTGGTAACCTCTGCCCGTGCCAATGAATACTCGTTCGCTCTGGAAGTTTATTCGTCACAAAAAATTCGAACACGATCCCCTTCGACAACCTCAATCGTAGGCCCCGGACTCTGACCGTTATATCCCCACAGGTGTGCTTTGAATCCTGGCGCCATCTCTCGGACTACGGGCTCGGCAACGAGGTGGAATTCTTTTACTCCCTGATTATCGCGCCATGGAAGCGTCCATCCATTCAACGTAACAACTGGGTTGTAATCCGCAGTATCGGGCTGATACGGAGGCTGTGTAGATACCTCACTCTGGGTAATGGGCTCTGGCAAATTTGCGAGCGCATATTTGCCAACGCTCGCCACCGAAAAAGCTCCTCCAGCCACACCAGCCATTCTCACAAAATTTCTTCTTGATTTATCCATTAATGACCTTTCGCCGCAGATCCTGCAGCCGACCCGACGGTCGAAAGACTAATATCTACAGGACTACCAGCTATCGAAGACAATAGTGCGGCATCGGCTAACCAAAATTGCTCTTTGCTACGAATCGCCGACATGATCGTCGCTACTTGGTCTCGCGCATCCGCAAGTAACTCAAAGACACCAATAATCATTCCGTTATAGCGCAGCAAATTCTCTTCTGAAATCAGTTTCCGAAGTGGCACCACCTCCGTTTGATAGTGCTTTGCGATATCGTGCGCAGTCAAATACGCCGAGTAGGTTTGACGAAGCTCAGAGCCTGCGTTTCTTACAGTCGCTTCCATCGCATTCGCTGCAGCAAGTGTTCGGGCATTCATCGCATCGCGTTTCAGATCGCCCCAGTCAAAGATCGGAAGAACGATTCCGACCTCAAATCCATCTGGGTTGGATCGAGAACCATCTGCAAATTTCGTTTTATAAATTGCCGTTAGCTCAACATCCGACCAACTCGTCAACAAATTCAATCCTTGCGCCTGTGACGCTGCATCTAGCCGAATTTTCGCGAGCTGCACATCAATTCGCGACAGAAAAAATTCTTGACCCACTACTTGAGTGTCCCGAGGCATCTGCGGAATATCAGGCAGTCGCGAGGTAAGCCGCATGACTTGACTTTGACTCTCGGTCAACCCCAATAAACGATTTAGTGCTTCGCGACTCGCCACGACCTCGTGTGAGGCCAACGCTAAACTTGTAGCAGCATCGGCATAAAACGCTTGCTCGCGCGCGCGATCCAATCGATTAAAGTTGCCCGCAGCTTCCATACGGCGCGCTAATTCGGCACTCGCCTCAGCGCTCGTGAATACTTTTTGCGCATACTGACGTAGCTCTTGTGCGGTCACCGCACGCACCCAGGCCTGTCTAACTTGCGTAATATGTCGGGTAATCGCTCCAATCATTCTTTGTTCGACTAGACCAACCTGCGCCTTCGCGACCTGTTGCCGTTTGGGTAAAGTGACAAGATCTAGCAAACCAAAGGAAATCGCTCTGGCAAGTTCAAGTTCGCCGGGTGCGGTCATGCGCTCAAATGCAAACTGTGGATTCGAAATTCTCCCACCTTGCGCAGCAATCGCCATATCGGCCATTGAGTCAGCGACTAACGCATGCAGATCGGGACTATTCAATAACGCGATGTTTACCGCCGCATTTTGATCGACTTCATATTGAATTAACTCCTCAACCCGTGTCTCGTTTAAACTTCTTTGCTGATCATCTTTTGGTAGTTGATAGCCAGTTTGAGCGAAAGACTCGGTTTTATCACTGACTCGTTGCATGACTACGTTGGAGTCCACACTCGCACAGCCACTGATCCAAGCGATCAGCACCGCAAATACGAAGTACCTCAAGTTTTTACCATTGAAACAAGTCATCAGAAAAATCTATTTCTCTCGTTGTTTTTTGTAACGAAAAATATCCCGAGCGTAGGATCTCCACCCCCCGATCTCTGACACAGTCTTATTCGAGTCCTCCCAAGACTGAACTGGGGCCTTTTGGTAGTTTTGATATTGCGAGAAAGCGCGCTCACCGGGATGGTTTTTTATAGATCCATCCTCTCCATCAGCAGCGGCTATAAATCCTGAGAATACCAAAGCCACTCCTAAACAAAAGAGCTTAAACCAAGCCTTTACATGAAGATTTTTATACATATTTCACAGTATACCCCCCCCTTTCTTCGACGAGGAGGTGAGTAAAAGGTTTCACTCAAACCGGAATCAAGCGCCTTTTGATGCCGTTACCGCGGATAGTGTTTGAGGGAAATCAAACCTTGACTTACAAGTGCAACGAGGGCCAATGCCACTACAATGACCGGCCCAGCAGGCAAATCAAACCAAGTCGCACACCCAATTCCTAAGCTCACGCCCACAAAACTTACGGACCACCCCAGCAAATGCGGTCGGCTCGATCCGAGGACAACCAACGCAGGTAAGATCAGTGTAGAGAACACAACGTAAACTCCGACGAGTTGGACCGCTACCGTAATCGCTAAAGAAAATAGGATATAGAACGCGACGCCCGAACGCGACGCTGGGCGCAAAAACCAAACCGCGAGAATACCTACTAGCAATGGAAAGTTTGTGAGTACTTGAGAGTAAGTCACAAATAACACTTGTCCAGATAGCAAATGTTTCAACTCGTCGCCTCCATGCGGAAGATTAGCTAAAACAAGAATTGAGACTGAGGCCGCCAACACAAAACTCACTCCAATCACGGCCTCTTGAACTGCGCGATATCGCTTTTCTATCCAACTAAAAAATAAACTTGCGGCCAAGGCAAACAGTAGCGCACCCATTGAGCGCGCTACCATTCCCTCCAAATGAAAAATTTGAGTTGTGATTAAAAGACCCAAACCAGCGATCTGCGCAATCGCTAAATCAATAAAAATGATGCCGCGGCGTAGAACCTCGATACCCAGAGGTACATGTACCGCGCTGACCATGAGGACAGCTAGAAGCGCTGGGATAACAATCTCGAATAACTCGATCATGACTTGGAGACCAAATCAAGTAGCGCTTTGATCGAGTACTCATACAATGAAAACAAATCACTTACCTCGGGTACACCTCCCACGGTAAACGGCAGTACCACCGATGGCTTACCCGTTTTCTGCGATAACCACTCGCTCGAGTCACTTGGATCAAATGGGGTACGTACAACCCCTAATACTGCACCGGACTTTACCGTATCGACGACGGTAGCGAGATGGGACGCACTAGGTGCTATACCTGGTTTTTTTTCAATGTAGCCGATCACTTGTATGTTTAAAAACCGAAATAAGTAACTAAAGGACTTATGAAACGCGACGACCTTTTTGCCATTTAGCGGTTTTGCACGCTGAAGCCACTTCGCTTGCGAGGCCTTCCACTCATTAATAAATATTTCTAAATTTTTCTGATATTGCTCACTACCTCCTGGATCAATTTTCGCAAGCCGCTCCGATACCAGCTTCGCAATTAACTCTACGTTTGCGGGATCTAGGTGTACGTGTGGATTCCCCTCAGGATGTATATCTCCTTGACTCCGGTCCACGAGCTCTGGGATTTCAATTAAAGGTACGTGCTCGGCGGCTATCAAATACCCCACTTGACCAGGTTGAATCTGTTTGCTTGCTCGCTCGAGCAACAGCGGCAACCACCCGCTCTCCAAGCCCGCACCTGAGCAAACCAATAAGTCAGCTCTCCGTGCTCGCGCGATGAGACTGGGTTTTGCTCGAATGTAATGTGGGTCTTGCTGGGCAGTCGTGGCAGAGTCAACCTTCACTCGATCACCACCAATCACTTGAACGAGTGCACGCCATTCTGGTTCGCACGTGAGCACGTAAGGTTTCGCTTCGGTGGGGCTGGACCCCACCGAAAGCACCAACCCCGCAACCACAAGGATAAAAATATGAAACTTGTTGAACTTAGTACCTGTGCGCACCGTGTGCTCCGAGACTCATCACATACTGTAACATCCACTGATGGTCGATGGTACCTGCAGTCAATTCCTCCTTGTTGTACTGCAAGCGAATTCGACTAAATTCGCTATTGGTCAAATCCGCCATCAGTGATATCGACGTAGGTTTATGCCCAGAACTATCGACGAGACTGCCACTAAGTCCACTTGGTGGCGTGCTAATTTCTAGTTCGCCGTATCTGGCTCCCACGCGGATGTGGGGATTAAACTTATAGGTTAGTTGCGAGTACCACCCTGAAGCCGATCCAGCGTAATCGGTTGCACTGATACTATTCTCACCATCAGCATACGTTCCACTCTCATCCCGCGAGAAGTGCTCTGCTGTAAATGTCACCTCTTGATCTCGCTCGTTCCCTGTTGGGGCCCAGGTATATCTGAGATCGAATACATCGAAATCAACATCGCCCACAAAAGTCAGATAAGTCTCATTACTTATTCGACCACTCGGTCCTGTTTCGCCACTCAAGCGGTATGCACCAACCCTCCAGGTTTGATTCAAACCGATATCCCCTCCGGTTCGAACAAAGTAAGAATGAGCACCGATGCCAGTTCCTGCACTGCTACCAAACGGAAAGTCTTGCCCTTTGAATACTCCTCCACCAATTTCGGTAAACAAATCTCCAGTTGGCAACAACTGAGTGAACTACAATCCATCATCGTTGTACGAATGATCCATAAATACTCGGTAGGGAAGCGGACGATCTGCAAAGTCATCTGTGTGCGCATGCTGCTCATTCAAGTACCCAATGGCCCAGAGCGCTCGGCCGAATTTGATTCCCATCCCACCAGGTAAGCCTGCCCCGGGTAATGCACTCAGGTACGCCTCCTCCAACTCGACTTCAGTGGTTCCTCCATGTTCTGCTATCGCAAACGTGGTACTTCCAAAAAATTTGTCATCCACGTTGGCAGAAAAATTAAACTCGGTATGTTCAGTACCTACACCTCCCGCATCGCGTTCACCATCCTCACCGACCGCAAACCCGGCGACTTCGCTGGTACCGCTCGAGAACTCGCGATAGGCTCCATTTAAAATTAATCCAATGGAGGGGTTAAACGTGTTGTCACGTACCGCCCTCCCTCCGAGGTTGACCGGTTCTTGTCTCGCGACCTGCCCTACCTCGGCAGCTTCCAATCGCGTTTCAAGCTCTCGAATTTTTGCGTCATAAATTGCTTTTATTTCTTCTAGCTCTTTACGCAACTGTGAAATATTTTCCGCATCATCAGCGTAAGCAATACTTCCCGCCCCCAATACACCTACGAGCAATGTATTAGTCAAAAATCTTTTACAAGACATAAATCCTCCGTTAAACACGCGCACGCGCGCGGCATTAGTCCTCACAGGACTACGAAACTTAATCGTGTTTATTTTTCAGACGATGCTGAAGGGAGGGTCGCGAGGGGTTTGCTCTCGATACTTCGAAGACCGCGACGTGCTTTGGCTCCGGAATAATTACTTCAAATGACCGATCGATCACCACATCACAAGCGGTGTTGCTCGTAACTACGGTGTTCTTGTTAAGGTCTAGGTTCGACCATAAGACACAAGCCTTGTCATCATGATTATGTGGGATGACCTCGACACCGGCCGCGTGCAAAGATACCAACACCTGCGCATATAAAAGCGCAACTAATAAAGCTTTTGAAAGTACCTTGAACATCACGACAATATACGGGACGTAAATAACACCCGTCAAGATCTACTCAATCGAAGGTTTTTACAATCCTGTATTAATTGGATGCGTCGGCTTGGGTGATTTATCCTCGAAAAACGGCATCAAGGGTACCGCTAACTCGCGCAGCGTTTCCATCCGCTTAACAGGTGCTGGATGCGTTGAGAAAAAATCAAATCGTGAGTCCTTGTCTCCACTTTGCTTTGCCATTTTCTCCCAAAGACTCGCAGCCGCACGGGGATCATACCCTGCCTTCGCCGCAATCTCGATACCGATTCTGTCGGACTCTGCTTCTGCGGTTCGACTATTTGGTAACTCCAAGGCAACAATCGCTGCCAGTGCAGTACCCTGGACGATATACCCGCCATACCTATCTCCATCAATCGCTATCGCAAGCGCTTGCACCCCTAGATTCATCGCAATGGCTCGAGACATACGCTCGCGTGTGTGAGAGAGCAACGCATGAGAAATTTCATGCCCCATGACCATCGCGATTTCATCGTCGGTCGCGTCTAGTTTATTAATCAATCCGGTGTAAATCGCCATACGACCGCCTGCCATACACCATGCATTCACGGTGTCGGGCTCATTGATCACTCTAATCGACCAGTCCCAATCTTTCGATTCCGGCCGATATCGAATCGCTTGTGCGACCAACCGACTCGTGATGGTCTCTACCCGTCGCACCATCGCTGGATCGTTATTAACTTTACCCTCTTGGGATAAGGGCTGGAGCATCGCCGAGTAAGCGGAACGCGATTCGTTAATCGCCATTTTTTCCGAAACCAACACGAACTGATTACGGCCAGAAATTTGATTGGTTTGACAGCCCGCCAATACGCTTAAAACTGCGACAACGATAATCGTTTGGATACTTTTAATCATAATTTCCAGCTCACAGATGATTTACGCTAACCAAGTTTAGCGTAAAGCCAAAAACCTTACGCGAATAAGCGACTATGCTGAGGGACTTTCGCCATCAAGTATTCCATTTGATCTTGCAAGATCCGTCGGTTTTGCAAAATTAAATGCTCATAGCGATTTGGTACGTAAGGCGTATAGATTAAGGGCATATTCGCTTGCTCCGGTGTACGCCCTCCTTTTCGGATGTTACAGGGGCGGCAAGCTGTGACCACATTCATCCAACGGTCGACTCCGCCGGCATGCACGGGCTTGATATGATCTCGCGATAATTCTCTCTCTCGATAACGATCGCCACAATACGCACATACACGACGATCGCGCGAAAACAACGCCGAGTTAGTCAAACAAGGATGCTCATTTTGGGATTTATCGATCGCACCTTTAATTGCGATGATGCTTTGCGTAGAAATTTCGGAGCGCTCGCCCGTCTTTCGAGAGTAACCCCCTCGAAATTTCGCGATCTCGTCGCCGAGTGACCAAGCTACCATGTGACGCGCTTGGTACGTGATTGCCTCCTCGACTACTAACCAACGGCTGGGCACGCCAGCCATATCAACAGCCAAAACGAATGCCACGTCATTGCTCCAAAGTTCGCTTCCGGAACAACCGCCAAAGGTCCGACGGCTACCTTCCACGTTAAGTTGCACTTAGTATATTGACCGTAGCAAGGATTGCAAGTGGATGTTACAAATTTATTGCGAAACTCACCTTTTGAATAGAAATCGCATCGACTGGGCAAACCGATTCACATTGACCACATCGAATACACTTATCCTGATCAATCCAGAGCCGGTTGTAATAGAGCGAACTTGTTTTTCCTTTTTCAACCAAGGTGTAACCCACCACTCGCCCTTCATGATCTTGCGTAACTTCGGCAACCGGCAAAATACAATCCGGTACTGGCTTTACCTTAATACACTCATCGCACAACACACATTTCTTATCATCTATCTCAAACTTGTAATGACAGAGATAACATCGCGATGCAGCGCGCGTTGCGACGTCTTTTGCGTACCCCGTTTCCACCTCATCTACCAAGCCCCGACTTTGTTTAGCCAAAAGTGGCATCGGGTGAATCGGAATGACGTTCTGAGCCATATTTCTTCCCGTTGTTTTTCCATTCACTCCTTTTGAGAAAAACGACTCACCTACCTTAACCTGTAACTCTGGTTTCTTTTTTTGAATAAGAAACTCATCGACAACTCGAGCAGTCTTACGCGCATGTCCAATCGCCTGGATTAATGTCGTCGCTCCCAAGGCATAATCACCCGCGACAAATACGTTACTCACTTCTGTACGATGCGATTGCCGTACATTAGGAAGTTGTTTTTCATTAACGAGTGTTCCGTTAAATTGCCCGTTGAGCATACCAACGTCCTGCGTTTGACCCGTTGCCAACACTATGTAATCGGTTTCTACGTGCGTTTCCGTGTCATTGAGTAACTCGACTTTTGTTGCTTTATCTGAGCGATGTACCTGGGTTTTTACAAGCTTGATTCCATGTGCAGCAGCTTCCCTGCTACTGCCACTGGCGTTAATCGAAATTGGATATCACCCTCCTCGGAAAGGTACTCCTCTAGCTCACCTGGCAACACGACCATATCCTCTTGATCACGCCGGTAAACAACGCGGGTTTTGCGCCAAGTCGAACCGCGGTTCGAGCACAGTCCATCGCCGTATAACCACCCCCGATTACCGCCACCTCTTGACCAAATTCTCGTGCACCGTTTTCGTTAACCGAGAGTAGGAAATCCAGCCCATGTTGACCCCCTGGAAGCCCCCCCCCAGGAAGATCCGGAATATTCGGATTCATCGTACCGGCAGCCAAAATAACTGCCTCATTTTCACGTGCGAGTTTTTCAAGGGTGGTATCAACTCCCACTTCGACTCCACACTGAATTTCTACACCAAGCTTCTCGATCTGACTTATTTCTTGGTGAATGACCTCACGCGGCAGACGAAATGCTGGAATCCCTTGTACAAGCATCCCGCCGGGATTCTTATGCTTTTCTAAAACGACTACTTGGTGGCCCGCGAGTGCTAAGTCGCGCGCCGCCGCGAGACCCGCTACACCGGAGCCCACTACAACGACTTTTTTTCCAGTTGGATCATGTCGAGAAATATTCGATAACGCGTTATCAGAAAAATCCCCAGCTGCCCTTTTTGAAAAACAAATTGCGACCGATTCACCATTTCCAGCTCTTCCATGGCGACAGGCGTCCTCACACGGCCTCGAGCAAACACGACCAAGCACCCCAGGGAACACATTGTCCCGCCAGTTAATGGCATATGCCTTTTCAAAATCTTCGTGGTAAATCGCCTCCAGGTATCCTGGAATGTCGGTTCCAGCAGGACACGCAGTTTGACAAGGGATATTCGTTTGAACCCAGTGAATGTCTTGTGGCGCAGAACTCGATCCCGTTTTGATTGATATTGCCGTGATCGATTTATTATCCTGCGCCATAGACTTTGCAACCCTCGCCCGTTCGGGCTTTCGGTAACTCTTTTCTTCTAGAAAAGGCCGATTACTTTTCCATCGGCATCAAGACTAATTTTATTCGCGGCTGGCACCTTCGGTAACCCAGGCATCGTCATGATGTCCCCACAGATCGCCACAATGAATCCTGCACCCGCGGAAAGTCTTACTTCGCGAACCGTGAGCGTATGCCCAGAAGGCGCTCCTCGCAGAGTCGGATCACTCGAGAACGAATACTGCGTTTTTGCGATACACACTGGGAGCGCGCCATGCCCTTCTTTCTCAAGCTCATCAAGACGGGATTTTGCTTTGCTATCCAGTTTAATTCCTTCGGCGCCATAAACCTTCTTTGCAACGGATTCGATTTTCTGTGCAAGTGGCAAATTATCGGGATAGGCAAACTGCAACTCCGACTTTCCAGATTCGATAATTTCAACGACTTTATGTGCAAGTGCCTCAGCACCCTTTCCTCCTTCCGCCCAGTGTTTTGCAACCACTACGGAAACTCCCAACGCTTCACATTTTTTCTGGAGGAGCTCAACTTCCTTTTCAGTGTCATTCGTGAAGTGATTAATCGAGACAACGCAAGAGAGACCAAAAACATTCTTGATATTTGTTACATGGCGCTCAAGGTTTGCAAACCCTTTGTCGAGCGCGTCAAGATTTTCTTTGTTGAGTTCCGCAAGCTCCGCTCCACCATGAAACTTTAATGCGCGAATCGTCGCGACAATCACCACTGCGTCTGGACGGAGTCCTGACTTCCGACACTTGATGTCAAAAAACTTCTCAGCACCCAAGTCTGCTCCGAAACCGGCTTCAGTGATCACGTAGTCCGCGAGCTTCAATGAGGTCCTGGTTGCGATCACAGAGTTACAGCCATGTGCGATATTCGCAAATGGCCCACCGTGGATGATCGCTGGATTATTTTCAAGAGTCTGAACAAGGTTTGGCTTGACTGCATCCTTTAAAAGCACCGCCATCGCACCGTGTGCCTCGAGCTCAGAGGCCAGTACCGGTTTTTTATCTCGCGGGTAAGCAACGACGATTTTACCGAGGCGAACTTTCAGGTCTTCCATAGAATCGGCGAGACAGAGAATCGCCATAATCTCGGAAGCGACCACGATATCGAAACCATCTTCTCGCGGATAACCGTTACCCGGCCCACCAAGGGAGACCACAATCGATCGAAGTGCACGATCGTTCATATCCAACACACGTCGCCAGGTGATCCTACGCACATCGATGCCCAACGCGTTTCCATGGTGGATATGGTTATCAAGCATGGCAGCAAGTAAGTTATTCGCTAACTGAATTGCATTGAAGTCGCCAGTAAAGTGAAGATTGATATCTTCCATCGGCACGATCTGGGCAAAACCTCCCCCAGCCGCTCCACCTTTCATACCAAACACCGGACCCAAACTCGGTTCTCTCAAACAAATGAGTGCGTTTTTGCCGATACGGTTCATCGCGTCCCCGAGACCCACCGTCGTCGTCGTTTTTCCTTCGCCCGCGGGTGTTGGGCTAATTGCCGTTACTAGAATTAACTTACCGTCTGGCTTTCCTTTGAGACTTTCTACAAATTCATTCGTGAGCTTGGCCTTGTAGTGACCGTAGGGCTCCACCGACTCTTCTGGGATCCCCAGTCTGCCAGTTGCGATTTCGCTAATTCGCTTTAATTTCGCCTTTTGAGCGATTTCAATATCGGTTTGCATCTTCTAGTTTCTTTCCTAAATGGTTGTTACAAATAAATCTTTTAATACAATTATTTATCGTACTTTTTTAAACTTCAGCGTCATTCGGTCCGACTCTCCTATTGCAGCCATCCGAGCTTTATCCTCTTCCGCTACATTGCGTAAATTTGGCAACAAATTCCAAACTCCGCCGGGATAATCTTTGGTGTCTTTGGCGTTCGCATTAACTTCCGATGAATCAATCAATTGAAAACCTGCCTCTTCGGCAAGTGCCACCACATATTCAACAGTCATGTAACCGGACTTAATTTGATCCTCAAACGGTGTGCCCGGCTTCGCACGATGCTCAACGACGCCGAGGATTCCCACTATCTTGAGCGCTCTTGCAAAACCATCAAACATCCACTCCGCTGTGTGTGCTTTCGCCCAGTTGTGGACATTACGGAAGGTGAGCACCATATCAACCGGTCCATCTGGCGCAAACTCTGGATTGTTCGGATCGAAGTGAATCCATCGAGCTTTATCGTAGCTCGCAGGATCGGCGGCAAGTTTTTTAGCAAATCGCTCATCGACCCCTACAAAGTAGGGATGAATCTCATCGTGAAGTTTGTAACTCGCCGGGTAGTAAACCCCATTGTCTTTTAATACTGGTGCGAGAATTTCTGTATACCAACCGCCACCAGGAGTGATCTCAACTACGGACTGATTTGCCTCAAGCCCAAAGAACAACAAGGTTTCTTTCGGATGACGAAATTGATCACGCTCTGCATACGCTGGAGTACGCTGAGCCCCAGATAATCGCCTGATCGAGCTTTTCCGAGATAGACGCGGCATTCGCTGCATTTAATCCACTAATTAAAAAAAGAAATCCAAGAAAACTTAAGAATTTTTTACTACGAATAACCATCATCATTTTCCTCCAAATCGTTAACCCGATCTTACTACGCCTAGCGATGGGTTTCTTCTCAATTCGGAAAGAAAAATAAAACGCTTAGTTTTTCTTTTTGAGCATCCCCTGCCTGACAATAAAATCGATGATATGTGGAAGCGATTGACCAGCTTTCAAATTACTGAAGACAAATGGCTTTTCTCCTCGCATTTTCTTCGCATCGCGATCCATAACCTCGAGGGAGGCGCCAACGATAGGCGCAAGATCAATTTTGTTGATTACCAATAAATCGGACTTCGTAATCCCTGGCCCACCTTTACGCGGGATTTTGTCTCCAGCAGAAACATCGATGACATAGATGGTCAGATCCGAAAGCTCCGGTGAAAACGTAGCGGCTAAATTATCCCCTCCACTTTCTACAAACACGACGTCTAAATCAAATCGATCTGCCAGTCGCCCTACCGCCTCCAGATTAATCGATGCATCCTCTCGAATCGCCGTATGTGGACATCCGCCAGTTTCGACACCAATAATACGCTCTGGCTCTAATGCTCCATTACGCACTAAAAACTCTGCATCCTCTCGTGTAAATGTCGTTGGTCACGACTGCCACCTCAAAGTCATCACGCATTGCACGACAAAGCGATAAAGTGAGCGCCGTTTTACCAGAACCCACTGGGCCACCAATTCCAACTCTCAAGGGTTGTGACGCCATTTGTTACTCCTATGAAATTAAGATCTGAACAACCGTGAATACTGGGTCTCGTGTTGGCTACTCATAATTGCCAAAACGGGACAAAAATTCGACCATTCCGACTCCTCGACTCCTAACGCGGTCTCCACGGCATCGGCCATTATCATGCTCAACGCACTTAAAATTTGTTGCCCTGCTGTTTGACCCAGAGGAATCGTTTTTATCGCAGCCATTACTTGGTTCTCCGCCCAAGACCACGCGTAACCAGCAAGCGCCTCGGATACATCTAATTTGAGTTCGTTTGCCATACACGCATATACCGTCGGGTAGCAGATATCAGAGATCTTCAAGAGCGACTCGATCGACGCTCCCTCTACCGATACATCATTTTTCGCAATCGCAACGAGCGCATTCCCCATCGAGCGTGTCTCCGCGCGCAACTCCTGAGTTTCCCTGGTGATGAGATACTCTCGATTGAGATCAGAAATTTTTTCGACATCCTTATTCGCCCATGCTCGCATCATCTCTTTAATAATTGGTAACTCAAAATACGAAAAACTGTTTCGTAAAATAGATTCAAGCCATTGCTGCGTGGTGTTTAAATCGAGAACAATATTTTTCTCAATCGCCGTCTCTAAACCTTGCGAGTAACTAAACGCTCCGACTGGCAAACTTGGACTTGCAAGACGCATCATCCCAATCAGTCTTGGGAGTGAACGAACAGAGTAAGCGTTATCCATTCGCGTGATACCGCCCGAATTCATGAATGATTGGAGAATTATCTCGATCGGATTTTTCTCCGTGCGTATGTCCCCCACCATAAGCACCGTGCTCTGGGTGAAACGGCGCGACTGTATCTTCTGCTTTCGCACCCAACCCTTCTACCATTTGTTTTAACACCTCATCCCGAGCGATACGTAACCAGTTTTCACCAATCTGGATGGGAACATGGCGGTTACCCAAGTGGTAAGCCACGTGAACAAGCGATAGAGCTCGATGCTGGGTAATATGAAGCAATGTCTCGTCAGCGGCACGAACCAATACCGCTCGACCATCTTCTGATAGCAATAAATCTCCGCCCTTCAAAACCGTTCCACGTTCCAAAAAAATCCCCACCTCTTCACCACAAGTAGCGAACGTTCGAAATCGAGATTTCTTCCGCTCGTCAAACGGCAATAACAATTCCGCCACAGGGGTTTGATCATGATTACAGAATTTAGACACAATCAACATAAGGATCCCGCGTTAAAACAAAAAGTATCGTTGTGCCATCGGCAACTCATAAGCAGGTTCGCAAATGAGTAATTCCCCATCAGCGCGCACTTGATAATTTTGCGGATCTACGTCAATACGAGGCTGATAATTGTTAAGTGCCATATCCCGCTTACGTATCGAACGCGTATTCTTAACGGCCAAGAGATTTTTTTGTAAGCCTAGTTTTTTTCCGATATCCGCATCAAGCGCCGCTTGCGAAACAAACGTTACGGATGACTCTGTGAGTGACTTACCATGCGCTCCAAACATGTACCGGTAATGCACCGGTTGAGGTGTTGGAATCGAAGCATTTGCATCCCCCATGAGAGAGGCGGCGATCACTCCACTTTTTAGAATCATGCTGGGCTTGACCCCGAAAAATGCCGGTCGCCAAAGCACAATATCAGCGATTTTTCCCTATCTCTATTGAACCCACTTCATGCGCGATGCCGTGGGTGATGGCGGGGTTAATTGTGTACTTTGCTATATACCGCTTGGCTCGAAAGTTATCAATGCCACTTTTGTCACCACTTAATGAGCCACGTTGAACTTTCATTTTGTGCGCAGTCTGCCACGTTCGGGTAATAACCTCCCCGACTCGTCCCATTGCCTGCGAGTCACTGGATATCATGCTGAAGGCTCCTAAGTCATGCAGAATATCTTCAGCAGCAATCGTCTCACGACGAATGCGCGATTCTGCGAACGCCACGTCCTCGGCAATACTGGAATCCAGATGGTGACATACCATCAACATATCTAAGTGCTCATCAATCGTGTTGACAGTGTAAGGCCGTGTTGGGTTTGTTGATGACGGCAGCACATTGTCTTCACCACATGCTTTGATGATGTCTGGCGCATGACCACCTCCAGCACCTTCCGTGTGATAGGTATGAATGACACGTCCCTTGAAAGCTGCAATCGTATCTTCAACAAAACCCGATTCATTCAATGTATCGGTATGGATTGCGACTTGCACGTCCATCTCTTCCGCTACTGACAAACATGCATCAATCGCAGCTGGTGTTGTTCCCCAATCCTCATGAAGCTTTAGTCCAATGGCACCCGCGGCAACTTGCTCAGATAGCGGTTCTTTCAAACTCGCATTTCCTTTTCCTAAGAAACCCAAATTCATCGGGAACGCATCCGCTGCTTGCAACATTCGCGCGATGTGCCAAGGCCCAGGAGTACAGGTCGTTGCATTGGTCCCGGTCGCAGGACCCGTACCACCACCCAGCATCGTAGTGATACCAGACATTAATGCTTCTTCAATTTGTTGCGGACAAATGAAGTGAATATGTGCGTCAATCCCCCCTGCGGTGATAATCG
Source organism: Candidatus Eutrophomonas brisbanensis (assembly GCA_038141705.1). Taxonomy (GTDB): domain Bacteria; phylum Pseudomonadota; class Gammaproteobacteria; order Burkholderiales; family Eutrophovitaceae; genus Eutrophomonas; species Eutrophomonas brisbanensis. The sequence continues at coordinate 105,993 of JAYQIQ010000004.1, forward strand.
ATCCTTCACCTGCAATAATCTCAGTCGCAGCACCGATAACAATATCGACCTTGGGTTGTATGTCGGGATTTCCAGCCTTGCCAATAGCACTAATACGCCCGCCTTTAATTCCGATGTCAGCTTTATAAATTCCGGTGTAATCCAAAATTAACGCATTGGTAATCACTGTATCTGCGACTTCGGATGCGACCCGTTGGCCCTGACCCATCCCATCCCGAATGACCTTTCCACCACCAAACTTAACTTCTTCTCCATAAACCGTGAAATCTTTTTCAACTTCGATCCATAAATCAGTATCTGCAAGACGAACTCGGTCACCCACCGTAGGACCAAACATCTCAGCATAAGCCTGTTTATTCATTCTATTTGCCATCACAAATCCCCCATGATCGCAGATCGAAATCCGTAAACTTTGCGATCACCACCATACTCGACCAACTCGACCGTACGCTGCTGGCCCGGTTCAAACCGTACGGCGGTTCCAGCAGCAATATTCAACCGAAAACCCCTCGCCTCATCACGATTAAACTTAAGCGCGGGATTGGTTTCAAAAAAGTGATAATGCGATCCAACTTGAATCGGTCGATCACCAGAATTTTTCACGGCCACCATAATTGTCTTTCGCCCCTCGTTGATCTCAACTTCACCTGGCGCAGCCTGTATTTCACCTGGTCTCATATCGTCTCCTTAAGCGATCGGTTCATGTACGGTCACAAGCTTCGTGCCGTCTGGGAATGTCGCTTCTACTTGAATTTCCGGAATCATTTCTGGAACCCCATCCATTACATCGGCACGTTTCAACAACGTAGTTCCAAAATTCATGAGCTCAGATACCGTCTTTCCTTCTCGAGCTCCCTTCCATGATTGCCGCAGAAATATAGGCAACCGCTTCTGGGTAATTAAGCTTTAAACCCTTCGCCATTCTTCGCTCTGCCAGTAAACTCGCAGTAAAGATGAGTAACTTGTCTTTTTCTCGCGGAGATAAATCCATGCCCTACCCTCTCTTATTTCCGAACTAGGTGTTCCAAATTCTTGGCGTTTGTGCCGGTCGCCCAAAATATTGTTGCCGCAGCGCCGACCACACTTGCGCAAGGATAGCGCGGCCATCTTCAACATGAGTCCCAACCCATCGAGCAATCAACACCTCATCAATCCAAGTGATACCAACCTCTTCGTGCTCCCTTGATAACGCTTTCACGATCTCTTGAGTCACGCTATTTTTGCTCAAACCAATTAGATACATCGCTCCGAACGAGCGATATGAGTTCAACAGTGCTTTATCGTGATTGAGGACCTCTGAAGTAATGACCGCACGCTCTCCGAAAACTGGATAACTATTCTGTCGGATCTCTAAGCGTTGACTGAGTCTTCCGCTCACGAAAGGCTCATCGCCCGCCTCGCGACCAAGCGTTGTGAATTCCCATCCACAAAAGACCCCCGCCCCCTCGCAGTCAACAATAAATTGCGAATCCACATTAGCGCCATCAAAAATAATATTTTCCTGAGGCAACCACTCAGCAATTGCACCGGCAGCAACTTGAATTTGAATCGTTTGCTTCGCCGTACGACCGAAACCACAGTACCACTTGGCAGCCCCCGGAGTCGTGAGTTGAGCTCGCGCTCCACTCTCTACAAAGAACTCCATATCCAATTGATCACCACCTGCTATACCACCTGGAGGGTGAATGATGAGAACCTGACAAACATCGTTGCCCTCTGGATAGAGGGATTTTTGTACGACGAGTGGGCCGACGTGATGACGTTCTGACAAAAAACTTTTGCCCTCATAAACGCCAAAACGCAGCCGCAGCTGCGCTTCCCAAGAATTTAGCGCCGGGTTATCCAAAATATTCATACAGACAAATATTGCTGAACCTTATCGTCATCCATCGAACTTCCTAATCCTGATTTTATTACCTCTCCACGCTGAAGAACAACATAGTGATCTGCAAGCTCTTTTGCGAAATCATAGTATTGCTCAACTAGGATAATCGCCATATCGCCCCGCTGCGCAAGTTTCCTAATCACTGCGCCAATATCTTTGATAATAGACGGCTGAATCCCCTCAGTCGGCTCGTCAAGAATAAGCACCTTGGGCGACATCGCCAAGGCCCGACCGATTGCCAATTGTTGTTGCTGGCCACCAGATAAATCTCCACCCCGCCTGTGAAGCATATCCCTTAGCACGGGAAACATCTCGAATATCTCGCTAGGAATATCTCCTAACGATCCACGTCTTTTAGTGGCTAAACCCATCAACAAATTTTCTCCCACAGTCAAGCGTGAAAAAATTTCTCGACCTTGGGGAACGTACCCCATTCCAAGCCCAGCACGTTGATGCGACGATTTTTTAGAAATATTTCTTCCGTCTAGTAGGATCTCTCCATCCGTAATACCGATCGCACCCATCAAACATTTTAGTAACGTCATTTTTCCAACACCATTTCTACCCAAAATCGTTGTGACCGCACCCAATGGAGCAGAAAAAGACACGTTACGTAGAGTATGACTACTCCCGTAATACTGATTTACATTTGCGACCTCTAACATATTTTTCCTAACGCCCTAAGTAAACTTCAATCACCCGTTCATCCGACTGAACCTCTCCCATCGATCCCTCCGCAAGAACCGAACCCTCATGAAGCACTGTGACAGTGGCTGCAATTTTGCTAATAAACTCCATATCGTGCTCAACCACAACTAACGATCGATCACCCGAGAGAGATTGAAACAACTCCGCTGTTTTCATGGTCTCCTCATCGGTCATCCCCGCAACAGGCTCATCCAATAACAGTAGCTGTGGTTCTTGCATCAATAACATTCCGATTTCCAACCACTGTTTTTGCCCATGCGACAACAACCCCGCAAGTCTGTCACCTTCGTATACTAAGTTTGTGACTCGCATAGCATCAACAATCTTTTCCAGCTGTTGCGCTGTGCGTTTTGCAAACAAACTGGCTGCAACACGTTTATCAAACTTCATTGCGAGCTCAAGATTTTCAAAAACCGTATGATTTTCAAACACAGTGGGCTTTTGAAACTTCCGGCCGATACCCGCATGGGCGATCTCGGGTTCAGTCAATCGACTCAGATCTATCGTTTGACCAAAAAATGCAGTTCCAGAGTCTGGCCGTGTTTTTCCTGTAATGACGTCCATCATCGTGGTCTTACCTGCACCGTTCGGTCCAATAATGCAACGTAGCTCACCCGATTCCACTGTTAGTGTCAACTCATTTAGCGCCTTAAAGCCATCAAAGCTAACGGTAATACCGTCTAAATAAAGAATTGGCCCGTGAGTAACATCAACTTGCTCACCGACTACACGTCCAATCGCCATCGAGCCGCTTAGGTTCAATGCTTCACTGTCTGCTGCGTTATTGGGTCTATCCATTTAGACGTGTCCTCTTAAGCTTTTGAGTTTTGCAAAAAGTCCGACGATTCCTTTCGGCATAAAGAGCGTCACTAAAATGAATAGAAGGCCGAGGAAAAATAGCCAGATGTCTGGGAAGTACTGGGTAAAGAAGCTTTTCGCGCCATTCACGGCACCCGCACCGAGAAGAGGACCGATTAAAGTGCCTCGTCCTCCAACCGCCACCCATACAGCAATTTCAATGGAGTTTGCGGGAGACATCTCGCTGGGATTAATAATTCCTACCTGTGGCACATAGAGCGCTCCGGCAATACCACAAAAAATTGCAGATAGCGTCCAAATAAATAGTTTGTATCCGATCGGGTTATATCCCGAGAACATTAATCGGGATTCCGAATCTCGAATCGCAGTGAGTACCCTTCCAAATTTGGATCGAATAACAAATCGAGATAAGCCAATAGCAGCCATCAAGGTTAAAGCACTCAATGCAAATAAAGTCGCACGCATCGACGGATCTGTAATCGAATAACCCAAAATGCGCTTGAAATCAGTGAAACCATTGTTTCCGCCGAAACCTGTCTCATTACGGAAAAAAAGCAACATGAACGCGAATGTCAGCGCTTGAGTGATAATCGAGAAATAAACACCTTTAATCCTCGAGCGGAATGCAAAAAATCCAAAAACGAAAGCTAAGATTCCTGGGACTAGGATAACCAATGCGATTGCCCATAGAAAACTATCGGTTCCCAACCAATGTAGTGGATACTCCTTCCAATCCAAAAACACCATGAAGTCTGGGAGATCGCTTTGGTACTGGCCATCACGACCAATTTGCCGCATCAAATACATCCCAAATGCGTAGCCCCTAGCGCAAAGAACAAACCGTGCCCGAGTGAAAGTATCCCCGCATAGCCCCAGATCAAATTCATTGCGACAGCCACAATGCAATAACACATAATTTTCCCAATGAGGGTGACTGTATACGATGAAATATGCAGGCTATCTCCCTCAGGAACGAATACCGATAAGTAAGGCACGATGATGAGCGATGAAATCGCAAACAATATAAGCGCCGCCCATCCTACTTTTGAGAAGAAGTTTTCCTGTTTTGGTATGTAAGACATTAGGACTCCACCGATCTACCCTTGAGCGCAAATAAGCCCTGGGGACGCTTCTGGATAACCGCGATGATAAATACGAGAATGATTATTTTTGTGAGCACCGCACCGATATGAGGTTCAATAATTTTCGAGAACACACCTAGACCGAGCGCTGCATAGACAGACCCCGCTAACTGACCTACCCCACCTAAAACAACGACCATAAATGAGTCGATGATATAAGACTGCCCGAGGTCTGGCCCGACATTCCCGATTTGCGACAGCGCAACACCAGCCAAGCCAGCAATCCCAGAACCAAGTCCAAATGCGAGCAAATCGATTCGCCCAGTCGGTACTCCAACGCATGAAGCCATACCACGGTTCTGCGTTACGGCACGGATAAACAATCCCAGCCGAGTCTTGGACAATACCAACCATATCGATACCAGTACTAGTAGAGCAAAAACAATTATCGCAATACGGTTATAAGGCAGGACTACGCTCATCACGTCAATACCACCTGATAACCAAGTTGGATTCGAGACCTCGACGTTTTGAGCTCCGAATACTTGACGGACGAGTTGAATTAAAAACAGACTAATACCCCAGGTTGCAAGCAACGTCTCCAACGGACGACCATACAACCAACGGATAACGGTTCTTTCAAGGAACATTCCCACAAGTGCCGCGCATAGAAAAGCTATCGGAATAGCAGCCAAAACATAAAGATCAAACCATTGTGGAAAAAATCGCGTGAACAGGGTCTGCGTCATATAGGTTGCGTATGCCCCGATCATTAGCATTTCGCCATGAGCAAGATTAATCACACCCAAAAGCCCATATGTAATTGCAAGACCTAGAGCTACGAGTAATAAAACACTTCCCAACGAGAGGCCGCTGAATAATCGCCCAAAATAATCTATTAGTGTCAATCGCTGATCAATCGACGCGATTGAAGCTTTCAAAACCTGCAAGAGCTCAACGTTAGCAGCTACATCGGCCTTTTTGATTGCCTCATATTTCGCTGACAGCAACTCTCTAACCCGACGCTCGTTGCTATCACCCAAGTGCGCAACAGCTGCTAGCTGCTTATCAGTTTCATTCGACTCTAAATCGATAAGCGCTATCGATAGCTCCAAACTATTTTTGATTTTTTCGTCACCTTCTTTTGCCAAAGCCCTCTCGATTGCTGGCCTCATAGCAGCGGTCGGAGATGCTTCGAGAGCCAACGCCGATGTGAGTCTCGTGTCCCGGTCATCTGAAAATAAACTGAGAGACCCAATTGCAGTTTCCAACTGGCTCCTCAGAACGTTATTTATTACGACGGTGTCATAGAAATCTGGCTCGGGGTCCAAGAGCTCAAGAGTCACAGCATCTGCTACGCCATCTTCTACTTCAACAACAATCAATTCATCTTCGGTGAAATAGATTTCACCATTCTGCAAACCCTTCAGTATGCGAACTGACTCTGCGTCCCCGACCTCAGTAATTTTTTCGATAGCTCGAGAACGATCCATGATCTCCTCAGAAGCTAGCCCCCTTAAATCTTCTTGCTCCAGCGCGAACGATTGAGTTGCAATCAGCATTGGCGCCAATAAAGCCGAAGCTATTATTCTTGTTATCGCCTTCAACATATTTGGTATCAGCTTAATGTTAGAAAGTCTGCGAGTAACGTTTTTTCCACGCAGACTTTCTGATTTCTATTCAATGAATGGGGAACCGGAGTCCCCCATCCCGTATTACCTGATTACAGATTCTGCTTACCTTCGTTTCCCTTGATGAATGGACTCCAAGGCTGAGCACGAACTGGCTCCTTGGTTTTCCAAACAACTTGGAACTGGCCATTTGGAAGAATTTCTCCAATCATTACCGGCTTGTGTAGGTGATGGTTTGTCTTATCCATAGTCAATGTAAAGCCTGATGGTGACTTGAAAGTCTGACCGCCCATCGCATCGCGCACCTTGTCTACATCAGTGGTTCCAGCTTGCTTGACAGCTTGTGCCCACATATGGATTCCAACGTAAGTAGCCTCCATTGGATCATTGGTTACTACCGTATCTAAGTTTGGAAGACCGTTCTTCTTAGCCCAAGCTTTGTACATCTTTGTGAATGACTTGTTTTGCTTTCCTTTTACAGACATGAAGTAGTTCCATGCTGCAAGATGGCCCACGAGCGGCTTTGCATCTATACCTCGTAGCTCTTCCTCACCAACTGAAAATGCTACAACCGGTACATCGGTTGCCTTTAATCCAGCGTTTCCTAACTCTTTGTAGAAAGGAACGTTAGAGTCACCGTTGATCGTAGAGACCACAGCAGTCTTACCACCCGCAGAGAATTTCTTAATGTTTGCTACGATTGTTTGATAATCGCTATGCCCAAATGGGGTGTAGACCTCTTCAATATCAGACTCTTTTACACCTTTTGACTTAAGAAAAGCTCGAAGAATCTTATTGGTCGTTCTTGGGTAAACATAGTCAGTGCCAAGCAAGAACCAACGCTTAGCCGAGCCACCCTCTTCACTCATCAGGTACTCAACAGCAGGAATAGCTTGCTGGTTAGGTGCTGCACCCGTATAGAAAACATTCTGAGATAACTCTTCGCCCTCATACTGAACAGGATAGAAAAGTAAGCTATTAAGCTCCTCAAATACAGGCAACACTGACTTTCTAGAAACAGAAGTCCAGCAACCAAACACCACGTCGACTTCATCTTTGGTAATCAACTGTCGCGCTTTTTCTGCGAATAACGGCCAGTTAGATGCTGGATCCACCACAACAGGCTCAAGCTGCTTACCCAACAAGCCGCCATTAGCGTTAATTTCTTCAATGGTCATGAGGGCAGTATTCTTGAGAGCAGTCTCAGAAATAGCCATCGTTCCCGATAGTGAATGGAGAATGCCGACCTTAATCGTATCAGCAGCCTTAGCAGTCACTGCGACTGCTGCGCCAAGACCAAAGGTTAGCCCTACAAGCGATTTGATAAATTGCTTACGGTTCATCGTTTTTTCCTTAATGGTGTTAATGAAAACTTTCTACTGGCCGTTGGTATTGATAAAAATTAATCCTTACCTACGGCTTTCAATGGATATATAAGCAAACACCGTGCCAACTTTTTAAAAATAAATAAATTAATCAATAAATTCATATATTTAAAAAATATAATATTTTTTAAAAAAGAATTTTTACAAAAATAAAAATATCTTTAACTCGTCTTCAGCACCAAAAAGGCACAAAAATCGAATACCTAAATTGAGCGGTTTGCACCAATTTGGGGCGCCCGCTGATGGTGGATTTCAAAATCGTTGGAAAATAAAAAATACTGTATATAATTACAGTTAATAGATTTTTGAGAAAAAACCGTGAAATCACTAACCCACAGACAATCTGAAATACTCAAACTCATCCAAGAGTTCATTCAATCCACTGGCTTCCCGCCAACACGATCAGATATTGCTCGTGTGTTCCAGTTCAAATCCCCTAATGCCGCGGAAGAACATCTACGAGCATTGGAAAAAAAAGGGCATATAAAAATAAGCAGAGGAACATCAAGAGGAATACAGCTAACGAAAGATATCGGCCTACCAATTATCGGAAAAGTAGCTGCGGGGCACCCCATTCTTTCAGAGGAACACATTCAAAGCAGAGTGCAAGTCGAACAGTCGCTATTTAAACCACAAGCCGATTACCTTCTAAAGGTACGAGGTAACAGTATGCGCAATATCGGTATTCAAGATGGGGACCTGTTAGCCGTGCACACAACTATGGAAGCACGCTCGGGGCAAGTAGTGGTTGCCAGAATTAATAATGAAGTAACTGTTAAGCGATTCAGAAAGAAAAGTAAAGAAATTTGGTTAGAACCAGAGAACGAAGAATTTAAACCCATTCTGGTCGACCCAGAGCGAGATCAATTGCTAATCGAAGGACTTGCAGTAGGAATTATTAGAAACGGAAAAATAAACTAAGCAAAGCCATGGCAACAGCGTTACAAGATATACATCACTCTCCTTATATATGGCGCGGCAAGGAAAGATCTCGTCGAAATACCCATTTCATTACATCTGGAATCAATAGCATTGACCAAGCTATTGGAGGATGGCCACTAGGCGCGCTAATTGAATTCGCATCAAAACAAGTAGGAATTGGTGAGTTTTCCTTATTAACACCCGTATTAAAAAAGCTATCCCAGCAAGATAAATGGATCGCCCTCATCTGCCCACCATATATTCCCTATGCCCCAGCACTATCCACAAAGGGCATCGACATAAAAAAAATTCTAGTAATTGCGACCTCAAACACCTCGGATACAGCTTGGGCAATGGATCAGGCTATCAGCTCAAAATCCTGTAGCGCAGTCGTTGGTTGGTTTTCGTTTGTAACCGAAAAAATTTTAAGGCGATTACAACTCGCGATCGATACCCAAGAGACACTTGGAGCTTATTTTATCAACACGGAGTCAGCCCCACGAAACGTCCCTACCCCTTGGAGAATCACCGTTGACGGCAAATGCGATCAAACAATAATCAATATCACGAAGCGTAGAGGAGGAATGCCCGTATCTGCGCTAGCTACAACCCACCCCGTCAGTCAAGAATGTTGTGGCTCTGTCTAAATTTCCCAAAAATTGCAATCGAGGCGCTAATCCCTAAATGGGAGGATGTAAACCCCACAGCAATAATAGACTCCGGACAGCCACCTCAGGTTATTGACTTCAACAATCAGGCCCAAAAAATAGGCATCCAGAAATATATGAGCCTATCTTCTGCCTTTGCAATCTCATCAGAGCTACAAGTTTTCCCAAGATCAATTCATAAGGAAATAAAACACTTAGAAGACATTGCAACTTGGGCATTACAGTACTCATCACATACGAGCATACAGCCGCCGGATTGTGTACTCATAGAAATTGGATCCAGCATAAAGCTATTCGGTGGCCTGGAATCATTAACTCTAAAAATTACTAAATCCTATTAATGCGCTAGGCCATACCACCATCATGTCTTCCGCCCCTACCCCATTGGGAGCGGCTTGGTTAGCTAGAAGCGGATTTAATGTTCACTTACAAAGTAGAGAAGAACTCGAAAACTGCATCTATCGACTACCCGTTAGCCTGATAGGAAATGCACAACAAGTTAATAGCATACGTTCATTTGGTATCCGAACGATCGGAGAAATTGCCCAACTGCCCAGAAAAGAAGTTACCCAAAGATTAGGGGCAGATTTGTTAGACAAAATAGATAGGGCAATCGGCATCACTCCAGACCCCCAACCGCTAACACCAATCCCTGAGCACTTCAAAAAAAAACTAGAACTGACCGTTCCCACTGAAGACTTATCTTCGATTCTATTTGGCATCAGAAGAATGGTGATACAGCTAGAAAGTTTCTTAAGTCTAAGAAACACGGGTACCACACACTTCGCTATTCATTTAAAAGATGAGTCTCTAAAAACTCATGACATTCGATTTAAATTATCTAGGCCATCAAGAAATAGTAAACATTTAATAGATCTCATTCGAGAACGCCTCAATCAAGAGACTCTCCCCTCAAGAACAGAATCCATAACACTAGAATGCCTAAACGAATCCCCTCTTACCGCACAAAATTTTTCCCTTCTTCCTGATCAAAACCAAACAACCGAAAATGGTATCCAGTTAATTGAAAAATTAAGAGCACGATTAGGACATGACAATGTATTTGGGATCTCTTCCATTCCCGATGGGAGACCAGAAAAAGCCTGGGCTAAAAATATCCCCGGGAAACAGAGTAAGGAAAGCCCTTCATACCTACGCCCCACTTGGCTATTACCAAAACCCGAAAAACTATATACAAAAGACAATAACCCGCTATTGGACGGCCCTCTAATAATCATTGATGGCCCAGAACGCATAGAGACTGGATGGTGGGATGAGCAAGATACAAGACGAGACTATTTTGTCGCTCGCACTACAGATCATGCTCTTATTTGGATTTTTCGAGAACTACCAGAAGGCACAAACTGGTTTTTACATGGCATTTTCTCTTAACGTTAGAAGCAGACGATGCCAAATTACGCAGAACTTCACTGTATTAGTAACTTCACCTTCCTAAAAGGCGCTTCTCATCCAGAGGAACTAGTACTACAAGCAAAAAAACTAGGTTACTCAGCAATAGCAATCACCGATGAGTGTTCCGTTGCAGGGATTGTTCGGGCGCATAGCGTTGCCAAAGAGCAAGGAATCAAACTCATCATAGGAACCGAGGTTCTTATTGAAAACAGTATTCAACTAGTTTTATTAGCGAAGAATCGCTTGGGCTATGGACAGATATGCGAACTCATTACTAAGGGAAGAAGGTCTGCTCCGAAAGGTGAGTACCGCATTACAAAAGAAAACATCACAACAAATTTATCTGAAACGATAGGCATATGGATACCCGATACCTCTCTTTCCATAAGTCAGCAAATTGATACTGCGATTTTTCTAAAGCAATGCTTTGCAAACGCGATATGGATTGGGATAGAGCGGATAGCAAGCAACCATGAAGCTCGTCGACTACGACAACTATCAGCTATATCCCGGGAGGTCTCTATCCCATGCGTTGCAACTGGTGGCGTGTACATGCACTCTCGAGACAGGAGATTACTGCAAGATACATTAACCGCTATTCGTCTTCGAACAACGCTTAAGCAAGCTGGCCACTCACTAACCCCGAATGGCGAACGCCATCTACGCCCTATCACAACACTAAAGAAAATTTACTCAAATACCCTCTTACAAGAGACTATCAATATAGCCAATCAATGTAATTTCTCGCTAGATACTCTGAAATATGTGTACCCAAAAGAAATCACACCAGACAACATCACTCCAACTCGGTATTTGAAAAAATTAACTGAAAAAGGACTCCGTAGGCGATTTCCCAATGGCGTCCCAGAAAAGGTCCTCATCTTAGTTAAACGAGAACTGCAATTGATAAAGGAATTAGGATACGAGCCCTATTTCTTAACTGTATTCGATATTACCGACTTTGCACGAAAGCAATCTATTCTATTTCAAGGAAGAGGGAGTGCTGCGAATTCTGCAGTGTGTTATGCACTGGGAATTACCGAAGTCGATCCAAGCCGGATGGAAATGTTATTTGAACGATTTATCTCTAAAGAGAGAAATGAGCCACCGGATATTGATGTTGACTTTGAAAATGGGAGAAGAGAAGAAGTCATTCAATACATCTACAACAAATATGGTCGCCATCGCGCCGCCTTAGCCGCAACGGTAGTGACCTATCGACCAAAAAGTGCGTTTCGCGATGTGGGTAAAGCTCTCGGGTTAAATTTAGAACAAGTCAATCGGATCACCAAAAACTTTGCGTGGTGGGATAAGAACTCCACCAGAGAGAACAGACTGCAAGATGCTGGATTCAACACAAAGACCAGCGTAATTAAAAGACTTATTCAACTGACAGAAGATCTTGCGGGATTTCCCCGACACTTATCTCAACATGTTGGTGGATTTGTAATCTCACAAGGCCCGCTATCGCAATTAGTGGCAACAGAAAATGCGGCCATGGCCAACCGAACAATCATCCAATGGGATAAAGATGATCTTGATACTTTAGGCTTATTAAAAGTCGATATCCTGGCACTTGGAATGCTCTCAGCGATAAAACGAGCCCTTCAACTCGTTAGCGATCGATATCAGAAACCCTTCTCTATATCTGATATTCCGCCAGAAGATCCTAAGGTATATCAGATGATCTCAAAAGCCGACACGATCGGAGTGTTTCAGATTGAATCAAGAGCACAAATGTCTATGCTTCCAAGACTCAAGCCAAAATGCTTCTATGATCTCGTTATAGAAGTAGCTATCGTACGGCCTGGACCGATTCAGGGAGGAATGGTTCATCCATATCTGGAGAGAAGACAGAACAAAACTTTAGTCACCTACCCCTCTGACGAAGTTAAACAAGTTCTAGAACGAACGCTCGGTGTGCCTATTTTTCAAGAGCAAGTCATGCAACTTGCGATCGTAGCCGCTGGATTTTCCCCGGGAGAAGCGGATCAATTAAGAAGATCGATGGCTGCCTGGAAAAGAAGAGGTGGCTTACAAATATTCGAAGAAAAATTAATCACAGGGATGCGAGATCGCGGATATAACGAATCTTTTGCAAAACAAATTTTTCAACAGATATTAGGGTTTGGAGAATACGGCTTTCCAGAATCTCACTCAGCAAGTTTTGCACTGCTGGTATACGTCTCCTGCTGGCTTAAATATCATGAACCCGCTGCTTTTACTTGTGCGCTATTAAACAGCCAACCAATGGGATTTTATGCGCCTGCGCAGTTAATACAGGATGCACAACGACATCGGGTTCAAATATTGCCTGTGGATATATTTAAAAGTAGTGAAGAATGTACACTGGAAAATAATACGCCAGCTTTAAAACCCATGATTCGATTAGGGTTCAATCGAGTAAAAGGGCTATCTCAGAAGGCTATAACAAATATTATTGCGCACCGATCTAGTACAAAAGAGTTAGAACTTCTGATCAGAAAGACACAGCTTAGCCAGAAAGATATCAACGCATTATCAGATGCGAGAGCTTTTGAGAATATTCTTGGAAATCGACACCAAGCAAATTGGTGGGCAGCCGGCATAGGGCTTGCCCCAGCACCGATATTCGAAAGATCCATAACACCTTATGAACAGATACCCCTCCCCGTTCCTTCAAAAGGTGAAGATGTTATTGCTGACTACCGCAGTCTCGGCTTGACTCTCGGAGATCACCCACTACTTCTGATCCGAAAAAATCTAAATCAACGAAATTTACTCACAGCTAAACAACTAAAATTAGCCGCTAACGGCAGCCTAGTAAGAACAGCAGGAATCGTGACATGCAGACAAAGACCTGGCACTGCTAGTGGGGTTGTTTTTGTAACGCTTGAAGATGAAACTGGTTATAGCAATATCGTTATTTGGAGAACAACAGCAGAGTCACAAAGGAAGACACTGATCAACTCTCAGCTACTTGGAGTATTTGGACATATTGAACGTGACGGAGAAGTAGTAAATCTAATTGCAAAAAAGCTGATAGATTACTCTTCATTATTTTCAAACCTAACAACACGATCAAGAGACTTCCATTAGCCATGCCATTTGATTTTGAATCAACAATAAACCGTCAAAACACGTGGAGCACCAAGTGGAGCAAATACTCGAACCCTGATGTCATACCCATGTGGGTAGCAGATATGGATTTTGAAACCGCTCCGGTGATCAAGGAGGCACTGCTTAATCGCGTTCAACATGGAATTTTTGGATACACCAAACCGACCAGAGATCTAAACCAAGCAGTCTGCCAATATCTAAATAGAGATTTCGACTGGGCAATCGATGCAGACTGGATAGTATGGCTCCCGAGCCTTGTTGTTGGATTGAGCGTCGTGAGCCGGGCCTTTGCAAATAAAGGAGAAGGTGTTCTTACCAACGTGCCGATTTATCCTCCTTTTCTATCCGCACCCCGCTTAGGTGGAAGAGAGGCCATAACAGCACCGCTAACGAAATCCAAAAATCGCTGGGTTATGGATTTTGATGCCTTAGAAGAGGCCATCACAGCACAGACACGCGTCATGCTTTTTTGCAGCCCTCACAATCCAACCGGGAGAGTCTGGGATAGAGAGGAATTGAAGGAGTTAGTCTCTTTTTGTCATAAACATAACCTGGTCCTTGTGTCCGATGAAATACACTCGGGTTTGATTATGGACATCGATAAAAAACATATTCCTAGCGCAACGATTAATGAAGCAGAAGACATTACGGTGACACTACTTTCTGCTAGCAAAACATTCAATCTGCCCGGACTCGGTTGTGCGTTTGCGATCATCAAAAATCCAACATTAAGAAAGCAAATGCAAAAAACGATGGCCGGCATCGTTCACCATGTTGGCGCTTTAGGGTACACCGCGACATTCGCTGCTCTGAAAGACGGTCAGGATTGGCAAATCGCACTGGTTGATTACCTGAGAGAGAATCGAGATTTAGTGGAGAGATCATTTCACGATTATCGATTTTTTAATGTGAATCATACTGAGGCGACCTATTTATCTTGGATAGATGTCAGAGATATGCCTATGGAAAATCCAGCGAACTATTTCGAACAACATGGTGTCGGTCTCTATGATGGGGCTGACTTTGGCGCACCGGGGTTTCTGCGAGTAAACTTTGCGTGCCCAAGGCCGCTACTCAAGTCCGCTATCGATAGAATCACGGACGCGCTTGAAAACGCGGACGCTGAGATACGATAGATCCGTTAGCTTTTATTTTTATCCGACTTCCCCGTGTTAATCGGAAAAATTTGACCAGCCACCCCTAAAAGAACGACTTTCGGCCCTTCGAAACAGCCCAAATCTATTGTGTACAAACTAAATACAAAGTAGTTCTCAAATTCCGGAGAAAAAGGTTCATCTACAAAACAAGGAAGCCCACTCAATAATTCCAGTATGGGCGTCAAAATATTCCCCTCTTTTGACAACATTTTCTTTGCAATTTCATTTTTTGCAATTTTGTCACCAACATACCCCTCAAAGTCATTCTCCGAAGGATTGTTGGCAGCTAAAACAACTGCAAGTATTGCCAATAAAATAAGTTTCATCTCTAATGAACCCCTATCTACTTTCTCTTCTGCTGCCGACGCCAATCCCAAGGTGAGACAGGTGATGCTTCGGCCCACAAACCTAACTTATCTTTTCTTGCCTTACTCTCTGCCTCTGCATAAACCTCACGATCACCTGGTGACTGATCTTTTGAATATGCCCGATACCACCAAGCGTTTCCCAACTCCAATTGCCGCAAATTCATGTCGGCTCCATCAAAAAATATCTTACACAACCAACGCTTGTAACGATCTTTTTTCTCACACCTCGCTTTGATTTGTTTACCTTCAATAGTCTCTTCTAGATAATTTTTAGATACTAGGCCATGCGGCTGATCTTTCTCCGGAGCATCAATTCCCACCAATCTTATTTTTATCTTGTCCCCGTTCTTAACTAACACCGTAACGGTGTCGCCATCCGCCACCCGAGTCACAGTCCCGGTAAACTCTTCGGCCTCGCGTCGAAATGGACACCCCAACAAGAAAGATAAGAAAAAGAAATCTAAGTAGAAAGTTCATATTTAAATTCAATCAGTATTACCAATAACCGATCGGTATTTTCTGATAATGTTTCCAAATTATTGCTGCCATATTTGGAATAACCATGCCCGCTATCGGAATGAATCATTTCACTATCTTGACTAACGACCTCGATAAGACACTTGAATTTTATAACGACTTACTAGGCTTAGTACCAGGAGACCGACCACCACTGCCGTTTCCGGGCGCTTGGCTCTATGCTGGCGAACAGGCCGTGCTTCACGTGATTGCTGGGCGTCAACTGCCAGCTAATGCCGCGGGCGTTATCGACCACATGGCATTTTCGGCAGAGAATCTAATTGAGACAGTCAATAAGCTCGAAGCAAGAGGGTTAGAGTATGCCCTACGCCAAGTCACGCCCAAAGACCCCTGGCAACTTTTCTTTCACGACCCCTCGGGGGCAAAGGTAGAACTAGACTACCCGAGTGACGAGGCCCTTCCAGCAACAAACCAGTCTTAATTCTGTTTGTTTTCCTGCTGTTGATACGTAGATTCTTCGGCGCTTGAAGAATCTTCGGTGGAATTAGCTTCTTTTATTTTTTCAATCGGAATATTTCGCTCGTTCTTATAGTATTCGATCCAATTATTCACGTTGCCCTCTTCGATTTCGATTGCGGCATCCTTAGCACCAATAATTTGGATATCAATCAATAGTGCAAAAAGAATCGATAATATCAGCCTGAACACTTATATTCGCTCCCAACTAGAACCTATCACTAACCAACCGTTGGTTAATTTTTTTTGCTTATCTCATCGTGATTTTGCAGTGCACATTGTCTGCATAAACTGAGAGGTGTATGTTGAGATCATAATAAAAAATCATATCTTCGGGGGAATTTATGAGATTTGTTTTGATCTTTCTAGCGGTCGGGCTGCTGCCAACTAACGTCCTTTCTGACCAACTCCAAGAGGTGCAATTGACACAGCAAGAGTGTATGGAGGGTGGAGACTTCATAAAAAATGCGGCATTCTCTAGAGATAACGGTGTTGATCGTGAATTTTTTTTAGGTATACTCGAGGAGGATATTGAAGTCATCCGGTCCTTCCCCATTAATCTTCGATGGTTTGTTAAAGGACCGAGTTCGGAGCTACTACTAAAGTCTGCTGCGAAAGAAGTATTCGACTTTCCTACAACGCCCAGAAGGCATCAGATAAATTTCATTGATCAATGCCTTGAGTCTCCAGATTGGAGACTCAGATCACTCTGACAACTTCAGGTCTGATGATTATTGAAGCGTTTATTTAAGAGGGAGAGGAATGGCGCGCCCGGCAGGAATCGAACCCACGACCCCCTGGTTCGAAGCCAGGTACTCTATCCAGCTGAGCTACGGGCGCGTTTAGCAATCTTCTGGCGCGCCCGACACGATTCGAACGTGTGACCCCCTGCTTCGTAGGCAGATACTCTATCCAGCTGAGCTACGGGCGCGCAGAGCATGCGAGTATAGCAAAAGTGTCTCCATCAGTGCATTGAGATTAGTAAAATAGGCGATAAATAATATAAAATTACGCCCTTTTCCTCGGGTAAAAAGGTATTTTTCGTTTCTCATGGCACTAATTGTTCAAAAATATGGTGGCACCTCGGTGGGTTCAGTCGAAAGAATCCAGAACGTCGCACGTCGTGTCGCTAAATGGAAAAACGCTGGGCATGATGTTGTAGTCGTGGTTTCCGCTATGTCCGGTGAGACCAATCGCCTGATTGATCTTGCTCGAGCGATTCAGCCGATACCAGATCGTAGGGAACTCGACGTGGTCGCGTCGACAGGCGAACAGGTAACGATCGGGCTTTTATCCATGGCGCTAATGAGCCTTGGAGTACCCGCCAAATCTTACAATGGAAGTCAGGTACGGCTATTAACCGACAGCGCTCACACAAAGGCGAGAATTCTCGAAATTGACAATAAAAACATTCAAGCTGACCTGCGTCGCGGAAAAGTAGTGGTTGTTGCCGGGTTTCAGGGTGTGGACGCTGAGGGCAATATAACTACTCTCGGACGCGGGGGCTCTGATACTTCTGGCGTCGCTATTGCGGCGGCTTTGGGGGCAGATGAGTGCCAAATTTTCACGGATGTCGACGGCGTATACACCACAGACCCAAGATTAGTGCCTGAAGCGAGGCGCCTCAGTACGATAACGTTTGAGGAAATGCTTGAAATGGCTAGCTTGGGATCCAAAGTTCTTCAGATCCGCTCAGTTGAATTTGCGGGAAAATATAAAGTTAAGCTTCGCGTATTGTCTAGTCTTACCGACCCTGATATCGCACTTAATGAAGCGGAAAACTCTGGAACGTTAATTACTTTCGAGGAAGATAAAATGAGGGAGACCGCTCTTGTATCCGGCAGCGCCTTTAATAGAGATGAAGCCAAAGTAACAGTACTTGGCGTCCCTGATACTCCAGGGGTCGCTTTTAAGATTCTCAAACCAATATCGGACGCAAATATCGAAGTCGATGTGATTGTGCAAAACGTCAGCACGGATGGAAAAACCGACTTTTCGTTCACCGTTCATCGTAACGACTATGAGCGCACTCTCGAGAACTTGAAGATTGTTGCGAAGGACATCGGAGCACGCGACGTTACCGGAGACGACAAAATTTGTAAGGTTGGGTTAGTCGGCGTTGGTATGCGGTCGCATGTTGGTGTCGCGAGCAAGATGTTTGAAGCCCTATCGAAGGAAGGAGTCAATATTCAGATGATTTCGACATCTGAGATCAAAATCACTGCGGTTATTGATGAAAAATATATGGAGTTAGCAGTGAGAGCGCTTCATCAAGCATTCGATTTAGCTACTTCAAACTAGCGCGGCAGGGCTCATTCCAATACAATATTGCCCAAGAGTGATACGTATCTCGTCGCAGACGAGATGGAGAGTTGGCCGAGTGGCTGAAGGCGCTCCCCTGCTAAGGGAGTATAGGGTTTATAGCCCTATCGAGGGTTCGAATCCCTCACTCTCCGCCAAATTTAGAGAGATTCTCTCCCTGACAGCTTGGCCATCACACTTCATTCGTCTTCCTCAGCAATAGAACCGACACGGACGCGGCAATTCCCTCCTCGCGTCCAATCGTCCCAAGACGCTCGGTCGTTTTAGCTTTTACGTTGATTAGATTTTTTCGAGATTTAGCAGCTTGCCTAAACGCGTCTTAATTTGATCGATATAACTCCGCAGTCGTGGTCGCTGAGCATATACAGTAGCATCTACATTACTAATGATGTAGTTCTGCGCATAAACCAAATCTAGCGCATGCAAAACAAACTGACTACTATCTGCACCTCTCCACTTCGGATCATCATCGGGAAAATGTGTTCCTATATCGTCAGCTCCCAAAGCGCCGAGTAACGCGTCGCAAAGCGCATGTAAGAGCACATCTGCATCTGAGTGCCCGTCGAGACCTTTTTCATGAGGCACTGAGACTCCTCCAATAAGAAGCTCTTTACCGTCCACTAGGCGATGTATGTCGAAACCTTCGCCAATCTTGATATCACCTGCTTTCAGGCCAACCTCCCCTTAAGAATTGATTCAGCGCGCGAAATATCACCTGAGAATGTGATCTTTATATTATCAGGAGAGGATTCAACAAGGCGTGAACTTAAACCAATCCCCTCAATGGCTCCTGACTCATCTGTGATTTTATCAAGATCGCACGTATTCAAGGCCCGCAAAAGCAACTCGAATCGAAACATTTGCGGCGTTTGAGCAGCCCACAACCTTTCTCTAGAGACCGTCTCAGAAACAAAGCTCTCAGACGGTTGCTAGCTTTAGAGTATCTGATACCGGGATAGCCAATAAACCACCGACCTCTTCATTCTGAAGAGAATTTATTAGCTTTTGTATCAACTCCACCGTGATCAACGGCCGAGCCGCATCGTGGACCAAAACCCAATCTTTGGGATCGACATCATTTTCTATCTTTATAAGCGCATTTCGAACCGTCTCTGCCCTTGTAGCTCCACCCAATTTAAGAACTCGAACCTTTCTGCCATTAGTCTCCAGACTAAGGGATTCAACATATTGATCTTCAGGAGACACAACTACGTAAACGGATTCGATGCATGCTTGACTAGAAAAAGTATCGACTGATCTTTTTAGAACAGGGACGCCTCCTAACTCGGCGTACTGCTTAGATGGTCCGCTGCTTCCGCGAAAACGAGACCCATGGCCTGCAGCCGGAATGATTACGTGATATCTGTTCATTTAATAGTTAATCCTAAGAGGTACGACAATTATACGATTGATAACCAAATGCTAAGCGTAACAGGAGTAGGTAATTTATAATCCGGCCCTTTTACGCGATTTATCAGGTTTTGGCGAATAGTATTGCTCACCCTATAAAAAATAGTTTACGGATAGCATCTAGGTCTGGAGGGGGATTTTTGATTCCGAAATTCGTATCGGAATCAGATTCGCCAGTGGTGCTCTTCGTTTCAGAGCCCTCGGATGCAATCAAGCGCTTTGCAGAAATAACATTTTTCAATCCGTCTCTACGCGTGCGGACTTTACCTGATTGGGAAACCCTTCCTTATGACGCATTTTCTCCGCATCAAGACTTGGTATCTGAGCGCCTTGAGACACTCTATCACCTGACTGAGGAAAAAGTGGACCTGCTTATCGTCCCCGTTTCGACAGCACTCCATAAGATCGCACCAAAAACGTATTTCAGCCAAAACGTTTTCTTATTGAACGTAGGTGAGCACTTATCTCAAGAGAATTTCAGAGATCATTTAAGTAACGCTGGATACGAGCCTGTATCTCAAGTCGTAACGCCTGGTGAGTACAGCATCCGGGGAAGCATCATCGATGTTTTTCCTATGGGAAGTATTCTTCCGTATCGGATCGATCTCCTGGATGATGAAATAGATAGCATAAGAACATTCGATGTAGACACGCAGAGGAGTATTTATAAAATTAATGAAATTCGCGTACTTCCCGCACGAGAATTTCCCACCAACGAAGATGCTATAACTCTATTTCGATCAAATTATCGCGAAATGATCGATGGAGACCCAACTAAGAGTCTCATTTATCGAGAGGTATCAAAAGGATCTTTCCCCAGTGGCATCGAATACTATTTACCGCTTTTCTTTAATGACACAGGAACAATATTTAATTACATACCAGGAAATGCAAAATTAATATACGACCACGATGCATTGAGTGCTATCCAAAATTTTTGGAATGAAACTGAATCTCGATATCGTTTACTGAGAGCCGACTCCGAGCGCCCATTACTTGACCCGGGCTTTCTTTTCTTGAGGGAAGATCAATTTTTCGGGCAATTGAAATTGTTCGATAGAACTGAGCTCGAATTTTTGGATACCTCAAATGAGATCTTCTCTAAGCTACCCGATATATCGGTTAACCGACGATTAAAAAATCCGCTTGAGAATTTAAAAAACTTTTTAGAAATCCATGAAGGAAGATGCGTCCTCATAGCAGATAGCCCGGGGAGAAAAGAAACCATAAGCGAGCTTCTCGGAGCGAATAATATCCCCTTCACCAATGCTGACGACTGGGACAAGTGCATTAACTCGACGACTCGGTTTTGCGTCACAAATGGAACTATTGATACTGGGTTTATCTATACACCTGATAAATTAGCCGTCATCACCGAAGGGGAACTATACCCACAACAGACTCGAGGACGAGGTAGGAATAGACCTTCAACGTCTCCTGAAAATGTTATTCGTGATCTTTCAGAAATTCGAATTGGAGACCCTATCGTGCATCTGAATCACGGTATCGGGCGCTACAAAGAGCTCAGCACAATGGATCTTGGAGAGGGGGCTTCTGACTTTTTATGCATTGAATATGCTGAAGGATCGGTTCTTTATGTACCAGTCGGGCAGCTTGATCTCGTAAGCCGCTACTCGGGTGGCCCACCCGAGCTCGCGCCCCTACACAAGCTCGGGACTGATAAGTGGGATAAAGCCAAAAGAAAGGCCGCTGAAAAAATTAGAGATACGGCTGCCGAACTTTTGGGGATATATGCTCAGCGAGCGGCACTGCCTGGTAGGAGCCATTCCTTAGATCGGGATATGTATGAGGCATTTTGTGAAGAATTTCCGTTTGAGGAAACCGTCGATCAACAAGCAGCCATTGCCGCCACCATAGAAGACCTGCAAGCACCGAAACCAATGGATAGGCTAATCTGCGGCGATGTTGGATTTGGAAAAACCGAAGTCGCACTGAGAGCCGCTTTTGTCGCAGTTTCGAATAATTATCAAGTGGCGGTTCTAGTCCCTACTACCCTCCTAGCTGAACAGCACTATCAAACCTTTGTCGATCGCTTCAAAGACACTCCAGTGAGAATCGCAGAGCTCTCTAGATTTCGGAGCAAACTTCAAATCGAGGAGACTAGCAACAATTTAGAAAGCGGAAAAATTGACATCGTTATTGGAACACACAAAATTCTTTCTAAAGATGTTCGATTCAAAAATCTTGGCTTAGTAATAATTGACGAGGAACACCGCTTTGGTGTTCGACAGAAAGAGGCGTTAAAAGCACTCAGAACCGAGGTGGATATTCTGACTCTCACGGCGACGCCAATTCCAAGGACACTCGCGATGTCTATGGAGGGCCTCAGAGATTTATCGGTCATAGCGACACCTCCTAGAAGGCGTCTCGCCATAAAAACATTCGTCAGTCCCTATAGCGAAGGGCTTGTGCGAGAAGCAATTATTCGGGAATTGAAACGTGGCGGACAAATTTTTTATCTCTATAACGAAGTCGATTCTATTGAATCGGCTCGAGAAAAACTCCTAAGTATTATCCCAAGCGCAACCGTACGTATTGCGCATGGACAGATGCGAGAGCGCGAACTTGAGAACGTCATGAGGGACTTTTATCGAGGTCGTTTTAACATCCTTTTGTGTACAACAATTATCGAAACGGGCATTGATATACCGAATGCCAATACGATTATCATCGATCGAGCTGATAAGTTCGGGCTAGCTCAGTTGCATCAACTTCGAGGGCGTGTCGGCCGCTCCCATCACCAGGCATTCGCGTATTTACTAACCCCCCGCGGAGTTCCCCTGAAAGGTCAAGCCAAGAAACGTCTTGAGGCAATCCAAATGATGGAGGAACTAGGTTCCGGATTTTTCCTTGCCATGCATGATTTGGAGATCCGTGGCGCCGGTGAGGTATTGGGCGACACACAGAGTGGTGATCTTCAAGAGATTGGGTATCAACTCTATACCGATATGCTAAACAGAGCAGTCAAATCACTCAAAAACGGAAAAGAGCCAATTCTGAATCTTCAGCTGCAAGATAGTACTGACATCAACCTACACACACCGACACTTTTACCCAACCACTATTGCCCCAATGTTCATCAACGTTTGATCATGTACAAACGCTTAGCTGGCGCTACTTCTTTTGATGAGTTGGAAAATATTCAGGAAGAAATAATAGATCGATTCGGACCCATCCCGCCAGAAACAAAATCGCTAATTAATAATCACAGACTAAGAATACTAGGACAAGATCTTGGCGTCACGAAAATCGACTCGAATGGTACAAAATCAACTATTCAGTTTCTATCAGAACCTAAAGTTGACCCCATGAACATCATAGAGTGCGTTCAACGAAGGGATGACGTTAGATTTTCCGGGCCAGATCGTATTCTACTCACGAGTGATGAAGATTCAGTGGATCGCCGGTTCGCAGGCATATTAACCCTGCTCACAGAAATACAAGCTGGTGAAGCGTTAAACTATCTCCCGAGTTAGTCCCAGCGATCATCCTTAATAAAAATATTACCCGCCTCCACTTTAACCGGAAACGCATGTATATCCTCCCAGGCGGGGGCGCAGTGACCTTGCCGGTTTTAACTGAAAAACGAGCTCCGTGTCGTGGGCAGATAATCTCATCACCCTCTAGAGGACAGCCACTCAAAACCGCACCATCATGCGTACAGATGTCCTCTACCGCATAAAAGTTTCCATCAATATGGTATGTGACTACTAATGTTCCATCGAGATTGACCTGGAGCCAACCACTAGAAACTACATCATCAACTTTTCCGACTTCAATCCAATCAGACATTTTTCTGGCTCAGCGAAATTAGACAGCTATCACGTCAATGTTTGGATCGATCTCTCGCACAAGACTCGTGATTCCAGCAAGCGTGCCCGAGAGAGAACTCGGACAACTTCCACACGCCCCCTGGTAGTGAACGCTGAGAACGTTATCCTCTAAACCGACGACGTATAGATCGCCGCCGTCACTTTGCAGATATGGCCTCACTCGCTCATCGAGCAACTCGTTAATTTGAACCAGTTTTAAGCGATCGGATTCGCTCAAATCTGAATCATCAGACTGCAACCAACTTGCCACTTCGGCAATCTCCTCGGAAGCCTTTTCGGCAGTAGCCGCCTCCCTAATTGGCACGGCCAACTCTCTCATTAAATCCTTCCAGTCTGCACTACCATCTTGGGTGACAGTTATCCAATTATCTACGTAAAAAACACTGATAACTGGTGGGAAAGCAAACAATTTTGACGCTAAGTCATCATCTTTCGCCGACTCTTTGTCTTCAAAGGATCTTGCAATTCCGTAGGTAAGTGGCTCCTTGAGCACGAACTTGCGGGCGTTGGGATTTGGGGTCACCTCTAGATCAGCTATTTTAGGCATTCTCGAAAATCTCTCGACTACTTATCCGTCCCAGACCCAGGAACTGGGTCATGATCACCCTCGGTAGATACTTCCCCTTGCGAATTAATCGCGGCCGTCAAAGTGTGCCATGGGAGCATTGCACATTTAACTCTTGAGGGAAGATCTCTTATACCTGAAAAAATCGAGAGACTACCCAACGTTTTTTCCTCGGTATTCTCTAACGCACCAGTCGTTAACGCACGGAAATCATCGATCAATTTTGATGCGGCTACCAATGAACCGCCCTTAATTTTGGTAGTCATCATCGAACCTGAGGCCATGCAAATCGCACAACTCTCGCCCTCATACTGAATGTCATCAACAGTGTCGTCGCGTACATTCATTGTCACCCAAATATGGTCTCCACAGAGAGGGTTGATCCCTTCCGCCTTGTGGGTTGGATTATCAATTTTTCCCCAGTTTCGGGGTTTTTTACAATGATCAAGAATGACTTCTTGATAGATTTGCTTCGAACTCATGACTCACTCTAATTAAATAACTTCTGAACTTTTCTTATCGACTCTACGAGCACATCTATATCGTCGCGCGTATTGTACAGATACAACGAAGCTCTAGTCGTCGCAGGTACCTTATATCGCTCCATCACAGGTTGTGCACAATGATGTCCCGTTCTCACTGCTACCCCGTAGTCATTTAGCAAGGTACCCATGTCATGCGCATGAATACCTTTAACGTTAAATGAAATCACCCCTGATTTTGTTGGGGAAGTTCCGAAAAACTTCAAATCACTCACTTCCCGCAACGATTCCATTGCATAGCTCGTGAGAGATTTTTCGTACTCATGAATGACAGACATCCCAATATTGTTGAGGTAATCCAAAGCCGACCCCAATCCAATTGCTGCTGCTATGGGAGGCGTTCCGGCCTCAAACTTAGCCGGCACCTCTGCATACAACGTTTTATCGAAAGAGACTGACAAAATCATATCGCCACCCCCTTCATATGGCCTCATCCGGTTCAGGAGATCCATCTTTGCGTAGAGCACACCGATACCAGTTGGACCACACATTTTGTGTCCCGAAAAAACATAAAAATCACAGTCGATATCTTGTACATCCACTGGCATGTGTGGCGCACTTTGCGCGCCATCGATTAACACTTTAGCCCCACAATCATGCGCCATCGCCGTGATTTCATTGACAGGATTTACCGTACCAAGAACGTTAGAAACATGAGTGATAGCGACAAGCTTCGTTCGCTCATTTAGAAGCTCACTAAATACGCTCATATCAAGTTCGCCGACATCAGATATCGGCACCACTCTTAACTTGGTGCCTAGCTGTTCGCACAACATCTGCCATGGGACTATATTCGAGTGATGCTCCATATAGCTAATAATAATTTCATCACCCGCTTTAAAAAACTCTCTTCCAAAACTATTAGCTACTAAATTGATTGCATTGGTCGTTCCTCGGGTAAATATGATCTCCTCAGCTTTTCGAGCGTTTAAGAACTCACTAATTTTTTTTCTTGCATCTTCGTACTCTTGTGTAGCTCTCTCCGATAGTTGGTAAACACCACGGTGAATATTTGCGTGCTCCTGGGCGTGATAATTATTCAACCGATCTACGACAGATTGAGGCATTTGCGCGCTCGCACCGCTATCAAGGTATGTTAATGGGCATCCATTTATTAACTGGCTCAGTACCGGAAAATCACGTCGCGCTGAAGCGATATCTTTCTTATTATTTTGCTGCTGACTCATATTTAATTCTTTAAAACAATTAACTAAAAACTCGTGAGGGTACGAATATTTTCCTCAATCGATGGAAGGAGAGATTTAACTGGCAAATCATCCAGCACATCTCGTGCAAATGCATAATTAAGCAAATTTCGAGCTGTCCTATCATCGATACCGCGAGCCTTAAGATAGAAGAGCTCTTCGTCATTGACTTGACCAATAGTCGCCCCGTGCGCACATTTGACATCATCTGCAAAAATCTCAAGCTCTGGCTTTGCATCGATTGAAGCGCGATTTGAGAGAAGCAAACTGCGACTTTGTTGAGCAGCATCCGTGCCCTGTGCATCTTTAAAAACTTTTATTTTTCCGTTGAATACAACCCGTGCTTGATCTGCCGCAATATTTTTATGTGTTTGGCGCGAGGAAGTATGGGCCTCAGCGTGGTAAAGGGTCGAGTGGGTATCCGATACTCTGCCCTTATCACATAGCGCTAAGCCCTTCAGGTCCGCATGCGCCCCATTACCAGACAAATAAACATGGGGATTTTGACGCGACAATTTCGCCCCACAACTGATCGACCAATTTCTATATGTCCCAGATCGTTCAATATTTACAAATGAATTACTGATATAAAAGGAATCAAGATCTTCGCGTTGGAGCTGGACGTGATTTAGCCTCGCATTTTCTCTAACAAATAGCTCGGCAACATTGTTCGTAAAATAGCGATACCCTCCGATATTTAGGCTATCTTCAATAAGGGTCGCCTCTACCCCTTCCCCACAATCAAAAAGAATTCGAGGGCATGAAAATACATCCTTCTTCGTATTAACATTTAAAACTTGTATCACTCGCTTCGAGGCTGATTCGCCAGTCGCAGTAACCAAGATAATGTCTCGTGCACCTGATGTATTTAACGCCGAGAAACCATCTCCAAACTTGTCCTCTAAACTTCCAAGCAACCCTTTACCCAAACTAACTTGAATGCCGGTGGCGTCAGAGCTGGTGTTTGAGAGAATTGAAAACTCTTTGGAACTAAGTGTGCTTGAGTATTTCTCCGAAAAAATACCGTCGACGGTTACGACAAAGTCAGTAGCCTCAGGCAATCGAAAAGACTGCAAAATTTGTTCGTCGATTTGTTGGCTCTCACTAACCGATGATAGATTCAATCCGTATAGGCTGCGCAAATCTGTATATCGCCAGGACTCATCGGTCGTTATAGGTAGAGCACCGGGAGTCAATTTACGTAATGCTTGATCTCTAATAGTACGTAATATCGGCGCTTCAGATGAATGCCGATCGGTTTTTGAGAGCATTGAAGCTAAAAATTTATCCGCAATATCTCTCATGCGGCTTTCGCTTTGTATTCGTCGACGACCCAGTCATAACCTTTGGACTCGAGTTCTAAAGCTAGCTCTTTAGTACCGGTCTTTATGATTTTTCCACCCTCCATGACATGGATAAAATCGGGTTCAATATAGTTTAGCAAGCGTTGATAATGGGTAACCAAAACAATGGCATCGTCGTCACCATGTATTGAGTTAACACCATTCGCTACGATACGCAAAGCGTCAATATCTAATCCAGAGTCTGTTTCATCTAGGATTGCCAACTTCGGCTCGAGGATCGCCATTTGAAGGATTTCATTTCGCTTTTTCTCTCCTCCGGAGAAACCTTCATTTAAGCTGCGATCGAGGAAACCCGCATCCATCTTTAGAAGCCTCAATTTCTCTTGGATAAAGTCATCGAACTCAAGGGGATCTAACTCATCTCCTCCTCTCGCAGCTTGTATGCTGTTAAAGGCAAGTCTCAAAAATGCCCCGTTAGTAACTCCAGGAACTTCTATCGGGTACTGAAACCCCAAAAATATTCCTTTTTTAGACCTTTCCTCAGGAGCTAACTCAATTAGATCTTCACCAAGAAACTCTAGCTTACCGTCGGTGACAGCATAACTTGGGTGCCCTGCAATGACTTTAGAAAAAGTACTCTTACCAGAGCCATTTTTTCCCATAATCGCGTGGATTTCTCCAGCCCGCACGCAGAGGTCTAAGCCTTTTAGAATAGACGTTCCGTTGATCTCCGCCTTCAGACCCCTCGCCTCTAAAATAATTTTATTCTCGTCACTCATTACCCTACGCTTCCCTCAAGTTTTAATCCTAGAAGCTTCGTCGCTTCCACCGCGAATTCCATTGGTAGATGCATGAATACATCTCGAACAAATCCGTTAATAATCATTGATACCGCTTCCTCTGGGTCAATGCCTCGACTCGCAAAATAAAATAGCTGCTCCTCGCCAATCTTTGAGGTACTAGCCTCATGTTCGACGATTGCAGATTTATTATCGACCTCCAGGTAGGGAAACGTATGCGCGCCGCATACCTGCCCAATCAACATAGAGTCACACTGCGAGTAATTTCTTGCATTCTCTGCCTTCGGGGAAACCTTAACTAAACCTCGATAGCTATTGTTTGATCTTCCAGCGGAAATTCCTTTGCTGATAATTCTGCTACGGGTATTTTTACCAATGTGAACCATCTTGGTTCCAGTGTCAGCCTGTTGGAGGTGATTAGTCAGCGCGACCGAATAGAATTCTCCAATAGAACTATCCCCAAGCAAAATACATGATGGATATTTCCAAGTCACAGCCGAACCTGTTTCTACCTGCGTCCAAGAAATTTTAGATTTTTCTCCCTTGCATAAGCCACGCTTTGTCACAAAATTGAATATGCCACCCACCCCATTTTCATCGCCAGCGTACCAATTCTGGACTGTCGAGTATTTAATATCGGCTCGATCAAGCGCGACAAGCTCCACCACCGCAGCATGCAACTGATTCGTATCGAATTGAGGTGCAGTACAGCCCTCTAGATAAGACACTTGCGCATCATCTTCCGCCACAATTAACGTTCTCTCAAACTGCCCAGAATCTTGGGTATTAATCCGGAAATAAGTCGACAAATCCATCGGACACTTGATACCTTTCGGTATGAAACAAAAAGACCCATCGGTGAAGACGGCTGAGTTGAGAGCTGCATAAAAATTATCAGTGTACGGAACGACACTGCCCAGATACTTCTTAACCAAATCTGGATGATCCTTAACTGCTTCAGAGAAGGAACAAAAAATAATCCCCTGCTCTGCTAGCTTTTCTTTGTACGTCGTCGTAACAGAAACACTATCGAAAACGACGTCAACCGCAACACCGGCCAAGGCGGCGCGTTCGTGAAGCGGCACCCCGAGCTTATCAAAGGTCTTCAGAAGCTCTGGATCAACCTCATCCATCGATTTTTTAGTAGCCTTTGGCTTCGGAGCGGCGTAATAGATGATGTCTTGATAGTCTATTTTTGGATACTTCACATTTGGCCACTCAGGCTCTTTCATAGTCAGCCAATGCCGATACGCCTTTAAACGAAAATCGAGCATCCACTCAGGCTCGTTTTTCTTTTTAGAAATTAGCCGAACGACATCTTCACTCAGCCCCTTATCGACTGTGTCGGATTCAATATCAGTCTTAAATCCGGCTCGGTAAGGCTGATTAACAATACTGTCAAGTGCTGTACTCATTTTTCCTCACCCAAGCGTTCAGTATTTTCCACCGTGAAGCTCTCTCCACACCCACACGTTGCCATCGCTTTGGGGTTCGTTACCTTAAAGACTTCATTCAGGCCTTTTCTTTCAAAATCTAAAATAGAACCATCGATGAACAAAAGATCGGCTTTATTGACAACCACGTTAACCCCGGATGAAGAAAAACAGACATCATCATTTTTTGCTTCTCGCGCACACTCAAACGTGTAGCTTAATCCGGAGCATCCTACTGTCTTTACACCAAACCTCAGACCAACTCCACTCTCTTTGGATAAAAACCTCTCGATATGTCTAGCCGCTCTATCTGTAACCGTGATTCCCATTAATCGTCCTCAACTAGCTAAGGCCATTAAATTGTTAAATTTTTTTAGTACTCTTCTACATGACAGATGAAATCTCTCGGCATCATCTACAGTGCTTTCCTCCCCGACACTAATTCTCACAGCGCACGAAGCTAGAGATTCTTCGACACCCATTGCCAACAGAGTGGGACTCACATTTACACTCGCACTCGAACATGCTGAGCCACTCGCCACACCGAACCCCTCCTCGTTGAGAGCAATAACCATGCTCTCACCATGAACTCCTGGGAACGAACAATAAAGGGTGTTAGGTAGTCGCGGAGCTAACTTACCAAAAATGACGGCCCCTAAAGACTCAAGATCAGCCTCTATTTTATCGCGAATTGGAGATACGACCGCTTGGTAAGATTTGAGTTTTTCCGATGCGATTTCGCAGGCAGTCCCAAACCCGACGATCGCCGGGACGTTCTCTGTGCCCGACCGAAGTCCAAACTCATGACCACCACCGTCGATTAACGGCTCAAGCGGCAATCGTTTGTCAATCACCAGCGCCCCAATACCTTTGGGACCGCCAAGCTTGTGAGCAGAGATACTCATCGCATGCACCCCTAGTTCAGCGAAGGTTAATGGGATTTTTCCGACCGCCTGTACTGCATCCGTATGAAACCAAACATTGTGTTGCCTGAATGACTCGGCAAGCTTTGAGATGGGCTGAATTACTCCAGTCTCATTATTTGCCAACATAACCGATGCAAAACCCGTTTTACTCGATAGAAACACATCCAAGCTCGACGCATCAACCAAGCCGTTACCCAACGTCGGTAAGTTTGCAAGTTTCCAACCCGATCTCCGGAGCTTTTGGACAGGATTTTTTACACAGGGGTGCTCCATGGCGCTCGAAATAATCTGAGATGGCGGCAAACACGCACCCATGCCTTTTATGAAAGCATTATTTGCCTCTGTCCCCCCCGATACAAATATCACCTGTGAAGCCTGCACCTCAACGAGATGGGCCACCTGCTCTCGCGCACGATTAATTGCCTCGCGAACCTTCGTTCCCAAAACATGTCGACTGGATGCGTTACCGTAGTCATCTTTGAAGTAAGGAAGCATGCTTTGCAACACCTTCTCGCCGATGGGCGTTGTCGCGTTGTGATCAAAATAAGAAAACATTGGCCAGCCTACATTGCTTCGACATAAAAATCAGGCATTCATTCCACCCGGATTGTTGGATATCTTTTTCTTATATTTTGATAAACGCACTACTGATGATCCCGATGTTTTTCTTTCACGTGCTCCAACTAAATCACTCAGGGTTACCGAATCCATGTAATCGAAGATATGCTCGTTTAAGTTGGTCCAGAGATCGTGAGTTACACACTCCTCGTCACCTTTACAGTTTTTCATGCCTCTACATTGGGTGGCATCAATTGACTCATCAACAGCCCTTATTATCTCTCCGACAGTTAATGAAGCTAGAGGTTTTGCCATTTTGTAACCCCCGCCAGGGCCTCTAACACTCGCTACCAATAATTTGCGTCGAAGCTTCCCAAAAAGCTGCTCCAAGTAAGACAACGATATCTTTTGACGTTCACTGATATCACTCAAAGCGACGGGCTTGTCAGTGCCGTAAATGGCAATATCCACCATTGCAGTAACCGCAAATCGGCCTTTTGTTGTCAATCTCATAAGTTACCTGGATAAATTAAGTTAGCGGACTGAGGACTAAATAACGCAGGAACGCCAACCCACGGTCGAGACTATATATTATCCGACTATTTTAGTCAACTATTCGATTGAGATAGTCTGCGTCGAAATCGTCTTTTGGCTTCTCAAGGTCACTCAAATCGACCCCGAGTTTTTTTAACTCGGTAAGCACGAATCGTATCCTTGTGTCGACTTCTACCGAATGATCCAGTAAACCGTGGATGGCCTTTACGACTGGGTCATTCATATCCGAACTGATTGCATAGGCTGAGAAGCCCATCCCCTCTGCAGCTGACTCCCGACTATGAACCCCAGGGTCCACGACTCGAGCCGGAATACCGATAGCTGTAGCACCAGCCGGAACGTCCTTCACAACAACCGCGTTCGAACCAATTTTCGCTCCATCTCCAACCACGATAGGACCAAGCACCTTCGCACCAGCACCGATAACGACATTATTGCTCAGCGTAGGGTGCCTCTTACCCTTCTCCCAAGAAGTCCCACCAAGGGTAACGCCGTGGTACAGAGTGCAATCATCCCCAATGATGGAAGTCTCTCCGATCACTATTCCCATACCGTGATCGATAAAAAATCTGGATCCTATAGCTGCACCTGGGTGAATTTCAATGCCGGTTAGCCACCTTGAAACCGAGGACAACCAGCGAGCAAACCATTTAAAACCCCATTTCCAAAAGCGATGCGCAAGACGATGAAATAGCATCGCATGAAAACCTGGATAACAAGTTATCACCTCCCAAACAGACCTAGCCGCTGGGTCACGATCAAACACCACCTTCACTTCTTCACGAATTTGTCGAAACACTCACTCTTCCCTAAAGATTTACAAATGCAATTTTAACGTCGTTTCTTTTGTATTGCGCCTAATATTCCCCTCAGAATCCCTACCTCATCCTTCTCCAAATGAATACGAGCAAACATACGACGCAATCGCTGAACCAATTTTCCAGGATTTTTTCGTTCAAAAAATCGATCTCTAATAGGACGTCTTCCATATGCTCATACATCAACTCGACATCTTCATGTCGCGCTAACTCTGAGACATCATTTCTCGATTGATAATCTTCATCTAAATTCAATGCCATCAATAATTCGTACGCAAAAACCTGTACAGCTTGCCCTAAATTTAGGGATGCGTAGCTACTCCCAGTTGGGATTCGTGACAAAACTGATGCAAGCGATGCGTCCTTAACAGACAATCCAGTTCTTTCAGGACCAAAAACAATAGCAACATCGCCGCTAAGCGTTTTACTTAAGGCCTGTGTCGCTGCCTCTCGAACTGGAAAAACTTGGTGACTCAACTCACGTTCACGAGCTGTCGTTGCTATTGAGTAGACGGTACCCACGAGCGCATTGGACAAAGCCTCACAGGAGATCGCATTGTCTAAAACATCCAGCGCGCCAGACGCCATAGCAGTCGCGTCAGGATGAGGAAACAATTTTGGGCGCACAAGATACAACTTATCTAACCCCATGACTTTCATCGCACGCGCCGCTGCTCCAATATTTCCGGGATGGCTAGTCTCTACTAGAACGACACGAATACGACTGAGATTTGTTTGATCGCTCATCATCAATTTTTAAAAAGTAATCGAACTGTCACCTACTCAACCAGTTTACTTTACAATCCTGTTTTCGTTCTTTATTACCGATGAGCCCTCAAAATGAGCCCGATGCTGAATTTCGCGGTGAAAGCCGCAAGACGTGCTGGAGATATAATCGTTCGCGCTTCAGACAATATTGAAAAAATCAAAATCCAACAAAAATCGACGAACGATTTTGTCTCTGAGGTAGACCGAGCAGCCGAGTCGGCAATCATTGAGAGCATCCAGAAGGTCTACCCCGATCATGCGTTCTTCGCTGAAGAATCAGGAGTCACCGGCGACTCAGATTATGTCTGGATTATTGATCCGTTGGACGGGACAACAAATTTCTTACATGGATTTCCAGTTTATGCAGTTTCAATCGCCCTCTCCTTTAAAGGACAAATCCAGCAAGCGGTAGTTTACGATCCGAACAGGAATGACTTATTTACAGCAACTCGGGGTGGAGGTGCTTATCTAAACGAAAAAAGAATCCGAGTCTCCAAACGGGAAAAATTATTAGACTGCTTGATTGGTACGGGTTTTCCATTCCAAATGGGAACTGACATAGATACTATACCGAAATGTTCAAGGCATTAACTTTGAAAACAGCTGGGATTCGTCGTCCAGGAGCGGCAGCACTGGATCTCGCCTATCTTGCTGCTGGCAGAATCGATGGCTTTTGGGAAATGGGCTTAAAACCGTGGGATATGGCCGCGGGGGCACTACTCATTACCGAAGCGGGGGGGCTAGTGGGAGACTTTTCAGGAGAACAAGATTTTTTGGAATCCGGGAGAATTGTCGCAGGGAACCCAAAAATATTTGCACAAATGTTAAAAGTACTGGCCCCGCACGCTAAAAAATTACCCAAGTAAAAACAAAACCATTTATTTAAACCGGTGACTCCAGAACGCGAAAAACACACTCCAATGATGCGCCAATACTTGGGCATAAAAGCGGAGCACAAAGACAAGTTGTTGTTTTACCGGATGGGGGATTTTTACGAACTATTCTTTAATGATGCAGAGGAAGCGTCGAGGCTTTTAGATATAACTCTAACATCTAGAGGAAACTCAGCCGGAGAACCCGTTAAGATGGCCGGTATTCCACATCATGCTGCCGAGCAATATCTTTCAAAGTTACTCAAATCCGGAAAATCTGTCGCGATCTGTGAGCAGGTCGGAGATGTCTCCGCATCCAAAGGTCCTGTTGAACGAAAAGTCACTCGTATTGTCACCCCAGGAACACTTACAGAAGCCTCTTTACTAAACGGTAGAGAGGAGAATATCCTTCTCACCTGCCATATAAGCGAAGAAACATGTGGTTATGCATGGTTATCAATCGCAAGTGGTACCTTTAAAATTCTGCAGACAGCTTATCGAGACATCTCTGATGAAATTCAAAGAATAAGACCCCGGGAAATTATCGTAAGCGACAAATTTCCGATTGAAAAGTTAAATACGTTGAATATCCCAATAAATCGCATTGAAAGTTGGCATTACGATTACGACGTAGCTAGAAAAACCCTAGAGGACCACTTTAACGTCAAGAGCCTAAAGTCGTTTGGATGTGAAGAGCTACATGTAGGAATATCTGCGGCCGGTGCCCTACTCGAGATATGCTCAAAATACCCAAGGTCAAAAACTCAATCATGTTAAAAATATTTCATCTGAATCAAATGAGGATTGCCTTCAACTTGATCACACGACGAGAAAAAACCTAGAAATTAACGAGACTCTCTCTGGCGAACGATCTCCATCACCTCTCTCCACGATAGACAACTGCACCTCGCACATGGGCAGTCGATGGTTATCGCACGCAATAAACCACCCATTAAGAAATCACGACGCGATCCGATCACGGCAAGACTTGATCTCGTGGATGATTGATCCAGATAATCGACGCAGAAGCCAGAGCATTAGAGACTTGATACGAGGCATCTCGGACATTGAAAGAATAAACACACGAGTTGCCATGGGCTCAGCAAGACCGCGAGACCTATCGGCACTTCGTGATTCAGTCACGCTTCTGCCGGATCTTCGGGTCGCCCTAACGGGCTGCGACATTGGGCTCGCAAAACAAGTCCTCAGCGATCTTAATTGCGATCCAATTCTGAGTGATTACCTTAAAACCGCCATTCTTCCGGAGCCAGCGAGTATC
Source organism: Candidatus Eutrophomonas brisbanensis (assembly GCA_038141705.1). Taxonomy (GTDB): domain Bacteria; phylum Pseudomonadota; class Gammaproteobacteria; order Burkholderiales; family Eutrophovitaceae; genus Eutrophomonas; species Eutrophomonas brisbanensis. The sequence goes on from JAYQIQ010000004.1 coordinate 141,333, forward strand.
ATTGTTGATGGCGGCGTTATCAACAATGGGTTTGATGAGGAACTAGACAAGCTTCGAGAACTACAGCACAACCATGGCGCCTTCCTCCTCGAACTCGAGGAAAAAGAACGGGAGCGAACCGGGATCTCAAACTTAAAAGTCGAATTCAATCGAGTCCATGGTTTCTACATTGAGGTTTCAAAACTTAATACAAAAGCGATTCCCGAGGACTATAGAAGGCGGCAAACGCTCAAGAACGTAGAGCGCTATATTACACCTGAACTAAAAGAGTTCGAGGACAAGGCTCTATCAGCGAAAGATCGCGCCCTCAGCAGAGAAAAACTTTTGTACGCTCAAGTTCTCGAAGAGGTCAATAGGTTCTATGACATCCTCAAAAAAGCGGCACAGGCTATTGCGATTTTGGATGCGCTAAGAAGTCTCGCCGAGTTAGCGCAAAGAAACAACTACACGAAACCCACTTTCACCAACGATTTATCAATTCGTATTGAGAAGGGAAGACATCCAGTTGTAGAAAACTCCCTGACGACATTCGTCCCAAACGATACTGCCCTGAACGATGAAACAAGAATGTTAGTGATAACTGGGCCAAATATGGGCGGCAAGTCAACTTATATGAGACAAAATGCACTCATAGTTTTATTGGCTCATATCGGGAGCTTTGTTCCTTGCGAGAGTGCATCCATTGGACGAGTGGACCGCATATTTACTCGTATCGGAGCATCAGATAATTTATCTTTAGGACAATCGACTTTTATGGTTGAAATGTCCGAAACGGCAAACATTCTCCATAATGCAACCGAGAAAAGTTTAGTGTTAATGGATGAGGTTGGGCGCGGCACATCAACCTCCGACGGATTAGCTCTAGCAACATCCATTGCTCGACAACTCATTGAGATTAATAAAAGCTACTGCCTATTTGCTACACATTACTTTGAACTTACTGAGTTGTCAGATCATCACCCATCGGCGCGAAATGTGCACGTATCTGCAATTGAGCATGACGATAGGATTGTGTTCTTACACAACGTGCTGGATGGCCCGGCATCCCAAAGCTACGGCATAGAGGTCGCAAAATTAGCAGGGTTACCCAGACAAGTGATTGAAGCTGCAAAATTAGAGCTCCAACAAATTTGGAGAAATAATGAGCGCTCAAATATTCAACCACATCTTTTTGACAAAAGTAATCAAGAAACCCGGGACAGATTAAAGGAAAAAATTTCGGTTATTGAACCCGATCAACTGAGTCCCAAGGATGCTTTAGAAATTATCTACGAGTTAAAAAAAATCTCAACGGACATCTAACAACGTCATCCCAACAGACTTAGAATCTGCAAGTATCACCATGCAGAATAAAAGTCTACCCCTCGGTTACCGAATCGCAGACCTCTTTTGTAAACTTGCGTTTTCCATACATCGTTTCCTTCTCGCAGGCGCAGGCGGATGACCCACCCCCCATGTCTTTGACTGTGCATACGGTCGTATCGTCCTTCACATGACAGCCGCAAGAACCTTTATCATCCGCGTGACTGCCCGACAAATACATGAAAAAAGTCGATATTAACAAGGCTAATATTGTTGGTGATATCTTCATAAGTATCCGTCCTTTCAATATTAAAATTAGATACCTCTTTTTCCCTTAATTTCAGTGGAGAGTTGAAAAACCGCCATTGCGTAATTTTGGCTGGGATTGTATCGAGTAATCGAATAAAAATTTTGGAACGTTACCCAGTATTCATTACCATCAATCGCCGCAAGAGATATGAGAGCTACTTTTTCCTTTGAATCGATATCCGGAACTGAAAGCCCGACATCCTGTAAATCTTTTATTACCAACCTTGGCTTGCTGGACCCCACAAGAGTTTCGACTTTCTCGTTGCCCTCAGGTATAGATACGAGCGACGCAATGTTTCCATGGGCGGCCCAACCAAAGCGCGCAAGATAGTTCGCGACACTCCCAACTGCGTCAGCGACGCTTTGCCCCAAATCCGCGCGGCCATCTCCATCAAAATCAATTGCATACTCTCGATAGCTAGACGGCATAAATTGAGCAATGCCTAAAGCCCCGGCGAAGGATCCACGCACCTCGAGTGGATCCAACTGATTATCACGCGCCATCAAGATAAACTGTTCTAACTCAGAGAGAAAATATTTGTTTCTCCGCTCTCCATAGAACCCGAGTGTAAACAAAGCATCGAGGACTCGATGCGTACCCGTGAAAGAACCGTAATTCGTTTCAACCCCTATAAGAGCAACAATAATTTCCTGGGGAACACCGTACTTCTCTGTCGCTTGATCCAAAACCGCTTGGTTAGCAGACCAAAACTTTACCCCTTCCTCTATCCGGTAATCAGTTACATATCGCTCGCGGAAATAATGCCATGGCCTAGAAGTCGCGGGCCTTTTGAAGGCATCTAAGATACTCTGCTGCTTTTCTGCTGACGAGATGATAGTGGCGAGATATTCCTCTTCTAAACCATGCTTACTAGCCACCTCACGAACAAACTTTTGTATATTTTCGATATCGTCGTCGGTCTTCCCGAAATTTATCCCGAGGCAAAACAGCGTAACCGAGAGAAAAACCCGTACTAACAAATGATTCTTACGTCTCAACGATATAACCTTTGAGTAGGAGGTAAAAGCCCTCACTTTACGCGGCGATCAATCACCAAGTCAACCGTCGAACCGAGACTTATTCTCTTCACTTCACCCACGAGGTCTCCGGTCGCCTCAATCGCATTACCGCTTTTTGACACTCTCGCACCCACTAGTACTGAACCAAATTCAGATAATTTACGACTTTGCTGCAAAGACTCGTTATCACCGATTGAAAATTCGAATGGCAAATCTTTGACTTCTACCTTTAATGCCGCAATTGGCATCGGCGGTCCATCAACTGCTCGGACGAAAATGAATACCGATTCGGTGGGCAACACCAAATCTCGAACCCCCTCATCCAGTCTCAGACGACCAGTAATTAATGCCTGCGAGGTCTGCCCGGATTCTGATATTTTTGGTAACGCGCCACTATCAGCTGCGACTGTTTTGCCTAACCGGCGCGAGGCCTCAGCCACCCCTCCTTCAGTGTTGAAACTAGATCATCATCATCGCGCACTAAACTTGCCAGAAGCGACCATCGCTCAATAGCTGTCTCGTAGTCTGCGTTGGCAAATGCAATAGATCCACCCAGTGCCAAACCTTTTACATTATTCGGATCGTAGCCCAAGGCTCGATCAATCAACTGCCCAGGCTCGTGATCTTTCATATCGACCAAAGCTAACGCCTCTGCATAATCTACAAGTAAATTCGCATCATCAGGTGACAATTCATAAGCCTGTTTCCAGGCCGAAACAGACTCATCAAAACGCCCCAATCCCTTGAGAGTTCGACCTAACATCACCCAACCTTCGACATCGGACGGATCATCTTTGAGGTGCGACCGAATTTTTATAAGAATTTCTTCTAACTGCTCGGGGGTCAGATGCTCTTTTTGATTCTCAACGAGCTCAGCAACATTCTGCGCTTCGGGTTGGCCAATTTTAAGATAAAGCCCGAGACTACCAATGGGAACCATCACAAAAATCAATCCAGCTGCAACGAATCGATCCATCTTTGAGTTAGCCGCCGCCTGGGTTTTATGCTCCCCTATTTCATCCCTTTGCGCCCTGAGTTCTAGCTCGACCATCTCCTCTTCGTACGCAGTACGATCAATATCCCCATTTTGAAATCGGCGTTCGATGACCTCATAATCCCCCCGAAGGATATCCAAGTTACTACGACCTCTGGATCTGCCGATTTGCCCAACTTTGAACTTAAAGATCACAAGACCAAGAAAACCGATGACGAGTAGGAGAACGGCTCCAATAAAAAAGGACAGTACCGTCATAGCTGATCCTTATCACCGCGCAATAATGCTCTCAAATCCTCACGATCAGCAGAATTAAGAGCAGAATCCGGCTCCGCGCGCCTCTTCAGTTGGTTACTTACCAAAAAAGCAATCGCTAGTGCTAACAAAAGAAACGGCCCAAACCAGAGAGCCCAGGTTCTCTCCTTCACCGGAGGATCGTACAAAACGAAGTCACCGTATCTCTCGACCATATACTGCTTGATCTCTTGCTCAGACTTTCCTTGGCGAAGCATTCGTGATACCTGATTACGCAAATCAACCGCTAAACTAGCATTCGAGTCAGCGATTGTTTGGTTTTGACAGACCAAACACCGCAGCTCCGCACTGATGCTCTTAACTTTTTCCTGAAAGTCCGCACTCAACTCCGATGACTGCTCAGCAGTGGAGAGAAATGACAGGCTGAGAAAAAATGAATATGCCGTAAATAGGAAAAATTTTTTGATCACTGCAAACTCTCGACTAATGGCAATAATTCATCTTGTATATCGATGGAACTCAAAGGTCCTATTTTTTTGTATCGGATAACCCCGCTCTTATCAATCAAAAACGTTTCTGGCACACCGTAGACCCCGAAATCCATTCCTACCAGACCATCTATATCCACCGCGACAGCTGAGTATGGATTTCCATGCTTACCCAACCAATCTGCAGCACTTTGAAAGCCGTCTTTATAGTTTAGGCCCACGACTATCACTCGATTCTGGGAAGCAAGCTCCATGAGCATTGGATGCTCATCCAAACATGGGGTACACCATGACGCAAAAACATTTAACACCCAGACTTTCCCATCAAACGTTTTCGAGGTCACTGCCGAATTTTCTTTCTCCAATTTCGGTAAAGAAAACTCAGGTATCGACTTCCCGATTAAAGGTGAAGGCACTTCCCGAGGATTCAGAAAAAGCCCTCTCCACAAAAATATGGCGACCAGGACGAAAATGGCGAGAGGAAGAAGATATTTTCGCAATTAAATTCCCTATGAAATATTTATCAACACATATAGATCAAGAACTGATGGCTACCTGATTTGGCGCCGACCTCCTCTTGGACCGGTACTTTTTATCAGAAATCGCCAATAGACCACCAAGCGCCATCAAGAACGCCCCTCCCCAAATCCAGTCAACAAATGGTTTTAAGTAAACCCTAACGACCCAGGAGCCATCCTCTAACGCCTCACCAAGGGAAACGTAGAGATCTCTAAATAATCCTGTATCTATCGCGGCTTCAGTCATTGGCATACGCTGAACATGATAAAAACGCTTCTCAGGATAAAGAGTAGACACAAGCTTTCCATCATCACCATGAACAAAAACCGTCCCCTTGACCCCATTGTAATTTGGACCAATTAGGTCATCCAATGAGGCCAGACTAAATCTGTAACCGCTCAACTCGACAGACCCCCCTACCGCGAGTTTTACGTCACGCTCCTCCTCATAGCCCTTTACTAGGGTGACGCCAAAAATGAAAACTGCCACACCTAGGTGAGCAACGAGCATTCCATAGTAAGACCTAGGCAGAGAATTAATAACTTGAAAAATAGTTCTCTCAGATCCCATTCTCAGTCTTCGGATCTGCTCGAGTAGATTCACGAGACCCGACACCACAATCCAGAAACCCAGCAACAAGCCAATCGATACAAATACCGACCAACTACCCATCACCATCGGAACAATAATTGCCGAAACAAGCGAAATCGCAAAAGCCCACTTGAGCTTTGTTGCAAGCTCTAAAGTTTTAGCATTCTTCCAACGCAATACCGGTCCAATACCCATCAGAAACATGGCTGGCGCCATCAGCGGAAAAAAAATGGCATCAAAGTAAGGGGGGCCCACCGATATCTTACCTAGTCCCATCGCATCTAAAAAAAGTGGATATAACGTACCAAGTAGGACCGATGCCGCAGCGACCACCAAAAGCACATTGTTTGCCAATAAAGCCGATTCTCGCGAGATAAAGTTGAAGTTTCCACCCAATCCCACTTTAGGTGCTCGCCAAGCAAATAAGAGCAGAGACGCCCCTATCACTACAATTAAGAACCCTAGGATAAATACACCTCTCTCTGGATCCGTAGCGAATGCATGGACCGACGTCAACACCCCTGAACGAACAAGAAAGGTTCCAAGTAACGAAAGCGAAAAAGTAATTATCGATAGCAGCACGGTCCAAATTTTGAAACTTCCGCGTTTTTCTGTCACAGATAATGAATGAATCAGCGCAGTTCCACACAGCCACGGCATGAAAGATGCATTCTCTACTGGGTCCCAAAACCACCAACCACCCCAGCCTAGTTCGTAATACGCCCACCAACTACCTAACGCAATACCAACAGTTAAGAAACACCAAGCCGCTGTTGTCCAAGGGCGCGACCATCGAGCCCAGGTCGAGTCGAGTTTTCCGCTAATCAAAGCCCCAATCGCAAATGCAAAAACTACCGAAAAACCCACATAGCCCATATAAAGCATTGGCGGGTGTATCACAATCCCCGGATCTTGTAACAACGGATTTAAATCCCGCCCATCGGCTGCTGGCGGCAGCAATCTATCGAACGGGTTGGAAGTCAGTAGCATGAATAAATAAAAACCAATCGCAATTGCCGACATCACACCCAAAATTAGGGAGCGCATCTCATCTGGCATTTGCTTACTAAATAAAGAGACCGCCGACATCCAACCGCTAAGCATTAGCACCCATAAGAGCAAAGACCCCTCGTGGCTTCCCCAACTCGCCGCAAGCTTATAGGGCCAAGGCAATTGGCTATTGGAGTTGGATGCGACATTTAAGACAGAAAAATCATCGACCAAAAAAGAGGTCGCGAGACAACAAAAACCCGCCAGCGTAAGCAAGAAAATTACGTAGGAGCTATACCTCGGGAAAGCAATCAGGCGAGAACTCGAACGAACCGCCCCTCCGAAACAGATTAACGTCTGCGCAATGGAGACCCAGAGTGCAAGGATGATTAAAAAGTGCCCTATTTCTGGGATCAAAAATACCTCCTCAAAGCCATAAACCGTTATTCACTTGCCTTCAGCTCGCGAGCACGCTTGAGCGCTTCGGCAGCTTCGGGTGGCATATAATTCTCGTCGTGCTTAGCGAGCACTTGATCCGCAATGAACGATCCATTCTCGATTAATCTACCCTGCGCAACCACTCCCTTGCCCTCCCGAAATAAATCTGGAAGTATTCCCTCATAGGTGACATCGATCGCATGGATAGTGTCTGTGACAGAGAAAGAAACACTCACCCCATCCTGTTTTCTTTGTAAGCTTCCGTCCACAACCATGCCGCCAATCCTAAAAGCTCTCGCAACCGGAACCTTTCCTTCAACAACTTCCGTGGGAGTATAAAAAAATACGAGGTTGCTCTTGAAAGCATTCAGAACAAGGAGCGCCGCTACGGACACTAGAGCTAGCACAGCGATGATCAGCAATAAGCGCTTTTGCCTTGGTTTCATTTATCTAATTGTTTGAAAATATCAGAGGAATACGACCAGAAACAGTCCATGGAGTTCGCTCACGGTTCGCGCAAACTAAATGTTTCAATCGCGATAGCGAAAAGCGTTACTAGGTATGAACCCCAAACATATAGCCCATAGCCGCCCATATCAATAAAATTCTGCAAAGAACCCCAATCCATAACTTGATCTCCTCTACCTCAAAAGTCGAACGAGAGAATTCAATTGTTCAACCAACCAGAATTACGCTCACGGTCTCGAATAATTTTTCTGACTCGCAACATCGAGACGGCGATCGAATACATCCAAAAACTGAGTGCCATCAAGAGCATTCCGAGCAGCATATCGCTGGCCATACTGGGAGCTTTAGTAAGTGATACCGAGGCACCTTGGTGTAACGTGTTCCACCATTTTACCGAGAAGTAAATAATGGGAACGTTAACAACACCTACAATGGCGAGGATCGCCGACGCTTTATCTGCTCGCCTCGGATCTTCTATCGATGCCCTGAGCGCCATGAAGCCTACATAAAGAAACAATAGAACCAGCTCAGAGGTTAATCGAGCATCCCATACCCACCAAGTACCCCAAGTAGGCCTGCCCCAAAACGCTCCAGTCCACAGAGCTAAAAAAGTCATAAGAGCCCCTGTCGGAGCAAGTGCCTGCGCCAACATCGACGACAAACGCGTGTTTAATATCAAACCTACCGCAGCCCAAAAAGCCATAACTACATATATGAACATGGACATCCACGCTGCTGGAACGTGAATAAAAATGATTCGATAAGCTTCACCTTGCTGGTGATCCGTTGGCGCTACGAAAAATCCAATATAAAGACCCGGTATACCAAAACATATCGCTAAAACAAAAAATACAGCTGCTATTTTTTTCGCGGCTGGGTAAAAATTTTGAGGAGTTGAGTATTTCCAAAAACGCATAAAGTGTAGAAGCTGCAAAGTTTGCGAACAGATCAAAGCGGTACGATCTCCCCCCAAAGAACACACTGACTGTTGGGAATCTAATCGCTAGGCAGCCGTTATTCTAAAGCAATTTTCAAGGCAGCCGAGGTCGCGAGAGGGCACAAAGCTAGAGAGAGACAGAGGAACGCAAGCAAGATCGAGAAATGGCCGATTGTCTCCATCCCCTGTAAACTGGCAACAGTGCCTCCAACCCCAAAGATTAATACTGGAATATAAAGGGGAAGAATGAGAAGCGCAGTTAATGCCGCCCCGCTTCGCACCCCAAGCGTTAACGCAGCACCGACCGACCCTAGTAAGGAGAGCACTGGAGTACCAATTAAAAGAGTAAGCGCCATTATCCATGAAGCCTCAGCGCTAAGACCGAACTGCATACCAACGAAAGGCGACAAAATAACGATTGGCAAGGTCGTAATTAGCCAGTGTGCAAAAATTTTTGAAACCACAACCAGCACTAATGGCTCCCCCGACAAAAGAAATTGTTCTAGAGAACCATCAATAAAATCACTCTCAAACATCCGATGGAGTGCTAACAAAGACGAGAGCAACGCCGCTACCCAAACCACACCAGGCCCCACCGTTCTTAAGCTGCCAAGTATCAGGGCCAACAGCAAATGGGAATAATGAGGCAACAATCAAAAAAAGAAAAATATCGTTGCAATATCAGTTTTTTGCGTCAGTGAAATCTTAAATTCACGAAGCAAAACAGCCAAAAATAATGATCGCGAGCGCATAGTCAGTTCATAGTCAAGATTTTTGGTCTGACAGCCAGACCGATATCTTGATGCGTCGTATAAATCAATAAACCGCCATTGGAAACGTGTTCTGAGAGCGCAGCACTTAAAGACTCTGTAGAACTTTTATCGAGCGACACAAAAGGTTCATCAAGAATCCAGATAGGCCTTTCACGTGAGATCCGTAATCGAGCAAGCGCCACCCGCTTACGTTGACCAGCAGAAAGTCTACTTACCGGTACTGATAACTTCGAATGCAGATCTTGTTCGTATAAGAGCCTCACGGATGGTAGCTACATCAGAGTCAATACCCATAACGGACAGAGAAGCAATCAAATTTTCTTCCGCCGTCAGATTTCCTTTAAGCGCATCAAAGTGACCGAGGTAATTTACTAAACACGAATAGTCGTGTCCGAGAGTCCGGATGTCTTTATTCGCCCATTGAACTTCACCGGCATCAGGACGAGAAAAACCACACAGGATCCGTAATAGCGTAGTCTTCCCCGAGCCGTTCACTCCATTTACAAGGAGCGCTTCTCCCTCTTCTAAACTAAAACTCAAATCCTCAAAAAGTTTTTTATAACCACGCGTACTCGTGACCGACTTGAGTTCTAACACTTTCGAAAAAACCTCTAAGACTTGGGACGCTCTAAAAATGCAAAGAGGCCCATTCCAACAATCATCGAAACTACGAATATCACTGCTTCACTGTACCCCATACCAAAGGCCACTAAACTTGGCCCCGGACAGAAACCAGCGATCCCCCAACCGATACCAAAAATTAGACTTCCTAAAACTAATCTTTTATCGATAGTTGCGTTGGTCGGAAGAGCCATTGGCTCGCCTAGAAGACTCAGGGTACGTCTTTTTGCAAAGTGGAACGTCACGAGACCAACTGCTATTGCCCCACCCATAACGAAGGCCAATGAAGGATCCCAATTCCCGGCAAGATCCAGAAAACCTACCACCTTTGCCGGGTTTGACATTCCGGATACGATCAAACCTATTCCAAAAACTAAGCCCGCAATAAGCGCTGATAAACTTTTCATTCGGTCACCTCACAGAATATGCTTAATTAGAAATACCACTACAAATCCCGCGATCATAAAACTCACCGTTGCAGCCAGCGATCTTGGTGATAACCGAGAAAGCCCAACAACACCATGGCCACTGGTACACCCGCGGCGTAACGAGTTCCGATTCCGACGAGCAGCCCTGCAAGAACCAAGCTATAGGTCGAGGCTTCGATAATGGCCTCAGGCACTGCAGCAAAAATACCATACACAAACGATGAGGCCAGGAGCCCGATTAAGAACATCGATCTCCAGCCTAATTCAGATGACTTTCCACTGATTACTCCCCCGAGAATCCCACTGATTCCCGCTATTTTCCCATTCATAAATATGAAAATTGCCGTGGATATCCCTAAGAGAACGCCACCAGCTAACGACATCCATGGCGTGAATACATCCCAATTTATAGTCATACGCCTCCCCTTTTATGCTCTATGCCCAAGTTACCCGTATCCTGCTTACACAGAATGCGGCCAATCACATATTTTATTAGATCCTCTCGCCCTGTCATTATATCTTGGTGTTACAAACTTAATAGGATCTCGGCAACCCCAAAACTTTCTCGGCTATGTAACAAAGAATCATCTCTCGACTGATCTGGCGCAATACGCATGAGCATTACCTCGCGAAGATAACGTTCGATGTTGTACTCTTTGGCATACCCAACACCACCATGCGTTCGCAGTGCGCGATCGCACGCCTCGAACGCCGCTTCCGCTGCCAAATACTTTGCTGCATTTGCCTCAGCACCGCAGTTACGCCCATTATCGTACGAGCGTGCAGCATGCCAGACCATCAAATCTGCAGCCTCCAATGCCATCCAACTTTCAGCAAGGGGATGCTGAATCGATTGATTCTCTCCAATCTTCCTTCCGAAAACTTCACGCTCAGAAGCATATTTTGCGGCTAGGTCTACCGCCCTCTTGCCAACGCCGATAGTTTCAGATGCAATCAAAATACGCTCGGGATTTAACGAATCGAGTAACAACCGAAACCCATCCCCCTCATCCCCAATTCGACTCTCTAAATCAACCTCTAAATTATCGATAAAAACCATGTTCGAATCGACAGCATTTCTACCCATCTTATCAATCGCCTTAACCTCAATTCGGCGCCGGTCTAGGTCACAATAAAAAAGAGTCAGACCGTCCATAGGTTTTGCACATTGGTCCTTAGGAGTCGTCCTTACCAATAATAAAATTTTATTAGCCTCTTGCGCTGTGGTAGTCCACATCTTTTGACCGCTGATAACATAGCGATCCCCTACCCTCCGACCAGTAGTTGAAATACTTGATGTATCAAGGCCCGCATTTGGTTCTGTAACTCCAAATGCAACCTTGTGATTGCCATCGATTAACGGTGGGATGAATTTGAGCTTCTGCTCAGTGGAACCATGTTTAACAATTGCGTGAGGACCAAAGAGATTTATGTGAATCGAAGAACACGCTGAAATCGCACCAGCCGAATTCCCGACGATTTGCATCATCAGCGCAGCATCACTGACCCCTAAGCCACTGCCCCCAAGCTCTCGAGGCATCGTGATGCCGAGCCACCCACCATCAGCGAAGGCCTGATGAAACTCTGTAGGGAACGAATGTGTCCGCTCCTTCTCTCGCCAATATGCATCATCGAAACGAGCACAAAGAGCCCCAACGGCTTCAAATATCTGTTGCCTTCTGTCATTGGGCTCGAGACCTGCGGGTAAATTTTTCATGCTCGCTCACTGATGTAACACACTACTAACTGTCGTCTCCGCAGTGTATCATCCGAGAACGTCAAAGATATACAACATCACAACAAAACGTGTCCATTACACTCGAGACTAAAACCTGGGAGAACGACTGGGAATTGGTGGTTAACCATCAATTTTTAAGAACAGTTATGGAGCGTTTCAAACAACACGTGGACAAGAAGGTGCTTTTCATCAATAACGTCCTGAACCCCTCGGTTGTAGCGCGTGCTGCTGATCGACTCATCGCTGACGAGATTATTGATGAGTATATATTTGTATCTCAGCATGCGGATAATGCTCTAGAGCACTTCGGCCTTACCAAAGAGGCTTTAGGCAAAGGTTACTATTATTCAATAGCAGAGCTTGTTTCTATTTTCTTGTGCAGCACAAAGTATCTTGCACATTTTTCGAGCGATACGACAATCACCGAAGATGTAGCGCCGCATTGGTTGTCGGATGCCACTTCGCTTCTAGCTGAACAAGGGGAAGTCAGCGTTGTAAACCTTACATGGGATCAAAAGTATTCCGAAGCCCTAAAAGACTCAGACTATCAAGATGACAATTACTTTTACGGGTATGGGTTCTCGGATCAAATGTATGTAATCGAAGTCGAAGAATTTAATAAAAAAATTTACGACTTTGAACACCCCGCTTCAGAAAGATATCCAAAGTACGCGGGAGCATTATTTGAGAAAAGGGTCGACTCTTACATGAGGGTAAACGCGAGAATTAGGGCCACCTACCGTCACGCATCATATATCCACAAAAATTTTCCAAAACCAAACACCATCCGACGCTGGATCTGGACCCAATTAAACAAACCAAGCGGAGAGTGAGGGATTCGAACCCTCGAAACGCAAAGCGTTTAACGGTTTTCGAGACCGCCCCGTTCGACCACTCCGGCAACTCTCCGAAAGCATGTCATTCTAACAGCGCTGACAATCGTTCAAATTAAATCGGCTCGATTGACTCAACCCCACCCATTAGGGTAACCATAAACTTAGGGATAGTGACCGACCCATCCTTTTGTTGATAATTCTCGAGCACTGCAATAAGAGCTCTACCAACTGCCAGTCCTGACCCATTAAGGGTGTGCACATAGTCTGGCTTTCCACTTTCCGTTCTGTACCTAGTCTGCATACGTCTAGCTTGAAAAGCTTCAAAGTTGCTACAAGACGAAATCTCCCGATACGCGTTTTGCCCGGGTAACCAAACCTCCAAATCGTAGGTTTTTGCAGCCGAAAAACCCATATCTCCACTACAAAGGGTAACCACGCGGTATGGCAGATCCAAACCCTGAAGTATCGACTCAGCGTGCCCAGTCAACTCCTCCAAACGCTCGTAAGACTGTTCGGGATGGACCAGCTGGACCAACTCAACCTTATCAAACTGATGCTGACGTATCATTCCCCTAGTATCTCGACCATAAGAGCCCGCCTCTGAACGGAAGCATGGTGTATGGCAAACAAACTTTAGGGGAAGGTTCTCAAGCTTCACAATCTCATCGCCAAAAATATTAGTGACAGGAACCTCTGCCGTTGGGATTAAATAGTATTTCCCCTCATCCCCAACCGGCACAGAAAACAAATCAGCCTCAAATTTTGGTAGCTGTCCCGTACCAAACAAAGCATTTGCATTCACCATGTATGGGGCATACACCTCGGTATATCCGTGCTTTTCCGTATGAGTATTGAGCATGTACTGAGCCAATGCGCGATGTAGCTTAGCTATTCTAGATGTCAGAAGCACAAAACGAGACCCAGTAATTTTAGCCGCACGATCAAAATCAACCTGCCCTAAATTTTCGCCAATATCTACGTGGTCTCTTACGGCGAAGTTAAATTGACGCGGCTCGCCGACCCGTCGCACCTCAACATTATCTTGCTCATCAGCTCCGTTCGGCACACTCTCGTGTGGAACATTTGGAATGGAAGACAATATAGCTCTAAGCTCAGATTGGACTTCCGCTAACCTCTCTTCGTATTGTTTTAACTGCTCAGCAAATTGCCCTACTTGGAGCATTAACTTTTTAGCCCCATCCTCATCTTTATTTTTTTTGTATACCCCAATCTCTTTCGACAAAGCATTACGCTGCGCCTGGAGCGATTCCGTATGCGTTTGCAACTGCTTCCTTTCAGCCTCTAGCGCCTGAAAAGCTTTGACGTCTAACTCGTGACGTCTTCTCTTAATCAATGTATCTGCAACCGCATTAATATCGGATCTAAATATTTGAATATCCAGCATGAAGTAATAAACCCCTTTTAACGCAATTTATTTTTTTCGATCTTCCTCATCCAGGCGGCGAAGAAAATCCAGCTTTTCTTGAATTTTTCTTTCAAGCCCTCGCTCGGTCGGAAAATAAAAACGTTGCCCCCTCAAACCATCTGGAAGTATTGTTCGTTTGGAGCGTACCCATAAGCCTCGTCATGAGCATACCGATATTTTTCTCCAAAACCGAGTTCCTTCATCAATTTGGTAGGTGCATTCCGAAGATGTATCGGCACCACCTCCGAGCTCGAAGATTTAACAGTCTCTAAAGCACTATTATAGGCGGAATACAGCGCATTACTTTTTGCAGCACAAGCCATGTAAACAACTGCCTGTGCCAGTGCGAGCTCGCCCTCAGGACTTCCCAACCTTTCGAAGGCGGACACAGCATCTAATGCAATTGAAAGTGCTTTGGGGTCAGCAAGACCGATATCCTCAGAAGCCATTCTTATCACTCTACGACCGACATACAGTGGGTCTGCGCCACCATCAATCATACGAACGAACCAATAAAGGCTCGCATCTGGGTCAGAGCCTCGCACCGATTTATGTAGCGCGGATATCTGATCGTAAAACGAATCACCACCTTTATCGAATCGGCGATACGCATGAGGCATTGTTTCGAACACAAACGCCTCGTCTATTCTCTCAAGACCAAGCTCATCGGCAGTATGATTCAAAAATTCCAGCATATTAAGAAGCCTTCGGCCATCGCCATCTGCGAGACTAACAACCGCATCGACAGCCTTCGATTCGTACTTAGCTTTTGCATCAAGCGACGACAACCCTTTTGAAAATATTTCAAAAAGATCATCACGCGTTAGTGACTCGAGCTTAAACACAGTAGCCCGAGAGAGTAATGCGCTATTTACTTCGAACGATGGGTTTTCTGTCGTAGCACCGATGAAAGTGATGGTTCCACCCTCTACATGTGGAAGAAATGCGTCTTGTTGCGACTTGTTAAAGCGATGAACCTCATCTACAAATACTACCGTTTGTCTGGAAAATTGGGTGATATTATTTTCAGCCAGCACAATAACTTCTCGAATGTCTTTAATCCCGGATAGGACGGCTGAGATTTGAACAAACTCCGCACTCCAGCCGTTGGCGATAATTCGCGCGAGAGTCGTCTTACCCACACCAGGGGGACCCCAAAATATCAGAGATTGAGGTTTACCTACTCGATGAATTGTAGATAGCGGCTTTCCGTCACCCACTAGGTGTTTTTGACCAACGAATTCCTCAAAAGTATTAGGCCGGAGTATGTCGGCAAGTGGCTTTGTGATTGATTTACTAATATGCATTGGATGCTCAATCTAACATCGCATATCGAAGGTCAATCGGTTATCAAATCTACCCCTTCGGGAGGTGTGAACGTAAACAACGCATTCGAATCGCTCAAATTACCCCTAGAAAACTTCGTAATTTCTATTACCGTTTTCTGCCCAAAGTGATCGAACAACTCCATTTCGGTCAAAACATCTTTTTTAAACCCGATGTTGATTCGGGCAAACAAAGTATTTTCCTCATAGGGCTTAATCGTTCACCCATTCCAGCCCTCGCCGTGTCTTTTGACTTTCCAACATAAAGAACCGCTCAATATCACTGGATCCAGCGAGCAATGCCGCAGGGGATGAACCGAGAGCCGAATCCAAATTGACTCGAGTGACCTGCTCAAGATCCTTGTCATACACCCAAAGATATACTCCATCACCCACTAATAACTGTTCATACGGCGCTTTATAGACCCATCTAAATTTTCCTGGGCGCAGAAAACTGAAACTTCCTTCCGATTTTTGCAAAACCTCGCCGCTCTCAAGGAATACAGTCTGAACGAACTCAGCGTGCCCCGCGTTCGTATTACTAATAAATGAGCGGAGCCGCTCGATCCCACCCGCATAAGATACCTCGAAGCTTGATGAAAGCGCCAAAGTTACCAACAAACAACCAACAATTTTTCTTATAAATGTATACATGTCACCGCGGTTCGAGACTAGTCGCTATTTGTAGGAACGAGAATTTCTCTATTACCACTCGAGGACATACTTGACACCAAACCTGAGGCTTCCATTTGCTCAACTAGCCGAGCCGCCCTGTTATAGCCGATTCGTAAATGTCTTTGAACAAGCGAAATTGAGGCACGCTTATTTTTCAGCACAATTTCGACCGCCTGATCATAGAGCGGGTCCGATTCCCCATTCATATCCCCATTTTCTCCAGATCCACCATCACCAGAACTAGACGACTCAAGGACCTCTTCGATATACTGAGGCTCACCTCTACTCTTTAACGCATCCACGACTCGATGCACCTCTTGATCATCCACAAAAGCACCATGCACCCGCTGGGGATAGCCAGTTCCGGGTGGAAGATACAACATATCGCCTTGTCCTAGGAGTTGCTCTGCTCCCATTTGATCAAGGATCGTTCGGGAGTCGACCCTGCTCGACACTTGGAATGCGATACGCGTTGGTATGTTTGCCTTGATTAAGCCAGTAATTACATCTACCGATGGCCTCTGAGTCGCAAGTATTAGGTGAATTCCAGCTGCCCGAGCTTTCTGAGCCAAACGAGCGATTAATTCCTCAATTTTTTTACCGACCACCATCATAAGGTCCGCCAACTCGTCAATAACCACCACGATGACAGGCAGCTCCTGAAGCGGCTCAGGATTCTCGGGATTCAAACTGAATGGATTATCAATTTTTTTCTTGGATTTAGCAGCCGTTTTAATTTTCGAATTAAAACCGGAGAGATTTCGTACTCCCAGGGCTGACATGAGGCGATACCTCCTGTCCATCTCTCCTACACACCAGTTCAATGCATTAGCGGCCTTTGGCATATCCGTAACCACAGGAGCAAGCAGATGAGGGATTCCCTCGTAAACTGATAGCTCCAGCATTTTTGGATCGACCATTATCAATCGAACTTCATTAGGCGTCGACTTGTATAGTAGTGAAAGAATCATTGCGTTGATTGCAACTGACTTTCCGGATCCCGTAGTCCCCGCAACGAGCAAGTGAGGCATTTTTGCTAAGTCCGCACATACGGGAATTCCCGCGATATCTTTACCCAGCGCAATTGCGAGCGGGGACGTAATATCTGCATAGGTCTGCGAGGCTAAAACCTCAGACAAAAACACTACTTGTCGTTTCTCGTTTGGAATCTCCAGACCCATCGTTGTTCGGCCAGGAATAGTCTCAACAACTCGAAGACTTGCGACCGATAATGATCGAGCCAAATCTTTTGAAAGATTAATAATCTGACTTCCCTTAACACCAACCGCTGGCTCAATTTCATACCGCGTAATAACTGGGCCCGGTTGAGCCGCAACGACGCGAACCTCAATATTGAAATCCAATAATTTTTTCTCAATCAACCGGGATGTGTACTCGAGCGTTTCAGAGGAAACCGAATCAATATTCTCAGGAGGACTATCAAGCAGGTGTATAGCCGGAAGTTCGGAATCAGGCAAGTCCTCAAATAGAGGTTGTTGTTTTTCTTTCTGCGCACGCTCTGACTGCTTCACTTCAACCTTGGGTGCGTCAATCCTCAGAGGCTTAATTTCAGTGAATTTTTCGCGAACGAGATCCAGTCGCTCCAAACGCTCCTCAGTCGCGATTTCACCAGCCTTTCGGTCTCGCCAGGCTTCCCATGCGCTCCAAGATCGGGTGGCTATTACCTCGAGAAAAAAACCAACGTTTTCTGCTACCGATATCCAAGAAACACCACTGACTAAGGATATTCCTACAGCCCAGGCCATCAGGAATAGCAATGTGGCGCCAACAAAACCAAAATTTGCCCCAACCGTACCAGCCAAGGCAAGGCCAACAATACCCCCTGGCCTCTCTGGCAACTCAAAATCGAAACTGCTCATCCTGAGCGCCTCAAACGCGCAACTCGAGAGCAAAACCAATATAAAACCGACAGCAACAAATAGAACTATTTTTGGATTCCCTATCGCCTCCCTCAATGAACCACGATAGCCCCGAAAAACAAGCAAAAATCCTGCGACAACTATCCACCAAGCGGAAAAACCAAACAGCAAAAGCAAAATATCCGATATGTTTGCTCCGATCGATCCCCCTGCATTATTTACGATGAGATTGTCTGACTGGTGAGACCAGGAAGGATCGGATGAGGTGTAGGTAAAAAATATCAGCGTCAAATAACAAAGAACTCCCGCTGACAACAGCAACCATGCTTCTCTCAGGAGCGAGAGCGCCCTCGGCGGCAAAGAGTATCCGACCTTCTGCGGCTCACCTTTCGCGGACTGACTTTTTCCTGGTTTACGTTTTGCCAAGCTTTTCCCTACGTTGAGACGGTATCTAACCAGTATGAGCTCAACATTGTACATTATGCCCCTCCAAAAAACCTGAAAGATCGAAGCCCGTTGGTTAAAATATGGGTCTCGAAAAAATCGAATGTAATGGAAGTGATTCGCATGGAAACTAAACACCACAAACTGATTATCTTAGGATCTGGACCAGCCGGATATACGAGCGCAGTCTATGCCTCCAGAGCAAACCTTAGCCCAGCTCTCATAACCGGTATTGCACAAGGTGGACAATTGATGACAACAACGGATGTCGATAATTGGCCAGCTGACGCAGATGGGGTTCTGGGACCTGACCTCATGCAAAGATTTCAAAAGCATGCGGAGCGCTTTGGAACTGAAATGATTTATGACCACATCCACACGGTTGAACTTAATAAAAAACCGCACGTACTGAGGGGCGATCAGGGGACGTACACGTGTGATGCACTCGTTATTGCGACTGGGGCTTCTGCTAAATACTTGGGACTAGATTCAGAAGAAAAATTTGCCGGGAAAGGGGTATCCGCCTGCGCTACTTGCGATGGATTTTTTTATAAGAACCAGGATGTGACGGTGATTGGTGGCGGAAACACCGCAGTGGAGGAAGCGCTTTATCTTTCTAATATTGCAAAAACTGTGACGTTAGTTCACCGAAGGGATAAGCTCAGAGCTGAAGCAATTCTCATAGATCGCCTGCTAGAAAAAGAGAAAAACGGCAATGTAAAAATTATTTGGAACCATACTCTTGACGAGGTGCTCGGTGATGACAGTGGCGTGACAGGCGCCAGATTGAAGAACACCCAAAATGGGGCCGAGCTATCCATCGAGGTAGCCGGCGTGTTTATCGCGATTGGACACACACCAAATACCGACTTATTTACGGGCCAACTCGATATGAAAAATGGATACATCATCACACGTGGTGGTGACGCAGGGGACGCAACCCAGACTAGCGTGCCTGGTGTATTTGCGGCTGGTGATGTTCAAGATCATGTTTATCGCCAAGCAGTCACGAGTGCAGGCACTGGCTGTATGGCTGCACTAGATGCGGAACGGTATCTAGCATCTCTAGAATAAGTGGCTATCTACCCGAGGGGTAGTATCATGAAAAAAACAAAGCGAGTAACGGCAGAGGGCACCACAGAGACCGTAAAAATCGATGAGAGCTTTGAGGAGATACTCTCAGAGACACTCGGGAATAACATCAAGCGTATCAACTCGGATCAAAATACCGCTGACTTCGTGCGCAAACCAAAACCGAAGCCCATTCCCAAACAAAGCTTAAAAGACGAGGCTGCTGTATTAGAAGATAGTCTCAGAGAGGAACAATTTAGCCTCGCAGAAGCGCCGATGGGAGAAGATGGCACTTACCTAAAATCGGGACTTCAAATAAATGCCCTAAGAAAACTTAAACGTGGATTTTGGGCAATTCAAGACGAGCTTGACTTACACGGAAGCACATCCGGCACTGCAAAAGAATTGGTCGGTAATTTCTTATCTGAAGCTAAAGCGCGCGGATTCAGGTGCGTCCGCGTAATTCACGGTAAGGGTGTGCGATCCCCAAATCGAGAACCCGTGTTGAAAAATAAATTATTCGTATGGCTGCAAATGCGAAATGACATTCTCGCCTATTGCCCCGCCCGTCAATCTGATGGAGGAAGCGGTGCGACCATCCTCCTACTGTCGAACTCAAGAGGAGGATAGGCCTACTAACCTAAACAGCTGCTTCGTCTGTTTCTCCCGTTCGAATCCGAACAACCTGCTCAACCGACGAAACAAATATCTTTCCATCTCCAATTTTTCCCGTCCGCGCTGCTTTAACGACCGAATCCACGGCCTGATCAACCAGACTGTCACTTACAACCAGTTCGATTTTCACCTTTGGTAGAAAGTCAACAACGTACTCTGCACCTCGATATAACTCCGTATGCCCTTTTTGACGGCCGAATCCCTTTACTTCGGTTACCGTCAAACCAGTTATTCCGATTTCAGATAAACCCTCTCGAACCTCGTCTAACTTAAATGGCTTAATGATTGCCTCAATTTTTTTCATGGAATCGCCTCCTACTTAACTGGTTACTCAAACCTAGTATAAACCGGTTGGATATTTAATTTAAGTGCAAACTGCTAAGGTAAACAAAAAGTACCGGCCTAGGAATCCCTCCCGACTTCGCCCCGAAAAGTGCTAGTGATCGGGAAACGCCAATCTTTGCCGAACGCTCGTCGGGTAATCCTGACTCCTGGAGGGGCCTGACGTCGCTTGTATTCATTGATGTGAATTAAACGGACTATTCTTTCCACATCCGCCCTTGGATATCCTGCTTGGACAATTTCTTCGATGCTCCTATTTTGCTCAACATACTGCTCAACAACAGCATCGAGAGTGTCGTATGGAGGAAGCGAGTCCTGATCTAATTGATCTGGTCGCAGCTCAGCACTCGGAGGTCTTTCAATAATACGATTCGGTATCACTTGAGAAAGACTATTCCTGTACTTACACAACCGATAAACCATCTGCTTACCTAAATCCTTGAGGACCGCAAAGCCCCCGCCATGTCGCCATACAACGTGGCATAACCAGTGCTCATCTCACTTTTATTTCCCGTCGTCAACACTAGAGAACCAAATTTATTAGACATACTCATCAGTAGCGTCCCTCGGATCCTAGATTGGAGATTTTCTTCTGTGGTATCGAACTCTCGACCAACAAAAACCGAAGAGAGGCCTGCAATAAATTCATCAAAAATAGGTTTTATAGCAATTTCCTCGTACGTGACATCGAGGATTTCAGCCATTTTCCTGGCATCCTCCAAACTAATGTTGGCAGTAAACTGAGATGGCATCATGACGGCAGTTAAGTTCTCAGCTCCCAAGGCATCCACGGCTACGGCAAGCGTTAAAGCAGAATCGACACCACCAGAAAGACCAATAATTGCGCCCTTGAAACCATTTTTTAATACGTAATCTCTCACCCCTTGAACTAAAGCCTCATATGCGGCCTTCTCCTCGGTTTCTGGGTACGCATGGCGCACCCCAATCACATCACCTCGGTCAATCTCAACGCAGTCCATTGACTGTGAAAATGCAGGTGACTGAAATCCCATATCTCCATTCGAGGTAACCGCGAAAGACGCACCATCAAATACAAGTTCATCCTGTCCGCCAACCATATTGCAAAACACGATTGGCATATCCAGCGCCCTAGCCCTTCCAGAAACAAGATCCGTGCGAATCGCCTGCTTTGCGAGATGGAACGGTGATGCATTTAAAACGAGTAATACCGTCGCGCCAGCATCCTTTGCAGACCGCGCGGCCCGAACTAAAGATAAATCTCCAGCATTCTCGACAACATCAATTTCCTCGGCTCGTCCTCCCCAAATGTCCTCACAAATATTGACACCAATACGCACACCATTCACAGAGAACACACATGCATCAAGTCCAGGATCGAAATATCGATCCTCGTCAAAAACATGGTAATTTGGAAGCTCTTGTTTGAAGTATCGGCCGATGATTTTTCCATTTTGGATAATCGAGGCAGCGTTGTAGAGTCGATTATTTTCGCGATAGGGATGCCCAACAACCAGAGTTATATTCTCGGTCTTTGCCCGCAATGACTCTAGCTCTAAATCACACCCCTTCAAAAAGTCTTCGCGAAGCAACAAATCTTCCGGAGGATAGCCAGAGATGGCAAGCTCAGGAGTGACAACAATATCGGCACCATCAACTTTTGCCTTTTCTAGAGCATTTGAAATTTTCTCGCCATTCCCGGTCAAATCTCCTACAGTACAATTTAGCTGAGCGAGCAATATTTTTATCGGCATAGGTATTAGTTACAAATATGGAAGAAACAAAAATAACGATAGCCGATAGTTTAGCGGAGATTAAATCTAGTGATTGGGACAGGCTAATCCGAAAAAATCCCACTGCAAGCTACGATTTTTTGCGCGCAATGGAAGTTTCTAACTGCGTTGGTGACGGCACCGGCTGGTATCCGGCGCATATCATCGCGCATCAAGACAATAAGCTGATTGGCGCGATGCCCCTCTATATAAAATCGCACTCGTATGGGGAATATGTTTTTGATTGGGCTTGGGCTGACGCTTACCAACGATCTGGCCTCGATTACTATCCAAAACTCTTATGCGCAATACCTTTTACGCCGGTTGGTGGCCCTCGGCTTTTAACTGACGATGAGCACACCAAGAGCCTCCTCATAAAATCTGCGATCCAATTTGCTGAAGCTAACGAGTTTTCATCATTTCATTGCTTATATCCAGCTGAAGACGAGAAGAATAGTTGGACTCAACAATCGATGATGAAACGTAAATCTTTTCAATTTCATTGGATGAATAAGGGTTACATCACATTTGACGAATTCCTATCTAGCATGAATCATCAAAAGCGGAAAAAGATAAGACAGGAGCGAGAGAAACTTAGAAACCTTGGAATCTCTTTAGAAACGGTAAAAGGCAACCGAGCATCAGATAATGAGTGGAATTTTTTCTTTAAGTGTTATCAACAGACCTACCTTGAGCGCGGCTCGACGCCTTACTTAAATCAAAAATTTTTCGACTTGATCCGCTCATCGATGGGCGAGCACATTCTTCTCGTATTTGCAAAATTCGAGGGCAATTTCGTTGCAAGCGCAATGAATATCATCGGAGACAATGTTATCTATGGCCGGTATTGGGGTTCTACCCGTTACATTCCTGGCTTACATTTCGAAGTTTGTTATTACCAAGCAATAGAATATGCGATAAAAAACGATATAGCTCGTTTTGAAGGAGGCGCGCAAGGAGAACATAAGTTGGCTCGAGGCTTAGAACCGGTTGAAACTGATTCTTATCACTGGTTGGCCCATCCACAATTCGCCGAAGCAGTGAGTTCATATCTCGAGCGAGAGAGCCCAGCTGTAGACAATCACGTTGGATCACTGCAAGTGCGATCGCCGTTTAAACGCCATTTATAAACCTCTTAACATGATAAGATTTTCACACAGTAATGTTAGCCATTAATCGGAGTATTGAGTGGTCTTTGGTTTCTACGATAACTTAACGTCTCGTCAGCAGAGCATATACCGTCAAAGCGACGAAATTAAATATCTCAGGCTAGCAGAAACTTCTCAACTCACGGCGCTGGCTAACGAACTCGTGGAAACGCTGCCGACTGAGAATAAAAAGGCTGTAGAAAAAATCTGCCAAACAATCGTTGATACCATCAATAACCAATTCAATGCACCCCCACTAAAATTACAAGTACTTGCGGTACGCCCATCAGCAGACTGGGGGAACTCCACGGCCTATACCTCCCAGAAGACGATGGTGAACTTGCAAAAATTCAGGTTTGGATGCGGACAGCAAAAAATAAAAAAATCGTAGCTTTTAAAAGTTTTTTGCGGACTGTTCTCCACGAGCTGTGTCACCACTTGGACTACGAGCACTTCGGATTTCCGGCGACATTTCACACCGAAGGGTTTTACAGTAGAGAGTCGAGTTTATTTAAACAAATTTATATACCAAAAGAAAACGCCGGCGATTAGCCGGCGTTTTTTAATCTTTACCTCGTTTGCTAGTTCGCCTCAGGCTTACAAAAAGTCTGCAAAGTTTCATCGAAACACCAGTGTGTATTAAACCCATTATTTCTTACAACGCAATCGTATACATACTTCGACATTTCTTTGGTGAAATGGCAATTGCGATATTTATGCATCGTACGCTCTCTCTCAAACGTACCAACCACGTTCTCCTCACCCATTCGGGAAGCTCTGGTCCACTCCTCCTGCTCCGGAGCCGCATCGGTCTTGGTTTCTGTCTCGTTTTGAGCGACGATTACAACCAGATCCTGATTTGCTGAATTCCGATCCACATCTTTCTGGCAGCTTTTCTCCACAGTCGTGTTGAAGCACCAAAGGGTACTGAACCCATTATTCTCTACAATACACTCATGGACTTTTCGCCCCATTTCATTCGTCCACTCACACTGACTATACTGCGCAATGATTTGCTCCCTCCGAGCAGATCCGCCAGCAAACACGTCAACAGCGCTGACCGCAAAAGTGAGTAAAAAAACACTCGCCACCCCTAGCAACTTTTTTATTTTCATAAGCTTTTTTCCACTCTCATAATTGACTTAAATCGGTTACTGACCAAATACAAAACGAATCCGAAGATATCTTCTGCCAGTCAGATCTTTTGTTTCAACAATTTGCTCACCATCGTAGGACGCCTCAATCGTGTACCTACCCCCAACCACATCCACGAAAAACAACGGACCCTTGGAGTCATCCTCGATCAAAACGTTCCCCGAAACATCAAGAACTCTCACTCGAACTCCTCTCAAAGGCGCCGCGGTCTTTTTGGAAACAAATACCAAGTGCATGGGAAACCTAGGGGCCATATCATCCAGTTCCTTCCGCTCGGCCTCCTCAACCCCCCCAGAAACATAACGATTACCACCTTGCTTGAGTATTTCTGGAGCCGCCATCACAGGCACAGAAAACCACGCCAACCAACAAATCAACGCTATTCTTCTTAACTTGTAGAACAAAACTTTCTCCTAAAACACCAAACTCTTAGACCCGAATTATGTCAGGTATTCGAGTTCAATTTCGATTGTGTACCGGATTCTACGACTCGTTCAAAAACGTTTGCGTCACCAAATCCCCCAGCTTTCGTAATTAAGGTCAATTCACGACCACAGTACTCAAAACTTGAAACCGGAATGCCGGGCATCAAATTTCCGTGCAGGGCAATTACACTCGCCCCTGCTTCGCGAAGTATAGCGAGCGCGGTATCCCCACCGGTCGCAAACACCGCATCGACTCCAGATGCTCCAACTATTTTTAAAGCTGACTGAGCTAGCGCACTCGCAACAGCGCTAGAGCCCTTCTCCACCTCACCCTTCGAGGCAGCAAGCACCAGGGCTCGTTCGATAGCTAGATGTACCTCCGAATAAACCCCATTGGGCGCATAAACAACAGCGCCTGTAAATTTTTTGGAAAACTCGTCGATCTGTAAACTAGCACGCTCTGATCTAGAACCAACCACAAACAAGAATCGATCAACCTTCTTCCGACTCCGCTCTACCGTCTGATTCTCACCTAGCAGTCTCGCCAGCTGTGATCCAACCCCAGATGAGCCTACCAAGATATTAAGCTTTGGATGTTTAACAAAAAATTCTGCAGCTCTCTGTAAATCCGAATTGTTTTCCGAGTCAAAAATAAACGCCGTGCTTGACCTTGACTTGGGGGTCACTCCTTCTCCCGCTGGAATCAAAACCACGTGCTCGAAAATTGAATTTTCGAATATTTCCGTTAACAATTGCGACGGGGCTGGACTTAGAGCATCACGAACAAATTGTGTTTGGCCCAGTGGCACATTATCCACCAACACTTCACCACCTCGAACCGTTCGGCCTTGCTCTGGGAAAGCAGGCGCAAAACAGAGACTCGAAGCGGAAAAATACGATGCAGCAGCAGCGCTTTCCACCACAACATTCCCACGCATCGTGGAGTCTATTTTTTTAAAAATAAAACTAAAACTTCCAGAATCGATTTGTCTGAGGCAGCTTTCCAACCTCGACACAGCGTCTGATGGAGATAGATGACGTGATTCGGTGTTTATCGCGAGAACCTCGGCGTCCTCGATATCGACCTTATCAGGAAATGCGTCTGGGTCGACGATGGCCTTCACCCGAAAACCGTGGTCACAAAAAGGTCCCGCAGCGTCCAGAGTCCCAGTCAGGTCATCAGCAATGATCAGGATCCTACGAATACCAGAGGCGATCTCGCTAACCGCCACCACCAGCTACCATTTTTAGCGCATAAGAAATCGCAGCCTTCATATTTGTATTGTTTGCTATCCCCTTCCAAGCAATATCAAAGGCCGTCCCATGATCGACTGATGTTCTATAAATCGGCAAACCCAGGCTCACATTCACGGTTTCATCAAAGGCAATTAACTTGGTCGGGATATGACCTTGATCATGATATTGAGCAACAACCAAATCAAATTCCCCCTTGAGGGCTCGATAAAACACCGTATCACCTGAAATAGGTCCAACGGCATCGATACCTTCAGCTCTCGCAAGCTCAATCGCCGGGGCAATACGATCTGACTCCTCGGTCCCAAACAAACCGCCCTCTCCACAATGTGGGTTTAGACCCGCAACAGCGATACGTGGTTTTGAGACACCAATTTTTTTGAAGTGCTCATTTCCAATTCGGATTGTATCCAAGACACGTTGTGTACTTGGGCGCTCAGCTGCGTTTTTGAGTGATGTATGAGTTGTCACATGAATCGCGCTAAGTTTTGGACCAGCCAAGAGCATGAATGAAGACTTGGCACCGGTTAGATGCGCGAGAAGCTCGGTATGCCCATCATATTTGTGTCCCGCCATGTGCATCGCCGCCTTATTCAAAGGCGCCGTCACTATCACGGATATATCACCATCCAAATTCAACTGTACGGCTTTCTCAACATACCGGTAAGCTGCCTCACCACTAGCAGCGGTAACCTGTCCGTCCACAATATCCGACTCGCCAGTAGTTTCAACATATGCGACTGGCACCACTCCATTTTTTACATCTAGATTTTCCTCGAAGACTAACTTTGCGCCGAGTAAATCATTTGCCCTTTCTAGGCGCGGGAGATTTCCGATAACCACTGAATTGCTGCGATCACGCTCAGACATCTCAAGAAGGGTCTTAACGATAATTTCTGGGCCTATCCCTGCAGGATCCCCCATCGTGATGCCGATTCGTTTCGATCTCAACGTATTCTTCCTTTTTTTATTGATGAATTGAGGCGTGAACCATTAAAACGGATTGTTCGCCGCCAGCGCCTCAAGTTTTTCCGATGAACATGCGATCCGAACCTCAGATCCCCTCGCTAGATCACCTCCGCACTTCTCGATAATCTCGGCAGCTTGCTCTACCAACTGAAGGATTTGTACGCTCACAACCAAATCTCGCATCTTCAAGCCCCACTCGAATATGACCTCCTTCCGCGATCACTCTTGGAATCAACGGCATGATATCCACATCGAGTCCGGATGCCATCCAGTTACAGCCCGGAGCCACCTTATCTAGTAAGTTTAAATACGCTGTCAGGCTGAAGTCCTCCGGCGGAAAACCGAAAGTGAATCCAGAGCTAAACATCAATCGATAGATCGGATCAGGAGTACTCTCCCTCCAATGTAAACTCGCTCCTAATCGAATAAACCCGGGTTCATAAATTGCATAGCTTGGGTGTATGCCGTACTGCCTTGCTATAGACAACCCATGCCTGACATCTGCTTCATGATTGAGGTAAACGTAACCCGGCCTATCCTCTTTTAGCTGGTCGTAGTGCGTGATGTTGCATGAGCCTGGGTCCAGAACAGTCCACTCCACGAGACCATCCTTCGCTAGTTCCTCGATGTGCGCATAACGATCGACAGCACTACTGCCCTCGGCGATTCGATTCATTCCGGGAGCAGGCACGGTCGGATACACAATCGCATCCACTTTAGATCGGATCTCAGTAATAATTTTTTTATAAGTTTCCGCATCATCTTTTTGTTGGCCAGTGCTCTCGTCATACGCGTGAATGTGTACGATCGCCGCACCAGCTTTTACACAGTCGATCCCTTGACGCACGATCTCTTCAACAGAAACTGGAATACCAGGCTGCTTTGTTCGCGTCCAAGGCCCGTTGAGCCCAACCTCTAACCATGTCTTTTGAGTTACGTCTATCATCATCAACCTTTAATTTACTTATTTACTCAGAACCAACGATATCAACCTGCAGACCAGGAAATCCCTCCACGGTTGCAATAAGCCTATCGCCTGGATTTACTGCTCCAACCCCCGCTGGGGTCCCCGTAAAAATTAAGTCTCCTGGTTGAAGCGTATAAAAATTAGAGAGAATCGAAATAATCTCGGGTATCGACCAAATCATATCTTTTAGGTCGCCACGCTGACGGATCTCACCATTCAAGCTCAACGAAATGGCTCCCGCGTTTGGATGCTTTTCACCCGCACGCACCGGTTGAATCGAGCTGATGGGCGCAGACTGCTCGAAGGACTTGCCAAAATCCCAAGGTCGGCTCAAGCGCTTCGCATCCGCCTGAAGGTCCCGCCTCGTGAGATCGATTCCTACTGCATAACCAAAAACACATTCGAACGCATCTGCGACTTCGATCGATCGACCACCCTTCCCTAGGGCCACAACCAACTCGACCTCGTGATGCAAATCTTCGGTCGAGGGCGGATATATAACCCTCCCTCCCTCGGGCACGAGCGAGTCTAGAGACTTCAAAAAGAAAAATGGCGGTTCGCGATCGGGATCGTTGCCCATCTCCCGAGCATGCTCAGCATAATTACGGCCTACGCAGAATATTCGATGCGCGGGAAATACATCGCGCGACCCAACGACGGGCAGCACGGGTTTTGGAATTTGAGAAAAAACAAAGTTCATCAGCTATCGGTAACGAATGTGAAATTTATGTGCTGGATTGTGAACTGTAAATCAAAAAAGGCGTAATCGCCCTCCCACTAAAAACGTTGGCATTATTGCATACGAGTGGTCGAACCTGACCAAAGAAATTAGTCCAAGCCGAAATTATTTAGTCTTTTGACCCAAACATTACTTTTGGGTACCGCGCGACATGTAAGTATGGCGCCGTCGTTACGCTCTTCCGTTGACAAAGCACTCGGGCTATAAACCATGAGATCGACTTCACCCGATAAAAGCTTGCATTTGCATTTTCCGCAATCGCCGCTCCGGCATTGATAGGCAAGCCGCATCCCGCGCCGCAAAATCGCCGTCAAGATGGTGTCGCCCGGACCCACTTCCACCGACATCACCTGATCATCAATTTTTATTTCGTATACCAAAATTTTTTTGTATTGAAGAGTTATGTTCGAAGGTTCCAATATAGATCACAAAAAGCACAATATCATGCGTTTTTTAAGGACCCTAAACTACTATATAAGCAAAATATTAAGCATTGGATTTAATCCTCACTTTATGGGCTCTAAAACTTAGCTTGACTAACCCCTCAGCCACATATGAGCCCCTATGCATAACTTATTTTCATGTGCAGGAATAAGGACAACAAAATCGGCCTTAAATTGCAAAAAAAGTATTGCGAAGCACAACAAAAACTTCACAAAAATTAAGCGTTTTCAATCGCCTTACAAACCTAAATTGCTTGCAAAGCTTTAAGACCCCGTCTAAATTACCACTAGGTGTTCTGAAAGTTAGTAGATGGTTCGGTATCTCGAGACCAATTAAGAAGTTTCTAGTATCAAATCTGAAGTAGCTCCGCAGAATTTCCAATATAAGTAGTTAACGGTTTATTTATTCGCGAATAAATCAATTTTGTTTAATTTTTTGGGAGAGAGTTATGACACGTTGGACAAGCGTAGCTGCCGTTAAGGCAATTTCCGCTGTCGCCTTTGTCGGATTCGCTTCTCAAGCTATCTCAGCAGATGTTAGCTGGGATCGTTTGTTAAACGCGCACAAAGACGATAACAACTGGATGATGTATCACAAAGACTTCACAGGTCATCACCACAGTGGTCTTAACCAAATCAACAAGGGCAATGTAAAGAACCTAAAACTTGCATGGCAGCACACACCTGCTTCTAGCAAGCGAGGTATCCAGTCATTCCCATTAGCTGTTGATGGGGTTGTTTACTACACAAGTTCTTCAGGAGCGATTCACGCTGTTGACGGAACAAACGGTTCGCTCATCTGGAGCCACACGGCTAAGATCGACGTTGAGCGTGCTGAAGGAACGTTCTACAACCCATACAACCGTGGTCTTGCAATTGGTCATGGCAACGTTTACATGGGAACAACTGACGGTCGCTTAATCGCACTTGATGCGAAGAGCGGTAAGGTTGTATTTGACAACGAAATTATGTCAGTAGCCAAAGGTAACAAGGGCTTCACCGGCGCTCCAATGATCGTGAAAGACATGGTTGTTTTAGGTGCAAACGGTGGTGAGCTTTCAGGCTGCTGCGGACCAATCTACGCAGTTGATGCAAAGAAAGGTACCGTTCGTTGGCAATTTGACACCATTGGTGGCGATCAGCGATCACGTGATTCTTGGGGCAATGACTCCTGGAAAATCGGTGGTGGCGGCGGTTGGATGACTGGGCACTATGACGCAAAGCAAAACACCCTATGGTGGGGTACTGCAAACCCAGCTCCTGACTACGACTACATTGGTGAAGACTGGATGAACAACGGTCCACGTCCTGGCCTTAACCTCTACAGCTCTTCTGTAGTGGTTCTTGATGCAGATTCTGGTGAGCTTTCAGCTTACTTCCAGGAAATGCCTCATGATGCATGGGACTTTGACTCAGCCGTTGGTGAGTTCTTAATGGTCGAAGGCGGCGGCAAGCGAAACATGGTTCACCCAAACAAGGGCGGTATCATTTTCGTTTACGATGCTGACTCTGTTGGCGGCGGTAACGAGCTAGCTGTAAACAACGCCTACATGATTGGCGAGACTTACAACTACATCAAAGGTGTAACAAAAGACGGTCGATTAGTTGGACGACGTGAGCTTCCAGAAGGCAAGCACATGGACGTATGTCCTGCAATTGACGGTTCGATTTCTTGGAACACCGGCGCATACAATCCAAAGTCTGGCACACACTTCATGGTCACTCAGGAATTCTGTTTCGACATCGAAGTTGTTAACCCAGAGCGTCCAGATGATTTCTCTGGACAAGCTTACTTCGGCGCTTCATGGACCTCAAAAGGACCTAAGCAGAAAGTTGACGGAACTCCAGTTGACGCTGCATACGGTACGCTTCAGGCTCGTGAGCCACTCTCAGGCAAGCTTAAGTGGAGAGTTGAGTACAAGTACCCAGTACTTGCTTCACTACTCTCAACTGGCGGCGGACTTGTGTTCGTTCCAGGCGCTGACGGCATGTTTGATGCACGTGACGCTGACACCGGTAAGCTTCTATGGCAAAACAACAACGGCCTAGGTCACCACGGTGGTGTTATCACCTACATGGCTGGTGGCAAGCAGTACGTTGCTGTTGTTACAGGTTGGGGTTCACACGTTTCTGGTAACTTCCCAGGATTGTTTGGTCACCCATTTACCTCTATGCCAACCGACGCTGGTAACTTGATGGTGTTCTCACTCTAATTAGTGAAGCATTAACCATCGGTTAGTTGGTTAGTAAGTTAATTGGGCGGGATTTTCCCGCCCAATTTTTTTGTCTTCACTTATAATTAAAAAACTTTGACAGCACGAATAACTCAGAAGAAGTTACAAGCACCAGAAAGGGCAGGAGAATCAGATGTATTTGTTTAGTTCACCAGCGAAGTTTACTCTTGGCTTTACTACCACCATGTTTATCGCTTGCCTGGGCTTGTCCATCGCACATGCCGAAGAAGATGTAACAGAGATCGCAGCAGCGGAAATCAATGCCAAGTATCAGTCACACAAAGAGAATTTTTCTGTGAAGCGATTATTCGCTTCCAGGTGCAGTTGGTGCCATCAGGGGTATGGACTCAAAGAGGCGGATGGACCAAGACTTTCGGGAATTGAAAAAACTAAGGAGCAAGTCGTCGAACAAATTATGTACGGTAAAAGCCCAATGCCTGGCTTTAGAAAGCAATTAAAAGAATGGCAGATAGAGGCACTTGCGGATTACATTAAAGCCCTACCGGATGTAGAGCTTTAAACGATAAATACGTTAGTTGAAAACGGCCCGAGTGGCCGTTTTTTATTTCCGACTTAATCGATATTTAATATCATCTCCGCCGTAGACGGCCTCGCCTTTAAGCCTTCCATCACCGATCAAAAACGCAAAACTCGAAAACTCATCCCCTACCTTACCCGTTGCGCTGAAATTGATCCGATTGCCGATTAATTTCAAGTACTCAAGCGGCATTTCGCTGTCACCAAATTTATCCAAATTTGTAAGACGCAAAGAACCTTGACCATCAGACCGGATGCTCAACCGAGCGGCGCCACTAGAGCCGCCGAGATACCAAGAGCCTTCCCAATCCCCGACGTACTTCGCAGGAACGTCAATTGCAAATGCATGAAATGCCAACAACAAACATACACTCATCAAAAATTTTTTAAAAAGTTTCACCGCCTCAAACCCCGACCGTTTACAAAAAATATAGAGCTCATGTTAATGCTTTTAAGAAATAAGAACACGATGGCACCTCGAACTCTATAATGGAGCTAATGAAAAAGTGCCTAGTTTCCTTATGAGCTACTGCAAAAAGTGTGGACAGACAACGCAAGAAAGCATACCCG
The DNA here is from genome assembly GCA_038141705.1 of Candidatus Eutrophomonas brisbanensis. GTDB lineage: Bacteria > Pseudomonadota > Gammaproteobacteria > Burkholderiales > Eutrophovitaceae > Eutrophomonas > Eutrophomonas brisbanensis. The sequence goes on from JAYQIQ010000004.1 coordinate 174,070, forward strand.
AGGGGGATCATTTACCTCGTGCGGTATGTAGCTCTTGTGGCTATATCCACTACGAAAATCCAAAACTCATCGTAGGCTGTATCCCCGAGTGGGAAAACAAAATCCTACTCTGTAAACGGGCGATTGAGCCTCGCTTTGGTTTATGGACACTCCCGGCGGGGTTCATGGAAAACTGCGAGACCACAGCTGCAGGCGCGGCGCGTGAAACGCTTGAGGAGGCAAATGCGCATGTTCGCGACTTGGAAGCATTTACGCTTTATGACATCCCACATATCAGCCAGGTCTACTTAATGTTTCGCGCAAAGTTAACCAAACCCGAATATTCCGTTAGCCCTGAGAGTTCAGAGGTTCAACTATTCGATGAGAACAATATTCCGTGGGATGAGATCGCGTTCGCAGCGATCAAAAAAACATTACGCCAGTACTTTGAGGATCGCACAAAAGGTAAGTTTAGTTTTCACGTGGGAACCATCGAGGCTCCCGCGCGAAAATAACAATCAAAACGAACTTACCAACCCGCTTCTTTCTCTGGCGAACTAGATACCTTATGGATTGCCAGGTCGGCCCCAATAAACTCGTCCTCTTCGCTCATACGAATACCCACCATGCTCTTTAAGACACCATATACAATCGCCCCGCCTACGAGCGCCACGATAATTCCAGCGATCGTTCCAACCAACTGCGACATGAAGGAGACTCCACCTACACCTCCGAGCGACTCAAGACCGAAAATTCCAGCTGCAATCCCACCCCAAGCACCACACAAACCATGCAGAGGCCATACACCCAAGACGTCGTCGATTTTCCAGCGATTCTGCGTGACAGTGAACATGTAGACAAAAAGACCACCAGCGATCGCCCCAGTGACTAAAGCCCCAAGCGGATGCATGATGTCTGATCCCGCGCAGACCGCAACCAAACCAGCAAGAGGGCCGTTGTGAACGAATCCAGGATCGTTACGGCCCACAACTAAAGCGGCTAAGGTACCACCAATCATCGCCATTAAGGAATTCAGAGCAACAAGCCCGCTAATAGCTTCGATCGTTTGCGCCGACATCACGTTAAAACCAAACCAGCCAACTGTCAGCATCCAAGCACCGAGCGCTAGAAACGGAATACTGGATGGCGGATGCGAAGCGATTCCCCTTCCTTTCGGTAACGCCCTTTACGAGCGCCAAGCAACATTACTGCCGATAAAGCAATCCAGCCGCCAACCCCATGAACAACAACCGATCCTGCAAAGTCTCGCATCGGCGAACCGAAAATTGCCTCAAGCCATTCCTGAAAACCAAAGTTTCCGTTCCAGATCATTCCCTCGAAAAATGGGTAAAGAACGCCCACAATAATGGCGCTCGCAAATAGCTGGGGATAAAATTTGGCGCGCTCTGCTATACCACCCGAGATAATTGCCGGAATCGCTGCAGCGAACGTTAACAAGAAGAAAAACTTAACGAGACCGTACCCACCGTTCTCGGCAAGCACATTCGCACCCACCATAAATCCCGTTCCGTAAGCAACAATGTATCCAACAAAGAAATATGCAATAGTTGAAATAGAAAAATCACAAAGGATTTTAACGAGGGCGTTCACCTGGTTCTTCTTACGAACCGTTCCCACTTCAAGGAAGGCGAAACCTCCGTGCATCGCGAGCACCATGATCGCGCCGAGTAAAATAAATAGAACGTCAGACGACGAATTTACCGCATCCATAAGATCCCCTTTAATTTTCTGTCACGTGCGTGACTGATTTTTCGTAAATAATAATTGATTATTACTTTATATATAAGCAAAAATCGTTCCTAATAAATGCTATTGATTTTATTGGTATTTTTTTTATTATTTTAAATTTATTAGCACCAACTCGGTGCACTGCCAATAAAAATGCACTTTAATAGAGCGAAATAATGGAGAAGAATATGAAACCCACGCTCGTAGAGGGTTTAAAACACACCCACCAATTTACTGTTTCGGAAAATAAGACCGTTCCCAATCTTTATCCCGAGTCAGACCTATTCCAAGATATGCCAAACGTCTTTGCGACGGGATTCATGGTCGGGCTTTTGGAATGGGGGTGCATTGAATTGATTAGGAACCACCTTGACTGGCCTCACGAGCAAACTCTCGGTATCCACGTTAATTTTTCACACTTATCCCCGACGCTCCCAGGCATGACAGTCACTGTGGACTCCGAGCTTACAAAAATAGAGGGCAGAAAATTGACATTTAAAGTTCGCGCCCATGATGGCATTGATACCATTTCAGAGGGGATCCATGAACGCGCGATCATCTCGCGCGAAAAATTCTTAGAAAAACTCGAGCAAAAAAACAGAAAATTACCTAACGCTACTTAGCTAGCTCCTTCATCGCTTTTTCCAGACCATCGATCGTGAGGGTATACATACGATCCCCCATTAAATCCTTGGTCATACGTATTGACTCGTGGTAGCGCCAACGATCCATTGGGGTCGGATTAATCCAAGCGGATTTTTCATATGTTTTTAATAGTCGATCTATCCATACAGACCCTGCCTCCTCGTTGAAGTGCTCCACACTTCCTCCGGGGTAGGCGATCTCATAGGGACTCATCGTTGCATCCCCAACAAATATAAGCTTGTAATCCGGACCATATTTATTGATGACTTGCATGGTCGGGATTCGCTCACTATTCCGGCGATAGTTATCTTTCCAAACGGACTCATACACAAAATTATGAAAGTAGAAATATTCTAAGTGCTTGAATTCTGACCTGGCAGCTGAAAACAACTCCTCACAAACGCGCACATAGTCATCCATAGAGCCGCCCACATCTAAAAAGAGCAATACCTTCACGGCATTATGCTTCTCAGGAACCATCTTGATATCGAGATATCCCGCGTTTCGTGCAGTCGATCGTATCGTGTCGTCTAGATCTAATTCATCTGCTGCCCCTTCTATCGCAAACCGACGCAATCGCTTCAATGCAACTTTAATATTTCGTGTACCGATCTCGATACTGTCATCGAGATTACGAAATTCGCGTTTGTCCCAAACTTTGACGGCACGCCGATTACGCGAACCGTCCTGACCAATCCGCACTCCTTCTGGGTTATATCCATAAGCACCAAATGGGCTTCGACCAGCCGTACCAATCCACTTGGAACCCCCTTGATGTCGTTTTTTTTGCTCTTCTAATCTCTTCTTGAGTGTCTCCATTAGCTTTTCCCAACCACCAAGGGAATCCACTAATTTTTTCTCTTCATCACTCAATTGAAGTTCCAATTGCTTGCGAAGCCATTCCTCAGGAATGCGGTCAAGGAAATCTGCAGGGATTGACTCTAGTCCATTGAAATAATCAGCAAAAACTTTATCGAATCGGTCGTAATGGGATTCATCCTTCACGAGTGATGCCCTAGATAGGAAGTAAAAGTTATCTACCGTCTCGCTCGCTACCCTTTTATCAAGGGCCTCAACTAAAGTTAAGTACTCCTTAATCGAAACTGGAATACCTCCCTCTTTTAATCGATAGAAGAAGTCAATCAACATTTAACTAACCTAGCTCGCACGCTTTGATAAAAATACGAGGCGCTCAAAAAGGTGTACGTCTTGCTCATTTTTTAGGAGCGCACCCGCAAGCGGCGGGATGGTTTTGCGGTTATCACTAGACTGCAACGCCTCAACCGGAATATCCTCTGACAACAAAAGTTTCAACCAATCAAGCAATTCAGAAGTTGATGGCTTTTTCTTTAATCCTGGTATTTCTCGAATATCAAAAAATACCTCCAGCGCCTGCTGTAACAACGCTTTTTTAACACCCGGAAAATGCACATCAACGATTTTTTTCATAGTTTCCCTATCTGGAAAACGGATGTAATGAAAAAAGCATCGACGCAAGAACGCATCTGGGAGATCTTTTTCATTGTTACTCGTGATGATAATAACGGGGCGCTTTTTAGCCTTTACGAGCTGCTTCGTTTCATACACATAAAATTCCATACGATCCAGCTCACGCAGCAAATCATTTGGAAATTCGATATCAGCTTTGTCAATCTCATCAATCAAAACTACCGCAGACTCATCTGAATCGAACGCCTCCCATAAAGGCCCTCGAACGATGTAATTCCCAATATCTTTGACTTTCTCATCACCGAGCTGAGAGTCCCGTAGCCTTGAGACCGCGTCGTACTCATAAAGACCTTGCTGTGCCTTTGAAGTCGACTTGATGTGCCACTGTACTAGTGGTCGCTCGAGCGCATCAGCAACTTCTAGCGCCAGCATGGTTTTACCCGTACCAGGCTCCCCCTTGATCAAAAGCGGCCTCTCGAGGGAGACGGCTGCGTTAACCGCCATCATGAGATCTTCTCCTGCTACATAATTACTCGTTCCCGTAAATCTATCTGACATCTTGAATTTCCACGTGTTTAATATTCAACCTACAAGGTTAGCAAAATCTGGCTGTCACCGAACCAATCTCGAAAAACCACTTAAAATCCAGCATCACTGGGAGAAAAATCAAATGCCTAAATTCAATGCAAACCTATCGATGCTTTTTAATGAAGTCGATTTTCTTGATCGATTTTCAAGGGCAAAACGCTCTGGATTTAGAGGGGTGGAATTTCTTTTTCCGTATGCTTTTGAGGCGAACGAGATTTTAGATAAATTGCAAGAAAATCAACTTGAAATGGTTTTATTTAACCTCCCACCCGGCGACTTTGAAAATGGCGACCGTGGATTGGCCGTAGACCCCAGACGCAAGGGAGAATTCCAAGATAGCGTCGATCGAGCGATTGAATACGCGAGAGCGCTGAATTGCTCACAGCTACATTGTATGGCTGGCTTAACCCCCGATGAGTTTGAGGCAAATACGCTCACTGAAAATTACATTTCTAATATCCAATTTGCCGCGGACGTTTGTAAAACTCACAACATCGACATATTAATCGAAGCCATTAATACGAGAGACATCCCGGGATACTTCTTGAATTATTCGTCACAGGCTCTCGATGTTCTATCGAAGGTCAATCGACCTAATACATATTTTCAGTATGACATTTATCACATGCAAATCATGGAAGGGGATTTAATCCCAACGATTCAAAGAATCCTCCCTATGATTAAGCATATGCAATTAGCGGATACCCCGGGACGGCACGAGCCAGGAACTGGAGAAATAAACTACGGCAATCTCTTTAATGCAATCGATGAGATGGGGTATGACGGTTGGATTGGTTGTGAATATCGACCAAAAGAAAATACGGAGGATGGTCTATCTTGGATAAAACCGTACCTCTGAAGCAACGTATACTTCTGAAAATTAAAATAGATTCATCAATATCAAATCTACCGAGGTAAAAAGAATGAAAATTGGTTTTATTGGACTTGGCATCATGGGTAAACCAATGGCGTCTCAAGTCATTAAAGGTGGTTACGAAGTATTTTTATTTTCGAGGACCTCTGTACCATCAGAGCTGACTGAACTTGGAGGGACCGCCTGCGCCAGCGCAGTGGATGTCGCTACAGCAGCCGATATTGTGATGCTGATGGTGCCGGATACGCCCGATGTTGAGAAAGTTCTTTTTGGTCAGGACGGCATCGCAAGCTCTCTTTCCCCAGGCAAAACGATCGTTGACATGAGCTCGATCTCCCCTATCGCCACCAATGAATTCGCTAAAAAAATTCAAGATCTTGGGTGTGGCTATATTGACGCACCTGTTTCTGGTGGGGAGGTTGGAGCGACCAATGCAACACTGACTATTATGGTCGGCGCCACTGAGCAAGATTTTGAAAAAGTAAAACCAATTTTTGAATTGATGGGAAAAAACATTACCCACGTAGGGGATGTCGGCGCAGGACAAGTCTGTAAAGTCGCAAATCAGGTAATCGTTGCTCTGAACATCGAGGCTGTGAGCGAAGCATTACTCTTAGCCTCTAAAGCTGGAGTAGACCCAGAGCGCGTCAGGCAAGCACTTATGGGTGGATTTGCGTCTTCGAAAATACTGGAAATTCATGGTGAGCGAATGATCAAGCGAACGTTTAATCCTGGATTTCGTATTGAGTTACACCAAAAGGATTTAAACCTTGCTCTTTCCACTGCGAAGAGTCTTGGTGTCTCACTTCCGAACACCTCGAACGCTCAAGAGTTATTCAATTCTTGCAAAGCGCATGGTGATCATGCAAAAGATCATTCGGCGATGGTTACCGCCCTAGAACGTTTAGCCAATCACAGAGTTGATCAATGAAAGATCGGCAATCTGAATTCCTTCGGGCACTTTTTAACGTTGCGATTGAGGCAGCTTTACCTGCAAAAACGATTCAACAACACATTCCGAAACCGCCAAAAGGTCGAACAATTGTAATTGGTTGCGGAAAAGCGGCAGCGACGATGGCAAGTTCATTTGAACGCAGCTGGCAACACGAGTTGAGCGGACTAGTAGTTACGCGTTACGGACATAAAGTAGAAACCAGCCGTATAGAGGTTTTGGAGGCCTCCCACCCGATACCTAATGAAGCCGGTATGGAGGCAACGACCCGAATTCTCGAGCTACTTACTGATACAACTGAAGATGATTTAGTCGTGTTTCTCGTCTCCGGCGGTGGATCTGCACTCTTCACGCTACCCGCGCCAGGCCTCACCTTACTAGACAAAATGGAGATTAATGCGGCCTTACTGAGTAGTGGTGCAAATATTACCGAGATGAATTGTGTAAGGAAACATCTCTCAGCAGTAAAAGGTGGGAGACTCGCGCGAGCAATCCATCCAGCGAAATGTTTAACACTAGCCATTTCTGATATTCCAGGTGATGAGCTCGCGGTGATTGCATCTGGGCCCACCACACCAGACCAAACAACATTCAGCGATGCGCTTGCAATCTTGAGTAAATACGGAATCACAAAACCTAAATCGGTGTTAGAACATTTACGAGCGGGTATAGACGAGACCCCAACGCACGAGGATCCCGCATTTGAGAACGTAGAGACGAAATTAATTTCCACCCCGCAAATGTCTCTCGAGGCCGCTGCAGATCTCGCGAAGCAAAATGGATACACGCCGATTATTCTGGGTGATGCCATCGAGGGAGAAGCGCGCGAGGTCGCTCGAGTCATGGCAGCAATTACCAAACAAGTGATTCGGCATGGTCAACCATCCAAAGCTCCTTGTATCCTACTCTCCGGCGGAGAAACCACCGTGACTGTCAGAGGCAAGGGACGCGGCGGAAGAAATGTGGAATTTCTGCTCGCACTTTCTTTAGAGCTATCACACTACAAAAATGTATGGGCCCTCTCTGGTGATACGGATGGGATTGACGGCACAGAAGAAAATGCTGGCGCAATTATTAACCCATCGACAATCCCGCGAGCGCTAGAGCTTGGTCTAGACGCCAAGGCAATGCTCGCGGATAATGATGGATATTCATTTTTCGAAGCGCTGAACGATCTCGTGATAACGGGTCCAACGCTTACCAATGTAAACGACTTTAGAGCCATTCTGATTGAATCCTAATTAATATGGGACACACCGAAGCACATTTAATCGAAAATCCGGTACCGAGTGCCACTAAACAAGAGCTCATCACAAAATTGAGTCGAGTTTTAGCGTCGGAGTGCCTGAAGCATTTAGAAGAGGATTTAAAACCGTTTGAATGCGATGGACTATCAGCCTACCCGAAGGTCCCAATGTTGGTCGCACTTCCAACGTCTGAACACGAAGTTTGCGAAGTGCTTAAGATCTGCTATGAAAATAATGTTCCAGTCGTCTTCAGAGGCGCAGGGACTGGCCTATCAGGTGGTGCCATACCTTATGAGAAAGGACTTTTGTTAGTTCTATCAAAACTTAATAAGATTGTTCAAATTGATCCCGTTTCGAGAACTGCGATTGTTCAACCAGGAGTAAGGAACGCCGCGATCTCGCAAGCCAGCGCTAAACACAAACTCTATTACGCTCCAGATCCATCTAGTCAAATTGCTTGCTCGATTGGTGGCAATGTCGCGGAAAATTCCGGTGGTGTGCACTGTCTCAAATACGGACTGACAGTTAACAACATTCTAAAAATCCGATTTGCAACAATCGAGGGCGACATCATAGAAATTGGCGCCGAAGGGCTCGATAGTCCTGGATATGATCTACTCGCTTTAATTACTGGATCCGAAGGATTACTCGGGGTCGTCACCGAGATTACCGTAAAACTACTCCCCTCTCCAGAACGGGCTCAGGTCGTAATGGCGGCATTTGACGACGTCGCGAAGGCCGGGAGAGCCGTTGGAGACATTATTGCGGCCGGCATCATTCCAGCAGGACTGGAAATGATGGATCAAAAAGCGACGGGCGCGGTTGAGCAATTCATAGGCGCCGGCTACCCGTTGGATGCGGCGGCCATCCTACTTTGCGAATCCGATGGCACCGAAGAGGAAGTAGCAAATGAAATTGAAAAAACGATTGAAGTCTTAAACAAAGCGGGTGCGACAAAAATAGAAGTCTCTCGAGACGATGCGCATCGCTTAAAATTGTGGGCTGGTAGAAAATCTGCATTCCCAGCTGTCGGGAGAATTCTTCCAGACTATTTTTGTATGGATGGAACCATCCCCAGAAAAAACGCTCCCTACGGTGCTGGAGCGGATCGCAGAAATGGAGACTACCTACAATTTACAGTGTGCGAACGTATTTCATGCAGGCGATGGTAACTTGCATCCGCTCATCATGTTTGATGCAAATGATAAAGATCAGCTACGTCGCGCTGAACAGTATGGTGCCGCAATCCTCGAGCTCTGCGTCGAGGTAGGAGGCACGATCACGGGTGAACACGGAGTTGGGATGGAAAAAATCAATCAAATGTGCGTTCAATTCCAGCCTGACGAATTGTCATCGTTTCTTCAAATCAAAAAAGTTTCGACGAAAAAGGTCTACTCAATCCAGGTAAGGCAGTGCCAACACTAAATCGATGTGCAGAGTTTGGAATGATGCATGTACATCGAGGGGAAGAACGCTTCCCTGATCTTCCAAGATTTTAGAGACTCAAACCAGAAATTTTCGATGCAAGATATGGACTCGATCATTCTCGACCTTCGCGATCAACTAGCAAAGGCAAAGGAAAGTGGTGAAACCATTCGAATTCGAGGAGGTGGATCCAAAGACTTCTATGGATTATCGAAACAAGGAAAGACGCTAGAAACGACGGCATTAAGTGGGATCATCGAATACGAACCAACCGAATTAGTGTTAACCGCTTATGCTGGAACACCTCTTTCAGAAATCGAAGCAGCACTTGCCCAAAATAATCAGATGCTACCGTTTGAACCACCCTACTTTGGTGAAAACGCAACGTTTGGCGGTTGTATAGCAACGGGTTTATCCGGTCCGAGACGAGCCACAATGGGAGCAGTGCGGGATTTCGTGTTAGGGGTACGAATCCTCGATGGCAACGGAAAAGATTTAAGTTTCGGTGGAAAAGTCATGAAAAACGTGGCTGGCTTTGACGTTTCTCGCGTACTCACTGGCTCTAATGGAACCTTGGGTTTAATACTCTCCGCATCCGTGAAAGTACTCCCTAAACCTGAAGTGGAAAAAAGCGTTTGTTTTGTAATCGGTGAGAAAGAAGCGATCGTCAAGATGAATGAGATTGCAGGACTTCCAGTCCCGTTGTCTGGCAGCTGCTTTGATGGTGAAAAACTTGTAATTAGACTCTCCGGCGCTGGTGCAGCAGTTAGAGCTGGAATCGAAAGAATTGGTGGTGATGGTTTTAATGACCAAAACTTTTGGGACGAAGTAAAGGAGCAGCGACATCCTTTTTTCAGAAAAACTGGAACACTCATTCGACTATCAATTAACAGTGCGTCACCGCCAATCGAGAACGAGCAAACCTTTTTAGAATGGAGTGGAAGTTTACGCTGGCTTTGGAGCTCACAAGATCTCCACCATTATCAAGAAATAGCAAAAACGCTGGGCGGCAACGCTTCAATATTTAGGTCAGACGTCACTTGTACTGAGATTATGAAGCTCTCTAGACCGATGATGAGACTTCAGGAAAAAGTCAAACAATCACTCGACCCACACGGTCTTTTCGGAAAAAACCGAATGTTTAAAGAATTCTAGTAGCACGGTCGATAAAGATGAAAACGAATATCTCGCAACAACTACTAGACACGAGACAAGGTCGGGAAGCGAACGATATCCTTCGCGCTTGTGTGCACTGTGGTTTTTGCACAGCGACATGCCCGACTTATCAACTGCTGGGGGACGAACTCGACAGCCCCAGGGGACGGATCTATCTCATCAAAGAAATCCTCGAAGGCCAGAAGCCAACAATCGAGACACAAAAACACTTAGATCGTTGCTTGACGTGTCGCTCGTGTGAATCCACTTGTCCCTCTGGGGTTCAATATGGGCGCCTCGTGGATATCGGACGAGAGATTGTAGAAAAAATGTATCTCGATCGCTCCTCGATAATGCAAAGCGAAATTTGCTCAACAAAATTATTCCAAATCCAAAGTTGTTTCGACCTCTTCTGATGATTGGGCGACTTGCAAAGCCAATTCTTCCGTTCTATCAAACGCAAAATCCTAATCCCACAACAAACAAAAATAATTGGCCAGCTGCATCACATACCCGCAAGATGCTCATATTAGATGGATGTGTTCAGCCCACACTGGCGCCAAATATAAATATCGCAACTGCTCGAGTGCTGGATAATCTGGGGATTACTGTTTTGCGGGTTTCGGAAGCAGGCTGTTGTGGAGCCGTGACACATCATTTAAACAAACAAGAAGAAGCAATATCGCACATAAAACGCAATATTGATGCCTGGTGGCCCCATATTGAATCTGGCGCTGAATGCATCGTCATTACTGCGAGCGGATGTGGGACCATGTTGAAGGATTATGGGCATCTACTCATTGATGACCCAGAGTACGCAGAGCGCGCGAAGAAGGTTTCGGAAATAAGCAAAGATATCGTCGAAATTTTGAATGCGGAAGAAGATAAATTGAATCCTCTTCTTTCTAAGCTTAAGAAAAATCCTTCCAAAACAATTTCCTTTCATTCTCCGTGTAGCTTGCAACACGGCCAGCAAATTAAAGGGGCGACCGAAGCTATTCTCGAGCGCGCTGGTTTCAAACTCACAAATGTCACGGATCCGCACCTTTGTTGTGGCTCTGCGGGAACCTACTCGATTCTCCAACCCGATCTCTCGCAAAGGTTACTGAAAGATAAAGTACGCAACTTAGAGGCGGAAAATCCGGATACGATTGTTACTGCTAATATTGGGTGCTTAACTCACATCCAGAGTGGAACAAAAACACGTGTTCAACACTGGATAGAACTTATAGATCAAGAATTATCACGATCAAACGCTTAAAGGAAACGCGATGGGTAAAATTGCTCTTATTACCGGTGCAACGTCAGGATTCGGGAAATCAGCGGTAGAACTTTTCATCAAAAATGGATGGAAAGTCATCGGTACAGGAAGAAGAAAAGAACGACTCGATGCCCTAAAAGCACAACTTGGTGAAAATTTCTATGGGCTAGCGTTTGACATTCAAAACACCGACCAAATTGCATCAGTTATTGATTCGATCCCTAAAGATTTTCAAGCAATTGATCTGCTGATTAACAATGCTGGGTTAGCACTGGGCACGGCTCCCGCTCAGAGCTGTGATCTCGATCAGTGGAACACCATGGTTGATACAAATATCAAGGGCTTGATGACATTAACCCATAAGGTTCTTCCAAAACTAATCGCGCAAAAAGGAGCGGTAATCAACATTAGCTCAGTGGCAGCGAGCTACCCTTATCCTGGCGGGAATGTTTATGGAGGGACGAAAGCATTCGTGGTTCAGTTCTCTTTGGGTTTGAGATCCGATTTACACGGAACCGGAGTCAGAGTTACGTGTGTCGAACCTGGGATGTCGGAAACAGAATTTATACTCGTGAGGACAAAAGGCGACCAAGGTGCCTCTGATAAGTTATATGATGGCGCGAACCCAATGACCGGGGAAGACATCGCGAACACCCTTTATTGGATCGCAACTTTACCTTCTCATGTGAATATCAATCGAATCGAATTAATGCCTGTGCGCCAGTCATTTAGCCCCTTCCAAGTGCATAGGGGTTAGCAGAACAGTTCGAAAGATTCAAAAGCTTAAACATCCTATGTCCTGAGCGCCTCGAGAACAAGCGAGAAGAATTCGCGGGCAACTGCTGGATCAATCCATCGCACGACAAGGCAGAGATTTTCGGCGTTGTCGATCCACGTAAAGGCACCGCCCGCCCCAATCGCAAATATACTTGTCTCAGGTATCCCTTTAAATATTTTTTGGTCGGTATTTAACCAAGTTAATAAACCGTAAAATGGTGCGATTTCACAAGGTTGTTGCATTAGATCTATCCAGGTAGGAGAAATAATCTCACGACCATCGTAAAACCCTCGACTTCTAATCAACTCAGCGATCAGTATCTGATCATGCGCACTAATAGCAATTCCCCCACCCCAGTGACTACCCCCTGGAACAGTCCTCAAACTTTTTCCATCGATCTCAACCTCAGCGCCGACATAACTCTCCCATGACCATGTTCGAGAGCCCCCGATCGGATCAAGAATTCTCTCTGAGAAGACATCTGGAAGATTTCTCTTAAAAACATGAAGGAGCGCCAGAGAGAGTTGATTTATACGGACGTCGTTGTATTCCCAGTATGTGCCAGGATGTTCGAGCGGACGTTTATCTCCTTTAGCCTTATCTCTCTTTAATCCTGTCTGAAATGAAAGGATTCGATAATGATCCACCTGATCGGGGACACCTACACATACGCCTCCCCACTCGCTCGTCTGCTGAAGCAAATGGCGCCAAGTAATATCTCGATTTTTTTCCTGAGTCAAATCCAATACCAGGCAGATGTTCGCTGAGTTTTGTATCGATACTCTGGATCAATCCGTCATCAACAGCCAAGCCAGCCAGTAACGCTAAATAGGTTTTAGCAACGCTAAAAGTGAGATCTGGGCGATGGATATCCCCAAAGGATGCAATCGTACTACCGCCAACATTAATAACCCCTGCAACCCCTCCTCTAGGCTTCACCGGTCCGAGTAAAACATTCCATGGCGCTGGGTCCTCCATATGGATACCCCAGGGTGGAGAATTATCACGAGACCAACCAATCTCATTGGATGAGGCGAATTCGATAGCTTTATCAAAATTCATAGAAAATAAAAATTCATCTGATAGAGCTAGTCTTCACGTCGGCTCTCGCCTTCGTAAACCCGATCACTATCCGGACTACGGTCCCGACTCTGAGACTCTTGCGCAGCACGAAACTGCTGCCTTAGCTCCCGAGTTTTCCACCAAAAATAAACGAAAAGTATGATGAGTATTACGCCCGCAACCGCGAGTAGCACCACGGAGAACATAAACGCCAGGACGAGGCCAACGATACCTAGTGCAAAGGTCACCAATTTACCAATGAGTGACCAGCCCCCAGAATGAGGCTCGCCTGAGGACACAACAAAGTGGATAGATTTTTTTCGCATCTTTTAATTAATTTATTTTCTATTACTTGAGGGTTATATTTGAAAATTCAACCCCAAAAACATTAACTCAGTACCCATCTAAGCGTTTAAGTGCCCATAGATGAGCCGCGATCAAAGCCCTGTAGGGCTCAAATTGACTTAAAAACTTCTCCGTCTCTAACGCGCTGGGAGATTCTTCTAGATTAAGTAATCTTTGTAGATTCCTTCTTACTGCAGCATCGCCATGTAGTGAGCCATTCAAGTACGAATATCCCCTTAATAAAGCGTAGTTAACCGTCCACCACCCAATTCCTTTGATAGAAATTAACGCATCTGTGACCTCGTCATAATCAAAATGTTCTCGCCAATAATCAAGCAACAAAACTCCGTCAACGACTTGGTTTGCCAAATCCGTTATTGTTTGCGCTTTCTGTCGAGATAGTCCATATGTCGCTAGCTGAGCAATATTACTTCTCGTCACTTCCCGCGGGCCTGGAAAACATACTAAACCACTCGCGTGTCTTAGCCCCAGTCCGTTAATGAACTTTACCCGCATTGAGGTTGCCGCAGATACACTAACTTGCTGGCCAATAACCGCTGATACCAAAGCCTCCCAAACTGTTACCGACTGCGGCACACGAAGTCCAGAGTTCGCCTTCAATAATCTCGCCATAGCGGAGTGTCTGCCAAATTTTTTTTCCATATCCTCTACAGGCTGACTAAGCCCGAGTATATGCGTCACTATTTTTTTTGCGAGGCTGGTCAAAGCATTTTTATTTTTCGAGACCTTTTGTAGTTCCATTAGGTAAGTTGCTCTTTTCTTTGTCAACTTGATTTCAATATATGCCGCAGAACCTTCATACATGAATGCCTTTTGGATAGTCTGCCCCAGCACCCTCTCAGAGGTACCGAGCACGTCTCGGCTAAAGAAGGATAAGACGTCCACTGGACGAAAATTGACAGGTAGTGAAACAAAAGATCGAATTTGCATAATGACAACTAAAAAATAAAAAACGTAACCAGTGAGATCTTGTTAGAATCTGCACGCCCCTCCAACCTCGCGTTGCAAGAGCATCTATAACCATAACAATCTAAGAATACACCACCACATTCGAGAACCTTAATGGAAAACATATCAATCGATTCTGTCCGTCGAGAACTCACGAACGATAACGTAATACGAGTTGGGATCAATGCTTCAAATTTTTTACTTGTCTCTAGAATAGATGATTCAGGTATTCCTTATGGTATTGCTCCAGATCTAGGCCGAAAGTTCGCAGAGAAGATTAACGCAGAGATCTCTTTTGTCGTCCGCAAAACGCCAGGCGAGCTCGCAGATGCAGGAAAAAATGGTGAGTGGGATATTGCATTCCTTGGTAATGAGCCTCAACGCGCAAAAGAAATTGCGTTCTCTGAGCCATATCTGGAAATCCCTGTAACCTTTTTGGTACGAGGTGACTCGGCGATACAGTCAATTCAAGATATTGACCAAGTGGGCGTTCGCATCTCAGTTATGAACCGCAGTGCGTATGACCTATTTCTAACAAATACCCTAAAAAAAGCGACGCTGGTGCGCTCTGGCTCGATTGATGAATCTTATGAGAATTTTATAAAAGATAACCTAGAAGTCTTGGGAGGATTGAAACCAAGACTCGTAGCCGATGCTCAGCAAGTAGCGGGCAGTCGCATTTTGGATGGACAAATCACTTCGGTAAAACAATCTGCAGGCACGCTTCCTGATAGAAAGAATGCAGCAAAATTTCTCTACGACTTCATCGAAAACGCGAAGCGCACAGGAATCGTTGATGACTTAATTGCTCAATACCAAGTGATTGGAGTGAGTGTAGCGCCACTCGCAAGTGAATAGCGCCAAACCCTCGAGAGACATTAATACCTAGTGATTGTCTCTTGGAACACCCTTTTTCTTGTCTATCTTTTGGTATTTAACCGCCGGCTTCAAAACCATACCCTCAGATAGTTCATCCACAATATCCCGCTGGATCTCTTGCCACGGAGTTTGACTTTCCGGAATTGGGAATCCGCCCTTTTTGTTCAAAGCCGCTCGACGTTTCTTTATTTCGGCAGCAGATATCTTAATATTAGCCGTCCGTTTATTCAGATCTATTCTCACGATATCGTTTGTTCTTAGGATCGCAAGATTACCCCCCGTAGCTGCTTCCGGAGACGCATTAAGGATCGATGGTGAGCCAGATGTTCCAGACTGTCTTCCATCACCGATACACGGAAGTTCTCCGACTCCTGACTTAATGAGTTTCGCAGGCGGTTGCATGTTTACCACCTCCGCTGCACCTGGATATCCGACTGGACCAACACCGCGCACAAATAGCATACAAGTGTCATCAATCTTAAGTTTTGGATCATCGATTCGATGGTGATAATCCTCAGGACCCTCAAAAACGATTGCGCGCCCTTCAAAAGCATTTGGATCTTTCGGGTTCGACAAATACTTTTTCCTAAAGTGATCAGATATCACACTCGTTTTCATGATGGCGCTATCGAACAAGTTACCCTTGAGATTTAAGAACCCAGCTTGAGTTTTCATCGGGGTTTTACAGGACCAAATAACCGCTTCATCCATAACTTCCGCTTTTTTACAGTTATCAAATAACGTTTTGCCATTAACGGTCACGGCATCTTTTTTAATTTTTCCAATCTTGATGAGCTCATTTACAACGGCAGGAACACCTCCCGCGTGGTGGTAGTCTTCTCCAAGATATTCACCCGCTGGCTGCATGTTGACAATCAGTGGAACGTTATAGCCGACTTTCTCCCAATCATCATTATTCAGTTTCACTCCAATATGTTTAGCAATTGCATTGAAATGAATCGGAGCATTGGTCGAACCGCCGATCGCCGAATTGACCGCAATCATGTTCTCGAACGCTGATTTCGTCATGATCTTAGAAGGACGAAGATCTTCCCAGACCATCTCCACAATTCGTTTGCCAGTCAGATAAGCATTCTCAGCACGCTCGCGGTGCGCAGCCGGAATGGCAGCACTACCGGGCAAGGACATACCGATAGCCTCAGCCAAAGAATTCATCGTCGAAGCCGTTCCCATCGTGTTGCAGTGTCCAACGGAGGGAGCCGATGAGGCGATAATCTCAATGTACTGCTCTTGGTTAATCTCGCCAGCCGCAAGTAATTTACGAGCCTCCCATACGATCGTTCCCGAGCCCGTTCGCTTGCCGCGGAACCACCCGTTTAGCATGGGGCCACCAGAGAGAACAATCGCGGGGATATCCACCGTCGCTGCTGCCATGAGTTGTGCCGGAGTGGTCTTATCACAACCCGTTGTCAGTACTACTCCATCGATAAAGTAACCGTAGAGGAGCTCAACTAACCCGAGATAACACAGGTTTCTGTCTAATGTCGCACTTGGTCTTTTTCCCGTCTCCTGGATCGGATGCACTGGGAACTCAAATGCGATTCCACCCGCCTCTCGGATCCCTTCGCGCACTCTTTTAGCTAACTCCAGATGGTGGCGATTGCAAGGTGACAAATCAGAGCCAGACTGGGCGATCCCGATAATCGGCTTTCCTGCTTGAAGCTCCTCCCTGCTAATACCCCAGTTCATATATCGCTCGATATAGAGCGCTGTCATATCAGGGTTATCGGGGTTTTTGAACCATTGCCTCGATCTTAAAGAACTCGGATCTCCTTTTTTCGGTCTTACCACCTTCTTGCTAACTTTCGCCACGACTATCTCCCCCTGGGTCTTTATGCTACGAAATTACACGCGCCCTATTATGTTGATTTTCAGCGCAGGATTCGTCTGATTGTACGGGACTTAAAAAGAAAACGCCGACCAAAAGATCGGCGAGATATATTTCAAGGGAGGTATGTGGTTATTTGAGGCCATTATGCGCCTTAAGTTCGCCGATTAGTTACGAACAACTACCCGAAAAACACTAGGAATTTTTCCTGATCAGATTACTCGCCACTGATTACGCCATGGTCTATCGCGAGGCGAACGAGCTGGGCCGCGCTCGTGACATCTAATTTCTGCCTTATGTTGGACTGATAATTTGCGACAGTCTTGTATGACAGGTGTAATGAATCGGAAATTTCATTCAAAGAAACCCCCCTCACAAGGAGCCGAAAAATTTCAAACTCTCTGCTGGATAAGGAATCCAATCGATGGCCCTTTCCCGGAATAGTTTGTTCGGCAATCAGCTTCGCCATGTCATTGCTGATAAACACCTTGCCCTCGGCAACCGTCCTTACCGCTTCGATTAGCGTTTCCGGAGCGGACGATTTTGTAAGGTAACCCTTGGCCCCCGCCTGAAAAGCGCGATTAGCAAACACAGCGTCCTCGTGCATGCTAAATACCAAGATCTTTTGCTGGGGTAACCGACTTATTACTCGACGAGTAACCTCTATCCCGCTCATTCCTGGAAGACTGATATCCATAACCGCAACATCCGGTTTTAGTTCACAAATTACCTGGTACGCAGCATCACCACTATCCGCCTCACCGATCACATTGATTGAGGCATCTCGAGAGAGTAAGCGTTTGTAGCCCTCTTTCACGACTGCGTGATCATCTATTAGGACTACCGAGATTACCGCATTCATCATGGAGCTCCTATAAGTCGCCTGACACTGGCCATCGGACCGGCAAATCAGCCACTACCCTAAAACCACCAGATACAGAAACGCCAGATTCAAAACTGCCACCCAAGACATCCACCCGCTCCTTTAGTCCGATTAAACCCGTACTGTCACGAGAGGAACTTTTAAACAGCTTACCATTGTCATGAACATCCAAGCGAAGGTATTGACCTTCGTCTCTTTGCTCCAAGGACAACGTCGTAGAAATATACGTCGCATCGCTATGTTTAATCACATTGGTGTAGGACTCTTGAACAATACGATAAAGACCAATCGACACCTCTTCGCTTAATCCCTCAGGAATCTCGTCCGCTGAAAATTCCCATGTACGGTTTGGCGATCGAGTTTTCCACTCATTCGTTAAGTGCTCTAATGCAGAAACGATACCAAGCTCATCCAAAGCAATCGGTCGCAGCTGTCTCAGTAAACTGCGGACTGAATCGTAAATTCGGCTTGCCACTTCGACAATTGAAGAAGCTTGTTTATGTAGCTCACTATCCTTTGCGACATTATCTCGGACATATACCCCATCGATCATAATGGCATTGAGGCTTTGCCCAAACTCATCATGTAATTCCCGCGCCAGATTTTTCCGCTCAAGCTCTTGAATCTCTAGATAACGCAGAGCTAAACGTCTGTTTTCATCGGAGGCCACTTCCAATCTATTTTGGGTTTCAAGTTGACGAGCTGTTTGTTCCTTCAGCTGCTTCGTTCTTCTCCACAAAAACCCCACCAAAAGAAAGAAAACAAGTAAAAGGGCCAGAGGCAACTCATCAAGCTGCCAATGTTCTAGAGGCCTAGCTAGCTCCGTAACTTGCTCATGCAACTCAAAAAATGAGGCTACGAAGAAAAAAAGTAACCCAAGCGACAATACACCGAGTAAGTCTTTCCAAAATGTAGACGAAATTCGCATCAGCCAAATAAAAAAATTATTTCACGAAGAGTCAAGGTACTACACGACCAAAATAAAGTAAAAAAAATCCCAGGCCAGTGCCTGGGATAGTTGATACACACTCTACCGCTCACTATCCACCAAACGAGTACTTGATCCCTATAAATGCAGCTCGCGGCAAACCAATACCACGGAACTGCTCGCTCTGCGTAGTTGTCGAGTAAGTACCATTGACGAAATAATTTTCTCCAAGAATACCCATCGTTTCATATTTCTCGTCGAGCAAATTGGTAATCTGCATGAAAAATTCCAGGCCAGCATCCATCTCATACGAGGTGTCTAACCCGAGAACAGAATAACCAGATATTGCACCATTACTATCCTGGTTATTCTCATCGCCGCGCGCGTAGACCTTACTGAAATAATTTGCGCTTAATGCAGTAGTCCACTGGTCGTTCGCCTTGTACTCCAATCGGAGCTTCACGGTATGCTCAGGAATGCCAGGTATTTTATTACCTGGCCTGACCGTAATTTCGTTACTCGATGCCGTCGAGTTATGGGGGCTGTTCAACTGAAACGTCGAGTCGAACTCAGCCTGTATGTAACTGTAATCCGATCTAAAGTTAAATTTTGATCCACTCCACCCAAGACCAACCTCGGCACCTCGTCTGATAGTATTGCCAACGTTATCAAAATAACCAGCTGAAGTACCAGCTCCTTTTGAAATGAACTGTAAGTCATTCTCTAGAACTGTATTGTAGAACGCCGCACTCCAGTTAAAACTATCACCACGAGAACCTCTAGCACCAACTTCAAATGTTTTGCCAACAACGGCGTCCAAAGGCGGATCCGCTAAAAAAGCATTGGGCAATTTACAAGGCGCACTTGGATCAGCACAAGTTAACTCTACAGGAGTAGGAGCTCGCATTCCCTCTGTGTAAGAAGCATAAGTAGTGTAAGCAGGTTGCGGGTTGAAACTTACACCAATCCCAGGATTGAACCGATGAAACTGATGCTTACCAGCAACAGCAGGTCGATTGCCTTCTTTGTCAGATATTTTCACGTTCGCGACGTTATAGCGGCCCGAGGTAGTGAGCGTGATGGTATCGGTCCATTCATGAACGTTTGTCACGTAATACCCGAAATAGTGGGTATCACCATACACACCAACCTCTGCCGCTGGATCATCTCCATTTTTATACAAAGTCCGATCGGTTCCAGAGCTAAAGTAAGCCCTTTCCTCAAGGTTAACGAATTTAGAGAAGGAAACATCGGTGCTCACACCATAAGTCAGAGTATTCTCTCTGCCAAGAAAATCAGCAAACGAGGTTAACTGAACGGATGCACCATAAGCATTGGTCATCGTATTTGACCCCTCATAGGCTCCAGGACATTCCTCATCATCGTCACCCGTTCCATCACACGAAGTCCCTGTGCTACCGGTGTAGTCGTCGTTCACGTTACTGTTCACATTCTTATTCTGGCTGTGCTTTACGTAAGCATTACCAGAGATCAAGGTAGTGTCATCGAGAAAGTGCTTAGCGACAGCGTTAAGCTGGAACAGCTGATTATCATTGGTATCTGGCCACGTATACGCCTGCTTGATATTGTTGAGCATTGAAGAGGGAAGCGCCTGTGTCCCATCAAGTTTGGTGTCAGCCCAAGAAAAACTTATATCAAAATCGGTGTCGCCGCTCTCCCATCCCCACTTCCCAAAAAACTGCTGGACCATACTTCCTGAATGATCTCTGTACCCATCCTCATCGAACATCGTGCCCGCAATGAAGAAATCGGTATTTTCAAAGCCAGCTCCATGCTCAAACTCGACGTTTTTCCTGCCCCAGGAACCACCAGAAAGCGTGGCAGAGGAGCCCGGGTACTGAAATCCAGATTTAGTTGTTAGCGCAAGCACTCCACCAAGAGCGTTGAGACCAAATACCGGATTGGTGCCAGGTATTAGGGACATAGATGAGAGAGCATTCTGAGGTATCAAATCCCACCGAACAACATCGCCGAAACCCTCATTCACCCTCATACCATCCATGTAAACGGGCAACCCTTGAGGATTCCCCAACAGCGGAGATGCCATCTGACCTCGGAAAGAAACATCTGGCATAAAGATGTTTCCTTGGGCATCGCCAACAGTTACCGAGGGTAAATTTTTCTCGAGATATTCCGCAGCACTGTAGTTATTTGTCTTATCAATATCGGTGGCGCTAGCACCTTTAACGTTTGATGTGACTTTTTTTACAGATATGCCGATTCCAGGTACCGGCGTAGTTGATATAACCTCAATCGTTTCAGTTTCTAATTCATTTGCTCTGTTTTGCTCTGCTAAAACGTTATTCAAGTTCAAAAAAAACGGGGATACAACTAGTAGCCCCTTAACAATGGTACGGTACATCTGTGACACCTTTCTCATTAATGCTGTTCACCTAGCAAATTGCTGGCTAAGTTTTAGAACTATTCTAACTATTTCAATAAAACACTTCACTCGACCGATATAGGAAAATTTCCTAAAATTCATCCAAAACATTATAAAAATCAATAATTTCAGGAAAAAGGGTAACTTATGAGCAGCACTTTAGGAGTAAAAGCACTCGTTTTTGATGTATTCGGTACGGTTGTAGATTGGCGCGGAAGTATCACGCGAGAAGCAAGAACATTAGGAGCAAAAATCGGCGCAAAGTTAAATCCTGGAAAATTCGCAAATGATTGGCGTGGGGGTTACGCACCAGCAATGGACCGCGTTCGTAAAGGAGAGTTACCTTGGATGAATATTGATCAACTACATCGACTGATTCTTGATGAGCTCTTTATTAAATACAGAATAAGTAATCTACCCGAGCTTGAAAAAGATCAATTCAATAGAGCATGGCATCGACTCAAACCGTGGCCAGACTCCGTCAGAGGGCTTAAAAAATTAAAAACAAAATATACGATCTCTACGTTATCTAACGGTAATTTTTCGTTACTCAATAACATGGCAAAGAACGCAGGACTGCCTTGGGACTGCATTATTTCTGCGGAGCTTTTCGCGCATTACAAACCGGACCGAGAAACGTACTTGGGAGCAGCAAATCTCCTTGGGTTAAAACCAGAAGAAGTGATGCTTTGCGCAGCACACAAAGACGACCTACTCGCGGCGCAAGCGTGTGGACTAAAAACTGCATTTATCACACGTCCAAAAGAATTCTCGCCTAGTGTTAAGGTTGATCTGACGAATGACGGTCGTTTCGATTTCCATGCTACCGATATTTTGGATCTGGCAAGCCAACTAACACACACGTAAAAAAACTATGAAAAATGAGCAAGTAAGGATATGGGATATCCCATTACGATTGTTTCATTGGGTGTTAGCAGCACTTGTTACTTGTCAATTTTTGATTGCCTGGGGCTGCACGGACGCGATGGACCTGCATGTCACACTCGGATACCTGACTTTAACGCTAATCGTTTTCCGAATCTTCTGGGGATTTATTGGAACGACCTACGCTCAGTTTAAAAATTTTTTAGTAAGCCCGACGAGCTTAGTCGCATACATTAAGGGGCTCTTTAACCAAACCTCGCAACCTAAGTCAGCCGGCCATAATCCGATCGGGGGATACTCTACGATTGCGATAATCGTGTGTATCCTGGCCCAGGGTTTTAGCGGTCTTTTTTGCGACGATGATGTTTTCACAGTGGGACCGCTTCGACACCTCGTCTCGGACAATGTAACTTCAATTTTTAATCAAGTTCACGCCCTGAATGCGAAGATCCTTGTAGGTTTACTGTGCACTCATGTCCTGGCGATCTTTTGGTACCTACTCGTCAAAAGAGAAAATCTTATTAAACCCATGGTCACGGGTAAAAAAATTGCCATAAAAGACGACAAACACATGAACTGGACGGAAAAACCTTTAGCAGCTTTGTTAGCTTTGGCGCTAGCGTCAATCGCAGTTTGGGTAGTTATCAATATCTAGAAAGCCACAAAAAATCTCAACTGACTGTAGGATTATTTATTACGGTAATCGTCATGACATCCTTTGCAGGTTGCACCAACCTCCTTGAGTTGGCTCTTTGACGCATCAAAATTTCCTTTTTTAGAAATTTCAGCGAGGACGCTTACTTCTTTCTGCATTTTTTTCATTTTGGCTTCAAAGTCCTCCATGTTTAGCCATATCTCTGGCCGCGCGTTCGTGTCACCTCCATCTGACCCTTCAACGAATCCCTCCAGTGGCAGCTGACTCATAAACGCAACAATCTCAGCGTTACGCGCGAATACATTTGCATCAAAAGGAATTTTTCCTTTTACCATCGCCGCCATCGAACCAAAATTCCAACCCATCACATTAAAAACACCACGTCTATACTTGATCGCCTTCTCAGCATCAGCAGCAATTACAAAAGAAGAACCGAAGAACACAGAAATCAATAAACCCAATATTAAATTCTTTTTCATATCTCACTCGCCTCCTCAGTTTTTTTACATATTCACAAGAACAAGTCGTTGACACATAAAATATTACCTTCAAAAAAACCAATCAATCAACAAAAACCTACAAGAGCATTCCGATTCCCGACCCTTAAAAAATGACACTACTGCTCTGGCTTTTGATCACGCTGATCGCTTCTTGTTTTGCTCTTCGAGCGCCCATTCGACGTGCTCCCGAACTAAAGCAGAATCATCCAACTTTCTTGCTTCAAGCGCACTAATTACCTCTGGAGTAGCCTCCGCATTACCCAGAGCGCAAGCGATATTTCTTAACCAACGCTCATGCCCAATTCTTCGGATCGCACTTCCCTCCGTAAGTTTTAAAAATTTCTCTTTGCTCCATGAAAATAACTCGACAAGCGAAGATCCATCCAGCTCTTTTCGAATTTTAAAATCTGGATCTACTGTCGATTCTGCATACTTGTTCCACGGGCACACGAGCTGACAATCGTCACATCCATAAATCCTGTTCCCTAAGGCAGAACGAAGTTCTCGAGGTATGCTCGTTTTATGCTCAATCGTAAGGTAAGAAATACACCTTCTCGCATCAACTTTGAAAGGCGCAACGATTGCTCCTGTGGGACAGATATCAATACACTTTGTACAACTTCCACAGTGCTCGCTATTCGCGTGATCAAGCGGCAGCTCAAGATCTGTAAAAATTTCCCCTAAAAAAAACCATGAGCCAACGTTTTTATTGATAAGTAAAGTATGCTTTCCTCTCCAGCCAAGCCCTGCTTTTGTGGCTAACTCCACCTCCATCACGGGCGCGCTATCCGTGAAAACACGATAACCAAAAGGGCCGATTTCTTTTTTGATTCGTCGTGCTAGCAACTCCAGTCGCTTTCGGAGAATCTTGTGATAATCACGGGCGAGCGCGTAGCGCGCAACAAAACCCTTTTCTTTCTCCTCAAGAAATTGGAAATTTTCCATTCCACCATCGCGCTCCACAAAATAATTCATACGAAGCGAGATGATCCGCTTTACACCCTCAACCAAATCAGTCGGAGATTTTCGAAGTTCTGCACGGTCGCTCAGATACGACATCTCACCAGAAAAACCAGCGGCGAGCCATTCATCCAACCGCGGAGCGGCAATCGACAGATCACAATCTGCGATACGCGCCTCGTCAAAACCCAACTCCAACGCCCACGCCTTGATGCCTACAACGAGATCTTCGGGACTAGGCGTGTGCGCGTTCAGCATAAGACAGCCGAAGATGCCGTTTAAATTTGATCGTTGTCGAGTCTTTTCTCAAGATCGATTATTGTTGGGATCAAATGTTCAAGATTCGGATTGATCGCCATTGCTCTTGTGAGCATCGCGTAGGAGTTCCGCGCATCTGATCTTTCCATGTAAATTGATGCGCAGCTCTGCATTACGCCATAGTGATAGGGGTTAAGCTTCAGGGCATTTTCATAGTCTACCAGCGCTCGATCCAATTCCCCAAGAGAGAGCCAAGCATCACCGCGCTTGTTCCACGCTTCAGAGAATGTAGGTTCTAAGTCAATAACTTGGTCCAACAACTCTATAGCAACCTTCCACTGACCATTTTGAATCTTCGTAATGCTGTCAATAAAAATCCTTCTCGCAGCAAGATTGTCGACTCGTAGCCAGAGTCCCTCGATCGCCTGGTGCGCCATACCACGAACCGCAGGATCATCGTCGCGTAACAGTCTTAACATATGAGGGACATCATCGTTTTTTCCGATCTCCGCGAGCCGGGCAAGCCCCTTCCGCCGCGTAGCAGGATCTCCATCCTTTAACGCAACGACTGCATCTTCACGATTCGAATTGACCCCCCATTCATTCGCGCTCAATTGCCCCGACCAAAGCAACATTACGCTCAACACACTCACTAAACTAAATTTCACCACGTCGCGGCCTCCCTCGATATTTTTCTAATTGTTCCAAGTTATGCGCTACATCCTTCATGTTTGGATTCACCAATAAGGCCTGCTCAAAATACTTTATCGCGGCTCGGTAATCGCCTTGTCGACTCTTCAATAATCCGTAACCCGTCAGCGCACCAAAATGCATAGGTTCTTGCCGCAATACCTCATCGACGTCTGACATCGACTCATTATCTTTGTTCAATAAGTAATAAAGCGTCGCACGTTTATTCCACGCCTCTGTGAAATCAGGAACCCTCTCAATGATGCCAGTAAAAGTCTTAACCGCTAAAACGAAACGCCCGGTACTCATTTGGTTTAACCCTTCAGCGAACACAGCATCTATTTCGTCGTTCCCGTAACGGCCCCAGACCTTCCAGATGGCTGTCTCTGCTATCTTTCTGACGGAATAATCAGCATCGTAGAGAGCACTATAGAGATGTGGAAGATCTTGCCGCTCGCCACGCTCTCCCAACGATAGAAAAGCGCCAGCTCGTACATCTGCATCGTGATGTTTTGCTCCCTCAATCAGGAATTGGCGATCTTTGTCGTCGAGCGACTGCACTTGAAGGGGGAAAAAAGTGCCGCCAACAAAAACACACAGGAAAAGAGTGGCCAAAATTTGCTTGCCGATACCGCCTCCACGACCAACTAATGAATTCATATGCTTGAGACCTAAATATTTATAGCAATGGCTTTGGGTATACTAAGTTAATCAAGGGTACCAAAACGTTACCTAGAAATAACCTGAGGAGCAAGCACCATGCGTATCAAATTTATGGCCATAGCTTTTGGTCTGATAGTCGGGAACACGGCATTGGCCGCGCCATATCCACTGGGCACCATGACGTGCGATGACATCGGAGCATTCGCCTCTGAGGCTATGCGATGGAGAAAAGAGCAAAAGATTCCTTACGAGGAAGCTGCTCAAAGGCTAGAAGTGCGCGAATACGGGGATCCCGTTGAAAAAAAACCTGTCGATCATTCTCGATTATGTTTATGGAAATTATGGCAACAATTGGTCGGTTGAAGTTGCTGGAAATGTGATGCGTAGCGATTGCAGGAACGGGCGAGACAACTAAGCTCTACCCACAACTCATGGTTGCCAGCCTCAAACCCGCCGACCCCGGCGATTCTATCCACGACATCGAGACTCCCGCTCTCATATTGGACCTCGATCTTTTTGAAGAAAACCTGAGACGGTTTGACCGATCAATCGTCGGGAATAATGTGCGCGTTAGACCGCATGCTAAATCTCACAAATGCCCCGCAATTGCCAGAATCCAGATAGACCGTGGCGCAGTTGGAGTATGTTGCCAAAAAACTTCAGAAGCTGAAATCATGGTTGCTAGCGGAATAACAGACATTCTTATCAGCAATCAAGTCGTTACCCCAAAAAAAATTCTGCGAATTGTTGAGTTAAGCAAAAAAGCCTCTGTATCCGTACTAGTCGACAATCCGGAAAACGTTAGTTTAATAAACGATATTGCGAGTAAACATAATGCTCGAGTACAAGTTTTAATCGAACTCAATGTCGGAGCAAATCGATGTGGGGTAACGGATGACCATTCACTATTGCAACTTGCTAAATCTATTCAGAACTCACCTTTCATTACGTTTATTGGAATTCACGCGTATCAAGGTCGAGCACAACACGTTCGAAATAAGGTAGAACGTGAGGCGTTGATAAGAACAGCGATCGAAAAAGTGCTTCATGCACGCGACTTGCTGGAGAGTCTTGGGTTCAACTGTGACTATGTGACCGGCGCAGGCACCGGTACGTACGAATTTGAAGCTGCCAGCGGCATCTACTCTGAAATCCAACCCGGCTCATACATCTTCATGGATGCTGATTACAGTAAAAACCTTGATGAGAATCAGAAACCCGTTTCTGAATTTTTACAAAGCCTATTTGTACTTACCACGGTGATGAGTACGACAAATCCAAAACGCCCGATTGTAGATGCGGGGCTCAAATCGTTATCAGTCGACTCTGGCTTACCTCTAGTCTCTGATTCAAAAACCATGTACGTTGGTGCATCTGATGAACATGGGGTTTTGGAGTCGCCGGACTATACCTACAAAATTGGGGATACGTTACGGTTAATACCTGGACACTGCGACCCCACCGTTAACCTCTACGACTGGATTGTCTGCGTACGCGGAAACAAGGTAGAAGACACTTGGCCTATTCTTGCGAGAGGCGCATCTATTTAAGGGATACGCTATCATCGCCTCATTTCATTTTGGATTGCGTCAGTTAAGTAATGTCTAAAAAAGATTTAAAGCTTGAAACGCTGAGCCTACACGCTGGTCAAACACCGGATGCGCAGTTTGGTGCGAGAGCTCAACCGATTTATTTCACCTCCTCTTACGTATTCCCGGATACTGAGTATGCCGCATCGCTTTTCAATATGGAACGTGGCGGTCATGTGTACTCACGCATCTCGAACCCCACTAACTCCGCTTTGGAGGAACGCATTGCCGCACTTGAAGGTGGTGTGGGCGCGATCGCGACATCCAGCGGGCAAGCAGCGCTTCACCTCGCGATCGTGACACTCATGAGTGCGGGCGGACATATCGTTGCCTCTCGCGCTTTATACGGCGGTTCCCATAACTTACTCGAGTACACGCTTCCACGGTTTGGTATTACCACCACTTTTGTAGACATACGAGATCATCGGGCAATCAAAAAAGCAATCAAGAAAGAAACAAAACTTGTTTTTGCAGAAACACTGGGAAACCCTGGACTAGATATTCTCAATATCCCAACGGTATCGAAGATTGCTCATGATCACGCGATTCCTTTGCTCGTAGATTCAACATTTACGACCCCATACCTTATAAAACCATTCGATCACGGAGCTGACTTAGTTTTCCATTCGGCCACGAAGTTTTTAGGCGGGCATGGCGTTGCGATCGGCGGTTTATTGGTTGATAGTGGCAAGTTTGATTGGGCGGCCTCTCAGAAATTTGAGCTGCTATCAGAACCATATAGTGGATTCCACAACATGGTGTTTACTGAAGAATCGACGGTAGCCGCTTTCTTACTGCGCGCAAGACGCGAAGGCATCCGGGATTTTGGCGCCTGTATGAGTCCGATGAATGCATTCCAGATTATGCAAGGAATCGAAACTCTCGATCCACGCATGCAGCGCCATATAGAAAACACGCGAGCAATTGTCACGTTCCTAGATAATCACGACGCGGTTGAATCCGTCACCTATCCTGAACTCAAAAACCACCCAGACCATGAACTCGCAAAAACAATCTTGCCCAAAGGCTGCGGTGCGGTATTTAGTTTTGAATTGAAAGGTGGGTTGAATGCCGGAAGAAAATTCATCGAAAACCTGAATCTTTTTTCACACCTCGCGAATGTTGGAGATGCAAAATCGTTGGTTATTCACCCTGCATCTACGACGCATTTCCGTATGGATGAGGCAGCGCTTCAATCAGCCGGCATCTCTTCTGGAACAATTCGCCTATCGGTCGGGATCGAAAATTCATCATACTTAATTGATGACCTGTCGCAGGCACTTAAAATCAGTCAAAAATCCGGTTAAAGAAAAAAATCCGTGCAAACTAAAGTTGATAATAAAACCGCCTATTTCTATACAGGTGGTAAGAAAATCGAGAAAGGTAAAAAAACGATTATTTTTATCCATGGAGCAGCTAATGACCACAGTGTTTGGGCTCTCCAGAGTAGATACTTTGCTTGGCATGGATGGAACGTACTTGCTGTTGATTTGCCAGGACATGGCAAATCCGAAGGCCCGCCGCTAAACAGTATCCAAGAGCTATCCTCATGGGTATATCGAGTCGCCAACAGTACCGAAATTTCAAACGCGTCCATAGTCGGACACAGTATGGGCTCACTCATCGCTTTAGAGCTTGCCTCGTCACAACCACAATTTGTCACAAATATATCTCTCGTGGGCACGGCAAATCCAATGCCTGTCTCTGAGACACTCCTTGAGTCTTCTCGAACAACTCCTCAAAAAGCGTATGACTTAATCGTTAACTTTGCTCATAGTAATCGCGCCAAGTTAGGGACTAATCCCGTTCCGGGAATGTGGATGACAGAGTCGAGCCGTCGCCTGATGGAAACCATGAACGACGGAGTTCTTTTCGCCGATTTCGTTGCATGTAACACTTATGATCAGGGTGAGATTTCTGCGAAAAAAGTCACCTGTCCCGCATTACTAATTCTAGGTAGAGAAGATCGTATGACTCCGACCAAACTGGCGGCAAAATTACAGAGCGATATACAAAATACCCACACCGAGTCACTACCCGGGGCTGGGCACGCATTGATGGCGGAACAGCCTGGGTTAGTCTTAAATCACCTGAGAGATTTTCTGAAATAAAAAGACTATAAAAACAAAAAAAGGGGCTAACAGCCCCTTTTTTAATTTTGCTCAAAATGGGTCTCAGACTTGACCAAGCATAGTTGCCGCATCACTAACTTCGTGATTGCCAGGACCCTCTTCAATATTGAGCGTCTTAACAACGCCATCGTCAATTAGCATTGAGAAGCGCTGCGCGCGAACCCCAAGCCCACGAGACGTAAGATCAATCTCTAAACCAAGCGCTTTCACAAACTCAGCACCTCCGTCAGCCATCATACGTACATGACCAATCGCTTTATTTTCGCGACCCCATGCACCCATCACAAAAGCATCGTTCACCGATAAGCACCAAATCTCATCGACTTTAGACTTCAATTCAGCCGCTTTCTCTACATAACCTGGTAAGTGAGCCGCAGAGCAAGTTGGAGTATATGCACCTGGCAATCCAAACAGCACAATTCGTTTTCCAGCGACCAAGTCTGCGACCTTAAACGCATTTGGTCCGATACTACAGCCCTCTGTTTCCTCGTCGATGTACTCGTATAGAGTACCCTCAGGAAGCTTATCGCCTACTTTAATAGACATTTCGACTCCTTTTCATTGAATGATTGGGTTAGTTACAATTGGATTTTCTTTGGATTTTATTACATTTCTAGCTTCGTAACTCACACCAAGTCAACTCAACAAACATTTATCGTTGTGTCCAAGAATTACATTACTCCAGCTGGCCTCAAAAAACTCAAAGACGAGGCCCTTTACTTGATCGACAAAGAACGGCCCGATCTCGTAAAAGTTATTTCGTGGGCTGCCTCGAATGGCGACCGATCAGAGAATGGAGACTATATTTACGGAAAACGCCGACTCCGTGAGATTGATAAGCGCATTCGTTTCCTTACGCAACGACTCGACGCTGCAGTCGTCGTTGATCCTGCAAATCGAGAAAGCTCCGAACAGATATTTTTTGGCGCTACAGTCACGTACGTGAATGAAAATGGAACTGAGCACACCGTATCAATCGTTGGAATCGATGAAGCCAACGTATCGCGTGGCTTAATTAGCTGGATTTCTCCATTGGCAAAATCCTTACTCAAATCCAAAAAAGGAGACGTTGTACTCCATCAAAGCCCGTCCGGGACTGAAGAGCTGGAAATCACTGAGGTACGCTACGAATCGATTTCAATCGATTAATTAATGATCTCCAATCCTTCCACCACGACGACCTAGACCATCGTATAAATCCAGTAAGCGATTCTGATAATCATTAATCGGATCTTCTTTATCGAACATTTCAACCCTGGAACCACAACGGATCCATTGCATAACACCGAGAGCGATATAGTCTGAGAAGCTTGGCGTATCACCCCCAAGAAATCAAAGCTAGCGATAACTTGTCGAACAGGCTCAAGGATTTTAAGCAACTGCTCCCTGGCCTCCGAGGAATTCCCCCCCACTCCTCCAACGTCATTTGGAATCGTTTTTCGCGAGACTCACGAAAATACGTTTTATCTGCATCACGCTGCGCATCATAAAAGTCCATGATGCCTATCTTTGATACCAGTGGATGCCAAACGCGTTCTGACCAATGTTTAAATAACAAGCACTGGGCTTTGGCTTCTGCAGATTTAAATAATGGTCGTTCCGGATACGCCTCATCGAGATACTCAGCAATTGACCAAGAATCGTGAACAACTGTACTACCATCAACTAAGACTGGTACTAGCCCCACATTCGGATCCGGAAGCCGGCTCATCTCAGTAAAATGTAGCGGAGCCTCCTCCCATTCAAGCCCCTTATGCGCCAAAGCATACTTTATGCGCCACACAAACGGAGAGAACCTTACATCTGGATATTTTGTAGCTAAATCATAAATTTTTATCATCGGCGTTACCCCTTCACTGTTTTTGCATCCTGACCAAACAAAAATTTCTTCGATTCCTCGTCAACAGTCGGTTTAGTATTAATGGTCTTTCCTTTTTCGTAAGCTCGAACCACGGCGTCACGCTCTTTGATCCGGTAAAACCAGCGCTTCAGATTCGGGAAGTTATTAAGGTCTTGCTGCTGACGCTCGTACAAAACAATCCATGGGTAACACCCCATATCAGTAATCGAGTATTCGCCCACGATAAACTCCCTACCCTGAAGCTGCTTATCCAACACGGCATACAGTCTCGCAGTTTCATTCACATAACGATTGATCGCATAGGGAAGTTTTTCAGGAGCGTAAGAAACAAAGTGGTGATTTTGCCCAAGCATGGGCCCCAAGCCCCCCATTTGCCAAAAAAGCCACTCTAAGGTTTGTACTCGCTTGCGAAGATCACTGGGTATATAGCTCTGCACCTTTTCAGCAAGGTAAAGTAGTATTGCGCCAGACTCAAATACCGATATCGCACTACCTCCACTCGAGGGGTTTTGGTCAACGATCGCAGGCATTCGATTATTCGGGGCAATTTTTAGAAACGACTCTTCGAACTGCTCACCACGCCCTATATTTACGGGCTTAATTTGATAATCGAGCGAAGTCTCTTCCAGAAATATCGTTATCTTGTGACCGTTTGGCGTTGGCCAATAATATAGATCAATCATTCCACTTTACTCCTACTTCTAAGAACCACTTACATAGAGTTTATCGCAAACCAAGGACTCAATTAGCGCCCATTAATGACGGCAACCCTCAACCAATACGTTTGGTTTACACTGATCAAAATGAAATTAGTTAGATATGCCCTGGTTATTCTTATCGCTCTAGCCTCCAGCGCGTATGCAGACAATCGACCCGATAAAGGCCTTAGGAGCAGTGAATCACCAAATAACTGCAGCCAAGATCTTCCTCTTGTCGAACGAATGATTTGCGAGGATGAGGAACTGTCATTTTTAGATTGGAAGCTAAACAATCATCTGAAATATATTGATCTCGCCGTAAATGACGTTCTTCAATCTAAAACCGATAACAAAAAAACTCGTTGGGTTCGATACATGCTGAGATTGAAGGAAAACCTATTATCATGGCTCGATGAACGAGCTCATTGGGTGAATAACCCCGGTTTTTTTTCAAACCGCCTCGAAGATCAATCGATGTACTTAGATTTCTCGTATTACGTTTTGTACTGTCTGGCGGATAACCCACCAGACAAATGCATCGAGGGGCTCGATGAATATTACAAAGTCTGTATCAAACAGGGTTTTCTTACCGATAAAGGCATTACCAAATGTCTTTATAAAAAAGCTGAGATCTGGGACTTGGTCGGCGAAACCGAGAGAGAAATCTTTTGGGAGACATCACACCTGATAACAGATACTAAGCGTGCAACTGCGCAAAAACAATTCGAAAAATCGGACCAAGAATGGCGAGAAGCAATTAGCGATCACTGTTCTTCGATGCTTTCCGTTGATGATCTTGATATTGATGAAAGCAGAGCAAATTGCTTTGTATCTAGATACTTTGAGCGGGCAAGCATTTTTTACGAGCTAAACACGGCACATTAGTGACAAAACGAATAGGCCTTATTGTTTGATACAAATAATTAACAAAGATGGCGTCGCCATTTACCATCCTGGTGTTCTGCCTATCGATACCGCCAATCAATACCTAATTGAACTCCAAAAAGGCATCTCGTGGGAGCAAGATGTGATACACCTTTTCGGCAAAACATTCATTACCCAACGCCGAGTGGCCTGGTTCGGGGACGCGCCATATAAATATAAATACTCGAAAATTAGCAGAGTTGCTAAACCTTGGACAAATGTACTTAAGCAGATAAAAGAGATAGTCGAGTCTAATTGCGATGAATCCTTCAATTCATGTCTTTTAAATCTCTATCAAGATGGAAACGAGGGCATGGGATGGCACGCGGATAATGAAAAAGAGTTAAAACGAAACGGAACGATCGCGTCCGTATCAATAGGTGCAGAACGAAAATTCTCATTCAAGCACAAGGTGAGTCATGAGGTCGTAGATATAAATCTAGAGAACGGTAGCGCCCTTCTCATGAAGGGAGAAATTCAGCAATTTTGGAAGCATTGTCTTCCCAAATCAAAAAAAATCTCGAAGCCAAGGGTAAATCTAACATTTCGAAATATCGAAGCGTAATCGCTTTCAATCTTAGTGGGCCTTAACCCTCCCTCGCTTTTATTTCAACTCACTCAATACCTTTGATTTTTTTAGAATCGACGTAGAGTCAGGCACACGGCGGGCGACAACCATATATAAAGTATGACGACCGCCACTTGGGATATCAAAAGGAAACTGTGTAACCAGTGTTACCTGATCCCCGCTCTCACTAACCGATGGCGCAGTTTCGGTATCAGAAAGTATTTGTGTCTCAATGACCTCGTAGCGCTTGGACCGTCCACTGCTAAAGCTAAGATCGAGGATATCTCCAATGTTTAGGAAAAAACAAATAAGCTTATCCAAGAAAAACCTCCAAGTTATAAGTTCCCTCGAGAACTTAGAAAAATTGAAGACTAATGCCTCACGAACCGATTCTCGAGAGGGACGTAAGTCCAAGAACGATTATGGAGAGAACAAACGAAACCAACACACCGTTGCAAAACACCAATAAAAATCCCTTAAGCGCATCTGAGGTGACAGTAGAACCTTCCACCTGATCTCGACCAACCGCAATCGCCCTCGTTAAACTCATAACAATCTCCTATCAATATTGATGTTTAAAAATTAATCATTTGCCTAGCCTCAAATAATTTTGCTATTCATTCATGCAAAAAAAATGGAAAATGCGGTGGATTTATGGCATTTTTGTGGCATTAGCGGTGCCGTGGTGCTTTTGGCGAAGTGAACCGTTATAGTCGCCATCACAAATGCAATGCCTAGAAAACAACTCACCTAATTCGAGGCTTTCAGGGAGAAACGGTCAAAAATGACACATATCGCTATCGTTGAGGATGATCCGACGCTTGCCAGTAACTATGCGGACTTGTTATCGAGAGAGAAATGGGAAGTAACGAGTTTCAGCTCACGTGAAGATGCTTCGATTGGGATAGTGAGTTGTCATCCGGATCTCGCACTGATCGATGTAGGGCTGGGGGCAGAGGAAGATGGAGGTTTTCTTCTCTGCCGAGAACTACGAATGATTCCTGAAACAAAACCTTACCCATCATCTTTCTAACATCAAGATCGGAGCAAATGGATCGCATTCAAGGGCTAAATCTAGGTGCGGACGATTACTGCTCAAAAGACCAATCGATGGACGTTACAGTTGCCGTTATCAAAGCCCTCCTTCGAAGAGTGGATTTTTCCAAACTACCCGATTCAAATCCGCGGGAATCAAAAAAGGTCGGATCGCTAACACTTTTTCCAGATGATATGAGAGCCTCTTGGAAAAATATCCAAGTTGATATCACAGTTGGTGAGTACGACATTTTGGCAAAACTGGCACGACACGCGGGTATGCTTCGCACCCACGATCAGCTCACCATTAGAGATTCGGTAGTAAGCAAAAATACGGTTACATCTAACATCAAAAGATTGCGTCAAAAGTTCGAAAAGATAGATCCAAATTTCAAGGCTATCCAAACGGAACACGGTCGAGGCTATAGCTGGAAAAAAGACTAAGTCGAAAACATGACGCTACGCGCTAGATTTAACCTGCTTTCTGTACTTATATTATTCATCCCTGTCGCAGGATGGCTTATCGTTGACACGACTACAAGCTATCTCTTCGATAACCAATTACAAAACCTGGAGCAGCGCACCAAGTCGATAGCGGAAACTCTTAGCAGTTTAAGTTCAACGATTTTTGAGGATAAGAATGAGCCACAACCTGCTTTTATACAAACCTCAGATCTAACTAAAGTCCCCATTATCAGGAAAAAACCTCCAACGATTGATGGAGATTTGTCAGAGTGGCGCGAATTCAAGCTGCAGGAGGAGGCACTAACATCAGAACCCTCATGGCCTGAGAGCAAAACTTTCTCTGGCGCTTATCGAATTGGGCGTTATGAGAACAGAATTTATCTAGGACTTCAGGTTAGATCAGCGAGTAACCGCCAGTTTTCCGATGGCTCTCAAGGAGCGAACGTAGAACAAGTTTATTTATCCGCCATTAACCAATATGGCACATTTAAACAATATTTGATTAGACCTCAGAAAAATGGTCAGGTGACCATAAAAGTTCGTAATGAGGATCAACCTTGGGAACAAGCCCTCTACCGCGAAATACGTGGTGAAGTTCGGCAGCTAACCTTAGAAAATAATATCGGTGAATTCCCCTCTCAAGCGTATGAGCTCGAGTTGGCAATAGGGAGACACCTAATTGGATCAGCAATGTGTTTAGTTGTTTTTAAGCCTGGTGAGCCCAATCGATTGCAGTCCTGCCAGAACCATCTTGACAAGCACGCACTCAAGCCAGTGCAAATCAATTCGCCAAATATAGAGGCAATTGTCGATAGCTTCAGAACTCCCAATTCAAGACTAATCGTAGTAAATCGTGACAGCGTCGTTCAGCAGCAAAATGATAATTACGGGAGCGAAAATAATGTTGAAGAAGCAAACTCTTCGAGAACAATATCTCCATCAGATAACAGCGTATCTCGAAAAGTTGCATCGTTTCTGGGATTTTGGCCGGAGCGGATACTTCATGAATTTGAACCTTGGATAATTCGATCAGGAAAACTGGAAAACATCCAAGTAGGTGACACCCTCGCAAAGGGCAAAGGCAGCTTAAGCACTCAAAAAACGGATGGCATAACGAGGTTTGTAACGGCGGTTCAGCCTATATTCATTGATGGTCAAATAAAGGGCGCTGTCTTAATACAAGAATCAACAGATGAAGTTTTTGCTGTTCGTTACCAGTTTATAAAAGGTCTTACCTTAGGTACGATACTTTTCATCTTCTTATATCTCCCAGTCCACTTTTTATTTCTTGGGAAGATCACAAAGCGACTCAAAGTGCTTGCCAAAATAACGAACGATTCGATCGATGAGAATGGGCGAGTGGTTAAAACAATTACTCCGGATAAAACTAAAGATGAAATCGGCGAGGTCTCGCAAAATCTTTCTGAAATTAGCGGTCGGCTCAAAAACTATACTAACTATCTAGAAAATTCTGCCAGGAGACTCTCGCATGAATTGAGAACGCCTCTAGCTGGGCTTCAGTCGTCACTAGATCTAATTAAAAGATCTGATAACATCGAACAAGCAGGACCATACATTAACCGCGCTGAGGCTGGTATTGAGCGACTGAATCGAATAATAACGAACATGAGTGAAGCATCCGACCTTGAGGCTTCCTTCCAGAACGAGCGTCTAGAGCCAATTGATCTAAGCCAGTTAATTATTCTGAGTATTGAAGATTATCGGGAAATATATCGCCAACGTGAATTCGAGGTTATCGTTACCGAAAAGCAAATTATGGTGGATGGGTCCGCGGATTCACTGCGTCAAATGCTTGACAAGATTATCGACAATGCGAATGACTTTGGAACCCATCAGACTTCAATAGTGATCTCTCTGAACGTGATAGCAACTAATGTCATCCTGCAAATTATGAACAGCGGGCCCACAATCCCTGATGAGAAACGAGTTCAGATCTTTGACTCGCTTGTTTCTGACCGATCAGATGC
Source organism: Candidatus Eutrophomonas brisbanensis (assembly GCA_038141705.1). Classification (GTDB taxonomy): domain Bacteria; phylum Pseudomonadota; class Gammaproteobacteria; order Burkholderiales; family Eutrophovitaceae; genus Eutrophomonas; species Eutrophomonas brisbanensis. Next base: position 211,362 of record JAYQIQ010000004.1, read on the forward strand.
AGTCGGCAGATCTAGCCATTTAGGCTTAGGTCTTTATGTAGCACGACTAATATGCGAATTCCACAAAGGTAATATATCTGTCAGAAATAGATCGGATGGAGGTGGGGTAACTTTTGAAATTTCTCTTCCTCGCAGCCAAAGCGAACAACATTAAATGGCAATGAGAATATTCATCACTTTCCTGTTTCTTTTGCAAGCACACATAGCACCTGCAGTTCAATTCACGATCATGGGCGATATGCCCTATGGATCCGATTCACAAACATTGGAGAAATATAACGGTCTAATCAAATTGATTAATAGCAGCAGCTCAGAGTTTGCCGTTCATGTTGGTGACATCAAAAGCGGATCGTCAACGTGCTCCGATGAAACATTTCAGACACAAAAAGAATTCTTTTTGAAGATTGATAAACCTTTTATTTATACTCCCGGCGATAATGAATGGACAGATTGCTCGAGGCTAAGTAATGGTAGCTTTGACCCCTTTGAGCGACTCGATAAGATCAGGAAAATATTTTTTGATGCGCAGTACTTCAACCATAATAAAAAGATCGGCCTAGTTAACCAAAGCGAATTTGGCAAGCACCCTCTGTTCATCGAAAACCAGCAATGGATAGTCGACAATACCTTGTTCATCACGATCCATATTGTGGGGAGTAATAATAATTTAGGAGCGAGGGGAACAAAATCATCACAGAGCTTCGTCGCCAGAAATAAGGCAAATCAGGATTGGCTCTCAAGGTCATTCGAGAAACTAAAAACGGAGAGCCGTGACGCCTTAGTTATCATTTTTCATGCGGATCCATTTACCGACTGGTTTACCCCCAATCCGACTAACTTAGGCACCGGGTTCGCCGAAATTTTAGAGGACACTCTTCTTCCGCTCGGGTTAACAACCGATAAACCCATTTTTGTCTTTCATGGAGATACGCATATCTTTCGTCAGGATCACCCGTTTGTCTACCAAGGAGCTCCGGTTAAACATATCCAGCGCATCGTTGTTCCAGGAGCAGCTGACATGAGAGCACTCTTCGTAGATATCGAACCTAATCGAAATCCAATGATCAAAATTGAACCACTAAGCGCAAATTGATATTAGCCAAAGGATAACGACATTAGCTACCCTCGCAGAATAATCGAAGTGCCGATACCTGAGGAATTGATTGCAGAACGGATGTCCGATAACCCTTGGCACGATTACGATGAACTAACAAGAAACGGTTGGGTATACCAGAACGGAGAATACGTAAAAGCTAAGCCCGCCGTCGGAGAAACCACCAAAGATATCGAGAAAAATTAAGAGGCAGTCAAACTACCTCTTAATATTCAGATCAATCAACTACGCACGTAGATTCCACTGATATCCACTGATCAGGCAACCAGGAAACATTGTAAACACACTGCCCCGATATACCAGCATATTTTCCTGTTCCACTAACCAAAGTCAGCTTGCCATCGCCGCCACCGCCTTCCTGAACCTCTCCAGCGCCTCGATGACCACTCAATGATATCGTATCACCGCCCGAATCCGTCATTACGCAGTTGCTCGTTAGATCTAGACCTAGAGATGACTTATGAATTCGGACTGCACATCTCTGACGATACAACCCATTCGGCAACTTTCCAGTACTGCTGGAATGCACTTCAGCAACTCCATCAAGCATACCCACCATAATTTTTCCGCCATCGTAATCCAAAGAGGAATAATCACTCTTTATGGTCGACGAAAGTTTTGCATTTGGGGCTGCACTGACAACTGTAGAGCCGAGCAGCAACCCAGCTAATGCGGCAATACTAAAAACTATGTTAATTTTTTTCATCTTTAGTTCTCCTAGAAACAATTTATTCAAGACTCCAGTAAACTCAAGTCGAAGCAATTAAATCAATGTTATTGCCACCTCACTATACTATTTTTTGATATTGTTATTGCGACCCGTAACGATTTATCTTGCAAACTCATTTAACTCTCGAAAAAAATCTAAACGCTCTCGCTGACGCCCAGGAAGCTGGCAAAGACGTTAGATACTGAAGGATTTGCGCTATTAGACCCGACGAGCGCACTTCTGCTCGCCGGCGTATCCACCTCTGAAGTAAAAACTCTTGAGTCCAGCTGGAATTACCTTGAAAAAGACCATTATCTCAAGGATGGCGGTAACTATAGAAGTCGGCGGCATGCGAGTGTCGTAATAAGCAGAAATGAAGTTTCTCGCGTTGCACATCGCGCCCATTGGCAACCGACCACTTACAACGCACTCCATGGCGGTATACACCGCTGGTTTGAGCCGATAGGCGAAGAGTTTTTAAACTCCGTACCTGTGAAAAAACTTCTTACCTGGATCGCAAATACGGTGTCGAAAATTGATAAAAATGAAAGATGGTTTAGCGAAGTACACCAGTTTAGGATTGATACAACTGGAGGGATTGGCCGCCCCACTCCGGAGGGAGCACATCGGGATGGGGTCGATTGGGTAGCCCTTTTTCTTATTGGCAGACACAATATTTGTGGTGGCGAAACGCACGTTTTCAAACTCAACAGCAACGAAGGTTATCGATTTTTAATGGATAAACCTTGGAGCTTAATACTCATGAACGACCGGAAGGTTATTCATGAAACCACACCCATCCAACCAATCGATACTCCGGGTTGGCGAGATACTCTAGTCATCACCCTCCGAGCAAATGGATTCCTGGATAGCCCCGAGTAAAAACAACTTAACCTCCGGGAATTTTCTGCACGAAAACGGTCCAATCACTCCGTATCAATACACTTAGCGCTATGTAATGAATATTGTCTGGTTCAAACGGGATCTGCGGATATACGATCATGAGCCGTTAAATAATGCCATCAAAAGTGGGCCAACCCTCGCCCTCTATATACTCGAACACGAGTTATGGCAACAACCAGACATGAGCAGACGTCATTATCGTTTTTTACAAGACTGTCTAAACGATCTTGAACAGGATCTCAAAACAATAAACCTCAAACTCACTATCAGGGTGGGAGATGCCATTGAGGTTTTTAAAAACTTAAGTAGCGAATTCAATATTCGGGCGATATATTCCCATCAGGAAACGTGGAACATGTGGACTTATGATCGAGACATCCGCGTTAACCGGTACTTAAGGGCACAAAATATTTTATGGAACGAATACCAGAACAATGGGATCTTTAGAAGATTGAAATCGAGGGATGGCTGGGCCTCTAAATGGCACCAATACATGAGCTCCGATCAAGTTCCGGTACCCAATTCTAGCCTTGGAATTACTGCTTTATCTGAACAACTTCCACCAGCTAGTCAGCTCAAATTAGATGGCTCGGTATCTGAAGATATGCAAACTGGTGGGCGTACTAATGCGCTAAAAACCATGAATAGCTTTTTTGAAGGGCGGGGGCAAAAATACAGTAGAGAGATGTCCTCTCCAGTGAGTGCTTATAACAGTTGCTCAAGAATCTCCCCGTATATCGCATTTGGATGTATTTCGATTAGAGATATATCAGGATGCACAAAAATTCAAAACTAAGGTTTTCGAGCGAGGCAATCAAAAGGATCCATGGAGAATGTCAATCAGATCTTTTCTCTCGCGTCTCCGATGGCATTGTCATTTCATTCAGAAGCTAGAGGATCAGCCGAATATAGAAAATGAAAACTTACATTCCGCGATGGATGGGATACGAGAACCTGAGTTTAACGAGAAATTTTTCAACGCTTGGCGAGTTGGAAGAACTGGATACCCATTCGTTGACGCTTGTATGCGAGCCCTAGGCGCAACGGGATGGATAAACTTCCGTATGCGAGCGATGCTTGTAAGTTTTGCGTCGAACCATTTATGGCTCCACTGGCAGAAGCCAGCTCTGCATCTCGCTAATATGTTTATTGATTATGAACCTGGAATACATTATCCACAGATTCAAATGCAATCGGGAACAACCGGCATCAATGCAATAAGAATCTACAATCCCATCAAACAAGGTTTGGATCAAGATCCTTCAGGCGTATTCATAAGAACTTGGGTCCCAGAAATTTCACATCTACCCTTATCGGTACTTCATACACCATGGGATTCCAAGGAACCCCCGACTTCTTATCCCAAACCAATAGTAGATGAGGTTGCAGCGAGAAAATCGGCGAATCAAAGACTGTATGCATTAAGGGGTTCTGAAGAATTCAGAGCTAAAGCTAGTGCAATTGCAAAAAAACATGCAAGCCGGAAACCAAATCCCAAGATCACGCGTCGAAGCAAAGAAATAGACGCAAAAAAACAAATTGAGTTGTTTTAACAGTTTGGAATATGAATAAATTATTTCTCTCGAAATTAACAGCTTTTGATATCAGCGAGATCATCGAGATGGCCCTATCGGACCACACGAGCTTTGCCAGCATCCGAAACACTCATGGCCTGCGTGAGAAGGAAGTTAAATATCTGATGAGAAAAAATCTGAAAAGAGGCGCCTATCAAGCCTGGCGACGGAGAGTGCGGCAATTCTCAGATAGGCGTATGACCTACAAATAAACGTGAGTCTTCGAGACTAAAACATTTTTGATCAAACTAAATACCGATAAGTAACCATCATAAAAAAAGCCACCGTTATAACGGTGGCTTTTCATCACGAGCGGACCGAACCATTAACTTCAGCTCGGTAGCCGCGCTTTCCGCAAATAAGGAGTCAATGTCTCGAACTCACCAAATTTAGCCTTCGCATCTGCATCACTCACGGCTGCTGGGATAACAATATCCTGCCCAACTTGCCAATTTGCTGGGGTCGCCACGCCATTCGCAGCAGTCGTCTGCAAAGCATCTAGCGCGCGAAGCACTTCGGCAAAGTTTCGACCTACTGACATTGGATAGGTCATTGTAAGCTTGAGTTGTTTATCCGGGCCAATAATAAATACTGATCGCACAGTGGCACTGTGATTTGGCGTTCTCCCATCGGGTAAATATGCCTCGGCAGGCAACATGTCAAACGCTTTTGAGACCTCCAAACCGTCATCCGCAATGATCGGAAACTCGGGTTTTGCACCACCAACCTTTTCGATATCTTTTTTCCAATTACGATGATCCTCCGCACTGTCAACAGAGATCCCGATCACTTTCGTTCCTCGCTTTTCCCACTCAGCTTTTAACTGCGCAACAGCACCGAATTCAGTCGTGCAAACTGGCGTGAAGTCCTTAGGGTGAGAAAACAGAATTGTCCAGCTGTTCCCAACAAACTCATGTAAGGATATCTCTCCCGTATCAGTAACGACCTTTAGGTCGGGAATGGTATCGTTAATACGTAAACCCATTTTTAATTCCTTTCATTTTCTCTAAAAAAAATTAACACTAAACACCATCACTGTTTAGATTGGCGCAAAACACGAGAAAGGTTCTCATCCTTACGACATTTAAGCCATAGAATCTACACGCACAATCTCGCTCGCGACCTCAATAAGATTATCGCCCAACACGTCAGGTTGAGTGAAGAGTGGGTTCCAAATCATACCAGCTCGTCGGATGAACGCACCTCGGGTCCCAACAGACATCGCACCCGCCACATCCCAAGAGTGACATGCAATTAACCGGCAATCTGAAGGCAAACACCCCATACTCTTAGCCGCATGATGATAGACCTTTGGATCAGGTTTTACCGTCTTAACTTCTTCCACCGAAATGACTTTTTCGAAATACTCTTTAATACCAGCGTTTACTAGTTGCTCATTAGCAACCTGCGAAGGAGAGTTTGTCAGCGCAGCCATTCGATATTTCTTGTCCCTTAGAGTAGCAAGACCTTCGGCTACATCCGAATGAGCAGGCATGATCCGCATCTTTCCAACGATCTCCCCTATGATTTCGTCATTAAGAGTAACGCGCTGCCGTTCAGCGATCATCTTAAGTGCTGCCTTTCCAATTTCAGCGAAGTTTGAGTAATTTCCTACAATAACACTCAACATGGCAGATTGAATCAATTGGTTGAACCATTCAGTAGTTATCTTTTCTGAACCAAGATGCACAGCAAAAGACTCGTGTAAACCAGCCAGGTCCAGTAAGGTTTCGTTTACATCAAAAAGTAGGACTCGCTGCATAACTTGCTCCTTTCGCTTCATTTATCATTCCGTCCTGAGTAGGACGAAAAGAAATCCGCTTATACTTACGCGCTAATAAAACTGAAAGGTTAACATGTCTCAATATGATTTAATTGTGATTGGCGGCGGAAGCGGTGGAGTAGCTACTGCCAATCGTGCAGCTAGTTATGGTGCCAACGTGGCCCTTATCGAGAAAGCGGCCATGGGCGGCACGTGCGTAAATGTAGGCTGCGTTCCAAAGAAAATTATGTGGTCGGCTGCAAGCCTAAAGGAAGCGGGACACGAAGCATCGAACTACGGGTTTGATACCCAAATTGGCGCGCTTGATTGGAAAAAACTCAAGACCCAGAGAGATGAATACATCGAGCGACTCAATAAAGGATATGAGAGTGGTCTCGCAAAAAACAAGGTCACCGTGTTTAATGGTAACGCCTCCGTAATCAGCCCTACGACTGTCCAAATAGATGAGCAAATCCTCGAAGGGAAAAAACTCCTAATCGCTACCGGAGGTCGGCCCTCAGTTCCAGAAATTCCAGGCGCTGAATTTGGCATCACATCCGACGGCTTCTTTGAGCTCACAGCACTTCCCGAACGAGTCGCAATAATTGGGTCAGGCTACATCGCGGTAGAGCTCGCTGGAGTCCTTAACGCGCTGGGTAGCAAGGTAACGATTATCGTTAGAAGAAAAGGAGTGCTGAATTCTTTCGATCAAACAGTTAGAGAAAAACTTATGGAAGAGATGGAGAAAGCCGGCATCACTTTCATCAAGGAGACCCAAGTTACAGCCATCGAAAAAACCACTCTCTTAGAGTCTTGACTGATAACCAGCATGAGCTCGATGGATTTGATCAAGTAATTTGGGCCGTTGGCAGAACTCCCAATACACAGAACATCGGACTGGAAAATATGGGAATCGATATTGACAGTAGGGGTTATGTCAAAGTTGATCAGTTCCAGGAAACGTCAGTTAGAAATATATATGCCGTCGGTGATATCGTGGGAACGTTTGAACTAACCCCGTAGCGATCGCAGCTGGACGGCGACTTGCGGATCGCTTGTTTGGCAATAAACCTGACCGCTATCTACCCTACTCGAATATTCCGACAGTCATTTTTAGCCACCCACCAATTGGAACGGTGGGATTGAGCGAGGAACAAGCGATCAAAGTCCATGGAATCGAGAATGTAAAAATTTACGAAACCGACTTTAAACCAATGTATTACGCATTTAACTCTAATCCTCCCCGCTGCTACATGAAATTAGTCGTTGTCGGCTCAGATGAAAAGGTTATTGGTTGCCATGGTATCGGATTGGGGCTAGACGAAATGATGCAGGGATTTGCCATTGCAGTGCGACTTGGCGTTAATAAATCAGAATTTGACGATACCGTTGCAATTCATCCAACAGCCTCGGAAGAAATGGTAACGATGAAGAACTCTCGGAATGCAGTACTACCCGTTTAACAATTAATCAAAAGAGGATCTATCTCATGACTTTGAAACGCATTGATGTCAACCCTAGGATGTCTCAAGTGGTGGTACATGGAAATACGATTTACACAGCTGGAATTGTAGCTGACGACCCAAATGCAGACATTGGTGGACAGACAGGACAAATACTGGACAAAATAGATAACTACCTTATCCAATGCGGATCAAATAAAACAAAAATCATATCTGCAACTATTTGGTTAGCTGACATGAGCGATTTCTCTGCAATGAATGAAGTTTGGGATATGTGGGTTCCAAAAGGAGAAACGCCAGCTCGCGCTTGTGTAGAGTCCACGTTGGCAACACCAAAATATAAGGTGGAAATTCGCGTAATCGCTGCTGTTTAGAAATTTAACTCCCGATCCGCTATTTACTCTATTGCGGTATCGGGAACTTCTCTGGACTTTGTTTTGTGACCGAGTGCGACATACAATCCCGCCAAGACGATCACAAACATTCCGATGAAACCTGTCATGTCTGGCAGATGGCCGAACGCAATAAATCCAAATATTGTTACCCATATCAACTGCACATAACCGAGTGGGGAAAGAAATGAGGCTTGTTCAAGCCCCATCGCTTTGATAAGCATAAAATGGCCCTGCCGCGCCTGCGACGCCAAGAAATAAAAATTTTGGCAAGTCAATTAACTTGGGTGACACCCAGAAAAAAGGAATCAAGAAACTAAGCACTACCGTTCCCACTAAGGCGGTATAAAAAAGTGTAGTCACAGCATCTTCCCGATTGGAAAAATTCCGAGTCATGATCTGATACAAGCTGTAGCAGGTCGCCGCAACCAGCGGAAGTAAAAAATGCCAATCAAAATGCTGAGTTGGATTTACCACAAATAATACCCCGAGAAACCCAACAACAACGGCAATCCACCGTGAGGCAGAGACAACCTCTTTCAAGATCCAACTCGCAAAAACCGTTACGAGAAGTGGGGATACAAAACTTATCGATTTAGCTGTTGCAAGAGGCAAAAAACTCAAGGACGTGAAATAGAACCCCGTCGAACCCATCAAAAGTGTGGCTCTCAGTAACTGCTCTTTTGGATTATTGGTTCTGACCATCTTAACCCCAAACTTCGGGACAAAGACAATCAACATAATTAGAAAATGTGCAATGTATCGGAACCAAACAATCTCGACAACGGAATACGTCTGAGTCAGTGACTTCGCAGTGGTCTCAAGCATAGCGAACATCAGCACCATCCCCATCATATAAACGGTAGCTTGCTGGGTACGGTTAAGTGATCTGAAAAAATGACCCATCGGGTTGACAAACAACTTATAGAGGCTCCGCATGAAAACACGCGATTCTATATTGTTTTTTTAATCAAGTTAATTTGGCCCCGATAAGGCGAGCTAGTTTTTGACACAACTAACAATTTGTAGAGATAAAAATAATTCGTTTTCTATAGAATTACCGGTTTTAACGACCTTCTTAGGAGCAACCACAATGACGCGCGCTTTGCGACGCAATACTTCCCTTCTTTTAGGGATACTTACGCTACTCAGTTCTATTGAGACCTTTTCTGCCCCGCTCCCGCTGGCAGCTCCGGAAGAGGTGGGCATGTCTTCGAAGCGACTTAATCGAATTACGGAACGATTCCAGAAAGCGATTGACGATGGGAACTTGCCGGGAGCAGTTATCAATATCGCCCGGGAGGGGAAGCTCGTGTATTCGAATGCTCTTGGTTGGCAAGACGTTGAAGCGGGCATCAAAATGGACCAGGACTCAATATTTAGGATCTACTCTATGACGAAGCCAATCGTCAGCGTGGCTGCCATGGTTTTAGTTGAGCAAGGCAAGCTGTCTCTAACGGATCCAATTTCAAAGTACATTCCCGCTTTCGAAAAAATGTCCGTAGGCGTGGAGTTCAAAGATGAGCAAGGTAACCCAACGCTGACCCTTGAACCTGCCAAAAAAGCAATTACGGTTCAGGACTTACTCCGCCACACATCGGGATTAACTTACGGTGTTTTTGGGGAGATGAATCAGGTAAAAAAACACTATATCGAAGCTAACATACGCTCACAGAACTGGATTCTCGAGGATTTTGTGAATACCCTTGCCACCCTACCCCTTCAATACCAGCCGGGGACCACTTGGGAGTACGGGCGCTCGACTGATGTCTTAGGTCGCGTGATTGAGGTAGCTTCGGGAACGACACTAGATAAATTCCTAGAGAAGAGCATATTCAACCGTTTAGCTATGAAAGACACTAGCTTCGGGGTTCCACACGCAAAGCACGATCGCGTTGCAGAGAACACAGTCGATCGAAAAACGGGGCAAAAAATAGAATTAATTAATGTGAAGATCCCAATGGTATTCTTTGCGGGGGGCCACGGCCTCACGTCGAGTGCAGACGATTACATACGTTTCTGTCAAATGCTACTAAATGGCGGAGAATTGGATGGCGTGAGAATCTTATCTCCGAAAACTGTTCGCTTTCTATCCTCAAACCATCTAAACGAAGAAATCAGTAAGGGAGCATATTATTTGCCAGGACCTGGATACGGATTTGGTCTAGGTTTCGCGACGCGTCTTGAAAATGGACAGTCTGCTTGGCCAGGATCGACGGGTGAATATTTTTGGGCGGGTTACGCCGGCACATACTTTTGGATTGACCCTGAGGAGAGTTTAGTTGTTTCACTAATGACTCAGGATCCTTACCGAAGGAATGAACATCGCGTATTGCTTCGCAACCTAGTCTATCAAGCTATTATCGAATAATTTTAGAGGGGCAAAAAATGGAAGATAAACTTTTCTCAGTAAAAGACCAAATCGTTCTTATTCCTGGTGGAAGCCGTGGAATTGGCAGAGCTATCGCAAACGAGTTTGCCGTCAGAGATGCGCGTGTGATCTTAGCTGGCCGCGAGGAGGAGACCCTCAAAAAAACCGCCAGCGAAATTTCTGAAGGCGCTAAACCAGTAGAGTATTTTGTATGCGATATTTCCAAAGAATCGGAAATTGATGCTTTGGTAACGCATGTCGTTGAGCGACACGGTCGGATCGATACGCTAATCAATGTAGCTGGGGTCAACAAGCGCATGAAAGTGGAAAATTATACTGCCGAAGAATACGACTGGATCACCGATATCAATGCGAGAGGTGCATTCATGGTCGCACAGAAAGTAGGCCAACAGCTGATAAAACAAAAAGCGGGCAACATTATTAACGTAGATTCTTTGAATACTTACGCCCCGCTAAGAGGAACAACTCCATATGCCATGAGCAAAGCGAGCGTGCTAATGCTCACTCGAGGCCTGGCAAACGAATGGGGGCGACACGGAATTCGCGTCAACTCCATTGCTCCAGGATTCATTATTACGGACCTGACTCGAAAAGTGTGGGAAGACAAAACGATGCAGGCGTGGGGCAAAGAGAACACCCCGCTCGAGCGACTAGGTGAAGTTTCTGATCTCACGGGAGCTGCAATATTTTTAGCCTCTCAAGCCTCAAAATATATGACGGGGCAAACAATTCGAGTTGATGGCGGAATCACCTCCGGATTTAACTGGCCAATCGAGCTCTAGAATAAATGGAAGTACATGTATCAGCGAGCACGAGGTAACTTACAAAGGTTATATGCGCTTGCTAAGAGCGGTAAGAAACTGGTTCTAATTTTTGGGCTATGTATATGCGCCGCTTATGTACATTTGGTCTACCCAGAAAATTTCGTACTTTCTAACAACACCGAAAAAGGTCACGAATTTTTTAAAACTCGCTGGGTGGTTCCCTTTATTAGTAACGGGCGGTGGGGGCGCGGCCCGCATTCCAACGCGGAAACCTGTGATTCGTGTCACACACAAAGCACACCCGAAAAAGCTCGTAACAAACTGAGAGATACTCGGATACTAAAACTAGGGATCCGAGATCTCGAATTAGAAAGAAAAACTCGACCAGATGCAAGATACGGCAACGAGTTGAGTCGTTTTGGGGTGATCGGGAAATTGCTACCGGAAGGTGATTTTTCACTGACCTGGATAACCGAAACGATCAGAGAGGTGGCCTTACAAAGACCTGTCCCTAATATTACAGATCTCAATTTCGGGGATTTTGAAAAAGATACGGTGTTCTCAGTTCGACAAGGAAACCCCTAGAGGGAATTGGAGTCTTGAGTGAAATTCCCGCGGAAATAATCATCGAGTTTGAAAAAGAGCAGCCAAAGTTAAGACTGGATGGAAGAATAAATTGGGTTGCAGGCAATAAAAGCGACAAGTTAGAGATAGGAAGATTCGGCTACAAAGCCTCCGCCCCCACCCTCTTTTCACAAGTGAGTCTGGCTTTCCACGATGAGCTTGGAGTAACCTCCAAAGACCACCCAGACGATCCCTGTGCTGGTGCCGATTCGGTATGTTTAGAATTAGCAAAAATCTCATCTGCAGAGATTAACGACGAGCGTCTAAATGACGTCACAGCTTACCTAAAAAACCTAACAGTCGAATCGAACCGTACTCAATTCAGCCAGGATGGATATGATGTTTTTCAGTCGATCAGATGTAGCGATTGCCATCGGACGAAAGTTCTAGTGACATCGGAGACAGATACTACGCAAGAGCCAAAATACATAAACCCTCTAACAGATCTGCTAATCCACGATATGGGAGAGGGACTCTCCGACGACCTACCAGAATGGAATGCCCGTGGTCGCGATTGGCGTACTTCGCCGCTGTGGGGTATCGGATCTAAAATTGACTCTGGTAAATATCTTTTACACGATGGGCGAGCAAAAACGATCGAAGAAGCCATTGCGTGGCACGGTGGTGAGGCGTTGCCATCGGCCGAAGCTTACTTTAGTCTTACATATAAGGAAAAAGAATCTTTGCTTGTATTCTTGAAATCCCTTTAAAGATAAAAAAAATGCCAATTCAAAAGATTAAACTCGATATATTCTCTGACGTAGTTTGTCCTTGGTGCTACATTGGGAAACGACATTTGGACTCCGCTTTAAAACAAATCGAAGAATCAACTGATCTCAATGTCGATATCCAGTTGTGTTGGCGTGCGTTCCAGCTTAACCCGCAACTAAGCCCGGAGGGTATGTCTCGCTCGAGTTATACCACCTCAAAATTCGGAGGTACAGAGAATGCAACAGCCGTCTACTCTCGCGTTGAGCAGGCCGCACAGCAGGTGGGTATCAACCTTAACCTCGACAAGATCTTGGTTCAACCCAATAGTTCGAGGATCCATGAACTCATCATGGGGTCCCGAGAATTTGGACTGCAAGGTCGTGCGATTGAGAGATTCTTTGAAGCATTTTTTCTAGATGGAAAAAACCTTTCAGACGAAGAGACGCTAATCGAGTTAGCGGTGCAAATCGGCATGCCCGAAGGCCCAACTCGGAAAATTCTCGAAACAAACAAGTACACAGAGATTGTCGCAAAAGAGCAAGCATCGGCCCATGAGATGGGAATTCAAGGTGTACCGTATTTTATTTTCAACGAGCAGGTTGGACTATCAGGAGCTCAACCAGCGGACATGATCGTCAAAGCTATCGAGCATGTCACAAAAGAGAGCAATCTTCCCAGTTAGAGACTTTTAAGCACCGAGCTCATCACTTCGGCAATATAAGGAATATCTTGGCGATCAACATTCAGATGGGTCACCATCCGCATTTTTACGCTCGGTGTCGTGAGGATATTTTTCTCAGCAAGTTTTTTTGAAAATGCAATTGGATCTATATCTCGGAGTGACAAAAAAACCATATTTGTCTGAGCATCACTCACCATAATCCGAGAATCATCAATCTCGGCGAGCAAATCCGATAACATGTTTGCGTTTTTATGGTCGTCGGCGAGGCGATCAATATGATTTTCGAGTGCGTAAATTCCCGCGGCAGCCAAAATTCCCGCCTGACGCATTCCGCCCCCAAGAACCTTCCGCCAACGTCGCGCTTTTTTTACGTGTTTTTCCGGGCCACACAGAACGGAGCCAACTGGCGCCCCTAACCCTTTTGAGAGACAAATCGAAACCGTATCAAATTGATCAGTAATCGTTGTTAGTGATTCTCCCAACGATACACACGCATTAAACAATCGAGCGCCGTCAAGGTGAAGCGCTAACCCATTTGAGCTACAGAACGCTCGCGCCTTTTTTAAATACTCGATGGGTAGTGCTTTACCAGCCTGCGTATTTTCTAGACACAAAAGCTTGGTTTTCGCGAAATGGGGATCATCGGGCTTAATGTAAGACTCTACTAACGACAAATTCAGCGTCCCATCTGAATCATAATCTAGTGGTTGCGGTTGGATACTGCCCAGTACCGCAGCACCACCCCCTTCATATTTGTAGGTATGGCCCTGTTGCCCAACGATATACTCATCGCCTCGCTCACAATGCACGAGCAACGCCAAGAGATTACTCTGAGTTCCACTTGGAACAAATATCGACGCCTCTTTGGCGCTTAAACCAGCCGCAAGCTCCTCCAAACGATTAACGGTGGGGTCCTCTCCGTAAACATCGTCCCCTAACTCTGCACCAACCATCGCAGACAACATTGCCTTAGTCGGTTTGGTAACCGTATCACTTCGCAAGTCGATTATATTTTCTGTCTTGGTCATTTCGGTAAGAGGCTTAAGAAATTTTTGATTTAGTGTTGAGAGCTTATCACTTACTAGAGTTTAACCGCGTTTCCACCAAGTCTACAGCAGCAATACTCAAACTATCTGGGAAACGCCCCCGAAACTCAACCCCAAGTTCTAACGCTTTTCTTCTAGCCCTGACTCGCAATGCTTGATCCCCTTTATGTATTGCAACGCGTGCATTCAAGATAAACCCTATAAACAACAACTCCTCATCTATGCTGTCACTAATTTGCATCCCCATGAGTTTCTCGAAGCGCTCGGCATCATCTTTTAGCTTTCCATAGGGCAAACGTGTCTCAAGAAAATCTCCATCAAATGATTGGTAAAAATTACCCTTGATTAACTCCCCTAACGCAATCGTTCGAACTCCAGAATCAAGTTCGCTCGTTATTGCCTTTTCGAAAAAACTTGAATCAAACTCATAAAAATTTTTACGTTTCGAAAACTTTAGATCAAGCCCCGAATCATCCAATGTGGCAATAAGATATTTAGTAGCTAACCCGTTTATCTCTCCATGAGTTGCAATATCTCGATTAAAAAAAGACTTCAGCTCCACTAATAATTTTCCAATCGTCACGTAAGCGTGGCCTCTCTCGGATTCCGAGCTCGAAACTTTCGTGATATCGCGAGCATCTTGAATTTTTTTTACATAATCGTCAGCAATTTCCTGCGTAATAAAATCGTGTGCCGCTCCAGACGTCGCGAAAAGAAAATTTAGGGCAATCGCAATCGATATCAACCTCATTGCTGGGATTCAAGCTCCTCACCTTTTAGATAAGCGGTTGCACCTGGATGCAAAGGAACGCCCCCTTGATTCAAAAGGGATGTCGCGTCAAATGTCTTTGGATCCTCATCCGATGCGGCAGTCAATGCCGAAGTCAATAACCACGCATGATGGGAAGGTAGCTCATCAGCGGAGATAACGACATAGTCGCCGTTGATGGCAATAGCTCGAATAGCACCGCCCCGTAATTCTGAGAATTCGCCCTCAGCCTTATACAATCGTTCCGCCTCATCCAAATGCAGCACGGCAATCATCGCCTGTCCAGTCGTGATCAAACTGCCAATGCGCAACTGATCTCTAGCTCTTGCCACCCTTGCCTGCGCCTTTGGTAGAAGATTTTTTAGAACCTCTGCGGCCTGTTCTGCGACTCGATCCGTACCCAGATCAGCTCGATGCGAATGAATCAGTAAAAAACGCTCCCGCATAACCTTCCATTGTCTGTATGGCGTATGTGCACGCAGAACACTGGGCGCCATAACCGACGAACATATACCTAATATAAAATACCTACGATCCATATCTAATATCCTACCCACCAATCCATTAAAAAAGGGCGGAAACATTCCGCCCTTTTCCGGAACGAACCGACCTACTTATCGAAAATCTCTAAAGGACAAATTGTAGAGACCGCGTAGTTAGGGAGATCCACTAAGTTTCCGATTCTAAGATCACACGCAACACTCGTAATTACATACGCTTGCTGCTTACTGTACCCCTTCTTGTTAACCAACCAATTAATCATTTCAATCAAAGAGGCACGTGCAGCTGCTGTTAGATCTTCTGACAGGTTTGAAAGCGGAGTCAGCTTCTTGCTATCGATGTAGGACACATAAGGCAGATCAACTCCAGCGTCCTTGATTGGATAACCAACGGTTGCATAGAACTTGTCTGGCTCGAGCGCCTTAATTTGAGATCCACCCTCGAAATGAGGTCCAGACTTCATCATTGAGGCCTGTCCTTTTCGAATCTCAGTTCGAACGGTTACTTTGGCTCCAATTTCAATCGCAGTACCTGCAACCTCTCCATCACCCTGCGCGTAGTGAACATCACCCACGAATAATCCACAGCCATCTACATAGCAAGGCAGCAGTAGTGTTGTGCCGACAACCATTTGCTTAATGTCCATATTCCCACCGTTCTCTCGCGGCGGGATGGTTCTCAAACACTCTGCGGCATGAGACCCATCCGGTCCACATACGGCAGCAGGTCGAGCTCCAGTCGGTTGTGGAGGAAGCGCTATACCTCCAGCTGCACCAAGTGCATTTTCTCGCTCAAGCCAAGCAGTGACCTCAGGTTTACCTGGTAAGGTTCCAACGGTCCCCATGAATCCATTCATCGGTATTCTGACGCCAGGCACCTGATCATACACCGCCTCCATGCGGTTAATTTTCCAGTTCGCAACAAACGGCTCGGTGTACATATCCCTTAAGAAACCAAAGCCCGGGACGATGGTTGTATAACCATACTCATCTGGCTCGATATCAATTAACGTAACTGCCAAAACATCCCCACGTTTCGCGCCATTGATATGGACTGGACCGGTAATTGGATGAACCAAGTTAAGGTCGATTGCTAAGACATCTTTTGGCTCTGAATTGATGTTCAGATCAGAGTCCAGAGCGTCTCGAGTCTCATACCGTATCAGTTGGCCAGGATTTGCATGCACAACTGCGGGAATCGCATAGTGATAGCGATTCATACAGTTTGGGTCGTCACCGCAATGATCACCCTTCTTCGTGACTTCAACAATTGATTGCGTCTTTACGTCACTCGTATCGGCACCGGCTAAGCCAGTTAATCCGAAGAGAACCCCAAACGCGCTATAAATTAAAAATCTCATAACTACCCCCAAAGTGACACATTTATTAAGTTATACGAGACCAACTACATCCCGAATAGTGGAACACGTTTTCGTCTCCTGAAGGATGGTATGAGCGTTCAAAAAAGTCAACTATAAAACTTAGTATTTCTGGGTGTTTTTCTCGAGCAAGCTTATTTAATTATTGCAAAGCAACCAAGTGCGAAAGCGTACTCGAACGCTATCTCTTTTAAAAAATCGTATCGTCCCGAAGCTCCGCCGTGGCCTGCATCCATATTAGTTTTCAATAACAAAACTCGATCATCTAACTTGTTCTGACGTATTTTCGCTACGTACTTGGCGGGCTCCCAATACATAACCTGGCTGTCATTGAGACTTGTCTGAACTAACATGTGCGGATAATGTTGCGGCTGAACATTATCGTAAGGGGAATAACTCTGCATATATTTGAAGTAACGCGCAATCTTTGGGTTGCCCCATTCCTCAAACTCCCCAATCGTGAGCGGTAATGTCTCATCCAGCATGGTATTCATCACGTCAACGAATGGCACATCCGCGATTACCCCACAAAACAGCTCTGGCCGAAGATTAACTACAGCCCCCATCAGAAGACCGCCTGCACTACCCCCTGGATGACCAACTTCGACGCATTGGTGTAATTCGCAGAAATCAATTTTTCCGCGCAGGCAATGAAATCGGTAAACGTATTTCGCTTTTTTAACATCTTGCCCTGGTTGTGCCACACCTGCCCCTTCTCACCACCACCCCTTACATGGGCAATCGCATACGCAACCCCCTATCGAGAAGCGATAAACGCGCAGAGCTGAAATAGACGTCATTCGGGTATCCATAGGACCCATATCCCGAAAGTAAGATCGGCTGATTTTTTTTCGAGTTCCTGGGAAGCTTTTTCCTCACAAGCGAAATAGGAATTTTTTCTCCATCGTCAGCTATAGCGGTAAGAACCTCGACCTCATAATCTTTACGTTTAAACGACCCTTTAACGCGGTCGCGCTTTAATACGACTAATTTTTTAGTTCTGAGATTCAGTCGATAAACCGTATCCGGCGTTATGAAGGACTCATAGTCAATATGGATATCGTCTACATCAAACTCAACATTGTGCCCTAAAGAAATAGACGCCACCTTCTCCGGAAACGAAATCCCCACTCTCCGTTTTTCTCTAGTGGAGATCACTTCAATTCTTGGCAAACCACTGCAGCGCGTTTCCAAAACTATCCATTTCGCGAAAACATCGATGCTATCAATCACCGTATCGCGCGCGGGCTTGACCCACTCTACCCAATGTGTTTCGTTCGTTTTATTTTCAGGAGTAGCTAGCAGTCGAAAATTTTCATGTTTTTCGTTTGAAAGAATAAAGAATTGACCTACGCCGTGATCAATATAGTACTCATGTCCCTTTTTGCGACGCCTAAAAATTTTAAAAACCCCAGTCGGGTTGGCCGCAGAAAGAAATCGCACTTCTGTGGTCGTTGAACTTTGACTGGTAATGAGTATGTATTGCTCACTACGCGTTCGCTCGACTGATAATGAAAACAGCGCATCGGACTCCTCAAAAATCAAAATATGAGAATTTGTGTCAACTTCATATCTCCAGACTTGACTCGCGCGTTTTGCATCATTTTCTTTGACATAGAAAAGATAGTTTTGATCTAAAGACCACGAAAAAGATCTAGCATGGTCCGAGACGTGAATGTCTGCACCCGTTTTATCTAATTTCCTCAGGTAAAGGGAATACTCCCGAAAACCAGAAAAATCAACTGAGTAGGCCAACGTATTATTGTCGACATTAATATCGAAGTCCCCAAACCCCGTAAATGATTTTCCAGCTGCCAATCTGTTGATGTCAATGAGCACTTGCTCGGCAGAACGACTTTTCAAGCTTTTGCGGCAGTAAATTGGATAGTCTTCTCCTTTAACCGTTCGAGAATAATATTTATAGCCCCTGTATCGATAAGGGACATCCGTGTCCGTCTCTTTAATTCGCGCAAGAAACTCTCGATAAAGTTTTTTTGAAGCGCCTCACTCGGCGCCATCATCTGACTCGTATATTTATTCTCAGCGAGCAAATATTCTGTGACTCGCTTCGTACCTTTATTTTGTAACCACGCATAATCATCGGATAACGTACAACCATGTAAGCGCTTTTTTTTAGGGATACGTTTGGCGATAGGTGGATAGATAGCAGTCATTCGAAGTCAGATATGAGTATGAATTTGGTTTAAAATTGCACTAAGCTCTTCAAGGAAAATGCATTATGGCAAAAAAACTCTACGAGTCGGATACAACCGAGTTTTTAAAGAAGTTTCTTCGAGAAAATCCCGAGATTCGCGATAAGCAACGCGAGGCGAGATCAAAGTGGTGGGATCTTATTCAGGACGAGGATTCAAAGCGAGAGTTAGACGAAACAAGGGTTCCGAAAAAACCCTACGAGTACTATTAGCCAAAAAATTTCGTTGTGGGACTGTCCCCGCTACTGGTTGACCGACTGAACACTTGAATGCAATTGTCCCCTCGAGGTGGTTTTTAGACCCGCATACATCTCTTGACTGTCGCCGGACTTACACCAAAATGTTCGGCAGTTTTTGCGATAGATGCTTCATTTTCGCGGCGCCATTCCTTTACGAGTTTATGGTCAACTGCCTTAGGTCTCCCCATTGACGCCTTTCCATTGTGCGTGGCTCCGGTTCGCTTTAAAGCTCTCCTCGCAGTTTCGCGTCCAGATTTTGTCCTTTCAAAAATAACACGTCTCTCGATCGCCGCCATCTGGGCAAGCGTCTTAAAAACTAACGCACCGGATCGAGTGCTGATTTCCCCGATTTTGGGAATCTCTATCGAAATATCTCTTGAGAGCAGAAATTCGATTGATCGGAGAATGTCGATTGCATCCTTGCCTAGTCGATCGAGTGACGAGACTAATACTACATCTCCAGAACGAATACTATTAAAGAGCGCGAGAAGACCAGGACGTTTTCGAGCAGGCGTTTTTGAGAAAACCTGATGGTCTGAGAATGCTTTATCTATGCGCCTAATTTTTGCCAGTTCTGCGCGCTGAACGTTCATTGGATCGTCGATCTCGCTAATCTTGTAATAGGCAATCGTAGACATTTAGTATTCAGTCAATTAATCACTTTTAGTTAGCTAAACCAAATGGTTGGCTCAAAACGCTATAGTACCTTTTAATCCACTATAATTGTTACGCACGTTATAATCAACAGTCAAAACGCATGGGATCTGGCGCCTTACTAACGATGTGAACTTTAAGACAGTAAAAAAATGAGACTCTCCGTACTAGACCAATCCCCAATCATTAAAGGCCACTCTCCGAGCCAAGCTATCCAAGAAACTGTCGACCTCGCAATACGAGCAGAGGAGTTAGGATTTCATCGCTACTGGTTAGCAGAACATCACAACATGCGAGGATTGGCAGACCCCTGCCCTGAAATTCTCTTAACAGCCATAGGATCGAGAACAAATCGAATTCGCATCGGAACCGGAGGGGTGCTACTCCCCTACTACAGCGCTGCAAAAGTAGCAGAAACCTTTCGGATGCAGGAAGCACTGTTCCCAGGAAGAGTGGATTTAGGAATTGGGCGAGCTCCGGGCGGAGATATGCTCACCGCGAAAGCTATTAACGCAAATGCTTTTTACTCAGCAGATCAATTTCCTTATCAAGTTGTGGATTTAGTGAACTGGCTAAACAATAACATTCCAGAAGAGCATCCCTTTCATCGTGTGGCAGCAATGCCAACCGGACCAGGCGCTCCCGAGGTGTGGCTACTTGGGTCTTCAGACTACAGCGCTGCCTTAGCGGCTCAATTAGGGTTACGGTTTGCTTTTGCTCATTTCATTACTCCGACTGGCGGTGATGTCGTCTCGCGTCACTATCGCGCTAATTTCTCTTCATCCTCTGTCGAAAAAGAGCCGCAGTCAATGGTTTGTATTTTTGTGATCTGTGCTGATTCAGAAATCGAGGCAGAACGCCTTACCGCATCCATTGATCATCGTAGGGTAATGATGGCGACGGGCAGGGAATCGGAAGTGTTGACAACCGAGGAGGCGATTGCTTGGGAGTACTCTGAGCATGAAAAAGAAATTGCCTTACGCGAAAGGAGCCGAGTTGTTATTGGAACGCCAGACCGTGTTCGCGAACAACTATTATCCCTAGCGCAGAGCTACGAAGTCGATGAACTCATGGCAATAACGATTACTGGCGAATACCGCACTCGCCTTAAATCTTATGAATTACTGGCCGATGCGTTTAGCTTAAACGGATAGGCCCCACACTGTACTCATTCGGGTATGACAATATCCTTTATGTCATCATCACCATCGGTTTTAGTCGAGTCTTCAACTCTGCCAAGCAAAAATACGAGAGGCATCGCTAAAAACGACAAGATCGATAGAATCATAAAGCTGGCGTTATACCCCAGGACCGCGGACTGACGATCTATCTCTTTCTCAAGTAACTTAAGACCTTTCCATTCATTTAGCGAGTAGCTCATTGAGGACGTTGGTAAATCAGTTATTGCCGGGTTGAATGGAGAAACATGCTCGACCAATTCTGTTCTTCCTGTCGCACTAACGTAGACGAAAAGTGCGAGGATCAGAGAGATTCCGATACTACTAAACATCGTCCTCACCAAATTGAAAACAGCAGCCGCTTCATTACGCTTGATCGCATCGACTCGCGAGAAGGCCACCACTTGGGTTGGAACCATCAAAATTCCCGCACCAATTCCGCTCACAAATCCGGTCCATACGATTGGCCATGCACTGACGGCAGCGGTCCAAGTCGCCATGACCCCGCTCGATATGCCTAGGCAAAGTAAACCAAAGGATATTTGTATCTTCAAACTCACGCGCCCCGTCATCCTGCCCGCCGCAAACATCGCAAGAATCACTCCCACCCCACGGGATGATTGAAGTAAACCGACATCGTCAATTTGATAACCGATGAGGTTCTCAAGGAAGGTAGGCATCAAAACCATCGGGGGAACAGTCAAAAGTCCGTAGAACGATACGAGTACCAGCGCTAAGAAAAAATTTCTTTCAAGGAATAAGCGCGGATCTAAAAACGGATTTTTTCGAGTCATGACATGGGCATTAAACATATAAAACGCAACACCAGCGAGACAGCACTCAAAGATAATCTCACCAGATTCGAACCAATCGAGCCGTTGCCCTCTATCAAGCATCATTTGCAGGGACCCTATGCCCACAGCGAGGGTAAGGAATCCAAACCAATCAAGTTTGAGAGTTTTGTCTTTCTTGGTCTCTGGTAAAAATAATAAAACTCCGATTAAGGCAATAATTCCAATGGGGAGATTAATGTAAAAAATGTATCTCCAAGAGTAATACTCGGTGAGATATCCGCCCAGGGTCGGGCCAATTAACGCTCCCGACCAGGAAAGCCCCCAGACAGATAACGCTAGCGGATGCTGTTTTTTAGGGAATGTATCTAAAACGATTGATAACGACAGTGGAACCAAAAACGCACCGCTCATGCCTTGAGCGATACGAGCAAAAACCTCGACTTCGAGAGAATTGGCGGCTCCACAAAAAACTGACGAAACAGCAAACCCTACAACCGCAGAAGAGAAGATACGTTTTCTTCCAAAGCGTGAACTAAGCCAGCCCGACGTTGGGAGAATAATGGCCGACGCTACGATGTAGGAAGTGATCACCCAGGCAACCTGATCCTGTGTTGCAGAAAAAGTGCCTTGCATGTGCGGCAACGCTACTACCGCAATCGTCCAATCAATCGAATACAGAAACGATGCCAATATGACCGAGAAAGTAATGAGCCAAGGGTGCGCGACCCTTGACTGCCCGTTCGCGTCCAAGAGATTGCCCTCTTTTTAGTGATCCCCGTTTGAGGAATTACGAGGCTCTAGAAAGTCGGGTAATAAACCCATTCTTACCATTTTTCTAAGTGGGCCTGGGAGCCCTCTACTGACTCCAGTTTCAACTCCAACAGTCACCGTCATTCCTGCTCGCAGAGGTGGATACCCCTCAGGCTGGTTCACATCAATCAAAACCGGTACCCGCTGTACAACTTTGACCCAATTACCTGTGGCATTTTGCGGAGGAAGGATTGCAAATTCTGCCCCAGTTGCTGGCGCTATTGTCGCAACAGTGCCTTGCCACTTAAGGTGGGGGTAGGCATCCGCCTCGATGTGAACTGTTTGCCCCTCCTTCATCCAGGTCAACTGAGTTTCTTTGTAGTTCGCTTCAATCCAAACCTTGTCACTCACGATAATCGCAAAGATATTTGCACCTTTGTGAACGAATTCACCTTTTTGCAATTTCATATTGCTAACGATCCCAGACTCTGGCGCATACGTGAAAGAGTCCTTGATATTGAGGTCTGCACGATCAAATGTCGCCTTTGCCTCCAGATATTTTGGATGCTTCTCAGGATTCAGGCTCGCATCTCCCATCAGACCAGCTAAGATCTTTTTAATTTTTTCGTCAAGAGTGACAAGTTTTGCCTTAGCCAGCTCCAGTTGATAAAGCGCTTCATCGTATTGGTCCGCCCGCCCCATCCCTGCTTCTTGAAGACGTTGCTGTCGCTTGAACTGCTTTTCCAAAAATGCGATATGAGAAAGCACTTCTTGCCGCTCAACTTTCGCCGCTTGGTGCTCAGCCTTTAGACCAGCCACCTCCACTCTCACCATATTCATTTGAGCAGTTGCCTTCTCCTGATCGACTACATGCCCTTGATACTCAATTGCAAAGAGTAAAGCGCCTTTTTCAATGTACTGGTTATCCACCACTTCAACATTGGTCACCCGCCCAGGCAACTCTGGACTCACCATAATGACATCTGACTTCACATATGCATTTTCGGTCTCCACCAATTCTCCTCCGTGAGAGTAAAAGTAGAGCCCAACCAAAGCTAGCAAGATCGGCAATACAACAATAAAGAAAAGCCGTATCAAAGTCAGTACAACGCCATAGATTCTCTTCTCTGAAACGTCGATCATTTTCTTATCACTTTCCTTTTTTAACTGATTGCGATCCGTTGGAATAATTCTCCAAGGACATTAGGTTTGTTTTTATAGATAACAAAAGGTCTACAAATTCCGTTTGCTGGTCGTCGCTCAAGCCAGCTAACGCATCTCGGCGCATTTCAGCCGCAGCGCCACGCATCGCCTTCATCGAAGACTCAATATTCTCCCCAAGATAAACCCGCTTCATTCGTCGATCTTTCGAGTCCTCTTCCCTACGAATCCACCCGCTCGCGGACATACGATCTAGCATTCTTCCGAGCGTTGGCCTCTCTATTTCAAGAAGATCGGCGAGCTCAGACTGCGCGAGTCCCTCATTCCGGTAAAGATGAGTCAAGACCCACCACTGAGATCTAGTTAGGCCGCGCGCACGCATTCTTCTGTCGTAACTAACTCTTAATAGTCTCGCCACGTCATGAAGAATAAATCCAAAATTTCTAGAAAGATCCTCTTTAAGCAAAATTTTTAATCCCAGCCAATAAGGCCATCGAAATTTATGTTGTCTAGGCAATTATAAGCTATGCAACTATTTTTTGGAAAATCCTTACTTACTCCGTTTTGCAGAACGAAACGATTGCTTTAACTCAGGAATTGCTTTGCAATTTTCGGAAAAATATTGTGTCATACGGCGTTGAGTTACCATTGAATCTGCGTACATAAACTTTCAATTAACCGGGGGAAATATGAAATTTATTCGAGTGGCCTTATCTTTTGTCTTAGGACTTGTTTTAGCGCCAGTATGGGCTGGAGAAACCCCCGCCCCATCCGATGCTGAGGTGTACTTCATATCTCCGCGAGATGGCGATGTTATCTCAGGCCCTGTGACAGTTAAATTTGGTCTGAAAGGAATGGGGGTTGCGCCCGCGGGTGTAGATAAACCAAAAACTGGACATCATCACCTAATAATTGATGCCGACCTTCCAAATTTTGATCAACCAGTCCCTGCTGACGACAATCACAAGCACTTTGGAGGCGGACAAACTGAGACCGTGCTGAACTTGAAACCTGGGGTACACACCCTTCAACTGATTCTGGGGGACAAGGTACATATTCCTCATAACCCAGCGATTACGTCCAAGAAAATAACCATAACCGTGAAGTAATTCACTTTTACAAAAGAATTAGGAAGAGATAGGACTATGACGACTCTCGCACCATACCGAGCCGATCATGTCGGCAGCTTTTTGAGACCCCAATACCTGATTGAGGCGAGGCAATCGTTTCGAGATGGAAAAATTTCTGCCGAAGCACTGCGAATCGAGGAGAATCGAGCAATATCCGAGATCGTAAAATTTCAAGAAGATATCGGTCTGAAAGGGATCACGGATGGTGAATTCAGACGCACGTATTTCCATGTAGATTTTCTTGAAAAACTTGACGGGGTTGAGACGTCAGGCGGGATTCAAGTTAGCTTTAGAAGTAAAGACGGCAACATTGATTTTTCACCACCAGTAATGAAAGTAAAAAGTCGGTTGAAACACGCAAAGCCGATTCAACTAGAGGATTTCCAATACCTTAACTCGGTCATTTCGAACACCTCAACTGCCAAAGTCTGTATCCCCTCACCGACAATGCTCCACTTCCGAGGCGGAAGGAGCGCCATCTCTCAAGAAGCGTATCCAGAACTTGAACCACATTTTTACGAGGATGTCGCTCAATGTTACAAAACAGAGCTTCAAACGCTTGCGGAGGCGGGATGCACCTACCTGCAAATGGATGATACGAATCTCGCTTACCTATGCGATCCAAAAATGCGTGAAGGAGTGAAGTCGCGTGGCGACAATCCAGATGAACTACCCCTTAAATATGCGCAACTCATTAATAGCGCGATATCCGAGAAGCCAAAACAAATGAGAGTTTGTGTGCACCTCTGCCGAGGAAACTTTAAGAGTGCGTGGGCAGCTGAAGGAGACTACGAACCAGTAGCGGAAGTGCTGTTTAACGAATTAGATGTAGACGGGTATTTTCTTGAGTACGATGATGATCGAAGTGGTGGATTCTCCCCCCTTCGCCATGTTCCAAAAGGAAAACAAGTGGTCCTTGGCATCGTGAGTACCAAGGTAGGGACGCTTGAAAACGAGTCCGATCTAAAGCGTCGTATTGAGGAGGCCGCATCTTATGTTCCGATCGAGCAACTCTCCTTATCACCGCAATGCGGCTTCTCTAGTACGGTTCATGGCAACGATATCGCCTATGAAAATCAACGCCAAAAGTTAGATCTGATTGTACGGGTCGCGAGAGACGTATGGGGTGAAAACTAAAGACGAGCAATCCATAACCAACCTTAAATTTTTTTACCGCGCCTCATAACGCTTGATCAATTCAGAGGCTGATGTAAAAAGCGCATTCCCATCGCCACCGAGCTTGTCAATTTGCCGTATCCAGTTCTTTCGTATCGGGAGACTTATTTTTTTCCATTTATCTAACTCTGATTTAGAGATCACATTGATCGAATCAGCGGGTAACGTTGCTCTATTTTTATATTCAGCATCACCGAATATTTTGCCGATTTTTCCAGACAATCCCTCTCCGCTCTCCGAATCGATTATCGCCTGTAACTTCACTGGTAATTTGGCATAAGCCTGTTTACTCATAGCAAGCACAAAAGTCGAAGTGTAAATCTTCGGCTCTCCAACACTGGGCTCACTGTGATAGCTTGTTAGTTCATTTACTTTGAGCGCTGGCATGACTTCGTACGGTAGTAATGTACCCTCTATTACCTTTTTCGCGAGCGCTTCGGGAACTTGCGGAACAGGCATGCCAACTGGGGTTGCGCCCAACATCGCAAGAAACTTAGTCGTCTGACGTGTTGGCGCCCTAACTTTTTTTCTCGAAAGATCCTTCTGGGTTCTAATTGGCGTATCGGTCATATGCAAAACTCCGCCACCATGTACATGCAGAGCCAACAACTTCATCCCTGAGAATTCCTCCATCGCATAATCATTAACGTAGTGCCAAAGAGCAATACTCGCCCCCTCTGCGTCTCTAATCATGAACGGTAGCTCAAAAACCTCTGACCGCGGAAATCTCCCAGGCGAGTAACCAGGCAAGGTCCATATGATATCAACGACACCGTCTTCAACCTGATCGATTAATTGCGGAACTGTTCCGCCCAACTGCATGGACGGAAAGATTCGGCACTTCAGATCGCCAGAAGAAAGCTCTTCGATGCGTGCACACCACGCCAATAAAACTTGTTGATGAATTGTCGAGGAGACCGGTAGCGGATGGTGTATCTTGAGCTCATGACTTGCCGCCTGAGTAAAACTCACCGAAAACCAGCAAAGACCCAAGTATATAAAAAGACTCTTCACATTAAAATCTCTCAAGCTCACTCCCTCGATTTTGGTTTCAAAGTTGATGTCAATCTAACACGCTTTTTCAATGTTAGACTCAAAGTTTAAAACCCCCTAACCCTGCGATAGTTAATATGAGTAAAAATATCGAATACTTCCTGTCTCCAGCGTCTCCTTGGGCTTATCTCGGACACCAGCGATTTTGTAAACTTGCAAAATCTGCGGGTGCCGATGTCTCTCTTAAGCCGATTGATCCAACCCGACTATTTTCGGCATCCGGTGGGTTACCTCTTGGTCAAAGACCTATACAACGTCAGAAGTACCGCCTCATGGAGCTCAGAAGATGGAAATCATTCCTCAAGTCTGAAATCACCATCGAGCCGAAATTTTTTCCTTATAACCCGACGCTCGCCGCACTCATAATCATTGCCTGTCAAGAACACTCTGGAATAGATAGTGCTCTGATGCTAACGAACAGCCTCTTTGAAGGGTGTTGGGTACACAACAAGAATATGGCAGACGAGGCTGAACTGAACGTTATTATTGAAGAGGCTGGACTTGACCCTTCCGCAATCATAAAACTTGCAAAGTCTGAAACCGCAGAGCAAAGGTACGAGAAGAACACAGATGAAGCGATCGAGCTCGGTCTATTTGGAGTCCCTACTTACGTTATTGAAAATGAATTGTTTTGGGGGCAAGACCGACTGGAGTTCGTTCGGGAAAAAATTAGCCGTTAGTTTTTTTCACAACAAAACCTTCTTTCTCTAAACGGTCAACCACAGCACTGATATGTTCGTGATCTCGGGTCTTAATTGCGATCTCAACCTCTGCGCTCTGAACTGGTAACGTAGTAAAAGTTCGCTGATGATGCACCTCGTCTATATTTGCATCACTCTCTCCGAGAATTTTCGAGACTGCCGCGAGCGAACCCGGCAGGTCTGGCATTTGAACCGTTAATCGAGCGAGCCGACCCGACCGCGCCATACCCCTCTCAATAATGGCCGATAGGGTCAGAGGGTCAACATTTCCCCCGCATAAAATTAATCCAATTTTTTTACCTTGGAATCGGGACTTATTAAGTCTCAGCGCAGCCAATCCGGCAGCACCCGCACCCTCTACTAGGGTCTTTTCAATTTCTAATAGCCAAATCATCGACTCCTCGATATCACCTTCATCTACGAGGACTATGTCATCAACAAGTTCTTTAACGATTACTGAGGTGAGTTTCCCCGGCTCTTTAACCGCGATACCGTCTGCTATCGTCGTTCCACCGTACTTCGAAGTCGCGCCTTTTATAAGATCGTGCATTGAGCTGAATCTCTTTGTTTCTACTCCAATAATCTCAATATCTGGTTTAATCGCTCTAGCCGCTATAGCAACTCCGGAAATAAGTCCACCTCCACCGATTGGCACAATAAGGGAATCTAATTCTGGCGCCACCGAGAGCATTTCCACCGCTATCGTTCCTTGCCCAGCCATTACTAACGGATCGTCGTAGGGATGAATGAACTGCAAACCACTTTCTGACGCCAAACCCTTGGTGTACTCTCGAGCCTCGTCGAAGTTGTCCCCAAAAAGAATCACCTCAGCTCCGAGCGATCTCGTATGCGCTACCTTCACTAAAGGGGCAAAGCGGGGCATCACGATCTTTGAAGGGATTTTAAAACGGGTAGCATGATAGGCAACACCCTGCGCATGGTTTCCAGCAGATGCAGCAATAACACCTAATGATTTTTCATTTTCCGATAAATTGAGGATTCGATTTAACGCTCCACGTTCCTTGAACGAAGCAGTAAACTGTAGGTTTTCAAACTTTAAAAATATATCTGAGGCGAGCAAACTGGAGAATGTTTCAGAGCGCAGAAAAGGCGTGTGCACGATATGCTGCTCGATCGCTTGAGCTGCCTTTTGTATATCCCCGAAATTTATCGCGAACTCATTACTCATCGTTTTATCCTAATATTTTGCAAGCACAATTAGTAGGGGCTTGACGCCTAATTTCTCGAACCCCCTACCGTTTAACTGACTCTAGATTCTCTAGCATCAATATAAACCTAATTGGTACTCACCACTATTTACCCAATGAACAACAAAGATAAGCCTCCAGCCTCAGACAAACAGCCAGTTATACGTAAACTCATTCCCCGTACGAGCGAAACGTTAACAGCGATTGGATTAGGTACGTACAGCGTCTTTGATTCACCGGCCCTCCAAAACAAGGATGGATCAATGGGACAAACACTCAAAAAATTTGTCGAACAAGGTGGGCAAATCATTGATAGCTCACCCATGTACGGCAACGCGGAAAATGTCGTTGGCGACCTTTTGCAGAAGCTTAACTTAACGAAAAAGATCTTTTACGCAACGAAGGTTTGGACGCAAGGTGTCGAGTTTGGTCGGAGACAGATCAACCAATCGTTCAAATACTTCAGGGCTGACACCATCGATTTATTCCAAATTCATAATCTAGTGGACTGGAAAACACATCTTCCGACCATTGAAAAACTGAAGGATGAAGGAGCAATTCGCTACGTTGGTATAACCCATTACCACAAAGGCAGTTATCCAGAACTCAAGAAACTCATAAACACCAAGTTATTCGATTTCGTGCAGATCAATTACTCCATTCTCGAGCGTGAGGCTGCCGACAGGTTGCTTCGAACTGCCTAGCTCGAGGAAGTTTGCGTAATAGCAAATCGACCGTTCGCTAGCGGAAGTTCGTTATTTCGGATGGTAGAAGATAAACCGCTACCCGACTGGGCCACTAAACTCGGCTGTCAACACTGGGCTCAATTATTTCTAAAGTACGTCATCTCTCATCCTGCCGTGACCGTCGCAATACCCGCAACTGGAAATCCAGTCCATATGTCACAGAATATGGCTGCTGGCACTGGATCACTTCTCTCCGACGATGAGCAAAAAGAATTTGAAAAATACTTCGACCACATAACAGCGAAGAAATAAGGTAGTCTGTTAAAATCTGTAACGTCCTGGTAGTCCTATATAAGAGAGGAAAATATGTCATTTCTGAGGCTGGCATTCGCGGTAATACTTTTTGGAATTTTGACCAATCCTGCAAAGGCTGATCATCACAAGCAAACCTTATGGGATGCAATTGTCAAAGACGATCGATTCGCTACTTTTGCGGTATTAGTTGAGGACGCGGGCCTGAAGCACCTGTTTGATGAACGTAACAAAATGCCTGTTACAGTTTACATTCCAACAAACTTCGGGTTTCGCACTATGCCAGAGGCGATGAACCTGGCATTTCGTGACCCAGAGAACAAGAGTGCGCTCGTTAAACTTATTCGAAGTCATTATTTCCTTGGAACTTACCAAAACCCTGCGGATGGGGAAAGTTTTCTCACAGTCAATATTGATGGGAATCAAATAAAAATTGCGAACAATAAAGACTTGTTCGTCAAAGATATGGTTGTGAAAAGTCCAGAAATTAATGTGGGAAAAAGTAAGATCGTCCCGGTCGATTGCGTGATGTTTGTACAACCAAGCAAAACCGACTATCGCTTAACCGCGGAGCAACAGGAGAGTTTTGCAGTGACCTCGTGTTGCCTCAGGACTATGAAGGAAACGGCGGCATTCTTACAAACTGTCGTCTGGTAAAAAAATAATACTTAACACCTGACAAGTGCTTCATTCAACACTTGTCAGGTGACAATCTAACGCATAAATGTCCGATCGTCGGCGGCCACATGTCGTCATCATAGGCAGTGGAATCAGCGGCTTATCTGCAGCATGGCACCTGCGCGACCATGCCACAATCACCATACTTGAGAGAGAAGATCGACTCGGAGGGCACACTCACACCCACAAGATCGAACTTCCCGACCGGTCGGTAAAATGCGACTCGGGTTTTATTGTTTTTAATAACAAAACATACCCAAACTTAAGCGATTGGTTTCGAAGACTCAAGGTCGAGATTCACGAAGCAGAAATGTCGTTTTCGGTTTCTGCCAAGGGTGGAAAATTCGAGTGGTCAGGTGCGAACCTTCGTTCTATCTTCACGCAACCAGAGCGCGTATTTGATATGTCGTTTCTTAGGATGCTGTATGACATTCTAAAATTTAACAAACGCGCGCCTGCAGATTATCGGGCGTCCCAGTCACAACATCTTAGCGATCTCTCGTTAAATGATTACCTTCGCTCAAAACGCTTTGGGAAGTACTTTACTGAATATTATTTGTTCCCGATGGCTGGAGCGATATGGTCAACCCCGGCGAGGGATATCGGAAATATTTCATTTAATGCATTTACCGAGTTCTGCGTCAACCATGGACTACTACAGATCTTCGATCGACCACAATGGTTTAGCCTCGTTGGTGGGAGCAATAGTTATATTGAAAAACTAAAACAAACCATAAAAGAGCGAAACTATCCGATCAGGTGGATCACGGAAATCGAAGCGCAAAACGTTTCTTTTGATGGCCAGGAATTAAGCATTAAAAGTCAATCAAAAAAAGATTCTAATAGGCACCAGTTTCAGGCTGACCATGTGGTTTTAGCCTGTAACGCTACGCAAGCCACAAGCATCTTAGCTTACTCTAGACACCCAGCATCGAACGAGCTCAGCTTACTCAGAACTTACACCAATAAGGTTTATTTACACACCGATCCCCGCTTGATGCCGCAAAACAAAAGAGCATGGGCTGCGCGGAATTACTTCTCCCCTTCAAATGACATGAATAGCGTTTCGGTGACGTACTACATGAACTTACTCCAAAAACTCGATACAACCCACGATGTATTCGTATCGCTCAACCCCAGCATCTCGCCCGACCCGAAAACAATACAAAAAACACTTAGCTATGAGCATCCACAACTCGACTTACAAGCTCACCGCACGGTAGCCAGACTGAATGATACTCAAGGTCTGAATAATATTTGGTTCGCGGGAGCGTGGCTAGGAAACGGGTTCCATGAAAGCGGTTATACCTCTGGGAAAACCGTCGCTGAAAAAATTATCAATCGGAGTAGCCATTCGGATGCAACCTGAATACGGCATGACCGAAACAGCTACTAGTGATCCCTACCCTCAACTTATAGAGGGAGTGGTTTATCATCGCCGCTTCTCACCAAAACACCATTTCTTAAAGTCTCGCATTTTTTACACGCTTATCCCACTGCGTAATCTAGACAAACAACAACACACGAGCCAACTAAAGTGGGGCAGTATTATTTTTGGGATCAATCGCCCCTCGCTAGTATCACTGAAGGACCAGGATCACGGCAATGGACAACCGCTCCTAAGATGGATTGAATCAATCATCCAATCCCACGAACTGTGCGACGAGATCGATGGTGAAATTTGGCTAATGAGCATTCCAAGAGTCTTGGGTTTTCAGTTTAAGCCAGTGAGTTTTTGGTTTTGTGAAAACAAATCAGGGCAAATCAAACTAATCGTCGCAGAGGTGAATAATACTTTCGGAGAAAGACATAGCTACGCCCTTTTCCCGACTAACGCCAAGGCCGGGTATGTCGATGGAGAAACTCTGATAGCCGAAAAAGCGCTTTACGTATCCCCTTTTTACAAAGTCGAGGGGAGATACCACTTTACCTTCAAAGTAAATCGAACAAAAAAACAAATTTGTGCGATCATCGATTACGTAACCGATAAGATTCAGCTGAAAACCTCATTCACTGGAGAAAAAACGCCACTCAATCAGCGGTCATGTGCGATTGCTTGGCTCAAACTTCCTCTAATGAGCTTCAAGATCATTGCAAAAATTCACTGGAACGCCCTGCTTATATGGGCGAAGCGTGTGCCCCATACTTTGGGAACGCGTAAATGAACAAGATGGCGAATCCAAATTTTCTACAAAAACAAGCGCTACACCTTTTGAGGAACATCAAATACGGATCCTTGGAGTTAATCACGCCAGAAGACCAAGTTATCAACATCGGAGCCGATACAAGCCCGAACAGCAATCATGACAATGAGAGACTTCCGGCAAGTCTGAAACTTTTAGACTGGTCCGCTCTGAGCGATGCTCTAAAAAGAGGAGATATTGGATTCGGCGAAGGATTTATCAGTGGAAAATGGACTACGAATGATTTAACCAGTCTGCTGCTGATATTAAGTAAGAATAGACGCCACATATCACAAACTATTTATGGAAATAAACTTCGCTTGGTCTTGGACCGGCTACTTCACTGGAAGCGGAGAAATACCAAAAACAACGCCGAAAAAAATATACTCGCACACTATGACTTAGGAAACGATTTCTACGAATTATGGTTAGACGATACGATGACGTACTCAAGTGCTTTATTTCGGACTCATTCCAACGATGACGCTCATCGCTCTTTAGTCGATGCACAAATTCTCAAAATAGATACTGCCATTGAAAAACTTGGTGAACTTCAGCGAGACTCCGTTACGCTCGAAATTGGATGCGGCTGGGGGATGATGGCAGTTAGAAGACTCGAAAAACGACCTGGCCAACATGTCGGGCTAACACTCTCCCCTTCGCAACAAATTTGGGCGAAAAATCTACTACTCACAAACAAATTGGTTGATCGCTGTGACATTCGCATCGAAGACTATCGAGATACCCGAGGTCGTTATGACGGAATACTATCGATTGAGATGATTGAGGCTGTGGGTCAGAAGTACTGGCCAACTTTTTTCCAAAAGATTCATAATTGCCTCAAACCAGGGGCAAAAGCAGTTTTACAAGCGATAACCATCGACGATCAGCTTTTCGATCGTTACTCAAAGGGAACCGATTTCATTCAACGATATATCTTTCCGGGAGGAATGTTGCCATCTCTCAACGAAATTGAGAAACACGCTGAAAAAACAAATCTACAAGTTGAAAGTCGGTTTTCATTCGGCATGGACTACGCGGACACACTAAAGGAATGGAGAAACCGGTTCGAATCGAAAGAGGCCGAAATACAAAGACTCGGATTTTCCGATGAATTTCAAAGAATGTGGCGCTTTTATTTGGCTTATTGCGAAGCAGGCTTCCGCTCGGGAGACTTGAATGTCTCCCAATTTACGCTCGGGGCAAACTAGCGTCAATCTAATGTCGCCGAACACTTCCCAAGTGAGCGCTTTAGATTCATTACGATTTGGATTTATTGCATCCATCGTCGCGTCTGTTAGCCTGCCGTTATACATATCATTACCCTTGGTATATGCGGGAGAATTTGGACTACCGGTTGCGCAGGTCGGGATCATCCTCATGCTCGTACGTCTCCTCGATGGATTTACCGACCCTCTCTTCGGAAGACTAATTGACCGCACCAAGGAGAGACGCTTCCAAAAATGGATTATTCCAGCTTCTGTTTTGTTGACAATCGCCTACGGCTTAGTCCTCAATCCACCTACAAGCGTCTTAACCAAAACATCCCTGTTAATTTATCTTGCTGTTTTTACACTCTTTGTCTCCTTAGCAAATGGGGTAATTAGTGTCGCTGTGCACGCTTGGCCACCTTGCTGGACCAGCGAACTACCAGAGCAGAAAAAACTTGTTAATCGTAGAGAGCAATTTACGGTGATCGGAGTTATAACAGCAACATTATTAGTGACTCAGAGCCAAAACACTCTTTTTATCTCCTATCTTTTTTGCCTTACTGTGATCATTTACTTTGCAGCGAATAATCTCCCAGGGCAAGATGGCACCTCAACCGCCAGGAACCGATTACAACTCTCGGCGTTAGCTCCAATTAGATGGACGCTCACTTATTTATTTCTAAATGCGCTAGCAAATGCAGTTGCCGCTACGTTATTTTTATTCTTTGTAACCGACTACCTGCTGTTTAGCAAAGGAGCGGGCGGGCAGTTGCTTATCGTGTATTTTATTGCTTCTTTATTGGGAATCTCACTTTGGTCGAAAATCATTAATCGGTTACAACCAAAAATGACATTGAGCGTTTCAATGACACTTTCGATTATTGTCTTCCTATCAACCATTTTCCTGGATTCGTCAAATGCACCCTATTTTTGGGTTATTTGCTTTTTGAATGGCTTAATCGTAGGAGCCGAGCTCATCTGTCCGTCTTTGATCATATCTCTAAAACTCAGCAAAAAGGGCGACTTAAAAGAAAACCCGTCAACGGTATTCCGTGTGTGGAGCTTACTCACCAAACTAAGTCTGGCAGTAGCTGCGGGTCTCTCGTTACCCGCGATTGGACTCTATGGTTACAATCCTGGAGTATCGAAAGGAAGTGTCGTCTTGCTGGCTGCATATGTGGGCATTCCATGTGCCTTGAAGCTCGCATCGCTTGCTTTAGTCATCTTAGAGAAACCTTATGGAAAAAATAGCCTCTAACACGAAAGTTTTAATAGCCGCACTGTTGATGCTTTTCTTACTTGCGTGTCATAAACAGGATACTAATATGAAATCGAGTGCAGAACCCACGCTATCTCCCGATATTTATTTTCAAGGAAAGTCCTATGGAGTCGGTTTTGTTCAGGATCGGTTTGGAAAGATCCGCAGAAGTTTTACTGTCTCCTTAATCGGAGATTTCGATGAATCGGGAGGTACGCTCGCAGAGGAATTTCATTGGTCCGATGGAGAGATAGAGAAACGAATCTGGACCCTACGTAAAATCAACGAAAACTCATGGAAAGCAACCGCACCCGACATCATCGGCGAAGCGACGGGAGTTATCGAAGGAAATCTGCTTAAGTGGAATTATGTTTTAAAAGTTCCGATAGGCGAGCGTCGTATCGCAATGAAATTCGACGATCAAATGATGTTATTTGAAGACGGAATTCTTGTTAACCGTGCGAGTTTTAGTAAATTCGGCATTCACCTAGGTGATGTTCTCGTTTCATTCTCAAAGGCAGCTTTGTAGGCGTGTTTAAACTTAACAACCCGATCAAGAAATGGGCGGCATGTAGAGTTTGGGTGATTGGCGCATCAGAGGGAATTGGATTAGCACTTGCGCAAGAACTTATCAAACTCGGCTCCGAAGTAACGGTGAGCGCCAGGAACGAGAATCGTCTGCGTGAGATCTATTCAGACAAAGCTCGAATTCGAGCGCTAGACGTGAGCAAACTGTCTGATTGCGAGAACTTACTAGCTGAATTTTCCAGGGATAAATCAACGCCAGATATCGTATTTTGGCTGCCAGCTATGTACCAACCTCTCCCAATAGTTGAGGAAGATAGTAGCTTATCCAACCAAATTATTACTACGAATCTAACAAGTGCTTTCCATGTATTGCCTAGCATCGTTCGAACGTGGTGCAAGAAGCGTGAGACGGATAAGAATACTCATCTACACTGGATCTGGTTCTCGAGTCTAGCCGCCTACGGCGGACTCCCTAATGCCGCCGACTACGGCGCTTCAAAAGCTGGGCTCATGCATCTATCGGAAACGAGCTATATTGAACTTAGAAAAAAAGGTATCAACGTCACGCTCGTCTCTCCAGGGTTTGTTGATACCAGATTAACTAAAAAGAATACATTTCACATGCCATTCATAATACCTTCACAAAAGGCCGCTTTGCTTACGCTCCGCGGGCTTAGTAAGGGGCAATATGAGATTCATTTTCCTAAGACAATGAGCCTGATCTTCAAATTGTTTCGTTTGCTTCCACGAGCGCTTTACTTTAGGCTAGCGCGTTTTTTGTAAGCCAAATCGGAAAATAAATGGGATCTTTAGATAATATTCAGAAAAATGAGGGAAGCAAAACTCAAGACGACATGCTTTATCCCAAATTATTCAAGGACCTTGAGCAAGTTCGTTGGCAAATGAGCGAGATCCCGTGGGGTGAATTCAACGACGAACTCCTATCGGACGAACAGGCACTCACCATAAAAATGAATGCAATCACCGAGTGGGCTGCGCTTCCTGCAACGGAGATGTTCCTGCGAGATAACGCGCACGATAGCGATTTTTCTGCATTTATGTCCGTTTGGTTTTATGAAGAACAGAAACACAGCTTGGTGTTGATCGAATATCTTCGGCGTTTTCGGCCAGAGCTCGTACCAAGTATTGATGAGCTTCATAATGTCCGATTTGAATTTGACCGCGCCCCACATCTAGAAACTTTGATGCTGCATTTTTGTGGAGAAATTCGACTTTATCATTGGTACCGCCGTGCATCGCAGTGGCATACCGAGCCAGTAATCAAACACATATACGAAACCATTGCGAAAGACGAGGCCAGACATGGCGGTGCGTACTCTCAGTACATGAAACGGGCGCTCAAAACGGATAAAGAAAATGCACAGCGTGCATTTAGCAAAATTGGAGTTCTAATGGCGTCAGCAAGACGCACGGCCTCCGCCTTACATCCGACAAATTTGCATGTTAATGAGAAATTATTTCCGAATGACACGGTACAGAGCCGACTCCCAGATCCCGAATGGCTAGAGACTTGGCTGGATGAGCAAATTTCATTCGATACCAGCTGGGAAGAGAAGGTGTCCGGACAAATTCTCAAAAATCTCGAGATTCTTCTAAAAGAAAAATTCTCTAGCGTTCAGGATCTGAATCGATTCCGAAAATCACTCAACAGTGCGAAGACGGTGTAATTCTTTACGTCAAGCGGTTTGTGCAGGACCACTCACAATTCGTGTCTTAAAATTCGCTGGAGCCACAATTTCCAGAACCTCAAAGTCCGGTGAGCACTCAATTTCTCGGTGCGCTATCCAAGGTCGCTGATTAATCGAGTCTCCTTTTCGAATAGTCCTAACACCCTCACCCTCATACTCGAACGTTGCCCACCCATTTAAGACGAGAACAAATTGGAACGTACATTCATGAAGGTGCCATTCTTGCACCTCATCGCTCAGCGTTTTTCCATTCGCTTTAATGATATGAGCAATATAATCTCCATTGGTACCATCCTTCACACCGAGATCTCTATAGTCAAATATTTCCCTTAAGCCTGGCTTCCACTCCGCCTTGGCTACTTCGCTGTGTACGAACTTCCAATTCTCAGCATTGGCTTTATCAGTCATCGTATTCCCCTCGAAATATTTGGTTCAGAATACCACACCGCAAATAAGCAGTTCCTCAAACGATCGTCACACCGCTATCAACTGGGATTATTTGGCCTGTGGTAATCGCAGATTCATCCCCCGCCAAATAAACGGCCAATTCCGCAACGTGAATCGGTTGGCCTAGGCCAAGTAGGTGGGTTTTCGATATCGCCTCAATCTCAGGACTGGCCTCCAAAAGCTTCTTAACTCGGTCCGATAAAGTCACTGACGGCGCAATCGCATTGACCCGGATTTTATCTTTCGCATACTCAGCGGCCATAGATCTCGTCATAGAAGCAATGGCACCCTTAGCCGCCGTGTAACAATCTCGACCTGGAAGTGCCATCAACGCGACATTCGATGCCATATTAATGACCGATCCTCCTCCAGATTTAGCGATTTCTGGTATCGCAAATTTAGAACATAGAAATGTTCCAAACAGATCTAAGTTGATACACCTCCAGAATTCTTCTATCGGAGCCTCAGTAACGGGACCATCCTGGAGCGTCGAACCGCCAGCATTGTTGTGAAGAATATGCAGTCCACCAAAACGTTTTATCGTTTCCGCAACAACATTTTTAACACTGTCGATGTCACTGACATCAGTCTGAATGAATACCGCCTCGGCATCTCCACTGGACGCGCGCGCTTGAGCAGATTCCTGTGCAGCCATTCCAACGCGAGGATCAATCTCGGCGATCACCACGCTCGCCCCCTCATCAACGAATCTCTCGGCAGTTGCGCGCCCGATTCCACCGCCGCCGCCAGTGATTATCGCAACTTTCCCGGTCAATCGTTTCATATAGAACCTCTTTAGATCTTCGGCCGCCCACCCGGCCAAACGGGTGATACCGCCAAATCCGGCCAAGCAATTGGGGCTTCTGAGGCGGCTCTAGCTTCGGTAATCGCGCTATTTGGATCCCAGTTCGCGGCGACGTATCGCATCCCCGTTACCTGGTCAGCCTCTTTCGAGCATAACCAAAGCATGGGAGGCACCATCACACTAGGGGGTATCAACGTTTTACGGTCCATATCGGTAACCTCTGGGACCATAGGAGTATCGGCAGGACCTCCAGGTACAACCACGTTTACGGTAATACCGTAAGCCGCGAATTCTCCGGCTTGCCCGGCAGACATCGCTTCTAACGCTGCCTTCGTAGGTCCGTAAGGGTGAAACATGGGCCTGAGCATCGTAAAAAAACTCGTTGTGACATTAATAATACGCCCCCAACCTCTCTGTCGCATAGAAGGAACAACAGCTCGCGTCATATACCAAGCACCAGACAAATTCGTCGTCACGAAATGATCCCAAATGTCTGGGGTAATCTCATCTAAAGAGACCAATCGATTAAGATGATCATCACGAATTAGCCCCATCGACGCGGCAGCGTTGTTAATGAGAATATCGATATGCCCAAATTCTTGGGCTACCGCATCACAGGCATGTGAATCGCCGATATCCAGCTTGATCGTCTCCAGTGCTTTGGTCGCGTATTCTTTTGACAATGCATCAAGGCCCTCGGTCGCCAGGTCAGCGCCAATGACTCGAGCACCATTTTCTAGGAATCCGTTTACGAGATGACGACCAATTCCACCACCTGCACCCGTTATTAGTACGCTCCTACCAGAAAAGCTTTTATTCAATCAGTGGCCCTCAATAAAAAATCATCGTTAATAGAGTCTAAAACTCATACGAAAAAAGTTAAGTTAATAATCCACGCGCAGAAAGGTTACGCATAAGATCACTCAAACCATAAGTCCACGGCGGGGCTACGTCTGAATGCGCAACCTCGTTTATAAGCCCCCCCAGAAAATCACTCCGAATTGATACGATATCTCCAATCTTGTGTGTGAAACCCTGCCCGACGAGATTTCTATCTGCGATGGGAGCAAACTGAGTCCCTAAAAATAAAACAAGTCCATCGGGATATTGTTTGGTGCGATTTATCGCCTGCTTCACGAGCTCTGCCGGACTTCGACTAATCGCTCTCAAGTCGCTAACACCATCTAAAACGTATCCATCCCGCCCACTCACAGAAATTCTTACTAGCGTTTTTTGCAATTCCTCAAAGGAAAAGTGATCGTCGAGCAGACGCACAAATGGTCCGAGCGAACAGCTCGCGTTGTTATCTTTTGCTTTCCCAAGCAAAAGGGCGCTTCTTCCTTCGAAGTCCCTCAAATTAACATCGTTACCGAGCGTTGCACCGACAATTTTCCCTGCTCTATTCACGGAAAGCACCAACTCAGGCTCCGGATTGTTCCACTTTGAATCAGCACGAATACCAATCTGAGCACCAGTTCCTACTGAGGATAGTGGCTGCGCTTTATTGAACACCTCGGCATCCTTACCGATACCAACCTCCAGATACTGCGACCACAAACCTTGCTCAATAAGAACTTTTCTGAGTCTCACGGCGTCCGCCGAGCCAGGCCTAACCTCACTAATTTGTGAGCCAATTACACTCCCGATTTTTTTTCGAATTTCCAATGCTTTGTCGGAATCCCCCTTCGCGAATTCCTCTATCACCCTCTCCACCATACTAGAAACAAACGTTACTCCACATGCCCTGATTGCCTGTAAGTCACACGGCGATAAAAAATAGTAAGCTCGCGGATCTCTGTTCGAGTAGCGCGTATTCTCAATGACACTCGAAAGATCACGAACTCTTGGAGCTCCCGAGGAAATAGCTGTTTCAATACTTTTTTTAGGATTGTTAGTATTAAGAAGCTCACTCGTTGTCGGGAAAAATGCCGACAGGTCATACAACTCTCCGCTCACTAATGCCACGGGCGATGGCCCCCCCAATTTACCCGGAGCCCAAACTCTCCCAACTAGATAGGCACGCCGCCAATCTTTCGGGAGCGTATTTTTTTTAGTGAGCTGCATAATAATTTAATGCTTTTGTCTTTCTTCAAATAATATTACATACTCAGGACGGCAATCAGGAGCGCAAACAAGTATCCAGCCTTTTGAGTCACTCTCAAGCGCCACCATCAATTTGGCAATTGTTTCGTGATTACCATGTAAATTAAATTCAAAAAGTTTATTTATTTCCACTTTGGGTGTGTAGGTAACTACTTGCGTTGCGAGCGATGCGCTCATTGCTTGCGCATCTTCATCCAAATATTGCTCCATCTCAATTTTCGTAAAGAAATAAGGAGGCGGTATACCCATTAGATCATCATGTGCGCCTGCCGGAATTCGTGGAGTATCAAAAAAGCTACCCGAGTACCGCCATGACCAATCAGGATTTGCCATGATCAATTGTCCATTTCCCAAACACATTAATTGGCCAATTCTTGCCAAATCAGCCGGAAGGCCTTGCACCATTGTCGTACCCACCGCATCACAGTCAAAATCATTCGTCGGTGAGTTTTCATCTCCAGGATGCGCAAACGTATACAACGACATGCTCATGAGCAATAGCCACGCCAATAATCTAAAACCGAACATTTCTCCTCCTAGCCAGTCGAACAACGCGACCCTAAAAACTCGAACATAATATAGAGCTCACACAATACCATTAGAACAACGGAAAAGTCACCGGCCCATGCTGCAACATGATCTTGCATTTCTTGACCTTGAAACCACCGGCGCGACAGCCGGGTCGGATCGTATTACAGAGATAGGGTTAATAAATGTTCGAAACGGAGTACAGATCGAAGAATGGAGCACGCTCGTTAATCCGCAGATGTCGATCCCACAGAACATCCAGACCCTTACTGGTATATCTAACGAGATGGTACAAAATGCACCAACTTTCGAGGAGGTGGCAAATAACCTCTTTAAAAAACTAAAGGATAAAGTTTTAGTTGCGCACAATGTGAGATTTGATTTTTCTTTTCTTAAAAACGAATTCAGATTTTTAGGATACGACTACTCCCCGAAGATGCTATGTACCGTTCGCCTCTCGCGCGCACTTTTTCCAGATGAAAAAAAACATGGTTTAGACAGCATCATCAAGAGAGCGGGAATCCCTATTGATACCAGACATCGCGCACTTGCAGATGCGAGAGCCATATGGGAATTTACGCAATTTATTTATCGTCATCTGGAGCCAGACGTCATACAAAGCGCTGCGGAAAAACTAATGAGGTCATCCTCACTCCCTAAAGGAATTTCAGAAGAAACAATTCAGGGGATACCGAGAAGCGCTGGAGTTTACATATTTAAGGACGAACACAATACAGTACTTTACGTTGGTAAAAGTAAATCTCTTCGTTCGCGCGTTCTCTCCCACTTCAGCGGCGATCACTCCAACAAAAAAGATCAAAAAATAAACCAGAGCGTTAGTGTGATTGATTGGATCGCAACAGCTGGGGAACTCGGGGCACTGATAACCGAATCTAGACTCGTTAAAACACTGAAACCAATCCACAACCGACGTCTGAGGCATCAAGAGAATAATTTCACGATCCACTGGGATCCGATTGACGGCCCTGATGTTCCAATTATCGAGGACATAGAAAAATTTGAAAAAATTCCATTTGGAGCGACTTACGGCGCTTTCCCTTCGCGGAGGGCTGCTCTGAAATATCTGAGAGATCAAGCGAAGGACTTCTCACTTTGTCTAGTAAAAATCGGCCTAGAAAAAGGAAAAGGACCTTGCTTCGCACACCAGGTAGGTAGCTGCCGAGGAGCATGCGTGGGAAAGGAAACGGTGATAAGCCACTCAATGAGACTGACGGCTGCACTTTCTAAGCAGAAAATTCCACAGTGGCCATACTCCGGAGGCATAAAAATCATTGAACACGATGAGCGAAATGATGTCGACGACATCCATACAATAGATCAATGGATGTATATCGACTACGAGACCAGCGGAAAAAATAATCCCGTTCTGTCAGACAATACCAATTGGCATCAATTTGACTTAGATACGTTTCACATTATCCGAAAAACACTAGAAGCCTCATCTCCGAATATCACAATCGCTAGTATTGAGTGATTATCAATGATCATAGAAAGACGACTAATGACGCAACAAGAAACGTTCAACTGCGTCGTTGAATAGTTGGGGCTGTTCTAGGTTCGATAAATGTGACGCGTGGGGTATCACCACCAATTCTGAACCAGGTGCAGCCGCGTGAATTTCCTCAGACATCTGCACCGGAGTACCGGCATCTTGCTCTCCGACGACGATCTGTATTGGGCAATTTATCCGATGCAATTCGGCCGTACAGTTAATCTTCGGTATCGCCTGACAACATCCGATATATCCTTCGGTTGGGGTAGACTCGATCATCGCCGCTACAAACTTGAGATCTGGTGGGGAACGATCGATAAACTCACTCGTGAACCAGCGCTGTAATGTTTGATCGACAAGAGACGCCATCCCCTTGGAAGCCGATTGCTCAATACGGGTGGCCCAAATTGGCCAGAGCTCATTGGGTATCCGGCTAGTGGTGTCTGCCAAAGTTAGCGATCTAAATTTTTTAGGATGCTTAATCGCAATTGTCATCCCGATCATGCCTCCCATCGATAAACCAATCCAATGTGGTTTGTCGATTTCCAAATGATCAAGAAGTGCAATCGAATCATCACTAACCATATCGAGTGTGTAGGGGGACTTCGGGGCCTCACTACCACCGTGCCCCCTCGTATCAAATGCAAGAACACGGTAACTTTCTTGAAGAAAATTTATCTGAGGTCCCCACATTCTTAAGTTGCATGCGAGCGAGTGACTCAGTACAACCCAAGGACCATCCGTTCCGAAAACTTCATAGTTAATACTGATACCGTTTACAACTGCCTTCATATCTAATAGCCTTTTCTCGATATTTAATGGCACGAAAGTTTTAGCTTCGCGTTACTCGCGGCCAAATGAAATAATATGACAAGATAATACCTATGTGGAGACCAGCTTGAGAGTCATTCAATTTTTCGGCAGAGATGCTGCCCGCCGCGTTGGCTTGATATCCGATTGCGGCACGCTCGTCTACACGCTTCGCGGGACAAAGCGTATGTATGATCTCGCCTGCGACGCGCTCCGCGACGGCGTGAGAATCGAAGAGATCATTATTGATAGAAAAAGCAACGAAACCGACACCTTAGATCACATCTTAGGAGAAAGACGAATCCTCATCCCTTTCGATCACCCTGACCCGTATCACCATATCATTACGGGTACAGGCCTCTCCCACCTGGGAAGTGCGAGCGCCAGAGATGCGATGCATAGCAAGATTAGCCAGACGGAG
Source organism: Candidatus Eutrophomonas brisbanensis (assembly GCA_038141705.1). Lineage (GTDB taxonomy): Bacteria > Pseudomonadota > Gammaproteobacteria > Burkholderiales > Eutrophovitaceae > Eutrophomonas > Eutrophomonas brisbanensis. Next base: position 255,595 of record JAYQIQ010000004.1, read on the forward strand.
AGCTCTTTAACCGACTCGATGAAAATGTTTAAGTGGGGTGTCGAGGGTGGAAAACCCCCTACTGGACATTTGGGAGCGCAACCAGAATGGTTTTATAAAGGCGATGGTAGCTGCGTCGTAAACCCCGAGGGCTCGTTATCGTGGCCGGCCTATGCGCTTGATGGTGGTGAAGAGGTAGAGATTGTAGGAATTTACTTAATTAGCCCAGAGTCGGAAGTATTTCGAATCGGTTTCGCACTTGCGAATGAGTACTCAGATCACGTGATGGAACGTCAAAACTATCTTTATCTGGCTCACTCAAAATTACGGCAATGCTCTTATGGCCCAGAGTTACTGCTCGGCGATCTACCAAACACTGTTGCTGGAACTGCAAAGCTCCTACGTAGTAACGAAACCATTTGGCAAGACGCATGGACTTCCGGTGATGACAATATGTGCCATTCGGTGAACAATTTAGAGCAGCATCACTTTAAATACCGTGAATTTCGTCGACCCGGCGATGTACATATCCATTTTTTAGGAGCTGCAACCGGAAGTTTCACGAAACAGATAGCCACCCAGGAAGGTGATACTTTTGAAATTTCTTCGGATACATTCGGGGCACCACTACGAAATACTCTTGCACAAAAAGTAGATGGTCCTAGTTTACCGATCGCTATTAAAAATTTATAAAAAATTATATTGGGCGCTATTAATCGTTTGGAGCCATGATTAAAATCTCTTTACGCAGTGCAGCAATCAGTTATCCTGAAAAACAGGTATTCTAAAAATTCGTTACAATCAATTGATAAATAAAGGATTTTAATCCCTCCAAAAAATAAAAAAATTAAGCTTAATAAATACAATGAAACAAGAACTGGTATATAACGTAAACGTTAAATCACAAAAGGTCCTATTAAGCCCTCTAAACTGAAGGAGCAAGTCCCGGCGACTGATCGAGCACTGGATACGGTCATTGCTGGTAGACAGGCCTGTCAAAATATTCTGGATGGAACAGACAAGCGACTGCTGGTTGTAGTTGGACCATGCTCCATCCATGATCCTGACGCTGCGATGGACTACGCGACACGGCTCAAGAACGTCGCAGAGAAAGTGAAAGATACGATGTTTATCGTCATGCGTGTCTACTTTGAAAAACCAAGAACGACGGTTGGGTGGAAAGGTCTCATCAATGACCCGCATATGGATGATTCATTCGATATTGAAGCGGGACTCAAACTAGCGAGAAAAGTTCTTATCCAAATAAACGAATTGGGATTACCAGCGGGAACAGAAGCCCTAGACCCGATAAGCCCTCAGTACCTCGGCGATCTTGTCTCCTGGAGCGCCATTGGAGCGCGGACGACCGAATCGCAAACGCACCGAGAAATGGCGAGTGCCCTATCCTCCCCAGTAGGTTTCAAAAATGGGACCGACGGCAGTCTCGCGGTCGCGATCAATGCACTTCACTCGGTATCTAAATCGCATAGTTTCCTCGGCATTAATGCAGACGGACAGGTCGCGGTTACTCAGACTAAGGGAAATCGTTATGGACACATCGTGCTAAGAGGGGGTGATCGTGGTCCAAACTATGACTCTGTCTCGATTTCATTAGTTGAAAAGGAATTAAGTGGCGCGGGGTTGCCCGCAAACATCATTGTGGATTGCAGTCATGCGAACTCTAATAAAGACCACAATCTTCAACCCCTAGTCTTTCACGATTGCGTACACCAAATTCTTGAGGGAAATAAGTCAATCGTTGGAATGATGATTGAAAGTAACATCGGACCGGGAAATCAAAAACTTACATCCGATAGATCCAACCTCGCTTATGGTGTGTCGATAACCGATGCTTGTATCGACTGGGAAACGACTGAAGAACTCTTGACTGAATCCAACGAAAAATTACTCAAAGCACTGCCGAATCGGTAGATAGTCAGTCGGCGAGCTCGGCCTTCGACATTCGCTCGAGGGTCGTATAGCTTAATGCAATAAACGCAATCTCAAATGGTAAGGAAATCCACACCAACAAACCGCTAACAATACTTAATACGGTGGAACCAGACATCGACCCAAGCCAATCGATTCCCCAAGCAATCGAAACAGGAAGAACAATGCAAAGGACTAGCATTGCCGCACCATTTTTTCGCGTAGTCATCCAAGACCACTTAAAAGCATCGAATAGTCGCAAATCATCATTGGTGCAAACTGCTGGAAAAACCAGCATAAATCTTCCAGCCAAATAGATGGATGGAAGAAACATTAGCATCCCGAGCGCACCAATTCCTTCGATCTGTTGCGCGAAAAGCATAAGGACACTGCTGACAAGTGACAGGACGATAATAAACATGAACGTGATCCCAAACATGCCCAGGGTAAATTTGGTTTCACTAAGTCCCCAAGAAATAGGGAAGCGAAATTTTCCATCCTGACTCTTGGCCAATAAAATTTGGTAGCTTCGCGTTGAGACGATGACTGTTGCGGAAAAAAGCAATCCTAGCCAAATAAATATCTCCGCCGGATTCTCACCCCCACTCTTTAAATCAAGCCCCGACCCAAAACCTGCCCATAAAGACTCATAGAGGGTTAAGCAAAGCCCAAGCAAGGCTGGTAGCCAGAGGCCTTGAAACAACTGCGCTCTCTTTTCCCAAGTGAATACAATGGAGCTAAAGATAATCTTAAATATAGGTAACCGACTCAAGCGACAATGCTCCTAAAGAAATTTCTTAACTGCGAGATTTTCTAATCTCAGTCTCCTCAGACCACTCGAGAAGGCCATTCTGTACATTCCATAGCTGGAGATTGATCTTGTAGTACACGTCTTTCGTATCGCTATTTTGTTTGACAATCGATGCGACATTCCCAGTCAATCGATAGGCCGCCCCAACCATTCTCCCCTTTTCGGTAGCCGTATCCTGATCATAATATTCAGAGTTCTGTTGACGCTCTATTTCTGAAATCGCCTCTTGCATCGCAACTTCATCTACTACAAACCTCACGACACTACTTTGGGAGAGTTGGGTCCGGATCGAATCAGTGATCATTCGGGTATCAATATACTCGCTGGTTTTATTATTGACTTCCTGAACAGTTACTATTGGGCCAATTCCTGATGTCACAACCTTGGAGTTCAAAAACGATCGGGTCATTTCCTCAACGATTTTCTGCAAGTCGGTCGAACCGAACTCGACGGTAACCGTTTCAATTCCCTTCGGGTCACCATACGTAATTTTTTTTGAACAACCCCCCAAGCACACAATCATGCTAAGGCTACAAATAATCAACATTAAAAATCTATCGGTCATATTCACCTCTAAAAGATTATTCTTTAAAAAGAAATCTAAAATCAATCGCCTCTTTAACCGGAGCTACTGCTCTAATCGTTTTCGTTTCCTTCTTATAAAAATAAATCGGCTTCCATGCCTCTTCTCTCCCAACTAGTACTCCATTTTCATCAAACCAATCGAAACGATACGCGAGTGACCGCTCTTTTCTGTACTTACTCTGAACATCAATATCAACACGAAGGTATCCATTTTCTACCCGACAAGCACTTCCAGTCACTCTCACATCTGCGTCATTTATAAACGTCACCAACTCATTCTTACAAATCGGTGAAGAAGCACACCCGACGACCACAATGGATGATAGCAACAGTACTATGTACTTGAGAAAGCCAAATATCCGCGAACTAGATTTATCCATAATTAACTTACTCAATTTTTATTTCAAAACAGTGAAGTGTGAAAAGAAACTCGACCCTAAGCTCCGAACGAATAATATAGCGTAGCGACCATCAACTTTCATCTTTATTTTTTGGACCCATATTGCGACTGAATAAACATCTCATAGTCACCGTGTTCAATAGCAGTACGAGCAAGGCTAATTCTTTTGGGTAGGCTACGCCAAATTCGCTCATCGGCTTCTTCGGTAACAAGCCCTCCTATTCTTGCGAGCTCAGCACTTATCCCAGTTTTATCCTGCTTATTTAACGCGCTCTGCAGAGTTGCCTTTAGACCGCCGCGGGTAATAGCCCTGAGTAATATAAACGGAAAATCATCTCTTAACGCTCGCCTTGAAAAAAAAAAGATCGATATTGGTCATGACATCCACATTTTGATTTTTTAGCTCGACAGAAGCCCCCGTTAAATCAAAAGAAGTAATGTCGTTTCCCTCAGCGGCTGAATTAAAGGCGGGAAAAGATAACGGCAACAATACAAAACCTTCATCCGTATTAATGGGAACATCCAATCTAATCGTGCTCTTCGCAGGACTTAATCCATCTTCAAATACGACTAATAGATCAGTTTTGGATTCGTCTGGGTTATCCAGATTACGATCTAAACTTGCTAGCGCATGTCGACCTAGATCGATGGATGGTTGCAACTCAATCGCCTGACGGTAACCTGGAGCGGCCAACCCCCTCTCACCCAAAACCTCATAAATAAATCCGGCTAGGTAATGACTGAATGCACTTTGATAACTATTCTTTAATTGAGTAACCTGCGGGTCATCCAGCGTAGCAACTGGGTAACCTGGTAAATCATTTATGTTTTTGATAGATGCGTCATCTGAGTTCTCTGCTCTTATCCTCTCGTATTGGCGCTCACGAAAGGTAGCTATCACCGCCTCCCTCTCATGCGCACGCTTTATCGCAACGCGTGCATTCCGCAAATCCCCCACAGCTAAGTAGCTCATGGCGATACGCGTAGTCAACATCACCTTTTCGAAATCATGTCCTTGATAGACACGAACCTTGTCGTTGACTAATACTGACCCTAAGTCCTGGAGTAAAAGATTTGGATCGGAACGAGCGCGCGTTTCCCAATCTTCGATTAGCTTTTCCGCCTCGCGCCAAACAGAAATGCTCTCAGGAAATTTCCCCTGTAACCGGAGAAACTCACCCAGCTCGAATAAATACAAAATATCTCGATTCTTTCGATTAAACCGATCATGGAGCTCAATAGCGCCTTGGAGATCGCCGATTTTTGCGAGATCGAGGGATTGATTCAACTCCGATTCATAACTTCGTATCGCTTTGCCACACCCGCAAAACAAAAGCACTACAGCTATACAAATTAATCGGTGGGTTAATTTAGCCATTACCTTACTGCCTATTTCTCACTTAGGACTACGGGTTTTATTTTAGACTGGCTTTCCTCTACGGTAACCGACCACCATCCAGACAAATCCGAATAACTGAAGAGCCATAAAAATACCAAATGCAACCGCGTACCCTTCCGGGTTATAGCCAGTACCAACCAATTCCCACTGGTTAAGGATAACTCCAAATATCCACTGCGATAGAAATGCTGTGACGAAAACCAATAAGTTCAAAGCCGTGGTCGTCCGCCCAGTCATGCTAAGCGGAAAACTCTGAGAAATAATCGTAAAGGCAAGACTTCCAGATGTGCCGAGTAACCCCCAGTCGATCCAAATTACCCACGATAGTTCGGATAACCCGAAGACAAGTAACAGCTGAAGCAATAGATAAAGCGCCGTTGCGACTATTAACAACTGAATGGCTTTGATACCGCGCTTTGCGAGATATGTCGCGAACGCGCCCCAGAATAAAAATCCCAGCATCGTAGAGATACCCAGCCCCATCAAATGATTCGCTATATCGGCTCGACTAAGGCCAGCTACATCGGCGAGCCATGGCCCTGCCCATAGCCCCTGCACAGACATATTGAACGCTTGGAACAACGCTGTACCCATCGCGATTCGCCAGAATACTGGCGAGCGATATACACCAAACGCGCCGGATAGCTGTTCTCGAAACGACGCGGTACTCCGCTCAATCTTCTTCTCTGGCACCACGAAAAACACAATGATCGAAGCAGCAATAACCAAAAATGCAAGCCCTAAAAGATCTCTCTCCAACCAGTCACGCGTAATAACATCTCAACTGGTTTAGTTGCCGAGATTGCGCCGAGACCACCAACAAACATAATTCTTCCGATCATTGTTGACAAGATCTCAGGAGAAAACCAGATCGAAAAAACCTTAATACTGGACATGAGGCACGCAGCCACTCCAAATCCTATGAATATCCGACCTAGGAGTAATCCTTCAAAACTTTGAGCCGATGAAAATATAAAGGCGCCCACACCGGCTACGATTAAGAGACAAGCGTTTGTTCTTCTCGGACCAAATCGATCTAATAAGAGACCGATTGGAATTTGCAGCGACGCAAAAGATAGGAAGTAAACCGAGGTCAATAAACCAAGTTCACTTGCCGATAGTTCGAACTCAGATACTAAATTTGGCGAAATTACGGCGTTTACAGATCGGAATAGATAGGAGAGGAAATAGCCTATCGCGAATGGAAGAAACACTAGAATAAACTTCTCTTTCCATCCGAATGAATCTGTATTTTTCATGTTGTTCAGTGCCACAAATCTTTACATTTAAGATTTTCTGCGAAACTCATCGAGCTCCTCTCGAAGGAGCCGAATTTCCTTATGAAGGCTTTGAATATCATCAACCAATTTTTGGTTTATCACCTTCTCATCCTCACCAACAAAGTAAGCCGAGATCACTGCAATTATCATCGAAAACATTCCGAAACCTACAAATACCATTAAAACTGCGAATATTTTTGAGGAGGTAGTGGTCGGAACAAGATCTCCGTAGCCAACCGTCGATGCAGATACGAACGCGAGCCATAGACCCTCGCCAAATGAATGGATGGTAGGCTCCAAAAAATAAAATCCAAGTCCAGACAACAACCACGCTAGGACTGCGACCCCGATCACTATAGGCACACCACTCGAGATCAACCAATGACCAATCGAGTGCAAGGCTCGTGCAGCTAATAATCCGATGGAAACCAAACGAAGTGATCTCGCAATAGCAATCCAAACCCCGTGGGCCACCCCAGTTACACTCAATACGGAGACGATGATTATGATCAAATTTAACCAATTTCTTGAGACGTAATCGAAGCGCTCTCTGCTCAGCGCCATCAGAACAAGAAACTCAAGAGAAAACCCACTGAGAATCACCCATTGGAGCGCGTATAGGATACTTCCAGAACGATCGAGACTTTCATCGAACACAATAAAAACGAGTGGTAATGTCAGCAATGCCAAGACGATCATCAGGCGATCTAGACGGGCGCCCCATATCTGCGCGAGGTTAGAATCCGAGGTTGACACCCCATCCATCCCGAACCATGCGCTCAGTGACTTTGCACTCATGACACTAAAAATTAGTCACCAGCAACAGTCATTTGCTCAAATAAGATGGAACCCACCTTAGTCGTCGAGCGTTTAAGAATATCGTTACCCACAGCCGATATACCGGAAAACATTTCTTTTAAATTTCCGGCAATGGTGATCTCTTGCACTGGATACTGGACAATTCCATTTTCCACCCAGAAACCAGAGGCCCCACGGGAATAATCTCCCGTAACCATATTTATTCCATGCCCTAGAAGATCCGTGACCCACAATCCAGTTCCCATATCTTTCAGTAATTCTTCGAACGGTTTAGAGCCAGCAGAGTCCACAACAAGATTGTGCACACCACCCGCGTTACCCGTGGTAACCATTCCCAGCTTTCTGGCAGAGTAGCTGCTCAACACGTACCCCTGAAGTAAACCCTTGTCCACAATTACCCTTGATCTCGTCGCAACTCCTTCGCTGTCGTAGCAAGAACTACTGAATTCCTTCGGGATATGGGGTTCTTCTCTGATAGAGATAAAATTTGGGAAAACGTTTTGACCCAATGAGTCTAGCAAAAAAGATTGCTTACGGTACAGCGCACCACCACTAATCGCCGACACAAAATGTCCAATAATCCCGGATGAGATGGTGGAATCGAAAATAACTGGGACCTTCTTCGTGCCTATTTTCCTGGCTCCGACTTTTCGAACTGCTCGGCTGGCAGCACGATCTCCAACAGACGCCGCATCTTCCATTTCTCGCGCATCTCTGGCACTCGTCCACCAACCGTCCCGCTGCATCTCACTTTTTTCGCCGGCAGTTACTGAGCAACTGATGTAGTTCCGGCTGCTAGGGTATCCATGCATGAATCCATTGGAATTGGCATAAATAAAATGTCCTTTCTGCGACGATACAGTCGCACCCTCCGAATTGGTGACGGATGGATTGGACAACGCTACCGACTCGCACGCCTTGCCCAGATCAATCGAGTCATTGACGGAAATATCCCAAGGGTGAAAAAGATCTAAGTCCTTAAAGCTAGTTGCCAATAAACTAGGGTCAGCTAGGCCAGCAAACTCATCTTCTGCCGTTAACTTTGCGATGGAGACCGCCGCCTCCACTGTCCGCCTGAGAGAATCTGGAGAGGTGTCGGAGGAGCTCGCATGCCCTTTGGATTGCCCAACATAGGTGGTTACACCGAAACCCTTATCTTGGTTATATTCAATAGTTTCAACATCGCCCTTTCGTACCGTGACTGTACTACCAATATTTTCATTGATATCAACCTCGACAGCACTCGCACCTAGTTTTTTCGCAAGCGACAATGTATCTACTGCTATACTCCGAAACTGATCCTCAGTGAAATTAAATGCTTTTTCTGACATTATTTTTTGAAAGCCCTCTTAACAAAATTTGTCTCGACAAATAAAGTCTTTTTAGACAGCGCTAAATCATAGCACCTTCGGACTCACGTTAATTAAATATGGACGAGCAAGACCGGCCAAGCAAAACACAAAGAAAAAGAGAGGTAGAAAGCCTTCAGGCTATGGGTGCCGAGTTGGTGTTACTTTCGCGAGAAACCCTTGAATCTTTTGATTTGCCCACTGAGCTTGCAGAGGCAGTGGTAGAAGCAAAAAAATAAAACAACATAGCGCGCTCAGAAGGCAACTTCAGTTTATCGGAAAAGTCATGCGCAATATTGCCCCTGAACCCATTCGACAGAGGCTACAGGACCTCAAAAAACCGAGCAGCAGAAGCGTCAAGTTGATGCATGAGGCGGAAACCTGGCGCGATTCGTTAATCAATAAATCCACTTCCCTTAGTGAATTTTCTCGTCAATTTCCTCGAGCGGATACTGATGAGATTCAGAGTCTCATCACAGCTTGCCGTAATGAAATTACCGAAGACTCGAAGAAGTCATATAGAAAACTTTTTAAGTTAATTTCTGAGACCCTAAGCTCAGAGGAAAATACCAATTAATATTTTTGCTATATTTCCAGCGTAGGTCGCGAAATCTTTCTTCTTTCTAGTTTCGAGTAAATATGTCCGATAGTGATCAAGTAAAAATTGGGATGGTGTCCGTTAGCGATCGGGCATCGAGCGGTGTTTATGAGGATAAAGGAATTCCAGCGCTCAAGAATTGGATTTCCAAAACGCTAATTAACCAGGTGGAGTTCGTTGAACGCCTTATACCCGATGAAAAGGAGACAATTGAACAAACACTCAGAGATCTGAGTGACGTCGATGGTTGCGATCTAATACTGACGACTGGTGGAACTGGACCCTCTCCAAGGGATGTCACCCCTGATGCTACTGTTGCGATAGCAGATAAAGTAATGCCTGGATTTGGGGAGCAGATGCGACAAATCAGCCTCAATTTTGTACCAACTGCGATTCTTTCCCGTCAAGTGGCAGTCATAAGAAAAAAAGCGCTAATCATTAACTTGCCTGGCCAACCCAAATCAATTCAAGAAACCTTGGAAGGCTTAAAAGACTCCGATGGGAAAGTTATTTCACATGGTATTTTTTCAGCCGTACCGTATTGTGTAGACCTGATTGGTGGGCCATATATCGAAACAAACGATGATTATTGCAAGGCGTTTCGACCCAAGTCTGCGATTCGCCAGAAATAAGGCTAAGGCTCGCAATAACTAAATCAAGAAACCAGACTCTGACCTCGAGCGAGATCTACCCGTCTTAACAGAAACAAGCCAACCACGAAGAAAAGTGAAAGGGAAAGAATAGCATTTCGGTAGTCGCCGTCAGTGGCCCAAGTAAGTAGCCCGTAAGTCAAAGGGCCAATAATCGCTGAGCATCTCACAGCAACTCCCCAAAGACCAAAAAACTCAGCTCGACGAGATGGTGGAGTCATCAGTCCTACGATTGCCCTTGCAGCCGACTGACTTGCTCCAAGCGAAATTCCGACCAAATTTGCCACGATCCAAAACTCAACCTTGCTCTGGAGCAGCCAAGCTAAGAGCGTAATACAGATCCAAAGTAGAAGGAGGATTGTTAAAATTTTGATATGGCCAAATCTATCTTGAAGAGGGCCAAATACAAAAGCTCCTAGTGCTGCGGTCAAGTTCACCACCATAATTAGTAGGATTGTCTCTGAGAACGTGAAACCAACGACCTGCTGAGCATAGATCGCCGCTAAAGCTATTACTGCTTGTATTCCAGCTTGATAAAAAACTGTACAACCTAAGAAACGAAATAGATCTCTGTGTTGATGCCTATTTTTAAAAGTGTCAAGCAACCTGCGCATTGGCTTCGAGGAACCACTGACACCAATACCTCCAGCACCAGATCCTAGGAAAATAAATGATGGGAGTGCGGCTACGAGATAAATTGCGGCTGTTATAAAGAGAGTGACGGGAACAAAGATATCAGCAGAGTAGCCCTCATTTTCAGCGGTTGTTACGTAAAACAAACACAACCCAAGAGTAATCATTCCCCCGATATAACCAAGGGACCAACCGTATCCTGAGACACGCCCGATCGACTTTTGAGATGAGATTTCGGGCAGATACGCTGCAATGATGTTCTCTCCAAGACCATAGAAGAGATTCGACATCATTAGAAATAGACAAACAACAAAAATTCCTCGGTCTAAAAACAAAGCAAGACACAATGTGGTTCCCACACAGAAAAGAGTAGTAAGCACGAGATATCTTTTCCGAAGAAAATTCGCATCGCTATGCGCACCAATAAGTGGCCCCATCAAAAGCGTAAGTAAATAGGATACTGATAACACTGCAGTCCACAGAAAGGTCGCCCAAACCGCATTGTTGGCAACTACAGACACGAAATACGCATTAAATATCGCAGTTATCACAACCGTCGTGTACCCGGAGTTTGCAAAATCGTAAAACGCCCAAGCCCAAATCTGCTTCTTGGAACTCAAAGCCGCATTATTTTTTGCATCAGGCTGCATCAATAAATCGTGTTACCTAAAATTTTAAATGACTCCACTTTGCTTGAGTGATTTCAGCTCTTCATCACTCAGCCCCAGCGAACCCAGCACTTCGTGCGTATGTTCCCCGAGATCTGGGCCCAACCAGAGTGTTTGTCCAGGATTTTTCGATAATTTTGGAACAATTCCAGGAACCAGCAAAGTCTCACCACCCGATAACTTTTGTTCTTGGATCATATCTCTCGCTTTGTAGTGGATATCATTAACGATATCGACGACATCGAAGATCTTGCCAGAGGGCACATCCGCATTTTCAAGAGTTTCAAGGACATACTTCAAGTCGTGCTGCGAACACCAATTACCAATAATTTCATCCAATTCATCACTACGCTTCGCGCGCCCGTCGTTATGCACTAGCTCTGGGTCGTCAGCAAGATCACTACGTCCTATCGCCTGCATCATTCTCTTAAAGATCGAGTCACCATTCGCTCCAATTACAACGAACTTCCCATCATTTGTGAGGTACGAGTTTGAAGGAGCGATACCTGGAAGTGTCGATCCCGTCCTCTCTCGCACGAACTTAAACATGTCATACTCGGGCACCATACTTTCCATGAAACTAAAAACTGCTTCGTATAGTGCAACGTCGACAATCTGTCCTATGCCCCCATTGACGTCACGCTGCCGCAGAGCCATAAGCGCACCTATTACACCATATAGGGAAGCGATTGCATCCCCAAGACTAATACCAACACGAACGGGCGCTCGGTCGGGATAACCGGTGACGTATCGCAGACCACCCATTGCCTCACCGATAGACCCGAATCCAGGTCGATCTCGGTAGGGGCCGGTTTGCCCATAACCCGATAGTCTTACCATGATGAGCCCAGGATTTACCTTTGATAACTCCTCATAACTAAGCCCCCATTTCTCCATGGATCCAGGCCTAAAGTTCTCGACCACTATATCGGCCTCTTCCGCTAGCTTCCTGACGATTTCTTGCCCACGAGGATTTTTCAAGTCTACCGTTACCGATTTTTTGTTCCGCGCTTGAAGCAACCACCATAAAGACTTGTCTTGATAAAGTTTCCGCCATTTCCGCAGCGGGTCTCCACCTCGTGGAGATTCAATCTTTATAACTTGTGCCCCAAACTCTCCCATGATGCGGGTGCAAAATGGTCCCGCAATTAATTGCCCGAGCTCGAGAACCTTTATTCCGTCAAGAGGTCCCACTGGATGTTCCAATCTTTAAAATTGCCACTTAAAAGTCACTAGCGAGAAAATATTTATGAACTCCGTGAGTTTAACAAAAATGAGTCTCCTTAAATCCAGAGTACTTAGCTTTACGTTTTTACTATTCGGCTCAATTGCATTTACCCCAGCGTTGACCACGGCAGCTGTTTGTCCAGAACTATTGAACGAGAAAGTTACAACCCTTGAAGGCGATTCATTAGATCTTTGTTCATTATCTGGAAAAGTTATCATGGCAGTGAACACGGCGAGTTACTGCGGAAATACCCCACAGTACGAGGGTCTGGAGGCGCTGTTCAAGAAGTTCAAAAACGATGGCCTCATCATTATTGGCTTTCCGTCGAATGATTTTGGTGGCCAAGAACCAGGAAGCAACGAAGAAATCGCCACCTTTTGCGCTGTTAATTATGGTGTGACATTCCCAATGACAGAAAAAAGTCGTGTCGTGAGCGCGGAGGCCAATCCGTTTTATAAAAAGTTGGCAGCTGCGACGGGTAAGCGCCCCACCTGGAACTTTCACAAATATCTTATTTCGAAAAACGGGAATACGGTAATTAGCTTCCCTTCGAGTTTTGGACCTAACAACAGCACGTTAACCAGCCAAATTGAGAAGCTATTAGCAGAATAATTCTGTGGTCCAAAAATTAAGGGTTGTATTCGCGAATGACACGACCCGCTAGCGGAAGGTCGGCGAGCATCCCCTTAGAGTCTGCAACACGATGGCCATTAATCCACACTCCATGAACCCCCACTGAAGGCGTGGATAATCTCGACGCACCAGAAGGCAAGTCATAAAGACGTCTTGAGCGACCCCGGCCCACTGTTTTTGGGTCGAACAAAAGCAGATCTGCCCACGCTCCAACTCGAATTTCACCACGATCCTTAATACCGAATAGCTTCGCATTATCAAAAGTTAATTTTTTAGCAGCCGCCTCAAGCGACATTAGCTTCTGATCGCGGACCCAGTAGCCAAGCACATGAAGTCCAAACCCAGCATCACAAAGAAAGGTTAAGTGCGCTCCCGCATCAGATAGCGAGATGATAGAGCTCTCATCCAACATCATCTTTCCGATTGCTTCTTCGTCCGAGTTCATCATGGTTGCCGTAAATACAGTATCCAAATTTTCAGATAGAGCTAAGTCCAACATAAAATCAAAAGGATCTTTGCCGCAACCTTCAGCAAGCTCTGCGATCGAGCAACCCTCCATCGATAAATTTTCTTCAGTTGCTACCTGCGCAACGTGCACTTTATCCCAATCACCGCTAAAAACATGAACACGGCCATCATTCAACTCCGCTAAAAATGATTCCCGAAAACTATGATTAGCCAATGCAGATTTGTAATCATCCTCCTCGAGACTCATCAGTGGACTCCAAACCTTGAACCCCTCTAAGGGATAAGGTGATCTGAACGTAAATTCCATATTCAAAGGACAGGGAGACACAGCGCCGACCATCAAATTACCTCGAGATCGCGCATTGGAAATTTCGTTTAAATCGTTGAACGTTCTCTGGGGGTCGAGCGCGGAGTGCAATAATGCCGCGACAATATATGGCCTTCCAGCCGCAGCACAAAGTCGTTCGATCGACTCCATTGGAGTATCGGAGGCTTTGGTCATCATTAAGGTCCCGCGACCTTTTTCTTTTAACACACCTGAAAGTGCGAGCAACTCATCGTCATTCGCCAAACGCGAAGGCATCGGAATTCCCTTCTCGCCATTGTGCTGATAGGATCTAGTCGTTGCAAAACCACACGCACCAGCATCTATTGCTTCTGAGACGATTTCCCGCATCTGTTCTATTTCTTCTGGTGTAGCCGCGCGCTTCGATGCATCCGTACCAAGCACGTATGTGCGAACACTCGAGTGCCCTACGTAACACCCAACGTTAGGCCCCACGCCTTTTTGCTCCAGCATGTCGAGGTATTGCGGAAATGTTTCAAAACTCCAATCAATGCCGGCTGCGAGAGCATCCATTGACATCCCCTCAACTTGCGTTAGGTTTCTCATCGTGATTTCCCGATCATTGGGTCGACACGGTGCAATCGTAAAACCACAGTTCCCCATTAACAGAGTCGTGACCCCAAGTTCCGGCGAAGGGCTCACATAAGCGTCCCAGGTGATCTGAGCATCGTAATGCGTGTGATTATCAATAATCCCGGGCATGATAGTGAGACCTTCTCCATCGATGACCGTAGCCGCACTCGCCTCAACTTTACCAACTGCTTCGATGCGACCATTCTTTATCCCGAGGGACCCGGGAAAAGCAGGGCTACCAGCCCCATCAATAATTACAACGTTATCGATACGCATATCCAGCATAAGCTTCCTTGAATTATCTCCAGTTCGATTAAATTCTATCGGTTGAAAACACAATACCACCTAAGGCGATTGATAGTATCGCAATGCCGCATGGCACCCGCACTATCGAAATTAAAAGTAAAATCAGAGTGAAGTGGTTTGGAGTCGAACCTACTGCTTTCCACATTTGTCGTTCGAGAATTGTTTAAACCTTTTTTGACCGGTAAATTTAGGAGAAAAAGTCTGCATCGTCGGAAAAAACGAAGTGCATGGTATCGTAGATCAAAGGGCGCCGATAAAGTCACCCGGTCTAACTTAAGTTCCGTACGCTCGAGTTTCGTGTAGACCACTGGCTCTCGAACATCAACTCCAAACCTTTCCCCGTACCCCAATGAAGAGAGCCAATCTCGTCATAAAAGTTTCAACAGCAAACACAGGTGCATAAGTTGCAAAAAAGGCTCAATTCCGAATCATTTAAATCCAGATGACCCAATCGACCACTTTTACTCAGAAGCTTGGCCACTTCAACTCTGGGCAGAATCCGTTCGCGCTAATTGGTCGCCGAGAGAAGTCTTCACGTGCCTCTTCGTGCCAGCCCTCGATTCCTTTAGAAAACGGCAAAATTAGATCTGAAGGAAAAACGTTAAGCAAATTGGAACAAGTTTCCGTTGAACAAAATCTCATCGCGATCGATCCCAATTTTAACGCCGATTCAGAAAGCGTCAAACACGCCCCTTGTCTAAACGATGCATCTCTCGAACCCATTGGGGAAATAAAGATGGGTCAACATCGACATCGCTGGAGAAAGACGCCAAAAAACGATTCACTCGTAAAAATGGATATTTCGCGACTCTGCTCGCCGATATATCCGTTACATCGTTGTCCTTAACTAACTGGTCCAGTCTAAAAAGCCATTGATTACAACTATGTTTATTGATTTCGAATTGCTTATTAGCGAGCTGAGAGAACTCACGGCCACTAAAGGTGGTACACCCAGACAATAAGAAACAAGCGATAAAAACCGTAAACAGGATTTTAGGGAAATATTTCATCAAGTCAAAACCTTGTTAATTTAGAGCGAGCGACGCTCGATCTCAGTAACCATGCCAGCAAATTGATTCTCTATGTTCTTTCGGATAATTGGTTGCGTTATAAACCGAGGTAACGGTAGAGAAGGTTTGACATATCCATTCCATTTGACTAACCAACGCCCATCCGCCTTTTGCAACAGTTCATAGGCCCCATCAAGACGGTCAAGACTACCCGCACCACTTCAATACCGATGCGGTTAGGTTTCTGCTCGATCGAATTAACAACGACATCTACAGGCAGAGAAAAAATAGAAACGACACAGAACCGTGCTGCTCAACCACTGCCGTCTCCCCCTCATATCGTAATAAAGTGCTCGACTTCATTCCCGGAATGAAATTTGATAAATGGTCATAGTCAGTTAATGTGGTCCAAATCAAAGCGTGCGGCGCAGTAATAACAGCCTCCGCCTCTACGTACACCGAATCCCCTCAATTCGAGACTCCACCGGAAGTTTTCCGCGGCTGTAACAAAGTCACCGCCCAAGCAAACGCGACTGGCAAGATCAACCATAGTGTCGACGCTTTCATCTCAGATACCAGGTTTTTCAAAAACCATTTTTTGGTAGATCCCACCAAAAAATGTACGCCTGTGGACGCAATTGCCATTCATGCCCTTAGGAAGCCAACTCTCTAATGGTTGACGCCACAAGTCGAGCGCAAATGGCTCGAGCGACTTGAGCACGATCCAAAGAAGTGGTCGAACGGGATTGAGCTTAGATGGCTTGTGATAATCGACTATTACGATTCGCCCGCCAGGTCGCAAAACTCTCCATGCCTCACTTAACGTTTTTTGTCTTACCTCAACGGGCTGCTCATGCAACAAGAAAAATAAAATAGCCTTGTCATAACTCTCAGAATCAAACTTCAAATCAGAAGAGTCCATTACTAGAGCGTTAAATCTTTTCTGGGTTATAACCTTTCGACGCAAATTCGAAAGCTGATCGGGGACTACGTCTACGACATCCAGTTCTCCATCGACGCTCATACAGTCGAGTATTCTTTGAGTGAAATTCCCGTAAACAGAGGCTATTTGCAACACTCTCCCAGAAAAATCTTCACCGAGTCGACGAATCGCCGCGTCCCGTAATCGCTTAAAATTTCCAAATAGAATTAAGTTAACCAAAAAATGGCGATCAAAGAATTTGATCGCTTTCGGGCTTACGTATGCCCACCAGTACGTTTTGCTCAGGTACTCTGGAATTTCTATGCTTTCCGGTAATGTCTTGGGTAAAAGGTTATCGAATTCAGGCTGGATCTGTTGAGATTTGTACAAAAATTATTCCCCGTATTTTTAGACTTAATCTAACTGTGTTGACCACATTTTGCGCGCGTATTATAAGCGAAGTGATCAAAAGTTTTATGTTCGAGCTAAGACCTAAAAATATGACTTAGTTCCATGCAAATATTTAAAAAGTTAGTTAAGATACTGAGGACCTTTAACACTTAATGGAAGCGTCAAACATGCACGATACCTTGCCGAAATTAGCAAAACGAAAGTTTCCAAATGTCGCCCGAGGCGAACTCAAAATAGCGCAGCTAAACTTGGGTTACAAATGCAATCAGGCCTGTTTACACTGCCATGTCAATGCCGGACCAACTCGAACCGAGCTAATGAGTGAGGAGACGACTCAACAAGTTTTAGATTTTATTGACAGAAGCGTTATCGAAACAGTTGATTTAACGGGAGGAGCTCCAGAACTGAACCCCATTTCCGAAAACTTGTTTCTGAGCTTCGATCAAGGAAGATCACCACCATCGATCGATGTAATCTCACTATCCTATCCGAACCCGGACAAGAGGATCTAGCGGAGTTTTTGGCATCTGCAGAAAGTGCAAATAGTAGCCTCTCTTCCTTGCTACATTGAAGATAACGTAAATGCCCAAAGGGGAGACGGAGTCTTTCAAAAAAGCATCATAGGTATCCAAAAACTTAATGCTCTTGGTTACGGACAAAAAAATTCAGGATTAGAGTTAAACCTTGTTTTTAATCCGCAGGAGCAGCTCTGCCAGCTCCTCAGGAAATTTTAGAGAGAGATTATCGCGATCACCTCGGTAATCAGTTTGGAATAACATTCAACGCCTTGTTTACGATTACAAACATGCCAATTAAGCGGTTTGGCAGCACGCTTGTGTCGAAAGGTGAGTTTGATGGCTACATGGATCTTCTTCAATCTGCATATCAGGAGTCCAATTTAGAATCATTAATGTGTCGCAACCTCATATCGATCGATCATCAAGGTTATGTGTATGACTGCGACTTCAACCAAATGCTCGGATTACCTCTTGGGGAAAGCTCATCGAAGATCCACATTAGCGAACTCAACGACAAGTCCCTCGTAAACCAAACGATCAAGACTCTTGGTCATTGCTTCGGCTGCACCGCCGGTCAAGGGTCGAGCTGCGGTGGCGCCCTTCAATAAAAACTTGTAATGAAATCTCAAGTTACCGAGTCGCGGCTCGCTCCTGGTCGATTTTGCCCTCCAGAATATTTCTATGGAACAGAAGCAATAAAACGAGCTTCTGAAATCACAGCGAACACGATTGTCGTATGTGGAGGGCTATATGGAAATATGGCGGCACTTGAAACGATTGAAAATCAGCACTCCGGGGTGGATCACATTATTTTCGGAGGAGACTTTAATTGGTTCAACATTGATCACGGCGATTTCAAAGAGATAAATGACCGTATTATCAAGAGCCACCTCGCAATTCGAGGAAACGTCGAAACAGAACTATCTACGCGAAGCACACAGTCAGGCTGTGGCTGTGCATACCCACCCACGACCAGCGACGCCGAGGTGGAATACTCGAACCAGATTATTAACGCCCTACACGTCACCGCAGATAGTTTTCCAGAAATACAAGATAGCTTTTCAACGCTTCCGATGTTTTTGAAATTCAGGATAGGTGATACTCAAGTCGCAGTTGTACATGGGGACGCTGAAAATTTGGCTGGATGGAGTTTCTCTTCACAGGAAATGCGCGACCCGTCCAATGCTTCCCGATATCACGGGTACTTTACGGATGCAGGTGTCGATATTTTTGCGAGCAGTCATACATGTGAGCCAGCGATACAACTATTCAACGGTCGTAATACAAATCCTCGAGTAGTCATCAATAACGGCTCGGCAGGCATGCCAAACTTTGAAAATGCTCTTCATGGCATTGCAACTCGAATTTCTGTAAATGCGTGTCCAGAAAACCTTAAATTGTATGGCGTTAAGCTTGGAGGTCTTCATATCGACGCAATCAAAGTGAATTACGATTCGACCAAATTTCTGAGACAATTCTGTCACTGCTGGGACGTTCAATCTCCAGCGTACAAGTCGTATTATGGGAGGATTACTGGAAGGACTGGAACAAAGATATCAACTGTCACCGAGAGTCTCGCAGACGCCCTCGGAGTATCGGATTAGAATTTATATATGGCAAAAAATAAAAGACCCAATAAGTCAATCACATTAGCGGTATGTGTTTTGGCACTTGGAATCCTATTTCTTGTATTCAAGGATTTCGTTTTAGATGTGTTTGCGCAGCTTAATCTTTCAACCCTTAAAGAAAACTATGAATCCCTAACGGCCTTTTCCTCTGAGCATCCAATCAAAGCCGCTCTGAGCTACTTTGTTCTATACATTGCGATAACGGCGCTGTCGCTCCCCGGTGCCGCGATTATGACGGTGGCAGCTGGCGCTGTGTTCGGTCTTTTATGGGGAACGGTACTGGTATCTTTTGCATCCACCATCGGCGCGACAATCGCTTTTCTCCTCACACGGTATTTCTTTAGGAATCTCGTAAGAAAAAAATTTGGAGATAAGCTTAAAACCTTAAATGAGGGAATTCAGAGAGACGGCGCTTTTTACCTTTTAACCCTGCGCCTCGTCCCAGTCATCCCGTTTTTCGCAGTTAATGCCGCGATGGCGCTTACTCCAATTCGTACCGGAACGTTCTACCTGGTAAGCCAGATTGGTATGCTTCTGGGAACAATAATTTTCGTTAACGCAGGGACCCAGCTTGCGGCCCTGGATACTCTTAGTGGCGTTCTATCCACGCCGATATTACTTTCACTTTGCCTACTCGGGATATTCCCACTCATAACAAAAAAAATAGCAGACACACTTCGAGGGAGGAGAGTCTATGCGGGGTGGAAAAAACCCAAGGAATTTGATTACAACTTGATCGTCATAGGTGGTGGTGCAGCAGGGCTTGTATCGTCCTACATAGCCTCTGCCGTACGAGCGAAGGTCGCCCTTATTGAGAAAGAAAACATGGGAGGAGACTGTCTAAATACTGGATGCGTTCCCTCAAAAGCAATTATCAAATCTGCAAAATTTATTCACCAGGCACGCCACTCTGGAAAACTAGGTATTCAAGAAGCGAAAATCACCTTCGATTTTCAAGAAATCTTACGCAGGGTACGCCGGGTGATAAAAAAAATTGAGCCACATGACTCAATTGAGCGATATGCGAGTCTCGGGGTAGACTGCTTCGCCGGTAACGCCAAGATGGTCACGCCTTGGACTGTTGAAGTCAGTACATCCACCGAAAAACGAATTCTCTCAGCGCGAAATATTATTATCGCCTCTGGAGCAAGCCCGATTGTTCCCCCACTGCCCGGACTCAAGGACGTTCAGTATGTGACATCGAACACTATTTGGGATATTCAAGATTTGCCCAAAAAGCTCCTTGTAATCGGAGGAGGAGCTATCGGGTGTGAGTTAGCTCAGGCCTTTTGCCGAATCGGGTCAGAAGTAGTGCTGTTGGAAGCGATGGAGCGGATTTTGATCAAGGAAGACCCCGAGGTTTCTGAGATAGTCGCAAATCATATGTCAGATGACGGAATAGCCCTACTATCCCGACACAGAGCAAAAGGGTTTCTTGTCGAAAATGGTCAGCAGCTGTTGGTTTGTGAAGGGCCAAACGGGGAGATACGTATCGAGTGTGACTTGGTGCTATTTGCCATAGGCAGAGGTGCCAATTTAAGGGGTTTTGGACTCGAAGATATAAACGCCATTGAGCCAGATGATCGAGTCCTGAGAACCAATGAGTATCTCGAAACTAGGTACCCGAATATTTTCGCTTGTGGAGATGTAACGGGTTTAATGCAATTTACCCATGCTGCAGCTCATCAAGCTTGGTATGCGGCCGTTAATAGTCTATTTGGAACATTCAAACGATTTAGAATCAATTTCGATGCGATACCTTGGGCAACATTCACCAGTCCAGAGGTTGCACGTGTGGGATTAAACGAAACCGAGGCACGTGAAAGGGGAATTGACTTTGATGTAACTCGTTACGAAATTGATGACCTTGATCGCGCGATTGTGGATTCGGAAGATTATGGATTTATTAAAGTGCTCACTAAACCGAAAAGTGACAAAATTCTTGGAGTCACAATTGTCGGTGAAAACGCCTCAGAGTATATTTCAGAGTTCGTCCTCGCCTTAAAACAAAACATTGGATTAAATAAAATATTAGCGACAACACATATCTACCCAACATTCTCTGAAACGAATAAATACGTCGCAGGCGAATGGAAGAGAGCGAATACTTCTGCGGTCACACTCGAGATCTTAGAACGTTTTCACAAGCTTAGACGCTAACCTGCGCTAACAAAACGTTTTTTCGAGCCACAATGATGAAGCGCATAACTCTATCTTTTATATTTCTTATCAATTTCCTATGCTCGAATGCGCACGCAGAACCATTCGACCACCAACATTTACAATTTACTCAAATACTTCAACAGCATGTACGCTGGATAAATTCCCACGAAACAGCTGTTGACTATGAATCACTTACGCAACATAAAGAAGCTTTGCAACGTTATCTTGATCAACTAAGGACGGTAACGTATGCAGAATTTAATAGATTCTCAAAACATCAACAGCTAGCATTTCTCATCAATGCCTACAACGCCTATACGCTGAGCTGGGTGGCAAACGAACACGAACATATCAAATCAATAAAAGACCTAGGAACGTTATTTAAAAGTCCCTGGAAACAAAAGATATTTACATTATTTGGAAAAGCAGTCAGCCTCGACTACATAGAGCACGACTTGATCAGACAACCAGGTCGGTTCGATGATCCTCGCATCCATATGGCGGTCAATTGCGCATCGAAAGGTTGTCCAGCTCTTCGCGATGAGGCTTTTACAGCTGATAAACTTAACGCGCAACTAGATGATGGTGTTTCGCGATTCCTTTCAGATAAATCCCGAAACCGAATAGAAAAAAATACAATCTTCGTCTCCAAGATATTCGATTGGTATGAAAGCGATTTCGTTAAAAATTCAGGGAGTTTGCTCAATTGGCTACGAAAAAACCAATCATCGTTAGCAAGCAACACCGATCAAAAGAACACGATTGACGGTCAGGATCCAGATATTAAATTTCTTGACTACGACTGGGGCCTTAATCGGCTAGAACATTAAGTTTGACAACAACCTTCGTGTCATCTCCGATTCTTTCGATTATCATTCCCACGCTGAATGAGGAAGAGACGATAGCCCCCCTACTCTCGCACCTTAAAAAATACTCAAGAACAAACATAGAAATTATTGTCGTAGATGGAGGCAGTTCGGATGAGACCATTAAGGTAGCAACCTCACTCGACGTAACAGTAATCTCCAGTAAAAAGGGTCGAGCACGACAGATGAACGCGGGCGCCAAACAAGCGACAGGTGATGTTCTTTGGTTTTTACACTCAGATTCAACTCCACCTGAAAATTTCGATCAACTCATAACTCGGTCTGCGAGGCAGCAAATCTGGGGTTACTTCAAAGTTAAACTATCGGGCGACCGTTTAGGACTTCGTATCGTCGAGTTCTTTATGAACCTGAGGTCTCGCTTAACGCGCATTATTACCGGCGACCATGGTATTTTTATTTCCCGTGAGATCTTTCATACGATTGGCGGTTACCATGATCTTGCCTTGATGGAAGACATCGCCATTTCAAAACGTTTAAAAAAAATCGCTTTACCAAAAAGAATCAACGATCCAATCCTAACCTCCTCGCGAAAATGGGAAGCCAATGGCATCGTGCGTACTGTATTGACAATGTGGATGTTAAGAGCGCTTTTCTTTCTCGGGGCCAACTCCACATGGCTCGAAAAAAAATACTACAAAAACAAATAATGAAAAACGAATCATTATCGAAGCCGAAACAGCTCATACAAATTTTTACCAAAGCGCCTATTCCAGGCAACGTAAAGACTCGCTTGGCTCGTGAAATCGGAGCTGAAAAAGCAAGAGAATTACATATTTCAATGTTCGAACATATTCTCAGTGTGAGCGACTCGCTACCAAATGCCGATATTGAAATTTGGTATACGCCCGCAAAATCTCATCCTTACTTCGAGAAACTTAAAGAGCTACATTTCACAACAAAACAACAATCAGGCGAAGATCTCGGCGACCGTATGATTGCTGCGATTAAGGAAGGGTTGTTAAATTATGAGAGCATCATCTTAGTCGGCAGTGATTGTCCCGCTATAACCACCAAACATTTGAAACAAGCGTTTGACATCTTAACAGCAGGGTATCCGTATACATTTATTCCGGCAACAGACGGTGGGTTCGTGCTCATCGGAGCAACTGAAATAGAAGAGGCGATTTTCCGCGGTGTAAAGTGGGGATCCTCTGATGTCATGAACAAAATTGAGGAAAATTTAATTCTTCATGAAAAATCTTATCGTTTACTGACACCCCTCCGGGATATTGATAGAGAGTCGGATTTAGAGCATATTCCAAAACTCAAAATATTTGATTGGCGCAGAGCGGAAAATTAAGATGCTAAGGATCGCAATTTTTATTTTTCTAGTTTCCTTAGGTTCAACTTGCCGTTTGGCTCTCGCTGAGGAGATATCAGTCTTCAATTTTTCGCAACATAGTATTGAAAAAGACCCACGACTCATTTGGCAACCGGTTGTATTCGCAAAAAAGGAAAATAGTACGAGGTACATGCTTGTTAGGGATGGAGATACCACTGTTCTAAAAGCGACAGCAGATAACTCGATATCGGGCTTGGGGAGACAACTAGCAATTGAGCCCGCGAAGTTCCCCATTCTTCGGTGGAAATGGCGGGTCGCCAAGACAAACGAGCGATCTGACATCCGCTCAAAAAGTGGGGATGATTTTCCGGCTCGAGTTTATGTGCTCTTTAATATTAATGAAGACGAACTCAGTTTTTTAGATAGGACAAAATTAAAGCTCGCTAGATATATCTATGGGGACCAAGTTCCAAGCGCAGCACTTTGCTATGTTTGGTCACATAAAGAACAAAAGAATACGCAGTCATGGAATGCTTTCACCGATCGAGTTCGAATGATTGTTTTACGGTCGAGTGCCGATAATGTTGGATTGTGGGCTCAGGAGGAACGAAACATTCTCAGCGACTTTGAAAAAGCTTTCGAAATGCCAGCGCCCCAAATTTCTGGAATAGTATTGTCATCTGATAGTGATAATACTAACGCCGTATCCATAGCTTGGTATGGTGACGTAACTTTGCAAGGTGAAAACTAGAAATAGCTCAGTGAAAAAAATACTTCTTATTGGCGGCGGCCACAGTCACGTTGAAGTTGTAAGGAAATATGGATTAGCCCCAATCCCAGGTACCGAAGTCACTCTTGTTAGCGAATCCGCTCAGACCGCATACTCTGGGATGATTCCCGGCCTGATAGCAGGACACTACTCAATAGACGAGTGCCATATAGACCTTGAGACTCTGTGTAAGAAATCACATACTAACTTTTTTCTTGGAAAAGTTGAAAAAATATACCCGGAGACATCTTTGGTCGTTACCAATTCCGGCACTGAGATCAATTTTGACATCGCATCGATCGATACAGGCTCGATACCGAACGCTAAGGCCGTTCCAGGCGCAGAAACATGGTCCACCCCGGTCAAACCCATTAATCGTTTGATGAAAGACTTTGACACTTTTGAAAAAAAACTTCAAGGAAAACCAAATAGCTTTACGAGTTGCATAACCGCGGTTGGAGGAGGCGCAGCCAGCGTAGAGCTACTTTTTAGCGATTCACTACAGGTTGCTCCACGCAAAAATAGTGAATGTAAAACTCACACTGATAACCGATCGCTCAGATATTTTGCTAGAACACTCACTTGCAGTTCGACGACGAGTCCGTAGATATCTTTATCAATCCGGCGTAACCATTTTAACTAACGCGCGAGTTACTGAAATCTGCGAAAACTCAATCATTACCGAAAGTCATGGAACGACTGTATCCCACTTCACTATTTTAGGAACGGGTGCATCTGCCCCAGATTGGCCAGAGGCCTGTGGTTTTTCGACCGATCGTTCGGGGTTCATCCTCACAGATGAAAATTTATTGACGCTAGGTTTTAAGAATATTTTTGCTGTGGGAGATATTGGGAGCATCTTCGAGAAAAAGTACCCGAAGTCCGGGGTCTATGCCGTAAAGCAAGGTCCACTATTATTTAAGAATATTCAATCGCTCATCGAAGGCAAAAGCTTGAGTAAATTTCAGCCGCAAAGAAGAGCTTTAGCGCTCATTAGTTTGGGTATTAAAAAAGCTGTGGCGTCGAGAGGAGTTTTCTATGCAAGTGGCGCATTCGTCTGGTTTTGGAAAAATCTAATTGATAAAAGATTTATGCGCCGGTACCAATAATCACGTGGCGCTTAACGAATCAACGTACCCAAATCAAATCTGAGTTCCTATGGGTCCGTCCAAAGACAAATGCATTTTGATTAAAGCGATTCGCTATACGAAACGCCATCTTCATACTCAGATCGCATACAAAAATACTCGACTCACTCTCCCAGTCTGAATTATCAGGGATGCCGGCCGCTCGGTAAAAGGGCAAATTGAGCCTTTCGATATGACGCTCAAGAGAAATTGATAATGATAAATTTTTATTATTTGGCAAACGCTTAGATAAAGGATTACACGCAGTCAGAACTGCCCATAAATGAGTTTTATGCAGACGGAGGATTCTTTGTAGGGCAGGCGTTGGAAGACCAACCCTTACATCCACAAAGCCTTCAGGCACATAAATCCGATAGGTCGTATTTATGTAAGCGGTAAGTAATTCGCTTTTCAAGAAAAAACCTAGGATTGACTGAATTTTTTAATCGTATCCCTGACGACAGATACACCAAGCCCGGGCCCACTTGGAATATCGACCTCTCCATTTGGGCCAATTTGCATAGGGTTCTCGACCAAATCGTTCCTAAACGGATGAGAGGAGCGGTCGTATTCAAGGATAGGCTCTCGTGCGAAAATCGAATGATGACAAACTGGCAGCGCCGCAATTACCTGTAGCGAGGCCGCCTGGGCAACCGCAGATCCCCACACATGAGGATTCACTTCGATTCCCTCCGCCTGACACAATGCAGCGATATGCCGGAATGCACTTATTCCCCCGCATGATCCTATGTCTGGCTGCGCTATATCGACTGCTCGACCCTTTGTTAACTTAGAAAAACCATAAACTGAATGCTCATTTTCGCCCCCTGCTATCGGGGTTTTTAGTTTTGACCGAAGCTCGACGTAACCCTCTATATCTTCTGGAATGACCGGCTCTTCATACCATCGCATTTGATACTCATCTAGAACAAAGCCAAGCCTTAATGCCTCCGCTCGCCCGTGGGCATGATTGGTATCAACCATGAGCTCAACATTTTTACCCTCGAGGACCCGCCCAATCGCTCGAATAACTCGAACATCGTCTTGTAATCCAAAACCCAGCTTAACTTTCATCGCCCGAAATCCGAAATCAAAATGATTCAGAGCTTCTTCTGAAAGACGATCTTCCTCACCAGCCCCCTTCAAACGATAAAATCCTGTCGCGTACGGCTGGACACTCTCGCGGAATCTGCCACCAAGCAATTGACTAATCGGTACACCATAGTGTTTTCCAACCAAATCCCAGAGTGCAATATCAACAGCACTTATCGCAGCTAGAACCGTCCCCTTCCGACCAAAATCCCGCGTACGGTTATACATACGATGCCAGAGAATTTCGGTGTCTCGCGGATCTTCCCCAATGATCAGCGGCTTCAGCGAATGCTCAATCACCGCAGCAGCAATTTCCGGTGCCTCAAGACCTTGCGCAAAGGCTTCTCCCCAGCCAACTATCCCTCTATCAGTCTCTACTTCAATTAGTGTGGCCGATCTTGCAGCTACCCACCCCTGAGAAAAAGCAAACGGATCTCGCAAGGGACTTTTCAGTACATGAATTCTTATATCTTTTATTTTCATAAATTCAAAGGAGAATGAACTGATATGCGGTTATTAAAACATATCTATCGCAAACCCCAATAATTATGCACGGTAGAGCAAAATCCCTGTTCGACGCGCATTCCAATCGCAAAATTAACAAGAATGCTCACTACGCATTTCATCTTGCGCCTTCGACAAGCAACTTAATGGCAGTAAGCTTTAGAGCATATGGAACCAGGTCACGACGATGCGCAGCTTGCGAAACTAGGATGGCTTGAATACTCGTGTCTAGAACGTAGGCGGTCAGTCTTTTTTACACGGGAACGCTTGCATCAAAGCGTTCGTTATAACGTATCGTCTCGGTCTAAATAGAACATCAGGATTATTTTCAAGAAATGCTTTCACAGCATCATAGGTCGCATCCTGAATATTCTCTTCAGGGATACAAAAAAGGCCATTATTCCACTTTTGCCATACCGCATCGATATAAGGCTGCACTGCCGGTCTCGAGGACTTCCTCTGCATTAGTTCTAATACGTCATTTCCGTCCGTCTCTGCCTGAGCAGACGACATCATTAAAAGAGAAAAAATGGTGACTGTAGTTAAGTATTTCACGAGCGACCTCTTTAACGAACTTTGATTTTATGTGACCACGGACGATTAAATTAGTTTGATATTTTAACGCACCGCCTATAGCGGTAACACCATACGGATCAACCCAACCGAATCGATCGTAGTAAGTAGCAGATAATTTGCAACCATTCCGCTACTCCTACGGGTCCATGCCGCCCAACAATACATCATGCAAGCCACAATCCAAATGGGGTACAAAACCAAGAGGGGCGGGTTCGGCACCGTAAGCGACATGGTCACGCTACATGCGATGGTTAGGAACCATGCAAATATTTCAACAGAAAATCTGATTGGCGAACTCTTCCAATCATCCCTCACCCAGCGGGATAACCCGTCAATCATTTTTTTAGACATAAAGAATTCCAGAAACGTGTGCACTCCCCGAAACCAGAAGACACACCTGGAAACGAGAGACCAGTTAAATTTAAGCAATGAATGGTGCTGTTGGGCAGAATCGAACTGCCGACCTACTGATTACGAATCAGTTGCTCTACCAACTGAGCTACAACAGCAAAATTAAGCTCACCATTTTAAACTAGGCTGAGGCACAGAAAATGATCAGCGATGCTTGAAGTCGGGTTTGCGTTTCTCCGCGAAAGCAGCCATTCCCTCTTTCTGGTCTTCGGTCGAAAAAGCAGAGTGAAATAACCTCCTCTCAAACCTAATTCCCTCGCTTAGTGTTGTCTCGTAAGCACGGTTGACCGATTCTTTTGCCATCATAACGATAGGTTGGCTCAGATCTGCTATCTTTTGACCCGTAGACACGGCCTCATCTATCAAACCATCACCTGGAATAATCCTGGATACCAATCCGCACCGCTCTGCTTCTTGAGCGTCCATCGTTCGTGCCTGGCCTAAAAGCGCCATCTCCATAGCCTTCGACTTTCCGACAAATCTTGGCAACCTCTGGGTTCCCCCTGCGCCAGGAATAACCCCCAAATTGATCTCAGGCTGCCCGAACTTTGCATTCTCAGCTGCCAAAATAAAGTCACACATCATTGCAAGCTCGCAGCCTCCCCCAAGCGCATAACCCGCCACAGCCGCTATTACCGGCTTTCTGCAGCGCGCGATTCTCTCCCATTCCGCCGTGATGAAGTCCCCCATGTACACATCCATGTAGGTCTTTGTCTTCATCTCTTTTATATCAGCACCAGCGGCGAATGCCTTATCGCTACCTGTGACGACGATACATCCTATTGTCGGATCAAATTCGAACTGATCAACAGCATGGGCTACCTCTCTCATGAGATCAGGGGACAGAGCATTTAGGGCCTTGGGTCTATTTAATGTTATCAGGGCGACGTTGCCGCGAATTTCCGCAATAATATTTTGATACTCCAAAAGGATTCTCCAAATTTTTAAATTAATTGAAAAGACAGCGCCTGAAGATAGACACCCAGCAGATACCCAGTGAGTTTATTGCAGGCTTCTAAACAGAAACGGCACTTTCTACCGGTTTTAGATCGAACTCGAATTACTACATCCGCACCCTCAAGCTGGACTCCGCTAGGGAGTTCGGGTAACCCTGTCACACTCAAGCTATCCGCACTAATATCTTGAATCTCTCCAGTATCAACATTGTAGATATGATGATGGAAATCAGTGTTGGGGTCATAAAAAACTTTCGATCGATCGATAATTAACTCTCTCACAATCTTTTTTTCCACAAAAGATTTAGCGTGTTGTAAACCGTTGCTTTAGAAACGGAAGCATCAGCTTCTTTCGCCTTTTCTAGTATCTGCTCGGCAGAAATGTGCTGATTTCGACTAAATATTACCTCGCCAATTGCTATCCGCTGCTTCGTAGGAGATATCCCAAGACGCCTGAGGTTCTCAGCCAAATCCACAAGGTTGTTACTTACCAAATTCATGTCAAAAAAAACCAATCGTTGAATGAGCAGAAATTATAAAAGAAATCTGCGATGCTCACCTAACGCGACGCGACAAAGCTTTCGGAATGTGAAACACCACGTTCTCCTCAATGCCATCAAGAGACTCTACCTCACAAAAACCAAAGGACTCTAAGGCCTTCAAAACCTCGCGAACAAGAGACTCAGGTGCAGACGCCCCCGCCGTTAAACCGACAGTACGTACCCCTTGCAACCACTCTTCCCTTAACTCACTCGCGTTATCGATCAAAAAGCCTTTCTTGCCACACTTTTCTCCAACCTCTTTGAGTCGATTGGAATTAGAGCTATTACTCGAGCCTACGACCAAAATAACGTCAGCAAGATCCGCCAATTTCTTCACAGCGTCCTGTCGGTTTTGCGTCGCGTAACAAATATCACCCTTCTCCGGTTCTCGTATTTTTGGGAACAACTCTCGTAATTTATTCGATATCGCCGCAGCGTCATCGACACTCAATGTTGTCTGAGTGACAAACGCCAAATTTGAAGGATCCTTTACAGATAGTTTGACTACATCCTCTACAGACTCTACTAGGTAAATGCCTTCCCTGACCTGCCCCATGGTCCCTTCGACCTCGGGGTGCCCCTTATGACCGATCATTACCACTTCTCGACCCCTGTTACGGCTCCTCACAACTTCAGCATGGACCTTGGAGACAAGTGGGCAGGTCGCATCATAAATGATGAGCCCTCTTTCCTCCGCATCGCGTCTAACCTGCTGAGATACCCCGTGGGCACTATATACAATCGTGGATCCAACAGGAACGGATTGAATATCCTCAATAAACTTTACACCTCTCGACTCAAAATCCTGAACGACGAACTTGTTGTGTACAACTTCGTGTTTTACGTAGATTGGCGCTTTATGTTTAGCAAGCGCCTGCTCCACGATCTCAATCGCGCGGTCAACTCCCGCACAAAATCCTCGGGGATTTGCCAATAAAACTCTTTTTCCCGAACCAACCGCCGTATTATCCATGCTCTTTTTCCCGAACCCGGTTTCGGAATAAACCATCAATGATTAGCATTGCAGCACCGATGGAAATATAGGAATCTGCAAAATTAAAAGCAGGCCAATGGAAATCACCCCAAAAGAGTGAGATGAAGTCAATAACAGCCCCCAAGGTTAACCGGTCAACTAAATTACCTAACGCTCCTGCCAGGATCAATGACAATGCTAGAGAAATAAACCTATCATTTCTTCTCGATCGCAACATCCATATCAAAACAAAAGCAGCAAATATTGAGACCAAAATAAAAAACCATCGCTGCCAACCAGACGCATCAGCCAAAAAACTAAAAGCAGCTCCTGGATTAAGAACATAAACAACGGAGAAAAATGGCAAAACATCAATCTCCGTAAAGGGGTCTAGCATGTTAACGACCAAGCGCTTGATCGCCTGATCCAAGATCACCAGAAAAACAGCAAGAAGTAGCCAACGAACTACTGACGCTTCGAAAAAACCCGCACGCAAGTCACTACGCATATGTTCGTGGCTCATCTTTTCCAGCTAGACTTTCCACGCATCGCAAGCAAATATTTTCATGTTCTTCATCGGCCCCTACATCCTCTGCATAGTGCCAACAGCGGTCGCACTTTTCATGCTCACTCTTTTGCACTAAAACAACAAATCCATCGTGGTCGCCATCTTTTACCGAAACTTTCGAGGTTAGAAAAATGAAACGTACATCCTCCCCCTACCCCTTGAGAAGATCCATATTATCGCCAGATGCCGTAATTACTATATTAGCTTGCAACGATGAGCCAATTTCGCCGTTCCCTCTTTTCTCCTCTATTGCCTTCTGGGAGAGGGATCGCAAATTTCTGAATCTGGTCCCATTTTTCTAAGACACTATCTCCCGTATCAGGAAACTGATAGCTCGTGTGCAAAGAGAACCGAATCATTCTCATTACTGCTAAATATTCTCCAAGCCTCATCAGAGGTAAAAGATAAGATTGGCGACATTAATCGCAGAAGAGAGTGGGTGATATGCCAAAGCGCATTCTGGGCGGAACGTCGATTTCGCGAACCCTCACTCGACGTGTAAAGTCGATCTTTCAGGATATCGAGGTAAAAACCACCTAAGTCCTCAGAACAAAAATTTTGTAATCTTTGTACAACGTTGTGAAAATCATATTCTGAATAATCAAGCTCAATACGTTCTTGAATACGCTCTGTCATTTGTACTGCATATCTATCAATTTCCAACCAGTCCTTCGAATTCAGATAATGATCTTCTACATCAAAGTCGCTCACGTTAGAGAGAAGAAAGCGCAACGTATTACGAATACGACGATAACTTTCTACGACTCTTTTTAAAATTTCATCCGATATGGTCAACTCCCCAGAGTAATCGGTGGAGGCAACCCACAATCTCAAGACATCAGCTCCAAGGGTATCTACCACTTTTTGAGGAGCGATCACGTTACCCATTGATTTCGACATCTTCCGGCCGCCCCCATCCACTACAAACCCATGGGTTAGCAACCCCTTGTAAGGCGCAGCACCATCTATCGCGCAACCGGTGAGCATACTCGACTGGAACCAACCTCTATGTTGATCCGATCCCTCGAGGTAAAGATCTGCAGGCTTTGTAAGATCTTTCCGTCGTTCTAAAACACCCACATGGGTCGACCCCGAGTCGAACCACACATCAAGCGTATCTGTAGCCTTCTTCCAATCCTCCGGGTGGTCTTTTATCAAATCGGAAACTTCGAGCTTAAACCAAGCCTCAATTCCATCGACCTCTATTTTTTGCGCAACCTCTTCGATCAACTCAGCCATTCTGGGGTGAATAACTCCAGTTTCAACGTGCACCAATAGAACAAGTGGTGTGCCCCAGCTTCGCTGCCTAGAGACACACCAATCAGGTCTCTTAGCGATCATCCCTTCTAGGCGTGCGCGCCCCCAACTGGGGTAGAAGGACGTTTTTGAAACAGCCTCTTTCGCTAGATCACGAACAGTTCGTTGGCCAACATCAAGGCCGATAAACCACTGCTTCGTCGCACGAAAGATGATCGGCGTTTTATGCCGCCAACAAACTGGATAGCTGTGCTCAATCGTGCTTTGATTTAAAAGCTTATGGCGCTCCCTCAAGATATCGATAATCTTTTTATTTGCCTCCCAAACAAGCATTCCACCGACCAATGGAACTGAGTCAAAAAATTTTCCCGCGTCGTTGACAGGATTATCGACTTCCAACTGATACTTCTGACCAACCAAGAAGTCATCGAGACCGTGTGCGGGAGCCGTATGTACCAATCCGGTCCCCGCCTCGAGCGTTACATGGTCGCCCAAAATAACAAGGGAAGTTCGGTCATAAAAAGGATGCTGCAACACGAGGCCCTCAAACTTTTCCCCCGTAAAAACTCCCAAGGACCTCAAAATTTGAGATCGCATACGCATCCATACATTTTTGGACCAAGTCCTCTGCAAGTACTAATAAACCATCTTCTATTCTTACCAATGAGTAAGAAATATCAGCGCCGAAGGCGACCGCGCGATTAGCCGGTAGAGTCCAAGGGGTGGTCGTCCATATGACCGCGAAGACTGGTTCATAGATATGACTAAAACCCAACGCTTTCGCCAAGGCTTTATTATCATCAAACATAAAACCAACATCCACCGCAGGCGATTTGCGATCTTGATATTCAACTTCAGCATCCGCCAGAGCAGACTCGCAATCAAGACACCAATGGACAGGCTTAGCACCAGCCTGGAGATACCCGTTTTTTAAAATTTTTCCGAACGAGCGAACAATATCAGCTTCAGTTCTAAACTCCATAGTCTTGTAGGGATTTTTCCAATCACCGAGCACACCCAACCGGATAAAATCTTTCTTCTGTCGTTCAACCTGCTCCTCAGCAAATTCACGGCAGAGCTGCCTGAATTTAGCAGGCGCTAGCCCCTTACCGTGAGCTTTTTCAACTTGATGCTCAATTGGAAGACCATGACAATCCCAACCCGGCACATAAGGCGCATCAAAACCAGCGATTGTTTTGGATTTTATAATGATATCTTTCAGAATCTTATTAACAGCGTGCCCTATATGGATATCGCCGTTGGCATAAGGCGGACCATCGTGGAGAATAAATTTAGGCCGCCCCTCCGAGACCTCCCTAATGCGCGAATATAAGTCTGTGGCCTGCCAATCTTCTATCCAGTCCGGCTCACGGTTAGCAAGATTTGCCCTCATTGGGAATGGAGTATCTGGGAGGTTTAACGTTTTCTTGTATTCCATCAGTCAGTCGATTATCGTTACTTAAATAATTCAATTAAAAAATTTGATCTAAAAAGCACCTGCCGCGATTAATTTCCTCGCATTAGCTTCATCCATTTTCATGGCAGTAATCATTTCATCCACGCTTGCAAATTGCTTTTCGTCTCGAAGTTTGCTTAAAACTGTCACCGTAATCTTTTTGCCGTAAAGATCTCCATCAAAATCTAGAATAAAGATTTCCACCTTGATCGATCCGTTCAACTCTATCGTGGGCCGGGATCCTATGCTCGCCAACCCATATCTCTCATCAATTTCGTCGCCGACCACACGAACTAGATAAATTCCAGAAAGAGGTGATTTGAGATTTTTAAGTCCGAGATTGGCAGTGGGAAAACCAAAGGTTCTACCAAGCGCATTGCCTCTGACCACTCGCGCGGTGATATTGTAACTTCTACCAAGAAATTCTTGGGATTTCTGAAAATCCCCACTTTTCAATGCCTCTCTTATAACCGAACTCGATACTCGGACCCCAGCGACTGTAATCGAGTCGGTCGCCTCAACCTCAAATCCCTGCTCTTGGCCCCGCTCACGCAAAACGCGAAAATCTCCAGCCCTTCCCTTACCAAAACGAAAATCATCCCCTACGAGTAACCACTCCACTGGAAGCAGCTCAACTAAATATCGATCTATGAATGCGTCAGCAGAAAGAGACGAAAACTCTGAATCAAAGGGGATTACAAACACCGCATCCACTCCTATTTCTCGGAATCGCTCAAGCTTTTCACGCAAAGTAGAAATTCTTGGGGGCGCCGAATCGGCAGAAAAATACTCGAGTGGCTGAGGTTCGAAAATCATTACTGCCGCCAATAATTTTCTCTCTTTCGCCACCGAAACTAACTTCTCAAGGATGTGAGCATGACCGACGTGTACACCATCAAAGTTACCGATGGTGGCAGCATACTTTCCCTCGATACGGCTCATCGGCCTTCTATGAATACGCATTCAATTAAATTTGGTGTTGAGGACTGGCATCGAAGATTCTAACTTTTTTACTTCGTTTTTTAGAGTGATCTAAAAGTTGCCTCGCAACGTGCATTATATTCCAGTTGCATTACAATCTGGAGCTATAAAGCTAAACTCTTTTATAAGTCACAAGAATATTAAAAGGCTGAAGAAAATGAAATTACAGCAATTGAGATACGTTTGCGAAGTTGCGAAGCAGAACCTCAACCTCTCCAAAGCTGCAACGGAGCTTTTTACTTCTCAGCCGGGTGTTAGCAAGCAAATCAAGGCGCTCGAGGAGGAATTAGGCGTCGAAATATTTGTTCGGCACGGGAAACGGTTAATAGCTATTACGGAACCTGGACGAGCTATTATCGAAAAAGCTCAGGCAGCACTTACTGATTTAAATAGCCTAAAAACTATCGGTGACGAATTTTCCCGCGAAGCCAGAGGGAGCCTCACAATAGCCACTACGCACACTCAGGCACGCTACGCGTTACCACAAACGATACGTATGTTTCGCGAAAAATATCCTGGCGTGAAACTCTCCCTCTACCAGGGCAGCCCTGAACAAATCGCCAAAATGACATCATCGGGAGAGGCTGATATCGCTATTGCGACTGAGGCCATAGAGCTTTTCAAGGATTTGGCGATGCTGCCCTGCTACCAATGGAATCGATGCATTCTGACTCCGCCCCGTCATCCATTACTTAAGTCGAAACGCTTATCACTCGAAGAAATATGCGAATTCCCAATCATCACTTACGACTTTGCATTCACGGGTAGAACAAAAATCAATCAAGCTTTCGCTGACAAGAACTTAGAACCAGATGTTGTACTCACCGCAATTGATGCAGATGTTATTAAAACTTACGTGGAGCTAGGCCTGGGGATAGGAATCGTAGCAATGATGGCTTACGATCCAGAACGAGATCAACGCCTGCGCGCACTAGATGCCAGCCATCTTTTTGAGCCAAGCACAACCAGAATAGGCATACGCAAAAATAGCTATCTTCGAGGCTACGTCTACGAGTTTATCTCCATGTTTGCGCCTCACCTAAACCGCGCAGTCGTTGACAAGATTATCAGTGGGGAAACAGCCTAGGGTCGACAATTACTGACTTCTTTTAAATTTTATTATTGACTTTAAATCTACGCCCATTACCTGAGCACCAACAAAGTAAATAATCGCACCGAACAGAACTATCAGAAAGAGTAGCACGAGGCCCTCGATACCCGCGCGGTTCGCTAGACTTAGGTAATCACTCGACCAAATTAGGAAAGCCGCCATCGGAATAGTGGCGAGCAGCCCTCGAATCATATCGGGGCGCCAAAGACTACTGTTAATAAATAGCGAACGCCTTCTTAAAACGAATATGAGCAGCATCATATTTATCCACGCACCAAAAGATATCGCTAAAGCTAAACCAGCATGCTTCAGGTAATGTGGAAAAGTACTCAAAAAAATAAAATTCAAAATTTGGGTTGATATAAGCGCGACCACTGCAATTTTTACTGGGGTTTTTGTATCTTGATTCGCATAAAAAATTGGCGCAAACAATTTGATCATAACGATAGGCAACAAACCCAGCCCGTAACCCCAAAAAGCATAGTTCGTCATCAACGCGTCGTCAGCACCGAACTGACCTCTCACAAAGAGTATGGAGATAATTGGAGGTGACAACAGAACCAAACCAACGACGCTGGGCAGTAATACGATCAGCAGCAAACGAATACCCCAACTTAAGAGTAATTCATAATCCCTTCGGTCAGGTTGCGCCACCGCGGAAGATAAACTGGGTAACATAATGGTCGCCATCGCCACCCCAAGTAAGCCGACCGGAAACTCCATTAGGCGATCGGCAACACTCAACCAACTTACACTTCCGGGCTGAAGATAAGTCGCAATGCTGGTATTGATTAAGAGGGATACTTGCGCGACGGAAACACCAAATATCGCTGGGCCCATCTTACGCAGTATTTGGAGTACCCCAGAATCCTTTGGGCTCCAACTAAATTTTGGGATCAATCCCAATTTCCACAAACTCGGAACTTGAAAGATAAGTTGTGCCACCCCCCTAATAGAACGCCAATAGCCAGGCTAAGGATAGGCGGATCAAAAAGCGGTGATAAGTAGAGGGCAGAAAAAATGAAACAAACATTCAGCAGTGCAGGGGTTATCGCGGGAACCACAAAATTACCCCACGTATTTAATACCGAGCTCGCTAAGCTCGTGAGCGAGATGAACAAGATATACGGGAATGTGAGCCGAACAAGCTGAACCGTCAAATCGCCAGTTTCCGACTGATAGTCATATCCTGAGGCGATCAAATAGACAAGGTAGGGGGACAACATCACCCCAAGCACACTGACAAATAAAAGCACGACAGCCATCAGTGTGGCCACCTTGCCAACCAACTGCCTCGCCTGGCTGTCACCCTCAACCTCGCGCATTCTGGCCAGTATAGGCACAAAAGCTTGAGCAAACGCCCCCTCAGCGAATAGCCGACGTAGCATGTTTGGCAAGCGAAAAGCGACAAAAAAGGCATCCATCGCAGGGCTAGCACCGAATTTCGCCATAAGCACTACGTCTCGAATCAAACCGAGTATTCGGGAGACCAGCGTGAGCGCACTTACGGAGCTAAATGATCGAAATAACCTCATGTTTATTAATAGTTTTTTTATATTTTAGGTCAATTCTTCGACCAAGTCATGCTCTGAAATAAAAAGCAAAAAAAACGAGACATTCAGAAGCGCTTTTCCCCTCGAATACTTGATCGAAACCGGGTTCGCTAGTAATATACGCACCTTTTTTAGGGGAAGTCCAACCGGACACTAAATCCCGCGAAGATCACTTAGGAAAGTAAAAAATGGCAAACATAGCGTCGGCAAAGAAGAGAGCCAAGCAATCGGAAGTTCGTAGAGCACACAACGCTTCGCTTCGATCCGAACTAAGGACCGCGATTAAAAAGGTGCGCAAAGCTGTTGCATCGGGGGACAAAGAATCAGCAAAGACTGACTTTTTGAACGCGCAGAGCACGATTGACTCAATAGCGGATAAGAAAATAATTCATAAGAATGCAGCGTCCCGTCACAAGAGCAAACTCTCCAACGCTATTAAAGCAATGGCATAAACTAGTCGGAAATCGAATAAGATAGGAACCCGCAGTTATGCTGCGGGTTTTTTGTTTACGGGAAACAATTTCGTCAATATTGGCGGGGCATCAATACTAAGCTTACACGGGCGACAAAAAATGCGACACGTGATGAAAACGTACGGCAGAAAAGAAATTTCCTTCGTTAGAGGCGAAGGAATTTGGTTATTCGACTCTAACGGAAAAAAATATCTCGACGCCCTTTGCGGAATCGCTGTGACTGGTCTGGGACACTGCCACCCGAGTGTGGTGGAAGCAGTTAGCGAACAATCAAAAACTTTAATGCATGCGTCAAACCTGTACAACATACCAGAACAAGAGAAGCTAGCGACAGAGCTCGCGAAGATTTCCCAGATGGACGCGATGTTTTTTTGTAATTCTGGGGCAGAGGCAAACGAGGTGGCCATTAAGCTAGCGAGACTTTATGGGCATAAACGAGGTGCAGAGAAACCCAATATCATCGTCATGGAACAGTCTTTCCATGGAAGAACGATGGCCACATTGTCTGCCACCGGAAATCGAAAGGTACAAGCTGGATTTGAACCACTTCTTGGGGGATTTTCCAGGGTGCCTTTTGATGATATCGATGCAGTGCGAGCAGTGGGAGAAAATAACCCAGACACGGTAGCGATTTTAGTAGAGCCGGTTCAAGGCGAAGGCGGAATCAGAATTCCTCGGCCTACTTACCTCAAAGAGCTGCAAGATGTCTGTGTGAAGAATAACTGGCTTTTGATGGTTGATGAGGTGCAATCAGGCATGGGCAGAACCGGGAGCTGGTTTGCACATCAGCAAACCGGAATCATCCCAGATGTAATGACGCTAGCAAAAGGACTAGGTAACGGTATCCCGATAGGCGCTTGCTTAGCAAAAGGGGAAGCCGCGGAAATTCTTACTCCTGGAACGCACGGATCCACCTTTGGAGGGAACCCGGTCGCCAGCCGAGCAGCTTTGGCAACCATTCAAACCATTGCGAAAGAATCGCTCCTAGAGAATGCCAAGCGGCAGGGAGATTTAATTACTAAACGATTAAAAGAAGCCTTTGACGGAAATAGCAGCATTGTTAATATAAGAAACAAGGGATTGATGATTGGCGTTGAGTTAAATGAATCATGTGGTCAGATCGTCGATTTAGCTCTCGAATCTGGCCTGTTATTGAATGTAACTGCCGATAGAGTGGTTCGCCTTCTCCCTCCTCTCATACTCACCGATAATGACTCAGAGGTGATGGCTGGCATGGTTGCAAGTGTGATCAAGAAGTTTCTTAGCAAATGACAACAAAATAATCGTTATGGCTAAACCAAGACACTTTCTTAAATTAAACGATCTATCTCCAGAGGAAATTCAATACCTCTTTGATAGAACTCGAGTCTTGAAAAGGAGATTCAAGTCGTACGAAAAAAATACGAGCCTCCAAGATCGAACGCTCGTAATGATTTTCGAAAAGAATAGTACTCGAACCCGACTTTCATTTGAGGCTGGAATTAATCAAATGGGTGGCAACTCGGTATATCTGAATACGAAGGACTCTCAACTTGGTCGAGGAGAACCAGTAGAGGACTCCGCACGAGTAATTTCACGAATGTGTGACCTGGTTATGATCAGAACGTATGAGCAAGCCATGATTGAGAAATTTGCACAGTATTCAACGGTTCCGGTGATCAATGGTCTGACCGATGATTACCATCCCTGTCAAATTCTTGCTGACATTTTCACGTTCATTGAACACGTCGGACCGATCAATGGAAAAACAGTTTCCTGGATCGGAGATGCGAATAACATGTGTAATAGTTGGATACAAGCGGCGGAGCTTCTTGACTTCACTCTACAGATTTCTTCACCCCCAGATTTCAGCCTGAAGAACAGAGAGTCTCTCGCTAAGAATGTTCATGTCTTTGAGGCACCAACCGAAGCGGTATCAAATTCGAACCTTGTCACTACTGACGTGTGGACCAGCATGGGATTTGAGGAGGAGCAACGGGAGCGCAAAGCGGCATTCGAAAATTGGCAAGTGAATGAAAAACTCATGAGGCTGGCAGCTCCTAACGCGCTTTTTATGCATTGCCTTCCGGCTCACCGCGGGGAAGAGGTTACCAGTGGAGTCATTGATAGCCCTCAAAGCGTTGTGTGGGATGAAGCAGAAAATAGATTACACACACAAAAAGCATTGATGGAATTTCTTCTATTTGGAGAGGTCAGAGATTGATAAGTCACTAGGATGCAATCATCCAATGTGGTCTAAATCGTTAAAAAAGGATCCAAAATGTTCAGAAAAGTATACATCTCAATCGTTGCCATGTTGATTTCATCCCCCGCGATTGCGGACCATCATGAAACCGCTACGGTTGAAGACGAGAAGGGTTGCAAAGTTTATAACCCAGCTCCCCAGCAAAATGAGTCCATTTCATGGGATGGTCAATGTAAAAATGGATTTGCGCACGGTAAGGGCACACTTAACTGGTTTGTAAATGGCGAGCTCAAGGAACGATATGTTGGTGAGTTGGCTGACGGTTGGGCGGAGGGAGAAGGTACTTATATTTCGGATAACGGCACACGGTATCGTGGGCATTGGGTTCGAAGTAAACAGACTGGACAAGGACAGATTGTTAACCCAGATGGAAGTAGCTACCAAGGCGAGTGGCTCAACGGTAGACCTCATGGTGTCGGAACTTACAGAGCACCCAATGGGGAAATAACCGAAGGGGAGTGGGAAAACGGGAATCTTAAATACGAAACTGATGGTCGTAGGATTTAAACTTAGAACATGACGGGAACTATGAAGAAAATAAAAAAAGTCGTACTCGCCTACTCTGGCGGCCTTGATACCTCCGTAATTTTGAAATGGCTACAAGAAAAGTATGACTGTGAGGTTGTTACTTTCACCGCAGATCTTGGTCAGCGAGAAGAAGTTGAGCCCGCTCGCAAAAAAGCCAAAATGGCCGGGGTCAAACAAATCTTCATAGAAGATTTAAAAGAAGAATTTGTTAGGGATTACGTATTTCCAATGTTTCGAGCTAATGCCGTCTATGAGGGTGAGTATCTTCTCGGAACCTCCATTGCGAGACCACTCATCGCCAAAAGACTGATCGAGATCGCAAAAAAAACTGGAGCCGACGCGATATCCCATGGCGCAACCGGTAAGGGGAATGACCAAGTACGCTTTGAGTTAGGCGC
This sequence comes from Candidatus Eutrophomonas brisbanensis, assembly GCA_038141705.1. Lineage (GTDB taxonomy): Bacteria > Pseudomonadota > Gammaproteobacteria > Burkholderiales > Eutrophovitaceae > Eutrophomonas > Eutrophomonas brisbanensis. The sequence continues at coordinate 296,590 of JAYQIQ010000004.1, forward strand.
ATATGCATTGATGCCCAACGTAAAAATCATCGCTCCTTGGCGCGAGTGGGATCTGCTTTCTCGAGAAAAACTTATAGGCTTTGCAGAAATTCATGGGATACCCGTAGACTTTAAGAAGAAAAAGGGTGGTGCGCCCTACTCCATGGACGCGAACCTATTACATATTTCGTACGAAGGTGGCGTACTTGAAGATCCCAATTTTTCCCCAGAGGAAAGTATGTGGAGAATGACCAAGTCACCAGAGGCAGCGCCCGATAGAGGTCAAATCATCGAGGTAACCTACAAGCGTGGTGACATTGTAGCCATCAATGGCAAAAAAATGTCTGCTGCGGCAAAAATACTCGATACACTCAACAAGCTTGGCGGCAAACATGGAATTGGCCGCCTCGATTTAGTCGAGAATCGATATGTGGGCATGAAATCTCGGGGTTGCTACGAGACACCTGGTGGCACGATCATGCTCAAAGCTCACAGAGCAATCGAATCACTCACTCTTGATAGAGAGGTGGTCGCCCTCAAGGACGACTTGATGCCTCGTTACGCGAGATTAATATACAACGGATATTGGTTTAGTCCTGAGAGAGTGCTGTTGCAAAACCTCATCGATGAATCTCAGTTAAAGTAAATGGTTCAGTTAAATTAAAACTGTTCAAGGGCAACGTGCAAGTTCTGGGTAGAAAGGCAGCAGGCGATTCTTTATTTGATGGTCGCATCGCTAGCTTCGAGGATGACCAAGGCGCTTACAATCAAGCCGATGCAGAAGGATTCATTAAACTCAACGCGCTCCGCCTCAGAATCGGCGCTAAGCAGCGAAAGTTTAAGTAGCAATGACGACCATTACTGTTGTCAGAAAATCTAACGAAATTGCCATCGCTGCGGATACCCTTACAAAATGGGGAAGCGGCAAGGAGACTGCGAAGTACGTGGTAAATTCTGGAAAAATATTAAATTTCGGTGATAACTATTTAGCAGTAACGGGAAACGCCACGTTCAAATTAATATTGAGTGATTATTTCTCAGGCGAAGGACAAAATGCAAATCTCTCATCATCCGAAGAAATCTTCAAAACGTGGAATAAATTGCATCAAAAATTGAAAGAGTCATACTTCTTAATGCCGGAAGAAGATAAGGATGACTCACTGGAGTCATCTAGGATGGACGTTTTAATCGCCAATCGCCATGGAATTTTTGGGGTGTCGGGTCATAGAACGGTGCAAGAATTTTCACGGTTTTACGCATACGGAAGTGGCAGCGACTACGCATTGGGATCAATGTACGCCAACTATGAACTGCCAGATATCACGGCCGAACAGATAGCCAAAAAAGCGATTGAGGCGGCGGCTGAATTCGACGATGGGACAAGCATCCCAATTGATTCGCATTCAATCACTCTCTAATACCGACTCGAGGAGCTAAAAATTGCCTAGTTTTGATGCCGTTTGCGAAGTGGATAAAGTAGAACTAAGAAACGCAGTCGATCAGACTAACAAAGAGATAGCCAACCGGTTTGACTTCAAAGGTTCAGACTCCAAAGTCGAACTGACTGAGGAGCTAAACATTAATGTTTATGCTGACGACAAATTCAAGCTTGAACAAGTCTACGACGTGCTCGCATCTAAACTATCAAAGCGCGGTGTGGACCTGAGATCGCTCTCTCGTGGACCAATTCAAAGTATCGGAGGAGATAAGGTCAAACAAGAGGAAAAAGTAATCGCGGGGATTGATAAAGATCTTGGGAAAAAAAATTATTAAACTGCTCAAGGATAGCAAACTAAAAGTCCAAGGATCAATTCAAGGAGACATCGTTCGCGTCAGTGGATCAAAAAGAGATACCCTACAAGACGCCATTACACTCCTAAAGAAGGAAGTGCAAGACACGCCAATTCAATTCAAAAATTTCAGAGAATAAGTCTTACTCTGACTTCACAATCATCGCGTAAGCTGAGTGATTGTGAATGGATTCAAAATTTTCAGACTCAACGACGTACGAACTAATCCGATCAATCGCGTTTAACGATGTTGCTATATCACGCACCATATCCTCAACGAATTTCGGGTTGTCGTAGGCACGTTCCGTCACATACTTCTCATCGGGTCGCTTAAGCAAACCAAACATTTCGCAAGATGCCTCCTTCTCAGCCACTTCGATAATCTCTTCAATCCAAACGTGTTCTTTTGTTTTAGCAGCAATCGTTACGTGAGATCTTTGATTGTGAGCGCCGTAATCTGATATTTTTTGGAGCATGGGCAAAGGCTCGTAACTGGAATAACGACCTTCATCTCCAGGGCGTACTTTCCATCCTTAATCTCACCTTTAAACGTAACTTCGTAATCGGAAAGACTCTTCACTCCAGATACCGGAGCACTTTTTTCCATGAAATACGGAAACGACATCTCTATGTATCCCGAATCAGATTCGAGTTTCGCAACCATCTCTCGGAGAATGGATTCAAACGACTCCACTGAAATCTCGCGCTCGTGGGTATTGAGTATTTCCACAAAACGTGACATGTGAGTTCCCTTGAAGTTATGCGGAAGCTCAACGTACATGTTAAACGTTGCGATCGTGTGTTGAACACCAGCAGACTTATCAGCCACCTTAATCGGGTGCCGAATGGATTTTATCCCGACCTTATCAATCGCCAGATGCCGCTTGTCCGGACTACTCTGTACGTCAGGTATGTTCACTATTTCTGGAGAATTCATTTATCTATCCTACTCGTTAGCTTCAACACCAATTATACACTGGGCGATACGTAACCCGACTGAATTAGTCGGATATCCACTTGGATATGGAATTCAAGATTCCAGCCTCATCTAGGCCAGTCTCTCTTTAACTAACATTGCAGGGTCGCCGTGGGTAATAAATTGATCGGGATAACCAAGACTTAGAACCTTTGTCGAATGCTGAGCGACAACTTGGGCCACCGCCGACCCCCCACCCCGGCAATAACTCCATCCTCCAAGGTAACAAACCACTCATTACTTTTAGCTAACTCTAGGATGAGATTTTCATCGATTGGCTTCACATAGCGCATCTTCACTAGCGTCGCAGACAAACGAGCCGCCACCTTCTTTGCGATATCTAACATCGTTCCAAACACCAGTATTGCGATACCGCTATCCCCTTTGAGAACAATCTCAGCTTTTCCGATTTCTAACGCAGACAATTGAGTCTCAGCCATCACTCCAGAACCACTTCCACGCGGATAGCGAACAACAGCTGGTCCCGGATGGCGATAAGCCGTGTGCAACATCTGCCTACATTCATTTTCATCAGAAGGAGTCATGATGACTATGTTCGGTATACACCGCAAGAATGCCAAATCAAACGCCCCGTGGTGCGTCGGACCATCTGCCCCAACGATCCCTCCCCGATCGACCGCAAACGTAACATCCAAGTTTTGTAAGCATATATCGTGGATTAGCTGATCGTATGCGCGCTGTAGAAAAGTCGAATAAATAGCGACAACAGGCTTATAGCCGCTAACCGCAAGCCCCCCCGCAAATGTCACCGCGTGCTGCTCCGCGATTCCCACATCAAAGTATCTGTCTGGATACTCCTGAGAAAAACGTACTAAACCAGCCCCCTCACGCATGGCTGGAGTAATTCCCAAAAGGAGATCATCTGTTCTTGCCTCATCACAAATCCAATCACCAAAAACTTGAGTAAAGGTTTTTTGAGTTGATCCAGATTTCGTAATACCTGATGGAGGGTCGAACTTACCAACCCCGTGATAGAGAATCGCATCGTCTTCAGCTGGTTCGTAGCCCTTCCCCTTACGAGTCACAACATGCAAAAATTGAGGGCCATCCAATTGTCTTAAATTTTTTAGCGTTGAGCACAGAACATCAAGATCGTGTCCATCGATAGGGCCTATGTAATTAAATCCGAACTCCTCGAACAGCGTTCCAGGCATGACCATGCCTTTCATATGCTCTTCAGCACGTCTCGCCAACTCAATAACTGGAGGTATTTTCTTGAAGACCTTCTCGCCCGCCTTCCGAGCAGCCGAATAAAAACGTCCCGATAACAGCCTCGCTAAGTAGTTATTAAGCGCACCAACGTTCTCGGATATCGACATGTCGTTATCATTCAAAACAACAAGTAAATTTGCGTCCATCGCACCAGCATTGTTCAAAGCCTCAAACGCCATCCCCGCCGTCATTGCGCCGTCACCGATGATTGCTACTACTCGCGTATCTTCGGCCCGAGATTTTGCCGCTACCGCCATCCCCAGGGCCGCACTAATCGACGTACTTGAGTGCGCAGTACCAAAACAATCGTACTCACTTTCTTCTCGTGATGGAAACCCTGCAATTCCTCCGAATTGTCTCAAGGAACCCATTCGCTCTCGCCTACCCGTGAGGATTTTGTGAGCGTAAGTTTGGTGCCCAACATCCCAAATCAACTTATCTTTAGGTGTTTCAAAAATGTAGTGAAGGGCGATCGTCAACTCAACGGTCCCCAAGTTAGAAGATAAATGTCCACCAGTTTTCGCTACACTTTCAATAATGAATTGACGTAATTCGTCTGCAAGCGGTTTTAATTGTTTTCGCTCTAACTCTCTAAGCTCAGAGGGGTAATTTATTTGCTCTAGGATACTAGACATACTTTCGTAAAATTTAATCTAAAAATCTCGATTGAAGACAACGTCGACCAAATCGATCAGATAACCCCCCTCTCGCGGTAACTCTTTTGCCGCAGCTCTAGCCTGCCGCTCCAAATCACCAGCGATTTCCTTTGACACCCCCATTCCGAGAACAGTCACAAAAGTAGGTTTGGAATTCTTTGCATCTTTCCCGGCGGTTTTCCCCAACGTATCAGTAGAAGCCGTAGCGTCAAGAATATCATCAACAACTTGAAAACCAAGCCCCAAAGCACTGGAGTATCGGCGCAAAGGTTCAGCATACTCTTCTTGAGTGACAGATCCAGTGGCCGCACCCATTCGCACACAAGCAGCAAGAAGCGCACCGGTCTTCATAGAATGCATTTCCTCTAACTCTGCCCTGCTAGCATTTCGGCCAACAAATTCCAAGTCTAAAAATTGCCCACCTGCCATGCCATTAATGCCAGAAGCATTCGACAATTCGCACACAAGCTTGAGTTTTACATGATCGGATAATCCGTTGTATTCATCGGCGAGCAAACCAAATGCCAATGACTGTAAAGCATCTCCAACTAGCAGCGCAGTTGCATCGTTATATTTTTTGTGGACGGTTTTGCGACCTCTCCGCAAATCATCATCATCCATACATGGCATATCGTCATGCACTAACGAGTAGCAGTGTATTAACTCGACTGCTGAGGCCACATAAACCAAACCATTTTTTGACGCGTCGAATACGCCACCGGCAGCCATAACTAAAAGTGGTCTGATACGTTTGCCACCATCCAGAACAGCATAAGACATCGCCTCGCTTAGCTTATTCAGCCTATTCCTAGGGTTAGCTAGGTGCTTTGTCAAAAATTTTTCGATTTCCTCTAGCTGCTGCTCTCGCCAAGTATCGAAGAAATTACTTGTCATCAAATTGATCAAAGTCCTTCAAATTTGAATCCTCTAGTATCTTCACTTGCTGTTGCGCAACCTCAAGCTTCTTCTTACAGTGCTGAATAAGTTCGACACCTCGCTTGTACGCCACCAGAGAGTCTTCAAGGCTCGCCTCATCACTCTCCATTTTTTCGACAATTGACTCAATTTCCGTCATTGCCTCCTCGAAATTTAGAGTGTCGGTAGATTTATTTTTTGGCATGATTTTTCTATGATGAGAATTTAGGTATTATCGCATTTCACACGCTTTCTCGCTTGAGACTAAAGTAACCAGCAACACAAAATAACCAACTCGCTATGTACACAAATCTAATTGAGTGCGACCAACTGCAGACTATTCTTTCTGGCTCCGAAAGAGGAGATAACATCGTTATTTTTGATTGTCGGCACGACTTAATGAATCCCGATTATGGCAAGAATGCTTATTCAGAAAAACATATTGTCGGTGCGCTGTTTGCATCAATTGACGATGACTTATCCACCGCTCGAAATGGAAACAACGGTCGACATCCACTTCCAACCAGAGAGAAATTCTGTGCGTGGCTTGGAGAAAATGGAGTGGACAATAATACTCAAGTAATAGCATACGATAACGTAGGGGGAGTCTATGGGTCGCGTCTCTGGTGGATGCTTCGCTGGGTTGGGCATGACGCGTGTGCAGTGCTTCACGGCGGAATAAAAGCCTGGGAAGCTTCAAACGGCGATTTGACTAGCATCCCATGCGGGCCAACAAAAACCTCGATATTTGATTGCAATCCACGTGACATAGCCGTGGACGTCTTCAGTGTGATTAAAAATATCAAAACAAAAGAAATGTTAGTTGTCGATGCGAGAGCGAATGACAGATTTCATGGAAAAAACGAAATGATCGATCCGGTGGGAGGTCATATTCCAGGAGCCGTTAATCGATTTTTCAAAAACAACTTGGATGAGCAAGGTAGATTTTTACCTGCTGAAGAACTGAGAAAAGCTTTTTTAGATCTAGCGGGGACGATGGACACTTCTTCGTTGATTCATCAATGTGGCTCGGGCGTCTCCGCCTGCCACAACATACTGGCGATGGATATAGCCGGCCTCGCACCAGGAAAACTTTACCCCGGTTCATGGAGTGAGTGGGTATCGGACGACCAGAGGCCAATCGCTACTGATTAAGAAAACCGGGGCTTGGTTTGTAGGGAACTTTAATGGCAAGCAACAAACGGTCGATTGTGCTGCCGCTACACCGTGGCCTCATCCTCTACGGCACTCTGAGCCTGTTCAAAGTCCAGAATAACTGAGCCCGCATCGTCGAGACCAACCCGAACATCCCCACCGTTCGCGAGCCGACCAAACAGCAATTCATCAGCCAAAGCTTTTCTAATCGTATCTTGAATTAAGCGAGACATCGGACGTGCCCCCATCAATGGATCAAAACCTTTTTCAGCCAAATATTTTCTGAGCTCATCCGAGAATTGTATTTCGACTTTTTTCTCTTGTAGCTGGGTTTCGAGTTCCATCAAAAACTTGTCAACGACCCGTAAAATTACATCCTTCGAAAGCGGAGCGAACGAGACTACAGCGTCGAGCCTATTCCGAAATTCAGGCGTGAACATTCGCTTAATTTCCCCAAGTTCATCCCCAACCTCACTCGATTGCGTAAAACCAATTTTGGTTTTGGATAATTCAGAGGCCCCAGCATTCGTCGTCATGATGATGATCACGTTTCGAAAATCCGCTCGACGACCGTTGTTATCCGTTAGCGTTCCGTGATCCATCACCTGCAACAGAATGTTAAAGATTTCAGGATGCGCTTTCTCTATCTCATCAAGAAGTAATACACAGTGCGGTTGTTTACTAATCGCCTCTGTTAATAACCCACCTTGGTCGAAGCCTACATATCCTGGAGGCGCACCTATCAACCGCGAAACCGCATGTCGCTCCATATATTCGGACATATCAAATCTTAAAAGCTCAACACCCATGGTGTATGCGAGCTGGCGCGCAACCTCGGTCTTACCGACCCCCGTAGGGCCACTAAAAAGAAACGAACCAACTGGCTTTCGCGGGTCGCCCAGGCCGCTCCTCGACATTTTAATAGCGGAAGACAAAGCATCTATCGCCGTCTCTTGTCCAAAGACAACCGACTTTAAGTCACGATCCAACGTTTGCAACTTGTTTCGATCGTTACTAGAAACATTTTGTGAGGGGACTCTTGCAATTTTTGCGATGATCTCCTCGATCTCGTGCTTGCCGATAACTTTTTTCCTGCGCTTTGTCGTCACTATCCGTTGTGCAGCACCCGCCTCATCAATAACGTCTATTGCCTTGTCGGGCAGATGACGATCGGATATGAATCTAACAGATAACTCTGCTGCCGCAGTGAGAGCAGACACCGTGTATTTCACTTGGTGGTGTTCCTCGAACCGGCTCTTCAATCCCCTTAGGATAGAAACAGTTTCAGCAATTGTCGGCTCGGTGACATCGATTTTTTGAAACCTTCGCGATAAAGCATGATCTTTTTCAAAAATTCCTCGATACTCCGTATAGGTCGTCGCGCCAATACATCGCAATTGACCAGACGATAGAGCTGGCTTCAACAAATTAGAGGCGTCTAAGGTCCCACCACTCGCCGCACCAGCCCCAATCAAAGTATGAATTTCATCTATAAACAATATCGCGGACTCGTTTTTGGTTAGTTGTTTCAGCACCGACTTCAAACGTTGCTCAAAATCTCCTCGATATTTCGTACCCGCTAGTAGCGCTCCCATGTCTAACGCGTAGACCTCAGCACCTGATAGAACCTCCGGCACCTCGCCCTCAACGATACGCCGCGCAAGCCCCTCGGCGATAGCTGTTTTACCAACACCAGCCTCTCCCACCAAAAGCGGATTATTCTTTCGCCGGCGGCAAAGTATTTGCACGACACGCTCTAACTCAACCTCTCGCCCGATCAGCGGATCAATTTTTCCATCAATAGCCAACTTGTTAAGATTGGTCGCATAGCTATCCAGGGGACTCTCCGTCGTTTTTTCCGCGTTTGGCCCTCCCTCCTCTGTTGGAGCACGCTCATCCTTTTGGTCATCCTCTTCATTCGATTTCGCAATACCGTGGGCTATGAAGTTCACCACATCGAGTCGGGTAACTCCTTTTTGATGCAAAAAATATACAGCGTGCGAATCCTTTTCTCCGAAAATCGCGACTAACACATTGGCGCCTGTTACCTCCTTCTTTCCCGATGACTGAACATGAAGAATTGCACGTTGGATCACCCTCTGAAATCCAAGCGTTGGCTGAGTATCCACATCATCCGCAGTTACGACAGGCGTATGGTCGAGGATAAAATCTGACAACAGCTTTCGAAGTTGATCTACATCCGTTTGACAAGCCTTAAGAACTTCTTGGGCGGACGGATTGTCGAGCATAGCGAGCAACAAGTGTTCGACCGTTATAAATTCATGCTTCTTTTGACGTGCCTCCATAAACGCCATATGGAGGCTAACTTCTAATTCTTGCGCAATCATCTTTAATTCTCTTCCATAGTGCACTGCAAAGGATGCTGATGCTGTCTCGAGAAAGCGCTAACGCGCTCAACTTTTGTAGCAGCCACGTCTTTAGGAAAAACTCCACACACACCCATTCCCTCCTTATGGACCTTGAGCATGACCTGAGTTGCCTGATCTCTGTTCATGGCAAAGAAGTTTTGTAACACCATCACTACAAATTCCATAGGCGTGTAGTCATCATTTAACAGAAGCACCTTGTACAAGCTAGGAGGCTTGACCTTCGCTTTTTCCTCGACAAGTAATGTTCCATCTTGATTTTTTGACACTTCGACTTACTTCCTAACTCTATTGCTACTTTCCTAAACCATTTTCCCTAAGCCACAAAAAAATACAAGTTCAAAATGGAAAAAAGCTCGTTGTGCAGCGCATATAACTCACATTTGAGCGGTTTTTTATCTCGAAGTTTTATAAAAATTTAACTTGACTAAACCGAACCAATACCCTAAAACTTTTGCTGGGGGTTTGCGTTATAAAGTTTCTGCAGTAATCCGGGAAATCCGTTTGTTTGCTTGAGCTTTAAAATCAAACTGAGTCAAAGGGTTACTGAGGCCCGAGAATAAATATATAGGGATATAGGGGTATGGCAACAGGAACAGTGAAGTGGTTCAATGACGCGAAAGGTTATGGGTTTATTACACCCGACGATGGCAGCGAGGATCTTTTTCGCGCATTTCTCGGCTATCCAAATGGATGGCTTTAAAACGTTGAAAGAGAAGGACAGAAGGTTTCTTTCGAAGTAACTCAAGGTCCGAAGGGTAAGCAAGCTTCTAACATACAAGAAGCTTCTTAAACATCCAGTGCTCTGAGTCTCAGGATCTAAGTTCTGCGGGCTCGGTAATTTAGAAAATACTCAAAAGCAGCCGTATGGCTGCTTTTTTTTGCTTCGTAGTTTAGGACGGAATGACGATATAATATTGTTTTATAAAACTTAATTTCATATCGTAAAATTAAAAAACCTAAGTTACCAGTTGGAGAATAAATAATGAGCAATGAGTATCGATGCCCAGAGGGTGTAGAAATTAATGGACAATTTACGAGAGAATTCGCCGAGATCCTCACACCTGAGGCTATTGCCTTCTTGACAAAGCTCCACAGAAAGTTCGACGCGACGCGAAAAGACTTGCTTACGCGTCGAGTAACCAGGCAGAAAGAGATCGACGCGGGGATACTCCCAAATTTTTTATCTGAGACAGCGTCCATTCGTGAATCGGACTGGAAAGTAGCCAGCGTTCCAAGCGACCTTCAAGATAGGCGTACCGAGATCACCGGTCCAACGGATCGGAAGATGGTAATAAACGCACTCAATTCCGGCGCAAAAATGTACATGGCAGACTTCGAAGACTCCAATACCCCCACATGGGAAAATCAAGTCGCTGGGCAGATAAACATGCGCGATGCGGTTCGCAAGAGCATTAGTTTCACGAACGAATCTGGAAAGAAATATGAACTCAAAAATGAGATTGCCACCCTCCTGGTAAGACCAAGAGGCTGGCACCTTACTGAAAATCATATGATGGTGGATGGTCAACCAATCTCAGGCTCACTTTTTGATTTCGGACTCTATTTTTTCCACAACGCAAAAGAACGCATCTCGCAAGGCTCTGGAGTGTATTTTTATCTCCCTAAAATGGAGTCCCACTTGGAAGCCCGCTTATGGAATGACGTATTTGTCACCTCCCAGGATGAGCTAGCGGTTCCGCAGGGAAGTATTAAAGCTACGGTATTAATCGAGACGATCCTCGCATCGTTTGAGATGGATGAAATTCTTTACGAACTACGAGAACACTCAGCCGGTTTGAACTGTGGCCGCTGGGACTATATCTTTAGCTGTATCAAGAAGTTTAAAAAACAAGATGGTTTCATCTTAGCGGATAGAAATCTCGTAACCATGACGAGCCCCTTCATGCGTGCTTATTCTCTACTCTTAATTAAAACATGCCACAAGCGAGGAGCCTTCGCGATGGGAGGGATGGCAGCGCAAATTCCAATCAAAAATGACGACGCTGCAAACCAAGCAGCCATCGACAAAGTAAAGGCTGACAAAGAGCGTGAAGCAAACGATGGTCACGATGGAACTTGGGTAGCGCATCCAGGATTAGTCGGAGTCGCGCAAGACGCATTCGACAAAGTGATGACCTCTGCGAATCAGATTGCGAAGCAAAGGCCAGATGTGAATGTCTCCGCTGGCGACCTCATTGACTTTAAACCGCAGGGACCAATTACAGAAGACGGACTCCGAGCCAACATTAATATAGGTATCCAGTATATCGGTGCGTGGCTGGCAGGAACTGGATGTGTGCCGATTTTTAATTTGATGGAAGATGCCGCTACCGCTGAAATCTCCAGAGCACAAATTTGGCACTGGATAAGAAGCCCAATGGGCGTTCTCGATGATGGCCGAAAAGTCACCAAAGAGCTATTCAGCAGTCTCATTCCGGAAGAGTTAAAAAGGGTTCAAGAAATGCTTGGGGATGGATTCAAAAACGGAAAGTACGAAGAAGGAGCAAAAATGTTCGAAGAGCTAACGCTCGCAGAAGATTTTGTTGAATTCCTTACCCTTCCTGCATACGAACATATCGTACGACATGGTGCCTAAAACCCGCCAGGTCGTATAAAATCAGGGAGGCTTGCCTCCCTTTTTTATTTATTTTATTTATTTGATTAATGTGCTGAGTGCCCAACATGCAGTGGAAACCAAATGTGACCGTCGCTGCTGTCGTAATGCAGAATGATAAATTTCTTCTCGTGGAAGAAATGACAGACGAAGGAATAAAACTAAACCAACCGGCTGGACATCTTGAACACGGAGAGTCCCTTGAGGCTGCGATTAAGAGAGAGATGTTGGAGGAAACTGCTTGTGAATTTGAACCGAAAAATCTAATTGGAATTTACCAATGGCCGATCGCAAAAAGCGAAACAACATATCTCAGATTCACATTTACCGGAACATTAGGGCAGCATTTTTCAGATCGAAAACTCGATGATGGGATCATCCGAACAGATTGGCTTACTCCCGATGAGATATATAAAACAAAAAGCCAGCATCGCAACCCACTCGTTATCGAATCTATGCAAGATTTTCTGGATGGTCGCAATTACCCCTCGACCTCGTAAAAACCTTTAACGGAAACGCATGATGGCAAAACGGATCGTTGTCGGACTCTCAGGAGGAGTAGATTCATCGGTTGCGGCCTGGCTCTTAAAAGAGCAAGGTCACGAAGTCATCGGCATCTTCATGAAAAATTGGGAAGATGATGATGACGAAGAATACTGTAACTCCAGACAAGACCTCATTGATGCAGTTTCGGTAGCAGAAAAATTGGGATTGAAATCGATGTTGTAAATTTTACTGAGGAATATCGCGAAAAAGTATTCCAAGATTTTTTACTTGAATATCGAGCAGGAAGAACTCCTAACCCGGATGTCTTTTGTAATTCAGAAATAAAATTTAAAGCATTTCTTGACTACGCCTTGAAACTGGGTGCCGACCATATTGCAACGGGGCACTATGCCAAAGTCAGAGAAGGACGCGAAGGTTACCAATTGATGAAGGCTGAAGATGGCAACAAGGATCAGAGCTATTTCCTTTACCGACTTAACCAAGATCAGCTCTCGCGCTCACTATTTCCACTAGGAAACCTGTACAAGCAGCAAGTAAGAGAGATAGCGAAAAACCTGGGTCTCTCTAATCACGATAAAAAAGACTCGACGGGAATCTGTTTTATTGGCGAGAGAAAATTTAAGGATTTTCTTGCTAAATATATCCCCGACAATCCGGGTGAAATTAAGACTGAAACCGGGGAAGTCGTTGGCGAACATCAAGGCTTAATGTTTCATACCATCGGGCAAAGACAGGGATTGGGTATTGGTGGAAGTGGTGACGCATGGTACGTCGCAAACAAAGATATGGAAAATAATGTTCTTACGGTTGTTCAGGGACATGACCACCCGCTTCTTCTCTCGCACGAACTTCACGCTGAAAATCTGAGCTGGACAGCACCGATAGAGCCGCGCACCCAATGGGTATATGGTGCGAAATGCCGATATCGTCAAAAAGATTCACCTTGCGCCATCAGTCATATATCCAGTGAGATCTGCCATATTCAATTCCCTCAAGCGCAATGGGCAGTAACGCCTGGTCAATCGGTCGTGATATACGAGTCAAATGTTTGTCTCGGTGGAGGCATAATCACCAGTTCGTTTGCAAATTTTTTAACCTGATTGATTTCTGTAAAAAACCAAGAAATACCTAGCACGAGAGCGCCTTTCATGTTGACCTACATGATAAAATGATGCTTTATTAGCACCTAGAGGAAATTAGATAACAATGTCTCTTGAGCTAAACGCACTCACGGCCGTCAATCCACTCGATGGTCGGTATCGAAAAAAAGTCGAGAGCTTATCCGGTTATTTCAGCGAGCTCGGTTTAATTAAATACCGTGTGTTGGTAGAAGTTGCATGGCTTAAGTCACTTACTCAATCTACCGACCTCACCGAAATTAAAAAGTTATCAAAAGATGCGATCAAAACCCTCGATGAGGTAGTTGAGAAATTCTCGATCAAGGATGCTGAACGGATCAAAGCAATCGAGGCAACGACTAACCATGATGTAAAAGCAGTGGAGTATTGGCTTCGAGAAACCTTAAAGTCAAATAAAGAAATCTCAGAAATTACGGGATTCATACACTTTGCTTGCACATCTGAGGACATTAACAATGTGTCGCATGCTCTGATGATAAGGGATGCTAGGGACCAAGTCTTAATACCCACAATTGAAATCATAATTGAATCCCTAACAGAACTTAGCAGACGTTATGCAGGCATCCCGATGCTATCGAGAACCCATGGGCAAGCCGCAAGCCCCAGCACTATGGGAAAAGAAATCGCAAATGTGGTTTACCGCTTACGGAAACAAAGTTCCATAATTTCCAAAATTAGACTCCCCGCAAAAATGAATGGCGCCGTCGGAAACTACAACGCTCACCTGAGCGCATTCCCAGATTACGACTGGGAGAAGCATACAGAAGCCGTGTTAGACGAGCTCGATCTAGACCAAATCCCCTATACGACTCAAATCGAACCCCATGATGGGTTGGCTGAGATCTTTGATGGGTTTACCCGCCTCAATACAATTTTGATCGATTTTTGTCGAGACATTTGGGCATACATCTCAATTGGTTACTTTAAACAAAAAATTAAAGCAGGAGAGGTTGGCTCTTCGACCATGCCGCATAAGGTTAATCCTATAGATTTTGAGAATGCGGAGGGCAACTTAGGACTATCCAGCGCAATGTTAAAACATCTCTCCGGTAAGCTACCGATATCCAGATGGCAACGCGACCTCACTGACTCTACAGTACTGAGAAATATGGGGGTTGGGCTTGCTTATGCCATGCTCGCGTTCGATTCACTACAAAGAGGTATCAAGAAGTTAGATATTGATGAAGTAAAAATCCGACAAGACTTAGATCAAAGTTGGGATGTCTTGGCGGAGCCAGTGCAAACTGTCATGAAACTTTATGGCATCGAAGATGCCTACGAACAGCTAAAAGAGCTCACGCGGGGTAAGGGTGGCATTACGCGGGAAAATATCCAACAATTTATTGGTGAATTACAAATTCCTGAAGAAGCAAAGCGTAGACTGCTATCTCTAGAGCCTGCTTCCTATACAGGTATAGCCGAAAATCTAGCGAAAAATATTTAAATCCAGCGCTGACGAACTTATGGAAACTTCGTTAGAAAACGAAAATATTATAGATGTAACCACTGATACGTTTGAGCAACTGGTTATTCAAGAATCGAACTCGCGACCAGTCGCAGTGGACTTCTGGGCACCTTGGTGCGGACCTTGTCGAGCATTAACGCCGATCCTCGAAAAAGTAGCTAAGGAATATGAGGGGAAATTTCTACTAGCGAAGATAAACTCAGATGAAAACCAAGATCTCTCAGCGAAATTTGGTATTCGAGGAATCCCTAACGTTAAGGTTTTTGAGAATGGCGCAATAACAGACGAATTTTCAGGTGCTCTCCCAGAGGGACAAATACGCCAATTTCTCGACCGAATAATCCCATCAGCAGCTCAGAAACTCCATCGTGAGGCACTGGCACTTATCAACGAGTCAAAATTCAAAGAGGCAATTGAAGTATTGAAAAACGCCCAAGATAAAGATATTAGTGACGATGCTATTCGTCTATCACGCGTTGAAGTACTTATTAAACTTAGCAAAGTAAGCGAGGCCGCTACATTATTCTCTGAGCTCAAACCGCTATCAAAAATGGGGGACTTAGCTCAGAAACTTAAGGCGATTCTTGATCTAGCATCAAGCGCAGAAGAACCTGACAACATTAATTCGTCACAAGAAACGCTTGCAAATAATATTAAAGATAATCCTGATGATCTCACCAGCCGCTATCAGTATGCGCAATTACTTGCTTCCAAACAAGATTACGCTGCCGCCCTTTCAGAGCTATTGAAAATTATCAAGCGAAACAAAAACTTTCAAGATCAAGCGGCGCGAAAGCTGATGGTAGAAATTTTTAAAATTCTTGGAGATGAAAACAAATTAACTGGAACCTACAGACGACAATTAGCCTCTGCGCTCAATTAAAAATACCAACTACCTGTTACGAGCTCTAAAAAACTCGATAAGAGCAGGAACAATAGACAGAAAAACAATCAACAAAATAACCGCAGTTAGGTTGTTTTTGACAAAATCAATAGTCCCAAACAAAACCCCAGCACCCACCAAAAGGGTGACCCACAAAAGCGCCCCGAGTACGTTATAAATTAGGAAACTAAAGTAGGAATAGCGTCCCAGGCCTGCAACAAATGGGGCATATGTTCTTACAATCGGAACGAACCGCGCTAGAACGATAGTTTTCCCGCCATACTTATCAAAAAATTCGTTTGTTTTTTCTATGTGCTTGGGCTTTATTAAAAGCTTTCGATCAACCAGAAAACCACCCACGTATTTACCAATCTGGTAATTAACCGTATCACCCAGAATTGCCGCAATAATCAATGTCGAGGAGACCCAAAGACCGTCTAGATGACTAGATCCAACAAACGTACCAACAACAAAAAGCAGAGAGTCTCCAGGCAGGAGTGGCGTTACAACCAATCCAGTCTCGCAGAAGATAATAAGAAATAAAATTGCATACACCCAGATCCCATAGGTCGCTAAAATTTCCGCGAAGTGCACATCTAGGTTGACGAATACATCAATGAGTGCGTTAAGCAATTCCACTGTAGTCCTCTTTAATCTTTGTTATTGAAACAAACAAGTAAAGATCAACAAGTCCTTAGACAACAGCTTCTTCTTTTTTTACCTCAGGTTTGATTAGGTCTTCACGACTAATCCCAAGCCATAACACCAAAGGGCTCGACACAAAGATAGACGAGTAAATTCCAAACAAAATACCAATCGTTAGCGCCAAAGCGAAATAGAAAAGCGTCTCCCCACCAAATAAGAGGATCGACAGCACCATTAACTGAGTGCTTCCGTGCGTAATAATTGTTCTCGACATCGTGCGAGTGATCGCGTTATTGATCACTTCTTTCACAGTTGCTTTCCGCATCCGTTTAAAGTTTTCACGGATTCGATCAAAAACCACAACCGATTCATTTACAGAATATCCAAGGATAGCTAATACAGCAGCTAAAACTGGAAGGGAAAACTCCCACTGAAAAATTGCAAAGAACCCCAAAATAATGACAACGTCATGTAGGTTCGCGAGAATCGCCGCAACCCCAAACTTCCACTCAAATCTGAGCGCTAAGTAAATCACGATACCAATCGATACTACTAGTAACGCTAGAGCACCCTTCTCCGCCAGCTCACTTCCAACCTGGGAACCAACAAAATCTACGCGGCGAAGCTCAACCGAAGGATCAGCTTGACGCAAGGATGACATTACCTCCTCGGACAACGTGGCTCCGGCGAGATCAGCCTTATTGGGCAGTCGAATCATGACTGTTTGCGAGTTTCCAAAGCTTTGCACGATAGGATCAGAGATCTCCAACGATTCCAATTGAGACCTGATTTTCCTAGATCCGCTGGCCCTGAGTAGGAGACCTCCATCACCGTTCCACCGGTAAACTCCACCCCAAAGTTTAATCCTTTACCTATGAGAGCCCCAACAGCGATCAAAAATGTTGCGATCGATATGATATTGAATATGAGGGCGAACCTCATAAACGGTATATCTTTTTTGATTCTAAAAAATTCCATATAAAGCCTCTTTCGTAGCCTTAAATCTCAAAAATTAATCTGCGTTCTTTTTGTACCAATCTGAGTCCCCTATTGACAGACCGGTCAATTTTTTACGGCTACCGTATATGACGTTAACGAGTCCGCGTGACACAAAAACGGCACTAAACATCGAAGTAAGAATACCTAGACAATGAACGACAGCAAAACCTTTGACAGGACCTGAGCCAAAGAAGAAAAGGGCAAGACCCGCAATTAACGTCGTGACGTTAGAATCGAGAATCGTTCCCCAAGCACGTTCGTATCCCGCCGTGATGGCTGCCTGTGGGGTTGTACCATTCCGTAATTCCTCGCGAATTCTCTCGTTAATGAGTACATTGGCGTCAATCGCCATACCCATTGTCAGAGCAACCGCCGCAATTCCAGGAAGTGTAAGCGTAGCCTGAAGCATTGATAGAAGAGCGATGAGAAGCATCATATTCACACTCAACGCCAACACCGAGACAACACCAAACACAACGTAATAAACAGCGATAAAAAGAGCAAGCGCTGCAAACCCTATCCAGGTCGACTTAAAACCCTTCTCAATGTTATCCGCACCCAAGCTTGGTCCAACGGTTCTCTCTTCGACAATATCCATAGGTGCCGCCAGAGCTCCTGCACGTAGAAGCAAGGCCGTATCATGAGCTTCCGTTGTATTCATACGGCCACTAATCTGTACCCGCCCACCTGGGATCTCCGCACGAACTACCGGCGCAGTGACTATCTCGCTACGTCCTCGCTCAACAAGGACCATCGCAATACGCTTTACCGATATTCTCCCGAGTTGTCTTTTGAAAGATTGTCGCACCACGGCCATCAAGACTAAGGTGTACCGCAGGTTCAGACGTCTGAGAATCGAACCCCGGTTGGGCATCAGAAATTCGGTCGCCCGTGAGTATTAGATCCTTTTTCAAAAGATAAGGAATTCCGTTTACATCAAACAGGAGTTCATCTCCTGGAGGAACTTGACCCTTTTGTGCTGCCTCAAGGTTAGCCGAGTCCATCTTATCCTCGTCCACCAAACGCACTTCCAAGGTAGCAGTACGTCCAAGTATATCTTTCGCCTTCGCCGTATCTTGTACCCCGGGCAACTGCACCACAATCCGATCGGCCCCAGACTGTTGAACAATCGGCTCTGCGACACCGAGTTCGTTGACCCGATTTCTGAGAGTCGTAATGTTTTGCTGAAGAGCAAACTCCTGGATACGCTTCTCTACTTCAGGTCTCATTTTTGCGATTAGGGAATATGTACCTGATCGATCCAATGTTTCATACAAAAAGTCTGGTGACTTTCTCTCTAAAATTGGCAGCGCCCCATCCCGTAAACTCTGCTCGCGGAAATTAATTTCGATTTCGGGCGTTCCTCTACTAATCCTCGAGTACCGAATACTTTCCGACCTCATGAGTTGCCGAAGATCTTGAACTGAACTATCGAGCGCTTTTTCAATGGCAGACACCATATCCACCTGAAGCAAGAAGTGAACACCACCTCGAAGATCTAGGCCGAGATACATCGGTAACGCGTTAAGCGAGGCCAACCAACGAGGGGAATTCGATATCAGATTGAGCGCAACTACGAAATCATTACCAAACTCTTTTTGCAACGCGTCTTTTGCTCGAAGCTGAGTATCCGTATCCTTAAATCGAATTTTCACACCACTTTGATCGAAGAATGATGCCTCGACCACAATCCCCGTGTCTGCTAACGACTTTTCAACCCGGCTCAGAAGATCTAAGTCAACTTGTGTAGCCGCCCGAAGTGGCGATACCTGAACCGCCGGAGATTCACCAAAAAAATTGGGTACGGTATAAACGACCCCCAAAAACACGCCACAAGGATGAGCGCGTACTTCCACATCGGATACTTATTCATGGTTCACTTCTAAAAGGTTATGGAGTAATTAGGCTAACCAGTTGGCAAAGTAGCTACTGTTTCGCCGACTTGATAGAACCTTTTGGTAGCAACGTCTGTACAGCCGCCTTTTGAACTACGATCTCGACCCCAGAAGAGATATCGAGAGTGACAAATTGGTCTCCCACAGAGACTACGGTTCCGAGTACACCACCAGCTGACACAACTTCATCTCCCTTTTGCAAGCCCTGAAGCATCGTCTTATGCTCTTTTTGCTTTTTTGCCTGTGGGCGAATCATAAGGAAGTAGAGCAGAACAAACAAAAGAACAAGGGGCATAAGGCCCATCAAATCTAATCCACCCTGCCCACCGGCAGCCTGAGCATATGCGCTTGAAATAAACAACTTCTTCTCCTTAAAAAATTAGCGAACTAACATACCTCCGAAAGAGGAATATCGGCGCTAAATTACATTCCCGTTATTTTACCAGCAGACTCAGCCTTGGTCCGATTTGTCGGAGAGAACCTGATCCCTGAGCTCCAAAAAACCAAAACTCTGAATTAGGTCCGAAAGCCCATTATTTTCAATAGCGATCCTGATTTTTTTCATTAAATCTTGGTAAAAATGTAGATTATGAATGCTATTCAAACGAGATCCGAGCATTTCGTTAATACGCTGAAGATGGTGCAAATAGGATCGAGTGAAATTTTGACAGGTATAACAGGTACAAGATTCATCAACTGGGCTCTGATCAAATCGATATTTGGCATTTCGCAATTTAAGCACCCCGGTTGAGGTGTACAACCATCCATTACGAGCGTTACGAGTCGGTAATACACAGTCAAACATATCCACACCGTTCAATACGGCATTAACAAGGTCCGACGGGGTCCCAACTCCCATTAGGTACCTTGGTTTATTTTCTGGCATCAAAGGCACTACATGCTGAATAATGCGAAGCATTTCTGACTTTGGTTCGCCAACCGAGAGGCCACCGATCGCTAATCCATCAAAATTGAGCTCGCGTAACACGTCAAGACTTTCTTCGCGCAAGGCGGTATACATTCCACCTTGAATAATCCCAAAGAGCGCGTTTGGATTTTCTCCGTGAGCATCGATACTTCTCTTCGCCCATCTCATGCTAAGCCGCATGGATGCGTCCGCCTCCTTTTCGGTAGCTGGAAACGCAGTACATTCGTCAAATGCCATTACAACATCCGAGTCTAGAACGGTTTGTATTTTCATCGATTCCTCTGGCGACAGAAAACACTTTGATCCATCTACAGGAGATTGAAAAATCACCCCATCTTCGTTTATTTTCCGCAGTTTTCCAAGGCTAAAAACCTGAAAACCTCCAGAGTCGGTAAGAATTGGTTTATCCCAACCGATAAATCGGTGTAAACCACCGTGAGCCGAGATAACCTCTAACCCAGGCCGCAACCAGAGATGAAATGTATTTCCGAGAACGATTTGCGCGCCGAGAGAGTCTAGCTCTGTTGGTGAGATGCCCTTTACTGCCCCATAGGTTCCCACAGGCATAAATGCCGGCGTATCTAAAATGCCATGTTTTAACTGGAGCTGGCCTCGACGCGCGAAACCAAATGAGTGAGAAACACTAAATTTCATAAGTACGTCTTCTAATAAAATTATCGCTCTAAGAACATCGCATCCCCGTAACTAAAGAAACGATATCGCTTTTCAATTGCGTGCTTGTAAGCTGCCATGATTCGCTCTCTACCAATAAAAGCTGAGACCAACATCATCAGAGTAGATTTCGGTAAATGAAAATTTGTCAATAAACAATCCACAACCTTAAATTTATAACCCGGCAAGATGAACAAATTAGTATCTCCAGTTAACTTCTCAGGATCAGAAGTCGAGTTATCAAATGCGCTCTCAAGCGCTCGGAGGCTGGTAGTTCCGACCGCGCAAATCCGCCCGCCACGCTGCTTTGTATCAGCTATTGCCTCGATGGTTTTTGACGGAACAACGTAACGCTCAAAATGCATACGATGCTCTTTAACATTCTCGACTTTTACTGGCTTAAACGTTCCAGCACCAACATGCAAAGTTACAAAAGCCAACGAAACTCCTTTGGCCTTTATTAATTCGAGAAATTTTTCATCGAAATGAAGACCAGCAGTTGGAGCAGCTACTGCACCGGCGTCTTTAGCGTAAACCGTTTGATAACGATCCTCGTCCTCATTGACCACTGAACGCTTGATATACGGAGGCAGCGGCACTTCTCCAAATTTTTCAAAGCACAGATCTAAATCCTCCGAAGATAGTAATTCGAATATTCCATCTTCAATCGCGACTACTTCGAAATCAACCGCATCTCCAACCCGAATGACTTGCCCAATCTTCACCGAATGATTCGATCGAAGTAGCGCCTTACACGAGCGGTTAGAAAGTACTTGATCCGCCATTATTTCTACACGCCCTCCGGTAGCTTTCACGCCGCTCATGCGAGCTTTAATTACCCGGGTATCGTTGAAAACTAAAAGGTCATTCGGGTTCAGATAGTCAAGCAGATTGATAAACGCCAGGTCCTCGAAATCACTTCAGGATTGACAAACTCTGAGCAAGCGACTCGCTGAGCGCTCACGCAATGGCGCCTGCGCTATCAGTTCCTGCGGTAATTCAAAATCAAAATCGGAGAGCTTCATGTATCTATCAAATTAGCTTTTACTAATATTTCAGCGCTAGTATACCGGTCGCACTACGTACTCGGGTGGTAAACGAACAATCCTTGATCGATAGTTCATCTTTAGGGATAATGCGCGCTATGCCGGGATGGCGGAATTGGTAGACGCAGCGGATTCAAAATCCGCCGCTAGTGATAGTGTGTCGGTTCGAGTCCGACTCTCGGTACCAAAATAGCTATATAATCAATGGGGTATCCGTACCCCTTTTTTATACCCCCAAGAAAACATTACCGAGTAGTGTTCCCTCAAACGTAATGAATTTATTAATCAAGAAACAAGACCAGAGAGATCGGCTCGCCACCTTAAGCGCGTATCTATTACCGGATTGGAAAATCATCGCTGCCGATCACACAAACCGAGAAGAATGGTTCGACGGATTGAGCACCGCTGACGCGGTTATCACGATGGACTGGCGAGATTGCCCGACGACAGGCCTTCAACGACTTAAGCTTCTCCAATTGCCAGGCGCTGGCCTCGATGCCATAGAACAGACCTTAATACCAAATCACACGAGTATTTGTAATGTATTTGAACATGAGATTCCCATTGCGGAATTCATCCTGGGTACCCTGCTCCAAAAATCCCTTAGGCTGAAAAAGCTTGAGGAAAATATGCGATCTGGATCTTGGAAGGGGTCATATTTGTTTGGACCAACACATGACGAGGTGCACGGCAAGACCATTGGAATCATTGGATATGGTCATATTGGACGAGAGGTATCCAAGCGGGCAAAAGCGTTCGGGATGAATGTAATTGCTGCCGGACCAAGACCACAAAACGATCCAGGTAATTTAGACCGTTTTTTTAACATCACAGAACTACATGAAATGCTAGGGCTGAGCGACTATGTTGTTGTCGCGGCCCCACTACTACCAGAAACAAAAGGGCTAATCGGCACTCCAGAATTTTCCTCTATGAAAGAAACGGCAGTCATCATCAACGTCGCTCGTGGGGAAATCATTCAAGAAAAAGCACTATTTGATGCATGTAAAAATCAATCGATTGGAGGTGCTGTAATTGATACTTGGTACCGTTATCCAACCCACGTAGATGAGCAACTGATGCCGTCATCCCTTCCATTTGAAGATCTAGACAATGTCACAATGATTCCACACGCTTCGGCCTGGACCGCTGAACTCATTGAGAGACGCAATCAAAAAATGTCCGAAAATATGAACCGGCTATTATTGGGTCAACCGCTACTAAATGTCGTGCGAAACGGATCTAGTGCTAGATAACCGACTTTATTCAAATATCGAAACACATTACTGGAACTTTATAAAATGAATGATTCACAAGTACAACAAGCCGCCGAGCTCCTTTGGTCAACTTGGAAGTCTGGGACTCTCATTGATGCCATACCGGAAGAGTACCGCCCCACCGATCGCGATTCAGCCTATAAAATTCAAGAAAAAGTTTCTGAACTGTCGGGCTCTGGACAAATAGGATGGAAAATCGCCGCAACCAGCGAAAACGGTCAAAAACATATTGGTGTTAGTGGACCACTGGCGGGTAGATTATTAGCGGACAGAGCATTCTCCCACGGCGATACTCTTGAATTGGGAGAGAACTTGATGGGAGTCGCTGAAGCAGAGTTCTGTTTTAGACTCGGGCGGGATTTGCCCCCTCGATCTGAGAATTACTCCATTGAGGAAACCTTATCAGCTGTTGACACATTGCACCCAGCCATTGAAATTCCTGACTCTCGATTCTCTGACTTTGTAACTGCGGGCGAGTATCAGTTGATTGCCGATCATGCATGCGCGAGCTGGTTCATTCTCGGAAACCCGACCAGCTACAATTGGAGAGACCTCGATCTTGTTGAACATAAAGTTGATGCCTTGGTTGATGGGGTGATTGTCCAAAGCGGCGTAGGTAAAAATGTACTTGGAGACCCGCGTATTGCGCTCAACTGGATAGCCAATGAACTGAGCCAAACAAAAATTGGGATTAAGGCGGGCGAAGTTATCACGACGGGCACCTGCGTTATTCCGTTCGCTATCAAACCTGGTAATCATATTCAGTTAGATTTTGGAGTGCTGGGCGGAATCGAGGCAAGATTGGTTTAGACACCACAGCACCACTACGGGGAAAAAATGAAAGATCAAAGTAGCTTCGACTGGAAAGACCCTTTTCGATTCATAGATCAACTAAACGAAGAGGAAAAACTAATCGCTCAGAGCGCAGCCGAATTCTGTTCAGATCGGTTAGCTCCGCGAATTATCGAAGCGAATCGAAATGAATCTTTCGACCGTACTATTTTTGATGAATTTGGGGAAATGGGATTTCTGGGAGCAACAATCCAAGGATACGGATGCCCAGGGCGTAAACCACGTCTCGTACGGACTCATCGCACGAGAAATTGAACGCATAGATTCTGGTTACCGATCGATGATGAGCGTTCAATCAAGCCTCGTGATGTATCCGATTTACACGTTTGGAAGTGAAGAGCAGCGTGAAAAGTATCTTCCGTCACTTGCCTCGGGTAAAAAAATTGGTTGCTTTGGACTGACCGAGCCGAACTTTGGATCTGATGCGGGCAGTATGATTTCTCGTGCAAAAAAAGTTGCAGGAGGATGGACGCTCAACGGTGCGAAGATGTGGATTACCAATTCTCCAGTAGCAGACGTTCTGGTTGTTTGGGCAAAAGATGATGCGAATGAAATACGGGGCTTCATCCTCGAACGCGGTATGAAGGGACTTGAAACCCCGAAAATTTCTGGAAAATTTAGCCTTCGAGCCTCAATAACGGGCGAAATTGTTATGAGCGATGTTTTCGTTCCAGAAGAAAATATCTTACCTAACGTAAAAGGCTTAAAAGGACCTTTTAGTTGTTTAAACAAAGCGAGATACGGCATTTCTTGGGGAGCATTAGGAGCAGCAGAATACTGCTGGCATGCAGCTCGAGAATACACACTCAATCGACCTCAGTTCGGAAAACCGTTAGCTGCGAATCAACTCATACAAAAAAAATTAGCAGACATGCAAACTGAAATTTCTATTGGCCTTCAGTCAGTACTGCGTGTCGGTCAGCTCCTTGATGAGGGAGTAGCAACGCCAGAGATGATTTCGCTAGTGAAAAGAAACTCATGCGGCAAAGCTTTAGAGATTGCTCGCATTGCGCGAGATATGCATGGCGGAAACGGCATTTCCGATGAATACCAAGTCATCAGACACATGATGAACTTAGAAGCTGTCAACACCTATGAAGGAACGCATGATATCCATGCCTTAATTTTAGGTCGTGCACAAACCGGTATCCAAGCATTCACGGGGGGCTAATAAAAAATGGGGCTTCAAAGCCCCATTTCTACATCATTAGTTAGAAGAGCTTAGACGCAGCGGCCACCGTCTACCTCAATACATGCCCCAGTTATAAAATCTGCTTCATCAGACGATAAATACAAGAACGCGTTTGCGATGTCCCGCGGTTGACTAAATCTCCCCAAGGGGATCACAGATGCAAACTTCGCGCGCGTCTCCGGAGTGTCAGAACCCATAAACTCTGCCAAAAGGGGTGTATCACCTGCTACTGGATTGACGACATTCACTCGAATTTTATCGGGAGCCAATTCCACTGCCATCGCCTGGCTCGCAATAATCGCCGCCCCTTTGCTACCGCTATACCAAACAAGTCCGGGGCGCGGTCTGATACCCGACGTAGATGCGATCGTGACAAACGAACCCCCTCCTTGTTTTCTAAAATAAGGAACGATCGCTTTCGCACTGTAGTACAAACTTTTCACATTGACTGCATACACCAAATCAAATTCAGCATCGGTCACATCAACCATTGGTTTATTTCGATGAGTCGTTCCCGCGTTATTGATTACGATGTCCAGCTTGCCATAGGTATCCGTCGTAAACTTAAGAAGC
Organism: Candidatus Eutrophomonas brisbanensis; assembly: GCA_038141705.1. Classification (GTDB taxonomy): domain Bacteria; phylum Pseudomonadota; class Gammaproteobacteria; order Burkholderiales; family Eutrophovitaceae; genus Eutrophomonas; species Eutrophomonas brisbanensis. The sequence continues at coordinate 322,371 of JAYQIQ010000004.1, forward strand.
GCAGTCCAGTCACTTTCTTTCGCTACATTTGCAGATGTAAAAGCCGCGTCTCCACCAGCTGCTTTTATTTCACCAACCACTCGGTTTCCGCCATCGGCGTTAATATCTGCAACGATAACCTTACATCCCTCTTCAGCAAATCGCTTGGCAATACCCTCTCCGAAACCAGATCCTCCACCAGTGACAATCGCCACTTTACTTTCTAAACGCATACTCCTTCCCCATAAAAAAGCTCCAAACCTATTACAGATTGGAGCGTAACAAATCTAATAACGCTTCAGATTATACAGCGCAGGCGGTCTGATTTCCGTCTACGGAATACGCCTTACCTTCTCCGTTACCTATGGTCGCTAAATTCACACCGTTCCGAACTGCTGTGATTTCAGCCAGTATCGACACAGCTATTTCTGGCGGTGTTTTGCTGCCAATACGCAAACCAACAGGACCATGTAGGCGAGAAATCTCTTCCTCACTCAAATCAAAAATTGACAGCCTCTCTCTCCTATTTTTGCTGTTCAGTCGAGAGCCAAGCGCCCCAACATAGAACGCGGATGATTTAAGTCCTTCGAGAAGCGCTAAATCATCTAACTTTGGGTCATGCGTTACCGCAACCAAAGCCGATCGCGAATCCAAGTTTAAAGAAACCACAAAGTCATCAGGCATTTCGCGAGAAAGAATAGAGCCAGGCACTGCCCACGTCTCCGCATACTCTTCTCTAGGATCACAAACGATTACCTGATAATCGAGAGCTTGTGCCATTTGAGCTACATAAGTAGACAACTGACCCGCTCCGATAATGACAAGTCTCCAACGTGGTCCATACACACCAAATAATGTTTCGCCGTCAAATACGATCGTATCACTCGGCTTTCCAACAGATAATTCTGTCTCTCCACTCGACATATCCAGAGTGCGATTAACTAACTCATGACGCTCAACTCTCTCGAGTAGGTTTTGAAAAATATCATCTTTCTGAATTTTCTCTAGTACGAGTTGTAAGGTTCCACCACATGGCAAACCAAATCGATTCGCTTCCTCTTTCGTAACCCCATAGGTCACAACTTTGGGTTTGTCGACGGCTAAAGATTGATCTCTGATCTTATTGATCATGTCATCCTCGACGCACCCTCCAGATACTGATCCAGCAACGAGTCCATCTTCTCTAATTGCCAGCATCGCACCAGGAGGCCGCGGGGAAGAACCCCAGGTCTCTACAATTGTTCCAAGCACCACCTCATGACCCTCAGCCCGCCACGCGAGACTGGTTTTGAGGACTTGTAAATCTACGCTATCCATTGCCAGATACTAACCCTTATTTACACTTCTTTCATCCTGGAAAAAAAACCCCCGGAAATCCGGGGGTCTCAAAGCAAACAGGGTTTCGGATAACCGAAACCCTTTTTTTGCACAGCTTAGGCTGCGGCAATATGCTCTGGAGTCATTGGCAAGGTGCGTACACGCTTACCACATGCTGCAAAGATTGCGTTAGCAATAGCTGGCTGGACAACCGCGGTTGCAGGCTCTCCAAGACCACCAGGTACGCTGTCACTCTTAATGAAGTGAACATCGATTTCTGGAGTCTCGTTCATACGAGCAACTCGGTATCCATCAAAGTTATTTTGCTCAACGATGCCGTTCTTGACAGTGATTTCACTGTAGAGCGCAACACCTTGACCCATGTTGATACAAGACTGGATCTGAGCAAGTGCCTGATCTGGGTGAACCAAAGTACCACCGTCAACAACCGCAGTAACTTTGTCCAACATCACGTCGTAGGTAGAAGAAACAGTAACCTCAGCAACAATAGCGACAACTGAGTTGTAACCTTCCATCACTGCAACGCCCTGACCTTTACCAGCTGGCATTTTCTTACCAAACTTGGTGATCTTCTTGGTCTCTTCCAGAACTCGCTTCATTCTGGCTCCAACTGGAACACCAGCTGACAGACCTGACCACTGGTGCTTGGTTGAACCCATATCAAGCATATCGATTCTGTACTGGATAGGATCAACACCAGCGTTAACAGCGAGCTCATCGATAAACGCCTCAAGTGCAACTGCGTTCAAGTTGTGAGACACACCACGCCAGTAACCGACCTGTACGCCAGTATCATGCATCTGATAGCTGAAACTCATACCTGCGTCTGCCATGTATGGGAAGTTATCGATACCCTCAACTGCAAATGGGTCGATACCGTCTTTCACGATACTTGGGAACAGACGTGAAGATATTGATGGGCTGGTTGAGTGGAACTTCAATGCCTGAAGCTTACCTTTGGCATCAACACCAGCGGTGAACTTGTACATACCAGCAGGACGGTATGAGTCATGAGTCATATCATCTTCTCTAGACCAAACCATCTTCACAGGAACGCCAGCTGCTTTGGAGATTTCCGCAGCATCAATCGCGTAGTCCACCTCAACTCGTCTACCGAAACCACCACCGAGGAAGGTCGTTTGAACTTCAACCTGCTCAGGCGTTAGGCCAGTAGCACCAGCGACCACGTGTGGGATCAACTGCTGGAACTGAGTTGGAGTAATAATGACTGCTTTGTCTGCACGCACATCAGCAACAGAGTTTTGTGGCTCCATCGGTGAGTGTGACTGGAATGGCAAACGATAAGTTGCAGTAATCATCTTGTCAGCATTTGCGAGACCTTGGTTTGCGTCTCCGCTCTCACGGAAAACTGCACCAGGCTTGTTAGATGCTTCCTCGATTCCTGCCCATAGGCCAGTCATATCGAGATTTGCGTTTGCACCAGCATCCCAACGAGGATCAAGCGTCGCTACTGCTTTCTTAGCTGTCCACCAATCGTCAGCAACAACCGCAACACCACGGCTATACTGAACCACTGCGTGAACGCCAGGGAAGTTCTTAGCACGTGAATCGTCGTAGGAGATGAGCTTTCCACCCATCATAGGAGCCATAGCAACAGCAGCGTATTTCATGCCAGGGATACGGGTATCAACACCGAAACCAGCGGTACCACGAACCTTAGCTGCGGTATCAAGTCTCTTCTGCTTAACGTTACCAACGTATTTGAACTGGCTAGCTGGCTTGAGTGGAACTTCCTTTGGAACTTCCATTCCTGCTGCTTTCGCTGCAACTGATCCGTAGGTTGCTTTCTTGCCGCCAGGGCCAGAAATCACACCGTCAGAAACAGTACACTGACTTGCATCAACACCCCAGTTGTCTGCAGCAGCAGCAACTAGCATCATTCTTGCAGATGCACCAGCTTTTCTAAGTTTTTCCCAACCGTCACGAACTGCGGTAGAACCACCAGTTAGCTGACCGCCGAGAAGTGAGTTAATGTAAACCTCTGCTGGAGGTGCAAACTCAACGTTGACTCTATTGAGATCAACTTCAAGCTCTTCCGCAACCAACATTGGCATAGATGTATAAACGTCCTGACCCATCTCGGATCTAGCACACATAATGGTGACTGAGTTGTCACCGCCGATGCGAACCCATGCATTAGGGCTACCACCGTCAGCTGCTTGAGCCTCGCGAGACTGAGGGAGGTAGAAGCCAAGAGCTAATCCACCAGCAACAGTACCGCTGACTTTCAGGAAGTCACGACGTGCTTCGTTCTTTACTATTTTTTCCATGTCTCAAGTCCTCCTTACGACATCTTCGCAGCAGCCTTAATGGCAGCGCGAATTCGAGGATATGTTCCGCAACGGCAAATGTTTCCTGACATTGCTGCATTGATATCCGAATCTGAAGGATTTTTATTTGAAGCTAGCAATGCAGAGGCAGACATCATCTGACCAGGCTGGCAATAGCCACACTGAGGAACATCAAGAGCTTCCCAAGCACGCTGAACTTTGTGATTCCCACCAAGACCTTCAATGGTTGTCACTTCGGCACCATTTAAGGAACCAATTTGAACTTGACAGGAACGCACTGCATTTCCGCTCAAATGAACGGTACACGCACCACAAAGGGCTTTTCCGCAACCAAACTTTGTCCCGGTCATGCCGAGTGTGTCGCGAAGAACCCAAAGTAATGGTGTATCAGCGGCGACGTCGACTGTCTCGCTTTTCCCATTTACTTTAAAAGTAACTTTCATTTTATAACTCCCCCTTTCGAAGCTTTGAAAATAGGTACAGGGATCGTAACTATTATGGTTACCTGACGGAAAATACACGAACTGGGTGCCTGTTTCAAGGGCTGTAACAGGCGTAGAAGCCTGTTTCTAGTTGAAAATCTCGATCCCAGGGAGCACTAAATTTCCGGTTTCTGAGAGTTTTAAGAAAATATTTTCATGAGCTGAAAATAACCTTCATATCCCGCCTTCAAAATAATTAAAAAAATAAATGGTGCGACACAACATATACTATGTTTATAGCTATTTTTAAGTAGGTGTGTCGCAACAAATATCGAATATGAGCGGAATGTAACGCGGAGCCAGTTACATCAATGACCGCGGACGGATGCAATCCTCTAGAAAATAAAAAAACTTAAATTTTTTCTAAAAAATAAAAAAAGAGGGGACTGCCCCTCTTTTTCACGTCGGCATCGCGGCCCGCTAAGGGATTATGAGTATTTTTTCAACTCCAAACGAGCGACTTGCGATCGGTGCACTTCGTCGGGTCCATCGGCCAAACGCAAAGACCTGTTCCATGCGTACATCCATGCTAGCGGGAAGTCTTGAGATACCCCGCCACCGCCGTGCGCCTGAATCGCCCAATCAATGATGGTCTGCGCCATGTTCGGGCCAATCACTTTAATCATCGCGATCTCAGCTCGAGCTTCCTTATTGCCGACGGTATCCATCATGTAAGCGGCTTTGAGAGTAAGCAATCGCGCCTGCTCAATCATGATTCTGGATTCAGCGATACGCTCATGCCATACCGACTGCTCAGCAACTGGCTTACCAAAAGCCACTCGACCCATCAGCCGTTTACACATAAATTCAAGCGCGCGTTCCGCCTGACCTATGATTCTCATACAGTGATGGATTCGCCCTGGCCCCAATCGACCTTGCGCAATTTCAAAACCTCTACCCTCACCAAGCAAAATGTTTGACGCTGGAACCTTTACGTTGGTCAGAGAAACCTCCATGTGGCCATGAGGCGCGTCGTCATACCCAAACACAGTCAGCGCACGCTCTACCTTGACCCCAGCAGTATCAGCTGGGACCAAAATCATCGACTGCTGCTTATGTCGATCAGCACCATCCGGATCAGTTTTACCCATCACAATGAGGATCTTGCACCTCGGATCACCAGCACCCGACGACCACCATTTTCTTCCGTTAATAACGTAGTGATCTCCAGACTTCTCAATTCGACATTGGATGTTCGTAGCGTCCGACGAAGCAACTGCAGGTTCCGTCATGAGAAATGCAGATCGGATATCTCCGCTCAATAACGGCTCCGCCCACGTTTTGATCTGCTCATCCGTTCCGTAGCGAAGGATCGTCTCCATATTTCCGGTATCCGGCGCAGAACAGTTAAACACCTCAGGTGCCCAGAACACCCTCCCCATAATTTCACAAAGAGACGCATAGTCCAAATTGCTTAGCGTTCCACCATGCGCTTTCGGACGCCACAAATTCCAAAGACCTCTCTCTTTTGCTTTTGCCTTCGACTCCTCCACGATTGCCGTAGGAATCCACGCGTTACCGTTTTTACGGTTCGCGTCTATCTGCTCAAAAAAGATTGCCTCATTCGGATAAATAAATTCATCCATAAACGCTTTTACTTTTTCTTGAAGCGTTTTCACTTCTGCTGAAAATTCAAAATCCATAATTGCTTCCGTCGTTTTGGAGGCCATCTCTCAATGGCTCGCAGTTAATTTTCTGAAAAACTGAATTTTACACGCGTTGGGCACTTCCCTCAGGTGATATCACTTCAAAATCGCAGATTTTATTTTTAAATGTATCTGCCAGCGGTACCGATTTTCGCGTGTGAGGATTTGCGTTGACGTACGTGATTAATATTTCCGCGAGAGCTTCATCACCTCGAAAAACTCCCACTAAAAAATCAAAACTACTTTTTCCAAGACGCGCTACTCGCACTAAGATATCTATCTCATCGTCGTACCGCGCCGATGCGTGATATACGATTGTCGACTTTTTCGTGAATAAATCCTCCGCCTCAACTTGGAACGCATCCGGGTATGGCATACCAATGGCGCGATAATATTCTGTCACTCCGATGTCGGCATACATCAAATAGTGGGGATTGAACACAATGCCTTGGGCGTCCACTTCAGCCCACCTCACGCGGATACTCTGAACTAAGCGAAAATCACTTTTTTTCATCTCTAACTAAATACAGAATTGCTTGATGACATCACTCTAGCCATAACGCCTCGTTAACCATTCAGCGACGAGTGCTGGTTTGCTCTCCCCTTCGATCTCGATCGTAACAGCCCAAACTAACTGGACGCCATCTGGTATGTCGACTACATCCTCAAGATAAAACCGCGCCCTAAGCCTCGAATCTACTCGAACAGGCGCAGTAAATCGCACACGATTAAGACCGTAATTGATTCCCATCTTAGAGCGACCAAGATCAATCGTTCCATTCAAAAATTTTGATAACAACGAAAGCGTCAGAAATCCATGAGCAATCGTAGAACCGAAAACACTCTCGGACTCAGCTCTATCGGCATCAACATGTATCCACTGAAAATCTCCAGTTGATTCCGCAAACCCATCGATCATTTCTTGAGTCACCTCTACCCAATCACTAACCGCAACCTCAGAGGACTTATACTGACGCAGGTCACCAGGTGTATTCACTCTCATTAAACTCAACCCTCCGATTTAAATGATTTAACAACCGCATCGGTAGATCGAGCTAACAAGAAGGTGTCGCCTGTGACGGCCACAAAACTTGCACCTGCAGCTAACCAATTTTTTGCATCTTGCTCATTAAACGCTAAGATCCCGGCAGCACAACCAGCCTCAACAGTCGTGGTTATCACATCTAGCATTGCTTCTTTCGCACCCTTGGCACTGGGGTTTCCAAGATGACCCACGCCAGCTGCCAAGTCCTGTGGCCCAACAAAAAGACAATCGACCCCATCGACCGCAGCTATTTTTCCTGCATTCTCTCGCCCCAATTGAGTTTCAATTTGCAGGATGAGACAGATATTTTCATCGGCGTGATCAAAGTAATTATTCATACGCCCAAAACGGTTCGAGCGCGAATTTGCCGAAACTCCTCGATACCCACGCGGCGGATATCGAACCGACCGTACCGCCTCTTGGGCTTCAGCCAATGTCTGAACATTCGGCAATACGATCGTCTGGACCCCTTGGTCCAATAGCCGCTTGATCGTAACCGCATCATTCCAAGGAGCACGAACCGCAATATCCACATCGTAAGCGGCCGCAGCGTGAATTAAACTCAAGACCTGCGGAACATCGTTCGGCGCATGCTCCATATCAATCAGAACCCAATCAAATCCTGCTGATGCACAAATCTCGGTCGCCACATGGCTCCCCATACTCAACCAACAACCAATTTGTCGTTCTTTGCCTTGAATTCTCTTTTTGATCCGATTCTCTATAAACTCCATTGGCTACCCCGTTGCTTGATTCCGATACGATCGATTAACATAAACCTTCCATTGATCATACTTGAAAGTCTACGATGCTATTCCAGGGTGTTATACCCATTCTCGTTACGCCATTTGACTCCGACGAGGCGGTTGATTTGAAATCGGTCGCGATGTTGATTAACTTCATGCGAGAGCTTCAAGTCGACGGGGCAACCATACTCGGCGTACTCGGCGAAGCAAATAGACTGACAGACACGGAACGCGAAAAAATTATTTCCACTGCTGTGGAGCACGCAAGAGGTTTACCGATCATCGTTGGGACAAGTGCGAGCGGAACGAAAGCGGTTATTGAATTAAATCGAATGGCCTCATCACTCGGCGCCAGTGCGGTCATGATTACACCGCATGCGGAACCCACCCCTTCAGAAGAGAGGATTTTTCAGCACTTCGCAGACATCTCCGAAGACGCAAAACTTCCGATAATTTTGCAAGACCACCCCGCGTCAACGGGTGTACATATGTCGGTTGATTTAATTATCAAACTCATTGAGCAACTACCAAATATAGTTGGACTCAAACTCGAGGCAGTGCCAACAGCACCAAAATTAATCCAAATCAGGAAACAATGCGCGAGACACATCAACATCATGACGGGCCTCGGAGGGCTTTATGGGATCTTTGACTTGCGCGCTGGATCAGACGGTTTCAATACGGGTTTTGCATTCCCGGAAGTGCTTCAAGCAATGGTCAGTGCCGGTAAAAATAAAGACTGGTCAACTGCGTTAAAAATTTATCAGCGATTCAGCCCAATGTTAGTACTAGAGCAACAACCCGGGGTCGCAATTCGAAAACGATTATTACTCGCGCGTGGCGTGATCTCTAATGCTGCAGTTCGGAAGCCAGGAGCAAATCTGAGCCCCCATCTTTCTGATGAGATTGACTACTTGATCGAAACGCTATTACCTGAACAGGACATCACCCAGCGAATTTGCGTGCCGAACGCCTAAATTTCAACTCAATAATTTTCCAGCTCGTAGCTACGCTCATCCATCGCCTGGACAACACAGTTCACATCGTTACAAACCGATAGCACATTCTCATACCAGTCGATCTGAGACTCCTGCAACATCTTAATGTCAACCCCTCGACTCATGGCGAGGTTGTAAGAGAAAGCGAGTTGCTCGTGCGCAACCGAAGCGCGGCTGCTCGTACAAATTAGACGCTCAACGTTTGAATTTGGATTACTGCAATTTATAGCAGCCAATAACGGGCCACCCAAACCAAACAAAAGAAATAACGCCACAAACAAACGAATATTCTTCATGCTTCCCTCACACATAGTGTTCTACCGTCCGTTACCACAAAGGTTAGAACGAGACTAAAACATCTCCTTCCATTTTTGGGACTACTGAAGTAACACTTAACCCAGCGGCAAATTGGACTTCATTTTCCATACCGCGATCTAGCATCAATTGACCCACACGCGATTTGAGCAAAAGATCTACGGAAGGTTCCGATTTAAAAACTGCATGGGCAGCAAGTGCGGCATCCGAAAAATATTCCCGAGCGCTATTCGGACGTCGTTCCAACAGCAAATCTACAAAATATCCCGCACCACAAATATCCTCTAAATTGTGATTTCCCATCGATCCAGAACAAACGATAAGGATGGTTTGCTCCGGATGTGACGCCAAGACATACTCGACTACAGATTTTGCATTAATTAGGGCTCCAGCATAGATGGCACTCGCACCAACCGACTTCTTTAACGCCACCGTTCCGTTCGTGGTGGAATAAATCAGCATTTTTTCTTTCAGATTCTCTTTCGCTAAAGCCAACGGCGCAGGTGAGGCAAAACCTGGGAGTGTTACCGCGTAGAGCTCACCCGCTAACACATAGCTCTCGGCATTAAGCGGGTCTGCAACTGCCCGCGCTGCATTCTCACTTTCCACCGGGTGGACTGTCTTCGCTCCGTTCGCGAATGCGTTGATGATAGTAGTGGTCGCGAATAGCACATCTAGGACAATTACAACTTTGCCCTCAAGGCGCTCGTGATCGAGAGCCTCTTTCGTGTAGAGCACATGAACTTTATGACTGAAGTGCTCCGCACTCATAATGACCCCTCCGGTCTTTTTAAGAAAAAATTTATACCTACCATTGACATCACCAACTCACCATCCTGGTTTTCAACTTCCCACTTTGTCTTGACAATCCCACGATCGGGACGACTACTCGAGGGTCGCGTTTCGATCACGGTACGATATGCGGTTAACGTATCACCAGGGTAAACAGGTCGCGGCCACCTAACCTCCTCGATACCTGGAGAGCCAAGCGAGGCGGAGTCGAGCAGATAGGAATCGCACATGAGACGCATCACCATCGAGCAGGTATGCCAGCCACTCGCAATGATGTCGCCATAAATTGATTTTTTGCCTGAGCCGCATCCACATGGAAGGGTTGGGGGTCAAAGCGTTTTGCAAAATCCAGCACCTCCCCTAACTCCACCGACACCGACCCCATACAAACACGCTCCTCGAGCCTAAAATCCTCCCAAAAATATTTAACTGGTCGCGACATAAAAAATTTAAATTAATACGGATACGTCAAAGTAAAAGGCTCTAGTACTTGTACCAACCTCGCCCCACTTTTTTGCCGTTATAGCCGGCCTGAACCATCTGCTTCATCAGCGGGCGCGGCTTGAATCGATCTCCATAGGCATCGTGCAAAATTTCTTCGACCTGAACAGATAGACTAATTTGCGTTGCATCCATTAACTGAAAAGGGCCAATCGCATGTCCCAACCCCAATCGGCATGCGAGATCAATATCTTCAGGAGTAGCCACACCCTCTTCGACTAAACGCATGGCTTCTATCATGAATGCATGCAGCATTCGGTTTACAGCAAACCCGACAACGTCTTTAACTTTGATTGGGGTCTTTCCGATATCTTTACAAAAATTCATCATCGATTCCAACACATCGACATCAGTATCCAGAGCCGGTATAACTTCAACCAGCTTCATCCGAGAAACAGGGGAAAAGAAATGAGTCCCAAGAAATTTTTTCCTCCTAGATTCTTGAACGTGCGAAGCCAAAGCTGTAATTGAAATACTCGAGGTATTACTAGCAAACACCGTGTGGTCAGACGTAATATGATCTAGACGGGAAAATATATCGCCCTTTACTGCCTCGTCCTCGAAAACTGCTTCTATGACTAAATCCCGATCTGCAAAAGAATCCAAATCCTCGGCCACCTCAATTCGTGGCATCACATCCTCAACAACTCCTGCTTCATAAAACCCACGATCGACCCCTTTTTCAAGCAACCCGTTTAACCGCGATAATGCCTTTTCTGTCAAATCTCGATTCGCATCATTCAATAAAACCGACCTTCCAGACAAAGCGCTCACCAGAGCGATCTCTGCACCCATTAACCCTGCACCCACTACTCCAACTTTTCTGAACATTTTTTGAAATCCTAGAATGTATTGCTTAAATAAAACTACAACTGCTTCCAACTTTTCTTAGGGGACACAAACCCTGTTGTGGCCGCTTCTTCTTTTCGCAGATTAGAAAATCTCGAACGATGAAAGCGCTCTCCACCAAACAACGTGTCAAACATAGTCAACTTTTTAACGTAATTACTCAGCGGCAACTCATATGTCATCCCCATACCTCCGTGGAGCTGAACTGCTTGCTGGGACACAAATCGTGTAGCACGTGCAAACAGAGACTTCGCCGCCGACACGGACCGAGCTCTTTCGTAGGGGCTATCTCCCCATGCGTTTGCAGCTGCGAGCGTCAAAAGTGAATGGGCCTCTTCAATATTAATAAACATGTCGACTGCTCGATGTTGTAGGACCTGAAATTGCGACAAAGATTGGCCAAATTGGTGTCTATCCTTGAGGTAATCAACAGTCATTTCATAAGCCGTTTCCATGGCACCAAGTGCCTCGGCACAACTGGCCATTGCCGCACGATCATATACACATTCGATCGGCGCGAACGCCCGGTCAAGGGTTCCAATTACAGACTCAGACCCAAGCCTCAGGTTATCAAACTGAATATCCAAAACTCGACTGCCATCTAACAGCGGATACACTTGCCCGCTAATCGATTCGTCTAAGGATTCGGCAATGAAAAGCGTGATTCCATCTTTATCGCCGCTAGATCCAGAGGTGCGAGCAGAAATAATAAAACGATCAGCACTGGCACCACCTAGTATCAACGTTTTCTTTCCACTCAGAACCCATACGCCCCCCTCTTGCCTAGCAATGGTCTCGACGTGCGAGAGGTCTTGATGACCTTGCATCTCGGTATGCGCTAGGACTAGCGTTGACTCACCCTTGATCAACTCAGGGAGAAGTACCTTTTTGTGCCAATCTGACCCACAAAGTTCGACGAGCCCTGCCGACATGACGACATTGGGAATGTACGGCTCGATCACAAGGTATTTTCCAAGTTCTCGCATGACAACCATCACATCAATCCCAGACCCAGAGAAACCACCATGTTCTTCAGAGAGGGTGAGGCCCAAAATTCCTAGCGATGCGAAACCGGTCCAGACTTCGCGAGACATCGGCTCTTGGTCAAGCACCATTCGCTGACGCATCTCGGGCGCATAGTTCTTATCCAAAAATCGTTTCAGCGCATCGACCAACAAAGTCTGGTCTTCAGTTAAAGAAAAATTCATATTGGAAGCTTCTCTTCGTTCACAAAAATTTATAACCCCAGGACTCTTCGAGCGATGATATTCCTTTGAATTTCATTGGTTCCGCCGTAAATCGAGGTCTTGCGCATATTTAGGTAACGTGCTGCCAAAGGTGCGGCGTAGGCAGGTCCAGGCGTTTTACCGATAAACGAATCCCCCCAAGCCATGGGGAGGTATGGGAGTGCGGCCAGACCCGCAACCTCCATTTGCAATTCCGTTAATCGTTGCTGAATTTCCGTACCTTTTATTTTCAAAATAGAAGCCTCTGGTCCTGGCTCACCTCCCGAATCATCGCGAGAGGCTACACGTAACACAGTCATTTCTAAAGCCAGCAAATCTATCTCTAAATCCGCTATTCGGTCCTTGAATATCGGATCCTCGAGCAACGGTTTTCCCGCATACATCTCTTCAGACGCCAGATGCTTCAAGTAAGCGAGCTCACGCTTAGAGACGCCAACTCCAGCAATTCCGGTTCGCTCGTGAGAGAGCAAAAACTTACCAATACTCCAACCCCTTCCCTCTTCCCCGACTAGATTCTGAACTGGAACTTTCACGTCGCTAAACCATACCTCGTTAACCTCATGCTCCCCGTCCAACGTGACTATTGGGCGAACCTCAACGCCGTCGGTGGACATATCACAAAGCACCATGGATATACCGTTTTGCTTGCGCTCGCTCACCTCGGTCCGCACGAGGCAAAAAATCATATTTGCCCAGTGCGCATGCGTTGTCCAAGTCTTTTGTCCGTTGATCACAAAGCTGTCGCCATCGCGCACAGCCTTTGTCTTTAGCGAGGCCAAATCAGAGCCTGACCCAGGTTCGGAATACCCCTGGCACCACCAATCTTCGCCGGACAGAATTCTGGGTAAGTAGTTTTTTTTGGTCTTCAGTCCCAAATGCAATCAGCACGGGACCAATCATATGAAGACCAAAAGGCGATAATCGCGGAGCACCCAGCGCAGCCGATTCGACATCAAAAATATGTCTTTGTACAGCATTCCACGCACAGCCCCCGTGCTCCTTTGGCCAATGCGGAGCAATCCAACCTTTTTCGTGCAAAGCCGCGTGCCAGCGTTGCACATCCTCTTTAAAGATCCGTTTATGTTCGAGGACTTTTCGAGCAACGTCACCCGGCAACGACTCGGACACAAAATCTCGGACTTCAGCCGCAAAATCCAATTCTTCCTTGCTGTAAGTTACTTCCATTTTTATGATTTATTACATTTAGTATGATTCAGCAAAGAAAGTGAGAATACGGCAACTCGCACTACTAAAGCAACCGAACCAATTAAGAACGCCAGAGGTAAAACCGTATAAAGAGTATTATTCTGCAGTTAAGCAGACTTTCTTCAACCTAGTTGACTAGTTAGAGAGGTTTCAACATGAATACGCGCGATGATTTAGCGATTAGCGAAGTGAATTCTTCCCTCAATCTCAGACCTCTTTGGCTCCCGTTTACGCCGAACAGACAATTTAAGTCTGATCCTAGACTCATCGCCCGAGCTAAAGATATGCATTACGAAACCGTCGATGGCCGGCCATTACTGGATGCCATATCTGGCCTCTGGTGTGTAAACGCGGGACATGGTAGAACCTCCATCGTCAAAGCAATTCAGGAACAAGCGGCAAAACTTGACTACATCACTGCCTTTAACATGGCTCATCCAGCGCAATTCCAAGCAGCTGAATTGATCGCAGATTTAGCACCGGATGGGTTAGATACCGTGTTTTTTGTTAACTCTGGTTCAGAAGCAATTGATACCGCACTAAAAATTGCACTGGGATACCATCGTGCCCGTGGAGAACACCGACATCGATTAGTCGGACGGGAACGTGGTTACCACGGGGTCGGATTCGGAGGGATATCCGTAGGCGGAATGACGCCTAACCGGAAAGTCTTCAGCCCTGCTCTGTTGCCAGGGGTGGATCATTTGCCTCACACCCATAATTTGTCGGAAAACAGCTTTTCAAGAGGACAGCCAACTTGGGGAGCGCATCTCGCCGATGATTTGGAACGTATCGTCGCCTTGCACGACGCATCAAATATCGCAGCGGTAATAGTGGAGCCGGTTGCTGGATCGACTGGTGTGTTGGTTCCACCAAAAGGCTACCTCCAGCGCCTGAGAGAACTGTGCGATAAATACGGAATCTTATTGATTTTTGATGAAGTGATAACAGGATTCGGCCGAACAGGAAAACCATTTGCATCGCAAACCTTCGACGTAATCCCGGATATGATTACGTTTGCTAAGGGAGTAACAAATGGCTCCGTACCGATGGGCGGTGTGATCGTTCGTGAGGATATCTATCACGCATTCCTAGATGGCCCTACTGAGCAAATCGAGTTCTTCCATGGTTACACGTACTCAGGCCATCCCCTCGCTAGCGCTGCAGCCATTGCTACAATGGATGTGTACCGCGAGGAGGGATTATTTGAGCGCGTTAGTGAACTAGCCCCGTATTTCGAAAAAGCTGTACATTCTCTCAAAGATTGCCCTCATGTTATCGACATCAGAAACATGGGGTTCATGTGCGGGATCGAATTAGAGCCCGTATCCAATCATCCAGGTAAGCGCGCCTATGAAACCTTCAAACGATGCTATGAAAAAGGTGTTCTCGTTCGCTCAGCTGGTGACACTATCGCACTTACACCACCTTTTATTATTTCTGAAAAACAGATTGATGAAATCATCAATTGTGTCGGCGAGGCGTTGCAAGGAAATTAAAACTAGAACCGCCAAAAATATCGGCTGAGTGTGAGTACTGAGATATGAAAATTCTTATCGCTCAGATGGAGCATGAGACGAATACCTTTTCCCCGGTTGAAACCCCATGGGAGGCATTTGGTCCCGACGGACCGTACTTAGGCAAAGCCGCGTATGAGGGAATGAAAGGGACTCGCACTCCGATTGGCGCCTTCATTGACCTAGCTGAGAAAGCGCGCGCAGAAATTGTGACACCGATCGCAGGTTTTGCTTACCCCAGTGGGCCAGTCGATGCAAAAGCCTACGACCAATTTTGTGAAGTAATTTGCGAGAGTGTCGATAAAGGTTGTGATGCCATCATGTTGGATCTGCATGGGGCAATGGTCGTTCGAGATCGGACCTTTGATGGAGAGGGAACGCTCATAGAAAAAATACGAGGAATCGCTCCGGACACTCCGATCGGGGTTTCCTTAGATTTGCATGCAAACGTCACCGAGAAGATGGTACGAAATGCGACGGTCATTGCGGGATACAAAACGTATCCACATATTGATATGTATGAGACTGGCGAGCTCGCTGGAGAATTGACTCTCCGTACACTTCGCGGCGAAATCAGCCCAGTGATGCACTGGGAGAATATTCCATTGCTTGCACAGCTACTCAAAATGAATACCTCGGTGGAAGCGATGAAAGAATTCGCGAGAACTGCTGCCTCGATCCAAGAAAAGCCAGGAGTGTTAGCAACCTCCACGTTTGGGGGTTTCCAATGGCCGACATACCAGAGGCCGGCATGAGTACGATTGTTGTTACCGACGGGGATGCGGCGCTTGCGAGAACCGAGTGCCAGAACATACTTCGAAATGCTTGGAGCAATAAAGAACAGTTTATTTGGTATGACAAACCACTGGAAGAATCCATCAAGGAAGCAAAAAATCTTACCGATGGTCCTATCCTATTACTCGATCATCCTGATAACTGCGCTTCAGGCGCAACGCAGGACACGATGGCCGTGCTCCGTGAAGCACTCAAACAAGGGTTGACCAATATTGCGGTCGGCCCTATTCGAGATCCACAGGCAGTAGAGATACTAATTTCGGCGGGTTTAGGGGCTGAAATCACCACTGACGTTGGCGGAAAAACCGATATGCCAGCTATCGGAAAGAAAGGTGAGCCACTGCAGCTGAAAGGGATAGTAAAAAACATCACGAATGGTGAGTACACGATCACCGGACCTCAATTTACTGGCGTTCGAGCTGCGATGGGAAGAACCGTAGTCTTCGATACTGGTGATGCAGAAATTGTCATTACCGAAAAACTGCAAGAGCCGTGGGACCTCGGAGTTTTCACTAGTGTAGGCATCGATCCGACGCGGAAAAAATATCTGTTACTCAAATCAAAGATGTATTACCGCCCAATATTCCTTCCGCTTGCACGGCATAGTATTCACTGTGCTGGCGTTGGGGTTGGGGCTGCCGACTGGAAAATGTTTCAGTACAAAAACTTGAGACGCCCTATTTACCCCCTCGACGAATCGGTTACCCATATCTTTTAGGGCAGGATCGACTGAAGCCCCTAAAAAAAACAGTTACACTCGAAAGAGCTAATGTAATCGTTCGTACACCAACACGAACCATCGGAAAAACGGGGTAGAAATGAAAAATATTTCGCATTTTATTGCGGGTAAAAAAGTAGATGGCGCAGGTACAAAAACAAATGAGGTTTTCAACCCCGCAACGGGATCGGCCGAATCCAGCGTACGCTTCGCAACTATAGAAGAAACGCGTGCCGCAATTGATGTAGCTGAGCTTGCGTTTGCAGACTGGTCCCTGACCCCAGCGGTCAAACGCGCACGGGTCATGTTCAAATTTAAAGAACTCATTGAGAAGAACGCTGAAATCTTAGCAAAGATGATTACCGGCGAGCATGGGAAGGTATTTTCTGATGCGATGGGGGAAATTAGTCGCGGGCTCGAGGTTATCGAGTTTGCGTGTGGAATCCCACAACTTATTGAAAGGTGAGTTCACAGAACAAATAGGAACAGGGATCGATAGTTACTCGGTTCGTCAACCCCTGGGGGTTTGTGCAGGAATTACGCCTTTTAATTTTCCAGTGATGGTTCCCATGTGGATGTATCCGATATCAGTCGCGTGCGGAAATACCTTCATTCTCAAACCGTCGGAAAAAGATCCCTCACCAAGTATTTTGATGGCAGAACTTCTACAGGAGGCAGGACTTCCAGATGGCGTGTTTAACGTAATCCAGGGTGATAAAGCAGCAGTAGATACGTTACTCACTGATCCGCGAGTGGCCGCGGTGAGTTTTGTTGGCTCGACACCGATCGCAGAGTATGTGTACAGAACTGGCACAGAAAACGGCAAACGAGTACAAGCATTAGGTGGTGCGAAGAATCATTTGGTCGTCATGCCAGATGCCGACCTAGATCAAGCCGTAGATGCACTTGTTGGTGCAGCCTATGGTTCTGCAGGAGAGCGCTGCATGGCAATCTCTGTTGGAGTCGTTGTTGGTGACATCGCGGATGCGCTCATTGAAAAATTAGCAGATCGAGTCCAAAACCTGCGGATTGGGAATGGACTCGAAAACGACCCAGATATGGGACCATTGGTGACACAGGCTCACTTAGAAAAAGTAAGAGGCTATGTTGAGATTGGGCTTATCGAAGGGGCGAAACTGGTTGTAGATGGAAGGAATACCAAAGTCGCCGGTTTTGAAAATGGCTTCTTCTTAGGGGGTTGTTTATTTGATCACGTAACTCCAAAAATGCGGGTCTACAAAGAAGAAATATTCGGGCCTGTTCTATCAATTGTTCGCGCCGACAATTTTGAAGAGGCACTCCAACTCATTAACGATCACGAATACGGAAATGGTGTATCGATTTACACACGAGACGGTGATGCCGCCCGAGAATTTTCATCGCGCGTAAAAATAGGAATGGTTGGAATCAACGTCCCCATTCCTGTTCCGATGGCATTTCATAGTTTTGGTGGGTGGAAACGATCATTGTTTGGCGACCACTTCGCTTATGGCCCCGAAGGGGTGCGGTTCTACTCACACCTCAAGACGGTGACATCTCGATGGCCGACTGGAATCCGAAAAGGTGCAGAGTTTACGATGCCAGTCATGAAGTAGACTTAATCGACCACCCTTTTTCGCGATAGAAATTTATCAATTCGCTCGTATCGTGATCTCCTAAACCTCGCTCAACCATTAACGAAAACATCTCTCGAGTCAAATCTGAGACTGGCGTACTAATGGAATGCTGTTCAGCTAGCTGTCGAATTAGATTTAAATCTTTCAACATAATTTGAGAGTGAGCGGTAATCGAGAATTCTGAAGTTGCCATCTTTGGAAACATTTCTTGCAACTGAGCAGAATCGGCTCGTCCACCAGATAGCGCATCCGGAATAAGTTGCGTATCAACACCTAAGCGCTCGGCTAATCCGCAAGCCTCCGCGAGCATCACAAGCCCTGAGGAGACAAGCAATTGATTGATCATCTTAGTCGCTTGACCGGCCCCCTGGGGTCCCATTAACGTTACTTTACCCGCCAAGCAATCCCATACTGGGGAGGCCTGCTTGAAAGCAACCGAACTTCCTCCGACCATCACCGTCATTCGACCTTCTCGGGCAGCTGGAGCACCGCCAGATATCGGAGCGTCTAACCAACTAGCTTGCGCCTCCGACTGGAATCGCTCCGCCATTTCCCGGGTTTTAGCAACCGCTCCGGTCGACATATCGATTAGCACCTTTCCGGAAACGTCAGCCCCAATGACCCCATCATTACCAAAAACGATATGCTCGACAGCATCTCCGTCTGTGACACAAGTGATGATGAAATCGGTCTTGGATGCTACTTCTTTCGGAGAGGTGCAAGCACGAATATTTTCTGATATCAAGCGTTCTAGTTTGGCCGAATCTCGGTTCCACGCACAGACTCGTTCTACCGTATCTCCGAGTCTTTTAATAATCGCAGACCCCAGAACGCCAGCCCCTAAGCACCCGACACTGATATCTAATTTTTTATCCAAAACATTTACCTCCGATTTCTGTTGATCTTATACTGAAGAAAATTTAATTCAAATAAAAATAATGAAAACAAAAACTGTCTTTTGGGGAGACTCATAAATGTCAAAAAACGAATCACAAGAACTTTGTCTAATCACGGGCGGCGCGAGCGGGATTGGAGAAGCTTGCGCGAGAGAGCTCTTCAGGCGAGGCTATGAAATAGCGATTGCAGACAAAAATCCAAAAGGGGAAAAGATTGCGCGCGAGCTTTCAGGGAAATTTTTCCTCTGGATGTAAGCGAATCGACAGAAATCGACGCGTTAGCAGAATCCATTTCTTATAGTGGTAATTTTATCCATACCCTAATTAACTGCGCTGGGATTATCCAGCAACCACTGCCCCCGGCAGAACTGAGTTTAAAAACGTGGGACGACATCGTTCGTATTGATCAAAGAGGAACATACTACTGCTCCGTCGCTTTCGCTCGAGAGATGATAAAACGTGGAAGAGGGAATATCGTGAATATTGCTTCCATCACTGCAATGCGATCAGTTCCGCTGCATGCTTATGCACCGGCCAAAGCGGCAGTGGTATCAATGACTGAGTGTTTAGCGGCTGAATGGGGTAGACACGGAGTTCGCGTCAATGCTGTCTCCCCAGGACACACGCTTACACCAGCCCTACAAAGTGCGATATCCGCGGGCGAGCGAGATATAAAACTTCTTGAAGAAAATGCACTGGGCCGCATGGTTAACCCTGAGGAAGTTGCGAAGGCCGTTGCATTCTTGGTTGGTGATGAGTCCAGTGCGATAACAGGTGTAAACTTACCAGTCGACTGCGGCTGGCTCGTAGCTGGCTCGTGGCACACCTATGGTGGTTTACGCTAACTTAGTTTTTAGATGCTGGGGAAATAGCCATGCTAAAAAAAATGCTGCTTGCCGTTACATTCAGCTTCATTATCGGTACCGGAATTTGTCAGGAATCCGATCTTTTGCAAAAAGCGTTCTTGCTCCCAGAAGAAGTCCCGGTCATTGCGAGCGAAGTTACTTTTCTGGATGTGCGAACTGACAAGGAATGGGAATTGGGTCATATCCACGGAGCAATACACCTCGAACTCAAGAAGGTACGAAAAGAAATTGAAATAACATTACGGGACAAATCGAAAGCGGTGGTAGTCTATTGCGGATCGGGTCCGCGTGCGCAAGCGGCTGCGAAATTCATGAATAGCATTGGCTACCGTGCAATCCCAGTGACTAGAGGTGGATTTATGCAATTAGTGGCTGCTGGTCTACCCAAAGAATAAATTTTGGTTTGAAACAAGCCGCAAAAAAATCCGTTCGGACGATGTGTCCGATGAATTGTCACCCAACGCTGTGTGGGATGCATGTCGCGCTGGCGGACAATAACTCTATTGAAGTTACCCCAGACCAAGAAAGCCCCGATAGCCAGGGGTTTTTGTGCTCTCGCGGATTTGCAGCCGCTGAACTTTATCGAAATCCTCAAAGAATTGTAACTCCTCTTTCCCGGGGCAGTCGATCGGAGTCCTTCTCGACCACTGACTGGAATAGCGCATACGAAAGCATTCTATCCAGCACTACAAATCCTGAAAGGATGGCCATCTGGGCCGGACACGGAGTGTTTACAAATAATTATGGCTCGAGATTTGCCACCCAATTACTCGCTAGATTTGCCAATCACCAAGGATCACTTTTCTGGGAACCTCCGATTATTTGTTGGGGACTTGGCGCGATGGGACTTGCCATAACTGGCGTTACTGAGACTATTCCAAAAAAAGAAATCGAAAAAAATTCAGATCTCATTCTGCTTTGGGGCGCTGATTTCTCTAGCCAGCCAACAACAGCACGGCATGTATTAAATGCCCAAAAACGTGGCGCGAAATTAGTTTCTATCGATGTACGCCGAACATCTGCATCGGCAAAATGTGACCACGAATATTTGATTAAACCCGGAACAGATACGCAGTTAGCACTCGGTTTGATACACACCCTTATTCAGACCAAACAGATTGATCATCAATTCATCGCAAACTACACCGTGGGTTTTGATCAACTGGCTAAACATGTTCAGGAATTCACACCCGCGTGGGCTGCCAGAGAAACCGGGATTTCTGAGCAACAGCTTCTGGATCTCGCCGGTCTCTATGGTCGTGCTAAATCGAGCGCAATCCTCCTCGGAGGAAGTTCCATGCACAAAGGTCAGAATAGCTGGTATGCCTCGCGTGCGATATCTTGCTTACCCGCGATCACCGGTAACCTATCAAGACCAGGCGCAGGGCTCGGGCCCCGGCATGGTGGGTGGCCTGGAGGGAGAGCGTTGAATACCATCGCAGATAATGAACGGTTTGCATGGTCCAATCGCTCGAGTAACCAAATGGATGACTTGGTTCAGAAAATGTATGAAGGAGAGATTGATACGTTGCTTTTGTTTGGATCAAACATTGTTTCTTCTTTTGCAGATACAAATAAGCTCATTCAAGGATTGAAACGCGTTCCACTCATCGTCTCCTATGACCTATTCTTGAATGGCGGTATCCGACAATTTAGCGATATCGTTCTGCCGGGCACCACCTGGATCGAAGAAGTCGGATGTAAGGGAACCGAGGAGCACCTGATATTAACCGAACAACTTGTCCAGCCAGAAGGGGAATCGCGAAGTTTGTTTAGAGTTCTCACTGAGCTTGCAGACAAATTTAACCTAAGTGATTTTCCCCTTGGTCATCGACCGAGGAAATGATCAACGCGGTTATCCAAAGACCCAAAAAAGAAAATATAACCATCGAGTCGCTCGGAAAGAATAAGGGAATCCAGAAGCTTGAAATAGAACCAGTGGCGCACGCCTCTAAAATATTCCCTACCCCAAGCGGGAAGATAGAATTCCTATCTGAGAAAGCGTTACGATCCGGATTACCAGAGCTACCGACTCCACCTGCTGAAATAAGTAAAGTTAAACAAAAAATTAAACATCACAGTATCGAGCTTACGTTCGGTCGGGAATTACACAACTTCCATGGCTTTTACGATAACGGACAAGCGCTACCAAGGCTAAAAGCGAAGAATGCAGAGCCGGAACTGCATCTATCCGTAAATGATGCGAATGATAAAGCTATCAATTCAGGTGATCGTATCCGGGCGTTTAACGACCACGGAGAGTTTTTCGCGATAGCAAAAATAAGTAATGACTTGCCCGCGGGTACAGCGTGGGTAAGAGACGGCTGGAATAACCTTAACAACCTAACTTCGATCGAGCGAACCCTTCCGACAAAAGCTCTCAAGGACTTCAATCTCGCCGCCGGACAATCAAGCTTTCGCGCCACTATCGATATCGAACGACTAAACAACTTGTGATCGTCTTTACCGCTCGATGATGAAAAAATTTCAGCTAATACGGTTTATCAGTATCGCTGTGCTGTGTCATATGGGCTTCATCGGAACTCGATTTTCCGCGTCCCTATATGCGCTCGATAAACATGTTTCGACTTTCACGATAGGCGTAATCTTAGCGCTATTCTCTCTAATACCGATGCTGATATCGGTAAGAGCCGGAAGATGGATCGATACCTCCGGCCCATTGAGGCCGACCTTGAGTGGGATCGCACTTATTTCAGTGGGCGCCCTACTCCCTCTACTTTTTTCTTACGAGGTTGCCGACCTTGCTCCCTTGCTTGTCGGGGCCTCGATGGTTGGAACCGGCCTCACACTTACCATTTTGTCGATGCAACAACACCTCGGAGAACAAAACGCACCAAGTAAGCGTACAGCGGTTTTTTCATGGTTTGCGATGGGGGTTTCAGTTTCTGGTTTTTTTGGTCCAGTTTTAGGCGGCATGGTAATCGATCACTTCGGTCATCGAATTAGTTTTTTATTGCCAATATTTTTCTCCCTAGTAGCAGGGGCTTTTCTTTTATTCGGCGAAAAACCAGCCACAAAAAACAAAGTGATGACTGATCAAGGTCAAACGCAAAATACTTTTGATCTTATTCGTTACCGTGAGCTACGTCACGTACTCATCGTCACCGGACTAATTTCTATGTGCTGGGATCTCCAAAACTTTGCTGTGCCTCTCCATGGGACTCGAGCTGGATTATCCGCTTCCCAAATTGGTTTTATCTTAGGTGCTTTCGCGATCGCGACATTTGCAATTCGGATATTGATGCCTGTCTTGCATAAAGTTTCATCAGAATGGCAGATCCTGATTGGAACACTCGGTTGTGCCTCTCTAGCTTTTCTGATTTTTCCCTTATTGCAATCTTATGTGTCTTTAATTTGTATCGCATTTTTATTAGGGCTAGGGCTAGGTGCGGCTCAGCCAAACATCATGACGCTAGTTCATTCAACGAGTCCCAGCGGGCGAGTTGCGGAGGCGCTTGGGTTACGATTAACCATCATCCACTCAAACCAAGTAATACTTCCTCTAATTTTTGGAGCATTCGGCGCACTACTCTGAACCACCGCCATGTTCTGGGGCATGAGCTTGATTGCGTTATTCGGAGTTTTTATTTCTGTGAGAGCGGGCAAACACCGACGAATAAGCACTTAGACTTATTTTTTTACAACGCTCCAATAACTATTTTCCTCCGATACCACACCCTCTCGGGCAAGCTTCAAAAGGTGAGCGAGCAATGATCGTTCGGCTAGTCTGTGCAGTTCAGTCGACACATCATCGTAGGCATGTGATACCAGATCGGATAATGCACCACCACCTGATACAGCCAACGCCTTAAGTACTTTTCCCTCTCGCTTTTTTCGATGGGCAATTAGTCGATCAATAACCTCGTTAGGGTTTTCCATTAAAAATCCATGCCCAGGAGCAATCCAATCGAAGCTCAGGTCTCTCAGTTTTTCAAAAGAGTTAAAGTAATCTGCCATGTCACCATCTGGAGGATTTATCACCACCGTCGAACCCTGCATCACGTGATCCCCGGTAAATAAAATCCGGTCGTTGGTGTCTAGATAGCAAAACTGATTGGATGCGTGCCCGGGAGTATAAATAGGCACGAGCCTGCTACCACATACTTCCAGGGGAACTCCATCTTCTGCGATTAGATCTGGAGAAAATGAGTCGTCTTGTCTATCGGGAAATTTTGCTCTCATTCCCACCAAAGGAACATCGAACTCATCCCGCAGCCTCGACGCAGCAGGTGAGTGGTCCAGATGACTGTGCGTGCAAACGATCGCTCGTAATTTATCCCCACAGTAATCTTTCAATTTCTGAATATGCTCAGGAATATTTGGACCCGGATCAATAATCGTAAAACCAACCTCGGTATCGCCAATTACATAACTGTTCGTCCCAGGCCCAGTCATAACGCTCGGGTTCGGAGCAGTAATGCGAACGAGAGAATTCGATAATCTAACTTCAACGCCTGGAACAATATCCCGAGAGGCCGTACCTTTTTGATCTGGATCTAATTTTCCGACTTCAGCATAAGCAAAATCACCCGGCACCAATAATTTCTTACCGCCCACACCGATCGATATTCTGGGATTCATGGGTGGTACAGGTCGAAGTGAGCGAGCAAAGTCGAGCGCCTCCGAGACATTGGAAAACTCACATAATTGTTCAAGCGTTTTAAGCGTGGGAAACATTAAACTAATCTCTCCCCGATTCCCCTTCTCAATCGCTCGCTTTGGCTCTACCCAAAGGTGACTAACAAGTTCATTACCATCGTGCGACAGATTTTGTTCTTTGGGGTATCGAGCGATAAAAAACCGCGTGTCATAACGACGCGGGCGTCCCGCTTGCGTAATCCAATGACTAAAATATTGCAATTCATCCGTAGCCAAAGATAGTTGGTATTTTTTTAAAAAATTCTGGAAAGTAATCTCACCATGCTCGAGGCGACTACGAATCGTTTCAATCGGTTCCTGTAACGCTCGCGGATCGAATAAGTTCCCATCAGCTCGACGAGCAAATAAAAGCCCCATCTCCTCAAAACTTTCTCTGAGAGCAGCAATCCAGTAACTCAAACCATCCCGACTGATCCCAAGTCTTCGACTTGCTTCTTGATCATTTAGATCGAGACTAAGCTCAAACAAATCACCCGCTTTATCATCGGCATCTACAGCGCCACCCGGAAAAACAAATGCTCCAGCTGCGAAATTGACTTTGTTTGTCTTCTCAGCGAGCAATACCTCCAACCCTTTCTCCCCATCCCTCACGATGATGAGAGTAGCAGCTGGTCTGGGAGTTACCAGCTCATTCATTAGGAAGTATGTTCAAAATTTAGCGAGAACTGCTCGATAATTTTTGCTACGCACTCAGTCAATTTCTTGCCATAAGGGATATGCAGAAACTCGTTTGGTCCGTGCGCATTCGACTTGGGGCCCAGTACTCCAGTTATTAGAAATTGTGCATTTGGAAAATATTCTCCAAGCATCGCCATGAATGGGATTGTTCCCCCCTCACCCATTAATACTGCATTACGCGAAAATACAGATTCAGATGCCTCATGTAACGCATGCGCCAGCCAATCTGCAGTCGGCGGCGCATGCCAGCCTGTCGCGGATTGATCCAACTCAAATTTCACTGAAGCCCCATAGGGAGGATCTGACTCAAGGATTTGTTTTAACTTTCTGGATGCGTAATCACCATCAATTGTTGGCGGTAATCGAAGACTTAACTTAAGTGCAGTCTTTGGCCTTAACACATTGCCAGCATCTCGAACGGGTGGAACATGATCGGATCCAATCACTGACAGATACGGCCTCCAAGTTCTATTTAAGACAAGCTCACCATAATCTGCTGACATCGCTTTTGCATCTCGAACAAAAGGAAAACGATTCGTCAACGTATCTCCCAATACCTCTCCAGCTAATCTTGCCTGCTCTTTTCTTTCCTCTGGGATGTCTGCCCAAAAGTCAGAGGGAATAATTCTTCCGTCCCTAGAATCTTCGATACGCTCCAAGATATTCCGGATGATTCGATAACTCGAGGGCACTACACCACTCGCATCTCCAGAATGTACACCCTCTTTTAATATTTCAACCGTAAGCGTTCCCGCAGCCATACCTCGAAGACTGGTTGTACCCCAAAGCTGATCGTAATTTCCACAACCGGAATCCAAACCAATCACAAAATCGACATTTCGAATTCGGGTTCGCAAATGTTCTAAGTAAAAAGGAAGATCATAACTACCGCTTTCCTCACAGCATTCGATGATCCCCACGGTTCTAGGAATCTTAATTCCCTGCCGTTGCAACGATGATATTGCAGTAATAGAAGCAAATATGGCATAGCCATCATCCGCGCCACCGCGCCCGTAAAGCTTACCGTCTCGAATTACTGGAGACCACGGTCCAAGCCCCTCTTCCCAACCCATCATTTCTGGCTGTTTGTCGAGATGCCCGTACATGAGAATGGTTGAAGGAAGGTCTCCACTTATTTCAAAAAACAAAACGGGCGTTCTGTTTTCTAGCCTTATAACCTCCAGCGAGATACCTTCAACATTCTGCTGCCTGGCCCACTGCAGAGCAAGTTCTACCGCATCATCAATATAACCATGTTTCGTCCACTCTTCGTCGAAGTGAGGAGATTTGCAGGGTATCCTTATGTAATCGGTAAGGCATGGAACGATTTCCTCGTCCCATTTCTCTGCAACGAACTTCTGCAAATTTAGCGCATCAATTTGAGATTCTTGAGTAATCGACATTTTTTTCGAAAAATTAGGAACAATCAAAATTACGCACGGTGACCAATTTTAAACACCTCACCGATGGGCGATCGAAAAGCTGGGGGACACTCGCTCGCCAGAGAAAACGTCCCTCTAATGAGCTACGCAACTCTTCGATGACCGTAGCGACGCACTCTAATATCAGCTTGTTCCTTATGGCCTGCAAACCCTTCGACTTCACAAAGTCTCGAGCAATACTCTCCCACCATCGCACTGGCTTCCGGTTTTACTCGCTGATAGGTACACGTTTTTATGAATTTTCCGACCCACAGTCCACCCGTGTAACGCGCAGCTTTACGCGTGGGTAGAGTGTGGTTCGTTCCAATCACCTTATCCCCAAAAGATACATTGGTCTCCGGCCCCAAAAATAAGGCTCCAAAGTTTGTCATGGTGTTTAAGAAATAATCATTATTGCGTGTCATCACCTGTACATGCTCGGAGGCTATGCGATCAGCCTCTTTCACCATCTCCGCATTGTCTTTACAAAGAATCACTTGACCGTAATCTTCCCAAGCTTTTCCAGCAATCTGTGCCGTGGGCAGCACTTTCAACTGCTTATCGATTTCCTTCATCGTATCCTCAGCGAGTCGCTTGGAGGTGGTGAGCAAGATCGCTGGAGAGTTAGGACCATGCTCAGCCTGGCCTAATAGATCAGTAGCGCAGAGCTCACCGTCGACAGCATCATCAGCGATCACCAAGGTTTCCGTTGGTCCCGCGAATAAGTCAATACCGACACGCCCTGACAACTGTCTCTTGGCCTCTGCAACAAACGCATTTCCAGGACCAGCAATCATATCCACCGCATTTATGCTGTCGGTACCGATTGCCATCGCGCCAATTGCTTGCACTCCACCAAGTGCATAAATTTCCGTCGCACCTCCTAGATGCATTGCGGCAACAATCGCCGGATGCGGGCTGCCCTTGTACGGAGGCGCGCAAGCAATGATGCGTTTAACACCAGCAACTTTTGCTGTGACAATACTCATGTGCGCACTAGCGACCATACGCTAATTTCCCCCTGGAACGTAACAACCCACGCTGTTCACAGGAATATTCTTGTGGCCAAGAACCACGCCCGGCATAGTCTCCACTTCCACGTCGCGAAGCGCGTCTCTCTGTATCTGCGCAAAGTTTCTGATCTGCGACTGCGCGAACTTGATATCTTCAATCACCTGCTTAGGGAGACTCCTCACACACTCATCAATTTGAGCTTTCGTGAGACGAAAATCCTTTGGGCTCCAGTTATCAAATTTCTTTGATAACGCTCGCACAGCTACATCGCCACGCTTCTCGATATCAGCCAAGATCGTTTCAACAGTCTCACGAACCTTTGCAACGTCTGCAGCATCGTCCTCTGCAGAAATGCCCTTTTTGAGCCATATTGCCATTGGTAATAGCCCTTCTTATAGAAAGTTATATAAATCAGTTGGTTATATCGTACGTTTCGCCAGAACATACACGCCAGAAGGCGTTATTTTCATTCGTATACGACGATCAGTCAATGGAAAGCCTGTAAAAAGTACCCAAAAGGGTCATATTCCCCCCAAACCGATCCAGTTGGGTGACGATAATCACCAAACAATCTTGCCCAGGAGCAGGGTGCGACATACTAATTAAGTTAAGCTATCATCCGAGCCTAGCCACTAACGATCAACGCACAAATATGTCAGCAATCTCAAAAACGGCACTAGAAGATTTCAACAAACTCGGGTTTGTCATAGTTAAAGGCCTCTTTGACCTCGAGGAGATCGGTATTTTGAGGGCCGCAATCGAAGAAGACCCAAACCTCAAGGCCAACCTTTATGACCGATTTGACGCCTCCGGCAAAGCTACGAAGATGGCAACGTGGAACCACCCTGGGGACAGTGTTTATGGGCTAGCCGCGAGGAGCAGGCGTATCGTTGACTCGATGGAAACAATTCTTCAAGGAGAGGTGTACCACTACCACTCAAAACTCACCGCGAAAGAACCTCGCGACGGGGGCGCGTGGGAATGGCATCAAGATTACGGTTATTGGTACCACAACGGAATTGTATTTCCGCAGCTCTGCAGCGTGATGGTCGCCTTAGATCAAACCAACCGTGAGAACGGATGCTTACAGGTTGTTGAAGGTTCGCACTTATGCGGAAGAGTCGAACACGGCGTTTTGGAAGGATCGCAGGTTGGGGCAGACGCCAGACGAGTTGAAGAAATCCTAAAGTTTTTACCCATACGTCACGTAGAGCTAGAGCCAGGGGATGGAGTGTTTTTTCACTGCAATACGCTCCATCGATCAGATCAAAATCGATCCGAAAAACGCCGCTGGACAGTCATCCACTGTTATAACCGGGCTACGAACAATCCATTTATTGAGCATCATCACCCCTTCTACACACCTATTCAAAAAGTGGATGACGATGCGATCAAAAAAGCAGGGGTAAAATTCTCAAGCTCCCGTAAGGAATTCAATGAGAAATCTGTGAACCCTCCAGAATTAACAAAGCAATAGTATTCGTGAATAAACCCCTGCAGAACGTAACTCCGAGAACTATTGGCATATTCGATTCCGGGATTGGCGGAATTTCTATCCTCAGAGCTATTAGAAATCTTTTACCCAACGACGATCTTATTTACGTTGCCGATTCCCTTTATCTCCCATATGGAACTAAAACT
Organism: Candidatus Eutrophomonas brisbanensis; assembly: GCA_038141705.1. GTDB lineage: Bacteria > Pseudomonadota > Gammaproteobacteria > Burkholderiales > Eutrophovitaceae > Eutrophomonas > Eutrophomonas brisbanensis. Next base: position 351,669 of record JAYQIQ010000004.1, read on the forward strand.
CCGAGCTGGATAAAACAAAGATCAATCGCAATCTGCAAGTTTCTCGAGAGGAAAATTCAAACGCTATAGTAGTAGCCTGCAACACTGCCACGGGCGCAGCTATCTCGTCGCTTAGAGAAAGCTTTAATCTACCCATCATAGGCATAGAGCCCGCCCTTAAACCAGCTGCGGAAAGTACAAAAACCGGCGCAGTAGGGATTCTCGCGACAGCCGGGACTCTCGCGAGCGAAAAGTTTGATCAACTGAAAACAAAATTTGCGAAAGACCTCGTGATCATCAACCAACCATGCCATGGTTTGGTCGAATTGATTGAGAACGGTAACTGGAGTAGCCCGGAACTAAAAACTTTAGTAAATCAATTTCTAGAGCCAATGATGCTGGCATCAGTAGATAAGATTGTTCTCGGTTGTACACACTACCCTTTCATTAAAAATACGATTCAGAAATAGTGGGTCCTGATGTCGAGTTAATTGATCCATCAATCCCCGTTGCTAGTGAGCTAAAACGACGCCTTGAGATGGGCGAAATTAATAGACAAACATCTGCCGGGGAGATGTTCTTCTATGTAACGGGAGAGAGAAACCGTTTTAAAGTAATCGTCGATAAATTCCTTGATGTTGATGCAAAGGTAAATTCGATAGAAATTTAGTTATGGTAAAACGATGTTTCGGCATCAAGCCATGAGTCGTATTTTAAAAACACTGTTTTACACTCGTGCAAAATAATGCAAAAAAATCCTGAAGGGATTTACTCCCACCAACAAGTTATGCGCTCGGAAAATCATTAATAAATTATTGTTTTGCATTATTTCGTTGGGCGAGTCGCTCTAGTGGGTATAGCACATGGGCAGGACGTACCAGTCTCGGCGCAAACATTTCGTGACGTTGCGATTTACCCTACGCGTGAGGCCCATGCGTCTACAGAATCACTCAATAACAGTACGATCAGCTCCGAAATCTCGGGAACAATCATCCTAATCAATGCCGAAATTGGGCAACGAGTTTCCAAAGATGACGTATTAATACAACTTGATTCCACTGATTACCGACTTATCCTGATTCAGGCAAAAGCAAACCTAGATGCCGCACAGTCCAAACTGGATTTAAGTAAAAAACAAAGCGGAGCCATCAACTTGTTGAGAAAGGATTCATTTCTCCAGAAGCCCTGAACATTGCTGACCATTCAAACGCCGAGGCAAATCTGCAGCTTTATTATGCGCAGTACGAAACGGCTAAACGTAACGTAAAAAAATGCACTATCACCTCTCCTTTTGATGGAATCGTCTCTTCGCGACTCGGTAACCTCGGCGAGATCTCGCAACCAGGCAGCCCTCTATTACAAATCCATGACCTTAATTCAATTGAAGTAGAGGCCAAAATTCAACCCATCGAGGCTGCTTCGCTGAAAGACAGCCTATCAGTGCAATTTTTAACAAACGGAACCCAATTCCCTGTGCGCATCAAACGGATCGCTCCAATCATATCGGAGGAGGATCGCTATCAAAAAGTCCGCCTATTGTTCGTTGGCAAAATTCCGCCAATAGGCGCACCTGGCATTATCAAGTGGTCATCAAAAAAACCACATGTTCCCGTCGACTTAATTGTTAGACGAGACGGCAGACTGGGAGTCTTTCTCCTCGAGAAAGGTAAAGCTCGCTTTAAAATCCTCGAGGCTGCAAGCGAGGGAAATCCTCTGCGACTGATATCAGTCTCGACAGCATCATCATTACATATGGGCAACATCAGCTTCAGGACAACCAAGCGGTGAATGTCACCCGATAATGGCACCTCTCAAACGATTTCTCTCAAACCATGTTCTCGCAAATCTAACATTTGCAGTCGTACTCATTATGGGTATAGGTGGATACCTGAATATGCCACGAGAGCAGGATCCAGAAATCAACTTTAACTGGATCCAGGTAACCACGGTCTATCGAGGCGCATCAACTGAAGATGTCGAAAAACTTGTCACGCAACCCATCGAGGATGCAATCAGAAAAGTTTCAGATGTCCGCTACGTCTCCTCAAGAAGCCGAGAGGGTATCTCAACGATCTTAGTTCGATTTGAAGATCTATCAGATAGCATTTTTGACAAAAGGATCAATGATCTCAGGAGAGAGATACAAAACAAGACAAACCAAGACATTCCGGATGAGGTTGACGATCCACGAATTATGGAAATAACGACCTCGAACGGATTTCCTACCGCAATGGTTATGGTGCTGGGTCAAGCGAATGATGAAGTCCTGAGACAAGCCGCGCGGCGCGTCCGAGATGACCTTGAGCGCATCGTTGGGGTCGATGAGGTTTTCACGGTAGGTTTGCAGGACCCTGAATTACTCGTTGAGTTCAATCCCAGAGAAATGGCAAATTATGGCATCTCGCCCGAAAATTTATCCGACTCAATCGCGGCTTGGTTTCGAGATGTCTCCGCAGGAAATATAAAAATTTCCCAACAAGACTGGTTAATCCGTCTCATCGGAAAAAGTGATAGGCCTGAAGACCTAGACGCGCTACCAGTGAAATTATCTCCAGGAACAGAGTATGTTCCATTATCGTCCGTTGCAAAAACAAGCAAAGTCCGAGAAAAACCAGTTCAGCTCGCATCACAAAATCAAAGGGAGGGCGTTCTACTCTCGATCACGAAGAAAAGTTATACCAACACGATAGAACTGGTAGATCGTATCAATCAATATTTAAAAAATCAGAACACCGTTCTAATACCGATTGGAATACATCTCGCTTTGGTCGATGATCAAACCATTCCCACAAAAGAAGCTATCAATGTCATGCAAATTAATGCGGGACTTGGTTTACTTCTAGTGCTTGCTACAACTTGGGCTTTTTTAGGTGGGAGAATGGCGATACTCCTGAGCCTTGGTATACCGTTTTCGATAGCGGGAGCTTTTGCTGTGATTTATGCGATCGGTTGGACGCTGAACGTATCCATCCTGATGGGCGTTGTGATTGTTCTAGGGATGCTAGTGGACGATACAGTTGTTGTCGTGGAAGCAATCTACTACCGAATATCTCGGGGTTTAGATGCGGTAACGGCGAGTATTAATGCCCTTCGAGAAATTTTTACACCCGTTCTAACTTCGGTTCTCACCACGATTGCGGCCTTTCTACCTCTGATGCTACTTCCTGGCATTGTTGGAAAGTTCATGTTGGTTGTTCCGGCAGTTGTCACGCTCGCACTGGCTTTTAGCTTGGTTGAAGCTTTTTGGATGCTACCGGCCCATATTATGGGACTCAACCTAGACTTTAAAAAAGAAAACAAAAATTCAAAGAATTCGAGAATCTCGGACTCGTTTTATTAGACGCAAGTACACGAAATTTTTGTTGTTCGTCATCAGACGGGCTAAAACCTTTCTAGTGGTGTCTTTTTTGGCATTCGTCCTTGCGTTGACAGCTGTTGGCGCCGGGTTTGTAAAAATTCAATTTTTCGCCTTTGATCCGATAAGAATTTTCTATGTAAATGTCGATTTGCCTTCGGGAACCGTGCTCGAGGAAACAATGAAGCAAACCGAGATAATCGAACAAAAAGTCCGACAATTCGTGAGGCCGAGTGAAGAGCGTGCGATTACCTCAGTAGCTGGGATCAAATATACGGACACAGAACCACTATATGCAAGCCGATTCGGCCAAATCATTGTTAGCCTAAATCCGAAAGAAGGCAACATGCGAGAAGGTCGACGATGTGATTAATTCGATGCGAGACGAGATTACGCAAAATAACGGCCCAGCGAGCGTGACATTTACTAGGATATCGGGAGGGCCTCCTCTAACTAAACCGATCAGCGTAAAAATTCGCGGCGATAATTTCGATAGCCTAACGAAGGTGTCCAATGAGCTATCTAAGTTTCTGAAAACAGTCGACTCGGTTTTTGATATTAGTGACGACAATACTCCCGGAAGAAATGAATTAAATCTCCGGCTAAACCAGGAATCGATTAAGCAATCTGGACTCGATCCAAACAATATCGCCAGAGCGATCCGACTGCTCATTGATGGTGAAATCGTGGCTTACGTTCGAACTGGGGAGAACAAATTGACGTTCGAATTAAATCAGATTTATTAGATATTGAGGGCACGGATCAATTATTGTCATTACCCATTACGACTCCATCTGGAAATGAAGTGGCTCTACGGCAGTTGGTTCATGTTAATCATGGAGTCTCTCGCGAAAGCATTCGACACTACAACTTCAGACGAACTCTCACGCTTGAAGCGGACATCGACAGAGAACGAATTAATGAAGTTGAAGTTAATAATTTAATCAAAGCCGAATGGGAAAAAATTAAAGAGAACTATCCTGACGTCGCCCTGGATTTCTCTGGCGCGCTAGATGACATTCAAGAAAGCCTCGATGCAATGTTATTACTTTTTTTGTTTGGCATAGGACTCATCTACTTGTTAATAGGAACCCAATTCAAAAGTTACTACCAACCACTGATGATTCTCGCTTCGGTCCCACTAGCATTCATTGGAGTTGTAATCGGCTTAGTAATTACGCAAAACCCTCTTAGCCTTTACACTATGTATGGAATCGTGGCATTAACCGGTATCTCAGTTAACAGTGCGATCGTGTTAATTGATGCAGCTAATTCACGACGGATGTCAGGAATGAGTAGTCTTCACTCAATTGTTTATGCAGGAAGACGCCGAGTAATTCCCGTCATCATCACTTCGTTTACAACGATAGCAGGCTTACTCTCTCTTGCAACAGGGTTAGGCGGAAGCTCACTACTCTGGGGCCCTGTCGCCTCCTCAATTATGTGGGGGTTGGGAGTATCAACCATTATGACGCTTTTCGTTGTCCCTCTTCTGTATAAAGTATTTGTTAAATGACGGTATGCGGCAGATTGCCTAAACATGAAGTTATGTGAGGTAACTTCCTAATAACATGAGAAGGTATACAACTTATATCTTTGATCAGCGTATCAATAATCGATCAGAGCCCGGAACCAAAATAATAAATAAACGATTACGAATTTCTTGAACCCTCTCGTAGATTCAACCAACTTCCCAAAAAAACAATTGCGGCACCAACGTAGACCCAGAGATCAGGCATCTCTTCGTAGGCAAAAAAACCCACGAGCGCGATAAACGGTAAGCGCAAGAAATCTATCGGCATTAAGACTGCAACACGTTCCAACTTAAACGCCCGCGTCATACAATAATGAGCTGACAGGGCGAATAGACCGATGCTGATAACCCAAAAAGACATCATTGCCGACGGAAAATGCCAATCCTCAGTAAAAGCAAAAGCAGACATCGGTAGCTGTAAAGCTGACATGTAAAAAAGTATTGCTATCGAAGAATCAACATCCGAGAGTTTCTTAGTAAAGGTGTGCGCTACCCCATAGGAAAGAGCCGCGCCCAAAACAACTAAAGCCACTGGACTGATTGCCTGAACTCCAGGTCGAAGCATGACCAACACGCCAATAAATCCAATAAAGATTGCAATTCTGCGGACAGCGCTGATCTTTTCACCGAGATACAACGACGCAAATATCGCAGTCCAAATTGGCATCGTAAAATCAAGGGCAAACACTTCCGCCAAAGGTATAAGCGCGATCACAAATATCCATGCAAATTGGCCAACGAAGTGAGCCAAATTGCGGACAACATGAAGGCCGAGATAATTCGTACGGACTCGATACCAACCCACTTTCATGACAATGGCGACCATGACCAAGAAACTAACAACTCCACGAAAAAACAAAATCTGAAAAGTTGAAAACTCTGCAGATAATTCTCGGGCAGCAATCGCCATCATAGCAAGCGACAAGACAGCAACCACCATCCAAAGTGATGCTCGAAACAATTGAGTTCCAGCCATGCCTCTACAAAAATCTTTCAAACGGGAGGACTAGTGTTATCAGCCGGTCTACACCCGGTAATTGACTCCTTGGTTATCAAGCATACGGGTGAGCGCATTCCACGTATCCATAGCCATTTTGTAACCTCCAGCATTTTCGAATTGCTTATAGACTTTAAGAGCAATCTCTTCAGGAATTCGTAAGAGGTTATCTACCCCCGCCGCAACGGCATCAATCTGAATTTGACATGCCGCATCAAGGTAGTACATTACTTCAACAGCCTCGGCGACCGTCTTTCCAACCGTTAGGAGCCCATGGTTACGAAGAATCATCGCTCGCGACTCCTTCCCAAGATCACTAGCCAAACGCACACGCTCATCGAGGTCAAGCGCGATACCTTCATAGTCATGATACGTGACCATTCCGTACGTTCGGGCGGCATGTTGGCTAATTGGCAGCAGACCATCCTTGTACGCAGACACAGCTACACCGGCTCTGGTATGCGTATGCAGCACCGCCCCAACTTCAGGTCTCGCCTCGTGAATACAACCATGAATCACGAACCCCGCTGGATTTACACCTAGTCCTGTGACGTCTTCAATAATATTTGCATCACTATCAATTTTCACCAAATTTGATGCGGTAATTTCGTTAAATAAAAGCCCGTAGGGATTGATCAAAAAATGTTCTGACCCAGGAACTCGAGCGGTGAAATGCGTAAAGATGAGATCGGTCCACTTGAGATGATGGGCAACACGATACGCTGCAGCAAGATCACATCGCACGCGCCATTCTTCTTTACTAACCTTTGTTTCAAGCGACACCGTTGAAATCGCATTGCTATTTTCTCGATACATGCTACCCCCCGTAATTGCTAATTTTTTCAATGATACAGACTACACAAGCGCTCAAACAATCCCAAGCATTCCCAAAATAGCGCCAACACAAATTAAAATTAAGAGATGCACGCGGGTCCGCCAAACGAGAACCATTACCACGGCTCCTAGAATCCAAGCTTTCACGGAATGGAATCCGTCAACGATAATCCATCCTGTTGAGAAAAGTAAACCCACAACGATTGGGGCAAATCCTGCTTTGATTGCAACTACCCACTTTCTGTGTTGATTAAATTGGCCCCATTTAGCGACGTAGTAGGCCAATGTAGTCGAGGGTAGGATTATCGCCAGCGTGAGCGCCAAAGCCCCAAATAACCCACCAACCTGATACCCCAAGACTGCGACAAACATCACATTTGGCCCAGGTGAAATTTTTCCAAGCGCAATTGCAGTGACGAACTCGTTGTTACTCAGTAAGCCCATGTCATCAACAATGACTCGATGCATATCGGATGCCACTGTCATCGCCCCGCCAATCGCTAGAAACGAAAACGCGAAGAACTGCAAAATAAGAAATAACCAATCAGTAGTACTCATTTATTTCACTTCTGTATCTCGACGCAAAAGCATTCGATAGGTCGCGATAACCACAGATCCCCCAATTAATAAAATGACGATATAAATCGGAATTCGGAAAATACCAACTAACGCAAAAACCAAAACCGCCAAAATTAAAAGAAGTTGGTAACGCATCACACCTGATTTAAGCCCAGAGACTAAACGCAACGCTGTCCCGAGGGTCATGCCCCCGGCCACGACTGACATTCCTCGGATAGCCCCCACCACTAGCTCATTGTCTGAAAAATATCCATAACTTTGATACACGACTAGAACGATAACAATGGGCAGAACCATCATGCCAGCAAGTGCAGAAAACGCTCCTGATCGACCAAAAAAACGATCGCCTATCGCAAGAGAAAGATTACAAACGTTGGGGCCTGGCAATAACTGAGCGACAGAGAAAAGTTCTAGAAATTCTTCCTGACTAATCCAGCGCTTTTGCTCGACCAGAACACGTTGAGTAATCGATATAACACCCCCGAAACCTTGGAGCGCAAGCAACGTGAATACGATAAAGATCTCGAAGCACGATTTTGGTTTATTTTGCGACAAAACTATCGAAGAAGGCATGAAGTACAAGCTTATAAGTACGATTACTTTACAGAGTACAATGCCGACTATGATATACGAGAGGCCGGCTGGTGAGCTGGAGAAAGTTTTGAATGATTCGCCTAACTAGATAATTGATTGAGTATCAATTGACCAGCACTTAAAAGAGCGATGGATCATATAGAACCTAAATTTCTCAGCCAAATTCGGCGAGGTATTGAAAAAGAGAGTCTGCGCGTTTCCCCTGACGGGAACCTCAGCACTCTCACGCACCCAATCGCGCTCGGGTCGCCGCTCACACACTCAAATATAACAACTGACTTTTCTGAAGCTCAACTGGAGCTCATTACTGACACACATCAGAACTTAGAAGCTTGTCTTCAACAACTAAAAGATGTCCATCAATTTGTCTACCAGAACCTAGGGCCTGAGTTGCTTTGGTGCTCGAGCATGCCGTGCTCACTACCACGAGACGATCTCATTCCAATCGCAACTTACGGATCATCAAACATTGCGAAAGCAAAAACGACCTACAGGAGAGGGTTAGCCGTACGCTATGGCAGAACAATGCAAACAATCTCTGGTATTCACTATAACTTCTCCCTTCCTAGTGAATATTGGACGGATACAGATGAAGATCTAAATACTGAAAAAATTCGTCGTAACGAGGCGTACTTCGGGCTAATAAGAAATTTTAGAAGATACGCGTGGCTACTTTTGTATTTATTCGGGGCCTCTCCAGCGGTATGTCAATGCTTCGTCGAAGGACGTGTTCATCAACTGAAGGCCCTGAGTAAAAATACGAGATACTTACCTTATGCGACCTCTCTCAGAATGGGTCCACTCGGTTATCAAAGTGACGTGCAATCATCGATTTCGGTGAGTTACAATAACCTAGGTGACTACTCCTCGTCGCTGTTCGACGCGCTCACCAAACCATTCCCCCCTTACTCTGCTATCGGTCTCAAAAATAGAGATGGGGAATATCAACAACTCTCAACGTCACTACTTCAAATTGAAAACGAATTTTATGGAACGATTCGTCCAAAACAACCAGTGCAATTGGGGGAACGTCCCCTTCACGCCCTAAACAGTAGAGGCGTTGAGTACGTCGAAGTTCGATGTATTGACATCGACCCTTACTCGCCGATTGGCATTAACGAGGAGACGAGCGCATTTATCGATACATTCTTACTGTATTGCATGCTCTCGCTAAGCCCTAAAGATACTCCAGAGGAAAATAAAACCAATGGTAGAAATCAATATTTAATAGCGGAACGCGGCAGGGAACCGGGAATCAAGCTGATTCGTGGGAACGAGTACATAGCAATGAAAGACTGGGGGAAAGAAATTATCGATCGGTGTGTTCCACTTGCTGAACAACTCGACTACGCCAATAAAACGACACGCCACACAAGCGCTATCGAATCGGCTCGGGAAAAATTAAATATTCCAAATGCGACCCCATCGGGAAAAATCTTGCACGAACTTCAAGAGAAATTTAATGGATCGTACTTTGATTTCGTGATGGATTTATCTTCGAAATACGCATCAGACGCGCACAACAAAGAAAGATGTATTGAGCCTCACACGGACTTGCAACTTGACGCTCAAATGTCGCTTGAGAGACAAAGACAGATAGAAAGTACTGATCAGATTTCTTTTGATGAGTTTCGAGAGACTTACATATCGCAAGAAGCCTCTCGAATTTATCTCACACAAAAAAACTAAAAAGCGCTGTTGTAGATCCCACCATCGATAAGTAAACTCTGCCCGGTGATGTAACCTGCATGCGCACTACAGAGAAACGCACATGCTCTCCCGAACTCCATAGGATCACCGAAACGCTTGGCAGGGATTTGCTCGGATCTTTGCTTCGCTACCTCTTCAACCGTAATACCATTATTCTGAGCCCACGCATTGAACCCCCCTCTCAATCGATCCGTATCAAAGAATCCAGGGAGAATATTGTTCACAGTAACATTGTGATGCGCCACCGTTCGAGCAACACCTGCTAAAAATGCTGTGAGGCCTGCCCTGGCGCCACTCGATAAATCGAGCCCAGGAACCGGCATTTTTACACTCATCGAAGTAATGTTTACGATTCGCCCAAACTTTTTCTCAATCATACTGTCGATCACTTTCTGGATAAGCTCAATAGGTGTCACCATGTTCATGGTCACTCCATCAAGCATGGCCTGACGATCCAGTTCACGAAAATCTTTGAAAGGAGGACCTCCATTATTGTTAACCAAGATATCGGGAGAGGAGCATGCCGCTAGCACTTTTGCCTGCCCTTCTCTCGTACTGATATCCGCAATCACGGGGGTAACCTCAACACCGGTTGCTTTCCTGATTTCTTCAGCTGTTTCAGACGTGATTTTTTCATCTCGACCATTTAAAGTCACCGAAACCCCAGCCTCCGCAAGTGCTCTGGCACAAGCCTTACCAAGCCCTCTACTCGACGCACAAATAATCGCGGTCTTTCCTTGTATCCCTAAATCCATTTTCCCCTCCCCCAAATATTTACAAATTCGTTATCGCGCGACACCGAAGAAAAAATTATTAATCCACCCCTGAGCATCGTTTTGAGCTGACTCTACCTGATCACCGCTCATTCGCCGTGCGAGTAATTCTTTTTGAAAGTTTGCCTTTTCATCAAAATTGATCGTACTTGCCAAGAAAAACCATTTGTAGGCCTGTGTATCGTTTTGCGTGACACCCTCTCCATCTCGGTAAAGAATGCCTAGACTATACATCGCATAAGCATATCCAGCGTCAGCGGCTTTTCGGAACCAAAATGCGGCTTGTGTTTTGTCAGGCTCACCAAGATCACCATCGCGTAGCAATACGGCCAACCCATTTTGAGCGCGAATGTGGCCTCGCTGAGCCGCGGTTCTCCAATATCGCGCCGCTTCATCAAAATTTTTTGCGGCAAATTCGTCATACCCTTTATCAAAATCCGCATCCCCGGGCTCTGCATTTGCGAATACAGGTAAAGATAAAAACAGAAAAGCAACAATAAAATATCTGGCTGATCGCTTCATAATATTTTCAAGGAATTCCTAAAATTTTGTGAGTTTGTAAACTTAATCTCCAATGAGGGTTGTCTTGGCAATACTGAGTCGCGCTCCGAATATTCTCTTTAACATTACTTCCGTCCATCGGTTGGATAAAAAAATGATCGAAATCCCATCCCTCAAACTGTTCTGGATTGATTCCCTCTTGAGGAAAAACCAACTTGATCTCATTTCCCTTACGCACGATGCAAGTTGTTCCTGCCTTGGGACTTACACACACCCAATCAATACCATTCGGCACCTCCAGGGTACCGTTAGTCTCTACTGCCACCCTAAACCCTCTGTCGTGCAACGCACCGACTAAATCCTCGTCGAGCTGTAAGAGAGGCTCACCGCCAGTACACACGACTAACTTACGACCGCCGTTAACCGGCCAAGTTTCATCAATTTTAGTCGCCAACAACTCGCTTGATTCAAATTTTCCACCGTTTATTCCATCGGTTCCAATAAAGTCCGTGTCACAAAACTGGCACTCGGCGCTAGCACGATCCTGCTCCCGTCCGCTCCACAGATTACATCCAGAGAAACGACAAAACACCGCAGCCATCCCCGTTTGAGCACCCTCACCTTGCAGCGTATAAAAAATCTCTTTCACCGTAAACGTCATACAGGTAAGGCAGGCCCCCTCTGACCCCAATCGAGCGTCACTCCACAACCGCGAGTTTCATAGAGGTCGATTCTGTCAAGCTCTGGAAGAGATTCACTCAATGCTTGCTTAATCCAATTGGCAATGCTGTAGGCATCACTATTCTCAAGCCCATGTATTTCATACAGCGGTCGATGATCAATCTGGTTAAATATGGGAGAAAATTTCTCCTTAACATCACCATAGTCCATAGTCCAACCCAGTAAACGATCAATGTCGGACGTGAGATGTAACCGGGATAGGAAAGTATGTCCAAACACCCTACGATCTCCATCCTCTTCCAATTGCACGGCACTATCGATAGAGAAATCTTTCCAAATGCGAAATAGCTCACCATCATAGTGTGCGCCACTCGATGCCGTTTCATACACGGTGACCCAACTCAGCTCTGGAACTTCGCTCTTAACCTGCCTCCAAATCCATTCGGCTATTAATTCACTCGTGGGGTTCTCTAAACCCTCGATATCATTTAAGCATCGACGATGGAGTTGATCATGCAAACCCTTCCAGCATTCGCTCAGCCGCTCATACTCGATGCCGTAATTCCTGTCCTCGATTGCATTTCGAGTATGCAGCAGCACTTGAAAGCCATGACCATGCATTCGACCACACTTATGTCCTACCGGAACGTTGGGCAAAAAATGCGCTGACTCGAACTGAAATTTCTTCCAGACATGAGCCTCTCCATTTAGGTCGATATCTACCCCCTCACACGGAGTACTCTGCACCCCAAGACGATCGACCCCCTCGACATCCAATTCACTCAGAACCCAACGAGCAATATTTTCATCTGTGGGAATATTGATGGTTTCGTTAAGGAATGAGTAATTCAAGCGATCAGTAACGGTTCCCAATAAATTAACTATCTGGCTCAACGACTGAAAATGATCATTGAATCCGATTGAGCTATCACATCGTAATTTTGCGACATAACTATGACCATGGAGCCCGCGAGCAGGGTGGCCTTCTGGAAATATATCAACCGAACATGCGGCCTCGAAAGATGACGCAGCCAACCAGAAAACACGTGGATTATTAATACCTACGGGCAACTCCGATTTAGTCGTGAAGCCTCTACTTTTGCGATCTTCTAACGTCAATTTATGACCTGAATTTAAGTTAATCCATTAGTGTACGATAAACAAGTAAACAAATAATTTGGGGGATAGAGCATGGACATGATGCTTCAAGGGAAATCAGCTTTAATAACAGGCTCTACCTACGGTATCGGCTTTGCGATCGCGGAGGCACTTGCGGCAGAGGGGTCAACGTCACAATTACCGGACGAGATGAAAAAAAAACTAGCGAATCTTTAAAAGATCTCGAAAACAGATTTCCTGATACCAAACCCCAAGCTGTATGCGCTGACTGCACGACCCCTGAAGGTTATAACAAGGTGTTCAGCACAATCCAGCAAACCGATATTCTCATAAACAATATGGGAATTTATGAGAGAAAGCCCTTTCTCGAGATTGCCGATGAAGAATGGGAACGCATGTTCGACGTGAATGTTATGAGTGGCGTTCGTTTCTCGAGGCAATATATCCCAGCAATGGTTAGCAAGGGCTGGGGAAGAATCATATTTGTATCGAGCGAGTCTGGACTAATGATCCCACCCGAAATGATTCATTATGGGTTTAGTAAAAGCGCGCAACTGAGTATTTCACGCGGCCTTGCGATGTCGCTTAAAGGAACGGGTATCACCGTGAACGCCCTACTCCCGGGTCCAACACGCACGGACACAACGAATAGGCAAAGGAAAGAGCGTGCCGAGCAATGGGGAATTAGTTTAGAGCAGCTTGAGTCCGAGTTTTTTGAAAAATTTAGACCCACTTCGCTCCTGAATCGATTCGCAGAAGCAAAAGAGGTTGCGCCGCTTGCTGTGTACCTCTGCAGCCCTCTGTCTCAACTGACAAACGGAGCGACGTTACGCGTTGAGGGAGGGATCGTTAATCAAATTATGTGATCGCCGAAGGTTAAAAGTACGCCAACATCCGCTAGGAATCGGGTTACGTAAACGTTCTCTTTGGCTTACAACATAGACCCAAGCCAACACTGGATCCGTTGTCTCAGTAACACGAACCTGAGATATGGTTCGAGCAAACTCATTATTCGCATTTTCAAAACCAAAAAAATCCTCGATTAAATCAGTGCAGGAGATAGCACTCGATATATCATCGAAAGCAATAAGTTGACCTTTTACTAAATTTGTCGAGGGATCACCGAAGATATCTAACATAGGGTAATCACGATCAGTCGCATAAAGAGTGCCACGCATCAAAGCTTCTTCGCTACTCGATTTGGAAAACCGCGCTATCTGATGAGATCGACTCTCGCCTTCAAGTAATGTTCCGTAAATAAAAAGAGGATATTGAGTGCTCGTCAGTGGCCGGTTCTCAGCCACAAGATATAAATCAGAAGCGTCGTGCCGAAACCTTCGCAACCCTTTCTCCACGACATCTTGGTAGTGTTGAGTTGGCTTCACGAACTCCATGTAATTTCTGTCCGTGACAACATAGGTGATTGCCGAAATTAAATTTCCAGTTGAATCAATAACACGACATCCGATTCGACGATAGATGCCCTCATTCACACCTTCCTTAAAATCCAGAGCATTCCAACCGTTTTGATTAACGCGAAACAACGCACCATTCACCCAACCACCTTTACGGCTTTTGATATTTAATGCGCCACCTCCTCGCGTTCGCGAGAACACATTAAAGCCAAGCTCATAGTCAGGCATACGGGCAGGCTGAATAGCCTCAATGCTGTTTGGATCAAAATTGTGTCGATTACAAAACTCGGACCAATCATCAATATCTAAATTCGAACCGTAGGCAAAATAAAGGGCTCCATATCTGGCCATTAGCCTATCGCTCTGAGAACATGAATCGTTCTACTTTCCAAAAGATGACCAACCTTTTTGGCGTATTCCAACATATGCGGAGCCTTGGCATGCGCACGAAGACAATCATCACTCTCCCATTTCTCGCTCACAATAAAACTATCATCGCCAATGGGAGTCTGAAACTCACCAAATTCTGCATCTACAATCGGGGTATATTCAATACACCCCTCCTCCGCTCGCACACTCGCAAGATTAGCCAAAGCGGCGTTTAGTACCTCGTCTCGTTTTCCTGGTTTCGTTTTGATAATCGCTACAACATGGATCATATTCTTCCTCCGATCTTTACTGGCTGGCGAACTACTTCAAAAAACTCAGACAGTCTTACACAGAAAAGACGGCTATGCGTTTATTGAATAAAATGCGAAGTGTTCATCGATAATTTTTATTAACCAGTAGAGCCACAAATTCTAAATTATACGAGGCAACAAAAATTTGTTTCCACGAATTTCGATCTTTTTTGTAACATCCATACTGATTCCATTGGCCGCAGTCTTTGCAGGCCCCCTGGAACCTGGAGATTCGTTCCAAGATTGCACCGCCTGTCCCATCATGATCGTGATACCACCGGGAGAATACGGAATGGGAGGGCCTCCGATTGATCAAGGTCGACCATACGCCGAGGGTGAGCTGCGCCCCGTAACCATTGAGAAGCCCTTTGCGGTGGGAAAATATGAAGTCACCTTCGAGGAGTGGGATGAATGTGTGCGTGATGGAGTTTGCACAAAAGTAGAAGATCAAGGTTGGGGAAGAGGAAAGCGTCCAGTAATAAGTGTTTCATGGGGAGAATCGGTGCAATACGGCAAATGGTTATCCAAAAAAACAGGGAAGCCATACCGACTCCTTACGGAGGCCGAATGGGAATATGCCGCAAGAGCGAATGGAGGAAGAGCCCGCTTCTTCGGAATACCTACAGAGGAAATCTGTAAATACGCAAACCTATACGATGAAACAGCTGAAGCGAAGCTTGAGCTCGGCCTGGATACGATCCCATGCGCGGACGGCTTCGAACACACGGCACCGGTCGGCTCGTACCTTCCCAATAACTTTGGACTCTACGATATGTTGGGTAATGTCTGGGAGTGGACCGAGGATTGTCACGCTAAGTTGTGGAGAAATTCCCCTACCGACGCGTCAGCACGAATGGATGGTGACTGTACGGAAAGAGCGTTTCGAGGTGGCTCTTGGATTAGCCATCCTCCACGCTACCTACAACGTCAAGATCGCTATAAATACATGGGTGGACGCGAGGTTGATTTGGGATTTCGCGTTGCGCTTTCACTCGACGATTGATAAAAGAGGTTAGCTCCTTGCCACACTTAAGAGCATTTAAATTATTGTTGCTACTACTCGTTGTCTTAGGTGTTTTTTCAGCGCCTGTAAAAGCGGATAATTCATTCAGGGATTGCGAAGAGTGTCCAGAGATGGTTGTCATTCCCGCGGGCAACTATGGATTCGGATCTCCCCCTAATGAATTTGGTGGCCCCTACAATGAGGGTTACGTCATAGAAGTAACCTTCAAAGAGGCTTTTGCTATCGGAAAGTATGAAGTTACTTTTTATGAGTGGATGCATTGCGTGGCGGCGGGCGCGTGTGCAGAAGTTGATGACGATGGAATGGGCCAGGGAAAGCACCCAGTCATAAATGTAAGTTGGGAAGACGCGGTTACCTACACCCAATGGTTGAGCAAGGCGACAGGAAAAAATTATCGGCTTCCTTCGGAGCAAGAGTGGGAATACGCTGCACAAGGACCCACCAAACGGGCCCGATTCTTTGGGATCGCTCCGGAAAAGGTTTGCGATTTTGCAAACGCGTACGATCAGAAAGCCGAGGAAAAATTAACTTACGGATTTAAGACGGTACCATGCTCAGACGGCTTTACTGAGCTCGCAGAGGTGGGGGCATTTAAACCAAACTACTTTGGATTACACGATATGTTGGGAAACGTTTGGGAATGGGTATTTGATTGCTTAAATCCCAATTGGAGATTCAGCAAAGCTGCGACCGATGGGTCTCCCTACACCGACGGAGATTGCGATCAGCGAGCCTACAGGGGTGGATCCTGGCTTTCCAATCAGCCATACTATCTTCGAACCGCAGAGCGGTACAAATTTTTCAGAACCAAGCACAATGACTTGGGTTTTCGTGTAGCAAGATCAATGACTGAGTAGCTTAGATAATTCGCCTCAGCGCGTTAAAAAACAATTCCGACTGAAGTCGCTCGCCGACCATCTCCTCACTTACTTTCTGAACAAGCGCGCGATCCACTGGAACTAGTGCTTTTCCCGTAGAACGAGCGAGCACTTCTAGCTCACAAGAACGTTCGATGTAATACAAATCATCATATGCGTAATCCATACGGTCGCTGCAGACGATCACACCATGATTTCCAAGAAATGCAATGTCTGCCCCCTCCATCGAACGTGCAATCCGCTCACCCTCTGACACATCAAGCGCAAGTCCATTGTATTGATCGTCAATAGCGATGCGCCCATGGAATCGCATTGCGGTCTGCGATAGCGTCGTGTCAAGCGCGCGAGCATCGGTCAAAGATAGCGCAGTCGCGTTCGGCATATGCGTATGTAATACACATATTTTTTTACAGATTCTATGTACGGCGGAGTGGATATACATTGCAGTTGGTTCAACCGGATGTTTACCGGCTAACACCTCTCCATCAGCATCAACCAAGACGATGTCTTCCGCTTGCACCTCTTGCCAAAGAAGTCCTCGTGGATTTAACAGAAACCTACCAGAGTGATCAGGAAGCTCGATACTAAAATGGTTACAGACTCCCTCGGCCAATCCGTGCATAGAAGCCGCACGCAGAGCCAGCGCGAGATCAGCTCGTAGTTTCGTTACAGCCTCAGAAAAATAATCTTGATCGTTATCACGGGCCCCCATTTTCTTCCCCTTTTATGTTTAAGTACATTCCACGCTCTATGATCACATTCGAGCCTCAAAGCAATGAACAATTAGTGATTTTCATACGCACTCAATTTTTTTGCCTCTTGGATCTGTAACTTCGTCATTTGGCTTTCGAGCAAACGGAGCATATCTTCTGCCGCGAGCTCCCCTGCCACAAGCG
Organism: Candidatus Eutrophomonas brisbanensis; assembly: GCA_038141705.1. Taxonomy (GTDB): domain Bacteria; phylum Pseudomonadota; class Gammaproteobacteria; order Burkholderiales; family Eutrophovitaceae; genus Eutrophomonas; species Eutrophomonas brisbanensis. The sequence continues at coordinate 369,218 of JAYQIQ010000004.1, forward strand.
CCCTTGAAAACCAAATATACGCCTTAACCAAAAAGTGTGTATTACGATCAATGCCAACGTAATACCACTGGCCAAGCTCATAGAGTGCCCTTGGGTGTTCGGTTTTCGCTGCTCTCTCGCACCAATAAAGAGATTCAAGTCTATTCTTCTGAACTCCTATACCGTCTCGGTGCATAAGGCACAACCAGTATTGGGCCTCAACGTGCCCCTTCTGACCCGCCTTCTCATACCAAGCCACTGCTTGCGCAATATCTCGCTCTACGCGCTTCCCGTCGTGAAATGCGATCGCCAAGCAATACTGCGCTTCCGGCTCACCCTGGTTGGCAGACGATATCAAAGTTTCCATGCCATCTGCTAACTTGTAACGAATTTCACACCCATCAAAGTATTCTTGAGAGTAACCCGAGAATACTAGACATAACGATAAATGAATAATGATACCCAGCACATTTTTCCAGACAACTCTCAAGGTCGTTACTCTACTTAGTCGAGGTAAGCATTGTCTCTCCAAATCGAAAACTGATTACGAAATGCTTGAAGGTTTTCATACACACGCTTGAAGTTAGGGTTCTCGGCCATTTCATCACGAGCGACTTCATCCCAAGCAGATCGATAAGCGGCAATAATCTCCTGGGGCCAGTAGTGGATCTGAACCCCTTTTTGCCGCATACGATCAAGCGCAGCGGGTTGAGAGGCATCCCCATAGCCAAACCATCTCGCACGCTATCACCGCACGCCACCTCAATAATGCGTTGATGTCTCGAAGAAAGACTGTTCCAGACATCAAGGTTAAAAAATACCCCATTAAAAGATGCTGGCTGATGCCACCCAGGAAAATAATAATGCTTCGCGACTTGATAAAACCCTACACTTTCATCAGTCGAGGGCATGGAATACTCCGTCGCATCGATCGTTCCAAGCTGTAGGGCGGGGAACGTGTCTCCACCTGCAAGCAACTGAGTCGCAACACCTAGCCTGTCAAGCACTTTTGCCCCAAGACCAAAAAATCTCATTTTCAAGCCACGCAAATCCTCAACACTACGAATTTCTTTTTTGAACCAACCTGACGCCTCAGGTGGAATCATGTGACACGGAAGATATTTTATTTGTTGCCTACCGTAGAGTTCGTCAGCTAGTTTTTGTCCATCACCATAGTAAAACCAAGCCAAGAATTCTGTAGGCGACGGACCAAACGGAAGTGTTGTAAAGACACTAAAAGTATTATCTACACCCGCGTAATAACCTGAACTCGCCCATGCCATCTCAACTGAACCCTTTCCAGCAGCAGGAATTGCCTCCAACGCAGGCACGAGGGCATTGGGTTCAAAAAATTTAATATCGAGCGTACCTCCAGAAAGCTCTCGTACCGTCTCGACCCATTGAACAGGAGCCTCACCGAGAATAGCCAAGGTAGACGGAAAAGCGCTCGCCATTTTCAGTTTGACTACGACGGAGCTATCGCTAGTTGAAATATTTGACACATCCGCCTCACTCTCAACCTCCTTACCACACCCGACCTGCAAAGTAAGAGCCAATAAAAAAATTATCGAACCCACTAAACGATACATACCCTCTCCTTTCAGGCAAGCCTTGAAACACTACACTTATGCAGCTGAACCCAGATCCAAACGATCATTTGAGATTAAAGTACACCAAACGCGCAAAAATCACTAATCCTCTTTGTTGAGAGTTAAGAGTAAAATTTAAACGATGCAGTATTTAAAATTACTGATTAGCGGTGTACTCTATCTGTTCAACCAGCCTGCGCTCGCAGAATGGCAGCAGCTAGATAGCAATGATCAGATGGTGATTTATCTTGATATAGATAATATTGAATATATCGACCAAGATAGGCGGAAAATCCAAAACCTGGTTGATTTTTACTTACCGCAGGTTGCTCATCCAAATGGAAGCCAGATAACCTTTCAGTCGTTTATCCGGAATATTGAAGTAAATTGTGACACTCACCGACAAAAAACTCTCGATATTGTTTTTTATAAACATACCAATGCGAGAGGGGAAGAAGTTTATCGATCGCAGATAAATGCAGATTGGAGCGAAATACCAAGAAGTGCGGAAACGCATTGCTGGTGGATTTAGCCTGCGCCCCGCGAACGATTTGATCTTTGGACGTACTCCAAACTTTTTAGCTTAGAAAAATCCAAACTAACAGCGTGTAAGAAACTATAGTGATCAGCACGACGCTGATCAAATTGAGAACAAACCCAACCTTTCACCATATCCGTTACGCCGACTCGCCCAGACGAGAAAATGATCGTGTTCGGAGGAGTTGCAACGGGCAGCATGAACGCACAACTTGCCGCAAGTGCTGCGGGTACCGTCAATAACAATGGGTCTTTCCCAAGCGTTATCGCCAATGCACTCACAATCGGCAGAAAAGTTGCGGTGGTCGCGGTGTTTGACGTGATCTCTGTTAATACGACAAGAAGCACAATCATTGATATCACAATTACGATATGCGGCATTTGCTCAAGGACCGAGAGCTTGATGCCAATCCATGTTGCTAAACCAGATGAGTCAATCAACCCCGCTAAAGCAAAACCTCCACCAAAAAGCAGAAGTATTCCAAACGGCAATTTCTTACCCCACTCCCAGTCCATTAAAAACTTTCCACGCCGCCAATCCACTGGGCATAGAAATAACGATAAACCGATTAACATCGCTACAGTAGTATCGGTCAGACCTAGGTTTGGAAAATGTGAAGCTAACCATGGCCTGAATACCCACCCAATCACCAACAACAAAAAGAATATGGCAGTTAACTTTTCTCCTTTGCACATAGGACCAAGATCTTTGGAAAGAGTCCCAATGCGGTCTCGAATCTCGGGATTGCTGTCACTTCCGATACGGAACAAAACTTTTGTTAACAGAAGCCAGATGAAACCCAAAAGAACAATAGACAGCGGTAAAGCCATCACTATCCAATCAGAAAATCCGATTTCAATCCCATGCGTTTGCTTTAGAAAGCCAGCTAAAAAAGCATTTGGCGGGGTCCCAACGAGTGTCGCCATTCCACCAGCGGATGCCCCGTACGCAATAGAGAGCAATAATGCGCACGAAAACTTATGAGATGAATGGGCACTACCCGTGTGACTCCTTTCAACAACATCAATAATTGAAAGAGCAATAGGTATCATCATAAGCGTAGTAGCAGTATTGGAAATCCACATACTCAAGAACGCTGTAACGGCGGCAAACCCTCCCACAAGACGATTCAACTTACTACCAAAAGTTTTTAGTATCGCAAGAGCAATGCGCTCATGGAGGCGCCATTTCTCCATTGCAAGAGCCACTAAAAACCCACCAACGAATAAAAAAATAATCGGATGGGAATAAGAAACGCTAACTTCCTTCAGCGGAGCGACCCCGAGCATTGGAATGATCGGCAGCGGCAACATTGCTGTAATCGGCAGTGGTAAAGCCTCAGCTATCCAAAAGACTGCCATAAGCAGAGCCACCCCAGCGACTAGCCACGCGTCGCGAGACAAATCGCCCGGGTGAGGTGTAGACAAAAACAGAACGAATAGCCCCAGCCCAACAAGAAGTCCAATAACTTTTGCTAATTTTCGATCGTCAATTTTTTTCAATTTGCATGGTCATTGAAATTCCTATCAATTAGGAGATTGGGGTTTTATGTTTCCACGGTAAAGCACACTCGAATTTGTAGGCTAGCTGTAGGACTGCCAAGTCGGCATTTTTCTTGGAGATAATTTGAAGACCAATTGGCAAACCATTTTCACTGAAACCACATGGGCATGTTGCTGCCGGTAACCAAGTGAGATTAAAGGGATAACAGAATCCTGCCCAAGAGAACCAATCCCACGGATGTTGCTCCCAATGCTCTGGCATCAGTTTTTCAACCGGGAAGGCACTCACTGACAAAGTCGGCGTAACAAGATAGTCATAATTCTCAAAATAAAGTCTCACACGCTCGTAGTAAGCGTGTCGCTCTCCCTGCGCCCTTGCATAATCCTCGGCAGTGTACTGCTTTGCATGCTCAATTAGTGCGACCAAGCCTGGATCCATCTGATCTCGATTGGAGTCCACGTAGCCTCCATACATCATGGCTGCGGTGACAGAAAATAAACAGTGCTGCATCGCTGACGGATCACCCCAATCTAGATGAACCTCCTCGACCACGTCACATAGACCAGAGAAAACCGAAACAGCCGACTCAAAAACTTTCTCTACTTCCATATCCAACTTGAGATATCCGAGATTCTTACTAAATCCAATTTTCACTTCGCTTAAATCGACATCCAGATTTTCTAAAAAATTTGGAGCAGGCTCTGAGAGACTTGTCATATCTCGATCATCGGGACCCGATATGGCCTGCAACATTAAAGCGGCATCAGATACCGTACGACTTATAGGTCCAACGTGCGAGATCAAGCCGTTAATAGGCATCGGAAAATATGGCACTCGCCCGTGCGAGGGTTTCATACCAAAAACTCCACAAAATGCAGCTGGCATCCTAATCGACCCCGCCCCATCAGATCCTTGATGAATCGGGCCTATCCCTACCGCTGCACACACCGCAGCTCCTGCACTCGAGGCTCCCGCATTTAAACCATGCCCCCATGGGTTGTGCGTGACTCCGGTCAGCGGACTTCTGCTCACACCAGACCAACCAAACTCTGACGTCGCGGTCTTACCTATTGAAATCATCCCTGCATCACGCATTCTGGAGACATGCAAATGATCAATGGAGGGAACTCGATCTTTGAATACGATCGAACCCGCCATTGTCTTTACCCCCTTAGTCAGAGCAAGATCCTTAACTGTAGTAGGGATACCAATCAGTGCTGGAAGGTCTCCCCCACGCATAATTCTTTTCTCTGCAAGTTTTGCCTCTTCCAGAGCCTTTTCATAAGTAGGCGTACAGATCGCATTTAGAGAAGGGTTCAGGGACTCCGCACGAGCAACCGTATCCCGCATAAATTCAAACGGTGATAGCGAGCGACTTTTAAACTGAGCCAAAAGCTCGATTGCCGAGAAGTAGTGCTGAGAAACGTTAGAGGGCATACCTTACCAACAGTTATCAACTCTCAGTCGTTGCCATCAATAGCCTAAGTGCATTTTTTTAAAAAAAACTCTGCAACTGCTTCGGTGATGATCTGATCCTCTGCTGGCTTAAGCCCACTAACGCCAACTGCACCGAGTACTTTTCCATCTTTCGTTTGGAGTAGGTTTCCTCCAGGAAGTGCCGTCATCAATGGATCACAAAAATAACTGATATCTATATTGTCGTTCCGCAATCGCTCGAGAAAGGCGTCTGTCGACATTCCCATACGAGTCGCTGTATGCGCTTTTTGTTGTGATATTGCGATACTACGAATCGGCGCATTATCCATTCGAGAAAATGCCATTTGAAAACCGTAGGCATCACAAACCGACACACAAATCGGTCGACCGAATTCAACTTGTGCCCTCTCAACTGCAAAATTTGTACACTCCTGCGCCAAACTCAACGTTAAATCACTCATACATAACTCCAAATTTAAAAATTACATGTTACTCCTAATCGTCAGTGAGCCCTCTGTCGCCATAAGAGCTCGCAGGCCCCGAACCTGATTCGCCTAACCTACCACCTCTGCCGAAATGTCCCTTACCAGGTACGAAATTAACCTCAACCCTAATTCCATCAGGATCTTCGAATAAAACGGAGTAATATCCCGGTGCAAATTTATCGCCCTCTTCACCAGCGTGAACTAGCGTCGCGTGCTGGTGCTCCTCTACGAATCTTGAAACCTTGTTAACGTCTTCTACGGATCGCGCCCTGAAACATATGTGGTGAAGTCCACTCGTGTCTTGATCAAATCTCCGCTCACGCTTATCGGGCGGCGCGAGCCTTACGAGCACCCCCGTTTTGCCGCCAATCCTGTAGTGCACATCTTCGCCATCAATGAGCGTGCTCATATTAAAAAACTTGAGCAAATCTCTCCAGAAAAGAAGGCTGGTTTTGTTCGAAACGGTTAACTGGACATGGGCTATTCCATTGATATCGATACTCACACTTGCAACCTCATGAAATGATTCTGTGAATTTAATTTACTACTGGTAGTTGTCTGCAAAAATTAGTATTCTACTTTCACACTATAACCATGATTACAAAATCGTTATGATCTTTACCAGCCCCCACCCGAATGTTACTGACCCAAAACAATCCGTCTATCAATACGTTTTAGGCAATATCACCGGTTTCTCTGAAAAAACCGCGATTATCAACTCGACAAACGATGAAAGAATTTCCTATGCAGAACTAAAAACACTCGTCGAGAAACTGGCGTTTGGCCTACAAGAGAAAGGACTAAAAAAGGGTGATGTAATAGCAATTTACAGCCCGAATGTCCCTGAGTATGTAATGCTATTTTTAGCGGTAGCTAAGCTGGGAGCTATTTGCACGACCGCGAACCCACTTTATACCGCGAATGAACTCTCCAAGCAGTTACAAGACTCTAATGCAAAATTCTTAGTTACGGTCCCAAGCTTCTTAGAAAAAGCAAAAAGAGGCGGCAAACTCATCAAACGTAGAAGAGATTTTTGTAATCGGATCGAATGACCTGGAAACACCTTTTGATAATTTACTTACACGAGAGGGAAAAGTTGGAGACCCCTCAGTCGATTACGAAAATGATGTGTGTGTCCTCCCCTACTCCAGCGGAACAACTGGGCTACCTAAAGGGGTTATGCTCACCCACAAGAATCTCGTAATAAATATGTGCCAAACCCGCGGGATGAGCAGTTTTAACTCTATTGATCAGGACGACACCGTACTAGGGGTACTGCCTTTTTTTCATATTTACGGGATGGTCGTAATCATGCTCTACACGCTCTCTCGGGGCGCTACCCTCTTGGTGATGCCGAAATTTGATATGGAAAATTTCTTAAGTTCGGTTGCAAAATATAAAGTGACGAAAGCACCTCTCGTCCCACCCATTATCCTGGGATTAGCAAAACACCCACTCGTTGATTCATTTGATCTTTCTAGCCTTAAATTAATCATGTCGGGCGCCGCCCCTCTGGCCGAGAGTACGGCAAAAGAGGCGGCAGACAGAGTTGGCTGTCAAATTGCACAAGGGTATGGGATGACCGAGGCCAGCCCGGTAACTCATTTGATGCCCACTAATTTGGGAGGTCACAAAGTTGGATCGCTCGGGTTACCTGTCCCAAATACCGAAGTGATCATAGTGGACCCAGAAACCGGGAATCGATTAGGAAAGAATCAAAATGGAGAAATCTGGATTCGCGGACCCCAGATCATGAAAGGCTATCTCAATCGACCAGATGCGACGAGAGAAAGTATCGATCAGGAGGGTTGGTATCACACTGGGGATATCGGATACGCAGACGAAGAGGGATTTTTCTTTGCTGTCGACCGAATGAAGGAGCTAATCAAATACAAGGGAATGCAAGTCGCACCCGCGGAGCTTGAGGCACTATTACTAACCCACCCATCCGTGGTGGATGCTGCAGTTATTCCTGTACAAGATGAGGAAGCCGGTGAACTACCAAAAGGCTTCATTGTTGTCCGTGACGGACAAGTGGAGTCTGCCGAATCGATCATGCAATTCGTAGCAGAGCGAGTCGCGCCTCATAAAAAAATACGGATCGTTGAATTTGTAAACCAAATTCCAAAATCCGCCTCAGGGAAAATTCTACGTAGACTGCTGATCGAGCAAGAACGGTCAAAGGCCTAGCGATTATTGGTCATGGGTTGTAAAGCTCCCCATGACCAACCCAATCTCGACCTAACCGACTCGTTTGGGCTCCGCAAAAAAACCAACAGGCGTCATTAGCTTGTTCTCCTGGCTCTCCAGGGCACCCAATTTTGCACTCTCCTGCGTGTAAGCAATCCAATCAGGATCCGCCCACATTGCCGCACGCTTTTGTTCGCGATCCCCAGCGCTCTCGTAAATCCAGATGTGCATATATTCATTCGGGTTACCCGTTTCACACTGCATGTATGCCATGGGTTGCCCCAAGTGTTTCGTTTGAGCAGGCTTTCCCAACTTCTCATAAAGCGCCAAATGCTTCTTGATAGTTCCTGGTCGGCACCGATAGGTTCTCACATCAACTAACATGGCTTGTCCCCCATACAAAAAAATTATTTCATAACTTCTATTAGCTCAACCTGGAAGATAAGCGTCGCTCCAGGACCAATTTTAGGTGGCGCACCCCTGTCTCCGTAGGCAGTGTCCGCTGGACAAACGAGTTTCGCCTTGGAACCCGCTTTCAGTTTTTGTAAGCCTTCGGTCCAACACGGAATGACCCCACCCAGCGGAAAACTAGCCGGCGCTCCTCGACTGATCGAGCTATCGAAAACTGTCCCATCCACGAGGCTACCTTCATAGTGCACCTTGACATTATCACTGGCAGTAGGTGTCTCGCCCGTTCCCTCCTCGGTGATCTCAACGAGCGCACCAGAGGCGGTCTTAATCACCCCGGCTTTCGATGCAAACTCCTCCAAGAACGCTTTACCCTTCTCCGCAGAGCGCTGCGCCACTACAGCCGCACGCTCCTGTGAAAGTTGCGTTATTTTGGCTCCATACTCCTCTAATGTGATTTCCCCGTTTTTATCAGCCATCCCATCCCTGATGCCCTTAACCACGTAATCAATCTCGCTTTGATCCAAGCCAAAGCTCTTCAACTGCTGACTAATTGCAACGCCAATCGCATAAATCGTTTTTTGTTCTTCATTCTCAAGCTTTACATCAGCTGTTTCAGCACTTTTTGAGCACGCAGTCGAGAGTAAAGCTATTAGTAGTACTTGTATGAGACGCATAGAGCTTCCTTAGGTTTGTGGCTAAAAAGAGGTGTACGTTACTACAAAATACGCTTTTATTTTTTTAGTTAACTAAACCGATTACTCGAGCCGCCCCCAACACATCTAATCGCTGCTCGTCAGAGAGTCGAATCACGGGAGGAATCGATCGACCGCATTCAATTTCCAAGCGATGCGAGAGAACGACCTTACAAACATCCGCATGTGCGGAGTACATCCACACGAGATCGACGATTGGTTTTGTTTTATTTTGTAGCTCCTGAGCAACTAAAAAATCACCAGACTCCCAAGCATTAAAGAGTTTCACATAGTGCCAAGGCGCAAGAGTGAGGGGCGCATCGATCGTGCCTACCGCACCCATACTGAGAGCAGGTAATGGGAACGCACCATTTCCAGAAAAACAAATAAGCCCCATGTCAACGAAATCTTTAATTCTGGAGAATTCATGCGCAGAGTGTTTGAGTCCTCTCAAATTTGGAATTTCCTTTTGAAGCTTACTCAATAAACTTGGCGTGAGATCAACATGGGTGAGTTGCGGCAAGTTATAAACAAAAAAATCTTTATCTACCGCCGCACCTGCTACTCGTTTATAAAATTCAACGATAGAGTTTTCGTTACTCATAAAGAAAAGAGGAGGAAGACAACAGATGGCATCACAGCCCGCACGGACCGCAGCATTAACACCGTTAAGCGCACTCTCCAAACTCATCGCGCCAACATGAAAAATAGTCTTCGCTCTCCCTTTACAAATTTCTCCTGAGATCGCTGCTAAATCCGCGCGTTGTCGGTCAGTTAATATCGGCCCCTCTCCGGTGCTCCCGGCAATCCAGAATCCATGACAGCCATGTTGCAGATTGTCCTCCAAGATGGCTTTGATAGCGGCAGCGTTAATCCGACCAGCCTGATCAACCGGCGTCGGAGGCGCAGGAAAAACACCACGATAAGATGATGAGTTCATATCATTAAAGAATAATTAAAAATAGTACTTGCACGATGGTAATATTAACCAATCGTAAACTTTCACATTACATTCCGCTCATGATCAGAATTTATCATTTTCCCCGCACGCGTGGCTTCCGAGTAATTTGGCTTTGCGAAGAGCTTAATATCCCGTATGAGGTAATTAATATTGATTTTGCCCCGGAGTACCGATTTGGAAAAGATTATGGAAAGTTGAATCCCCTTGGCAAGGTCCCGACTTTAGTGGACGAGGAAACGATTATGTCTGAGAGTGGAGCCATGCTTCAATATGTGCTCGATAAATTTGGCAGTGGAAGATTACAACCAGGTACCGATGAATCTTCTCGAGCAGCGTTTTTGCAATGGTGCTGGTTCGGGGAAGCAACGTTTTCGCGCCCGATTAGCGAAATCGTTAATCACAAAAGGAATTTCCCAGAGAACCCCAAGCAAGACGTAATCGATGAAATGAAGAAACGTTGCCGAGCGTGTTTGAATGTCGTCGAGAAAGAAATGGAAGGAAAAGATTACATCTTAGGTAACGATTTCTCAGCCGCCGATATTATGATCGGTTACATCTTCGTCCCATACACCCGGTACACGGAAGAAGTACTATCTCCCAACGTTGCGAGCTACTTTGAGCGTCTCTCTTCCAGAGAGGCCTTTAAGCGCGCGGTTGAAGCGGAGGCAAAGTAGAAAGTCGCCGGAAGGCGCAACCCATTACTCTGCGTTACCCTCCACTGGATAGCCACCGTCGCGCCATCGTAACATCCCACCAGAGAGATTCGCGACCTGAGTAAATCCAGCCTTTTGTAAGTGCATCACCGCTTGAGCAGAGCGAGCCCCCGATCGACAAACCGTAACCACTGGCTTGTCTCGATTCAACTCAACGCTTCTATCCAATAAAGAGTCGAGTGGAATTAACAATGCGTTAGGGATATGACCCAAAGCTCCCTCATACTCTTGCTGCTCACGTACATCTACGATTTGCACTCTACTCAAACTCTCCTCTAACTCAGGGGGCTCAATCTCCCAAATGCCAGCAAAAGTAAATTTTAAGCTCGCCCAATGTTGAGTATTCTCCGCGGCAATATCACCATCTGGTTTTCCACATTTAAGATTGGCTGGAAGCGCTCGATCGATTTGTTTCGGATGCGGTAACTTGAGATTTTTCATATACCCTGAGAAATCCTCTGGGTTTATGTTGCCCCCCAATCTAGGGTTAAAACGTTTTTCTTCGGCAACACTCGTGACAGTAAGACCACGGTAGTCATGTCCTGGATACAACAAACATGCATCCGGTAACGAAAATATCTGCGAGTGAACGGACTCATACATCATGTGAGGACTTCCCTGCTGAAAGTCAGTTCGACCGCTTCCACGAATGAGCAATACATCTCCAGTAAAGGCGATACTGTGATCCTCAAGGACGAACGTTACACATCCATCTGTGTGTCCAGGCGTTGAACGAACCTCCAATGTTTGATCGCCAAACACCACGGCATCTCCTGTCTTAACATATCTATCTGCGCCTTCGGCGCCGCTGCTGGCGGAGAGAATAATCTCACTTCCCAGTTTTTGTTTTAGTAACCAAGCGCTCGTCACATGATCCGCATGCACATGGGTTTCAAGCGTCGCAAGCAACTTCAAGTCCAACTCATTGATCAAAGCAATATCACGCATTGCTTGCTCAAAAACCGGATCTATGAGCACACATTCCCTCGTTTTTTCATCAGCCAACAAGTAAGTGTAAGTCGAGGAACTTGGATCGAATAATTGTCTAAAAATCAGCATTAAAAACCCTTACACGTTAAATCTATAAACGGAATTATATCCTGCCCTTGAGATCCCTCATTTGGAATTTTTTTGAACGATATCTACGAATTTATTGGTATACGTTTTTTTGATATCAATCGAAGATTGCGACAAATTATTAAATCGCGCTAAAGCTCTGAGCGCTGCTTCAGCAACACCAGCCTCGAACCTCCCATCGAGCGAAAAACTTAAGCGCTGACGATCCAGCGCCATGCTAAATAACTTAGGATCTCCCATGAGGTTCTTCTCGGGAAGCACTGCCATGATCTCCTCATTTGTCGAAGCGGATATCCACCTCAGGGACTTAACGATCGCGCGCGTCAGTCGCGTAACAGTTTCCGGATTCTTCTCAATCCACTTGGTTGTCGCGTAAAGACTCGCTGACGGAATTGCTGCTCCGTAAACCTTTTGAGATCCAGCCGCAGTCATAGTCTCGACGACCTCTCGAGCTAGCCCATCGCGCTCCAGTATCGATACAACCGGCTCTATATTAGCTAAGGCATCAATGTGTCCTGCAGAGATTGCGGCTATCGCACTTTGCCCAGTACCTACACCGATGATCGATACTTGATTCGTATTGAGATTGACGCTCGCTAAAAGCGCGTTCACAAACATATTTGTCGATGATCCAGGTGCAGTTACACCTATCTTCCAACCCTTCAGAACGCTTGGGCCACTCCACTCAGCTTCACGTTTTTTTGCGACAACCAATGAGATTGCAGGGGTTCGTCCTTGCACGACGAACGCAGTCAAAAATTGACCTCGGGCTTGCATCATAATGGTGTGATCGAAACCACCAGACACCACATCCGCGCTTCCGCCAATCATGGCCTGCAATGCTTTTGAACCTCCCGGAAAGTCAAGAATCGATACATCAAGCCCCTCCTCCTTAAAAAAACCTTTACGCTCTGCAACGGTAAGCGGTAGGTAGTAAAGCGTTGCTTTGCCCCCCACCGCAATTGTCACCCTCGTACTCTCGGCTAGAGAAACACCTGGAATAAAAGGCATAGCACTCAAGAGCATTGCTAACCCAACGCAGTATTTACAAAAGATAGAAACAGACATCATTCTTATTTTCATATTTTCACCCACAAAAAAGATGCTTTCCGATCAACGCCTGCCCGACTGATTGGCGATGGATTCTTTCTGAGCATCTGTCAGATAGTTGCTATTGCAAAGAAATAAGTCAAGCAAACAGGCCTGAAAATTTTGCTTTAGCTGATGCGCTTGATAGATCTCTTGTTGCAAGGGATTTAGATCATGAAGATTACAGGGCAAGAGCGTTCCTACAGTGGCCAAACAACTCTTAAAATTTCGCTCATGATATTTCTCCCGCATCTCTAATTTCTCATTCGCAGAAAGTAAACTCGTCCTACATTCTTGAGATCCAGCCATACACAGTTCTCGATTGCGTTTGAATTGATTATCCTCTACGAGAATTCTCTGATCAGGAGATAAAAAATCGAATCGACAGTTAGTGGACCCACTCAAACACTGAGTAAGATTTATCGTTGAAAGCGCCTCATCTACTCGCACCCGCTCTGCGTGGCTTAATCGGTCTTTGTTACAACTAGCGCCTCGCATGCAAGCATTTAGGTGATCAGTATGTAATGCCTCAAGAACAATATTTTTTTCAGGCTCGCTCAATAAGTCATATTGGCACGCGGTATTCCCAGCGATGCAGAGCGATAAATTACTTTCGGTTTGCACATCAGGCGCTGCGGATACATTCCCCAGAAAAAACTGACAAAACCCAAAACATAATCCCCAGAGCCAAGGCGACATTGGTTGCCCCACACTAGTTAACGTATATCTCCAACGCACCCCGCAAATCATCAGGAATTGGTGCGGGTCTTTTACTATTCAGGTCAGTGAGGACAATAACGGTTTTCGCTCGCATCCTCTCATCTCCTTCGGGGCCAGTTATCACGTATGTTAGTGTTAGTGACGAACGCCCTATCTTTTCAATCGAAATATTGACATTGATCATCTCACCGTAGCGAGTTGGAGCTATAAAATCCGTCTCTAAACGTGCCATAGGCCACCCCAACTTCAAGTCATTTATGAAATGATGTTGCGGAAACCCAATATGAATTAAAAAATCCTCTTTCGCCTCGCTACAAATGTAGAAATACTGCGGATAAAAAACAATACCAAATGGATCGCAATTAGAAAACTGAACTAATTTTTTTACCGAATATTTCACGAGACACCACCTCTGCTGGGTTTAGTTTCACCTGTACGAGGAACAGTGTACCAATTAAACCCGCTGGCCGAGCACCTCACCGAGAATCATAATCAGTTAAGCTTACAAAGCCCCGCCACCCCCAGAATCAGATCTCCCCTTCATTAAACTCCTCATCAAAACTGCAAGCTCGATGGCGCGATCCGCTTTTAGAACTAAATTAGAACCAGAGCTCACGATAGAGGATAGGGTTGATAAAACTTCAAGACTATCAACGGTACTGCTCATGTGATTCGTAGATGATCTTTCATCAAAAAGAGCATTTCGTATTTTTCCCATCAATCGACTACCCCACATTCTCCGCACGGATTGGTCGATCCAACGATTTATTTCCTGAGCTGAAAAAACGTACCCCCTCCAATCCTTCAGAGTCCGCCGCTCCTTCACCGCCATCTCAACCGCTCGCAAAAACTGGGAGGCAATGTTTTCTTCCCTAGAAGGAATCTTATGAGCAAGACTCGCCGTTAACTCACTTATACCCACCGGAAAAATCGACCCACCATCCTCCGATTGCCAAACAGCCACGAACCGGGCGCGTCCATTTCTCATGTCATTAATAAATATCATTTTGAGGATAAATCTGCCTAGCAGGCCAAGATCGAGGTCATATGTCGCAGGAAAACTCAATGTCAATTTCATGACGGCGCCATAACTATTCAACTCAAATTCTGTATCAATATCATCAGGGTCGAGTCTGATAATCGGCAATGTCTCGAGCACTAAATCTACAATGCGCTGGTGAGACAGTATTTTTTTTCCACGTAAGACTTGAATTTCGGAACTTAGCGTACTGTTTTTTCGATCCGAGCTAGGGATCAATAAATCGCGATGTAATTTTTTAGAAATACGATTGTTATCATCAATGTTCTCAGGAGGGACCGCTCTGCGCTCAAAATTAGGAATACGATCGATGAGACCGCTCAAATTTCCATCGAAACACTTACGTGTTCGATTGGACTTATCAAATTGATCCCTTGCATGGACCACATGACCGAGTGAACTACTTGAGTCAGAAAAAGAAGAGAAAGAAAGTTGCTCCATGACTACCTCCTGTATCGATTTGTTGGAGGTAGTATGCAATTGGTACTGGCTCATAGGATGAGCCACCGAGGAACATATCTAAACTTTTTTATATAATCAAATCAATTACTTGGTATAAATATTCATATTTTTACTCAGCTCATTTGATACTCGAGCCCTCAATTCTGGCGGGGAAAGCACCTCCACATCCGCTCCATACTTCAGTATATCCATAAGTAGTTCTGGCTCCTGCGTATACGGTACTTTTAAGACAAAAGCCCCATCATCTTCGTAGTAACTCTCTTGATTTGGGTGCCACTGTTCCTGAGATACCCACATGGCTCTTTTTTGATTAAATTTAAGGGTAGCCCACTTGAGATCCTTTCCCGAAAATATTCCGTATCCAGCTCCCAAAACCTCATCGAGTTCATCTTTTGTACGATCGACTGCAATCTTTTCTAGCAAAGTCACTTTACGAACTGCGTCAAGGGCGAAGCTACGTACCCCCTCGACCATATGACACCAGGCATCTACGTACCAGTTATCGCGATAGTAAACCAACCGCTGCGGAGAAATCTCACGTTGAGTTTCTTCATTACGTGATCGCACAAAATAACTAATATCCAACCGGCTGCGGCTCATGACTGCTAACGCGACCGATTCAAAACAGTGGATTCGATGGCTTCTGGAACCCATATTCAAAATCTTAATACGCTCTCGAATAGATTGCGCCGAATAATCACCGAGCTCAATTAAAGTCTCGAGTTTTTCTTTGAGAGGCTGTAAACGACTTCCTAATAAGCCCGGTTGCATTTGCGCAAGTAGGCTCTCCATAGAGAGAAGCGCCAAAATCTCAGATTGGTTGAACCAGATTCCAGGCAACTCGTAGGGTATCGTCTGCGAGGAGGTAGTGAGGGTGTAGCCCCTAAGTCTCTGTCGTACTCAATCGGAGCATTCAGTCGATCTCTGAGGTACTCTAGATCACGCTTGAAAGTCGCTCTAGAGACCGAAAGTTCATCTAGGAATGTCTCCAGTGAGACAACTCGATTATGACGAAGCAATCGATCAATTTTATAAAAACGCTCGGTCCGATCCATTGGTATCTCTATAGGACTTTATCGATCAAATAATTCCATGACCTCTTTGACCGAGAGAATCTCCGTAAGTATCACAGGTGTCGTTACGCCGGCAGGATAAAAAACGTAAAGGGGTATTCCCGTTCTGCCGTAGCGCTGCAACTCCTTCGCGATGTCAGGATCTCGCGACGTCCAGTCGGCCTTTAGCAAGACCACCTCATGCTCAAGAAAAGTCTGCTCAACAATATCTCTACCGAGCACGACCCTTTCATTCACTTGACAGGTAATACACCAAGCAGCGGTGAAATCGATAAACACCGGCTTTCCAGATCGTAGCGCCTCCCTCTCATCCTCAACTGACCACTTATTCCACAACGAGAACTCTTCATCTACAGCGGAATCTTTTTGAGTTATTCCGTACGTAAAAACGGCAGACGACACGCAAATCAATACAAAAATAACAACCAGAAATTGCCAACCTCGGGAATTTTTGTGTGAGGAAAATTGTATTTTTCCAAAAAACCAGAGCGCAAACCCAAGCGTGGCAAGACTTGTCAGTAACCCAAGCACTGCATCGACATTGGTTTGTTTGCCAAAAACCCAGACAAGCCAAAGCACAGTCAAAAATAGAGGCACACTCAAAACATGTTTAAAACTCAACATCCAAGCGCCAGGCTTAGGAAAAACTCGAGCAATCTGAGGCGTCGATGCAATTAACACATAAGGAAATGCCATTCCAGCTGCGAGGGATGTAAACACTAAAGCCGATACCCAACTTGACTGGGTTAGCGAAAAACCCATAGCAGCACCCATGAAGGGGGCCGTACAAGGCGTAGCAACAATGACAGCTAAGACTCCACTTAGAAAACTTGAGACAGCGGTATTTGAATTACGATATCCGCTACCGATTGATTGAAGCCTCATCCCTATCTCGAAGAGTCCAGCCATATTCAGAGAGATCACAAAAAACAGAATTGCCAAAATAAATACAAAAGTCGGCGACTGTAATTGGAATCCCCAACCAACCTGATGACCAAGTGTTTGCAAGATGATCAACGCAGCTCCGAGCACCCAGAACGCGACAAATACCCCTAGCGCAAATAGCAACGAATCCAATTGTCTACGCCCAGTAACCTCGCTATGGCTCGACATCATGGAGGTGACCTTCAAAGCAAGAATGGGAAAAACGCAAGGCATAGCATTCAATATGATTCCGCCAAGAAATCCCATCAATACAACGGCAAGCAATCCAAGCTCAATCGAATTATTAGCAGGAAGACTATCGGGGAACGCTAAGTGATCGACAACAACCGGCTGCAAAGAAATATCGTAAGCCTTAGCTAACGCGAGGTCATTTCCATCTATGACGAGAGTACCAGAAAACAATTTTTTGCCTTCGTAGAAGTCCGACAAAATTCCACTCAAGACCGCGCCATCGGGACTAGCACTCAATACTTGCGATACTCCGGCATTGATCAAGTCCGCCTCTTCTGGGAAAAATTCTGCCCGACTGATACCCGACTGATTACCAAGCGTCAACGCCCAACGCCCGCCGCTATCAATTTGCGATACAAATTTTTGAGATGCACTCTCGAGGGAACTTTGTCGAATTCTCCTGCTATCACCCCAAACCAGCCAGATTGGATTGCCCCCTCACCAATTTTCAAAGAGATTGATAACGATGCATTTCCTGGAATACAAATATCCTTACAAACTAACCAAGATGCGTCTGCAAGAATCGTGAAAGCCCCATACTGATCCGTTATAACTTTCGCAGGAATGGGTAAAACCACCTCACCTTCATACCCATAATTGACAAGGTCACCCAATTTGAAACGGTGGGGGTATGGCCATTGAATTCCTCCAACCTCAAAGGCACTAGGTAGAACAAAACTAATATCCGTAGCAAGTCCTGCATCGCCAGGATTTTTCCAGTAGGTGTGCCATCCATCTTCGGCACTAAGCCGTAGCCCCAGATTAAATTCCTGACCTGGGGTAAGAACGAGGTGATCTGCAATGAGCTCAACTTCGATGTGGTCCTTCTGGACAATCTTCGCAAGAGCCGTATTAGTCAGACATATTGAAAGGGTCGCTACTGCGACTAACCAAGCTTTATAAAAAGCTAACCTAGGTAAATTCATAAACCCAAGTATATTAGGAAACCATTCTCCTTGGATAAAGATGGCTTGCTAGCACGTCGTCTAGTTAGGGGTTATTACTAACCCAACCACCCTACTCTGGCACGCGGGTGGATTGCCAGGAGACAAACTCTAGTTTACCACCTCGCTTGACCCAAACGGAGTGAAAGAGCATATCGAGATTCCTTCTAGCACCTCGCGATATCACCTGATAGTTTGCCCGTCCTGTGATAATTCCCGTGTTACCAAAAATTCGTACTTTTGTATTCGCTCGCTCCATGTCCTCGTAAACCAATTTTTCAGATTCTAAGGAAGCGATGAACGATGCTTTTGTATCAATGACTGTACTCGAATGGAAATATATAAGATCCTTGGCGAGAAGCTCCTCTAGCGCATCGAGATCGCAATTCAATTGAGCCTCATAACGCTCATCCTCTGCATTTAAAACTTCTGAAGCCACCAAACTATCAACGCCTTTGTCTTTAGACATAACACAATCTCCAAAATGCGAGACGCAACAAATAGTAGTTTTTTCGCCAGCTAACAATGAAGTGGCGACTAGAAATGATCAATTTTGGATTTAACTCTCGATCCAAGTAACTTGTCAATCAAAAATTAACTCTGATGTAATATCTGGCTTAACTAGATAATTTGATCGACCTATGAAGTCAAATCCGATTTTCGTAAGCCTCGCTGATTTAGCGCAATTGATATCTGACGGAGACAAGATCGCCATCCCAAAAGATACGTCTGGCGTAGCGATGTCTGCCACAAAAGAACTCGTCAAAAGACGCCCAAAAAACCTTCACCTAGTGTGCGTGCCAATCGGCGGTATTCAGGCGGATATACTTATTGGAGCCGGTCTCGTCAGCACAGTGGAATCTTCCGCGATAACTCTCGGAGAATACGGCATTGGTCCACGTTTCTCGCAGTTATTAAAAAATAACGAAATAAAGATGCTGGATTCAACGTGTCCGGCAATTTATGCAGGTCTACAAGCGTCGGAAAAAGGAATCCCGTTCATCCCATTGAGAGGCATTATTGGATCGGACCTTCTCGAGAACCGCTCCGATTGGAAAGTGGGGGAAAAATCCGTTCTCCGAGGATGACCCGATAGTTTTTTAAAAGCCATCAGACCGGATGTTTGTTTATTTCACGCCCACTCTGCTGATAAATATGGGAATGTCTTCGTTGGAAGAAATCGAGACCTCATTACGCTAGCACACGCTTCGGCTCGCACTTTAATCACCGTTGAAAAAATTATTGATGATGACTTCCTTAGCGATAACTTAAGAGCAGGCGCAACATTGCCCGCGATTTATACTAGCGCGATATCGGTTGCCGAGCGAGGAGCAGAACCACTGGCGTTTGGCGAAGATTATCCAGAAGACCAAGAATTTCTGACGAAGTACTCAATTGCTGCGAAAACGCAATCGGGTTTTGAAAAATTTATTTCAAGCTGGTTATCAGCGTGAATCAAGCTCTGAGCTCGAAGTCCAGGATTGAGCTTTTAATCGCAAGCATCGCACGATCACTAGAGGGTTGTCAGCATGTGGCAGTTGGCGCTTCGTCCCCAATTCCAGGAGCAGGAGCGTTACTCGCAAAACATTTATCGAAAAACACAATGCACGTTTCGATCCTCGGATCAGAGCGTCACAATTTTTTTACGGACGGCGGTGTCGAGCTCTTTGATTTGGCTGCCCAGGGAAGAATAGATGCGTTCTTTTTAGGGGGCGGACAAATTGACGGCGCAGGAAATATTAACTTAGTCGGCACAGGCGACACGTACCCGCAACATACCGTGAGGTGGCCCGGTTCATTTGGCTCCGCCTACATGTATTACCTAGTACCAAGAGTCATCCTATTCCGAGAGGAGCATTCGCGGCGAGTTTTTGTCCCGAAGGTTGATTTCATTAGTAGCCCTGGGTCAAGCGGTCACAATATCTATCGCCGAGGTGGCCCGATTTCACTACTCACGAATCTATGTATTTTTAGCTTCAATAAAGATACGAGTAAATTTCGATTGGAAAGTCTGCACCCTGGCGTTGGCCTCGAGGAGGTGCTGGATAACACGGGATTTAGCTTTACTCATCCAAAAAAAATACCCGTAACGGAGCTTCCCAGCCACGAGATGATGAATACGATCCAAAGTTTGATTCAAGATCAACTATCTGAGATTTATCCAATTTTTGCAAAGAGGATGGCAGCATTCCAAGAGAGTTAATGTGTAAGCGAACAGGCAGATTTTAATTCTTAGCTTTCGATTTCTCTTTTGGTGTCTCAACTTCACTACTTGTCAGTTTTTGTTCGATCTTTTTAATATTTTTCTCAATCTCCACAATCCGTTTCGAGAAATCAGACGCACTTAACTGATGTTCGAGAGCATCGAGCTTTTCCCTCATAAATCTGAGGTCCCCAACCTCTGGTTGGACTAGCTCTAACATGTTGATACGTTCCATCACTCTCTGGAGTTCCTCGTTCGCAGCGGTAGCAGCATAACCAGCATCTCGCGATACAGATTCTAACCGAGTAATCTCCTCATTAAATCTTACGAGGTCGGCAGCAATATTTTCCCGATCATAATCCCAGTCGGTAATGTTCGTCTTATTTCTTTCCAAGTCATCGAGCTTGACATAAAAGTCTGTAACCTTAATATCCAAATCATTCAATTTAGATATCTGGCTTATCATTTGTTCACTCGACTCCTGCAACAAAGCCAGTCGATCTGCGATCTCTAAACTTTCACTAGAAAGACGTTTAGCTTCACTAGCATTTTGGGCCTGAAAGCCATCTAAACTGTCAATTCTTTGACGAATCAAATCGATTAATTTCTCATTTTTTTGAATAGTTACTTTATAAGCTGCAAGCTCATTGGATAACTCCACTTTCTTGACATAATTTTCATAAATCGCATTAATTTTTAAATCAACATCGTCGAATCGTTTTTGCGTTTTATTCTCTTGCTCACTTTCTAATCGCACTAGCTCATCCAGATTAAACTTCAATTTATCAACCTCGGCCTGAACACCAGATAGCTCAGTGCGCATCGAAATTAGCGGTTGATCCTGCCTCCTAATCTCATTCCCCAAATCATCAATGCCGCGCTTTATTCCATCCGATTGGACCTCTAATCGAGACACCCGCGCACTCAAACCTACATCTTTCTGATCAATTTTTGACTCAAGCATTTCTAATCTCTCATAGAAATTTCGCTCAGTTTCAATACGTTTTCGGATATCCTCCGCATTCGCTTTTTGCATTTCTAGAAAGAGAGCGTCAAGTCGATCTATCTTTGCGTCCAGTTGCTCAATCTTTTCAAGGAGTTCATCTCTGTATTTCTCGAGTACCGTTTTCTCGGACTTGATTTCTACCGACTCCACTGGAGCACTCTCAGATACTCCCTCACGCTTAACAGTGGTTTGAACCTGAGCCATTACACAATCTGACAGGAGCATTAGCGCCAAAACCAAGAAGAAAGGGTGAGCGCTAATTTTATAGAAGTGAAATTGCATGTTTACTTAAATATCTACTAAGTCAAAAAAAAGACCCCAGGCCACCAATTTCTAGCGACCACAGGGTCCTTCTTTACTAAATTATCAATCTTATTAGTATACGAAATCAGCTCGTCGGTTCTCCTGCCAAGCGTTCTCGTTGTGCCCCATAGCGCGGGGCTTCTCAGACCCATAACTCGTCACATCAATCCTCGACCCATCGATACCAAGTAACTCCAGAGCTTTTTTAACCGCTAGGGCTCGCCTATTGCCGAGCGATATGTTGTACTCCCGGCTTCCTCTTTCATCGCAGTTTCCCTGAATTTCAACCCTAAGTTGAGAATTAGCCCTCAAGTAATCAGCGTGAGCGAGAACTGCCTCCTCAAATCTAGGTAGTATCGAGCTTTTGTCAAAATCAAAATATACTGAGTAGGCAGGAACTCCCGCTGGCACAGCATCATTCACCACCCCTCTAGAAGAAGTGTCTTCTTTCACCGTGAGTGCATTTTCCTCAGCAATACGCTTTGCCTCTTGCTCTGCTATTCTCTTCGCCTCTTCATCAGCAGCACGACGAGCTTCTTGCTCTTTTCTTAGACGCTCCTGCTCAGCTCTGGCAGCATCAGCTTCAGCTTTAGCAGCATCAGCTTCAGCTTCAGCTTTAGCAGCATCAGCTTCGGCCTTCGCTCTTTTCGCAGCCTCCCGCTCCTCAAGTTCTTTTTGGATTCGAGCAGCTTCATCAGCACTAGTGGTCCCGTCCGCAGGACCCGCATCAACAATTTGTACTTGGTCTGCAAACTCATCTACAACGTTTTGCTCGGTCGTTATCCCCGTTTTCTTTGTCGCCTGACAAGCAGACAAGAAAAACACCATTAGTAAGAGAAGCGGCTATTGTGAGAAGACGATTTTGATTCATCATGATTTTCAAACCCTTCGAGTTGTTTGTGACGGTAAAATCGCTGCAAATGGTACCACAAATGATCGCTAGACCCATGTATATCCTTATTTTCTAAGGACAACTCAAAATTTGTGGTAATTTTGCAACACAACATGTTGCTATTTTAAGAAGAAATTTATCGAAAGTTCGTATGACTAAATCCGTCAAACCTGATATCGAATCCATTAAGAATTTTTCGCATTTTCAAAAAATACCCACACGATGGATGGATAATGACGTCTATCAGCACGTCAACAATGTTGTCTACTACTCATTTTTTGATACTGCTGTGAATCAGTACCTTATAGAGGCCGGAGCCCTCGATATTGAGAGAAGCGAAGTCATTGGGCTGGTTGTTGAAACGCAATGTAACTACTTCCAACCTATTAAATTTCCAGACGAAGTTTCGGTTGGTATCAGAGTCGATAAGCTTGGCACGAGCTCTGTACGCTATGCCATCGGAGTGTTCAAAGGGGCGAGACTGCTGCATCGGCGCAGGGACACTTTGTCCATGTATACGTCAATAAAGCAACGATGAAACCTGCGCCGATCGCGGGAAAACTCCTGCTGGCGCTTCAGGATTTAGTTCGATAGGCGAGACTTACTAGAGCGACTCCCACTTGAGCTAAACCTATTAATGAAATTACGCAAGAGAATGAATAGTTAAATATTTTAAAATTCATCCCTCAAAACGATCTTGAAAAAATCTATTTATCTAAATCAGAACTAACTGAGAATATGCGACTCAATTTTTTTTCTTCGATAGTCATCCTCACACTGAGCCTGCTTTTCGGAAGCGTGGCGAGCGCTAACCCTAAAAGCTCTTGGAACCAGGACCTAGCACCGATTTCAGAACTAGATTGGAACAAAGCGCGAGCGAAACATTTGTTGGAGCGAGCGGGTTTTGGTGGAACCCCAGAGGAAATTGAAAAACTCTACGAGTTAGGGCCCGCGAAAGCAGTGCATCGACTCGTCTACAACGATGGCATCAAGAATTCACTCCCCGGGTTTGACCACTCGGGCGTGCACGATCCAGGGATCGAACCTTTCCCAGCCTCCAGGCCCGCTGCAACAAAATTAGCGGAGGAAACTGGCGAAGCGATTGGCGTCAAGATTAAACCAGATGGTAACCGTCGCCTGCAGCCCGTTGTAGACAGATTCTTCTATTGGTTAAGAGCGAGCATGTTAGAGAGTCATCGGGTGGCCTACTGGTGGGCGAACCGAATGCTGCAATCAGAGCGTCCTTTAGAGGAAAAAATGACGCTTTTTTGGCATGGACATTTCGCAACCAGTGAGGACAAGGTACGCGATTATCGAAAAATGCTCATACAAAATGAGTTATTTCGAAAATATGGCACCGGAAACTTCCGAGACCTTTTGATCAAAGTATCTCAAGACCCCGCGATGCTCGCCTTTCTGGATGCAGGCGTGAATGTTAAGGGCTCACCAAATGAAAACTTCGCACGGGAAATAATGGAGCTGTTTACCATGGGGGTCGGGAACTATGCGGAGGAAGATATTCGTGAGGGGGCAAGGGCGTTTACAGGTTGGAATTTCTCCGATTTAACTTTCGTGGTGAACTCTGAACAGCATGACGAGACACAAAAAACTTTCTTGGGAAAGACTGGTACCTGGGATGGAATTGACGTTATCGATATTATTCTCGAGCAACCTGTTACAGCAGAGTATATTTCCTCGAAGATCTACAAGTACTTTGTTAGGGAGGAAATAGAGCCAAATCTAAAACGAGAACTAGGTAATGCGTTCCGCGAAAGCAACTACGATATCGCAAAGTTAATGGAATTGATCTTTCTTTCGAAAGACTTTTACAGCGCCGAATCGGTGGCGAGTCGCATCAAACCGCCCGGCAGAGTTACTGATCTCAACGTACCGAAAAATGGGTCTTGAGTCGGTCCCTGGAGTCCCAGATTTTAATGAAACCACAGAAATGCTTGGACAGCGACTTTTGTTTCCACCAACTGTTGCGGGGTGGGCTGGCGGCCGTAGTTGGATGACCCCAGGACTGTTGTTAGCGAGAGGGAACTTCGTTTATGACACCGTGTTTCCGAATATCAATTTCATACCGAACGATCGTTACCCCGGGGACAATTACCAGGTTGGAGTCGTAGCGGATCGCCTCGCTCAGGGATTTGATGTTGGAACTGCAACACAGCCTGCCGATCGATATGTGACGTCAGCCTCGAACGACATGGTTGACCGCGATGAATCTTTCAATACACGCTTAGGCAGCTATCGAGGCTGGAGGATGGCTATCGAAAAAGTAAAACCATTATCAAGACATACGGCTCATCTGAATCTCACGGAAATGGTTATCGATGCGGGCTGCAAGACCCCGACCGACGTCATCGAGTATTTCGAAAACCGATTCTTCTCATTGCAACTCGATACAGATACCAAGAATATCCTCGTTACATTTCTTAGAGAACAACTTGGAACGGATGATCTTATAAGCAGCTCCACATATTCTGAGGAAGGCCTGCGAGCGCCCCTACATCTCCTTTTATCCCTGCCAGAGTACCAACTCGGTTAACAACAGAGCGCAGACATGAAAAACGATATTGATAGAAGAAAATTTTTAAAACTCATTGGAGCCGGCGCAGCGGTTGGTTCGCTATCGCAGTTACCATTCGCACCCGCGGCCTCTGCCGATCAGGATTTAGCCAAAAATAAAATTCTGGTTGTACTAGAATTGTCTGGCGGCAATGACGGCCTTAACACACTCGTACCGTATGGCGACGACGCGTATTACCGGCACCGACCAAAAATTGGCATACCCGAAAAAAAACTGAGAAAAATTGATGACCATTTTGGGTTTAATCCAGATATGGCAGGCATGGAAAAACTCTACAAAGATGGCAAGATGGCGATTTTTCATGGATGCGGTTATGACCAACCGTCGTTTTCTCACTTCACATCGATGGCATATTGGCACACCGCTGCTCCGAATAGCGGAGAGGCGCTCGGATGGGTCGGGAGACTCGCCGATGCGATTGACCCGAAACGCACTCCAAGCTACGTCGTTAATGTAGACGAAACACAATCTCTCGCAGTTGTTGCACGGGAACACGTACCTGTGGTGTTTGATGACCCGAAAGAATTCGGAAGAAAGGGTTTATTCGAAGCCAAACAACTTCTCGATTTGGAACGATCTGCGTCCAGCAAATCAACTGCCTCACAACGATATCTTTTGGATATCGCGATGAGCGCAAAACAAGCGTCCGAAAAAGTTAGAGCAGCGTGTTCTGCGTACAAAACGCCAGTTGACTATGGAATTGCATCCCTTGATCTCGATAAGATAGCAGCACTGATAGACGCGAATATGAGTACGCGTTTGTACTACACATCGTTTAGACATAATGCTTTTGACACCCACGTGCAGCAGCCAAATCTGCACCAGCGTTTACTCACCTACTTCTCAGACGCAGTATCTGGATTCTTCGCTGACATGGAACGAATTGGAAAAGCAGATGATGTTGTAATGCTCGTTTTCTCGGAATTTGGCCGTCGTGTTGCTGAAAACACCAACTTAGGGACTGATCACGGCACCGCGAATAACATGTACCTCATTGGGAATGCAGTCCAAGGAGGTCACTATGGACAATTACCAAGTCTGACCGATTTAGATGACGGAGGAAACCTCGTTCATACGACCGACTTCAGAAAAGTGTACGCCACCGCCATAAGCGGTTGGTTGGGACTTGACGATAACGAAGCAGTATTAAAAAACGCTTCGACCCATTCCCTGTTTTTATTTAATCGAGCTAGGCAATAATCCGGCCGCAAATTGGATACGCAGGGTCACTGTATCCTGGTGTAGACGGGTGTCCAGGGGGACAAGATTATCGACGAATTTTTCATCCTCCTCGTCCAGCTGAATTTCGAGTGCGCCAAAATAATCCTCCCATTGCTCGAATGTTCTCGGGCCGCCGATCACACTACTCACGATTTTATTTTTCAAAACCCAAGCAACAGCAAACTGTCCAGGAGTTACCCCTTTATCCGACGCACGCTTAACAAATGCTTTTGCGATTTCGATCGATTCAGCTCTAAATTCGGTCTCCATCATCCGCTTGTCATTTCGACCAGCTCGCGTTTCAGAGTTTGGTGCCTCAATACTTTGATACTTCCCAGTCAAAATGCCCCTCGCAATAGGACTATAGGGTACGACACCGATACCAAAGTCATGACACGCAGGTAAGATCTCAACTTCTGGCATCCGATTCACCGCGTTGTAATACGGTTGACAAACAACCGGAGATGGAACACCCACCTCCTTACAAATAGCGATAATTTGAGCGATTCTCCATCCCCTAAAATTAGATAAACCCCAATAAAGCACCTTACCATCCTTGATTAAGTCTCCGACGGCTCGGACAGTTTCCACGAGAGACGCTGGCTCATAATCCCGATGAAGATAAAGAATATCCAGATAGTCTGTGCCAATTCTTTGGAGGCTATCGTTGCAACTTCGGTGAATCCACTTCCGAGAGAGCCCTTTTTCGTTTATGTCATCACCAAAGGCATTTCCAACTTTCGTTGCAAGAACCCAATTCGCACGATCGGCATCTAGTAATTTTCCTACGACACGCTCCGACTCCCCGCGAACATAGACATCAGCCGTATCGATAAAATTGACACCATTTTCTCTCGCAAAATCTACAATACGCTTGGATTCCACTAGATCAGTTTGCGCACCAAATGTCATCGTTCCCAAGCAAAGCTCAGAAACTTTCAGGCTGCTAGAGCCTAAGTTACGGTATTTCATATCCGGAATATCTCCTTCAACGAGAAGTCAGCAATAATTAATTTCATAATGATGACTCTACACTACTAGAATGTGCAAATGATTCATGAATGCTTATCGAGAGGCCGCGATGAACGAAGAAAATATGAGAGCTATTGAAATTAGCCAACCAGGATCCCCAGACGTTCTGAGAGAAACCTTGCGTTCGGTACCGACGATTACATCAAACGAAGTTCTTATTAAAGTAGTTCATGCGGGTGTCAATCGTCCGGATGTCATGCAGCGTGCAGGGCTCTATCCCCCTCCACCGGGAGCATCTGACATTCCAGGATTAGAGGTTGCCGGAGAAATCATCGCTTTAGGAGATAGATGCCAGCAGTGGGAAGTAGGCGATAAAGTCTGCGCCCTTGTTACTGGCGGGGGATACGCAGAATACGTAGCCGCGCACGAGGACCTGTGTTTACCTATACCCAAGGGATTTTCGTTAGTCGAGGCGAGTGCACTTCCCGAAACCTTTTTTACCGTTTGGTCAAATATTTTCGATCGAGGGAGATTGGTTTCTGGGGAAAACCTATTGGTACATGGGGGGAGCAGCGGTATTGGCACTAGTGCAATTCAGCTCGCGTCCGCACTCGGATTCGAAGTCTTCACCACTGCAGGGTCTAAGGAGAAATGCGAGATCTGCGAAAAACTTGGAGCAAAAAAAAAGCAATCAATTACAAAACCCAGGATTTTGTAGAAGAAATCAAGAAATATACGGAAAATAGAGGCGTTAACGTAATATTAGATATGGTTGCTGGCGATTATCTTCAGAGGAATATCCAATGTCTTGCTGACGATGGTCGTATCGTCATCATCGCGTTTCAAGGGGGGATCAAGAGCAACCTAACGATGACCGACATTTTACGACGACGGCTAACAATCACGGGCTCAACGCTACGACCTCGCTCAAACTGCATTCAAAGCTGGTATTCGAAATGCGTTGTTGCAAAATGTATGGCCGTTAATGGAGCGCGGCCTTATAAGGCCTCTAATTCACACCCAATTTGCGTTAAGCCAAGCAGATCAAGCCCATGCCTTGATGGAATCTAGTCAGCACGTCGGAAAGATTGTGCTTGATGTTTAAATTAGACCCATAATTACAACCCGACAATCATGACAACCGGTAAGTCTCCGGAACTTTCATTCGAAGATGATGTGACAGTTCGGTAAGAGCGTTCCTATACACTCCTCGCTTAAATTCGATCACCGAATCTAGTGGTATCCAATAATCGTGCCAACGCCACGCGTCAAACTCAGGTTGCTCAGATTTTCTCAGTGACACATCACTATATCGACCAATCAACCTTAGCAAAAACCAAATTTGCTTTTGTCCCTTATAGAAATCACGCGTTTCCCGTCTCACAAACTGCCGAGGAACTTCATACCGCAACCAGCCTTTGGTCCTACCGATTATTTTGACGTGGGACGGCTCTAAACCGGTCTCCTCATCCAGTTCGCGATACATTGCTTGCACTGGGGTTTCTCCCCTTTTGAATTCCTCCCTGAGGAAATTGCCAAGCATGCTCGTGAACCCGTTTACCCCAAAAAACCTGATTGCTGTCATTACACAGCACAATTCCTACATTGGGACGGTAGCCATCTCTGTCGATCATGACACTTCTCCGTCGCCTATTATCAATGAGGTAATTTTTACATATTGAATTGGGCGAGGAAACTTAAATATCGATTTTTTTGCTTAGCAAACTGTCATAGTCATTAAAACTTGTGACCATTTTCTTAAAATTAAGGTCATACCGCTTATCTAGCTCCCCTGCCAGCTCCAAAAGTTTCGTCTTGTAAAACTTTTTCTGGGGTTTGATAAAACCGATTGCAGAGACATTTCCGCGTTTTTCGCTTGGGATAAGTAGAGTGTTAGAAAAGTGCCTCTCAACTTGCTCAACACGCTCAGCAAAATTTGGGTCACTAGCCCAGAGATTTTGAATGTAGACCCCATCTTCTGTTAGGCTTCCTGCAACATCATCGATAAATCGGTCTTCAATAAGATCACTTGGTACTCCAAGCCCGTCGAATGCATCCAAAAATATTACGTCGTATTGATCATCCGACTGTATCCAATCCGAGGCATTCGCATGAATCACCCTAAATCGATTATCGGACTCAGGTACATCAAAATAATTGTGAGCTATAGAAATTACCCTCTCATTGATCTCTACCGTTGTGACGTCAACATGTGGAAAATATTTCCACAGAAATTTGGGGATTGACCCCCTCCAAGCCCAATGCATGCGACCTTATTGAATTTAGGCAAGAACAACATAAACGCCATCATTGTTTTGGTGTAATCCAAAACCAAATCGAAAGGACGAGTTAAGCGCATCGAGCTCTGAATCGTTGGACTACCGAGGAATAAACTGCGAATCCCGTTTTCTTCGCCGATATTGATATCATCAAATTGGCGTGGTGACTTAAAAAATCCGGTTCGGCGAAACATTCAAAAAATTTATCGTAATCAAAAGTCCACCTATTAAACCATAAGGCTACTTAAATTCCCTGGAAAGCCTAAAATATCACTTTCGTCTGATTCGTAAATGAACAAACATGAAATTATCTAGCTTCTACATAAATACGCTCAGGGAAGCTCCCAGTGAAGCCGAACTGATCTCTCACCAACTGATGCTGCGCGCTGGTTTGATTAAGAAACTCGGAGCCGGCCTGTACTCTTGGCTACCCTTGGGACTTAGGGTACTGCGAAAAATTGAGACGATTGTTAGAGAAGAGATGAACCGCGCTGGCGCACATGAGCTATTGATGCCAGCTGTACAACCAGCAGAACTCTGGCAAGAAACAGGTCGGTGGGCGATCTTTGGGCCTCAAATGCTAAAAATAAAAGATCGACATGAACGCGATTTTTGCTTTGGGCCAACGCATGAGGAGGTCATCACCGACATCGTCAGACAAGACATTCGATCTTATCGTCAATTGCCAGTGAACTTGTATCAGATTCAAACCAAGTTCCGGGATGAAATCAGACCTAGATTTGGAGTGATGCGAGCTCGAGAGTTTGTTATGAAAGACGCGTACTCGTTTCACACCGATTACGAGGATCTCCAACGCGAATACCTCAATATGTATGAAGCATACTCAAAAATATTCGAACGACTAGGTTTACGATATCGAGCGGTTGCGGCGGATACAGGAGCAATCGGGGGAACTGGATCTCACGAATTTCACGTACTTGCTGATTCCGGTGAAGACGCAATCGCGTATTGCCCAGACTCCGATTATGCCGCCAACGTAGAGCTGGCTGAAGCGTTACCACCACCTCGCGAAAACCGCTCGAAAGAATCTCAACCACTGACCGAGGTTAGTACGCCTAACACAACGCGCTGCGAGGATGTCGCTGAATTTTTGAATACGCCGATTAATACTGTCCTAAAAACAATTGCCATTATCAGTGATGATCAGTTCATCCTACTCCTTCTTCGAGGTGATCATCAGCTTAATGAAGTCAAAACATCTAAAGTTGATGGAATTTCAAATTTTAGGTTCGCATCGGACGAAGAGATAAACAAGCACTAGGATGTGTTCCAGGCTATATCGGTCCAGTAGGCATAAACCCCTGATATCCGATTGATAGCGGATCACTCAGTGAATAGCGTGGAAACCTTCGTTTGTGGCGCCAACAAGGAGGGCTTCCATTTTGAACATGTTGATATTAGTCGTGACGTAGGTCGAAAAGTTGAATTTACCGACATACGAAATGTAGTCTTGGGAGACCCTAGTCCAGACCGAAAGGGATCACTAGAAATTATGCGAGGGATTGAGGTTGGTCACATATTTCAATTACGTACAAAATACTCAGAAGCGTTGAAGTGCCAATATCTTGATAAAGATGGGAAAACCCGCCCAACTGAAATGGGTTGTTACGGGATCGGAGTTTCTCGTATCGTCGCCGCAGCGATTGAGCAAGGGCACGACGAGCGAGGGATCATTTGGCCCGCCTCTATGGCCCCCTTTCACGTTGCTATTGCAACTATTGGTTACAAAAAAAATGAAGAAGTGCGCGATTGCGCTGCGAAGCTTGAAAACGAATTGATGAACCTTGGAATGGAGGTTCTAGTTGATGATCGAGATGAACGGCCAGGCGTCATGTTTGCAGATCTGGAATTAATCGGAATTCCGTATCGCATTACATTAGGAGAGCGCGGATTGAAAGAAGGGATGCTTGAGATTTTCGACAGAAAATCAGGGGCAATGGAAAAAATTCAAATTGACTCGATAGTCGATTTTTTCCGTAGCAAAAAAGCTAATTAACTGAATTAAATTCTGTAGATTTTTATTCTATGTCTGAGATATTAGTTCTTTATTATTCGCGTAACGGGAGCGTAAAACAAATGGCTCAGTTGATTGCGAGAGGAATCGAAATGGTTCCTAACATCCACGCAAGAATTCGAACAGTTCCCGCCGTATCCACAAACACAGAAGCATCAGAACCAAAAGTACCATCGTCTGGGGCGCCATTCGTAGAGGAAAAAGACTTGAGAGATTGTATCGGTCTAGCACTCGGCAGCCCAACCCGATTTGGAAATATGGCCGCCCCAATCAAGTATTTCTTAGATCAATTGGGAGGCGTTTGGACTCAAGGCGTCTTAGAGGGAAAGCCAGCCAGCGTTTTCACTTCGGCGTCATCGCTTCATGGAGGTCAAGAGACTACACTAATAAGTATGATGCTCCCCCTTATGCATTTAGGAATGGTAATAAGCGGGATACCATATTCAACGCCGGAACTCAGCTCGACCCAATCCGGGGGAACGCCGTACGGAGCTAGTCACTACGCCGGCCCTGCCGGTGATAATTTAATCACTGAAGAAGAAAAAAATATTTGTATCTCGCAAGGAAAAAATCTAGCGACGATAGCGAAAAAGTTAGCTAGCTAAAAAGTCTCTTCACCGCAAACATAATGCGAATCTATACAAATACGATTATTGCTCTTATTGTTGGTTTGGCGATTTGGTGCGTTGCCTGGGAGTCGCAAGTAGCGCCTCTAAGGGAGGGAGGATCCTGGATGACGCTAAAATCTATCCCGATTCTGCTGCCTATTATTGGGATAATCCATGGGCGTGAGAAATCCTTTCAAATCTTGAGTCTAATTGTGATCGCGTATTTCATAGAAGCTGTAGTACGAACCTATGCCGACTCTGGGACGATACAGCTAATGGCATTAGGAGAGTTAATACTTTCCTTATCCCTTTTCTTTGCGTTGATCGCAAGAGCCAAAAGACTCAAGAGATCATCTCTGGAAAAAAAATAAATACACATGTACGTTGGACGATTTGCCCCAACACCATCGGGACCACTTCATATTGGATCCATCACGACCGCAATTGCAAGCTTTTGTGATGCTAAAAAAAACTCTGGTAAGTGGCTTATTCGATTTGATGACCTCGACCAACAAAGATCGAAAGTCGCGTTTGCGTCGGACATACTTCGAACCCTCGAATCTTTTTCTCTTATTTGGGACGATACCCCCTCATATCAAAGTAAAACAATTCATTGTATTCCGAATGGCTTTCCTCCCCAGCTATCCTACAAAATACGTACTTCTGTGAATGCTCGAGGAAAACTATTAAAGATAAAAATCCAGACTTTACTGACGAGCCTGTTTATTTGGGTTCTTGCAGGGATAAAAATATAAACCCTAAGAATGCGCATAACATCAGATTTAAGTTACAGAATTCGCAAGTTATCAGTATCAATGATCTGATTTTAGGAGAAGTAACTGAGAACTTATCTGCCACATCGGGAGACTTCGTAATCGCAAAACCGACTGGTTATGTTACTTACCACCTGGCATCGGTTATCGATGACCATAGCCATGGAGTCACACACGTAATGCGAGGTTATGACCTGCTTCGCTCCTCATTACGACAAGTATTGCTTCAACAAAATCTCCGATTAACGCTGCCGGCGTACGCGCATCTCCCGCTAGTAAAAAACTCTCTCGGGCAGAAACTTTCTAAACAAAATAAAGCAGAACCAGTCGACGTTAGGTTAAAAAGCCTAGTATTTTTTGAGGCCCTAAATTTTTTAGGTCAGAACCCGCCAGCTCATCTGAAAAATGATGATGTGGAATCAATCAAAAATTGGGCGATTGCAAATTGGCAACTCGAGAAAGTTAAAGCATGAAGTCCAGGCTCGAAAAACTATAGATCTTTCCAAACAAAACCTAATGCTTCAACCTCCTGTGTTATCGTATCGATGGCCTTATCAGCGAGATCAGATGGACCGCGCACCCCCAGCTCGACACGACGCTTTCGGTCCTCAGTGATAGTTGGAAGACTGAAAACTTTGCACTCAGCGTAACTCTGAATACAGCTTTCCATAACGGGAATCAACTCGCTCTCAGGGGCATCAATCACCAGAATGGAACGTTCAATATCGGGTTTAAAGTTATGGAAATGCTGATATTCATTATCAAGAACCCACTCCATCATAGACCATGCCATTGAAGGGAAACCTGGTAAAAAATGATGGTTTGAAAAACTAAAGCCAGGAATACGATTGAAGCTATTTGGGATAATTCGAGACCCTATCGGAAACATTCCCATATTTATTCTATGCGGATAAGCGTCTGAACCGAATTGCCCCTCTATTTCTCTTTTTGCATCCGCATGAATCGCTAAATCAACGCCGGCGGCTCGAGCCACACACTGTCGAGTGTGATCATCGGGAGTCGCACCAATCCCTCCAAAGCTAAAAATACTTAAATCTTCTTCCAGCGTACGGCGAAACGTCGCAGTTAGTATATCGGGATCATCTGGCAGGTAGTGCGCGACACTTACAGACAGCCCTCGCCGCGCCAAAATCCCCACCGCGCTTTCAAAATGTTTATCCTTGCGTTTCCCGGAGAGAATTTCATCCCCGATAATCACCAAACCAAAGCGCATCTTTCGACCTCTTGGACCCGCGATATGAGTTCTTGCTCTAGAAGAACTTTCTAAAACCCACCTCGAAATTCCAATTAAACGAGAACGCCGAATTGTCTCCCCAAAGGGTACCTCCAGGTCGCCCATAAACCATCAGAGAGGGGTCAACAAATCTTCCATACTCGAGCTCAAATGTGCCAGTCGATTGGTCATTAGCATCGTGATCAACGAATATCGCAGGCTCAAAAAATAAATAATAACCATCCGATAACTTTTTCATAGCCTTTGGTTTGAACGCGGTATAACTCGTCGTACCCGATCCTAAAGACTCGAAATGATTAAGTTCTGGAAACAAAAACAAGTTCCAATCAGTAATTTTTTTAAATGCAAAGATCGTTGGAGAGATCTGATTTTCATTACTTCCCAATGTCGAATCCGTTGCGGTATTCCATTTGAATTCAGGCCCAATGAAAAAGGTAAAACCTCCTGCCGAGAATGTTTTATAGGTAAATCTAGTTGTTATATCACCCAAACCTGTATCAGTGGTTCCAGACACTGGATTACTAGAAATCATCGGTGTTTGCAAACGGATCGTCCATCTGTCACCAACTGGGAATTCAAAAAGTGGGTCGACAACCGTAGACTCTTTCCCATTCTCACTTTTTTTGAATTCGGTCCGTAGGAAAAATTTCGATTTTGGTCGTCCTGGATCTATATTCTTCGCTGCCTCAGAAACAGTCGGCTTTTGATCCTCAGACCAAACCGGGCCTACTCCCACCATTGGCCCCAGCAAAATTAGCCCCAATTGAACCAAAAAGATTTTTTTAATCATTGACTGGATATCCTCAGCATTCATCTAAACAGAAAAGTTTCAACACACGGAACGACGACCGCAGGTCCAAAAAACGAAAAAAGCCGGAAACCCAAACAAGGTTTTCTCGGCTAAGGTCGTCATTATAACGAAAAACTACTTTTTCTTTGGAAGTAAATATTACGGGGGGCAGACAGCGACCCCCAGTTTATCCATCTCCCGCCGCAATCCCTCAGCAAACTCAACCGCATTTACCCCGTCCCCGTGAATACATACCGTTTGTGCAGATAACCCCCAGAAGGACTTGTCTTCAAGAAGAACTCTATCCTCTGCTACCAACCGACGCAGCTGAGTCCTCGCCTCATCGACTTCCGTAATGAGTGCGTTTTTTTTCGATCTTGCAACAAGAAAACCACCGGCACCATAACGACGGTCCGCAAAGACCTCGCTTACCGTTTCAAATCCTTGTTCCTTAGCTACTTGGAGCATCACAGATCCAGCAAGACCAAAAAACTTTAAATCTTTATTCGTTTTTTTAATGGCTACACAAATTGCCTTACTTATCTCATCACTTTTCGCGGCCATGTTGTAAAGAGCTCCATGTGGCTTTACGTGGCGAACCTCCACACCAGCTGAGGAAGCAATATTTAAAAAATTTTGTAGCTGCTCATAAACAACAGACTCAAGTTCCTCAGGAGGCAAGAACATCTCTGTTCGCCCAAAGTTTTGTCGATCTTGAAAGGATGGGTGCGCGCCAACTGATACCCCGAGGGACTTTGCATGGAGCATTGTTTTATAAATCGATTCATCGTTACCCGCGTGCGCCCCGCAGGCTATATTTGCGGAACTGATGTAGCGAAGGATCGTTTTTTCTTTTTCTTCTTGATCTGGAGAGCAGTACTCACCTAAATCACAGTTGAAGTCGATTGATTTATTCATACTAGCAATTCGCTCATACGCTGACTGATACTGTCAAATAAGGTTTTCATTTCCTTCTCTAATCGTACTACTCCGCCCTGAGCAACCTCGACCGAAACGGGGATAAATCTAACGGTCTGCCCAACTCTAGCCTGAGCGAACCGAAATAAGTCCACCGTGATTATCTCGCCAACGCTGGGGTACCCACCCGTTGTTTGACGCTCGGCCATAAGTACGATTGGTTGGCCATCTGGTGGGACCTGTATAGTCCCGACGCATACAGGTCGCGATTTCATATTTGCGCTGTCGTCTAATTGAAGAGCATTTCCCGTCAACCGATATCCCATACGATTCGATGTTGGACTGAGCACGAATTCGGTATCTAAAAATTTTTGCTGATCCACTTTCTCTAAAGATTGAAAGATTTTGCTCGGGATAAAACGTATGTCAGTTAACTCGCTGGGCAGTTCGACAGTAGGACGAATACTCCACGGAGGCGTACCAACATCGTCGCGAAAAAAAGTTACGCCGCGATCGACTAAATCACGCTTCTTTATTTTAGCGACTGATACGGGAAGCTGATCCCCAACTCGAAGAGCAACTCCATTTAACCCACCAGTTTTTGTCCCAAGATGGGTAGATCTACTAGCGAAAACCGTGTCAACGCAAATACCACCACGAACTGACATGTATACAACGTTTCCGTTTGTGACTTGACCAATATCAATCACCACGTCAACCAATACAAAAATTGGCCTGAGCATTGGTAGAGGCACCCCTGAAATTTCTGGCGCACAAACACCACCTGCAAAGGCGATTACCAGTCCACCCTTTAATGCTATTTTTGCTCCAACCTGAACCATTTCAATTGCCGCCGCGCTCGGATCGTTCCCTACTAACGAGTTAGCGGTCTTGAGCGAGACAGGATCCAAAGCTCCTGACGGAGAAACTCCCTGATCTTGATAGCCAAAGCGGCCTAAATCCTGGATGGTGCTACAGACTCCAGGTCTCAAAACTGTAATCGTTGCTTTCCTCACAGTTTTTTAGTAGACACCCTGTTGAATTTTGTGAAATCAGACATTGAAATAGGTTGGAACTGGACCTGATCTCCCACCTGAAGCAAGGATCGACCGGCAACAAAGAGTTTTACAGGAGTCCGGCCGAGCACATGCCACCCCCTGGTAAATCCGCTGGGTAAACGCCAGTATATTCGCTCGCTATTGCTACACTTCCAGCCTCGACTCGGGTTCGTGGCGATGCTCGCCGAGGGAGATTAAGTCTTTGATCGATTCCCTGGAGATAGGCAAACCCTGGAGCAAAACCAAGGGCTCCTACAGTGTAGGAAGCGGAACTATGTATCTCAATAACCTGATTTATACTCAGGTCGCTTTGGGCTGCAATAGACTCCAAATCAATCCCAAAAGTAGGGTCGTAGCAGACCGGTAATGACACGACCTTACCTTCGTCATCAAGATTCAATCTCAGAGATTTCAGAGCCCCTTTTAAATCTTGAATAGCCTTAGAAAAAAAAGATGTATCACTCGAAATAATTACTTCATCAAGCCGAAAAAACACAGCAATGTTATCGAACGCTGGCACCACATCTAAAAATCTAAACTGCTCGGCTTTCCGCAAAAAATCTGCGATAGCTCGCGTGGCTCTTGAGCTGGCTGGATCTGAATTTTCCGTTATATTTATCAGAACCCCAGTATCGCCTAATGGTGAAAACTCATATCTGAACGTCACGCCGTACTCATTCACCTAAAACCATCACTACTGACACGGTGGGCCTGGCTCTACTCTGCGACATTGCACTTCACTCTTCTCTGCATTTGTAACGCAAGCGAACGTCTTCTCCAAACAGCGTGCGCACCAGCTCGTTCGCGACCCCTCCCTCTCATACCGGCTTGGAATTATTTTCACATTTATCACTCGGCATTCAGTCGCCTTAGCCGTCAGTGCTTCAGGAGTCGAACATCCCGAGATTTGCAGAAACAAAAATAAAACCAAAAAGACAGAAAAGCTTTTTCGATTAAGGGTTTTCATGCTGTCAACTCATAATATATTGTTCTAGTTGCTCAATCGTGTGCTTTTGATCCTCAATCATCTCTCGAACTACATCCCCAATTGAAATCACAGCGACAACCTTTTTATCCTCGAGAACAGGAAGATGACGAACTCGCTTATCGGTCATAAGCGCCATACACTCCTCTGCCGACCGATCGGGGCCAATACAGACGACTCGAGTTGTCATAATCTCTTCGACCCGAGTCTCTTTCGACGACTTCCCATGCAAGATCAATTTCCTCGCATAGTCCCTCTCCGAAAAATTCCAACCAAGCGCCCTTCGTCAAGGATCACTAAAGCGCCCACATCAAACTCTGCCATTTTTTGCAGCGCCTCAAAAACACTCATGCTCGGCGTAATTGACAATAGCTTATGGGGCTTTTCATCAACAAGTTGTTTTACAGTTTTCATAAAAAATCTCCTGCAACACAATCATTTAAGGCCAGTATCTTCCTAAGCCACGAGATTTGTCAATCAACTAGTCCACGGTGTTTTTTCATGCTAGATTACCTACATGAAGATCAAACGCACCATTCTTACGCTTTCTGCCTTTTGTACGCTTTTCTCCGTTCAACCGGTAAGCGCAGAGGAACTACGAAATTTAAGCGTCGAAGCTCGCTCGATCGGTGACTTGGGGGGGCTACAAGAGGCGAGAGAGGAATTTGATTTTGGAGACGCAAAAGCGTGGCTCAGGGAAGATGGATACTGGCAAATAGAAGGGTTCATCTCTCACAATTCCGGATTCTGCGGAACCTACGAACTTGGAATTCAATTTGGAAGCGGTAGCCCTGGATGCTCGAATGCCGAGTGGTTATCCGCCCCAATGTTTGTAACTCAGCACCGGCAATGTAATGGGGCGAGCAAACTCCACAAGGGTGGAAACATAAGTCTACTTGCGCAGGAACGCTTTAAAACAATCAACTGTGCCCAAAGAGTAATCCGATGCTCAGGAAAATGCAGTTGAACGATTAAAGTGTTGAAATAAAAATGGCCCGATAACGGGCCATTTTTATTTAGGCAGCGAGCTTTTCTGAGTCAGCTTGCAGCACCTTCGCTGATGAAGAACCTATCAAAATCTTACGAGGTTTTTTCTCATCAGGTACTACATTGACTAACTGAATAGTAAGAAACCCATCTATCATGTCAGCAGCTCGTACCTCAACCGTCTCAGCTAACGTGAATTCATGTCTGAAATCTCGAGTTCCGATTCCTCGATGCAAATATTCTCCAGAAACTGAAGGGTTTGCTCTGCCGGAAACGATTAGCTTATTCTCCTCTACGGTCACCTCTAGTTGGTTTGGTTTAAACCCCGCTGCCGCAATCTCGATACGGTAGGCGTTTTCACTGACCTTTAAAATATTGTACGGTGGATAACTCTGGGCCTTATTAGCCAACGTAGTCTCTCCAATCCTCTCAAAAGCATCGAAAATCCGATCAAAACCAACACTATTTAAAAGCAAATTTCTTCCATACGGATAATTCATAGTTTTCTCCTTAAATTAAGCAAGTAACTAATACATCAGGCCCAATCGGCACCCGACACGCATCAAATGGGGACATTTAAGTTAATTTCAAGTCCCCGGGAGTTACAATGAGGGCGTCTTTTTAATATGGAGATCAGCTGATGAAACCGGTATGCCTCGTAGTCGGTGCTGGAGCCGGGATTGGAGCACACGTCGCGAGAAAGTTCGCGAGTTCTGGATACCACACATGCTTCACGAGAAGAACCAATCAAGCAGGACTTGATCAACTGGTCGATCAAATTAAACGGTCAGGTGGAGACGCAACCGGTTTTCTTAGTAACATTGCGAAGGAAAACTCAATCGAGAAGCTTGTGCTAGAGATTGAGGAATCAATTGGTCCAATCGAAGTTGTCGTTTATAACATCGGAGCGCAGATTGGCGATCGATCGCTTAAAGAAACGAGCGCGAAAATGTTTGAACTTGGTTGGCGTCTCGGGACTTTTGGTTTATTTCGTCTCGCATCGATACTACTTCCCCTAATGGAAAAACGCGGTTCTGGAAATCTTTTAGTTACTTCAGCTACCGCATCAATGCGCGGCAACGCAGGACAGCACTCTCACGCCTCTGCAATGGCCGGAAGAAGAATGCTATGTCAAACGCTCAATGCCGAATATGGGGCAAAAGGAATACATGTTTGTCACATAGTAATTGATGGGATTGTTGATGCGCCGGATACAGTGGGATTGATGCTAGGATCCGAAAAATTCGAAGCCCTTCGTCGGGAACGAGGAATGGACAAGGATGGACTACTACTACCTTCGGCGGTAGCAGAGACTTACTTACATATTACGCGCCAGCATCGTTCCGCCTGGACCCATGAATTAGACATACGTCCATTTTCCGAGCTGCCTTGGTGGAATAGCGAAAAACCTAAGTTTATAGTCGCGCAAGAGACTGCTAAAGCTGTTTTTTTAGATCTGTTTTCTTAAACCAACGAATCGGCCTTATCGTTGGAACTGGCGCAGCCATCCCAACACCCTCTACAGCTTTTGCGAATGCCACCCCACCTTCATCCTTTAATGCACCTTCAATTAGGGACGCCACGATCTTTCCTGCATCACTCTCGCTACTGGGAATATTCGGCACAACATTCTCGAGGATGTGAAGAAAATTTTTCTTTCCTCTTTCGTTCGTCTCTCCGTAGCCTTTAATTAATTTCCCAGAACGAGCAATTTCATATGCTAACGATTGATTATCGTTCAACGCCACTCGAATAGACTTTAACCAAACGTCAATAACTCTTTGCTCATCTTTAAACCGAGCTCCAAATGGCCTTAAAAACTTTAGTCCCGCTACAAACCGGAGGAGCAAAAATCCGGATATGGAATGACTTCTTACTTTAATCGGGAAAGCGATGGGGTTAAGACCAGATTTTGCTCTTTTTTCTGCATAAGAAATTAACTTCCTTGAAAGAAACGATGGTAAAACACCAGCTATCTCAGGCAAACCTGGCTTAAAAAAATCAAAAATTTTAACTAAGTCAGTTTGGTCCGCTTTGACCTCATCCCGAATACGAATAAATCGGCTTGGAGAGGACTTCAGGCCAGCCACTTTGATGATGTCGTCAAACGCCATCAAAACAGCTAAATTTTTAGATACCTCTCTCGTGACGAGAAATTTATCCTCCTTATCGCCCATCCGTACACGCGATTCAAGATCAAATATTCCCCTCAAACGAGCTAGGTACTTCTCACCATAACGGGGATTTTGGAATTGCTCCACACGCGTGAGCCCAATGGAAGCTAAATGCTGAATATCCGATGGACAATCGACGAGAAGACCACCAATCCGAGAGTCAATATTTTCCAATCCGGTTCGTTCGTTTTTATTTTCCGAATAGTCTTGATCAAGATTCTGAGAAATTTTTATGGCCTTCCTAAAACCAATGAGACTCGCCTCAACACCCTTGCCGGATTCAGCAATCACGGCTTCGAAAGTTTCCGTCGAAATTGGTATCACACCACTGCCGACTAGTGCGCCGAGCATTACGGAACTGATTACCGTACCAGATTCAGCAGCGACCCCATCCATATCAAAATGAATGAGCGATTTACTGTTTGACCTAACTAACTCCATTAACTCATCCGAACCTAACCGCCCATCCCCCATCGCCATTTTCTCGGTGGTAGTCAAGGTTCGTGAGGTGGAACTTATTACAGAAGTCTTCTCACGAGTCAGCATGCCCGTCCCAGCCTGTCGAGCCGTCTCGAGCAACTCGGACGACACAAGAACATCCAAATCGCCTTTCACTGGATAGAGACTAAGGATTGGCCGACGACTATTCAGAGTCTCAATTTTTTCTGGATATATCTCAACGTAGTAAGTCGTTGCACCAGTCCGTTGGGCTACCCCAGGAATTGACGTCCCCTGTGCATAATATCCCTCAACCCTAGCGGCAGTGACCAACCATTCTGCAAACACACCACCGCCCTCTCCACCAAGAGCGCAAATAAGAATACTTATCGGTTTAATAGGCTCGGACATTCTCCTAACCCGCTGCATTCCGGCTTAGGATGGCGCCTCTAATCCTATCTACAAAACGTTCAAACGGTTTTGGGTTTTTAACGATCTCAGCTCTATAAAATGATGGACAGAGTGTTGCAGCGTGCGCATTTTCACCGCACAACCCGCACCCGACACAGCCGTTCGTGATGGTCGCAACCGGATCCTCTTTGAGTGGATCGGGGTTATCTTTAAGAGTTAACGTAGGGCACCCCGAGAGACGGATACACGCGTGATCGCCCGTGCAAATGTCGTCGTCGATTCCGTAACGAACGCGCTGAACCCTCTCTCCTCGTTTTAATAATTCTTTGATCCAGGGCTTGATACGACGCTGCCGTTCAAGCTGACATTCACCCTCAGCGACAATAACCTTGAGCCCATCAAAGTCACTCGTAAAGGCCGCATCGACCGTATCCTGTACTGACTTTACGTTGTAAGTATGTACACTGCGAATCCACTCAACACCCATTCCTTTCAAAGTATCTTCGATAGTCTTATCCCTATCTACCAAGCTTTCACTTTTCTCTCGTGAGCTGGCTTTCACCTCCGACGTGGGGGTCGATATAATTTCCTGCGTACCAGTCGCGGATGTGTAACCGTTTTTAAATATAATCAATACCGCATCATCACCATTAAAAAGTGCAGACTGAACCCCCGAGAGCAGCCCGTTATGCCAAAAACCTCCATCTCCCATAATCGACAAAACGCGTCGATTCATCATCGGTGAGACACCTGCCCGACTTGCCAGGCTCATTCCATAACCTAATATTGAATGACCAAAGGAGAATGGCGCGAATGTGCCGAACGAGTGACATCCAATATCGGCAGCTATGTGAACTGGGCCAGCATCTTTTTGCGCGAGCTTTAATGCAGAAAAAACCGGACGCTCTGGACACCCAACGCAAAACCCAGGGGGTCTAGGAGGCAATTGCTCTATCGTTAAGCTATTTTGACCCTGAGCGTTCGCCCTATCTTTAACATTTTCGTCTCCACTCGTGATCGGAATAACTCATGTTGCAGGTACCGATCCTTGTATCGCCCAATTCCCTCAGCTAAAACTTCGACACGATACTCACCAGTTTGGCTAATCATGTCCTTGCCATGAATCCGAGTTTTAATTTCCTTTCGCGCAAGCTGCGCGAGAATCTCTAACTCTATAAACTCAGGGCTTCCCTCCTCTACGACAAGAACGGCCTTTTTGTTATTACAAAACTTCTCAATTTCCTCCGGCACAAGCGGAAAAACCACATTAAGAACCAAAATTGGGATCTTTGTATTCCCAAAAAAATCAGCTAACCCGTGAATACTCAAGGCACGCATCAGGGAGTTGAATAAACCCCCCTGCACAATAATCCCCACATCATCGAATACACCATCGATGAACTCATTAAGCTGCCGTTCTTGAATAAAAGTACGCGCCGCTGGTATGCGTTCCTCAACTTTCAATCTTTCGTGAGAAAACGTGACAGGCGGATGAGCTAGTTTGGTGTAATCAAAATTTGCGGGACTTTCAATCGGATTGTGCTTGGATAAGAGTGGGGCTTTATTATCGCTGCAGATGAAGCTACCTCTAACGTGACAAGCACTAATCCTCAACTCCAAAATGGCTGGCATATTCGAAGCTTCAGGCAGCGCAAATCCCTCTTCTACTATCCGCACCATAGTTTCTAAATCTGGCCGGGGATCCAGCATTAAGATCGTAGATTTAAGCGCAAAGGCATAGGTCCTCTCCTGAATGACACTTGCGCCCTCACCATAGTCCTCTCCGACAACTATCAACGCCCCACCGGTGACCCCGGGTGAGGATAAATTCGACAACGCATCAGCTGCCACATTGGTGCCCACGATAGATTTCCAAGTGACCGCTCCTCTGATCGGGTAATGGATAGAGGCTCCTAACATGGCGGCAGCCGACGCCTCATTCGAACACGGCTCAACGTGCACCCCTAACTCCGCCACGTAATCTGACGCCTGCACCATCACATCTAATAGGTGAGAAACTGGTGCGCCTTGATAACCACCAATATACGACACCCCAGATTGAAGAAGGGCTTTCGTAATGGCCAGAATACCTTCACCGTGGAATTCCTCCCCTTTACCCAATTTGAGTAATTCAATTTCCTTTTGAAATGATTTTTCCATTCTCTATTTGGCGCCCTACTAGATGTCTTCTGGTTATCTTATCAAATTAATTCTGAAATCTGACGCTCCACGCGCTTGAAAGATACTGGGTACAAAGTCTTTAATTGCTGAGCC
This sequence comes from Candidatus Eutrophomonas brisbanensis, assembly GCA_038141705.1. GTDB lineage: Bacteria > Pseudomonadota > Gammaproteobacteria > Burkholderiales > Eutrophovitaceae > Eutrophomonas > Eutrophomonas brisbanensis. The sequence continues at coordinate 413,471 of JAYQIQ010000004.1, forward strand.
CACAGCGAGACTCTCAGTTCTTCTAACGATAACTTAATATCATTTATCTTGTTCAATTCGGCTGCAGAGGTCATAATGCTTTTCTTTGCTTCCAAGGTCGCCTCTAACTTGTTCAACTGCCCTTGCCATTCGAGGTCTTTGGACACATTAGATCTTACCTTTGAGATGCGGATATTTATTGCATCAAGATACCTTGGGAAGTTCTTTAAATGTTCAAAACTGGTTTCACTTAAAAAACTCAAGTGCATCAAAGATTTTAAATGCGCTCTGATGTGGTCACTGGATTCTTTCAAGGTGTCATCAATTAAATCCTCGATATGCGTCGACACATCGACGTACTTACCAAGCACGTTATAAAGCAGAGAGTTGAGTTCATTTGCAAAACCAATCAATTTCGGCTTGACGTTATTGACACATTGCTTAAAGCTCTCCTCATTTCGGATTTCATGGGGGTATGCGTACATAGCACGATCACACAAAGCCATTACAAAATCATTCTTCAACTGCTCAGTTACCGACTGATTATTTTGAACCCGCTCATGATCAGCCAAAAATCTAGAATATAAGAATGTCATCTGGGTAAGATTCTCAATGTTTTTTGAGACATATTTAAATTGCTCCTTAAGAGCCAGCTGAAAAAGCCTTCGAATGCCTGTTCTCGATACCCTAGATGCTTCGATCTCCGTATCAACAATACAAATAGAGACAGAATTTCCGTCGTCACGGATACAAGAAAACCCCCTAGTCGTCTGCCCCTCGAGATGCACCTCTACCGACTCTGGTAATTCCCCAAAACTCCATGTAGTAAGACCTTTTTGCTGAATACTGCTCGTTGCCTTCTGCGAAAATTTTGTCTGCGCCCTCTTCCCTAATTTGCGCCGAATCTCCTTAAGATCCCTCCCACTATCAATTTCATTTTTATTTTCATCAAAAACAGAAAAATTCATCCTCAAAAACGCTGGCAGCCGATCTTCGGAAAATTCTTCGCGAGGAAATTCAAGCGAAAAATTTTTTCGAAGCATCTTATGAATATGTCCGTACAAGGATCCGTGCGTCAATCGAACGTCTGTGACTAACTGATCAACCACCGCTGAAATTGGAAACAAATTTCTACGCACTGCTTTTGGAAGTGATTTTATAATCTCCGCGATCTTATCTCGTATCAAACCAGGGACAAGCCATTCACATCGCAACTCATCAACTAAGTTCAACGATTCAATCGGGATTCTGAGTGTCACACCATCATCGCTATGTCCAGGCTCGAATCGATATGTCAATTGAAATTTCTTTCCTTGAAAATCTATCCATTCTGGATAAAGATCGAACGTCTCATCGCTCAATTCCCGTTTTGATAAAAAAGATTTCGTTAGAAAAAGTAACTTCGGCTCTTTTTTCTCAACTTCGGATCGCCATCTTTCAAAGTCCGACCAGTTCCAAAGATGTTTTGGCACTCGCTCATCGAAGAATGAGTAAATAATGCTCTCATCAACTAATATGTCTTGCCGTCGAGAACGACTTTCCATATTTTCAAGTATCTGCATCAACTCTAAATTGTGCTTCATAAATGGTGGGCAATGTCGTACATCACCGCGCACCAACGCAGATTGAATAAAAATTTGTCTCGCTTCCTGAGGATTCAACTTTCCGTATATGACAGATCTGGCCGGAACAATAATCAAGCCATACAAAGTGACTTGCTCCTTGGCAATTACATTACCTCGCTCTCGGGACCATCGCGGATCACTAAAGGTCGACCGGGTTAGGTGGGATGCCAATGGCTCAATCCAATCTCTATCTATTCGAGCCACCGTTCTTGCATAAAGTTTTGTCGTTTCAACCAACTCAAACGAAACAACCCATTTTCCTGGATTTTTATGCAGAGACGACCCAGGATGAATCTGAAATTTTATATCACGCGTTCCCCTAAATGCTCCCCTTTCTTCTTGCCGGTATCCTATGTTTCCCAAAAGCCCGGTGAGTAAGGCCTGGTGAATGCTTGCAGCCCCAGAGGGAGCTTCTCCGACTTTAAATCCCATATCTCGCGCCACTTGGGAAAGCTGGCTGTGCAGATCGCGCCACTCGAATAGTCGTAAAAATGACAAATGATGCTTTTCGCAGGCTCGCCGGATTGCGCTCTTGGATCGAGTTGTATCAAACAGTTTTTGAAACCAACTCCAAATTCTTAAAAACACTAGGAAATCGGAATGTTCATCCTTTCTTTCGAATACACCCTGCATTTGTGCAGAAAACTCTCGCTCTCTCGGGTCTGGTAAAGACATTACCGCGGCCAATATCAATATCTCTCGGATACACCCAAATTGTCTCCCCGCAAGAATCATTCTTCCCACACGAGGATCAACCGGCATTTTGGCGAGTTCCATACCCACGTTTGTCAGTTTTTTATCGCCACTAATTGCACCCAGCTCCTCGAGTAGCTGGTATCCATCGACGATCGCTCGAGGTATTGGAAGGTCTACAAACGGGAACTCTTGCGGATCACCAAGTCTGAGATACTGCATTCTTAAAATCACCGAGGCAAGGGACGATCTCAGTATTTCTGGATCTGTGAATTCACTCCTCTTTTGGAAATCCTCTAACGAGTAAAGGCGAAAACACACACCATGCATTAATCGTCCCGCTCGGCCTGCGCGCTGATCTGCTGCGGCCTTTGAAATTCTCTCGACCTGCAGCATCTCAACTTTATTACGGTAACTATATCTCTTGAGTCGAGCCTCACCACTATCGATCACAAATTGGATTCTAGGGATAGTTAAAGATGTCTCCGCAACGTTCGTCGAAAGTATTATTCGGCGTTTGTGTGACGAACCAAAAACTTTATTTTGCTCTCTCACTGAAAGTCGAGAAAAGAGCATTAAGATCTCCCAGTTCTTTTCTACAGAACCTCGCAGAAAATCCTTACGAATAACAGCATCTACCTGTCTTATTTCTCGTTCTCCCGGCAAAAAAACCAGCACATCACCAGATCCTTTGTGTTCGGAGATCCTTCTAAGCGCCAAGGTTACAAGACTATATTCTTCAACAGGTAGTTGCTCTCCTTCTTTCGTTAAACTATCTTCATACAAAATATCGACCGGATATAAACGCCCTGATACTTTAATAACTGGGGCATCATTAAAATGCTTCGAGAACTTCTCGGCGTCAATAGTTGCCGAGGTAATCACGATCTTAAGTTCGGGTCTCTTCGGAAGAATGTTCTTCAAATACCCGAACAGAAAGTCAATATTGAGATTTCTCTCGTGTGCTTCATCAATAATGATGCTGTCGTAGGCATTCAAAAATCGATCGGTCTGTGTCTCCGCAATTAAAATTCCATCAGTGACAACCTTAATTAAGTTTTCTGAAGACGACCGATCATTGAATCGGACTTGGTATCCAATGATATCTCCCAGCTCCGTGCCGGTCTCTTGGGCGAGCCTATTCGCTACAGACCTTGCCGCTATCCGTCTTGGCTGCGTATGTACGATTTGCCCTCGACTACCCCTTCCCAATTTCATCAATATTTTGGGAATTTGGGTTGTTTTACCGGAACCCGTTTCACCAGAAATAATAACGACCTGATTAGCCGCTATTAGACCCTCAATCTGATCAGCTAGAGCACTGACAGGAAGATCGTCCGGAAAGCTGACAGCTGGAATTCGAGCAGCCCTAGCCCTAGCCCTCTCGCTTGATATTTTGACTTTCGATTCAAGCTGCTCGAGACCTTTAAGATCCCCATTCGTTTTCAGCACACTCTCAAGAGATCTAAAAGTTCGATGAAAACTCCATTGATCTTTGCAGAGACTCTCGCCTATTTGCTGCTTTAAGGAATGTAACCTTTTCTTCGCATCAGTCATCACTCAAACCCCAAGACATCACGAGCACGCCTTCCATTACCGGTGGGAGGAAGGAAAAATCTGAGCTTGGATAAATTCGTTATCGAGCCGATTTAACTCAGACCTTTAAACGGAGAGTTACGTTCACACCACGCAGCGGTAGACAAGAGATAATTATCCTCATCGACTGCCCCCACAATTTGTAACCCGAGTGGTAGCCCTCTAGGACCTAGCCCCGTGGGAATGGTGATCGCAGGCGCCCCGACTAGCGTCCAAATTGAGCAGAAACTTGGGTCTCCTGTGACGTTGAGGGTATCCGGCGCTTCTCCAGTTGCAGGAGGAGTAATGATCGCTGAGTATCCTCGATCTATAAAAGACGCGAAGTTATTTTGGAGTGCGTTTTTCTTTTTAATGGCGTCCTTAAACTGCGTCTCGGTTATTCGGTCTCCCTCCTCTAATGTACTAATCAAAAAGTCAGAGAAATATCCTCGATATTCAGCACGAACCGCCTTTGAAACCTTGGCTGCCTCGTGCAACATAATCGTGCGTTGAACTTTGTGAGCTCGGTCAAATTCCCCTCCCACCTCAATCACGTCAATCGTCGCTCCTGCTTGTCGCAAACGATTAATATCGGATTCAAATTGGATACGTGCTTCATTGCTCGCCAGATACCATGAAGGGGAGCGCACAGCAGCCAGACGCGGGGCATTTTTAAGTGGCGCTGCAAGAGGCGAGATCCCAGATCTTCGATCAGTCAAACATGACGCGAGTAGCGCAGCGTCAGCGACATCTCTAGCAAATACCCCGGGCTGATCTAATGAGGGCGAGAAAGGCATGATGCCATCTGTGGCGACAAGCCCTCGTGACATCTTGTATCCCACAATTCCACAGTAAGCGGCAGGCCGAATTACCGATCCATTCGTTTGAGTACCGATAGCCCCCGCGACGAAACCGGCAGCTACCGCAGCCGCAGATCCACTTGAGGACCCACCAGGGGAGTGACTGGTGTTCCAAGGATTTCGTGTTTTCGATGGAACCATGAATGCCGCCTCAGTGGTCACGGTTTTTCCAAAGACAAAAGCACCGGCACGCTCTAGCCGTAAAACGATCTCTGCCGACACTTCGGGAATAAATCCTTGATACAAACAGGCACCCATCTCGGTTGGAACCCCTGCAGTAAAAATATTATCTTTCACACCAATTGGGATACCGTGTAACGGGTGTGCAGCCCTCCATGGTGCTGCCGCTCGGTCAGCTACCTTTGCAATATCAAGTGCCCGGTCACGATCAAGCCACTGCCACGATTGAATTGAGCCCTCCAAAGCGTTCACTCTTTCGAGCAAGCTAGCAACATAATCGCTTGGCTTTAATCGGCCACTTCGAATTTGAGAAGCAACTTCGTGTAGACCCAAACGGAATAACTTCGCCATCTAATCTAACGCTCCTAAAAAGTATTGAACTGAAAATGAATGAAACATAAAAAGCTTAAGCACTTAACACTTCAGGGTTTAATATATTCGGCGGGAGATTTCCCTCGTACAAAGCCACCGATAAATTCATTGCAGCCGTCATTGCCATCGCTTTGCGGGTGGTCTCCGAGGCGCTACCGATATGAGGGGTAAGCACCACGTTGTTCAACGCGGAGAATTCATCTTTGAGCTTTGGTTCTCCTTCAAAAACATCCAAGCCGGCAGCAAAAATTTTTCCACCTCGGAGCGCTTTAATGAGGGCATCATCGTCGACAATACCACCTCTGGCGACATTCACCAAAATTGAACTACCCTTCATCATGGCCAACTCTGTTTCACCAATGTAATGATGAGTCTCTTTGGAATAAGGCAAGATCAAAACAACGAAATCAGAGGTTCGCAGTAGCTCTTCCTTAGAGACATAGGTCGCTCTGAGTTCTGCCTCCACACTCTCCGGCGCCTTGTTACGAGTATGGTACAGCACCTTCATGTTAAAGCCAGCCACTCGTTGCGCAATAACTTTCCCGATTCGCCCAAACCCCAAAAGGCCTAACGTAGCGCCGCACACATCCTTCCCAAGCATTTGCTTCAGGTAAACTGATTCCCAGCGACCCTCTCTTGCGAAGCGCTCACCCTCACCCATTCGCCTACTCGCGGCTATCATCAGACCAACAGCAAAGTCAGCCACGCTATCGTCGAGCACACCAGGGGTGTTCGTAACCATGACCCCTCGTTTGGTACATTCTGGAATATCAATATTGTTATAGCCAACTGCGGTATTCGCGATAATTTTTGCTCTCGGGCATAAATCTAAAAATCGTTGATCGACCCGATCGCTAGAGGCGGTTTGAACCCCAATCGCGTCGACAAGCATTAATGCCAACTCACGATCCGAGAGCTTGCTGTCACCTTGATTAGAGGTGACATCGAAACGTTGAGAAAGATATTCAATCGTTTCATCGAATACCTCTCTTGTTACTACCACTTTTTTCATTATTTCTCCGCAGAAGCCTCGGTACCACCAGATACCCAAATCCCAATAAAATCAATCGCGCTTGGAACCTCCGGATGGAGGTCGGAACGTTAGATAATAACGGCTCTAGACCGAAGTATGAAGCCCCGTTCGGGGAAAAATACCAAAAACCACGTGCTAAAATCGGGTACCAACAAAATTTTTTTACTCTATGTCGAGTAGTTTAAGGAGCATTTAAGTGTCAAGCACCAGAAGTTTACCTGCAGAATTCATCAATAATTTCCTCCAAGGGACCCCAAATTGGTACAAATTAACGATCGTAGCTTTCCTTATTGCGAATCCTATTCTTGTTAATACTGTTGGACCATTCGTTACGGGATGGATTCTGATACTGCAATTCATCTTCACTTTGGCTATGGCGCTCAAGGCTTACCCGTTAGCCCCGGGCGGGCTACTTGCAATCGAGGCCGTCGCACTGGGCATGACTTCACCCGGAACGGTATATCACGAGACCGTTGTAAATTTCCCAGTAATTCTTTTGCTGATGTTCATGGTTGCTGGCATTTACTTTATGAAGGGACTTTTACTCTTCTTGTTCACAAAAGTACTACTAGGCGTAAGAAGTAAGGCGCTTCTATCGTTGATGTTTTCGTTCATGGGGGCGTTTCTATCTGCGTTTTTAGACGCCCTCACAGTTACCGCAGTAATAATCTCAGTAGCAGTCGGGTTTTACGGCATTTACCACAGAGTCGCTTCCGGTAAGTCTTTCTATGATGACCACGATATCACCAATAAAAGCTCTGTAGATTCATCTCATGAAGGAGACCTCGATCAATTTAAAGCCTTCTTGCGTAACTTACTAATGCATGGGGCTGTAGGAACGGCGCTAGGTGGCGTATGTACATTGGTCGGAGAGCCACAGAACCTACTGATTGCAGCCAAAGCTCATTGGACCTTTACAGAATTTTTCTTCCGCATGGCGCCAGTAACGATGCCAGTATTGGTCATCGGCCTTCTTACTTGCCTACTAATAGAAAAACTCAACTGGTTTGGTTACGGGAAACTACTTCCAGAAAACGTTCGGAACGTTCTTGTAGCATTCGATCAAGAAGAACAAAAGAAAAGGACGAAAGCGGATCAGGCAAAATTAATCATTCAGGCGATTGCCGGTATATGGCTAATTGTTGCATTGGCCCTTCATCTTGCCGAGGTTGGCATTATTGGACTGTCGGTTATCGTTATCATTACGGCCCTCAATGGCATTACCGAAGAACATGAAATTGGGCATGCGTTCACCGAGGCTCTTCCATTTACCGCTTTACTCGTGGTTTTTTTCGCGATCGTAGCGGTGATTCAAGACCAGAACCTGTTTGGAGACATCATTCACTACGGACTGAGCATTGATGCTACACATCAAGCAGGGATCTTTTACATGTTAAACGGCATCCTATCCGCTATCAGTGATAATGTGTTTGTAGCGACCGTATACATAAACGAGGTAGCAAAGGCACTTGAGGCAGGGATCATTAATAGGGATCAATTTGACGTTTTGGCTGTGGCAATAAACACGGGAACAAATATTCCAAGCGTTGCAACACCCAACGGACAAGCTGCGTTTTTGTTTCTGCTAACTTCAGCGGTTGCCCCACTAATAGGGCTCTCTTACGGTCGCATGGTTTGGATGGCGCTACCCTACACAGTCAGTATGACGCTCGTTGGTCTGGCGGCATGTTATTACACGCTCGACCCGGTGACCGAGACCATGTATGAAAAGGGATTAATCAATCACCACACAGAGCTCGCAGGAGACTCTGGAGCAGGGGCCGATCATCATTAACTACAGCTTACTCATTGCTTTTGGCTATGGCGACGCGTTTTCCACTCATAAGAAACGACTAGTTTCCATATCCAAAGGACCAAAAAGTAGATGCGATCGATCCGGAAACTGCAAGAAGCGACAGACCAATAGCGATATGTTGACCAACAGCAAGAAATTTATCGATCCACCCCACCACCAAGTCACTGGCTTGGTATGCGACTCCTGCCAGTAGATTCTCGTCGGCAGACACTCGGTCATCTAAAACAAAAGAGCCAATTTTATTTGCTAATACGTATATTGGAGCGAATGTCAGTGGATTCGTAATTAGCGTAGCCGAGACGGCAGCTATGATATTTCCCCGTAGCCAGACCGCTGCAAGCGCTGCAATCGGGATCTGCGCAAGAGGAATTAGAAAACCAAAGAAAATGCCGATTGCAACACCCAGCGCGACCCCTTTACGATTCAAGTGCCAAAGTCGAGGGTGATGCAACGCCGGACCAATCCAACCAATCCACCGATTACCCCTGATAGAATCTGCCGTCGGAAGTTTGCTCCTCAACCGATGACGCCACTTCCGAAATTTGGTCTGTGATTTCAAATTAGTAACCGATTCGACAACAGGTCCATTTAGCAGAGACTTTTAATCGTTAACAATAATAATGTGAACTCGATATGGCCCATGCGCACCGTACACAAGCGTCATCTCAATGTCTGCTGTCCTCGACGGGCCAGAAATAAAATTTACCTGGCGCGGAAGTCCAGATGGTCTCTCTCGAAGAAATCCCCAGACATCCTCCATGGTTTTAAGTATTTGACGTTTTCGTACTACCGCAATGTGAGTTTCCGGTAACAAACTAGAGGTCGCATGCTGATCAGGACTCGACAATAGAACTAAAGTCCCAGTTTCCGCTATCGCACAATCACAGCCCGTCACCCCAACCTTATCATCACCAGTAGCCGGCCTAAATTCCATCTCAATTTCATTTTCCGCCCAGGGTAGCTGACTAAATTCCCCCCAACACACCCCAGATCGAGGTAAGCCACTTTCAGTTAAGTATTGATTAACCAAGCCAGGTACATTCTCGATACTATCCGTTTGAGCTATCGTTGAAGCTGAGGCAACACTCTTCCGTATAAATTGTTCCTCGGGATCCCAATCTAGATTTGGCCTCGGCCCCAAAACAGGATTAGATAATCTTCCAGCCACTCTAGCTGAATCACTACCAGCGTTCCCAGCTGATTTGTTCGCCGCCCGAATTCTCGATAAGATATTTTCCCGAGCGCTCATCGCACATCTTCCTTTTTACTCAAATTCTGTCGCTCTCCATAGATCTCTCGAAAAGTACGACCTTGTGGGGCAGCCATATCACGTTGTTTCGTCCATTCCGATCCAACCAGATAAAACTTCCGAAGGTATCTTTTTTTCCCACCGATTAATTTTCCAATCCGAGCAACTGTCCTCGTCAAAATACTGTAAACAAAGGGCTGCATCGCAAGCGTAGCCCATACCTTTAAACCCAAGCGTTCAGCAAACGGCCTCAGGTTTCTCGTAAATTGTTTCTCTCTAAGTTTACGCATCAAATCAGGCAGTGGAATTTTCACTGGACAAACCACACCACATTGGTTGCAGAAAGTTGCTGCATTTGGCAGATCAAGTGCGTTCTCAATTCCTTTGTAGGCTGGCGTCAGCACAGACCCAATTGGTCCCGGATAAACCCATCCATAGGAGTGCCCACCGATATTCTGGTAAACAGGACAATGATTCATACATGCCCCACACCGAATACATCTCAGGGCATCTCTTAAGTCAGAACCAAGAACCCGCGTTCGCCCAACATCTAAAATGATGACATGGAACTCCTCAGGCCCATCTCGATCCCCCTCGCGTTTTGGACCCGTCGTCATGGAAACGTAGTTACTGATCGATTGCCCGGTGGCCGAGCGCGGCAACAACCGGTTAATTAGAGCAAAGTCATCCAAAGTCGGAATACATTTTTCGATACTGCTTATCGCTACGTGTACTCGAGGCATCGTAGTCGTCATCCGACCATTTCCCTCGTTCGTCACGATGACGGTTGATCCAGTCTCTGCGATCATAAAGTTGGCACCCGTGATTCCCATATCTGCCGTGAGAAAGTGTGGTCTTAGAATTTCCCTAGCCTCTCGGGTGAGCGCCTCAATATCATCCAATCGAGGAGTCTGATGTTTTTCCGCAAACAGATCGGCAATATCGTCCTTTGATTTGTGGGTCGCTGGAGCAATGATATGCGATGGGTGCTCCCCGCCTGCTGGATTATGTATTCTCCGAGATCTGTTTCCTTAACCTCAATTCCGTGTCCCTCAACGAAGCGATTCAAGCCCGTTTCCTCACCAATCATCGATTTGGACTTGATAATTTTTTTTACATTATTCCGCTTAGCGATTTCGACAACTAGAGAATTAAGCTCCTCCGCAGACTCGGCCCAATGCACTACCGTTCCTTTGGCGGTTGCATTTTTTTCCCACTCCTCAAGATAGGAGTCTAGATTCTCTAGACAATGGCTACGCATATCAGCCGCGGCTTGCCGAATTTCCTCGAGGTTGTCTAGCTCCTTAACGGCGCGTTCTCTCGCTACCACAAACTTACCCTTGGCTTTTCCAAGGGCGCTTTGAACTTTTTGGTCTCTCAACTTGAGACTTGCAGTTTTCTTAAACTGGTGTGAGGTAATTTCCATATGCCTATTTATTGTTTGTTCTACTTAGGAGTCTCATCACCAAGATTTTCCCCAGCGAGGACCTCGGCGATATGAAGTACTTTGGTTTTTGAATTTCCACGTCGTCGTAGGCGACCTTCGATATTCAAGATGCAGCCAAGGTCACCAAGTACTAAAGTATCAGCCCCAGATTGCTCGACTTCCTCACATTTCAAATCAGCCAAACGCCCTGAAATATCACCATACTTGATAGAAAAGGTGCCGCCAAAACCACAACACTGCTCGGCACCAGGCATTTCCTTGATAGCAACGTGCTGAAGCTTGCTCAACAACTTACGCGGCTGCTCCTTGATGCCGAGCTCTCTCAGACCGGCGCAGGAGTCATGATAAGTGATGTCTCCCTGAAAGGAACTCTCAATATTTTCAATTCGCAGAACATTAACAAGAAAATCGGTGAGCTCAAAAGTCCTCGCACCAAGCCACTCGGATTTCGATAAAAATTCTTTATCGCTTTCAAATAATTTTATGTAATGCTCTTTAATCATTCCCGCACATGAGCCAGATGGGACCACCACATAATCCACATCCGCGAATTCAGAAATAAGCTTTTTTGCGAGACGCTTCGCGTTTTCACTATCGCCTGAGTTATAAGCTGGCTGTCCACAGCAAGTTTGCGTCATCGGGAAAATTACTTCGCATCCAGCATTTTCGAGGAGTTTTAATGTCGATGTCCCGATGCTGGGCCGCATTAAGTCCGCCAAACATGTAACGAATAGTCCAACCCGCATTTCCGCCCCATCCTCTCGATTCAAAGCCGCAGAGCAACAACTCGGTCGGCGACTTAGAAGAAATAAAAACTATCATTCTACCAAATACTGTTAGGTAAACAGACTCCCAAGTCGTCGAAGGCCTGAGAATTTAAACGTTCTTGCGGCGACATAAGCTTTCCAGTAAAATTGCGCGATGCACAAAAAAACGATCAATATCTCAGTGGAAAATATTAATAGTAGGACGTCGATACAGGTTATCGACCGAATGATGGATGTAATAGACATCCTATCTAAAGCATCCGGGACGGTGAATCTCAAGGAGATTGCAAAACTATCCTGTCTTCACCCATCGACTGCCCATCGAATCCTCAATGCGCTCGCCCACTACAACATGATTGAACGAGTGGAATCGGGAACCTACAGACTGGGTACGAAGTTCCTCGAACTTGGAAACATAACAAAAGCAAACTTAGATTTCCGCAAAGAAGCATTACCGTTCATGCAATCGTTGCACGCAGAGCTTCAGGAAACGATCAACTTGTCAGTCCGGCAAGGGGATGAAATGGTTTACATTGAGCGCATCTCGACCGAGAGATCCGCCATGAAGGTTGCGCATTTGGTCGGTGCCAAGGCGCCACTACATATTACGGCGGTTGGAAAGATTTTCCTTCTCGAAGACGGGCGCGAATCGACCATTGAGTACGTCCGTAGATGCGGTTTACAGACTTTTACGAAAAACACCATCAAAGACGCTCAGAGTTTGTTTGAGGAACTCGATAGGATCAACGCGATGGGTTATGCACTGGACGATGAGGAGGCAGAGCCAGGGGTTTCGTGCATTGGAGCGGGCATCAGGGATGATTCTGGGAAGCTTGTGGCAGGACTGTCAGTATCCAGCCCCTCTAATCGGTTAAACAAATCTTGGGGAACTCAAATAAAGGATGCTGCAGAAGCGATATCAAAATCCCTCGGCTATAACTCACAAAAGAACGCTGCTTAGTTAAAGGATTATGTTTTTGGCTTAGAGACTGATCGTTTCTCGAGCCACTTCTTGACGCGATTTGCGTCCCCTAGGCGCGTCAATTTTCCCCAAGAATCCAACAAGACCATTACGATCGGTCTACCAGCGATCTCCGTTTTCATGACAAGGCATTTTCCAGATTCGCTGATATATCCTGTTTTCGATACCGAAATTTTCCAACGCGAATTCTTAACTAAACGATTAGAGTTCACATATCTCAAATTAACGTTACGTTTTCCTCTTTTAGCCTTCAAATCAAAAAGTTTAGCAGTCGAATATTGACTGATTAGCGGGTACTGGCTCGCAGCATCAACGAGTTTTGCTAGATTTGATGCGGTAGATACATTCCCCGGTCGTAGTCCGGTTGGGTCCACAAAAATCGTATCACTCATGAGCAGACTCGAGGCTTTTTGATTCATCGCTTCTACGAACGCTTCTTTTCCACCCGGGAATGAAGTGGCTAGTGCGGACGCCGCTCGATTTTCTGACGCCATTAGGGCCAGCTTAAGTGCCTCTGCCCGGAGCAATTGTGTGCCAACTCTTAGTTTGGATTTTGACCCCTTGAAACGATCTACGTCCGCTTTGGTGATCGTTATCGTCTCCAAAAGTGGCAAACCTGAATCTATAAGGACCATCGCCGTCATCAACTTTGTGATCGAGGCAATAGCAGTGACCTCATCCGCCCCCTTTTCAAATAAGATTTCGCCAGAAGACTGGTCAACCACTAACGCATGACCGGACTTGACGGCGGGAACGGTCGCTCTCGCCGCATGCCCCGAACTCGGGACAATCGCACCAAGAAAAACGGAAAGTAAAAAGCTAAAAAAACTAAGGAAAAATATACGCATGAAATCTGTTACAACAAAACCCTTAAAAGCGATAACCTGTTATCTTAGTGATTATTTCATCGGTTATAAATCAATTCAAATAAGAACCCGAAATATTTTTCTCCTGAAGTTTCCAGAGAGAAGCATATTTACCACTCACAGTGAGTAACTCTTCATGCGTTCCTCTCTCAATGATCTTTCCAGAATCCAATACGAGAATCTCATGCGCGTGGATAATCGTTGATAATCGGTGCGCGATAATAAGCGTTGTTCTCTCCTTTGAGATCTCACTCAATGCGCTCTGAATGAGCCTCTCGCTGCTAGAATCTAACGAGGAGGTTGCCTCATCAAAGATCATAATCGGGGGATCCTTGAGGAGCGCTCGAGCAATCGAGATCCGTTGCTTTTCTCCACCAGACACCTTCAACCCTCTCTCCCCGACTGACGTGTGCAATCCATCCGGAAGCGAAGCAACGAATCGCTCGAGCTGAGCTAGTCGAATAACCTCATCCAATCGTTCAGTATTTGCCTCTGGCCGACCATAGGCGATATTGAATAATAAAGAGTCATTAAAAAGTACAGCATCTTGAGGAACCACCCCAATAAAAGACCGAATACTATCCTGTCGGTAGGCCCGGATATCAACCCCGTTAATCAGTATTTGTCCATCATTAACATCGTAAAATCGGTATAAAAGTCTTGCAATGGTAGTTTTACCAGACCCACTCTCACCCACGACCGCGACGGTCTTACCCGCAGGAATCGAAAAGCTAACATCATTAATAGCAACTCTTTTTTGATCATAGGAAAACGAGACATTATTGAACTGGATATCAGCTCTGCCGCCTGGATAATCAACTGCATGACCAACATCTTTTACTTCTTGAGCGCTCTCTAACAACCCAAACATTTTGTCCATATCAATGAAAGATTGTTTAATCTCGCGATATACCATTCCAAGAAAATTCAGCGGAATATAAGAGCTGAATGAGCAACGCATTGACCAGCACCAAATCACCCACCGATAGTTTTTTATCAACGACCCCCATCCCAGTCAGGACCATTAAACACGTAACCGCAATAGCAATAATTACACTCTGACCAATATTTAAAATTCCAAGAGATACCTCCGTACGAACATCTGCACGTTCGAATCGTGTAAGAAACTTGTCATATCTCTGAGCTTCAAATTCCTCATTATTAAAATACTTGACCGTTTCGTAATTTAATAAACTATCGACTGCATGCGAATTTGTGAGAGAGTCGATTTCATTGGCTTCTCGCCTGATACTCATCCGCCATTCCGATATGGAGAAAGTGAATAGAAGATAGACCGCTACAGCACCAAAAGTAATCGCCGCAAAAGTCCAATCAAAGCGCGTAATTAAAATGATTGCTACAAAACTAAACTCTAAAATAACTGGAATTATCGAAAAAAGCGTGTAGGAAAGAAGCGTTGCTATTCCTTTTGTGCCGCGCTCAATATCACGCGTCATGCCTCCAGTCTGACGGTTGAGATGAAAACGCAAACTCAGTCGATGGAGATGACGAAAAACATTCAATGCGATCTGCCGAGTTGCACGACGCGTCACCTTCACAAACACCATATCGCGAAGTTCTGCAAATAAGGTGGACGACAATCGCAATATGCCGTAAGCAATAAGCAGAAAAAGGGGAAGCGAAACTAATTGTAATGTTGGATTCAGTCCATCAACAATATCTTTTAGGATGAGCGGCACACCTACATTCGCCACCTTTGCCAGCACTAAAAAAGTAATGCGAAAAAGATTCGGAGCTTAAAATCCCAGATAAAAGGAAACAGCGATCGAATGACCCGAATATTCTTACTCGCCACGCATCTTTTTCCTAATCAGAGAGATACCAAATGGATCATCATTTTTCGATTGAAAAAGGAAATATCTCAGGGATACTTATGATACCGAAAGCATCCGCTCAAGAGACAACTTAGCAGCCGCTCGATCCTCTTCGTTCACGATAATCTGATTGGCCAGGTTACCATCAACCAAATTCTCGAGAGTCCACAAAAGATGCTGTGGATCGATTCGGTTCATCGTCGAGCACATACAAATCACTGGGGACATAAACTCGATGATCTTTCCATCCGACCTATATTCCTCAGCGATTCGACTAACCAAGTTAAGCTCAGTACCGACCAACCATCTGGTGTTTGGCTCAGCACTGCGAATCGTTTCGACAATGAACTCGGTTGATCCCACATAATCCGATTGCTCACAAACCTCAAATTTACACTCGGGGTGAGAAATAACTAGCCCGTCCGGGTGCTTTGCCCGAAAATCAGATATGTGCTGTGGCTGAAACATTTGGTGCACCGAGCAGTGGCCCTTCCAAAGTAGCATTCGGGCATTGATGATCTCGGTTTCGGTAAGTCCTCCACACCATAAATCCGGATCCCAGACTTTCATCTCGTGATCTTTTAACCCAAGCTGAGCACCAGACCAGCGACCAAGATGTTGGTCCGGAAAAAATAGAAGTTTCTCATTTTGATCAAAAGCCCATTGAATAATCTTGCCCGCATTCGAGGACGTACAAACGAT
Source organism: Candidatus Eutrophomonas brisbanensis (assembly GCA_038141705.1). GTDB lineage: Bacteria > Pseudomonadota > Gammaproteobacteria > Burkholderiales > Eutrophovitaceae > Eutrophomonas > Eutrophomonas brisbanensis. The sequence goes on from JAYQIQ010000004.1 coordinate 429,452, forward strand.
CCCCCCGTTCTGCCCACAAAACGCCTTTAGATCAGCAGCAGAATTAATATATGTCACGGGTGTTACAGAAAAGCTATCACCCAAAATTTCGCTCAGTTCCTTCCACGCGCGATTCACTTTGGCAACATTAGCCATATCGGCCATTGAACAACCCGCAGCCAAATCAGGCAGAAGCGCTACCTGGTCAGACTTCGACATAATGTCCGCAACCTCAGCCATAAAATGTACACCACAAAATACGATGGATTCAGCACTGGACGATGCCGCCAGCCGAGATAACTTCAGCGAGTCTCCGACCAAGTCAGCATGCCTATAAACATCGGCGCGTTGATAATGATGTCCTAATATTACGGCGCTGCTACCCAATCTCTTTTTAGCATCCCGAATGCGAACGTCACAGACGTCATCCGGTAATTCGGAGTAATCCACAAAATTTCGTAGTTCTGATGCACCCATTCTCGATACGACTTACTCAGTTTTATAATTCAGGACAGTAACACAACAGCGGAAAAATTTATTCCCATACAAATTGACTAAATCGATCCCTTTGATTCAGCAAGCTTCTTTAAAGCATCTGCATTTGTCCAAGAAAACACCTTCTCTATTGATTCCTCTATTGAAAACCAGCCAAATCTAGAGTGCTCGCGCACTGAAATTTTCACAGGAACACGGTCTTCCAGCTGCAAAGAAAAGACATGCTCCAAGTTGTGGGTAACCCCTGGAGCATAACGACCTCTCCAATGCTTAAAAATTTCGAATTCATTAGATGCTTTCCAATCTGAAAGTTGCCAAGATTCGGCTCGAATACCGGACTCCTCTCGGACTTCACGCAAGGCGGTATCTATCAGCTCCTCACCCTGCTCCATACTGCCAGTAATTGATTGCCAAAAACCGGGGCGATCTGCACGCTCAAGTAACAACACATCCAGTGATCGGGTATAAACAACCACCAACACGGAGATCGGGATTTTATACTTCGATATCGGTTGATCTTCTGCCAACAATCAACTCGAATTTTTATCGACCTTTGCGGTCTGGGAAACGTTACGAAGACGAATGTGAAGATCCCTGAGCTGTCCCTCAGTCACCCTGCTTGGAGCCCCAACGAGCAAATCCTGACCTCTCTGCGTTTTCGGAAAAGCAATAACATCCCGAATGGATGAGGCTCCACACATTAGCGTGACAATCCGATCTAGACCAAAAGCAATCCCACCATGCGGTGGCGCACCCCACTTTAGACTATCGAGCAGAAATCCAAACTTGGCTTCCTGATCCTCAGGGGAAATTTTTAGGGATCGAAAAACTTTCTGCTGGACTTCCGATCGATGAATCCGAACAGAACCACCACCAATTTCCCATCCGTTTAGAACCATGTCATACGCTTTCGCATAGGCCTTACCTGGATCCGCATCCAAATACGCCTCATGACCATCCTTGGGTGCTGTGAATGGATGATGCCTTGCAACCCACTGGTCTCCGTCCTCATCAAACTCAAACATAGGGAAGTCAACGACCCACAGAGGCCGCCAACCTTTTTCCACTAATCCGAGATCTCGCCCAACTTTTTGTCGAAGTGCGCCGAGAGCATCATTCACGACCCCACTACGATCCGCGCCGAAGAATATAAGATCACCATTTTTTGATCCCACCTGATTTACCACCTTCAGCACTACATCCTCAGGTAGGAACTTAATGATTGGAGACTGTAAACCCTCTATTCCAGCACTCGTGTCATTAACTTTTATATAGGCCAATCCTTTTGCACCATAAATCGCAACAAAGCTTGTGTAGTCATCAATCTGCTTTCGCGTTAACTCCCCACCACCAGGCACACCGAGCGCAACAACTCTACCGTCCTTCAAATCAGCCGCCGCCCTGAACACTTTGAAGTCGACCGTCTTCATTAAATCTGTAACGTCAGCGAACTGCAAAGGAATGCGGAGGTCGGGTTTATCTGTTCCGTAGAGTCGGATAGCCTCATCAAAAGGCAGAACAGGGAACGGATTAGGTAATTGCACATCAAGCGTAGAAGCAAAAACCCCTCGAATCATCTCTTCCATGATTTGACGAATTTGCTCCTCGGTAAGGAACGACGTTTCGATATCGATTTGGGTAAATTCAGGTTGACGATCGGCTCGGAGATCTTCATCCCTGAAACACTTTACGATTTGATAATAGCGGTCGAAACCCTGCGACCATCAGCATTTGCTTGAATAGCTGCGGAGACTGAGGAAGCGCATAAAACTCCCCGTCATGCATCCTCGATGGGACCAAAAATTCTCTAGCGCCTTCAGGAGTCGACTTATAGAGAAAAGGAGTTTCTACATCAATAAAACCTTCTTCGTCCAGATAGTTTCGTACATATTTCGATACTTTAGACCGAAGACGAAGATTGGATTGCATTTGCGGGCGACGCAGATCAAAAACGCGATTTTCGAGACGAACCGTCTCCGACGGCTCCTCTTCGTCGATGGAAAAAGGTGGGGTCTCTGAAGCATTCAATATCTCAAGTTCATTGGCGAGAATTTCTATCTCTCCACTGATCAAAGACGAATTGATCGTACCCTCAGGCCGCCGTCTTACTAAACCAGTCACCCGGATGACGTACTCGTTACGCACTCGGTCCCCGATCGAAAAAGCCTCAGCATTGTCGGGATCACACACGACCTGTACGATTCCTCCCTATCGCGTACATCGAGAAATATGACACCCCCGTGATCTCGGCGCCGATGAACCCATCCAAAGAGGTTGACCACTTGCTCTAGGTGTGAACTATCAATTTTTCCGCAATAATCTGTACGCATTAATTTCTCTGTTAAGGGTTTAGAAAGAACATAAGGCCGGCCGCCTTAACTAATTGGCAGATGGACTATCTGCTGCGGAGGAGCCGTTGCTCGGGGCAGAGGAGGTTGAGGTGTTGCTGGGTTCTGATTTCGCTTGAGAAGTTTCAGCTTTTCCAGAGCCACCATCTGACTGCCCTTCGGCTGCCGAAGGTTTCTCACTCGCACTCGCCTTCTTTTTACCATCTCGAAAATCCGTCACATACCAACCACTACCTTTTAGCTGAAAACCAGCTGCACTTATTAATTTCGCAAGCGCGTCCTCTTTACACTCTGGGCAAGAAACCAAAGGCTTATCGGATAATTTTTGGAGCACCTCCACTTCATGGCCGCAGGAGGCACAACGATACTCGTATATAGGCATTTATCACTCCATTTGAGCGGCGTAGTATACCCGAAAAGGAGGGATTTTTTGATTATTCTTGGAGCGTGCGTGCAAACGAATTTTCTCTTGTTATACGAACCCTCGAGACTTACAAATTTCATGGTTAACTTATAATCAGTGAATGCCAGCACAACTAGAGTCGTGGAAATCACCTAGAATTTTTTGTCATCGTGGTTCTGGACAGAGCGCCCCTGAGAATACGCTCGCAGGTATCCAATGGTCGCGCAACCTCGGATTCTTTGGAATCCACTTGGATGTTCGGTTTACCGCCGACGGCGTCCCTATCCTCATGAGCGACCCGACGCTGGATCGAACTGCTCAGACTCACGGAATAGTGAGCGAAACATTTTTTGACCAAATGAACACTTTAGATGTTGGCATTTGGTTTGGAAACGAGTTTTCTGGCGAACGTATACCGACCCTGTTTCAAGCTTTAAAAGTCTGTCAAGAGCTCAATATTTACCCAATCTTTGAGTTAAAGCCCGAGATGGGACAAGAAATTGCTCTGGCAGAAACGGTCATAGAAATATTTAAAAATAGCTGGGACGCAGGAGAAAACTACCCAATTATCGCCACCAGTAATTTTGATTGCTTAGAGACCCTCATGCGATCATCGCATGACATTCCAAGAGCGATCGTTTGGAACTCTGAGCTAAATGAAAAAAACATAAAGAATCAGAATCTCACTTGCTCTTCTGTACTTATTAACGAGAAATTAATAAATCCAGATGTTGTTGCTAGAATTCACTCGCACATGCTACATGTCATAGCACTTAGAGTGAGTGATTCAGAGAGAGCACTTGACCTAGTTTATCAAGGGGCGGATGCGATAATCACCGACGACCTTGAAGGCATTGGGCCAAACTTTTTTTAGCACCTGGTCTGATTAGGCTGCCTCGCGATAGAGATCAGGTGATCGAAGCGCAGTTAGTAATTTATCTAGCTTTTTCTTGACGGCAACGACATTATCTTCCTTGACGTGACCAAAGCCTCTTATCTCCTCAGGGAATGCCATGATTTCCTTAACAAGCGAAATATTGTCGATATGCCACTCGCTCTTTACTTCAGCGAAAATCTCCTCATACTCTGTAATGAGATTTCGTTCCATTTTGCGCTCGGCAGTCCACCCAAATAAATCCAGCGGACTTCCTCTTAGGAACTTTAATTTCGCAATTAGCTTAAACAAATATCTCACCCATCCTCCATACTCAGATTTAATGAGATGTCCTGTTTCTTTATCACGCTTTGAAAACAAAGGCGGCGCAAGGTGATAACGAACGCTATATTTTCCTTCAAACATTGCATCAATCTTCTTCGAAAACTCCGCTCGGGAATGTAATCGAGCAACCTCATACTCATCTTTGTAGGCAAGTAATTTAAAGTAATTACGAGCAACGATTTCTGCTAATCCTTTTACTAGGGGTCTCGATCGCTCGATCTCCACGGCTTTAGCAATAAAGCTAGTATATTTTTGTGCGTAGCGCTGATTTTGATACTCAGTTAAAAACCTTGCTCTTATAGCGACAATTTCATCTAAGCTTTCTGCAGGAGTATCGCGATCTGGATGCTTTTCATCCAGCTTTACCAAGCGCTCAACCGCCTTCATGTCAACACTTGCTCTCCTACCCCACATGAATGCTTCTTGATTCATTTTAACCGATGCTCCATTGAGCTCGATTGCCTTGTTGATAGCCTCATGGCCAATTGGAAGCAGACCCTCTTGGTAAGAGAACCCAAGCATGAACATATTTGATGCAATTGAATTACCCATTAATTGGGTAGCTATCTCGGTTGCGCTGATGTAGCGCACGCTATCTTCCCCAACTCTTGATTCGATATTTTTTTTGAGATCGTGGCGGGGGAACTGAAAATTTTTGTTCCTCGTAAACCCTCCAGTCATCTGCTCATGCAAATTCACCACCACCCTAGTCTTTCCCTTCAATCCGAGCTCAAGCGTCTTCTCACTTGCCGTGGTCACAAAGTCACACCCAATAATCAAAGACGCACCGCCAGCCCCAAGCCGCGACGACTGAATTTGCCCCTGCTCTTTGGATATTTGCAAATGGCTCCAGACGGCACCACCTTTTTGAGCCAACCCTGCCATATCCATCGCCGCAAAAGATTTTCCTTCTAAGTGCGCGGCCATCCCGACTATCGCTCCAATCGTCACAACGCCAGTTCCTCCAATGCCGTTTACGAGGATGCCATAAGGGCTCTCAAGATCTGGCAATCGCGGATCAGGGACTGCAGAAAAAACGGTATCAGACGTCGTCTGATCTGATTGTCCCTTGCGCAGTTGCCCGCCATGTACGGTCACAAAACTTGGGCAGAAGCCTTTGACACAGGAAAAATCTTTATTGCAAGCAGATTGATCAATTTCCCTTTTACGCCCGAACTCTGTCTCTTTGGGGATGACAGAGACACAATTGGATTGGACTCCACAGTCCCCACAACCCTCACACACCAATTCGTTTATCAGTGCTCGCTTTGCAGGATCTGGGAATTCACCGCGCTTTCTTCTACGTCTCTTCTCAGAGCCGCAGGTTTGATCATAGACAATAACGGAAACACCCTTAACGCTTCTGATGTTCTTTTGTACACGGTCGTAATCATCCCTATGGAAAACCTCCACACCCTCAGAAAAACCAGCATCTGGTCCGTACTTCCATGGCTCATCGGTCACAACTACAACTTTCTGAGCCCCTTCGGCTGAGACCTGTCGCGTGATCTGAGGAACCGTCAAGTTACCGTCAACATGCTGTCCCCCGGTCATTGCAACCGCATCATTGAACAGGATCTTATATGTCATATTAGCCCCGGATGCGACTGCAGCGCGAAGGGCCAATAATCCCGAATGAAAATACGTACCATCTCCAATGTTTTGGAAAACGTGGTCTGTCTCTACGAAATGATGCTCTCCAATCCAACTTCCACCTTCTCCCCCATCTGCGTGTAACCAGCCGTATTTCGATCCATCCATTGGGCCATGAAATGACACCCTATCCCAGATAAAGCGATCGACCCCTCCGGGACCTTCGTTCCCGTGTTGTGAGGGCAGCCAGAGCAAAAGTACGGTGTTCGCTCCATTGCGGGCGCACTGATCGGAAGCTCATGTATTCTTCGCCTTTCCTCAACAGCCTCACGCAGCGCCTCGTCATCCGTTAGAGGTAAAAGTCGATTTCCAATTTCGAGTGCAATCTCGCTCGGACTGAGCGCAGCATTCGAACGAAACAATATCTCTCCACTTTCATCGCGCTTCCCAATAACTCTCGGCGCACCCACTGTTCCATAAAGAATCTCTTTGACTTGAGACTCTACCAAACCTCTTTTCTCCTCCACGACGATGAGCAAATCCAAACCCTGAGCAAAACGCTGAATGCCGGTCGGCTCAAGAGGCCAAGTCATTCCAACTTTGTAGATTGTTAGGCCAATCTTCTTCGCTCGCTCCTCGCTCAAGCGCAAGTAATGCATCGCTTGCTGGACATCTAAATACGATTTTCCACAACTAATAATTCCGATGCGAGGATTTTCCGCTTCGAGCACAACCTTATCGATAGCGTTTTCTCGCGCGAACGCCTGCACGGCCGCGATCTTGTGTTTATGTAAACGCTCCTCCTGATCAAGCGGAGCATCTGGAAACCGGAAGTTCAATCCTCCCTCAGGCAAGGCGAAATCCCCAGGTATATTTGTTTGCACCCTGTCCTCACCAACATCTACGGTAGCGCTCGCATCAATCGTATCCTTCATGCATTTCAAACCTACCCACGTTCCAGAAAAGCGAGACAAGTCCCAACCAATTAAACCGTAGTCAAGGAGCTCCTGCACTCCTGCTGGATTTAATATTGGGATCATTGCATCGACTAACGCGTATTCACTTTGATGAGCAGTCGTAGAAGATTCACAAGTGTGATCATCACCCATTAACACAAGGACACCACCATTCGGGTGAGTACCAGCTAGATTTGCATGTCTAAATACGTCACCAGTTCGATCGACGCCTGGCCCTTTTCCATACCAGATACCGAACACACCATCGTACTTAGGTTTCCCATGCATACCAACCTGCTGTGTTCCCCAGAGGGCTGTGGCAGCAATATCCTCATTGACCCCCGGCTGGAAAACAATGTGATTTTTCGCTAGGTGTTTTTTTGCGATCCACAACTGTTGATCGAACTGACCGAGTGGACTACCTCGATAACCAGATATATATCCGGCAGTTTTGATTCCCTTCCTAGCATCCCTGAGATGCTGCATAATCGGTAGGCGGACGAGCGCTTGAGTTCCATTGAGGAATATTCTTCCATTCTCGACGGTGTACTTATCCCCGAGCTCGACGTCTCTAAGCTTCATCCCTACCCCCAAAAAATCCAGTTACTACGAAACAACAACATTTTGTCGCGCGAACTAGAATATTAACACCAGTGACTGACAGACATAACCCTAAGATCCTCACCGAACCGAGACGATCAAACAATAGGGCTATAATCTGACAGGTATTAGAAAATTGTCGAAAACCATACCAGCATGACGCAAACATCAGAAACCCCGATTAATGTCTCCCTAGACGTCAAGGGACTTAACTGCCCTCTCCCGATCTTGAAGACAAAGAAATCCCTCAACGATATGCACGTAGGGGAAGTTTTAGAAATTTTTGCTACTGACCCAGGATCTGTGCCCGACTTTAACGCATTTTGCCGTCAAACCGGCCATGAACTTTTACTGTGCGACGAAGGTTCCGAGGTCTTCCGATTTTTAATCAGGAAAAACGCTAAATCATAAACAGGGCTAACGCGGCCATAACGGCCATCCCAGCATCCTCAATAATCGTTACCGTAGACATGGGCAGCTGAAACACAGTCCCCAAGCATGCGCAACGAATTATCTGCTTTGATAGGACGGCCCGAAGCACACCAATTGCCGAGAATGCCATCACAATCAATGTGACGGAATTAACCAGAAGAGGAAATACATTCACCAGGTATGCGATACCTAAAGCCAATTCAATAAACGGGTAAATTAAACCACACACTCTCGTTCTGCGAGCTAACAAATCATAACTAGAATACGCGTCTGCAAAACTGCGAACATCTAATAACTTAAAGAACGAAAAAACTAAAAAAAATCCAGCCATAAAATATCTCATTGTCTCGCTGCTGGAGATCTCTCCACTCGGGAGTTGTACGAGCAAACTCGAACCCAAAATGAATGAAACAATCAGTAAAAGCGGACGATAAGTTTGGAACCAATCACGAACCGAAAAACGGCTTTCCATTTCCGATAAGCCTCGTTGCAAGCGATATCGAGTATTTTGAAGAGCTGCCTGCAGCTCTTCTAGAGAGGTCACACCGGCCGGAACGGTGACCTCTGGCGGATCGAGAGTAACCTCCGCGGAAGCAACGATTCCTTCTAGCTTGGCCTTTACAGAGGCAACACACCCTCCACAGGTCATGCCGTGAATAACAAACCTGTCCCTACCAACACTCGACATTAGACCGACACCCGCAACCTGCGTTTAGAAGGGTATATCATCCTCAAGATCGTCTATACCCCCGCTAAAACTCTCAGCAGAATTATCTCCGGAGTTACCTCCACCACCAGAGCCACCAGAAGAGCCAGATCGGCCGCCTAGCATTTGCATACGATCTGCCACAATCTCGGTTGTATATTTTTCTTGTCCTTCCTTGTCGGTCCACTTTCTCGTTTGTAATCTGCCTTCGATGTATGCTTGTGAACCTTTTTTCAAGTACTCACCGGCAATTTCAGCAAGTCTCCCAAACATGACTACGCGGTGCCATTCGGTTTTTTCTTGGCGATCCCCATTTTTGTCTTTCCAGTTTTCAGCAGTCGCGATACTGAGATTGACCATGGCATCTCCGCTGGGCATATACCTAACCTCAGGATCCCTTCCTAGGTTACCAACCAATATCACTTTATTAACAGAGGCCACGATCTTCTCCTAAATATAAAATTAAACCAGATTAATGTTAGCTTGACTGGCAAAATTAGTCGCTACAAACACAACTATAGCCTATCGGTGCGTATTCTCCTAAGACGCCTCGTCTCCGGGAAATTCCCTCCTCGGAAATACCGATCCCACAGCAATAACAATCCAAATGCCTGCCCAAAGTCCACAGAATAAAAATACTCCCTTGTTTCCGAACGCGTCCAAGATCAACCCGCCAGTTGCGCCACCTAGAAAAGTTCCTATGTATTGACTGGAACTGTAAACACCGAGCGCAGTCCCTTTCGATCTAGCGTCAGCGATTTTCGATACAAGCGACGGGAGTGTCGCTTCGAGCAGATTAAAGCCAGCGAAAAAAAGCACTAAGCAAATGCCGAAAGCCCAAAGATCTGTTCGAAATATATATAGTGCGAGACAAGCGAGGGCTATCGAGCAAATGGATATCAAAAAAGCCTCTTTAGATTTCCCTTTCCTCTCTGATAAGAGCATCAGCGGGAACATAACCAAAACACTCGTAAGCATCACAAAAAAATAAACCGCCCAAGTATTGTGCTCATCAATTAGTAACCTTAACTGAAAAGGAACCACAACAAACGTGGCCATCAGTATTCCGTGCAAAGAGAAAATTCCAAAATTCAGTCGATTTAATTGTGAGTTTTTTAAAACGTTCGAAAGCGCCCCGCGGCTCAAGGGGCCCGCTGCAATCTGTTCAGGTGGATCAGGCACATACATCCTTATGACGAACCCCGCAAAAACCGTCAGAACCGCCGTAAGAATGAATATGCCCCGAACTCCAATTAAGGCCCCAAGAAGTGGTCCGAGAACGATCGAAACCATGAAGGTGATACCTATTGCAATACCAATGATTGCCATGGACTTCGTGCGTACCACATCTCTGGTTAAGTCAGCATTAAGCGCTATAACTACAGAGGAGATTGCCCCCGCCCCTTGTACGGCCCTACCAAGACAAAGCACAAGCGCATTAGATGCCAACGCCGCGATCACACTACCTACAGCAAAAATAATCAATCCGACGTAAATAGTATTTTTCCTTCCCCAGGAATCTGACAACCTGCCAAAGGGAACTTGAAAAATCGCTTGGGTAAGCCCGTAGATCCCAATCGCAAAACCGACAGATAAGCCCTCCACCTGATCAAAGGAACCGACATAGAGGGATAGCACGGGGAGCACGACAAACATACCAAACATTCGCAAACTGAAGACGCCAGCAAGGGAAATACTAGTGATGCGCTCTTGCGGAGTAAAAGCAGTGCTCTTCATATGGAGATTTGCGGGTTACAAGGGGTTCAGCAAATAACAAGTGAGGTATAGTACCAGGTTACCCATAAAATTCTGAGTTACTTATGGACACGAAGCAAAGCGAACCCAAGATTGAGAACGACGTAATCAGCATTAGAGGCGCTCGCACGCATAATTTAAAGAATATTGACCTTGATATCCCAAAAGGGAAGTTCATCGTCATCACTGGATTATCGGGTTCTGGGAAATCCTCACTCGCGTTCGACACGATATTCGCAGAGGGACAAAGACGCTATGTGGAATCACTTTCTACCTATGCACGTCAATTCTTGGAAGTTCTTGAAAAACCAGATGTCGATTTAATTGAAGGGTTATCCCCATCAATCGCAATTGATCAAAAAACACGAAATCAAAACCCAAGATCAACAGTAGGAACCACGACGGAGATACATGATTACCTGAGGTTACTCTACTCAAGAACAGGTGAAGTGCGGTGCCCAGAGCATAAAACTCCTCTCAAAGCCTTTTCAGTAGGAAATATGGCTGATGAAATTATTGACTCTTATACTGACCAACGAATAGCAGTCCTCGCCCCTATCAGGCTTGCTCATAAGAAAAAGTTAGGCGAAAAGATCGATCATCTAAAGAGTCGCGGATTTTTTAGGATGCGCTGCGACGGAAAGTATGTCGATCTTGACGACGATCTCACAAACCTTGGGAGCAACATCCAAAAGTTAGACATAGTAATTGATAGACTAAAAGCATCATCTAGCTCTCGACAAAGGATGTGTGAATCAATTGAAACGGCATTGCTTCAAGCGAACAACCAAGTGACATTCGCATCATCAGAGAACGAAACTGAAGTTACCCTCTCGTCCATATTTTCCTGCTCTCAGTGCGATTACGCGATAGACGACGTAGAGCCAAGGATGTTTTCTTTTAACAACCCTATGGGAGCATGCGAGACTTGTAACGGTCTTGGGAAGTTGGACCTGTTTGATAAAGAAAAAATCATACTACATCCAGAATTATCTCTTGCCGCAGGAGCAATACCGGGATGGGATAGAAAGAATAGCTTCTTCTATCAGGTGCTCCAAGACTTGGCAAAACACTATCAGTTCGAATTAGAGAAACCCTTCGAAGAACTAAATACCCGAATACAAGAAATTATTCTTCACGGCTCTGGATCAGAAAAAATTAATTTCAATTACGCTAGCAGAGGCGGGGCGACAATAAAAAAAATACATAGCTTCGAGGGGGTTGTCCCCAACTTCCAGCGCCGATACAGCCAGACCAAGGAGCAAATTGTCAAAGAGGAATTAAAAAAATACATCAGTCTGAAGCAATGTCCATCCTGTGCGGGCACTCGACTCAAAGCTGAGGCGTTGAACATCTTTGTGGGAGATCGAAACATAGCGCATGTTTGCGATTTAACTTTAGAGGACTGTTTAGACTTCTTCAAACATTTAAAACCGATCTCGCAATACCAAATAGTTTCGGATAGAGTCACTCGAGAAATTATAAAAAGACTTAGTTTTCTAGTAGAGGTTGGGTTGGGTTACCTAACACTCTCTCGATCTTCAGAAACTCTTTCAGGCGGGGAGAGCCAGCGCATTAGGCTTGCATCACAGATTGGCTCAGGACTCACCGGAGTAACCTACGTTTTAGATGAGCCCTCTATCGGACTTCACCAAAGAGATAACCGAAAACTTCTCGATTCACTTCGACAATTACAAAAACTCAAAAATACTGTGATCGTAGTAGAGCACGATGAGGAAACGATATCCGAAGCAGACTACATCATAGATATGGGGCCGGGGGCAGGAGAACAAGGCGGAGAAATTATTGCCCAAGGATCAGTCGAGGATATTACCAACAGCTCGGCCTCGATCACCGGAAAATTTTTGAACGGGCAAGCAGCAATACCGACCCATAAGCAGTTAGAAGTGGGGCCCTTAACAAAATTCATGAGCCTTGTGGGCGCTCGAGGGAATAACTTAAAAAATGTCGACATAAAAATCCCTCTTGGATTAATGGTTGCTATCACAGGAGTATCTGGATCAGGAAAATCAACGCTAATTAATCGAACATTAGCGCCTGCTATCACTCAAGATTTGAGAGGGGTCAAACAGCTAGCGGAACCCTTCGACAATTTAGAAATACCAGATGGCATCAAGTATTTGGTGACAATCGATCAGAGCCCGATTGGGAAAACACCACGCTCTAATCCAGCTACATACACGGGGGTATTCTCCGCGATACGAGACCTATTCTCCTCAACACGATTGTCCAAAGAACGAGGCTATACGCCCGGGAGATTTTCTTTCAATGTCAAAGGCGGGCGTTGTGAAGCCTGTCAGGGAGATGGCAGCATAAAAATCGAGCTGCATTTTCTTCCCGACGTTTATGTGACCTGCGAGACTTGCAAAGGGAGTCGCTACAACCAAGAGACGCTGGAGATAACCTACCACGGAAAGAACATTTCAGAAGTACTGGATCTCACCGTAACTGGTGCTGCAGAGTTCTTTAAGTCAATCCCCTCGATCAAAAAGAAGTTGGATATTCTTGAAGAGGTGGGACTAGGTTACATTAAACTAGGACAAAGTGCGATAACGCTGTCGGGAGGAGAAGCGCAAAGAGTGAAGCTTTCCGCGGAGCTTTCAAAACGGGGGGGCGGAGAAACCGTTTATATTTTAGATGAACCAACGACTGGCCTTCATTTCCATGATGTCTCATGGTTGATAAAAGTTTTAGTCAAACTGAGAGATCGGGGAAATTCGATAATAGTCATTGAACATAACCTGGATCTAATTTCCAGATCTGACTGGATTATTGATATGGGCCCAGAGGGAGGCCTTGGTGGTGGCTCGGTTGTTGAACAAGGAACCCCCTCCCAACTAATTGAGAGAGGGTCAGGTCACACTGCTCAGGCACTAAAGACAGCACAAAGCTATCGACCAACTGGACAGAAAAAAACCGGCTAGAAGCCGGTTTTTTAAAATGGTCTATCGAAAATCTACTATTCAGAATCATCCTTGGTTTCAGCGACCGGGGCAGGCTCAGGCCGATCCATAAGCTCAATATAAGCCATAGGAGCATTATCCCCTTGCCGAAAACCATTCTTTAATATTCGTAAGTAACCGCCGTTTCTGGAAGCGTAGCGTGGCCCTAATTCATCAAAAAGCTTAACGACCATCTCGCGGTCGCGAAGCCTAGAAAAAGCTAAGCGGCGGTTAGCAACACTGGCTTTTTTTCCAAGCGTAATGATCCTTTCAGCAACACGTCTCAATTCCTTCGCCTTAGGTAATGTCGTTTTAATTACCTCATGGCGAAGTAAAGAATTTGTCATATTACGTAACATAGCCTCCCTATGAGAGCTAGTACGGTTAAGCTTTCTAAGTCCAAGGCGATGACGCATTACAATTTCCTTTTTTCCTTACCTATACAAAGTCGAATATTTTAATTGGTTTCGGACAGAGATGAATTCCAATTTTCCACCTTCATTCCAAGGCTCAAACCCCTCGAAGCTAGCACATCCTTAATTTCATTCAAGGATTTCCTGCCTAAATTAGGTGTTTTTAATAATTCACCTTCTGATCGTTGAATCAAATCGCCAATAAAATAAATACTCTCCGCTTTCAGACAATTGGCTGAGCGGACCGTAAGTTCGAGATCATCAACTGGCCTGAGAAGCGCTGGATCTACTTGCGGCTTTTCCGGAGTAACTGTTTCTTCCTCCATACCCTGCAAGTCAGCAAAGCTTGCGAGTTGTTCCATTAAAACTCGAGCTGCGAATCTTATAGCCTCCTCTGGCTCTACAACTCCATTGGTCTCAATGTCCACAATCAACTTGTCCAAATCGGTTCTCTGCTCGACTCGAGCGCTCTCGACGGCGTAACTGACCTTTTTCACAGGACTAAAAGATGAATCAAGCATAAGACTTCCAATAGTTCTACCATCATCACCATCCAAATTTCTTGCGTTGGAGGGAACGTATCCTCGACCACCCTCTACTTTGATCTCCATGCTCAGCTTTCCACCTGGGGCGAGGTGAGCTATCACATGGTCTGGATTCAAGATCTCTACATCATGGTTACTCTCGATGTCAGCCGCAGTAACAATTCCTTCACCCTCCTTCGATAGGGACAACGTGATTTGGTCACGGTTGTGTAACTTAAGAACAAGCCCCTTGAGGTTGAGAAGTATATCCACCACATCTTCCTGCACTCCGTCTATGGAGGAATACTCGTGCAATACACCATCTATTTTGGCTTCAGTAGGAGCGAACCCTGGCATTGAAGAAAGCAATACTCTCCGTAATGCGTTTCCAAGCGTGTGCCCATAACCTCTCTCAAAAGGCTCCATGATCACTCTGGCTTGCCCTACACCGGTTGAGCGAACATCAATAATTTTTGGCTTTAAAAAGCTAGTTTGCATGCATTCGACCCTTTACAAAAGTTTCGAAAATAATTTCGACAAAACAATAAACTCGACTCCCAACAGCAAGGGAAGCGATATTTTTACTTGGAGTAAAGCTCGACGACTAAAGATTCATTGATAGTCATCGGCAAATCAGTTCTTTGAGGAACAGTCTTGAAGGTTCCCTTGAGCCCCTTAACATCTACCTCTACCCATTCAGAAAAACCTTTGGATTCAGCTGCTTCAACTGATGATTTTATTCGTAACTGAGTCTTAGATTTTTCAGAAATCTCTACTACATCGCCAGCTTTTACCACGTACGATGGTATATTCACGCGCTTACCGTTGACGAGCACAGCGTTATGGCGTACCACCTGGCGCGCCTCTGTCCGGGAAGAACCAAATCCCATACGAAGCGCTACAGAATCTAACCGACTTTCAAGCGCCTGAAGCAACAGTTCTCCCGTGACACCTTTTCTGCGAGCGGCTTCTTTATAAGTTTTCCTAAACTGTCGCTCTAGAACCCCGTATATTCTTCTGATTTTCTGTTTCTCTCGGAGCTGACGACCGAAGTCTGATAGACGACCACCCTTTTGACCGTGTTGTCCAGGCGCATACGAGCGCCGTTCAATGGCACATTTGTCTGTATAACACTTCTCGCCTTTGAGGAACAATTTCTCCCCCTCGCGCCTGCATTGTCGGCATTTTGGATCTGTATTTCTAGCCATCTTTTATTTCTCCTTAAATGCGTCTTTTCTTTGGTGGGCGGCAGCCATTATGAGGTACAGGTGTAACGTCGGATATGCTTGTGATCTTAAAACCAACCGCATTGAGGGCTCGTACCGCCGATTCCCGACCAGGGCCAGGTCCTTTTATACGCACCTCCAGGTTTTTCACTCCACATTCCTGGGCTAGTTTTCCTGCTGCTTCAGCTGCAACTTGAGCAGCAAAAGGAGTACTTTTTCTAGACCCCTTGAATCCGTTAGCACCTGAGGTAGACCAAGATAAAGCGTTCCCCTGACGGTCCGTAATCATAATAATCGTATTATTAAAAGAAGCATGAACGTGAGCGACACCCTCCACAACATTCTTCTTAACTTTTTTACGAGCACGAGTAGTGTTTTTAGCCATCTGTACTTAATCCCAACGTGATTGGTTTCAATTTAAAAACTTTCTGTGTAAAAACTAATTTATTTCTTAATCGCCTTTTTCGCACCCTTACGTGTCCTGGCATTTGTTTTCGTGCGTTGACCTCTTACTGGAAGACCGCGACGATGCCTACCTCCTCGATAAGTGCCTAAATCCATTAATCGCTTGATATTCATGGAAACCTCTCTACGAAGGTCACCTTCTACCGCAAAAGTAGCGATTTGATCTCGAATCTTATCCATATCGGCTTCAGATAAATCCCTAACCTTCACGGTAGGTACGATCCCGGCCTTTTCACATATTTCATATGCTCTGGTACGACCAATACCAAAAATGTACGTGAGAGATATCCAGGTATGCTTTTGATCTGGAATATTAACGCCTGCTATTCGAGCCATACTTTAATTCTCTTTGAAATTATTTTGGATTAAAAGTTAACCTTGACGCTGCTTGTGTCTAGGTTCGGTACAAATTACCCTCACAACATTGTTGCGGCGGATAATCTTACAATTCCTGCATAGTTTCTTAACTGAAGCCTTAACTTTCATTTCTTAACTCCTTAGCGGGACGGGATCATTCCACCCTTAAAATTAGCTTTTTTCATCAGGCTTTCATATTGATTTGACATCGCATAAGCCTGAACCTGCTGCATAAAATCCATGGTGACCACAACGATAATTAGTAAGCTGGTTCCGCCAAAATAAAACGGCACATTCCATTTAACAATCAACGCTTCTGGTATCAAGCAAACGATCGTCACATACAGCGCGCCAACGAGAGTAAGTCTCATCACTATCTTCTCAATGTACTTCGCGGTTTGGTCACCCGGCCGGATACCAGGAACAAATGCGCCACTTTTTTTCAAGTTCTCGGCCGTTTCTTTAGGATTAAAAACCAAAGCCGTATAAAAAAAGCAGAAGAAAATGATTGCCGCAGCATAAACAAACATGTAGAGCACTTGGCCTGGGTGCAACAAACCACCTAAGTCTTTGAGCCAGTACATACTCTCGTTTGATCCGAGAAACTCTGCAATCGTGGCGGGGAATAAGATAATGCTAGATGCAAAGATCGGCGGGATAACGCCAGACATATTCAGCTTAAGAGGTAGATGTGAACTCTGTCCGCCATAGACTTTTCGGCCCACTTGCCGTTTCGCGTAATTCACTAGAACCTTCCGCTGCCCTCTCTCTACAAAGACAACAAATCCTGTGATCAAAATAGCCCCAGCGAACAACATAAGTACAAGCGGTATTGAGAACGAACCCGTTCTCACCAACTCCAAAGTTCCACCAATTGCGCTAGGGAGACCAGCCGCTATACCTGCGAATATAATAAGAGAAATACCATTTCCAATACCTCTCTCTGTTATCTGCTCGCCGAGCCACATCAGAAACATTGTCCCAGTCACTAGGGTAACCACTGTTGTAAATCGGAATGCAAGCCCAGGATCCATCACAAGGCCTGCCTGGGATTCTAAAGCCACAGAAATACCAATGGCCTGAAATGTAGCAAGCAATACTGTTCCGTATCTGGTGTACTTAGTTATCTTCTTTCGACCAGACTCACCCTCCTTCTTCAATTGCTCAAGAGTTGGCACGACCACAGTCATGAGCTGCATGATAATCGATGCCGAAATGTACGGCATGATGCCTAGGGCAAAAATTGTAAACCTCTGAAGAGCGCCTCCAGAGAACATATTGAACATCCCAAGGATTCCGCCCTGTTGAGAGTTAAACAACTGCTCTAGCTGAGCAGGGTCAATCCCAGGCACCGGTATGTGCGCACCTATTCGGTAAACAACAAGTGCGAACAGCAAGAAAAAAAGACGGCGCTTCAAGTCGCCATACTTGTTTCCTACACCGCTTTTGTTTGGAGCTATAGCCAACTTAATTATCCCTCGATTTGACCGCCAGCTGCCTCGATTACAGCTCGCGCTCCTTTTGTAACTTTAATACCTTGTATTTGAAGCTTTTTACCTTCATTGAGCGCTCCAGATTTGATAACCTTTGCACCAATAGTAAATTGCGGAACTACTCCCGCTGCCTTCAAGCTTTCCAAACTAACCAAGTCGCCATCGATAAGGTTTAGCTCACTGAGCCTGATCTCTTTTACAGACCCGTACTTCAGCGGCTTAAAACCTCTCTTTGGCAGCCTTCTCGCCATGGGCATTTGCCCGCCCTCGAAACCAACCTTGTGGTAACCGCCGGAACGAGCATGCTGACCCTTGTGGCCTCTTCCAGCAGTCTTACCCTTACCGCTTCCAATTCCACGACCAACTCTGGTGCTTGCGTGGTTGGATCCCTTCGCAGGACTAATAGTGTTTAAACGCATATTGGCTAACCCTCCACCTTAACGAGGTAACTCACCTTATCTATCATCCCGCGCACTGAGGGCGTATCCTCTAACTGCACGGAGTGTCGAATTTTACGGAGACCAAGTCCTCGAACCGTCTCACGATGATCTTTTTTCGCTCCTATTGGACTCTTCACCAACGTAACGGTAACGGAGTTCGTTCCTGTTTTTTTGTTTGACGCCATTTCAATTACCCCAAAATATCTTCAATACTTTTTCCACGCTTCAACGCAATCTCCGCTGGAGAGTTCATAGCCGCTAAACCGTTTAGCGTCGCTCTCACCACGTTGTAGGGATTTGTAGAGCCGATACACTTTGCGAGGATATTAGTGACGCCCATCACTTCAAAAATAGCTCTCATCGGGCCTCCGGCGATAATTCCGGTTCCCTCAGAGGCAGGCTGCATGAACACCTTAGCAGCACCGTGAATACCGACAACAGAATGCTGAAGCGTCCCGCTCTTAAGAGAAACTTTAAAGAGTTTCTTACGCGCCTCTTCCATCGCCTTTTGAATCGCTACAGGAACTTCTTTGGCCTTACCCTTACCCATTCCTATGCCGCCATCGCCGTCACCGACCACCGTTAATGCGGCAAAACCCAAAATTCCACCACCCTTAACAACTTTGGTAACACGATTAACTGAGACCATCTTCTCTCGAAGATTGTCGCCACGATCCTCTGCTTGCTTTTGTGCTCTTGCCATAACCTTATTAATCCCTAAAACTTGAGGCCAGCTTCTCTAGCTGCCTCTGCTAATGCCTTGATACGTCCGTGATACTTGAATCCTGATCGATCAAAAGCTACTTTCTCAAGCCCTTTTTCTTTCGCCTTCAAGCCTATTTGACTTCCAATCTTCGCAGCAGCGCTCACATTCCCACCGTTGCCAAGATCTTTTCGCATATCCGGATCCAGCGAAGATGCCGAAACGATCACTTTGGACCCACTATCCAGGATCTGGGCGTATATGTGAGAATTTTTCTTGAATACCTGTAACCTGTTCTCAACGCCCGAGTCGATCAACTTATACCTAGTTTTCTTCGCCCTACGCGCTCTGATATCTCTTTTTGCAGTCATATGGATCTCTTAATTATTTTTTCTTCGTTTCTTTCATAACGACTCTCTCATCCGCGTACCGAACGCCTTTACCCTTATAAGGCTCAGGAGGACGATAATTGCGAACATCCGCAGCAACCTGACCAACCATCTGCTTGTCGATACCTTTGATTAAAATTTCAGTCTGTTGAGGTGTTTCAGCTTTCACTCCTTCCGGAAGCTGATGCACAACGGGATGCGAAAACCCTAACGAGAGATTTAACTTGTCACCCTGGGCTTGAGCTCTATAACCAACTCCAACCAGGGTTAACTTCTTCTCGAAACCGGAGCTAACACCAGTGACCATATTTGCAATCAAGGCGCGAGTGGTTCCGAACAGAGCTCTGGCAGCTTGCGACTCATTCGCTGGCTCTACCCTTAAAACCTCGCCATCCTGAGATACCTTCACTTGATCACTAAGATCTCTGGACAATACACCAAGCGACCCCTTCACCTGGATTTTATTTCCATTCAAAGTGACCTGTGTACCACTGGGTATGCTTATCGGGTTTTTACCTACTCGTGACATATATCCAAGCTCCAAACATTCAACAACACTTCAATTTCGAATAATTCGTTATGCTACGTAACACAGAACCTCGCCACCAACACCGGCGCTTCTTGCTCTACGGTCGGTCATAACGCCTTGCGAGGTTGATACAATCGCTACCCCAAGCCCATTCATCACCGTGGGAATATCCTGAACACCTTTATAAATTCTCAAACCAGGCTTGCTAACCCGCTCTATCTTTTCGATGACAGGACGACCCGCGTAATATTTCAAACCAAGCTCAAGGGTTGGCTTTTTCGCATCATCACTGTTGACGCTAACATCCTCAATATAGCCCTCATCTTTGAGCACTAACGCTATTGAGTGTTTCAATTTGCTCATAGGCATCGAGACCGAAGCTTTTTCAGCCAATTGAGCATTTCTTATTCTGGTCAACATATCAGCGACTGGATCACTCATACTCATAACAATGTTCTCCTACCAACTCGCTTTTATAATTCCGGGGACTTCCCCACGCATGGCAATCTCTCTAAGTTTCCCTCTTGCCAACCCAAATTTCCTGAAAACTCCTCGAGGTCTCCCTGTCAAAGCACAACGACGTCGCAGTCTAACCGGGCTTGCATTTCTAGGAAGCTTTTGCAAACCCTGTCTAGCCAAAAACTTCTCTTCATCAGAGGAGCTAGAACTCACTATTACATCCATCAGTGCTTGACGCTTTTGCGCGAATTTCTCAACGCAATTTCGCCTCTTCAAATCTCTGTTAACTATCGATTTCTTCGCCATATTGACCTCAGTTTCGGAATGGGAAACGGAAAGCAGCTAACAGCGCTCGCGCTTCCTTGTCAGACTTAGCAGTCGTTGTGATAGTGACGTTCATTCCCCTAAGGGCATCGATCTTGTCGTACTCGACCTCTGGGAAAATAATTTGCTCTTTCACACCCATATTGAAGTTGCCTCTTCCATCAAAGGACTTAGCCGGTATTCCTCTGAAGTCCCGAATTCTAGGAATAGCGACACTTATAAGGCGATCTAGAAACTCGTACATTCGCACGCTCCTAAGAGTCACCTTGCAACCAATTGGGTAACCATCTCTGATTTTGAACCCCGCTATAGACTTTCTAGCTTTTGTAATAATGGGCTTTTGACCTGCTATCAGAGTCATATCCCCCACTGCATTTTCGAGGACCTTTTTATCAGCTACCGCCTCACCAACACCCATATTCAATACGATCTTGGTGATTCGAGGAACCTCCATGACCGACTTGTAGCCAAACTCTTTCATCAAACCAGGAACGACCTCCGATCGATACAGGTCTGCGAGCCTCGGGCTCCCAGATTTGTCGACTCCTCCATTATCTGCAGCTTTAACCATCACTTACCTCTTAAGAATCAACCATCTCGCCATTGGATCGGAAAATCCTGACCCGACGGCCATCCTCTAAAGTCTTAATACCAATCCTATCGCCCTTGTTAGTCGTTGGATTCAGTACCGCCAAATTCGAAATCTGTATAGGCATTTCTTTCGTCACGATTCCACCGTTAGCACCCTTCATGGGGTTCGGTTTCTCGTGTTTTTTGACATTGTTGACGCCCTCAACAACAGCGGTGGAGTTCGCTAGCACTCGTAAAACGGTGCCCTGCTTTCCGCTATCCTTACCAGCGTTAACTATCACCCTGTCACCTTTTCTTATCTTATTCATAACGATCCTTACAGAACCTCCGGAGCCAAAGACACAATCTTCATGAACTTTTCAGTTCTGAGCTCTCGTGTCACTGGACCAAATATTCGAGTACCAATCGGCTCCAACTTCGCATTGAGAAGGACAGCTGCGTTACCATCGAACTTTATGAGTGAGCCGTCTTGACGCCTAACACCAGAAGCGGTTCTCACAACCACAGCGTTGTAGACTTCCCCTTTTTTAACGCGTCCCCTAGGAGCCGCCTCTTTCACCGCAACCTTGATAACATCCCCAACAGCTGCGTATCTGCGCTTGGATCCGCCTAAAACCTTGATACACATCACAGAGCGAGCGCCGGTGTTGTCGGCCACCTCTAAACGAGATTGCATTTGAATCATAATTTCAGCCTCTTTAAACCAACTTGCCTCGCCAACGTCGAGCCAGTTTTGGCACCCGTCCGGGTTAAACAGAATACTCAGCTTTCAAGTAACGCCACATTTGTGGCGAAACGAAAAGCGCAAAACTATACTATAAATTTAAAAACTCTACAACGACTTAAATCTCTATAGCCTTTTCGATAACTTGACTGACCATCCAAGATTTTGTTTTAGATTTCGGAGATCCCTCTTCTATCTGCACAGTATCCCCAACGTGACACTCATTACCCTCGTCGTGGGCATGATATTTAGTCGATTTTTTCACGAATTTGCCGTACATCGGATGTTTTACTTTACGCTCCACTAAGACGGTTACAGTCTTGTCCATCTTGTCGGAAACCACTTTACCGGTGAGGCGTCGGCGAACCGAAGTATTCAAATCAGACATTTTCATTCACCTTTTTCCCAAGCATCGTTTTGACACGCGCAACGTCTTTCCTAACTGCAGAAATTTGACTGGTATTGGTCAACTGCTGAGTCGCGTGCTGCATGCGCAGAGAAAATTGAGTCTTCAAAAGACTATCCAACTCTTTCTTTAGCTCGTCGACGCTTTTAGCACTAAGATCTTTAGCCTTCATAACTTACCCCAAGTGTCTATGCACAAAAATTGTACGAAGAGGGAGCTTCGCGGCGGCTAGCCTAAAAGCCTCTCGAGCAACGTCCTCTTGCACACCATCCATTTCATATAGAACCTTACCGGGTTGAATCTCAGCAACCCAGTACTCTGGATTTCCCTTACCATTACCCATCCGCACCTCAGCTGGCTTTTGCGAAATTGGCTTGTCAGGAAAGATTCGAATCCAAATTCTTCCGCCACGTTTAATGTGTCTCGTCATCGCTCTACGAGCAGCCTCGATTTGACGAGCCGTGAGCCTTCCGCGATCAATCGCCTTTAAACCAAACTCCCCAAAAGAGACTTTCGCCCCCCGGGTGGCTACACCGTAGTTACGGCCTTTGTGGTACTTCCTAAACTTTGTTCTAGCTGGCTGCAGCATTTTCGGCTCCTGCTTTTCTTTGCCTCTTTGGCTTTGCTATTGTGTCAACCGAAGGGGCACCAACACTGTCGTTACTACCTAACACTTGCCCGCGATAGACCCACACTTTGATTCCTATAATTCCATACGTAGTCTTAGCCTCAGATACAGCGTAATCCACCTCAGCACGAAGTGTGTGCAATGGAACTCTGCCCTCTCGGTACCATTCGGTTCGGGCGATATCGATACCATTTAGTCTGCCCGAGCTCATGATTTTTATACCTTGAGCACCAAGCCTCATGGCGTTTTGCATCGCTCTCTTCATAGCGCGCCTAAACTGGATTCGTTTTTCCAATTGGTTACCAATAGAATCCGCTATCAATTGCGCATCTATCTCGGGCTTTCTAACTTCTTCTATGTTTAAGTGAACAGGAACACCTATTAACTTTTGAAGATCTGATCGTAAAACCTCGATATCTTCACCCTTCTTACCAATGACAATTCCTGGACGTGCGCTATGGATGGTAATTTTGGCGTTCTTCGTTGGCCTCTCGATAATTACCTTCGCGACTGAAGCGTGAGCTAATCGTTTTTTAAGATATTTTCTAACTTCAATATCTTGCAAAAGCATCCCAGAGAAGTTTCTTCCAACAGCATACCAACGCGAACTCCAGTTCCTCTGTACACCCAGACGAAAACCGATTGGATTAATTTTCTGTCCCATAATTACCCTTTCACCTCGTCCCCGACCGACAAAAATACATGACAGGTTGGTTTAAGAATTTTCGCGGCACGCCCTTTTGCTCTAGGACGGAAACGCTTAAATACTGGTCCTTTTTCTACGAATATTTTCGTGACCCTAAGCTCATCTATGTCTGCCCCGTCATTGTGCTCTGCATTTGCGATCGCAGATTCCAAAACCTTACGAATAATTTGCGCACTTTTTTTGGACTGAACCCAAGGAGTTCGTGCGCTTTGTCAACGGCCATTCCACGAATCTGATCCGCCACCAATCGACCCTTCTGCGGAGACAACCTTACACCTTTCAAAATGGCTGAAGTTTCCATATCGTCCCCTCTTTATTTCTTAGCCGCTGCAACTTTACGGTCTGCAGCGTGCCCTTTAAAAGTTCTGGTCGCAGCAAATTCTCCCAGCTTGTGACCCACCATATTCTCAGTCACGTATACCGGGATGTGCTGTTTTCCGTTATGAACTGCGATAGTTAGGCCCACGAACTGCGGGATTATCGTAGATCTCCTAGACCATGTTTTAATTGGTCTCTTATCATTGCCCGACTTCGCAGTCTCAACTTTTTGCAAGAGACTTAGGTCAACAAATGGGCCTTTTTTCAATGAACGTGCCATATTAATTCACCTTATCTATTTAGCTCTTCGTCGAACAATCATGTTCTGAGTACGTTTGTTCTTCAGGGTCCTATAGAATTTAGTAAATTTTCCCAATTGGCTTACGGGATCCCTCTTGGTTCCGGTTCTTCCTTCTCCACCTCCATGCGGGTGATCCACAGGGTTCATCGCAACACCTCGAACGGTAGGTCGGATACCACGCCAGCGTTTCGCACCAGCCTTTCCAAGATTTCGCAGATTGTGCTCAGAATTACCTACCTCTCCAATCGTTGCCCGGCAGTCAACCAAAACTTTCCTAATCTCACCAGAACGCATCCGAAGCTGAGCATAAGTCCCCTCTTTAGCGAGTAACTGAACTGATGCACCCGCAGAGCGAGCCATCTGCGCACCCTTTCCTGGTTTTAACTCGATACAGTGGATTGTCGTTCCAACAGGAATATTCTTGATCGGAAGAGTGTTACCGACTTTGATTTGAGACGTTGCGCCGCTCTCAATAGCGTCACCTGCCTTCACATCCCTTGGACACAAAATATATCTGCGCTCACCATCTGCGTAACAGATCAAAGCAATATTTGCACTTCGGTTCGGATCGTACTCTACCCTTTCAACAACACCAGGAATTCCATCTTTGTTTCGCTTAAAGTCAATCACCCGGTAAAGTCGCTTGTGACCGCCGCCCTGATGCCTGGTTGTTACGTGTCCCTTGCTATTTCTACCCGCCTTTTTGTTGAGGCTCTCAACGAGAGGCTGGTGAGGACGCCCTTTGAAAAGATCAGGATTAACAACTTGAACCGTTCCTCTACGCCCCGCGGAAGTGGGCTTAAGTTTAACCAAAGCCATTACGCTACCTCCCCGGAAGTTAAATCAATATCCTGACCAGCTTTCAGGCAAATATATGCCTTCTTCCAATCTTTCCTGCGACCGATTCTCTGGCCGGTTCTCTTTTTCTTTCCTTTGACGTTGACTACTTGCACACTCTCAACGTCCTTTTTAAGGATGGACTCGACAGCAGCCTTTTATTTCTCCCTTGGTTGCATCGGCGGCTACTCTAAAAATGAACTGGCTATTTTTGTCAGCGATCCTGGTGCTTTTCTCAGAAATTACCGGAGCGAGAATGACTTTCAAAAGTCGCTCAGCGCTGTAATTTTTTACGTCGCTCATGATAAGACCTCCTCAAGCTTTGCAATTGCAGCCTTAGTCACCACAACTTTCTCATACTGCAGCAATCGAACTGGGTCAGTTTTACCTGCTTCCACAACATCAAAATGGGCAAGGTTACGAGACGACAAGTACAAATTATCGTCTTGCGCATCAGTAATCACCAACGCACTTTGCAGCCCTAGGCTCTTAAATTTGTCACTAAGAACTTTCGTTTTAGGAGCATCGACACTAAAGCTTTCAACCACTAACAGGCGATCCTCTCTAACTAATTGAGACAAGATCGAAGAAATTCCTGCGCGATACATTTTTCGGTTGATCTTTTGAGAAAAGTTCTCGTCCGGACTAGATGGGAAAACTCGTCCACCACCTCTCCAGATCGGACTGCCTGCGTATCCTGAACGCGCGCGTCCAGTTCCCTTTTGACGCCAGGGCTTTTTATGCGACCGGGTTAAATCTCCTCTAGCTTTTTGCGCTCGAGTTCCCTGCCTACGGTTCGCCAGGAAAGCATTGACAATTTGGTGTATCAAAGACTCGTTATAGTCTCGCCCAAACAACGCATCCGACGCGCTCAAGGCAGAAGTGGACTGACCAGATTCGTTAATTACTTTCAGTTCCATATGATCAAACCCCCTTCTTTACTGAGGTCGCCACGACGACGTTTGACCCGTCTGCACCTGGCACTGAACCTTTGACCATCACAAGGTTTCGATCCTTATCGAGCTTGACGATTTCCAGATTTTGGATTGTTCGCTTTACTGAACCAAGATGACCCGCCATTTTTTTACCCTTGAACACGCGACCTGGATCTTGGTTCATACCAGTCGAACCATGTGCATTGTGGGTAATGGACTGGCCATGACTGGCTCTTTGAGATGAAAAGTGATGCCGTTTTATGGCTCCAGCAAAACCTTTACCCTTGGTAACCCCAGAAATATCGACGTGTTTCACGGTCTCGAACATACTGACGTCGATTGCTTGCCCCAGCTCAAATGCTTGTGCCTCATCAGCGCCCACTCGAAACTCGAGAAAACCAGAAGCAGTTTCTACGCCGGCTTTGGCCAAGTGACCCGCCTTCGCTTTATTAATACGGCTTCTGCGACGTTGACCGTATGCGATTTGTACCGCAGAGTACCCATCCGTCTCGCCAGTTTTTATCTGGCTTATGCGATTATTTGACAAGTCCAGCACCGTAACGGGAATAGAGTCTCCCGTCTCAGTAAAAATCCTGGTCATGCCGACCTTTCGGCCAATCATACCAATAGTCATTATTATTTCCTCTTCAAAGAGGGACCCACTACAATTGGTGAGTCGAGTTAACATTAACCCAGGTTTCCCCGGGATCCTTCATTAATTTACAGCTTAATTTCTACGTCAACACCTGCAGGTAAATCCAACTTCATGAGTGCATCTACCGTTTTGTCAGTGGGATCCAGAATATCCATTAGGCGCTGATGGGTCCGCATCTCAAGTTGCTCCCGAGACGCCTTATCAACGTGTGGAGAACGAAGCAAATTGAATCTCTCGATTCGAGTTGGAAGCGGCACAGGCCCCTTCACCACAGCACCAGTTCTTTTTGCAGTTTCCACAATTTCGATTGCTGACTGGTCGATCAGTTTGTAATCAAACGCCTTCAATCGAATTCGTATTTTTTGGCTTTGCATTCGTTCTCTCTAGTTCTTTAGATAATTAGATTCGGTAAAAGTTATCGATTACTCGACGACTTTTGATACGACTCCGGCGCCCACGGTTCTACCACCCTCTCGGATAGCAAAGCGTAAACCCTCTTCCATCGCGATCGGCTGAATCAAAGTCACCTTCATCTGAACGTTGTCACCAGGCATAACCATCTCGGTACCCTCTGGAAGATCAACGGAACCCGTTACATCGGTAGTTCTAAAGTAGAACTGCGGACGATAACCATTAAAGAATGGTGTGTGTCGGCCGCCCTCTTCTTTACTAAGAACGTAAACCTCTGCATCAAACTTCGTGTGTGGGGTAATGGAACCTGGCTTAGCCAACACCTGACCACGCTCAACGTCTTCACGCTTAGTACCTCGAAGAAGAACACCAACGTTATCACCAGCTTGACCTTGATCAAGTAACTTACGGAACATCTCAACACCCGTACAGGTAGTCTTCTCCGTAGCCTTTAGACCAACAATCTCGATTTCATCACCAACCTTAACAATTCCTCGCTCAACCCTTCCTGTTACAACCGTTCCACGACCAGAGATAGAGAATACATCCTCAACTGGCATTAGGAATGCCATATCCAGCGTTCTTTGTGGCTCAGGAATATAAGAATCAAGTGCCTCAGCAAGCTTCATAATTGCAGCTTCACCATGCTCACCCGCGTCACCCTCAAGCGCTTTCAGCGCTGAACCTGTAACAATTGGGGTATCGTCACCTGGGAAGTCATACTTAGAAAGTAGTTCACGAACTTCCATCTCAACCAACTCAAGCAACTCAGCGTCATCTACCATGTCCGCCTTGTTCAAGAACACCACAATGTAAGGAACGCCAACCTGACGTGCCAACAAGATGTGCTCTCGAGTCTGTGGCATTGGGCCATCAGCTGCAGAAGCAACCAAAATCGCACCATCCATCTGGGCCGCACCCGTAATCATGTTCTTCACGTAGTCAGCGTGGCCAGGGCAATCAACGTGTGCATAGTGACGGTTCGCTGTCTCGTACTCCACGTGTGCGGTGTTAATCGTAATACCTCGAGCTTTTTCCTCTGGAGCATTATCAATCTGATCGTAACCCCTCGCCTCACCACCTGAAGCCTTCGCTAACACTGTCGTAATCGCAGCCGTTAGCGTCGTCTTTCCGTGGTCAACGTGACCAATGGTTCCCACATTCACGTGCGGCTTTGTCCGCTCAAACTTTCCCTTTGCCATAATTCCCTCTCAAATAACCTTAAATATCGAATTTATTGAGTAATTAGTCCTTATTAATCACAGCTTCCGCTACATTCTTAGGCGCCTCGGAGTAATGCTTAAACTCCATGGTGTAAGTCGCCCGACCCTGCGTTAACGATCGAAGAGTCGTCGAGTATCCAAACATTTCTGAAAGTGGCACCTCAGCTCGAATCGCTTTTCCACCACCCACAATGTCGTCCATACCCTGAATGGTTCCACGACGGGAAGAAAGATCCCCCATCACGTCACCCATTTTTTCCTCTGGCGTTTCGACTTCAACCCCCATTATTGGCTCAAGCAAGGCCGCATTTGCCTTTCTCATCCCATCTTTGAAAGCTAAAATCGCCGCCATTTTAAACGCGTTCTCAGACGAGTCGACCTCGTGGTAAGACCCATCAAACAACGTTACTTTTACGTCAACCACTGGATAGCCTGCTACCACTCCAGAAGTCATCGCTTCTGCTAACCCTTTCTGTACTGCAGGGATATAGTCTTTCGGTACAGTTCCGCCTTTAATAGCATCAACAAACTCGAATCCCGCTCCCTGCTCTGCGGGCTCCATTTTGAGCCAAACGTGGCCGTATTGTCCTTTACCACCACTTTGCTTGACGAACTTGCCTTCGATATCAACCAGCTTCTTAATTGCCTCACGATAGGCAACCTGGGGCTTACCGATGTTCGCTTCCACACCAAACTCTCGCTTCATACGATCTACGAGGATCTCGAGATGTAGCTCACCCATTCCGGAAATAATTGTCTGACCAGACTCCTCGTCAGTTTTCACTCGGAAGGACGGATCCTCTTGAGCCAATCGACCAAGCGCTATGCCCATCTTCTCCTGGTCAGCCTTGGTTTTTGGCTCGACCGCCTGAGATATCACTGGCTCCGGAAACTCCATGCGCTCAAGAATCACGACTTTATCAAGATTACAAATGGTGTCCCCAGTTGTCACATCTTTAAGGCCAACAGCCGCCGCAATGTCCCCCGCCCGCACTTCCTTAAGCTCTTCTCGGTTATTCGCATGCATCTGGAGAATTCGACCAATTCTCTCCTTTTTTCCCTTGACCGGGTTATAGACTGAGTCGCCTGCGTTTATTACCCCTGAGTAAACTCTGAAGAAGATTAGCTGACCCACGTACGGATCAGTCATAATCTTGAACGCTAGTCCCGCAAAAGGCTCCTTGTCATCCGCCTTTCTTTCTGCCGCATCGCCGGCCTCCGTCTCACACGGAACTGGCGGAATATCAACGGGCGATGGAAGGTAGTCGACAACACCATCAAGCATTGCCTGAACACCTTTATTTTTGAAAGCCGTACCACACATCATCGGCACGATTTCTACCGCAATGGTTCGATCACGAATTCCTTTTTTAATTTCCTCGATGGACAAGTCACCTTCCTCAAGGTACTTGTTCATTAATTCTTCGTTCGACTCTGCCGCAGCTTCAACAAGCTTCTCTCTCCACTCATCTGCCTGCGCCTTAAGTTCAGCTGGAATTTCTCTCTCTTCAAACTTGGTTCCTGCTGTTGCGTCGTCCCAGTAAATCGCCTTCATTTTTACCAGATCGACCACTCCTTCAAAGCTGTCCTCGGCACCGATCGGGATTTGCATCAATACGGCGTTGGCCTTGAGGCGAGCTTTCATTTGGTCATAGACCTTGAAAAAGTTAGCTCCCTGACGATCCATCTTATTGACGAAAGCCATCCTCGGCACGCGATACTTGTTGGCCTGACGCCAAACCGTTTCCGACTGCGGCTGAACTCCACCAACGGCACAGTAAACCATACAAGCCCCATCGAGAACTCGCATCGAGCGCTCAACCTCAATCGTAAAGTCTACGTGCCCAGGCGTATCAATGATGTTAATTCTGTGCTCTGGTAGCTGTCCGTCCATTCCCTTCCAGAAGCAGGTGGTAGCAGCAGACGTAATGGTGATTCCTCTCTCACGCTCCTGGGCCATCCAATCCATGACAGCCGCACCATCATGCACCTCACCGATCTTGTGAGACACACCTGTGTAGAAGAGGATCCTCTCAGTAGTCGTGGTCTTACCCGCATCAATGTGGGCACTGATTCCGATGTTTCTGTATCGGTCAATTGGAGTCGTTCTTGCCATCTAAATTCTCTGCTTGTTCGTAGGAGTTGTTAATTAGAACCGGTAGTGCCAGAAGGCCTTATTCGCCTCTGCCATCCTATGGACTTCTTCTTTTTTCTTAACGGCGCTACCTCTTCCTTCAGCAGCGTCTTTTAATTCGTTACCAAGGCGCTGAGCCATGGATTTCTCGCTGCGGCCACGTGCCGCATCTGTCAACCAACGCATTGCCAAGGCATTCCTGCGAGAAGGTCTCACTTCAACTGGAACCTGATAGTTCGCCCCGCCAACACGCCTGGATTTAACCTCAACGAAGGGTCGAACATTTTCAAGAGCTCCCTTGAAAATCTCGAGAGGATCACTTGATCCGCCTTTGGCTATATGATCAAAGGCTCCATAGACGATACGCTCAGCCACTGACTTCTTTCCACGAGTCATGATCACGTTCATGAACTTCGCCACTTCTTGACTGTGGAATTTTGGATCCGGCAGGGTCTCTCTTTTTGGTACTTCTCTACGTCTTGGCATTTGAATTTTATTCCATTAATTTTAATGTTTTGGCAGCTCTAAACCTAAGCGTTGTTAACCGGCTTTCGCTCGTTTGGCGCCGTACTTCGATCTAGCCTGCTTCCTATCCTTAACTCCCTGGGTATCCAAGCTTCCGCGAACAACGTGGTAACGTACCCCTGGTAAGTCCTTAACTCGGCCGCCTCTTATCAGAACTACTGAGTGTTCTTGGAGGTTATGGCCCTCACCACCGATATAGCTAATAACCTCAAAACCGGTCGTCAATCGAACTTTTGCAACCTTTCGAAGTGCGGAATTAGGCTTCTTCGGCGTAGTGGTGTACACGCGCGTGCAGACCCCCCTCTTTGCGGGCGATCCTGCTAGCGCAGGTACTTTGCTCTTCACAACAGGAACTGATCTTCCCTTACGAACAAGTTGATTAATTGTTGGCATCGTTTTTGTTACCCTAAAAATAGCCGGGACGGATCAACTCCGTCCCGTATGACACTGTTTTTACACAATTTCGAGCGAAAATATTCAGCACGAAAAAAGACGTGGGATTCTAGTTTCTAAGCCACTCTATGTCAAGCCGCAGCCTCTCCCTCCGTCTCGGAACTAGCCACTTCCGCAGAAATATCCTCTGAAGAGTTTTCTTCAAATATTTCCGTAGATGTGTCTGATTTTCTCGTTCTGTGGTAGGCGAGGCCCGTTCCAGCAGGGATCAAACGTCCCACAATCACGTTTTCCTTCAAGCCACGCAGGTCGTCCTTCTTGCCCATTATTGCCGCCTCCGTCAAGCCTCTAGTTGTTTCTTGGAAGGAAGCCGCTGAAATGAACGAATCGGTCGACAGGGAGGCCTTCGTGATACCCAGAAGGACATGCTCGTATGTTGCTGGAGCCTTACCATCCGCTATGAGTTCCTCGTTTGCTACCAATACATCAGACTTCTCAACTTGCTCACCCTGAATAAATCCTGAATCTCCAGAGTCAGCAACGATTACGCGGCGGAGCATTTGTCGAACAATGACCTCGATATGCTTATCATTGATCTTAACGCCTTGAAGTCTGTAAACATCTTGCACCTCATCAATTACGTAGCGGGCAAGCGCTTCGACGCCCAGCAGCTTGAGTATCTCATGAGGATCTGGCGGACCATCTACGATCATCTCGCCAGTCGTAACGGATTGTCCGTCGTGTACCAGTACGTGCTTGTCTTTTGAGATCAGAAATTCATGAGCAACACCATCCACATCAGTAATAACCAAACGCTGCTTGCCCTTTGTATCTTTACCAAAAGAAACCGTTCCAGTAATAGCTGCCAAAACCCCAGCATCTTTCGGGGCCCTAGCCTCAAACAGCTCGGCCACTCGAGGAAGACCACCTGTGATATCGCGCGTTTTTGAACTTTCCTGTGGAATTCTCGCCAAGATCTCTCCGACTCCAACTTTTTGACCATCACGAACCGTGATAACCGAATTAGTTGGGAAGGTAATATTCACTGGCTTGTCAGTGCCAGCGATCTTAGCCTCCTCACCATTGTCATCCACCAACCGCACGCTCGGTCGCGAAGTTTTGGCGGCAGAGCTAGATCCTCTGGCAGCCACATCTGACACGACAAGGGTTGATAACCCCGTCACATCATCAATTTGCCGAGTTACCGTTACTCCTTCCTCAACATTCTCGAATTTGACCGTTCCAGAGTACTCAGTAACGATAGGACGAGTATGTGGATCCCAATTAGCCAATATGGCGCCCGCTTTAACCGCATCACCATCTGACATCGTCAGAACCGCACCATATGGGACCTTGTGTCTTTCTCGTTCTCGACCAACGTCGTCTAAAACAACGACCTCCCCAGAGCGAGAGATCACCACTCGATCACCACGATCATTCGTCACATACCGCATTTGCGATGAAAACTTTACAACACCCTTGGACTTACTTTCGATCTGGCTGGCCACCGCGGTACGAGATGCAGCTCCTCCAATGTGGAAGGTTCGCATGGTCAGCTGAGTTCCCGGCTCACCAATCGATTGTGCGGCGACAACACCGACCGCCTCACCAGCATTGACTGGTGTACCCCTACCAAGATCTCGCCCGTAACACTTCGCGCAAAGCCCGTATCGCGTCTCACAGGTCAATGGGGTTCTAACCTTGACCTCGTCCGCACCGCTATTCTCGATCCGCTCAACGAGTTTCTCATCAAGCAGCGTTCCTGCAGAAACCAACTCTGCGCCATTCTCTGGATCAATTACGTCCTCGGCCACCACTCTTCCTAAGATGCGCTCTCCGAGCGGCTCAATAACCTCACCACCCTCAATGAGAGCCTTCTGCGTGAAACCGTTGGTGGTTCCGCAATCATCCTCGACAACCACAAGGTCTTGCGTAACATCCACCAATCTTCGGGTTAGATAACCTGAGTTAGCCGTTTTCAATGCTGTGTCCGCAAGACCCTTTCTGGCACCATGAGTCGATATGAAGTACTGGAGCACATTCAGACCCTCTCGGAAATTCGCAGTGATCGGTGTTTCGATAATCGAACCGTCTGGCTTCGCCATCAGACCACGCATACCAGCCAATTGCCGAATCTGCGCAGCTGAACCTCGCGCCCCAGAATCGGCCATCATGTAGATGGAATTAAAGGACTCCTGAAAAACCGGCTTTCCTTTTTCGTCTTTGAGTGGTTCCCAATCGTTTGATTCCATATTCCACTTCTTGACGGGCTCTTTACCAAGTCTATCCATCATTGCTTTCGCTATGACCTCTCCGGCACGACCCCAAATATCAACAACCTTGTTGTATCTCTCACCTTGCGTGACAAGACCTGAGGTGTACTGCCCTTCAACCTCTTTAACTTCACTCTCAGCCTCAGCAATCAAGCTGACTTTTTCGTCGGGGATTTCCATATCCTTCACTGCAAACGATAACCCCGCCCTTGTTGCATTGTTAAAGCCGGTGTACATCAATTTGTCAGCAAAAATGACAGTCTCACGGATCCCACAATCTCTAAAGCTTGAGTTGATAAGCTTAGAAATCTCTTTTTTCTTGAGCGCTTTATTGATCAACGAAAAAGATAGGCCTTCTGGCAAAATATCAGACAAGAACGAACGGCCAACCGTGGTCTTGTATCGCACTAGTTTGCGACCCGCCCCACCGTTCTCGACCGATTTACCCTCCCAAACACGAACCTCACAAGAGGCCTGCAGGTCTACAGCGCCATTCTCATAGGCTCTGCGGGCTTCCAAAATATCAGCAAAGAACATTCCTTCGCCTTTCGCACCAAGCTTCTCCCGGGTCATGTAGTAAAGACCAAGAACAATGTCTTGAGAAGGAACAATAATAGGCTCTCCATTAGCTGGGGAGAGCACGTTGTTTGAGGAGAGCATTAACGTACGAGCTTCCATTTGGGCTTCAAGTGAAAGCGGAACATGAACCGCCATTTGGTCTCCATCAAAGTCGGCGTTAAACGCAGAGCAAACCAAAGGATGCAACTGAATCGCTTTTCCTTCGATCAAAACTGGTTCAAAAGCTTGGATCCCTAATCGATGAAGCGTTGGCGCACGATTGAGCATCACTGGATGCTCTCGAATGACCTCTTCCAAAATGTCCCAAACTTCTGGAATCTCTTGCTCCACTAATCTCTTCGCAGCCTTGATTGTGGTCGCTAAACCTAGAAGCTCCAATTTATGAAAGATAAATGGCTTGAAAAGCTCCAATGCCATTTTTTTCGGAAGACCGCACTGGTGCAACTTTAACTGGGGCCCCACGACGATAACTGATCTTCCAGAATAGTCGACCCTCTTCCCGAGAAGGTTTTGCCTGAATCGACCGCCCTTTCCTTTGATCATATCGGCCAAAGATTTTAGAGGTCGTTTGTTGGCTCCAGTCATTGCCTTCCCGCGACGTCCGTTGTCCAACAACGAATCCACAGACTCCTGAAGCATACGCTTCTCGTTACGACAAATAATTTCTGGAGCGCGAAGCTCTAGCAATCGCTTCAATCGGTTGTTCCTATTGATCACCCTTCTGTAGAGATCATTTAGATCCGATGTTGCAAATCGCCCGCCATCAAGAGGCACCAAAGGCCTCAACTCCGGAGGCAACACAGGCAGCACCTCCATGATCATCCACTCTGGCTTGATACCAGACTTTTGAAAACCCTCAAGAACCTTCAACCGTTTCGCAATTTTCTTAATCTTCGTTTCAGATTCTGTGCTGTCGAGCTCGGCGCGCAGTTTTTCGATCTCACTCCCGACATCAAGATTCTTGAGCAAATCGCGAATGCCTTCAGCCCCCATGACCGCACTGAACTCATCACCAAACTCTTCGAACTTTTCAAGATAGTTCTCTTCAGACAGCAAATCTCCTTTGTTCAGAGGAGTCATCCCTGGATGAGTAACAATATAAGCTTCGAAGTACAAGACGCGCTCGATATCTCGAAGTGGTATATCTAGTACTAGGCCCAGTCTAGATGGCAGTGACTTGAGAAACCAAATGTGTGCGACCGGAGATGCGAGCTCAATGTGGGCCATACGTTCTCGACGAACCTTCGAGAGCGTTACTTCGACTCCACACTTTTCACAAATCACTCCGCGATGCTTCAGCCTTTTGTATTTTCCACAAAGACATTCGTAGTCTTTAACTGGGCCAAATATCTTGGCGCAAAACAAACCATCTCTCTCAGGTTTAAAAGTTCGATAGTTAATCGTCTCAGGCTTTCTAACCTCACCATAAGACCAAGATCGGATTTTCTCAGGAGAAGCCAATCCGATCCGAATTGCATCAAACTCCTCTTCTTGATTAACCTGCTTGAATAGATCCAGCAACGCTTTCATTGTCTGCCCCTTCTAAATAATCTCGTACGATGTGGTGCCCAGTTTGCTTAATTGCGCGCCAAGGCAATATCAATGACTAGCGAACGAATTTCTTTCACGAGTACATTGAACGACTCAGGCATCCCAGCATCAATTTTGTGCTCACCTTTAACGATGTTCTCGTAAACCTTTGTCCTTCCGTTTACGTCATCAGATTTGACGGTAAGCATCTCTTGGAGCGTATAGGATGCTCCATACGCTTCGAGCGCCCAAACTTCCATCTCACCAAACCGTTGCCCACCAAATTGGGCTTTCCCGCCCAATGGCTGCTGAGTAACCAGTGAATATGGGCCAGTAGATCGCGCGTGCTTCTTGTCGTCCACCAAGTGGTGTAACTTGAGCATGTGCATGTATCCAACCGTGACCTCTTGATCAAACGCGTCTCCAGTACGCCCATCAATCAGTTTCACCTGACCAGACTTCGGAAGGTCAGCTAGCTCGAGCATTTTGTGTATCTCGGCCTCATGCGCCCCATCGAATACTGCAGTTGCAAAGGGCACTCCGTGCTTTAGCTGGCCACAAAGATCCAGGATTTCCTCGTCACTCAAGCTCTTCAAATCTTCCGATTTTCCGCTGGAGTTATAGATCTCGTTTAAAAATTTACGAACATCGGCGATCTTGGATTTCGCTTGCAGCATTTCACCAATTTTGTGCCCAAGTCCCTTCGCAGCCCAACCGAGATGTGTCTCCAATATTTGGCCGACGTTCATTCGAGAAGGAACACCAAGAGGGTTCAACACAATATCCATCGGCGTACCATCAGCGGTGTGAGGCATATCCTCTACCGGCACTATCTTAGAAATAACACCCTTGTTTCCATGACGGCCCGCCATCTTGTCGCCAGGCTGAAGTCTTCTCTTGACCGCAAGGTAAACCTTAACCATCTTTTGAACGCCCGGCGGCAACTCATCACCGGAGGTTAATTTCTTCTGCTTCTCATCGAAGCGAGCATCGAAATCAATCCTAGCTTGCTCCAAACCTTCTTTGATTTGCTCGACTTGCGTTGCAGCGCCATCATTCTCTAAGCGAATATCAAACCAGTCATATTTCGAAAGCTCATCGAGGTATGCTTTCGTAACTTTTGTGCCCTTCGCTTTTTTCTTAGGCCCGCCGTTTGCTACTTTACCCACCAAGAGCTTTTGAAGGCGCCCAAATGCGTCGCCCTCAACGATTCTCATCCGATCGGATAAATCCTGACGGAAACGCTTGAGCTCATCATCGACGATACTCTGTGCCCTAGCGTCACGCTCAACACCCTCTCTGGTAAACACTTGAACATCAATAACCGTCCCTGCCATCCCCGAGGGCACGCGTAGAGAAGTATCTTTTACGTCGGATGCCTTCTCACCAAAAATCGCTCGCAGTAGCTTTTCCTCTGGAGTTAACTGGGTCTCCCCCTTAGGAGTTACCTTTCCGACCAATACATCGCCTGCGTCCACCTCGGCACCAATGTACACAACACCAGACTCGTCCAATCTAGATAACTGCGCCTCAGATAAATTTGAAATATCTCGTGTGATTTCCTCGGAACCAAGCTTTGTATCTCGAGCAACCACAGACAATTCCTCAATGTGAATCGAGGTGAATCGATCATCGGAAACCACGTTCTCAGAAATAAGAATCGAGTCCTCAAAGTTGTAACCGTTCCAGGGCATAAAAGCCACAAGAAGGTTTTGACCGAGCGCCAATTCACCAAGGTCAGTTGATGCGCCATCCGCCACAACATCTCCTCGAGCGACGATATCACCACGCTTGACGATGGGCCTTTGGTTGATGTTGGTATTTTGGTTAGAGCGGGTGTACTTCACCAGGTTATAAATATCTACGCCTGCTTCCCCAGCGCGGGTCTCGTCGTCATTGACCCTGATCACAATCCTGCCAGCATCTACGTAGTCTACGAGACCACCTCGCTCTGCCTGAACTGCTGTGCCCGAATCCACGGCAACCGTTCTCTCAATACCAGTACCAACCAGCGCCTTTTCTGCCCGTAGACAAGGAACCGCCTGACGCTGCATGTTCGAACCCATAAGAGCTCGGTTCGCATCATCGTGCTCGAGAAACGGTATTAGCGAAGCCGCAACTGAGACAATCTGCGATGGCGCTACGTCCATGAAATCCACCTGGTCTGGTGCCATTAAGCTGAATTCGCCACGATGCCGACAGGAAACGATTTCGTCAGTAAGCTTGCCATTCTTATCGTAGGCGGCATTTGCTTGTGCGATGACGTGATGGCCTTCATCGATCGCCGATAGAAACTCAATCTCGTCCGTAACCTTTCCGTTCTTCACCTTGATGTATGGCGTTTCTAAAAAACCATAATCGTTCGCTCGAGCATATAACGCCAAAGAATTTATGAGACCAATATTCGGGCCTTCTGGCGTTTCAATCGGACAAACGCGACCATAGTGGGTCGGATGTACGTCACGGACCTCAAAGCCAGCTCTTTCACGCGTCAAACCCCCTGGCCCAAGAGCCGAGACCCGTCTTTTATGCGTGATCTCTGATAACGGGTTAGTTTGATCCATGAACTGGGACAACTGAGAAGAACCAAAAAACTCTCTCACCGCAGCCGATACTGGCTTCGCATTTATCAAATCGTGAGGCATTAGGTTTTCTGACTCAGCTTGCGCCAAGCGCTCTCGAACTGCTCTCTCAACCCTAACAAGACCTGAACGGAATTGATTTTCCGCGAGCTCCCCTACCGAGCGAACCCGCCGATTACCCAAGTGGTCGATATCATCGATCTCACCACGGCCATTTCGGAGCTCAACTAAAATACCAATTACCGCAAGAATATCCTCATTGCTCAAGGTGCCGACACTTTCGTCCGCCCCATGACGGTTCTTTTCGTAGAAATTTTTCATCCACTCAGAGCCCTTTGGATCTATTACCTCTGGATATGCTCTGCGATTGAACTTCATTCTCCCCACGGCCGATAAGTCATATCGCTCGGGAGCGTAAAAGAGCCCATTGAAAAGCCCATTGACGGCGTCCTCAGTTGGTGGTTCGCCAGGGCGCATCATTCGATAAATTGCCACTTGGGCTGATAGCTGATCTGGAACGTCATCTGCTCGTAATGTTTGAGAGATGTAGTCACCCTGATCCAAATCGTTTATGTATAACGTTTCAATCTCACCGACTTTCGCATCCTTGAGCGCTGCGATCACATCCTCCGTGATTTCATCATTTGCTCGGCAAATGATTTCACCCGTATCTTTATTTACGACGTTTTTTGCGAGAATCTTTCCGATCAGAAAATCATCTGAAACAGTAACAGTTTTGACACCCGCTTCCTCTAGTTCACGTACGTGACGAACGGTTATACGCTTGTCTTTTGGAACAATGACCTTGCCGCCCTTACCTTTGATGTCAAATCGCGCGACTTCTCCTCGTAAACGCTCCGGGGTAATGTGATACTCGATCCCGCCCTTTTTCATTCCAAACGTATCGAATACATAGAAGAAATTAAGAATCTCTTCGACACTCATACCGATCGCCTTCAACAAAATTGAAACTGGCAACTTTCGTCGGCGATCGATTCGGAAGAACAGATGATCCTTCGGGTCAAACTCAAAATCGAGCCAAGATCCACGGTAAGGAATAATGCGAGCAGAGAACAACAGTTTCCCAGACGAATGCGTCTTTCCTCGATCGTGCTCAAAGAACACTCCAGGAGAGCGATGAAGCTGAGAAACGATCACCCGCTCGGTTCCGTTAATAACGAAAGATCCCGTCTGAGTCATTAACGGTATTTCACCCATATAAACGACCTGCTCTTTCGCCTCTTTAATCGTTGGCTTAGAAGCCTCCTTATCTAAAAGAGTCAGTCGCACCTTCGCGCGCAGTGAGGCAGCGTAATTTAGACCACGTTGTTGGCATTCCTTAACATCAAACGCTGGAGCCCCCAATTCATATTCGATAAATTCAAGTCGAGCATTACCGGAATGGCTATTAATTGGAAAAATCGTCTCAAACGCTGCTTGGAGTCCGTTTTTCTTTCTTTTGGACGGAGCTACATCCGATTGCAGAAACGAAGCGTACGACTCAAGCTGCGTCGCTAATAAGTAAGGAACAGGAGCCACACCAGTTCGTTTGGCAAAGCTCTTACGAATACGTTTTTTCTCAGTAAACGAGTAAGACATAGAATCTCCGTGAGTACATATTCCAATTGGACAAATCTATCTCCTCAATAAGGAGTTAGAGCACGGTTTAGTGATTGGCATCTACCAATCTATAGCTGACGACCGGAGGACCCGGTCCGACTAAACCCAATTAATACACAAACAATAAAAAAATAATGTTGTTATTTTTTTATTGTCTGAAAGCAGCGTCGCCTTTTGAAAAAGGCGACGCTTCAGCCAGTACAAACTTATTTGACTTCGACAGTAGCTCCAGCTTCCTCGAGCTGCTTTTTGAAATCATCTGCTTCTGCTTTAGAGACTCCCTCTTTGATTGGCTTAGGCGCTCCATCAACAAGATCCTTAGCTTCTTTAAGGCCAAGTGCGGTAATTGCTCTAACAGCTTTAATAACACCAACTTTATTGTCGCCAGCAGCTGCCAAAATAACATCGAACTCAGTCTTCTCAGCACCACCGCCAGCATCAGCGCCACCGCCCGCTGCAGGAGCAGCGACCGCTACAGCAGCAGCAGCTGCGGAAACGCCAAACTTCTCTTCCATCTCGGTGATTAGCTCCGATAGCTCCAAAACGCTCATGCTAGAAATAGCATCAAAATTTCTGCTTTACCCATTTAAATATCTCCTACAAAAATCAAAATTTTCGAAAACGCGAAAGAGCTCTACGCTGCTTCCTTCTCCTTCATATCTCTGACCGCTGCTAAGCCACGAACAAACTTTGTTGGCACCTCGTTGAGGGTTTGAACAAATTTTGCAATCGGCGCTTGCATCGTGCCCAAAAGCTTTGCCAGCAATTCTTCACGGCTAGGCATTTTTGCCAACCGAGTGACCTCTTCTTTTGACATCACCTGATTTGGCATAGCGCCCAACTTAAGCAAGAACTTATCGTTATCTTTAGAAAAGTCGCTTAGCACTTTTGCTGCAGCAACGGGGTCATCTGATATTCCGTAAGCCAACGGACCTACCATCTCACCAGACAAACCCTCAAAGGGTGTGTCCTTAACCGCAATTTTGGCCAGAGTATTCTTGAGAACTCTCAAGTAAACACCACTGTTACGGGCATTCACTCGTAGCCGCGTCATTTCCTCGACAGTCAACCCTCTGTACTCAGCCAAAACGACTGCCTGAGCATTTGCGAGTTTTTGCGAGATCTCTTCGACGACTGCTTCTTTCTCTTTTCTATTGAGACTCAAGTGTTTTCTCCTATTACATAAAAGGTTTGGCGCGAACGCCTCACCACCTAAAATTAATAGCGGCCTTAGGCTCAGGAGCTAGAAGCAAAAATTGGACCTAAAAAATAAATCCAAAAATCCTGATTCTTGGTTTCGCTATCTGCGTAGGCAAATGAGCAATGCTCAAAAATTACGTTCTTAGAACACCTACGGTCTTTGACAGCCCCGGCCACCAAAAAAGTAGCCGAGTCCCAAAGTCTTTCAATAACTACAACTATCTTTTACGCAGTCCAGCTACCTTGGTCCAAT
This sequence comes from Candidatus Eutrophomonas brisbanensis, assembly GCA_038141705.1. GTDB lineage: Bacteria > Pseudomonadota > Gammaproteobacteria > Burkholderiales > Eutrophovitaceae > Eutrophomonas > Eutrophomonas brisbanensis. The sequence goes on from JAYQIQ010000004.1 coordinate 471,047, forward strand.
CTAACCCCTGGACCCATCGTGCTAGAAATTGCCACACGCCTCAAATACACCCCTTTCGAGGAAGAGGGTTTACTTTTATTGAGCGCATCAATTAGTGCTTTAAAGTTTTCCACTAGATCTTGATCTGAAAATGATGCTCGCCCGATCGTACAGTGAACAATTCCTGCCTTATCTGTACGGTATTGAACCTGACCGGCCTTAGCGTTCTTAACAGCCTCCGTAACGTTCGGAGTTACCGTGCCAACTTTTGGATTGGGCATTAATCCGCGAGGCCCCAGTATCTGACCGAGCTGACCGACGATACGCATTGCGTCAGGAGTTGCGATCACCACATCAAAATCCATCGAGCCCGATTTCACTTTCTCCGCAAGATCTTCAAATCCGACAATATCAGCACCCGCCTCTGTCGCCTCTTTCGCTTTGTCAGCCTGCGCAAATACAGCTACGCGAACGGATTTTCCTGTGCCTTTTGGTAACACGACCGCGCCACGAACGACTTGGTCCGACTTCCTAGCATCCACGCCAAGGTTGACCGCAACATCAATTGATTCATCAAATTTTGCGGTGGCACCCTTCTTCGCTAAGCCGAGCGCCTCCTCAAGACCATAAAATTTGTTACTGTCCACTGCCTCTCGAACCTGCTTGGTTCTCTTCGAAATCTTTACCATATTAATTCTCCACCTCAACGCCCATACTTCTCGCGCTACCCGCGATGATCTTCATGGCAGCATTGATGTCAGCAGCGTTCAAATCTTCCATTTTCGCTTTAGCAATTTCCTCAACCTGTGCCTTGGTTAATTTTCCAACCTTATCTGTGTGTGGTCTTGGGCTGCCTTTGGCAAGCTTGATTGCTTTTTTAATGAGCACTGACGCAGGAGGAGTTTTAACGATAAACGTAAAGCTTTTATCCGCAAAAGCAGTAATGACTACCGGTAAAGGTAGGCCTGGCTCGTAACTCTGCGTTTTTGCATTGAATGCTTTACAGAATTCCATGATGTTCAACCCTCGCTGACCTAAGGCAGGGCCTACAGGTGGGCTCGGGTTTGCCTTCCCAGCCGGGATTTGAAGCTTTATAAATCCAATAACTTTCTTTGCCACAATAACACTCCTTAAAAGTAAGTGCGGGTCCAAACGCGCTCATTGCGCTCCCCAAAAAAAAGACCGGGTGACAACCAATACGGCGCCACCAAGCCAATCTACTTTACGCTTTCTCTACCTGCCCAAAATCCAACTCTACAGGCGTTGACCTTCCAAAGATCGACACCGACACTCGAATTTTATTTTTCTCGTAATTAACCTCTTCAACGTTTCCGTGAAAGTCCATAAATGGACCATCTTTCACCCGAACGCTCTCTCCAGTCTCAAACAAGACTTTCGGTTTCGGTTTCTCAACACCCTCTTGAACTTGCTCAATAATATTGTCGACTTCCTTTTGACTAATCGGCGTTGGCTTATTCCCAGATCCGCCCACAAAACCCGTGACCTTAGGCGTGCTCTTCACCAAGTGCCAAGTCTCATCGGTCATCTCCATTTCTACCAGCACATAACCCGGGAAGAACTTCCTCTCACTGATAGCTTTCTGACCACCCTTAATTTCAACTACCTCTTCTACCGGCACCAGGATCTGGCCAAACAATCCAGACAGCTCTGAACGCTGTATTCTCTCTTGGAGATTTTTCTTAACACTCTTTTCAAATCCAGAGTACGCATGAACAACAAACCACTTCATCCTTAGCCCTCTAACCCAAGTAAAAGATTAATTACGATCGAGAGCGTTCCATCGATACCCCATAGCACCAGCGCCATCACAAAAACAAACGCAACAACAACCCCGGTGGTTTGCACGGTTTCCTTCTTATTCGGCCAAACTACTTTCTTGGTTTCAACAATGGCGTCTTTAGAAAATTGGATTAGCTCTTTTCCTTGCGGGGTGAAAGACATAACAATCCCAGACAGGACTAAACCAATAACCGCAATCAAGAACCTGACCACTGCGGGCAAATCAGCCATCATGTAGGACGCAACAATCCCTCCAACTAACAAAACTGCAGAAAGACTTAATTTGATTTTGTCCAACATTAAAAATCCAAATCCCAATACGTAATAATCAGTTCAAGCAAGTGCTAAGTGGCAGGCCAGGAGGGTCTCGAACCCCCAACCTTCGGTTTTGGAGACCGACGCTCTACCAATTGAGCTACTGGCCTAATCCGAGATAACTTTACTCGAAGCCTTTTGATACGACTCCGGCGCCCACGGTTCAACCACCCTCTCGGATAGCAAAGCGTAAACCCTCTTCCATCGCGATCGGCTGAATCAAAGTCACCTTCATCTGAACGTTGTCACCAGGCATAACCATCTCGGTACCCTCTGGAAGATCAACGGAACCCGTTACATCGGTAGTTCTAAAGTAGAACTGCGGACGATAACCATTAAAGAATGGTGTGTGTCGGCCGCCCTCTTCTTTACTAAGAACGTAAACCTCTGCATCAAACTTCGTGTGTGGGGTAATGGAACCTGGCTTAGCCAACACCTGACCACGCTCAACGTCTTCACGCTTAGTACCTCGAAGAAGAACACCAACGTTATCACCAGCTTGACCTTGATCAAGTAACTTACGGAACATCTCAACACCCGTACAGGTAGTCTTCTCCGTAGCCTTTAGACCAACAATCTCGATTTCATCACCAACCTTAACAATTCCTCGCTCAACCCTTCCTGTTACAACCGTTCCACGACCAGAGATAGAGAATACATCCTCAACTGGCATTAGGAATGCCATATCCAGCGTTCTTTGTGGCTCAGGAATATAAGAATCAAGTGCCTCAGCAAGCTTCATAATTGCAGCTTCACCATGCTCACCCGCGTCACCCTCAAGCGCTTTCAGCGCTGAACCTGTAACAATTGGGGTATCGTCACCTGGGAAGTCATACTTAGAAAGTAGTTCACGAACTTCCATCTCAACCAACTCAAGCAACTCAGCGTCATCTACCATGTCCGCCTTGTTCAAGAACACCACAATGTAAGGAACGCCAACCTGACGCGCCAACAAGATATGCTCTCGAGTCTGTGGCATTGGACCATCAGCTGCAGAAACAACCAAAATCGCACCATCCATCTGGGCCGCACCCGTAATCATGTTCTTCACGTAGTCAGCGTGGCCTGGGCAATCAACGTGTGCATAGTGACGGTTCGCTGTCTCGTACTCCACGTGTGCTGTGTTAATCGTAATACCTCGAGCTTTTTCCTCTGGAGCATTATCAATCTGATCGTAACCCCTCGCCTCACCACCTGAAGCCTTCGCTAACACTGTCGTAATTGCAGCCGTTAGCGTCGTCTTTCCGTGGTCAACGTGACCAATGGTTCCCACATTCACGTGCGGCTTTGTCCGCTCAAACTTTCCCTTTGCCATAATTCCAACCCTCAATTAATTACTGCAAATTTTCAAAAAAAAAACCTGGTGCCCATGGCGCGGATTGAACGCGCGACCTCTCCCTTACCAAGGGAGTGCTCTACCACTGAGCTACATGGGCTACGCGATACAAGCCAAATACCTCTGTGGAGCGGGTGAAGGGAATCGAACCCTCGTCGTAAGCTTGGAAGGCTTCTGCTCTACCATTGAGCTACACCCGCCCGTGTACTTGGCCAAACCAATGCAACAAACAGCTTTGGGCCAATGACCGTTACCCTTCAAAACAACAAATCCTGCGCCCCAGTTACCTCAAAAAACTAAATAATTCTGGTGGAGGGGGAAGGATTCGAACCTTCGAAGGCTGAGCCAACAGATTTACAGTCTGCCCCCTTTGACCGCTCGGGAACCCCTCCGAACGAAGCCGAGCATTATGGATTTTTCGTTATTCTTTGTCAATCATTAGCTTACGGAAATAGAGCGACTTTCCACGCTTTAGGGAGCCTTCAAATATACACCGTTAATTGGATAAACATGCTAACGTCATCGGAGCGTAATTGACGCGCCGACAGCCCAATCTTTAAAACCATGAATTAAGGCCTGAGAATCAATCAAGTAAAAAAATAATCAACATATAAAACAGATATTTATAAATGATAATCAAGGATATACAAACAATAGAAATTCGTATTCCGTACACGGTTCTAGGAACCGCAAAAACCGATGCCTGGGGAGGTAAACACTGGTCCACGGCCGACGCGCTCCTGGTTCGTATCGAAACCGCCAACGGAATTATTGGTTGGGGAGAAGCATTCGGATACAACTCAATAGCAGCCACCAAGACGTGCATAGAGTCTCTCATAAAGCCTCTTTGTCTTGATCAAAATATTGATAATATTCAAGAATTTATGACCACTCTTCAGAAGAAATTACATATATTTGGCCGCGGTGGTCCGGTCATTTTCGGACTATCCGGTATCGATATTGCTCTTTGGGATATTTGGGCCCAAGAGAATCAAAGCTCTGTTGCTCAACTCCTTGGGGGTTCTAATTTTCAGGAAATTGACGCTTACGCGAGTCTCGTGAGATACGAAGACCCGAAGACGGTATCGGATAACGTCAAGCACTGCGTAGACTTGGGGTTTAAGTACGTGAAACTTCACGAGATAGATCTGCGCGCAATCACAGCAGCGCGACGAGCGGACCCAAACGTACATTTGATGCTGGATGTTAACTGTCCCTGGAATACTGACGAAGCAATAGAGATGGCTAGAAATTTCCAGGAACTGGACATAACATGGTTAGAGGAGCCAGTGTGGCCGCCAGAAGATCATTTAGCTCTAGCAAAAATAAGAAAAGAAGGTGGAATCCCCTTAGCAGCTGGCGAAAATGCAGCGACACTTAAGCAATACGAAACCCTGATGGAATCCGGATCAATCGATTTTATTCAACCGAGTCCCACAAAAACCGGTGGAATATCTACTACTTCTGAAGTGTTTAAGCTGGCAAAAAAATACAATGTTCGTGTTGTTCCACACAGCTTCTATGAGGGGCCCGGTCTACTAGCAGCAATCCAGACTAGCGCAGCGCTATCTGACAAACCGCTTGTGGAATGGAGATTTTTTGACTGCGAGGATCATCTCTATGGAGAAGAGATTGTTCCAAAAAACGGAAAAATGTTAGTGCCTGATGGCATTGGACTCGGACTTTCACCAAGAGAAGAAGTGATCAGTAAGTACAAGGTTTGACGGGTTTCAACCCCCGACTGCAATCCTAATATCAACTCAATTTCGACGGGAACCCCTCTTGGTAATTGACGCACGCCGACGGCTGATCGCGCGTGCTGGCCAGCTTCTCCAAATATATCAACGAGGAGATTCGACGCCGCGTCGATGACTTTAGGTTGATCACAAAAGCCATCTACGCAAGCCACAAAGCCTGTCATTTTGATCACACGAGAGATCCGAGTTAGGTCATTAAGGTCCCGTTGCAAAACCGACAAACCATTTAATATACATAGTCGAGCAGCGTCCCTTCCGAGATCAATTGAACAATCTCTTCCCAGAGTTCCAGTGATCAGGCCCGAGTCCTCAGTCCAAGGCAACTGTCCGCTCAGGAAACAAAAATCTCCGAATATTGCAGTCGGCACATAGCTAAACGCCGGCTCCCTAGGAGGCGGAGGGCTTATCCCAAGTTCGCTCAATCGCTGATGTATGTAAGACAAAAGGTTAATCCCAGGTTATCCAGATTCCAAAACATTGAGATATCTCTATTTTTCGCCTAGAGCATAACGCATGACGTGGAATATGTAGTTTTGCTCTTTCACACCTCTAAATAGATGGGCCATAGGCCCAACGGCATAAATTGCAACATCCTCGCCTCCATGCGTTTCCATGTCTAGTGGAACGAGCGATTCCTGGTGAAAACCCGGGCTTTCACTGTCAATATCTGTGAGGTCCTTGCGACCAAGGAAGATCTCCTCTTTATAGACTTCGTCGCCTCCCTCCTCGAGATCGTGAAATCCACGCCCGTTCATGTACCCAATGGTGGTGTAAGGCAGGCCATCCTTGGCAAGGACCGGGGCTGATTCACCTGAATGGATAACCTTTCCTAAAATGGGGTTCCCCCTTTTTGGGTAACCAGCCAATGTCATAACGTGGCTGTGGTCAGCTGTGACTATTATTAATGTTTCATTTAGATCAACCAATCGAACCGCTTCCTCAACTGCGTCGGAGAGTTCAATCGCATCATGCAGGGCTCGGAAAGCGTTACCCGCATGGTGCCCATGATCAATTCGCCCCGCCTCGACCGATAAAACGTAACCACTTGAATGACTGCTCAAAAGTTTGATCGCTGCTCTAGTCATGTCCACAAGTGAGGGCTGGGTACTATCGTCACCTGCTCCCCTGTCAACTGAATACGCCATATGGCTCGAAGAAAATAACCCCAAAGTCGGCACTAAGCTCGAGGAATCTAAATTTTCTAACTCTTCTTTTGTATGCAAGAAGCGACTACCCGGAGATTTATTTAACCACTCAGAAATCAAATCACGACCGTCTTCGCGGCGCCCTTCTGAAAAATACTTCGAGGATTCTTTCGGAATAAAGGCTCTGGCACCCCCACCGAATACAACGTCGATCCCGTCTCCAAAAGGGAATTCAATTAGTTGGCGCGCAATATCAGGCACATTGGACTCTCGGGGCACATCCGCATCTGACTCCCAATCTCGATTTGAAGTGTGCGCATAGCACGCTCCTGGGGTAGCGTGTGTAATCCTCGCCGTTGAAACGACCCCCGTCGCCATCCCGGCCTCTTCAGCAAGTTCGAAAATGTTTTTCACACTATTTTTTTGTATACGATCCCAGCCACGCTCTCCACGCATCACCCTATCGTTGACACCAAAAACACCCCCATTTGTTTTATAGCCTGTGACCATCGCACTCATGGTTGGGGCGGAATCTGGAGTTTGCTGATCAGCGCTGTAGGTCTTGGATAATGCGATAAAAGGAAATCTCTCAAAAGACAAAAGATTCCCCTCACCATCCACGCCTCGGTTCTGTCCATCAAGGATTCGAGCAGCCGTGACTGTGGAAACGCCCATCCCATCACCCACAAACAAAATGATGTTCTTTGCAGGGGAATGTGTTAACTGAACTTGCAGCTCTCGCTGAAGCTCATTCCAAACATCCTGATAATTGCTTCCCGCCGAGGCGGTTACGGAAAACAAAGAAATCAAGGCCAAGGAACATAAATATCTGACATACATAGGCAAGAGCAAATCGACTAGAATTTATGAATTGGACACATCCTAGCAAAGAAATATTAAGCTCAACCAGACGGACTCGGTATCGTCAGCAACACCCGAGAAGGCTTTGGTTTCGCGCAAAACACGATCTTGGATAAGACATTGAACGAAGATTTATTAGAAAAAGAGGAAAACGTAAACTGGATTTATAAGTCACCTGGACGCACGACGCTGCTGTCTCTAACAATCGGAGTTGCGACTGCATGGGTTAGCATAAGCTTGGCCGTCGAGAACACTGCGCTTGACTCATTTAGATACTTTGCGGTTTTTTCAGTGCTCTTACTCCTACCCATCCTATCAATCGCTGGAATCGCGATGATCGCGACAACTGTAAAAAACTCTACAAATCAGCTGTCGTTTGTAACTAAGCTCGGGGTTATCACAGCTTTTGCGCTTAATCTTTTTGCGCTTTATGTTTTTATTCGTTTGATTTATCGAGTGTTATTTTGAAAAATTAAGGGATAACTTTCAAAAAAATTATGAAACAACGCGGAAGAACCTTGAGCAAATGAAAGTCAATTTAAATTTTGGGAAAGATCATCTCTCAGTGAATCTTGATGAATCCTGGAACGCCAGCATCATTCGAAAATCCGCAATGCCAATCGAAGCAGATCCGGCATTAGCGATGAAAAGAGCCCTAGCGGACCCAATTGGCAGTGAGAAGCTCTCGACCGAGGCAAAAGGCTCGAGGACAGCAACCATTTTGATCTGCGATGTTACGCGCCCAGTCCCCAACCACATTATCCTTCCATCCCTAATAAGTGAATTGCTTCAAGCTGGGATCCAAAAGGAATCGATAACCATATTAATCGCGACGGGCCTTCACCGGCCGAATGAAGGGGAGGAGCTTCGCCAGCTCATCGGAGATCCTTGGATACTAGATAACATCCTGATTCAAAACCACTATGCTAGAAATGATGCAGACCATATCACTTTAGGTGAGACCTCAAAAGGAACAGTGGTAAAAATTGATAAGCGATTTGTGGATGCCGACTTAAAGATCGTTACCGGCTTGGTAGAACCCCATTTCATGGCCGGTTATTCTGGAGGAAGAAAGGTAATAGCTCCAGGCATCGCTCACGCAGATACCATCACCACATTCCATAATTTTAAATTCATGTCTCACCCTAATGCAGACACATGCGTGATAGATGGTAATCCGCTACACGAAGAACAGGTCGAGATTGTGAAAATGCTCGGAAAAGTTTTGTGTGTAAACACAGTGCTCGATGAGAATCGAAATCTATCCTACGCAAACTTCGGAGAAATTATCGGTAGTCACATGAAAGCCGTAGAATTCGCTGAAAAGTATGTTTCTGTTGCAACAAAAGAAAAATTCGACGTAGTTCTAACGAGCGGAGCGGGTTTTCCACTGGATCAAACGTACTACCAAACCGTAAAAGGGATGGTTGTTCCCATGCAAATTCTAAAAGACGGCGGAAAATTGGTCATAGCCTCACAGTGCACTGAAGGAATGGGGTCAGAAGAATACAAAAATGCACAACGCCAACTTGTCTCCCTTGGTGTAAAAAAATTCTTGAAAAATATTGCACAAAAATCCTTTGCAGATATTGATGAGTGGCAAACGCAAATGCAAACCAAAACCATGGAAATAGGATCGATCCACTTGTACGAATCGGGCTTAAATGATGAAGAAAAATCATTGACTGGCGTGGAAATTATTGATGATATTGAATTATTTCTAGCTGGCTGTATGAAACAAAAAAATGATGGGACCTATCCGACTCTAGCAGTGATTCCAGAAGGTCCCTACGTTGTACCACTTTATAAGGGCTGATTACGCAGCATTATTTTGGAGACCAAAACGTGATTACCGAAAAAGTAGAGATAGAAATCGCTGGCGGACTAAGTTTAGCGCTACCAAAAATGTTGCGGGTAAAACAGAAATTTAATGCAGACGCAATTCATGATGTTGCCCACGCTACCGGGGAAGCATTAAGAAAACCCGAAATTCGAGAAAAAATCAAAGCTGGCCAGGTAATAGCTGTAGGTTGTGGCAGCCGTGGAATTGCAAACATCAACGTTATTGCCAAATCGGTTATAAGCGAACTACTTGATCTAGGCGCTAAACCGTTCATTTTTCCATGCATGGGAAGCCACGGAGCCGCGACCGCTAAAGGACAAAAAGAGGTGCTCGCGGGATATGGGATAACAGAAGAGACCATGGGCGTGCCGATTAAGGCCACCATGGATACGGTAGTTGTTGGACACCTAAGCGACGAAACGCCAGTACACATGGACGCGTATGCCGCATCGGCGGATGGCATTGTCGTTATCAATCGAATTAAACCGCATACGGCATTTCGAGGAGCGACCGAAAGCGGGTTGACCAAAATGCTTGCCATTGGAATCGGCAAAATAAACGGTGCCGCCACCTATCATCGGCACGGTATGGATATGTTCCCAGAACTCTTACCTGAGGTTCGGGATGTGAACATCAAAAATAGGAATGTTTTGTTTGGCGTTGGTATTGTTGAGAACGCCTACGATCATACAAAGATCATCGAAGCAATCCCAGCTGAAAAGATTGCCGAGCGCGAACCAGTCCTGCAAGCGCTCGCGAAAGAGAACATGCCAAGATTAAATTTTCCATCTGTGGATGTGCTTATCATTGACGAAATGGGGAAAAATATCAGTGGCGCTGGATTTGACCCAAATATAACCGGACGCAATCGACGTGCTGTTGATTGGAATTCAGAATTAGATGTTAAAAAAATTGTGGTTCTGGGACTGACTCCTGAGAGCCATGGAAACGCGACTGGAATTGGCGGCGCTGATGTCACGACTATGAAGCTATTTAACCAAATGGACGTTTCTGCGACTTACGCCAACGTTATAACGTCGATGAACTTAGATGGCGCTGCTATCCCAATTGTAATGAATAACGACAACGAGGCGATCAATCTCGCCGTTAAAACCGTAGTTCGAACAGCACCAGAGAACTGTAAGATTATTCGTATCAGAAACACGCTATCACTCGGAGAAATTTTCGTATCAGAGAATTTATCAGAAACAGTTCAATCGAATTCGAGCTTCTTCGAAATTATTTCAGATGCAAAACCATTTACTTTTGATGCAGACCAGAATTTAGAAGCATTCTGAAAAATAAAATTACAAATAACCACCAACGTGAATTTAAAAGAAGATTTTTATAAATTTTTGTGATAAGGAAAAATTCACAAAAAGAAAAGACGAACTATCTTGGTGCAAAAAAATTTACACAGAGCAAATTTGAGTTCATCCACAAAATCTGTGGATAAGATCATCAACCATTCAAACTTGTGAACGTACACCGGTTTTGATGATTGAGTTTTGTTATTCGTGCTTAAAAATTAATCAGTCGAAAAAAGAATTTAATGAACAAATTTAATTACTTATGAGAATAACTAACATTGAGGCCATTCCGTTAGAAGTTGAACTCAATAAAACAGTGTTCGACGCGAACTACACGATGAAGAACAAGCCCGCCTTATTGGTAAAAGTTTTTACAGATGAGGGAGTTGTTGGAATTGGCGAGGCCGCGCATTTTGGCGGGCCGATGGCGTCTACAGCGCAAGTAATTGAACATGAACTAAAAGAGTACCTCATTGGTTTAGATCCAACTCAAAATGAATATATTTGGGATGTGATGCATAAGCGCGCGTACAAACATGCGCGAGGCGGAATTGTCATTGCCGCTATCAGCGGGATTGATATTGCGCTTTGGGATATTAAGGGAAAAATTGCTGGGCAGCCTGTTTGGAAATTACTAGGCGGTTATAGAAAGCGAGTACCTGCTTACGCAACAGGTGGCTTTTATTCGGAAGGAAAAGATTTAAAGCAATTAAGCATGGAAATGCAGCAATACATTGATGCTGGTTTTCGCGCAGTTAAGATGAAAGTCGGAAGAAACAGTGCAATCGAAATGTCTCCATTAAGAGTAACTGGTGATCGCGGCATAGCGGAGGTTAGTCATGAGGAAGATATTCAACGCGTCAAAACCGTCAGAGATACGATTGGCCCTAACATTCGTTTGGCGATTGATGCAAATGGTGCTTGGGATGTTGGAACCGCAATTTCGATGGCTAACAAGTTAGAAAAATACGACATATATTGGTTGGAAGAACCCATTTCCCCAGATGACATTTCAGGAAGCGCAGAAGTAGCTAGCAAAGTAAACATACCGATCGCCGGATATGAAACCTGTAGTTATGGGATTGTTGATTTTTCCCGATATATCAACGCAAGAGCTATCCATTTCGCACAACCTGATGTTGCTTGGGCGGGCGGTTTAACGGAATCTATGAAGATCGCTCACCTCGCTCTTTCGGCAAATATGCCAGTGGCACCACATATACATGGCTCCGCGGTCGCGGTCGCCGCTGGATTGCACTACCTGGGCGCGATAAGAAACGGAAGTATGGCGGAAACCGTGTTCCCCGCGCATCCGTTAATGACCGATTTAGTTCAAGATCCTTTAACGGTTTGCTCGAAGACTGGAGAAATTGAACTACCCGATACCCCAGGACTGGGAATTGAGTTAAATGAGAAAGTTGTGAATCGTTACAAAGCCTAACAACAGGTGAACAATATCAGTCCTATTCTTTTGGCTTCCACTCACGAGACTCTTGTTGCGCCCGCTTTAAATCATTGTCTTCAAGTTTTGAGGCAACATAATTTCTAAGCTTTTCAGCATCCTCCCGCTCTAATCCAGTAAGCGTCGACGCAGCCAAGTTGCTCCAAACATAAGCCCGCTTTAGGTCCTTAGAAACACCAACTCCGTCAAAATAGAACCATGCTAAGCGGTACTGCGCTCGAGCCTCTCCACGCTCGGCTGAAATTTGATAATAATTAGCTGCCCGCTTTGCATCTTTCGCGATGCCTTTCCCTTCATCGAGCATGTAACCCACTAGGTACTGCACATACGGGCTACTACTTTCAACGATTTGGCTGTACCACTTATAGGCTCGAGCGAAGTCAACCGCCACTCCATCCCCACCAAAGAAAAAGATTGACCCAAGGGTCTCTTTCGCTGGCAAGTAGCCAGCACCGGCGGATTTTTCGAACCATTCAACTGATGATTTCAGATTTTTAGAGTACCGATACCATTTTGCAAACAATATCCGAGCATATACTTTGACTGCGGGTCGTTGAGCTCGGCCGCTTTCGAAAACCACTTAAACGCAGCAGATTCGTTCTTCTCCACTACCGATCCCTCGAAGTAGATCCAAGCTAACTGAGCGTAAACAGCATCGACGCCCTGATCGGCTGCCTGCACCAAATATTTAACTGCCTGACCTCGGCTCTTAGCTCGATCGTCGCCGGTTAACATCAAAAGCCCCAAACTCCCCGCAGCCTGCGCGTTGCCTTGCTTGGCGGCTAGCTCATAGAACTCGGCAGCTTTCTTCAAGTCAACTTTCACCCCTTGGCCATTTTGATACATCCAACCGACCGCATACTGCGGATACGCCCTTCCGGCCTTGGCTGCTTTCTCATACCAAGTGAATGCATCTTTGTAATTTTTTTCACCTGATATCCCTGAAAATGCAAAGTATCCGACCATTTCTTGAGAATCGATGTCTCCAGATTTTGCTGCAATTAAGTAAAAATCCAGAGCCTTCCCAATATTTTTCTTCAGACCATCGGCACCCTTAAAGTATAAAGCTGCTGTAAGCTTGGCAGCATCAAGATCACCCGATTGACCAGCTTTTCCAAACCATAGAGCTGCCTTCGAAAAATCTTGATTCACATACTTTCCAGAGTAATACATGTTGCCGAGCATATTTTGCGCTTGCACGTAACCCTGATTCGCAGACTTCTCATACCATCTTATAGATTCGGAAAAATCCTGAAGCACACCTCGCCCATGAAAAAAACTTTCGGCTAAATAAAACTGCCCCTCAGCACTTCCCTTTTCTGCGGACGAGCGAAACTCAGAGGTTGCTAAATCATAGTTCTCGTCTTTCAAGGCCCTTTTGCCAGCCTCAATATCCGCCAGAGAATTAAAGGGCAATAGGACCCCAGCAAAAACCAACAGGAGCAAAGATTTACTATTTATTAATTTCAACATTCCAACCATCCGGCCAACACAAAATTAGACACTGCAATCTCAGGGGCGCTACCAAGCACCACCACGTGTACACAATCGAGAGAATAAAATAACGTTGACTTGAAGATAGATCAAGTCCGTCTTACTTTCTATATCTTTCCCACAGAATCGGAGAGCGCCGAATAAATATATCCGCAAGATAAAGAAGAATCGCTAATGCGATTAGATATACCCATACCGGAGACTTGGTATCCAGCTTTTCATCGACCCGGAAAACTTCGTCAGAAACAGGTGAAACCTTGCCGCCCGTGGTATCAGCAATAAGTCCAAGTAGCTCCTGGTTTGTGCCGGAGAATCGGTATTCCAGAGGATAACCAGGGAATACCGTTCTGGAACCGGCCATGTCCGCCATTTGCTCTGTTATTTGATCAGAAACCACGAGAGCCCCAGAAATCGCCATATTCCCAAGAGGCAACTCAATTTCGTAACGCCCCGGAGCGACCTGTGGCATCTCCCAGATATCTTCTGAATCACCGGTTCTTGTTCGCAAATTTGGGCTTAAGTTATTCAAGAACCTACCATCGAAATCCAGGAGAGTCAGAGAGAAACGAGCACTAGCTCCATTCTGAGAAACGTCAAAAAAGACGGTATCCGAACCCAGTTGCTTCAGTGAATCCCTCGTCAACTGCGCCCAAAACTTTCCGTACCCATCCCAATTCATCCAATCAGCGGACCATCTATTTTTCACATCAGAAGAAAACATGAATACCTTACCTAGTCCATATTGCCATCGGGTCAACAACGGTGAACCATCCTGGGTCGCGAGTACAACCTCCGCTGTGTCCTTTTCCTTGACAGCAATGTGACCCTTGAGAGCGGGAGCATCTGCGAATGCAATTCCACTCAAAGCTTGGGTTGGCTGCTTTACGACGGTGAGTATTTGCTCTTCCACCAAACTGGTACCAACCACTTTTTGTGTTTCCTCGGTAAAAATTTGAGGTATTGATTCTGCAGAGAGCGCCATATAGTTGCGGCCATTTCCCCAATCCGATATTTGCTTCATCAACCCTGGATTTCCGCCTTCACCGATCGGGACCGTCGAAATCACAATATGCTTCTCACGCATTCTTTCGATAAGGCTCTCGAATTCAGCGGGAGCGGTATCCCCATCTGACAAAAGTATGACGTGTTTTGTGGGAGCCTCAACATCTTTAAGCAATCGGTAAACAATACCTAAGGCAGGATAAATATTTGTCTGACCACTAGCCTGAATTCTGCTGATTAGTGCCTCCGCTTTGCGCTTAGATTTCACTGGCTGGAGGGGAACTGGAACATAAGGCTGAGAATCGAAAGCTACAACACCAAACTGATGCTGCTCTTCCAAAAGATCAAGAGATGCACGAGCTGCTTCCTTTGCATACTCAATCTTTCTTCCCTTCATACTATAGGAACGATCGATAGCTATTACGAGAGCCAATTCCTTTTTCTTCTCTTGCGCCTTAAATTCTGCTGGAAGCAATTCCTCCAGAATCGAGTCGGAATACCCTTCCTCTCCGAAGGTATTTTCCCCTCCCGCAAACACGAGACCTCCCCCATAATCGCGAACGAAAGAGCGAATATCCTTCATGGAAGAAACCGGTAACGCAGTCGCCAGCACATCAGAAAGAATAACGGTGTCGAACCTCTTGAGACCGTCTAGTGATGGCAGCCTATTCGCCGATCCAAGTTCAACCTCAAAACCAGCACTCTCTAGCGCAGCTTGGAGGTATTTGTTTGTGTCCTCGATCCCCTCGACGTAAAGCACTTTTGCCTTTTTCTCTACCCAAACACCGAGCTTCTGAGCATTATTCTCCAGGAACTCATCTCCATCCATTGTTAT
The DNA here is from genome assembly GCA_038141705.1 of Candidatus Eutrophomonas brisbanensis. Taxonomy (GTDB): domain Bacteria; phylum Pseudomonadota; class Gammaproteobacteria; order Burkholderiales; family Eutrophovitaceae; genus Eutrophomonas; species Eutrophomonas brisbanensis. The sequence goes on from JAYQIQ010000004.1 coordinate 486,186, forward strand.
TTCCACCGATAAATTCACATCACCCGGAGTCGGAAATGAAGCAGTGAGCACTATCTCGTTTAAACCAGTTTGAACTTGGAATTTTTGGGTGAGGATATTTTTTTCCTCTGACGCCAAAGATAGCGTGAGGGAACCATCTCTGGGGCTATAGAGTCGCGCAAGAATACTGACTGGCTCGGCAGCTCTAATCCTTTTAGGCAAGCGAACACTCTCTATCCATGCGTCACTTACCTCGATGGAGTCGGCTACCATCGGAAAAATTTTTGTGTTCGATCGCTTCGCAATGTCTAAAACATTCACAACCGAACCGTCGGTTTCATTTCCATCGGTGAATAATACGATTCGATTAGCTTTGTTTTTTCCGAGGGATGCTAACGATTCATCAAGCGCAGATTCAATGTTTGTGCCGGATTGCTCGATAAAATTTTCCGATAAGGTGTTAGCATCGGCACCTGAATCCAGCACAGACAAGGTCTTTGCCTCATCTAAATCTCGCACTACTGCACTATTTTTTCCAAAAACGACAATATTTGATGAAGCAGGTTTAAATTTTCCTTGAGCTCCAGCGATCCAAGAAAAGGCTTTTTCTACGTAGTCTGGACTAACACTCCTTGACACATCAACCATGTACGAGACCGAAACATCGTCCCCACCTAATCTAAAATTTGGCTGCGCAGTAGCTAACGCGATCAACACCAGAATTGCAGCCCGCATGAGGGTCATGATTCGTTTGTGTCGTAACGCGATCGCCAACTTACTGAACCGTGCAATAAGCCAGAGAATACCGATCAGCGGTATTAACAGCAGAGCGAGAGGATTATCAAAGGTCAGTATTTCCACGAATCAGGTTCTCTACGTTATTGCGTGACACGCCGGTGGAATAAGGTCCAATCAATCACAAGCAAGCTAAACGCTAAGAGACAGAGAATAACGGCCAGCGAAAAACCACCAGACAGATTTGGAGCGGTTAAATCTGCAGCTACGACTCTCGAAATTCGGGACTGATTTACATCGCTAAATTTCTCAGCAACCTGACTTACCGCTACTCGTAGTGGGCCATCCTCCGTCGTGATTGTATAAAGCCCAGCCTCAATAGCATTGAAATAAGTTTGATCGGCTACCTTCCAGGTGGAATATTCCTTGCCATCCATGCCATTAACTCGAACCGCATCTCCCGGAATAGCAATGATTCCAGGAGAAGCACGAATAACCGCCGGCTCATCTCCCATCCAAGTCAATAAATTTGCCAGCAGAATTGGGAAATCCGCTAACAGTTCTATATTAGAAGTCTCCGCATCAAACCCAAATAAAATTATAGGATTGACACCTCCCAAAGTAACCGCCAAGGCACCTTCGCTTTTCGAGGTCAGAAACGGTGCGATCGCATCCGTGACTCCACCAAACACCACTCCACCCTCCACGATCAAGTCGCGAAGCGACACGTTTTGCATCAAAGGGTGAGCGGAATTCTTGACTACCTCAACTTGGGTACTCATTGCATCCGTCACTTGAACAGGTAGCCATTTCGCTGACTTAACACCAAAAATTACGGTTGGCCTGTTAGGACGACTCTCGGGAACCACACGATTGAATATCAGAAGGTCTGGCTGAAGCTCGTCTGCGACTGTACTCGAATACGCAACGGCATTGATCACCTGAACATCGACTCGCGGCATCAGCTCAAGGAGCTCTAGAAGTTTATCGTCTGCTGAGTTTTGGCTAACGAGAAGCACCTTGATTTCCTTTTTGGACGAGAGGTAATCAAAAGCCTTGTCATCAAAACGAAATCCATCTTGACCGGACGTCGCAGAAACCCGCACTGCTCCGCTAGAGAACGAAGAGATATTTAGTATTTGCCCAATTTTTTCACCAGCTTTAATCTCAATTTTTCTCTTGAGTGACTCCCCTGCTTCAGAATTTAAATCCAGCTCCACGACTTGGGTTTCAAATCCTGCATTCTTCAATTCGACGAATGCTTGTCGCTCCCCAGGGTTTCCCGGTACAAGTGCAAAATCAACATGAGTAATCCCTACGTTAGAGATGGGCTCAAAAACAGAGACCGTTTCATAGCTATCCGGCGGAGCCCCAAGCAAAACTCCATCCGTGAATACAAACCGATGTTCTGCTGCCTCTCTAGAAACTTTTGAAGGGACAACGGGATCGAGCGATGTTCCAATTTCAATGCCATCCAAAATAGTTTTCGCGAGGGCAATATTCGTAAATTCGGGGATTGCTACACTGCGCTGGGTGTCAACAATTAAAACGCTACGATCCCCCGGTAATTCTGATAAAAAATCTTGTGCCAAGTTTTTCGCCATATCGAGACGAGAAATTCCATTCGACATCCGGGCAGCCAAAGTCGCGGAATTATCGATCACCAAGATAACTTTGTTTCTACCCTCACCTTCAGACAAATCAGGTCGATAAATTGCAAATAAGAGCAGGAGGAGGATGAGTGTTGCCAATAAGAGCGACAACCACCAACGCCATCGATCATTTAACGCTTGCGAAACCCGTATTACTTGTTTCCAGACAACGTTCGACGAAACGAGCGCTTGAAGAACAGGAGGCTTCAACAAAAACAAAAGAATAACCGCCACGACTACTAATAGCGTTGATACCCAAAAAAATACAATAGGCAGAGACAAGGCTGTCATAGTGTAAGCCTTTCCTTTTTAAGCCCGATCAAGGCGGCCTCTTCGAAGTTATCATCCGTATTAATTCTCAAATAACCCCACCCAGAGCGACGGAAGAAGTTCTCTATACTGGAACAGTGATCGACGAACGCTGCACGATATTGGCGAAGCAGTGTTTCAGTTAAATGTACATTCATTGATTCATTGGTTTCAGAGTCAACCAAAACAACTTCTCCACCTAGTTCAGGGGATACTTCAGATGGCGAAATCACATGACTTGCAAAAACCTCATGACCATACTGCCTGATCGGTTTAAAACTCAATTCGAGTGATTCTTGCTGCAAAAAATCCGATATAAAGACAACGAGACCACGAGTACGACCCCCGCCAAAATAGCGCTTGAAGGTATCCGCATAGTTGGTTACTCCACTAGGCTTCAGTGCCTCCAGAAAATGGAGAGTCCGCCACATCTGATTTTTACCACGCCGCCCAGGCAATTCACGCACAACCCCATCGGAGAAGGCTGCCACACTCACTCTGTCGTGATTTAGCAGTCCGATGTACGAGAGCATCGCGGCAAGTTTCTTCGCAACCAAAAATTTACCTCCGTCTGCTTGCAGCATTGAATTGCTGCTATCGATAAAGATGTAGATCGGAGTATCGGCTTCCTCTTCAAACAACCTTAGAACGAGTCGATCAAGCCTCATATACGTCGCCCAATCGAGATTACGCACATCATCACCTGGGGAATATGGGCGGTAGTCCGAAAAAATCATTCCGACGCCAGTTCGCTTTGAGCGGTGTTGTCCGCGCAAATGTCCGGACACCGGGCGCCGAAGAAGCAACGTCAATCCATCTAGCCGCCGAAGGAACTCTTTACTGAGGAGCGAGGACATAATGCCTAATCAAGAACTCTTAAATACAAACTACTGAACCGCAGTCACGAATATCAAACTGCAGGCATGCTGACAGACTTAATGATCTCTTCCAAAATGAAATCAGACTCTACTCTTTCCGCCTCAGCCTCGAAATTCAATAGCACCCTGTGACGTAGTGCCGGAAGCACTACAGCCTTGATATCCTCACCACTGACATAGAATCGATTATTCAAAAGTGCATTCACTTTAGCCCCAAGCACTAACGACTGCACACCCCTCGGACTTGATCCAAATCGAACGTACTTCTTCGATAAGTCGTGCCCCTGCGCACTCTCAGGATGCGTTGCTAGCGCTATTGCGATCGCATACTCCATGACCGGTTTGGCGACGGGCACCGCCCTCGCGACTTCACGCATCTCCAAAACCTCTTTCTTTCCGATGACGTGTTGGCTGGTAATATCATCTTGCTGAGTTGTTCGATCAACAATGGTTAGAAGCTCGTCCGCAGCGGGAAAATTGAGTCTGAGCTTAAATAAGAATCTATCCATTTGTGCCTCAGGCAAGGGATACGTCCCCTCCATTTCGATCGGATTTTGTGTTGCCAAAACAAAAAATGGTTGGTCAAGTTTATGCGTTGAGCCCCCAGCAGAAACACTGTTTTCCTGCATCGCCTCGAGCAATGCAGATTGGGTCTTGGGTGTCGCTCGATTAATTTCGTCAGCCAAAAGCATGTTGGCAAAAACAGGGCCACGCTGGAATTCGAAAGATTTTTTACCATCATCCGTTTCTCGAACGATATTCGAGCCGATGATGTCTCCTGGCATCAGATCTGGAGTGAACTGAATTCTGGAAAAAGCAAGGTCCGTGGCATCGGCCAGGGTTTGTACTAGCTTTGTTTTTCCTACACCTGGAATTCCCTCGAGCAATACATGACCTCGAACCAAGAGACAGGTGAGAACATGTTCTATCACATCACGATTGCCAACAATCACTTTGGACACTTCATCAACAACACTATGAAAGCGCTCGACGAAAACTTTCATTCCCTGCTCAGCATTTGCACTCATTTACTCTTTCCCTTCATGAATCTTTAAAAAATACTTCTGCACCGCATTTCGTTGTTCAATTGAAACAAACTCCGCCTCAAGTGCATCAGACTTTTCATACGAACCCGATTGAATTTCACCACTAATTTTAGTCTTCGCGTCCCCTCGTTTGCTGGACTGGAATTCCCACCCTAAGTCAGCATCTGATTCCTCGTCTTCGCTCTCTACTTTCGTTTTCTCTAACTTCAGCACAGCATCTAGACGTTTAGTCATTCGTCCCTCTAGCGCGAGCGCGGCCATGTGTCCATCGGGCGCACCAGTGGAACTCCCATCGTCACCTTGCTCTTTCTCGTTCGGGGTAACGGACCCCTTTCTGAACATCGATCCACCACTCATGTCGTTATTACCAGCATCTGGCGATGGCATTCCCGTCGGCGTATCAGATTGGTCAGAAGTCGAATTTCTTCCCCCGAGATCCGCGGCAGACGTTTGTACAGCGCCAATGCGCTCTCCCATCTCTTCCATACGAGCACCCGCAGTGTTTGCGCTCTGCTGGTTTTCCATATCCTGCTTCGCCTGCTCGAGACTTTCAATCAAGCGGTTGATATTTCTGGGGTCGGGCCGCCCGATTTCATTCATTAAGTTTCTTGCGACATCGCCCATTTCAGCTTGAGACAAGCTCTCGTCTCTACTAACCTCACCCGCCGCGCTCACGCCTTCTGGCTTAATATCACTTTCCTGACCGTCAAGCGCTACCAGCTCTCTCTGTTTCTCTTGCAGCAGTTCAATCGCTCTATCAAGATTGCCCTCTCTTAGAGCCTTCCCAATCGTCTCGAAACCCTCTTGCTCCATCAAAACTTTTGCAAGTTGCGCGAGCCCCTCACGGGTGGCCGCTGCCTCCATATTGATCTTATCTATAGTGTCACGGGCTTTTTTATCGCCTCTTCCTTAACAACAGCACTAACGTCGATATTCTCTAAAGTCTCAAGGGCCTCCTGAATATCCTCAATAGCATCGATCTCTCGTGCCACTTCCTCCTCAACGGCCTCTGGAGAATTGATACCTCCCGAAATCGCACTCGGTAGCGCAGAAGACTTGTTCGCAACAACCACTCCCGTCGTGCTCCAAAGCACCCCCAAGTACACCAGTAGAGATAGGCCAGCGAGCTTCACGGTCTTCGGAAGCACTCTCGGAAAAACTTTCGAAATGTCTACCGCCTTCATTCGGGCCTCAGCGCGGCTTACATGCTCTTTCACGAAACTTCTCTCAATATCAGATTCCAATTTGGAAGATCTTGGATCCAATGTGAAAAATAATGCACTTGTAATCTCATCTTTGAATCCAGCCCTGGAATCGACTAACTTCGCGACTTCCAACGGCTGAGGCAATCTCCCGAATTTGATCAGAACCGCAATCAATATCGCAACGGTCAAAACTAAGTACTGACGCGATTACGGCGCGCTCCCCAAGAGCAGGAAAGGGTATTGCCAATATAACTAGCCCAGACAAGGCAAAAAATGCTATCGCCAGTACGTATGCGGTCTCCTCGATAAGACGCATCCCCCTCAGGCGGGCACCTATAACAGAGAGAAATGAGATTAAATTCTGGCCGGACTTCATAAGGGAACTAATTCTACCGGAAGTATGGGGTTTTGCATCCTCATGTAACGACGTCTTAACGGATACAGCTCAATAGGACAAAGAAACATTTAAAGTGAGGGCATTGTTTTAAACCGATGACCTATCTGGTTAGATATACTAATTGCCATGCAGATTGAAAACCTGATGAAAATAGCCCGTATCGTTTTCGCCTTGATGTGGCCAGCGTTCGCCAGTGCGACAGATCAGCCTAATATCATCTATTTTGTTGCGAACGACCTGGGGTGGAAAGATGTCGGTTTTCATGGCGGTCGGGCCATCACCCCGAATATTGATCGCCTAGCCGAAAATGGCGCTCGACTAGAAAATTTTTATACCCTCCCACACTCGTCATCGGCTAGAGCGGCTCTCCTGACTGGAAGGTATCCGATGCGGACTGGTTTCCAGATGCTCTCGATTCAGCCTTGGAGTAGTTACGGCCTTTCACGAGACGAAAGAACACTTGCACAGGCGTTGAATGCAGTGGGATATAAAACGGGGCTGTTTGGCTCTTGGCTTTTAGGGCACAGCCAACGTGAATATCTCCCGACCCAGAAGGGATTCGATACTTTTTTTGGAAATCTTGTGCAGATCGGTGATCATTACGAAAAGAAAAATATCGTTGGTCAGCCCGATTGGTTCACCAACGAAAAACTGTATTTTGAAAAAGGCTTTAATACAGATTTAATCGCCGCCAAAGCAAAGAATTTCCTTGAGTCTCAACTTGGGAAAAAGCCGGTTTTTGTTTTAGTCAGCTTCCCGGGGCCTGGAGCGCCCTACCAATCTCCCGACCAATACCAATCCTTGTACGCCGATGTATCGAGGGAATCGGAACGCGCTTACCTTGGTGCGGTATCCCATATGGATGCTGCCATTGGCGCGATAATCGAATCCGTAGAAAAATTGGGTCAATTAGAGAATACTCTCGTCGTTTTTCACAGTGATAATGGTGGCGCGGTAAAGCGGGCTTTTTTACCGGCGACTCGGATACGAGTCAGAATGTTGCCGATAATGGCCCTTTTAGGTCTGGACAAGGATCGCTCTATGAGGGAGGTGTGCGAGTACCACTTTTGGTGCATTGGAGGGGGAAAATATCGCCCGAGGTTAGTACCGAGCGAGCGCACATTGTCGATATGTTCCCGACACTCATTAAAATCGGAAAAGGCTCGTTACAAAAGCAGGATCAGGTAAAACCCATTGATGGAATCGATATCTCACCCATACTTTTCAATGAAGCGCAGAGCACACGAGAAGAAATTCTTCTCAATGTTGACGAGTTCGGGGGCGCCATTCTGAGGGACAACTGGAAGCTGGTTGTCCGGAGCATACTCCCCGCCTCTGCCGAACTCTACAACATCGGAGATGACCCCTCAGAGGAGAACAATGTGATAGAAAAATTTCCTGAGATTTCTCAAGAGCTGACAAAGCGCTTACAAGATTTCGCGTGGGAGATGCAAAGATCACTTTACCTCGGGGATTTATCAAGAGCACGTCAATACGATATGCCGATGTTGTGGGGAAATAATCCGCAACGCCCCTGAAAACCAAAAACCACAGCAAAGAAGTAATTATGAAACAAGTTATAAATATCGATGATCTGCGTTCACTAGCAAAACGCCGCTTACCTAAAACAATTTTTGAATTTGTCGATGGTGGCGCCCAAGATGAAGTCACGCTTCGCGCAAACCGGGGGGATTTCGAAAGAATTAAATTTGTTACGAGGGTACTTACTAATATTGAGGAGCGGGATCAAAGTGTTGACCTCTTCGGAACAAAGTACTCATCGCCTCTAATTCTTGCGCCCACTGGCTTAGCTGGTATTACACGAAGAAGAGGCGAATTATTAGCAGCTAGAGCTGCGCTCGACAGTAATGTCCCGTACTGCCTATCCACAGTCGCAACGTGCAGCATTGAAGACATTACCGCGAGTGCCCCCACGGGACACTGGTATCAGCAATACGTGCTAAGGGACCGAGGGCTGACAAAAGAATTCATCAACAGAGCGAAACAATCGAACTGCAATGCACTAGTCATAACCGTGGACACCAAGCTACAAGGGGCAAGAGAAAAAGATATACGAAATGGCTTTGTTGTTCCGCCTAAATTTGGTTTATCTACAATTCTCGATTTTGCTTACCACTTCCGCTGGTTAGTCGACGTTGGTCTTGGACCAAAGATCAAATACCGCAACTTTGACAACACCAGCATTGACTCCAACAGCGTCATGTCGATTACTGACTTTATCAGGGAACAATGGGATACCACTCTTACCTGGGAGGACATCACTTGGTTCAAGGAACAATGGGGAGGACCAGTATTAGTAAAAGGCATTCTCAGCCCGCAAGATGCTGAAATAGCAAAATCTTTAGGAGTAGATGGAATCATCGTATCCAACCATGGCGGAAGGCAACTTGACTACTCGATATCCGCAATATCAGCGCTTCCCGGAATAATCGAAAGAGTCGGCAGGGATTATCCCGTAATTTTAGATGGGGGAATCAGGCGGGGATCGGATGTGATAAAAGCTCTAGCACTTGGAGCCAGATCTTGCATGATGGGTAGGCCCTGGCTTTATGGACTAGCCGCACTTGGTTACGAGGGCGTCAAATTATGCGTGTCCATACTCCAAGCTGAAATAGATTTGTCGCTTGGGTTACTGGGTTGTCAAAACCTGACCGAATTAACTCCAGAACATCTTCGTTTTGATGTCAAGATCTAAGATGATCTAGACGCTTCCTCTTTTAGCAAAAACTGGTCTGCTAACGCTCGATACAAAGGTTTTCGGCAAACTATCTTCGAGGTTCCCGCCGCAAGCAGCGAGGCCGCCATGAGAGGCACGATCATGTCATGGTTGTCTGTCATTTCCATAACAATAACGAATGCAGTAACAGGTGCTTGGACGACTCCAGCAAAATAAGCAACCATCCCCAAAACAACAACTGCACCAATTGGCGCATAGGGCATGAGCGCCGCTAGGTTATGGCCTAAGCCCGCACCAACCGACAATGAAGGGGCGAAGACCCCACCAGGAATACCGCTTACGTAGGATATCAACGTCGCTAACAGCTTTAATAATCCAAAAGTCTCTGGGACATTCGCAGTACCCTCTAGGATCGCTCGCGCTTCATGGTACCCAGTTCCGTATGTGACGCCACCAGAAGCAACTCCCAACAAAGCTAAAAGAAAACCACAACATGCAGCGAAGAGGACCGGTCTTGATTTTGCAAAACGCCCAATCTTTCCAGGCAAACCTTTGGATACAACTATCAACAACTGGCTAAATAGACCACCCAATAGCCCACAAATTATCCCGCACAGTAAAACTGGCACCCAAGCCGTCGACCCGTATAGCACCGCGGAAGTACTTCCAAAATATGTATAGTCTCCCAACCACCAGAGCGAAACGATCCCTGAAACAATTACCGCAGTTAGCACTGTTCCACTGGTCTTGCTCTCAAAGTTTCTACTCATTTCTTCAATTGCAAAAACGATTCCGGCAAGCGGGGTATTGAAAGCAGCAGAAACGCCAGCGGCCCCCCCTGCTAAGATCAGTCCTCTCTGCATTTCTATTCTGGAGAATCTCGTAAATTTTCCAAGAACGTGCATGATTGATGCGCCAATCTGAACAGTAGGTCCTTCCCTGCCTACTGATGCACCCGACAGAAGACCCAGCACGGTGAGCCCGAACTTACCAATCGCAGTTCTCAAAGATAAGTAGCTATCCTTGTCCTTTACATTCTCCATTCCAAGAACAGCAATCGTTTGAGGAATTCCACTCCCCTGGCTACCAGCGAAGAAACGGCGCGTTAACCAAACAACTGAAGCCAGACCCAAGGGGCCCACGATGAACGGCAACAACGGCGACGCATCCACCAGCCGCTGATGCAATGAGTTGGCGTATTCGGCACTTTTCGCAAAGGCAATCGCAGCAACCCCCACTAGGATTGCGCCTAACCACAAAGTAACTCGCCTCATCCATAACCGCGGATTTAGCCAGACATGCCGCCCGCGACGAATTACCCCCTGAGGTAGGACTCCATTCGCCATTTATCCAAAACTCCTCGAGAACATATTTTCCAATGGCGAGGACTCAGGATTGGGCGGGCTAGTTGAACGAAGTGACAAGGGGTCTACTTAAGACTATAGTTTCAAGAAATACTCAGTGTTCTGACGTAACCCAACTGTAACCTGAATAAATCAAACATTCAAATTACTTGAATATTAACTGTTTGCACTAGTTATTAATTTCCCGCACTACTCGAAAACCTAGATCCTCCTCACTAGACCCTAGATATTTAAAACGACTTGACTCAACAACATAAAACGGCTCATTAGATAGCCACGAACTTCCTCTGTAACCCCTCATCGAACAATCCCCCTTCAACCAAGGCCGTCCATCGACTGGAGCTCCCCTCCAATCTGGACTCGAACAGTCCTCCGTCCATTCAAAAACATTACCGATTGCATCGTGGATACCAAAGTCATTTGGTTTGAATTTACCAACTTCAGACAGGCTCGTCTCACCATCATTACATGACATGGATTCGAGACCATACTCTAGGGCTTTATCAGCTGACTCATCGTAGGTATTGCCAAAGTCACAGACTCTTTCCGGAGGTATATCGAAATACCTGTTCATCCCAAGACCAGCCCGAGCAGCGTACTCCCACTCAGAGTTCGATGGTAATCGATAGCGGTATCCCGTAATCCTCGACAGCCATTTGGTATACAGACGCGCTTGCCTCCAACTAACATTTACAACTGGTAATCGCGGGCGAGCTCCCTCGACCTTCTTGAGGGCCTCACACCCCCCGTCCTCAACACATACCTCCCAATCAGCATTAGTAATCTCATACCTTCCAACCGCAAAATTTAATTGGAAAGAAGACGGGATAATAATATCCATCGTTGTGTCCTCTTCCGGGACCCCAAGGTGCAGTCCGCATCTCGAAAGATCCAGAAGGCACGACAACAAGCTCCGGGCACCGATCACAGTCTGAAAAAACTTGACCAACCTCTAAGTCTTTTCCATCTGCATTATTAAAACAAAATGTGCTCAAACACAACAGATCGGAAAGGCAGAAATACTTTTTCTACTTGGGGTTGATAGGTCATTCTTGCAGTATAGGTCAAACTGCAGATCTTAAATTGGAGAAGGACCTTTTGTTTAAACGCAATTTTTCCAAGTTGAAGTGGTGGGCCTGCTAGGACTTGAACCTAGGACCAAAGGATTATGAGTCCTCTGCTCTAACCAACTGAGCTACAGGCCCACTTTAACCGAGCGTTAAACGCAAAAGAATATTTACTAGCTACCGCTATTGTTGTCCATGAAGCTTTTCAACCTCTCGGATCTAGAAGGGTGCCGAAGCTTACGAAGCGCTTTAGCTTCGATTTGTCTGATCCTCTCACGCGTAACATCAAACTGCTTTCCCACGTCCTCTAGCGTATGATCCGTCGACATTTCGATTCCAAATCTCATTCTTAAGACCTTCGCCTCTCGAGAGGTCAAAGTGTCCAGAACCTCTTTCGTTGCATCCATTAGGCTGGTATGAACTGCCGCATCGATTGGAGCCGTTGTTCCTGTGTCCTCGATAAAATCTCCCAAGTGGGAATCCTCATCATCCCCAATCGGGGTCTCCATCGATATCGGTTCCTTAGAAATTTTTAGTATCTTCCTAATTTTGTCCTCTGGCATTTCCATCTTCTCAGCTAAAGTCGCCGGATCTGGCTCCAATCCAGTTTCCTGCAATATTTGCCTGGAAATACGATTCATTTTATTTATGGTCTCAATCATGTGAACTGGTATGCGGATCGTTCGAGCCTGATCTGCAATTGATCGAGTGATTGCTTGTCGAATCCACCAAGTCGCATAGGTTGAAAATTTATACCCTCGCCGGTATTCGAATTTATCAACCGCTTTCATCAAGCCAATATTTCCCTCTTGAATAAGGTCCAAAAACTGCAGACCACGGTTGGTATATTTTTTCGCTATCGAAATCACCAATCGCAGATTCGCCTCGGTCATCTCCCGCTTCGCTCTTCGAGCTTTTGCTTCCCCCGTGGACATTCGCTTGTGTATCTCTTTCAAGTCCTTAAGCGGGATTCCGATTCTAGTCTGGATGTTATAAAGACTTTTTTGGCCCTCTAAGATATCCGGAGCAAATCGCATCAATGTTTCAACATAAGGCTTCTTAACGTCGATCTCTTCCTCGACCCATTTGGGATCTACCTCAGAACCAGGGAAAGTTTTTATAAACCTCGATTTCGGCATGCCAGACTTTTCAACCGCAATGTCCATGATCGTACGCTCATGGTTGCGAACCTCCTCCACTAAAGCTCTGACACAGTCACACAAATACTCAATCTGCTTGGCAGAGAATCGGATATACAACAGCTCATCGGATATCTCTTGTTGAGCCTTGAGGTAAGCCTTTCCAGTTGTACCTCCTCTACTCAGCGCCTTCAGCATCTTAGTGTTGAGGGACTTAAGTCGAGCGAACCTCTCAAGCGCATCTTTTTTTAATTGCTCGAGATTTGCTTTTTGAATTGCCGCTTGAGCCTCCTCATCGTCCTCATCTTCATCGGAACTGTCGTCCGCATCATCGTCCAGATCAGAGTCATCAGACATTTGCACTTCAGCGCCATCGTCCGCCTCATCCTCTTCAGGAGCATTTGGATCGACTAATCCGTCTACGATGTCGTCTACTTTGATCTCATCAGTCTTTATCTTTTCAGCAAACTCAAGAAGTTGAGCAATTGTCATGGGACAAGCAGAAATTGCTTGAACCATATGTTTCAAACCCTCTTCAATTCTTTTAGCTATCTCAATCTCGCCCTCTCTAGTCAAGAGCTCTACCGACCCCATCTCACGCATATACATACGCACTGGGTCAGTCGTTCGACCAAATTCTGAATCAACGGTTGAGAGAGCTTGTTCCGCCTCTTCGGCGGCGTCATCATCAGCTACCGGCGCAGAATTGTCACCCATCAGTAACGCCTCGCTGTCCGGCGCCTCGTCGTAAACCATGATTCCCATGTCATGAATCATGCTAACGATCGTCTCTAGCTGCTCGGCCTCGAGCATTTCGTCGGGCAGAGTATCATTGATTTCTGCGTAGGTAAGGTAACCCCGCTCTTTTCCGAGAACGATCAATCCCTTGAGCTTTGATCTCCTGACCTCAGCATCTATTGGGGGCTGATTCTCGACTCTTTGATTTTTTGGCTTTCTGCCTCGTTTTCGTTTCACCGCCACGTTTTGTGCCATATGTAACGCTCGCCCCTGACTAAATGGTATTAATTTTCTCGGAAATACAGCGAAACCAATTAAATTTGTTGGATTTCAGCCGAACTCCCCATTATACCGGATAACTAAAAAAATCGATGTTCTTTATTTGCTCTTTAGTTCGGTTACGGAACTGATCAAGGTCCGATAACGCATCTTCTCCTCGTCAGTCATACTCGAAGGGGATTTATTCATAACAAGCTCGGTCTGCCGCTGCCTCGATACCACACTCGCTATTATCTTAGTCGCCTCTACAACCTCAGTTACCAACTGTTCTCGGTCGATATTTTTACCAGATCCGTATCGGGTAAAACCATCCCTACTAAGTCTTTTCGCCAAATCTCCATATGGCTCTTGGCTCAAGCGTTCTAAGCATTCTGTTGAACTTAGCCCATCGACTGAGAAACCAATCATACGCTCTAATAATTGCAGCTCCTCCTGAGGATATAGGGCAGCGAGGATATCCCTATTACTCGAAATTACGTCCGCCTCGATATTTTGCGCTAGTGACAGATCAAATAACAGAAGCTCCGATAGATGTCGCATAACCGACGGCCCCGTACGTCTAATCGGTGATGGCTGATCGCTCCTGCGGCCGCTCTTGGTAGCGCCGCTCGGAGCCAAATCACTTCTCGATATACCGCTCAACTGAGACAGTCGATCCAAAAATAATGATTTCATTACCGGGGCTTTGAATTTCCCCATATAAGGTGTTGCGAGACCAACTAATTTGGATTTCCCCTCGATCGATTTGATGTTCCCAGATTTTTTCACCGAGCTCATCAAATAAAAAGTCACTTAGAGGAATGGACTCTCTCTCGAGTTCACGAAACCGCTCAACACCGAATTTTCTAATGATGCTGTCAGGGTCCTCGCCCTGAGGGAGAAATAAAAAAGATATCAGCGTGCCATCAGACAATTGAGAAATAGCTCCTTCGAGCCCCCTCCATGCAGCCTTTTGACCAGCCATGTCTCCATCGAAACAAAATACAATCTCCTTACAGTGTCTCAACAGAATTTTTATTTGGTTTTCAGTAATCGCAGTTCCCAGTGAAGCAACCACATTCTTGACACCTGCTTGGGCGAGGGCCACCACGTCCATATAACCCTCCACTACGATGGCACGACCGTCACTACGGATCGCAGCACGAGATTCATAGATGCCATAAATCTCATTGCCTTTGCGAAATAAATCTGTCTCCGGCGAATTTAGGTACTTGGGCTCACCCGAATCAATGACACGTCCACCAAACGCGATGACATCACCTTTTGAGTTTTTAATCGGGAACATAATTCGGTTCCTAAACCGATCATATGTTTTACCCTCGTCTTTACGAATCGCGAGACCTGCAGAAACTAAATCCTTGTTATCCGTATAGTCTGAAAATACGGCCTCTAGAGCCTGCCAGTCATCTGGGGCAAATCCGATGCCAAAAAGCGCGGCAGTTCTTCCGTCAATTCCACGTCGTTTCAAGTAGTCGATCGCCAGTGGAGAATTTTTCAAGCAATGCTTATAAAAATTGGCGGTTTTCTTATTAATTTCCAGAAGGGTCGTCGCGGTTTTCTCAAATCCAATAGCCTCATCACGCCGCACCTCCGGTACCGATAAACCAACTCTACTCGCGAGTTCCGTGACGGCTTCGATAAAACCCAAACCTTGATATTCCATCAAAAAAGAAATAGCAGATCCATGAGCCCCACAACCAAAACAGTGGTAGAACTGTTTCGTTTGACTAACTGTGAATGAGGGAGTTTTCTCCTCGTGAAAAGGGCATCGTGCAGATAAATTCGTTCCAGAGCGTTTTAGTTGGACGAATTTTTCTATGACATCAACAATATCTACGCGCGCTAGAAGGTCATCAATAAAGCCTTGAGGGATCATGCTCCAAATTATCCATCATTTTTGGATCACGGGCAGTCCGCCTTATAGTTGCACTTCGGTTGAAAAAATCGAGCAAGCTGTGGATCAAAGCTATTGTAATTTTGACTTAACCAATTTTGAGATTAGGAAAAATCCGCACGACCAGCGAGCTTTCCTTTTAAAAGCCCCATCACCGCCCCCATATCTTTAGGGCCAGTAGCTCCAGACTCCGCGATGGCAGCACCCACAGCATCCTCAACCTCACTCTCCGTTAATTGTTTCGGCATATAGGTCTGCAATATTTCAATTTCGGATTTTTCTGAGGTCGCCAAATCATCTCTACCTGCTTCCTCATACATCTTTATAGATTCACGACGCTGTTTAATCATTTTTTCAATCACAGAAATCACGTCGGAATCAGATAGGGTTACACGCTCATCAATTTCACGTTGCTTTAGCGGCCAACAACATACGCAAAGTAGACAACGCCACAGCTTCCTTGGCCTTTAAAGCTGCTTTCATCGCATTTTCAATGTTTTCCTTAAGCTCCAAAGTACTTACCTCCAAAATAAAAAACGGTGATGAGATCACTCACCACCGCCATTAGCTATATACGAAATCGTTAGTTCTTCAGTACATCTTTTGAGGAAGTGTTTGACTACGGATCCTCTTGTGGTGTCTCTTCACCGCGGCCGCGTGCTTTCGTTTTCTCTCGGCCGTTGGTTTTTCATAGAATTCTCGTGCCCTTAGCTCGGTTAACAGGCCAGTCTTCTCAACAGTTCTCTTAAACCGGCGCATAGCCACCTCAAATGGCTCATTCTCTTTGACCCGAACAATAGGCATATAAATATGGTTCCTCTACTAAAGATTTTGCGAAAGGGCGAGATTCTATCAATAATAAGGATCTTTGCAAACCCGCAAGTAAACCCTCGAGGTGAGGACAGCAACTTGATAATACTTGGCTTTGAAAGTTCATGTGACGAAACTGGTGTTGGTGTTTATTCAATTAATCAAGGGCTTATATCCCATTCCCTGCATTCTCAGATTCAGCTGCACGAAAATTATGGCGGCGTAGTACCAGAACTCGCCTCCCGAGATCACCTTAAAAGGATCATAAATCTCACCAAAGCTGCCTTATCAGACGCGAAGATCACACTTGATGAGATTGATGGCATAGCCTACACCCGAGGCCCAGGGCTCGCCGGCGCACTCTTAGTAGGAGCATCGGTAGCAACATCCATTGCCTACACCAAAGGCATTCCATGTGCCGGCGTGCATCACTTGGAAGGCCACATCCTATCTCCCTTTATAAATACGGAAAAAAGAGACTTCCCGTTCTTAACGCTTCTCGTATCTGGAGGACACACGCAATTAATAGAGGTAAAAGCAGTAGGGGAATATTTATTACTCGGCGACACTCGAGACGACGCTGCCGGAGAAGCATTTGACAAAACTGCAAAGCTCTTGGGTTTGCCATATCCCGGCGGCTCAAAACTATCTGAGTTGGCGAAAAACGGTAATAGACAAGCATATGAATTTCCTCGCCCTATGCTCGATCAAGATAATCTTGACTTCAGTTTCAGCGGGTTGAAAACAGCAGTTGCAAATCTCGTTAATAAATCTTCTGATGAAAGAAAAACGCTATCCAAAACTAACCGTGCAGACATTGCCGCATCCTTTGAAGACGCCATTACTGACGTTCTCGTTAGCAAAAGCGTCAAAGCGCTACGAACTAAAGGCCTGAAAAGATTGGTAGTGTCTGGTGGGGTTGGAGCCAACTCGGCGTTAAGAAAAAAACTAGATCGAGCTAGCAAGGACGAAGATTTCGAAACGCTTTACCCCCCGATAGAGTTTTGTACAGACAATGGGGCGATGATCGCACTCCTAGGCGCAGAAAAAATAAAGAATGGCATCTTGGGGCCAGCCCCATTCGATATCAAACCACGTTGGCCTTTAACTCAATAATCAAATCCGAAATGCTCGTTAAGATTTAGAGCCAATTTTACTTTCACGACCACTCAAAAGATTTCTTATATTTTTCGAATGCCGAGAAATTAAAACAATTCCCACAATACAAATCGAGTAAAAGACTGCGTTTAAATCAAAGATAAAGTAGGCAACTAACACGCACATCACGGAAGACAAGATTGCAGCAAGGGATGAGTACCGAGTCACAATCGCAACGATCAACCAAACTAAAATAGAGGCGAGCCCTAGCGTGTAACTCAGAGCCATGAGGCCTCCGACGGCTGTAGCGACACCTTTCCCCCCTCTGAAACGATGAAAAATTGGGTAGATATGCCCAAGAAATACACCGACAAGGGATATGGCTAAGAGCAACTCTGATTCTTCAGCATTCAAGCCAAACTCGGCAAAGCAGAGTCTAGAACCAATAATTGCAGCCGCACCTTTCAATGCATCACCAATTAAAGTAAGAAGAGCCGCAACTCTATTTCCCGTTCTCAATACGTTTGTTGCACCTGGGTTACCGGAACCATGCGCATAAGGACTGGGCAACTTAAATGCTCTGCTAAATAACACAGCAAAAGAAACAGAACCAATCAAATAACTAATTAAAAAAAACAGAAAATAATTCATAGCCTTCCTTACTTAGCCTCGTGGGTGATGTTTCTCATGCAAAGATTTCAGCCGCTCCTTCGCGACATGCGTATATATCTGCGTGGTCGATACGTTGGCGTGGCCGAGTAGAAGCTGAACCACCCGAAGATCCGCTCCGTGATTCAGCAAATGAGTCGCAAATGCATGACGAAGGGTATGCGGCGATACCTTCTTTTTGACGCCCGCTACAAAAACATACTTTCGAATTAAATTCCAAAATGCTTGCCTCGACATGCCTCGATGCCGATTCGTAACAAATAGAGTGTCTGATATTCCCCGACCAAGAATTACCGGCCTACTTATCTCGAGATATTTTCCTACCCAATCTCGCGCAGGCTCGCCAATTGGAATGACCCGCTCCTTAGAGCCTTTTCCAACGACACGTATAACCCCTTCGGACAAGTTAATCTGATTCATTCGTATCGAAACAAGTTCGGATACTCTCAAACCGCTGCCATAGAGAACCTCGAGCATTGCCCGATCTCGTATACCCATTGGGCTGTCCGTATTCGGGGCTTCCAAGATTTTATCAACGTCGATCTCGATAAGGCTTTGTGGGATATTTTTCGGAATCTTGGGAGAGCGAATTTTTAACGTGGGGTCCTCTTTGACACTCCCCTCTCTCAACAAAAATTGGTACAAACGCTTAAGCGTGGACAACAACCTAGCTGAAGTTCTTGGTTTTTTAGACTGACTAAAAGCATCCGCCAAATAAGCCAATATATCTTGCCGGGTAACTTCTAGTAGCGATTTCTCCCTACCATTCGCTTCCAGCCAACGCTCGAAAATAATGAGGTCAGCGCGATAACTTGCGAGTGTATTTTTGGCTAGTCCATCTTCCAACCAAATCGCATCACAAAAACCATCAATAATCTCGTTATTTGATAGGATTGGCGTCGCTGACATTATTCGATTGTACTCTCATGTTTTAAAAGCCAGCTTTTCACTCCGAGGGCAAAGCTACCTCTCGAGTGTATAAACCCACCAACTCCATGCTTAGCGACTACACGATGGCAAGGGACCAGAAGTGGTAACTTATTGTCTCCGCATGCCATTCCCACCGCCCTGGGAGAAGAATCCAAGCTGGCCGCGATTTCTCCGTAGGTTTTTATCTGTCCTGGTTTGATTTTCTCCAACTCATGCCAAACACGTAAGCGATAATTTGTGCCCGATACGTCAACTGGTAAAGTAAAAACATACTTTGGGTTTTCAATATATTTTTTGATTTGAGTGATAACCTCTAGCGATAGCTCATCACTAGGTTTTTTCTCAGGAGTCGATAAAGGTAAGTATTGGATCCTTACAACGCGTCCACGATTAGTGCTAATACCAATTACAGCAAACGGCGCTGCGAAAGAAGCGGAAAGGGCCGGGGTAACTATCTTCGCTTTACACACCATTGATAGGCTCCCAAACACATCAAAATAGCTAGCCCAGAGAAGTTACTAGCAATCGTGGGATAACAGAGCGAGAGTCCGGAGGCGATGAAAAGGAGTCTGGTAATCTTCGATATCTCTCCTCGCAACCAGCCTTGAGCCCCTATCGCCAACGAAAGCACTCCAAGAATTGAAAACGTCAGCGTAAGCACAATCGACCAATCGATATTCCTAAGTAATAGTTGAGTTCCACTCGAGCTCAACACAAAAGTGAACGGTATGACAAACGCTGGTAACGTATATTTCCAACACTGTAACGTTGTTCGGTGAGGATCCCCTCCCGTTATTGCTGCAGCGGCGAAAGGAGATAATGCGGTAGGAGGTGATACCTCAGATAAAACCGCGTAATAGAAAATAAACATATGGGCGGCGTAATCTGGCACTCCAACCTCGATAAGAGCCGGTGCCGCAACAACCGCACAAATGATGTACGAGGCCGTCACAGGAACAGCCAAACCAACGACCCACACCACCAACCCTGTAAGAATTGCGGTAAAGAGTAAATTGCCGCCAGCAAGACCAACCACAATTGATGAGAACTTAAGGCCGAGCCCAGTGAGCGTAACCACTCCAACAATGATTCCTGCTGCAGCACAAGTCACTGCGACATTTACAACTCCAGTTGATCCTTTTGATAAGGCAAGACATAAACGTCTTACGCCCAACCTAGAATTTGTGCCTAAATAACTGGAAAAGATTGCGATAACTATCGCCCAAAAAACAGAGAGGATCGGGGAAAATCCAAACAGCAGCATCCCAACAATGCCAATGAGCGGAAAGAAAAAATAACAGTCCCGAATTAACTCTTTGCCAGATGTATTGGTTTCTGTACTTCTTTGATCAATACTGAATTTTCTTCCGTCAATCGCGACCATAAAGAAGAGTGATAGGTAATACAAACACGCGGGCAGGAGCGCCATCTTCAGTACGGTTAAATATGGAACCTTCAAAAACTCAGCAATCAAAAAGGCAGCGGCACCCATGATTGGCGGACATAAAATCGCTCCGAGGCCACCTGCTGACAACATACCTCCTGCCGCATTCTTCGGATAACCCGCCCGCATCAATAATGGAGAGGCAACTGAACCAACTGTTACCGTGGTCGCTACGCCACTCCCCGAGGCGCTCCCTAGAAGAAAGGATGACAGGACAACACTATTCGCTGCAGCGTTCTTTGAGCGTCCCATCATTCTCAACGCAAACCTTATAAAAAACGAACCAGCACCCGTCTCAACCAAGACTGCACCAAAAATGGTGAACAAAATGATCAAGGTCGATGACACATCTATTGCAGCACCATAAATTCCCTCCAAAGTAATCACCATGTGCCCAACAATCCGTCCTAGATCGTAGCCACGGTGGAGCCAAGGAGACGGGAGTAAATTACCAAACAGCGCATACAACAAAAACCCGAGTACCACAGATAGCATAATCCATCCTGTAGTACGTCGTACCGCCTCAAGCACTGCCCCGATGACAATCAACCCCACACACATGTCCCACTGATTTGGGACCGTGGCCCGATCATAGAGATTGTCACCACCCAAATAAATATACGCTGCCGACACAACCACTAGTAAAACAGCAAGCCAATCCCACCAAGGGATTTTTACTCGATGCTCGCCACGCCGGAATGGGAACATCAAAAAACATAAACTCAAAATCATCGCCACGTGAATCACACGGAGCACAGGCGCAGACACAACCGATACTGCCGCGTACAAGTGGAAAAGCGTGGTAGCTAGGGCGATACCAAGAATTATTCGGCGCGAACCCAAAGACAAGGATTCACTGTCACCCTGCTCCTCAGCCAAAAGCTGATGAAGAGAGTTATTTTGCTCGTTCAATCGTCAACTCTTTCAAAGTTGATATTACTGACTCGCAAAACGCACCCCTCGGGATTCATAGAAACTTAAAGCAGCCGGATGAAAATCCACTGGGGAAAAAGATTTATTTTGGTTCTCAATACTGATCTGAGCTGCCTCCTTATGAACCAAGGCTAACTTGTCAATTTGATCAAACATCAACGCTAGGATTTGTTTTACCTGTTCATCTGACATATCTTCTCGTGCAAACAGTATGTTCCAGACATTAGCATTGGTGGTATCACGCTCTATCCCTGGATAGGTCCCCTTCGGGACATTACCTTTGACGTATAACTTTCCGAATTTATCATTCATTTTTTCGACTACGTCCGCGTGATCAATGAGCTGAAGTTTGAACCCAGGAGTAGCAGCCAGATCTGTTACAGCCGCGGTCGGTAGTCCTGCCGCGAAAAAGAACGCATCAATCTTTCCATCTCGCATGGCATTGACCGACTCGACAGCCGACAGACGTTCCTTACGAACGTCTTCCTCGATACCAAGCGCATCTAAAATTCTCAAAGCCATTAATTCGGTCGCACTCCCGGGAGACCCCACAGAAATAGCTTTTCCAATGAGATCATTGGGTGACCGAACAGTGCCATCATCCTCAGTTACAAAATGCATCCTATTCGGATAGAGAACCGCAAGTGTCTTTATTGGAAGGGCGCCTTCGCTGAAACGTCCTAATCCATTCGCCGCATCATGCGCGGCGTCAACCATGGCAAATCCAAGATCGGCTTGCCCAGCTCCTACCAAGCGCAGATTATCAATAGAGCCGCCAGTTACCTCAGCGGTCACCTGATATCCCGGAAGATGTTCTGACAGGATGTTTGCAAGTCCACCTCCCAACGGATAGTAGACACCCCCGGTCCCCCCGGTCGTGATTGAAAGTATTTTTGATCCTTGATCGCAACCAACAATCGCGCTCAGAGAAAAAGCGATAAGAATTCTTAGAAGGGCTCTCATAAAGCTTGGCAGAATTTTTACAGACAAATTGCAGGGTAAACGAGTCCATCTACCTTGTCTAATTAAAGGGTATAAAAAAAAGGCGACAAAGTCGCCTTTTTTATCGCTGTGTGAGCTCTGCTTTACGCCGATTCAGCTCTTGCTCTGTTCGGGAGCTTCTCTTTAATTCTTGCGGACTTGCCTGAACGGTTACGGAGATAGTAGAGCTTAGCGCGACGCACATCCCCTCGTCTCTTAACCTCGATTCCAGCGATGAGTGGCGAGTGTGACTGAAAAGTCCTCTCAACACCAACGCCAGACGATATTTTTCTGACCGTGAAAGACGAGTTGAGGCCTCGGTTGCGCTTCGCAATCACCACGCCCTCGAACGCTTGAACCCGCTTTCTCTCCCCCTCGACAACGTACACGTTAACCACGACGGTGTCTCCCGGGGAAAAGTCGGGAATTGATGCCCCAAGGCGTTCTATTTCTTCTTTTTCAAGTTGCGCAATCAAATTCATCTCTACACTCCTAAACCAGGTATTATAGCTGTTTTTATTATTTCGTAGCAATATCTTTGCTACTGTAATCGTTCTGGGGGCTCAAAGAGGCCCCGGTAAAATATCAACCGGGTTTTGCTTCCAGTAAGTCTGGTCTAACCAATTTGGTTTTTTCTAGCGCCTCTTTTTTCTTCCAGCCATCGATATCTTTGTGATTCCCAGATAACAAAACCTTGGGTACAGACAACCCCTCAAATACCTCTGGCCTAGTGTATTGAGGATATTCGAGCAGTCCGTCAGAGTGCGACTCCTCGATAATAGAGTTATCGTCATTGAGTACTCCCGGAATCAAACGAATCAATGAATCAAGCAAAACCATTGCTGGTAATTCCCCTCCCGAGACTACGTAATCCCCCACTGACACCTCGAGATCAACCTCCAAATCGAATACTCTTTGGTCAATACCTTCATATCGGCCAGCCAGCAGGATCAATCCATCCATAGCCGTGAGTGTTTTCGCCAATCTCTGCGTAAGCGGAACCCCCGCGGGGGTTAATGCCACCGTTTTTGGATCTCCCACACCGCAACTTTTCTGACGTGCTTTTGCCGCTCTGATCGAGCGCACGATAGGCTCTGCCATCATCACCATACCTGCACCGCCACCAAATGGCCTATCGTCAACAGTTCGCCTTTGGTCGCTCGAAAAATCCCGCGGGTTCCACACAACCAATTCGTAGTCGCCTTTCTCCCGGCCGCGCCCAGTGATGCCATATCCCGTCAATGCATCAAACATATCGGGAAATATTGAGACCACGTCATAACGTTTCATATCATTCACAACCACTTATATTTAAAAATCTAACTGCCAATCGACGGTTATCCGAAAGTTCACTAAATCTACGCTCCTCAGTATCGGATCCACAGCTGGAATTAAACGCTCTTTTTTTTGATCAGTTACCACTAAGAGGGGGTTAGCACCCGAATTGGTTATTCTGGAGAGAACTCCAAGACTATCGCCTTCCAAATTATGGACCTCAGCCCCCTCGAGCTGAAACCAGTAGAACTCGTCATTCGATAAAACTGGGAAGTCCGACTGCGGCACCGCAAGGTCGGCGCCTTTGATCGCTTGAATTTGCTCTCGATCAGAGAATTCCTCAAATTTTACGAAGTAATATTTTTGCCTCACCTCATGGGAGACGACAGTCAGCGGCAACCACTCTTCAGTGGATCTAAACCAATATCTATTAAAAAAGAGGAGAGTTTCTGGACTTTCGGTGTAAGGGTTTATTCTTGCCCATCCCTTAACACCGAAGGGGCTTGCGACGCGCCCTACCGTAACTAATGCTTCAGTTTGATCCCTGGCGTCCAAGCTGTTTAACAAGACGAGCGGCGGTATCGGATAGCTTCGCTCCACGACCTTTCCAAAAATCCAGGCGCTCAACGTCTATCCTCAAACTCTCGGTACCCTCCGGAGCCTGAGGATCATAGAAGCCAAGACGCTCGATGAAACGACCATCTCTGGCGTAACGCGAATCAGCTACAACCATGCTGTAGAACGGCCTTCTCTTTGCGCCGCTTCTGGACAATCTGATAACTACCATCAACCGTACCTCAAATGTGAGTAATTTTCACGAAGCCGCGCATTATACGATGCTATCGCCGCATCTCGCAACAACTTAACCCCCTTAAAGAAATTCAGGACCTAAAAATCCACACGAGCACTCGGATAACTCGTCATTTTTTGAAAATATCATCAAGAAAATCAATGATTTCCGATGTCAAAACGTCCTCTTTTCCCTCAAAAAAATGTAGGCCATTTTGAATAACCCGCTGACGCGACCCCGGTACTTTCAAGATTTGTTTTTTTCGCTCGTAACCGCCTACCTGGGTGATCTCCCAATCCTCAGATCCGTACACATCCATTACCGGTATCTTTATTCGGAACATCTCCTGTAATCCGTTCAGAATACTTATAAAGACCCATGCTTTAATCAAAGTCTCGTCTGCAGCAATCAAATATTCGTTTGCCATCGTCGCCCCAAGACTGTGCGACACAATGGCAATATTCTCAAATCCCTTTTCCCTCAAAAATTCGGCGGCCAGATCAAACCTTTCCCCCGCCTCTGGATATGTGGGGATATAGTCACCCACTTTCGCCCCCCCACCCAAAACTGGCAATTGAATGGATAACGTCGTATATCCAGCGTCAGCCAAAAGCACCCGAAGTGTTCCATACAACTCGAAATCAGGATTCCAACCCCTACCATGGGCCACGATGATGGCGCCTCTTGGTTGTTCCGCCTCTGTATACAACCCTAAAAATTTATGTCCGTTTTCTTGCTCGAGCCAAACAGGGTCTCCCACAACCACCATCGGTAGTATTTGGTCCGCCCAATTTTTTTCCCGGTCGTAATCAAGCTTCGGTCGCTCAGCAGCAAATAATGAAGAGCTTTGTGATCCCGCGATTATTACAATCGTGAATAAAATCTTTAAATACCAACTTTGAAATTTCGACATTACTACTGGAACCCTCCTGGAAAACCGCTTTTACCACCCATTAATTTTTGTAGAAGACCGCCGCGCTTGCCCATCGTCTTCATCATTTTCTGCATTTGAGCGACCTGGTTTAGAAGCTTATTCACTTCTTGAACCGTGACTCCCGCGCCCGAAGCTATCCTCCGTTTTCTCGACGCTTTAATGATCTCTGGCCGATCGCGCTCTGTTGGAGTCATCGCGTCAACAATTCCAATTGTGCGATTCACTGACTTTTCATCCGGCATCGCTCCCATAGGCGCTTGAGCAAACTGAGATGGAAGTTTTTCCATGATCTTCCCGATACCTCCCATCTTTTTCATCTGCAACATTTGGTTTTTGAAGTCGGTTAATGAAAATCCACGGCCCGATTTTATTTTTTTTACAAGTTCAGCACCCTCTGAGGAGTCTATAGTTCGCCGCGCCTCATCAACGAGAGAAAGAACATCCCCCATTCCTAATATACGGGATGCAATTCGATCCGGGTAGAACGGCTCGAACCCGTCGGGTTTTTCTCCAACACCAACGAACTTTATCGGTTTGCCGGTGGCCTTCCTAACGGAAAGTGCAGCACCACCCCTCGAATCTCCGTCCATCTTAGTGAGGATCACCCCAGTCAGATCAATGGCCTCCGAAAAGCTTTTAGCGACATTTACAGCATCCTGACCCTGCATCGAGTCGACAACGAACAATGTCTCAGATGGATTCACCGCCTGGTGTACGGCACGTATCTCCTCCATCATTGGCTGATCTACAGAAGTTCTACCGGCGGTATCAATGATCAATACATCATGAAATTTTTTGAGTGCCTCTTGGCGAGCCTGAGTCGATATTTGAACCGGATCTAACGAGCTGAGTGCATTAAAGTAGTCGATGCCCACCTGGGAGGCGAGTAACTCCAATTGCTTTTGTGCAGCAGGCCGGTATACGTCGCAACTGGCAACTAATACTTTCTTTTTCAGGTTTTTTAAATGTAATGCCAATTTCGCAGTGCTCGTGGTCTTTCCAGCACCCTGAAGGCCAGCCATCAAAATCACGATCGGGGGAGAAGCAACTGTGACCAATCCAGACTGCTCGCTACCCATTAACTCTACGAGCTGATCTCGAACAATCCCTATAAACGCTTGGCTTGGGGTCAAACTATCAAGCACCTCTCGACCTTCGACCTTTTGTTTGATGTGGTCAATAAATTCTTTGACGATATGAAGAGAGACATCTGCCTCGAGCAAAGCAATTCTGACTTCTCGCACGGCGTCTTTGATGTTGTCTTCACTAAGTCGTGCTTGACCTCGAAGATTCTTGACTACCTTAGATAATCGTTGAGTGATGGTTTCTAACATTTAGAAATAAAGATCCCGCTAATGTGATACACAACAGAACGTACTGCAGTGTAAAATCTGAATATATGGACCACATTCTAATGCATATCATTGCATCGGCCTGCTACTTCGCTCTGGCCTTGATGGCTTGGCTGAAAATCTCACAGTCGAAGGCAGACATTCCAGCTGACCAAAAAATCCAATCTGGCTCGTATGTAAGTCTTCTCGGCCTGGTTCCCATTTCCCTTCACCTTTACTTGGTTGTATCAAAGATGCTCGAGGGTGGCGGAATACATTTAGGGTTGGGGGTCTTTATCTCCTTGGTATTCGCGTGCGTCTCAATCGCTTATGTAATTTACGGATTTGCGAGTCGCAATAACTCTTTGCTGTTTCTTTCGTTTCCATTCTCGGGGTTCGCTTTACTTTTAGCCATGCTGGATGGAGAAACAGTCGCCATACCTAATACTGAATTTTTATTATTCAAGACTCACCTAATACTCTCGGTAGTGTCGTATGGACTATTTACGGTCTCGGTCCTACATGCGGCGTTGATGAGCTCGGTAGAAACAAAATTGCATCGTCATATCATTTCGCCTTTAATTGGCAATCTTCCGCCGCTTTTACAGCTAGAAAAAATTCTCTTCGTGGTCATCTACCTAGGATTTCTTTCACTCACCCTCGCACTTTTGACCGGCATAGTATTTTCTATGGAAATCGGATTACCAGCGATTCCCTTCTCCCATAAGAGCGTCTTTAGTATTTTGGCGTGGGGATTTTTTCTATGTTTGATTCTGGGTCGAGAGCCGTATTGGGATGGCGTGGACGCTTTGCCCGACGATTGTTGTTCTCAGGGTTCACACTCCTAGTTCTTGGCTACCTAGGTTCTAGATTTGTGGCTGAAATTATTCTGCATCACCCACAATACTGAAAATATATCGCGAATCGTTGACTGCCCCGCAAAGGAGGACATGAATTGGACGAAATTCCTATAGGGACCCTAATAGGGCTTTTTGTTGTGCTTCTCATAATCTCAGGATTTTTCTCAATTTCTGAGACCAGCATGATGGCGCTGAACAAATATCGACTGAAACACCTTGCGAAGAAAAATCACAAAGGTGCAAAGCGCACGGTACGGTTACTGGATCAGACTGATAGACTTCTCGGATCCATTTTGCTTGGTAATAACCTTTCCAACACCGCGGCGGCCGCACTCGTTACTGCTATTACATTCGAAGTTTTCGGACAATCAGAGTTTTCCCTGACCATCGCAACCCTGATTGTCACAGTCGCTCTTTTAATTTTTAGCGAGATTACTCCAAAAATAATTGGAGCGAGTTATCCCGAGCGTATAGCACTACCGGCTAGTTTTATACTTGAGCCGTTAATGAAGATCATGCATCCGATTGTTTCGCTGGCAAATATCATCGTCAGAGGAGCGCTTTGGGTGATAAGAATAAAACCTCCAAAAAGTGATGCGAGCTATACGCTAAACCAAGAAGAGCTCAGAACTTTGGTGCTTGAAGGAGGCAATTTTCTGCCGAAGAAACACCGCAGTATGCTGCTCAATCTTTTTGATCTGCAACAAATTAGCGTTGAAGATGTGATGGTACCAAGAACAAAAATTGAAAGTATTAACCTCGAGGAATCGATAGAAAATATCCGACAAGAAATTGCGACATCGAATCACACAAGGTTACCTGTTTATAAAGGCGACCCCGACGAAGTAATTGGAATCGTCCACATTAGGAAACTTCTCAATCTGACTGAATGGGATGCGATTTCGAAGGATGATATTGCTCAGGCGATCAAGGCACCGTATTTCATCCCAAAGGATACCGCCTTACTTGCTCAACTCCAAAATTTCCAAGAACAAAAAGATCGTATGGGATGTGTTGTGAACGAGTATGGCGAGCTCCTCGGATTAGTTACGATTGAAGATATCATTGAGGAAATCATCGGTGAATTTACCACCCAGTCACCACTTGCCCTTACTACCGCAAAAGCAATGGATGACGGGAGTATCGTGGCGGATGGGGCGACGACAATTCGGGAAATCAATCGCGAATTTAAATTTGATCTTCCTCTTGATGGACCGAAGACGCTTAATGGCCTCATTCTTGAAGAACTCCAGCAAATACCGGAAGCCGGCATATCGATAGAAGTTGAAGGTCATTATTTTGAAATACTTCAGACGAAAGATAAATCGGTGAAATCGGTAAGAATCTCCAAAAAAACGAAAACGTAAAAATGAGGAAATTTTCTGTCGCGGTCACAGGTGGCATTGGATCCGGAAAAACATCCGTAACCAATAAGTTCAACGAGCTGGGTGTAGCCGTAATAGATACCGACTTAATAGCTCATGACCTTACGCAGAAAAATGTTGATGTGCTCGTCGAGATCAAGAATATTTTTGGCAATAAAGTCTTTAATGGTGATACTCTTTCGCGAGAAAAGCTACGTGAGACCGTATTTCGTGATGAGGATTTACTGCGAAGCCTAGAGAGAATTCTCCATCCAAGAATCCGACAGGATGTCAAAAGAAAGCTGCAAAGCGTAGACAGTGAATATGCAATCGTGGCGATACCACTGCTTTCAAAGAAATCTGACTACGACTTTATTGATCGAATCTTAGTGATCGATTGTGAGGAAAGAATTCAAATACAAAGAGTCATTAGCCGAAATGGATTTTCCGAGGAGCTAGTACAATCCATCATGTCTAAACAATTATCTCGACGGGATCGTAATCAACTGGCAGACGATCTAATCGAAAACAATGCGGATATTGATTCGCTCTATACGAAAATAGAAAAACTTCATTTGAACTATCTTTCTTTCGCGAGGAAAATTGCGAGAGAGAACCGAAAATGAGGAAAATCTAGTTTTGAAAAAGAATGGCTCAAAAAAGTTAGTTGTCGATTGCCCGAATTGTGGAGCTCCTGTAGCTTGGGATAGTGCCAGCCGCTTCAGGCCGTTTTGCTCCGAACGATGTAAATTAATAGAGCTAGGCAGGTGGGCCGATGAAGCCTATAACATTCCAGATACATCTTCTGAGACCACTGATATTTAAAATTCAAATCATTCGCTGGCCCACGCCCCACGCATCATCGCAACCCCGGCGGCACCGTTGCTCCAACAGCGGCTGAGATCAGAACGCACTAGACCGCCCAACCCATAAACTGGAAGATTAGATGATTGACAGAGTGTGGAGAACGTATCCCACCCTAACGGAACGGCACCAGGGTGGGTTAGGGTATCTTTCACGGGCCCCAATACTATAAAATCTGCGCCGATGAGTGCGGCTTTTCTAATGTCTGAAAGATCATGGCAGGAAGCCCCTACGATCCGGTAACTTGGTCTTGCGACAACACTCTGCAATCGTTTGGAAGTCAAATGGATGCCATCAACTCCAAGCTGATTGGACCACTCAATATCTGAATTTATTAGCACCGGTATTCCCTTAGGTTCACAAATCTCGACTATGGATTCAATCAACGATCGAAGCACATCCTCAGGAAGAGTTTTCTCACGAACCTGAATAAAAAAATCATCTTTTCTTTCTACTAGTTGATATAAAGTTTGCAGTGTCCGAGTGAAACCGACCTCGAGTACATTAGTGACGCAATAAAAGGAAGGTAACGATAAGGCCTTCATCACTGGTATGTTAGGCTCCAACAACGGACTCAGCTCACTGAACTTATTCGGATCAACCCACGTTAATTCCTGACCCTCCAACCCACTCGGAGAACCATTCCACGAATCAACGATGAAGAATCTTATTAGGACACAGGCATGCGAATAGACATGCTCTCGAACTATCCAAGGACTGGCCTCAACCACATCCACCCCCAGTTCCTCTTTCAGCTCGCGCCTTAATGCATCGATCGCCTTTTCACCTGGCTCTATTTTTCCACCAGGAAACTCCCAGAATCCAGAATAAACTTTCCCTCGCGGACGCGATGCCATGAGGTAGTGCCCGGCCTCCCCACGGAGTATGCCTGCCACAACCTCAATCACTTGGCAGTTTTTTTGGCCCGAGGCTTGGCACCTCGGTTTAGCATTTCAGATCCGATGTAGTCTCTTGAGAAATGGTAGGCCACTCTTCCACTACGAGAACCCCGCTCTAGCGCCCACTGGAGTGACAACCGAGATGCGCTCTCATCAAAAGCAATAGAGCCATTCGAGAGTAGGTCGATCCAATGTTCTACTATCCTGAGATATGTGTCTTGGTCAAACGAGTCAAAGTTTACCCAAAGACCAAAACGCTCAGAGAGCGAAATTTTTTCTTCGGTTGTCTCTCCAGGATGCACTTCGGTTCCGACATAACGAGTCTCGAGATTTTCCGACATTAATTCCGGGAGTAAATGTCTTCGGTTGGAGGTCGCAAAAATTAAGATATTTTCTGAACAAGTTGCAATCGTTCCGTCTAGGGCCACTTTAAGCGCTTTATAGCCTCCCTCCTCGGCACTGAAGGACAGATCATCACAGTAAATAATAAACCGATACGGTTGTGGAGCAATCTGATCAATAATCAGCTGAAGTTCATGAAGGTCGTCTTTTTCAACCTCAATAACACGAAGCCCTTGCTTACTGTAACGCACTAACATTGCTTTAACTAAGGAAGACTTACCTGTTCCCTTCGACCCTGTCAGTAATACATTATTCGCAGGGTAGCTATTAACAAACTGACGTATATTTTTGTCGACGATTCGTTTTTGGTCATCAATCCCCTTCAAATCTTGCAATCTAATTTCATGCGGATTTTTAACTGGATAGAGGGAGCCAAATCGACCCACTCGATGCCAACGTGCTGCTTTCGTTACTTTCCAGTCGATAGGCTCATAGCGGGGTGGCAACAGTGGGTTTACCCTGTCGATCAGGTCATCAACTTTTTCAATTAACTTATCCCAACCGCTCAAACTCTAACTCCTGTACTCTGCATTAATCTTGACATAGTCGTACGACAAATCACAGGTCCATATCCGCGAGGAGACCGTCCCGCGGCCCAAAGAGATATGGAGTTTTATATCGCGACTCGACATAATCTCGCGCGCTCGCTGCTCACTGTAACCTGGTGCAGGTCCAGCATTCGAAGCAACAATTAGATCACCCATTTTGATAGTAACTTTTTTAACGTCCAATCCACCAATTCCAGAGGCCCCAATAGCGGATATGATTCTCCCAAGATTCGGATCAGATGCAAAGAACGCGGTTTTTACGAGTGGCGAATGAGCAATAGCAAAAGCGACTTTCTTCGCCTCTATCTCATTTTCCGCTTGGTCGACTAATATTTCGATAAATTTTGTCGCTCCCTCACCGTCTCGGACAATTTGCTTTCGCTAGATCCTCACATACCGACGTTACAGCCCTCAAAAAATCATCGTATCCCGGACTGGACTCATCAGTTATTTCGAGGTTTCCCGCCTTCCTGAAGCCATTAAAACAAAACTATCATTTGTCGACGTATCCCCATCTACAGAAATACAATTAAATGTGCGATCGGTTACGATCTTCAAGATGTTATTGAGGGCGTCTTGTGAAATGTTCGCATCCGTCGCCACAAAACTTAACATTGTTGCCATGTTGGGCTTGATCATGCCGGAGCCCTTGGCAATGCCAGTTATTGAAACCTTTTGTCCTCCTATCTGAGCAGATGTACTAGCAATTTTTTCTACCAGATCGGTGGTCATAATAGCCGATGCCGCATCCCCCCAGGAGTCGGGCCTTTGCACGTCTAAGCAGACCGGTAGCCCCGCAAGAATTCTATCAACGGGAATATGCTCCATGATGACTCCAGTGGAAAACGGGAGAACGGATTCAACAGGAGCAGATATAAGATTCCCGAGAGCTTCACATACGCTCAAGGCATTTTGCATTCCTACATCACCTGTTCCCGCATTAGCAAAACCCGTATTAACGATGAGTGCCATGATAGGATTTTTACCTTTTAAAAATTTTTCAGCGAGGACAACAGGGGCTGCCCGAAATTGGTTCGTCGTAAATACCCCTGCAACTTTTACTTCATCGTCTAAACGTATGACGAGGAGATCCTTGCGGCCGGGCTTACGGATTCCCGCACTCGTCGCCCCCAAAGTGATGCCCTTTATTGGCGCTGGATGATGATTGACCAAAGCCCCTCCGTCATTTACAGATGAGGCGCCGTTAACTCAAGCGCCCGTGACAATGCTTATATTTCTTTCCAGAGCCACAAGGGCAAGGCTCATTTCGTCCAACCTTGTCTCCATGACGGACAAACGTTTCTGGTTTAACGGCTGCCTCCCTACCCCTAGGATTCTCTCTGCCAACGGCCTCCATCTCATCATGCTGATAATTGACATCTGTTAGCGTGGGTTGAGTACTGGCCTGCTCGACGCTTTCCTGATTCTGAATTCGCACCACCATTAATAACTTCGTTACGTCGTTCCGTATATCCTCAAGCATTTGAGAGAACAACTGAAACGCCTCCCTTTTGTACTCCTGCTTGGGGTTCTTTTGAGCATAACCTCTGAGATGTATCCCTTGACGGAGATGATCTAAAGACGACAAATGTTCGCGCCAGTGCGAATCAATCGATTGCAGTACCACTGCACGCTCGTATTGCTGTACCACCTCTACCGGTGCAGCGTTCATTTTTTCTCGGTAAGCCGTTCCCGCGTGATCTATTACCTCGGCAAGCAATTGTTCATAATCATATTCGTCTTTTTCATCAAGCCGTTCCCGCAATTTAAGATTTAGAGAATAATCGGCCAGCAAAGCTTTCTCTAAACCTTCAAGGTCCCACTGCTCCTCAACACTACCAATGGGGACATAATAAGAAACCATCTCCTCAATGGCCCCCTCTCTCATTCCATCGATGATATTACTGCTGTCATCACCTTCAAGTAATTGATTACGGTGTTCGTAAATAACTTTCCGTTGATCATTCGCCACATCGTCAAATTCCAGCAACTGTTTGCGAATATCGAAGTTTCTCCCTCCACTTTTCGCTGTGCATTTTCTATTGCCCTAGTCACCCACGGATGCTCTATTGCTTCTCCTTCCGGAAGCTTGAGACGGTCCATAATAGAGGCCACACGATCGGACGCGAAAATTTTCAGCAGCGGATCTTCAAGAGATAAGTAGAAACGCGATGAACCTGGGTCGCCCTGTCGACCAGATCTTCCCCGCAACTGATTGTCTATTCGACGAGACTCGTGGCGCTCTGTACCGATTATATGAAGACCGCCAGCCGCTATCACCGCTTCATGCGCCTTCTCCCATTTATCTGCATCGCCCTCTACCTCACGACTACCCCCAAGCACGATATCCGTTCCACGCCCGGCCATATTTGTAGCGATAGTTATCATTTTTGACCTACCAGCTTGCGCCACCACTTCAGCCTCACGCGCATGTTGTTTCGCATTCAGGACCTGATGAGGAAGATTCTCTTTTTTAGAAGCGTCGAGATGAGCTCAGAGTTCTCAATTGATGTCGTTCCTACCAATACCGGCTGCCCACGATCGTAACAATTTTTGACATCTCTAAGAACAGCATCGTAGCGCTCCTTACTGGTCTTATATATCTGATCCATTTTGTCATCGCGAACCATATTGTTATGCGTAGGGATAATCACCGTCTCAAGGCCGTAGATTTGCTGAAATTCGTATGCCTCAGTGTCAGCCGTTCCCGTCATCCCAGACAATCTGGAATACATCCGAAAATAATTTTGGAAGGTTATCGATGCCAGGGTCTGATTTTCTTTTTGAATTTGTACACCCTCTTTTGCCTCAACCGCTTGATGTAACCCATCGGACCAACGCCTGCCAGGCATCAAACGTCCCGTGAATTCATCAACAATAACAATTTGGTTATCCTGGACCACATAGTGCTGATCCTTTATAAATAAATGATGCGCCTTTAGCGCCGCATACAAATGATGAATTAACGTAATGTTCGATGGATCATACAAACTGCTATCCGATTGAGCATACCCGCCTCAGTCAGCAGAGTTTCAGCATTCTCATAACCTTGCTCTGTCAAGATAACTTGATTCGATTTTTGATCAACAGAAAAATCTCCACCCTCATCTCCGTCCTCGGCT
This sequence comes from Candidatus Eutrophomonas brisbanensis, assembly GCA_038141705.1. GTDB lineage: Bacteria > Pseudomonadota > Gammaproteobacteria > Burkholderiales > Eutrophovitaceae > Eutrophomonas > Eutrophomonas brisbanensis. Next base: position 520,820 of record JAYQIQ010000004.1, read on the forward strand.
TTCACCAACTTAGGGGCGATTGCATTAATCTCACCGTATAACGAAGTATTGTCATCAGCTTGGCCGGAAATAATTAATGGCGTTCGGGCTTCATCGATCAGGATCGAATCGACCTCATCTACAATCGCAAACGACAAATCCCGTTGCACTTTGTCGCCCTTTTGAAAGACCATGTTATCTCTCAGAAAATCGAAGCCAAATTCGTTATTGGTTCCGTAGGTTATGTCCGCAGCGTAAGCCTGTTGTTTTTCCTCGTGGCTTATTTGCGAACGGTTAACACCCACAGAAAGCCCTAAGAAACCGTAGACCTTACCCATCCATTCGGCATCACGGCCGGCCAGATAGTCGTTTACGGTCACAACGTGTACAGATTTGCCAGATAGAGCGTTAAGGTAAGCCGGCAAAGTAGCAACCAGAGTTTTCCCCTCCCCGGTTCGCATTTCTGATATTTTCCCTTCGTGAAGGGCCATTCCACCCATGAGCTGAACATCAAAATGCCTCATACCCAGGACCCTGGTACTCGCCTCCCTGACAACAGCAAATGCCTCTAGTAAAAGATCGTCTAGACTTTCACCGGCAGCGAATCGGCCTTTGAACTCGTCCGTCTTATTCTTGAGGGCCTCATCCGTAAGATCGGCCATACTCGCGGCCAGGGCATTTATCAGCCGGACTTTCTTTCCGTAAACTTTGAGGATCCGATCATTACGAGACCCAAATATTTTTCTCAATAACTTTATAAACATTCGGTAATTTCCAGCTTTTACTTAAATTTTCAAGGACATAAATCCTGCTAGTGTATCATGACGCTAAGACCTGCAAACAGCTCGGATACAATCGTCTACGCCTCATGAAAAACTTCAGATCGTTGAGAGCAATTTTAGGAGATGATGACCAATTAGATTTGGTTCGCGACAGAGTTTCTACTAACCTCCTATTGCAAAAACGCCTCGCCAAGGAAACATCTAAGTTCGGCTCCGAAAAGATCTTAGTTCAACACGTCAACGACAGACTAATTGAGCTCAATGTGACTGATGGCCTGACCGCATCCTTAATCAAGCAGCGCTTACCGACGATTACTCAGCTTCTGAAAGACGCATTAAAGTCAAAAGAGAATATTAAAATCGTGGTTAGAGTCTCTCCTGCACCAGTTGCAGAGATAACATCAAGGAAAAAACAAATTCCAGATTCTGCGCTTCGCGACTTGGAAACGCTTACAGGATCGCTACCACATTCTGAGCTAACTACTTCAATTAATAATTTGGTAATGAATCACAGCAAATCTAGTCAAAAAGACCGCAAATAATAATTAACCACGATTCAAGTCGTCGCCAAATCTGAGTGCAAGAATCCGAAAACTTTATCTCTTTTTGTGATTTCGACCAACTCCCAACACTCTTTTTGCTCCAACAATTTTCGCAAAAGAAGATTATTCAAATTGTGTCCAGATTTGTGAGCCGAAAAAGCACCTATGACCGGACTGCCTAGAAGATAAAGATCTCCAATCGCATCAAGCGCTTTATGCTTTACAAATTCGTCCTCGTAGCGAAGCCCATCACTGTTAAGGATACGATATTCATCCATAACGATCGCATTCTCGACACTCCCACCAAGCGCGAGGCCTTGAGCTCGCAAACTTTCTACATCATGCATAAACCCAAAGGTACGCGCACGACTAACCTCTTTAATATATGACGTCGCGTTAAAGTCCAAAGTGACACTTTTATTTGAGCTCGAAAAAGCCGGATGCTCGAAATCGATACTAAAGTTAATTTTGAAACCATCAAAAGGCTCAAACTTCACCCACTTGTCATCTAAATCAACTCGTACCTCATCAACAATGCGAATAAACTTTTTATATGCAGATTGTTCTTCAATACCAGCAGACTGGATTAAAAATACGAAGGGAGAAGAGGACCCATCCATAATCGGAACCTCGGCAGCGGACAGATCCACGAAAAGATTGTCAATTCCTAAACCATGGAGTGCGGACATGAGGTGCTCAACAGTTTGGACTTTAACCCCATCTTGCTCTAAACACGACGATAACCTCGTATCCGATACAAGGTATGGATCAACCTTGATATCCTTCGGAGGGCTTAGGTCGACACGTCTGAAAACAATTCCCGTGTTCGGAGCAGCTGGCCTCAACACGAGAGAAACTTTTTTTCCCGTATGTAAACCTATTCCAGTCGCTTTGACCAGATTTTTCAACGTCCGTTGTATATGCATTGATCTGTTCGTCGAGGTTTTATCGTAAAAATTACTCAATCAACTTGACGTCGCAAAAATGCAGGGATATCCAAATCGTCTAAACCGGTTGATTTGAGGGCGTCGACTTGTGCTTTACGATCTCTACGTCTTATGACCGCCGGAGCGTCAGACTCATCATTCTCTGCCATCAAAGGCGTGTCATCGGTACCGTTGCGAACCAGCCGAATTCTCGACTCATCCCTTCTCGCAATCCCCACTGACGGTCGTCCAATCCCAGTGGCCACTAAAGTGACCCTCAGATCCTCACCTAGAGAATCATCTATGACAGTACCCACTATTACCGTGGCATCCGCAGCCGTAAATTCCCTCACCGTCTCCATAACCTGATGCACCTCTTTCATTTTCAGATTCGCGCCAGCAGTGATATTTACTAAAACGCCCCGAGCCCCCTTAAGGTCTACATCCTCTAGCAACGGACTCGCTACTGCTCCCTGCGCCGCTTTCAACGCGCGATCCTCCCCACTTTGAGCATGCGATCCCATCATAGCCATGCCCATCTCAGACATTACCGTTCGAACGTCAGCAAAATCTACGTTCACGAGACCAGGGCACTTAATTACCTCTGCGATACCTGATACAGCCCCGTAGAGAACGTCATTCGCAGCTTTGAATGCATCCAGCATCGAAACGTCATCCCCGAGAACGTCCATCAGCTTTTCGTTTGGGATTACGATAAGCGAATCAACTCTCTGAGCAAGAGCCTCCAGCCCTACTTCCGCAACAGCCTGACGCTTACCCTCAAAAATAAACGGGCGAGTAACAACGGCTACGGTCAAAATTCCCAGATCCTTTGCTACTTCGGCCACAATCGGAGCAGCACCAGTACCAGTACCACCTCCCATACCCGCCGTAATAAAGACCATGTCAGCCCCATCGATTAACTCGGCTATAGTCTCTCGGTCTTCTAACGCCGCTTCTCTACCAACATCAGGATTCGCCCCCGCCCCCAGGCCCTTTGTTATTTGGGACCCCAGCTGAACGATTTTTTTGGCTTTATTTTTTGATAACGCTTGAGCATCGGTGTTGGCGCATACAAACTCAACACCCTCCACTCCTCTTTCTATCATGTGATCAACGGCATTACCACCGCAGCCGCCAACGCCAATAACTTTGATCACCGCTTCCTGAGGTTGGGTATCCATGATCTCAAACATTCAACACTCCTCAATTGAAAGATTACGAAATTTTAACAACCATCGTTACACTTCACCACATTTTTTAACTTAAAAGTTAGTTTCAAACCAACGTTTCATTTTCCTCACTACAGTTTTCATCGACCCGTTCTTGAGTTTTTCGATATTTTGTTGCTCACGATATTCAACTGCAGAAATCAAAAGCCCAGCGGCAGTCGAATATCTCGGATTTTTAATCACCTCTGATAATGGTCCCGAGTACGTAGGAGTTCCAAGACGAACCGGCATGTGTAATACCTCCTCCCCCAACTCAACCATCCCCTCCATCGCGCTGCTGCCCCCTGTGATTACGACACCAGATGACAGTAATTCCTCGAATCCACTTCTTCGAATCTCAGCAAGCACCAATGCATAAAGCTCCTCTGCTCTGGGCTCGATTACCTCCGCCAGAGTCTGTCTCGACAATTTTCTAGGTGCCCGATCACCAACACCCGGGACATCGATTGACTCATCTAAGTCCGCAATCGATCTAAGCGCACACCCATATCGTCTTTTTATATCCTCCGCCTCTTTCGTAGGAGTTCTAAACGCCATCGCGATATCGCTAGTGATTTGGTCACCAGCGATAGGAATCACTGCAGTATGCCTAATCGCTCCTTGCGAGAATATTGCAAGATCACTTGTTCCCCCACCAATGTCGAGCAAACAGACCCCAAGTTCTCGCTCATCATCTGATAAAACCGCATTCGCAGACGCCAACGGTTGCAGAATTAAATCATGCACCTCTAATCCACATCGTCTGACACATTTCATAATATTTTGAGCTGCAGATACCGCGCCTGTGACAATGTGGACCTTCACTTCTAGCCTTAAACCAGACATAGCAATGGGCTCTCTAACGTCTTCTTGCCCATCGATAGCAAATTCTTGATTCAGCACATGCAAGATTTGCTGGTCAGTTGGGATTGGAATCGCCCTTGCAGTCTCCACCACCCGATCTACGTCCTGCTGGGTCACCTCTCGATCCTTTATCGCAACCATTCCGTGCGAGTTGAAACTTCTTATGTGGCTCCCAGCTATCCCTGTCCAGACCTCTCGGATTTTACAATCCGCCATTAATTCCGCTTCCTCTAGCGCTCTTTGGATCGCATTGACAGTAGACTCTATGTTGACGACCACACCCTTTTTCATTCCTTTAGACGTTGAACTCCCCAACCCGATTACATTGAAAGAACCGTCATCTTTTAGCTCTGCTACGACCGCAGCTATCTTAGATGTGCCGATATCCAATGCAACAATAAGATTAGCTTCATCCCGAAGTTTTACTTTAGACATATTTTTAGACCATTCAGGTTTTTTCATATTTAAGTCTGACCTTATTTTTTTCTGACCGCGTAGCCATCTGAATACCGCAAATCAGCGCTCGAGATATCAGAACCCACTTTTTCTACGATAAACGGCAAATCTTGAAGAAACGACTGGAATCTAGCCTCAGGTTCCTCTCTTCCCAATTGAATCAGGGTTCCACCAGAGAGCTGAACCGACCAAGACCTTCGGTCACTGAACTCCAACCTAATCACTCGCTCGTCAAAATTTTGCACCAGCGGCGCAATTCGAGAATAAACACTGGCGATCATTTCATTCGTTCCTTCGGGTCCGTCTAGGATAGCGAGCGCTTTATCATACTCGCCGTCAAAAATAATCCCGGACTCATCGACTAAACCCCCACCACTCCAGTTTGCTAACGGCTTTCGCTCCGATACAAAGATATCAATCATATTCGGCCAAACTCTCTTCAAATCAGCGTTTTCAACCCAAGCAAGCGTCTCAACACGAGACCTCGCGTCAGCTAAATCGAGATTTAAAAAGGTACCCCTAAACCCCCCACGCACTATCGATATCAATTCTTTATTGCTGATATGTTGCGATTGCCCACTGACTCGGATAGTCGATATATCGAAGATAGAACTGTTTAACGCCATACTAAAAGCCGAAAACAGAAAGTAGCATATCGACGTCAATACCAAAAAAAAACTTATCCTATTAAGTAGGCGGTAGTTATGCCACATCGCTCGTTTCCAAGATCCTTAGCACCAGTGCCTCAAAAGAGATCCCCGACTGTAACGCCGCTTTCGGCACTAAACTATGATTCGTCATCCCCGGGACAGTGTTCACCTCCAGTACCCAAGGCCGGGAAAACTCATCCAACATAATGTCGACGCGTCCCCATCCGCGACAACCGACCGCTTCAAATGCGGAGTAACCAAGCGATTGAATTTCTTCTTCAAGCTTATCCGGTAAGCCAGAGGGACAGAAATATTTTGTTTCATCCGAAATGTACTTGGCTTGGTAATCGTAGTTATTGTTCGGAGCTTCGATCCGAACGACTGGGAGAGTTTCGTTACCGACAATAGCCACAGTCAACTCAGCTCCATTCACAGATTTTTCAGCAATTACTAAGTCGTCATAACCTCGCGCTTTTCGTACTGCTACAGCGAGCTCATTCTCATTCGAAACTTTGGAAATTCCGATTGTTGAACCCTCTCTCGCAGGTTTAACAAATAATGGGAAGCCAAGACGCGTCGAGGCATCAGCAAGGTCAGATTCATCCCGGATGAGGACGAAGTCTGGCGTCGCTAGACCAAGCCCTCGGAGAACGATCTTCGTTCTCCATTTATCCATCGCAAGAGCACACGCAGCCACTCTGCTTCCAGTGTATGGGATGCCGAGCATCTCTAAAGCTCCCTGAACGGTTCCATCTTCTCCGGATTTACCGTGCAACATGATGATGGCGGCATCAACCTCTAGATCCAACAGTTCCGATAGAGAGCGATCTTTCGTATCGAAAAGTAAAGAATCTATCCCCATACTACCTAGTGCATTATGAACCGCAATCCCAGAATTCAGAGATACCTCTCTTTCTGACGAAGTTCCCCCATACAAAACAGCGACCCGATCAAATTTTTTATCAACCACTCGACTTCGCTCCTAAAATCTTGACTTCGGGATGAAGATCGACACCCATCCTCTCGGCAACCACGCTCTGAACCTCTCTCATCAGCAGTTCTACCTCACGCGCGCTCGCCCCACCGGTGTTTACAATAAAATTCGCGTGTTTTGGAGAGATCATGGCACCGCCGATTGTTTTCCCCTTTAGGTCACAATTTTCAATGAGTTGGGCCGCGTAATATCCGGGTGGGTTTCTAAATACCGAGCCACAATTAGGCTTATCCAATGGTTGCTCACTGACGCGTCTCGCTAAAAGATTTTTAATTTTTTCCCGAGATCTATCTCCCGAACCCCGCCTAAACCGGAACCATCCCCCTACAAAAAATTCAGATTGGTCGTACTTTGATGTTACTTCTCGGTAGGATATGAAGAACTCACTCTTTTCTCTAATTTTGAGATTTCCGAATTTATCAATTGTCTTTACTTTAAGCACGTGATCCCAAGTCTCACTACCGTAACACCCTGCATTCATCGCTAAAGCCCCGCCCACGGTGCCTGGGATCCCCGCCAAAAATTCAGCCCCTTCAAAATGATGTAACGCTGAAAATCTAGCCAACTTTGGAGCAGCTACTCCAGCCTCAGCGTATATCACCGAATCCTGCCCATCCAATTGCAGCTCGAGCTCACTTAAGGCTTTGTGCGTAAAAACGGTGATCCCACTCAGCCCCTCGTCTCGAACCAACAAGTTGCTTCCCAATCCAACAAACATTAGAGGCAAATTAAATGGCTCACTCGCCCTTAAAAAATCAGATAAGTCAGGACAATTTAATGGTGTAAAGCTCACTCGAGCCGCGCCTCCCACCTTAAGGGAAGTTTTTTTGCCATTCCCACGTCAAAATCCAGTCTTCCTCGCAAACTATGCCGAACGCACAAATCACTCAGCTCTCGCGTTCCAAACTCATGGCGCATCGTTACCCGCCTCAATAATTTTCTGAGGAAGACCCCCAATCGATCCAGCACCCATGGTAACCACTACATCACCGTCTTCGACCAATTCCTCAAGGATACTCGGCACATTTCCGAGCTCTGGAACAAAGATCGGCTCCACTCGACCAAGCATCCTGATACCCCTTGCAAGTGAACGACCATCTGCGGCCGCTACAGGTTGCTCTCCAGCAGAGTAAACTTCACTCAAAATTAGCACATCGACATTGGACAACTCCGAAACAAAATCTTCGAAACAATCCCGAGTCCGAGAATATCGATGCGGCTGAAATATCAACACTAATCTCTTGCCCTCATGTGCCATACGAATAGCTCGCAACGTCGGAGCTATCTCGTTCGGATGATGTCCGTAGTCATCAATCAGTAAAAAATGTTTATTCTTAAACGTTTGTACTCCATAACTTTGGAGTCGACGGCCAACCCCTAAAAAGTTTTTTAATCCATCGATAATATGCTCATCGTCAATGCCGAGTTCAGTCGCTACAGCAATAGCAGCAAGGGCATTCAAAACGTTATGCTCGCCCAGACAGCCTAGTCTGATTTCTAATTCGCTCGCATTTGAAATATGTGAATCTAATTTCCGTGAAACACGAAACAACATGTTCTTTCCATCGCAGCGAATATCAAATGCCCTGACGTGAGCTTCAACATCAAGACCGTAAGTGATTAAACGTTTCGTCGAGCTTTCGATAACCGTCTTCACGTGCGGGTCGTCGAGACAAACTACCGCACAGCCATAGAAGGGAACGCGAGATATAAATTCTAGAAAGGCTTGCTTCAAGTTTTCAAAATCATGTGAATACGACTCTAGATGGTCACGGTCAATATTTGTTACTACTGAAATTACCGGGTTCAGATGCAAAAACGATCCATCCGATTCATCTGCCTCCGCAACAATAAACTCGCCTGATCCCAATTTGGCATTACTCCCAGCTGACTCAAGCTTTCCTCCAATCACATAAGTCGGATCCATCTTTGCGCTTGCTAAAACACTAGCAATCAAGCTGGTAGTAGTAGTTTTTCCATGCGTTCCTGCAACTGCAATTCCTTGCCTAAACCTCATAAGCTCAGAGAGCATCATTGCCCTGGGAATAACGGGAATTGCAAGTTCACGTGCCCTTAAAATCTCTGGGTTTTCAAGATCGATTGCCGATGAAACCACTAAGACATCAGCCCCAGTCAAGTTAGCAGCTTTGTGACCTTTCTTGATTTTGGCGCCCAACGTCGCCAATCTCAAAGTGGCACTTGTTTCCTTAACGTCGGAACCCGATACCTTGAAACCGTGATTGATGAGCACTTCCGCTATCCCACTCATGCCAACACCACCAATACCGACAAAATGGATCGCTTTAACCTTGTATTTCATATCGAAACCTTCACTAACTCCTCGAAAACCTTTTCGGTAGCATCCACTGGAAACAAACTATGAGCTCGTTTGGCCATCCTCAGCAGATCGTCCCGAGAAAATTTTTTGATAGCTGAGGACAATTGCTCTGCTGACGCAAGCTCCTGACGCATGACAACCGATGCTCCCGCAAGCTCTAACCGCTCGGCATTCTTCATCTGATGGTCGTCAACAGCGTAGGGGTAAGGTATCAAAAGACTGGCAACTCCAATTCTCGAAATTTCCGTTACGGTCATGGCACCAGCTCGAGCTATCACTAGATCCACATCGGAATAGAGCTGAGGCATATCATAAATAAACTCAACTAAGTCGCCTTGGACTCCATGCTTGTCGTAATTCTTACGCAGTAGATCGAGGTTATTTAACCCAGCCTGATGAGTAACTAGTGGACGCTGATCAGTACTAATCATTGAAATTGCAACTGGAACTATGTCATTAAAGAACCGAGCTCCTCGGCTTCCTCCAACAACTAAGATCTTTAATCTTCCGGATCGCTTGGTATATCTCTCCTCTGGATCGCCAAATGCTGAGAATTTTTCATCAACGGGGTTTCCCACAAAGTATCCCCCTCTAATTGAATCAGAAAAACCAACCAATACTTTTCTCGCCAGAGGAGCGAGAAATCGGTTCGTCGCACCGGGAATGGCATTCGACTCATGGATCACCAAGGGTCTGCGTAGTACCCAAGCTACGACGCCACCAACAAAACTGGCGTACCCCCCCATACCCAGGACGACATCGGGGTTTTTTTGCAAGAAAAACTTTACGAGCCTCGCAAATGACACCAAAACTTTTCTTGGTAAAGAAAAAAGCGTCAATAAACTTTTTCCCCTTATCCCCTGCATATCGAGAAGCATTATTGGATATCCGTTTCTCTGAACTAAATCCTCCTCCATCCCCCCATAAGCGCCAATCCATAATACGGACCAACCCTCTATTCGAGCACGGCTAGCGACAGCTAGGGCCGGAAAAATATGTCCACCTGTGCCTCCCGCCATGATAACCAAAGTTGGCATTAGAAATTAACACCCCTGAGCAGTTGTCTATTCTCAATGTCGATCCTCGCCACGATTCCCAAGACCAAACAATTCATCATTAATCCACTTCCACCGAAAGATAGCAGGGGCAACGTTAAGCCTTTGGTGGGTAACATGCCGACATTCACGCCCATATTTATAAACGCTTGCGCCCCCAACCATAGCGCCGCTCCTTGTGCAACCAGGGCAGGGTAATATCTCTCAAGTCTGGCTGCCTGGTTGCCTATAGCTACCATCTTGAAGACTAACCATGCAAAAGCGGTGATCGTGATGGCCACTCCCAAAAACCCCAATTCCTCTCCGACAACCGCAAGTATAAAGTCCGTGTGGGCTTCTGGTAGATAAAATAATTTCTCTACGCTACCACCCAGCCCAACCCCAAACAATCCTCCTCTACCGAATGCCATCAAAGCATGGGTCAACTGATACCCACCACGACCAAAAGGATCTTCCCAAGGATTCAGAAAGCCTAAGACACGCTGCATTCTGTAATCGGAACTATAAATAAGAATGACGAAACCTATAACCAACATGATGAGAAGAACAACAAAAAGTCGCCAATTCATACCACCAAGAAAGAGAATCCCTAGGGCTATAAAAGTAATCACCACAAAGGCCCCAAAGTCCGGCTCCAATAGAAGGAGCGCTCCAGTTACTGACATGACCGCGAAAAGTGGTAAAAATCCTTTTCTTATTTTCGACATGTCAGATGCCTTTCGAACCGTGTAGTCAGCTGCATACAGAACCACGGCCACCTTCATCAATTCTGACGGCTGAAAGCTAAAACCTAAAAATCTAAACCAACGTCGGCTGAAGTTAGCCTCGTAACCTATCCCAGGGATGAGGACGAGAACTAAAAGAACAAGTGCGAAACCAAAAAGGTAGGGAGCTATTGGTTGCCAAAATCTCAATGGAAATTGTGTAGCAGCCGCCGCTAAAAAAATCCCGATACCAAGTGCTAGCAAATGTCGAAATAGGAAATAATAGGTATCTCCACCAGATTGCTTGAGAGATTCGGCTTCTGCGATTGAGGAGGAGTAAACCATCACCAAACCAAAGCCAATCAACGCAGCTGAGAGCCAAAAAAAAGTTCGATCGAAATATGCTGTCTCTGTTTTAACGTTAGCCAACATTTACACTTTTCAAATTAATTTTTCATACCGCGAACAATTTCGGAAAATACTCGCCCACGATCTTGGTAGTCCTTAAACATATCGAAGCTGGCACATGCTGGGGAAAATAAAACCGTATCGCCGGACTCACATTTTTCTACTGCTATGCTAACCGCATCCGCTAATGTTCCTGCCAAAGCAAGCTCTACATTAAATTTGCAAAGACTCTCACGAATACGGTCCTTGTCCTGACCAAACAATACAACCGCCCGAGTTTTCTCCTCCAAACCGTTCAATAGATACGAGAAATCCTGGCCTTTAGAAAGGCCACCAACGATTAGTACGCAACCACCTTCCATGCTACTGAGAGCCGCCCGCGTCGCACCCACATTGGTTCCCTTGGAGTCATTGATAAATCTTATCCCGTTCAAAAACGAAACCAATTGCATTCTGTGATCAAGACCAATAAACCCGCATATCGCCTCTAGGCTAGTGGGATTCGTAGGAACTATACAATCACAGATGGCTAAGGCAATAAGAGCATTCAGCTGATTGTGAATCCCGATAACCTTTAAATCGACGCAGCGAATTAGTGGGGTTTCGAATTTCGATAACCAAGCCTCTCCTCGCTTTTGCTGTATTCCCCACTCATGATTCCCGCGTGGGAGCGCCCACTCCAACTGATATAGTTTGACCAATTTCGGGAAACATGTTCATTATGAGCGGATCATCTCTATTAATTATCGGCGTGCCACCGCTAATATGAATACGCGACTTTTGGCCGCAACATAATCTGACATACTTCCGTGTCTATCCAGATGATCCTCTGAAATATTAGTAACGACCGATATATCAGACGAAAAAGAATTAGCAAGAGCCAATTGAAAACTCGATATCTCGAGCACGAAAACCTCAGGTTTTTCAATTTCCCCTTGCTCTATCGATGAGAGTACATCCAGCACAGGAACCCCGATGTTCCCCACGGTTATGCTGCTAATAGAGTTTGCGTTTAGCACTTGGGCAACCATACTAGTAACTGTGGTCTTTCCATTCGTTCCCGTGATTGCGACTACTTTTGCCCCAAGATCAGTGCGATTTATTTCAAGGAATATTTCAACGTCACCAAAAATAGGAACATCGTGAGTTGCAGCACTATTAATAAACCCCGCCGGTAAATGAATACCCGGACTGGCTACTACAAATAGAAATTCTCTAAGCTCAAGGTCAGGCAAATTTCCAGATAGACATCTCACCTCTGGATAATGCGTTCGAACATACGATAAATTTGGGGTATCTCTCTGCGAATCCCAGATACAGACATCAGCCCCTTTTGCTCGAAACCAACGAACAGCGGACCGACCCGTTTCTCCAGCACCTAGTACTAAAATACTTTGTCCTGCTACGCGATCAAAAGAGAATTTTTTCATTTAGACGTAACCGCGAGCTAATCTTATAACCTTATCGTAGCTTCAGCGTGGATAATCCGATTAACACAAGAATCATCGTAATAATCCAGAAACGCACCACCACTTGATTCTCCTTCCAGCCTTTAAGCTCAAAGTGATGATGCAGAGGCGCCATGCGAAAGACTCTGTTACCGGTGAGTTTGAAAGAAATCACTTGGACCATAACTGAAAGGGTCTCAATCACAAATACTCCACCCATCACAAATAAGACAATTTCCTGCCGAACTGCGACGGCTATCGTCCCCAGGGCCGCACCGAGCGCCAACGCTCCCACATCCCCCATGAATACCTCAGCCGGGTATGCGTTAAACCACAAAAAAGCAAGACCAGCTCCAGCAAGTGCCGCACAAAACACTGCGAGCTCACCAGCTCCCGGTATGTAGGGAAAAGCCAAATACGATGAGAATTGGATATTTCCAGCAACGTACGCAAATATCGCGAGCGCACTCGCTATCATTACCGAAGGCATTATGGCCAATCCATCAAGACCATCAGTCAAGTTCACAGCGTTACTCGTTCCTACGATGACTAAAAACGAGAAAATAATGAAACCGACCGCCCCGAGCTCTAACGAGTAATTTTTGAAAAATGGCAAAATCAACAACGTTTGATTCTCGCTAGCACCAAAAAAATAAAGCGATAGAGCCGCCAGCAACCCCAAAATCGTCTGCAGAAAAAACTTCTCTTTTGCACGAAGGCCATGAGGGCTTCGCTTAATTACCTTGCGATAATCATCAATCCAACCAATCCCACCAAATCCAACCGTAACGAAAAAGACAATCCAAATTATCGGGTTACGTAAATCACCCCACAAAAGTGTCGTAATTGCGATAGATATCAATATCAACGCACCACCCATTGTTGGCGTACCCGCCTTGACCCCGTGACTTTGGGGACCATCGGTTCGGATCGTCTGACCTATCTTGTATTCGCCAAGTTTTCGGATCATCAGTGGACCAACTAGAAACGAAATACCCAAAGCAGTCAACGCAGCTAAAACCGCCCTTAAGGTTATGTAGCCAAAAACATTGAAAATACTAAATTGAGTAGCCAGGTACTGCGACAGAATTAAGAGCATGAGTTTTCCTATTTACGCCCGACGTCGGATTAAAAATTCACAAACTTTTTCCATCTTCATGAATCGTGACCCCTTAACCAAACCCGTACCTCCCGAACCTATTTCCAGAGCGAGAGAATCAGTTAATTCATCCACGTTATCGAAGTGCTTGCCACTGGGACCGAAAGCTCGAATGGTCTCGCGAGTAAGCTCGCCAATACCAAACAAAATATCGATATTGAGATCGCGAATTGTAGATCCCAAGGTCTTGTGAGCGATAGTCGCAAATTCTCCGAGCTCGCCCATGTCGCCCAATACAGCAATTTTTTTTCCATCGTAGGACGCCAAGCCCTCAAGCGCGACCACCATTGAATCTGGGTTGGCGTTATAACTATCATCGATTAACCGAACTCCATTTGCGAGAATAGAGATCTTGAATCTACCTTTAACACCTTCGAAATTTTCGAGGGCATTTTGGATGGACTGCGCATCGACGCCTAGATGAACAGCAATCGCTGAAGCAGCTATCGCATTTTTTGCAAAATGTGTGGCGTCGGATTTTAGATTGAATGAGAAACACCCCTCTGGGGATTGAAAATCTATTTGGCTCTTAGACGCAAATTCGGTTAATAGACCTCGATACTGTGCGTCAATACTGGTGCCGAACGTAACAATCGAACCAGATGTCACCTTTTTTTTACAAAATTCCGAGTAGGCGTCATCCTCATTGATAAAAGCCATCCCATTGCTTGGAAGATTCTCAAATATTTCCGCCTTCGCTTCTGCTATGGCCTCCTCGATCCAAGTTCACCAATATGCGCTGTGCCAATATTAGTGATCATCGCAACATCCGGTTTTGCAAAATTTATCAAGGTTCTTATCTCACCGGATGATTCATTCCCAGCTCAATAACTGCAAATTGATGCTCGCGGTTTAGTCTCAAAAGCGTTAGAGGAACACCAATATCATTATTTAAATTTCCAAAAGTCGCTAAGACATGTTGAGTGCCAAACTTCTCCGCCAAGATCGCCGCCAGCATTTCTTTTGTCGACGTTTTCCCATTGCTTCCCGTGATCGCTATCACGGTTGGATTTAATTTTTCCCTCCACCACTTAGCTAGCATTCCTAAAGCTAATTTAGTATCTGGCGCTGAGAGAGTGGGTGTTTCTCTCACGCCTTCATCCCGTCCATGCATGACCAAGACACACGCGGCACCTTTGGCCTCAGCCTGATCGATAAAGTGGTGCCCATCAAAATTAGGGCCTACTAATGCGACAAATAGATCCCCCGGCTTAAGCGTTCTCGTGTCTGTGGACACTCCACTTATTTCGGTCATTCGTTCACCTGAAATTTTCCAAGAGAACTTTTTGACTAAATCATCGATTAAAAACATTCTTATTTTTACTTATCAGTACTATTCTCTTATCTCGACTCTTCGTGCCAAAGCCGCTTTTACCGCATCAATGTCGCTAAATTTCAATCTCTCCCCTTTGATTTCTTGGTATTGTTCATGGCCTTTACCCGCGACTAATATTAGATCTTCAGTTGTTGATAAATCTACGGCCCTTTGAATCGCACGCATTCTATCGAGCTCGATTAGAAAGTGATCTGGATTGGCGCCAACAATTTGGTTTGCTATTGTTGACGGGTTTTCTGAGCGCGGATTGTCATTGGTCACGATTGCAATATCTGATAAGGCGCTCACTGTCTCTCCCATGAGTGCTCTCTTTTCTTTATCGCGATCACCTCCAGCTCCGAACACGCAGATAATTCTCGATTTAGGTTGCTTTATTTTTTGTAACGTACAAAGTACTTTTTCTAGCGCATCGGGAGTATGTGCGTAGTCGACATAGACGAGTGGCTTCTGGTCATGCTCTACGATTTGCAATCTTCCAGCCGGTGCTTTTGTTTTTTTCAACACTCCTAATATTTTCTCGATCGAATATCCCACGTAACTCAACACTGCGATTACCGCCAGTAAATTACTTACGTTGAAGTCGCCACTAATTGGCACCTCGAACGTGTAGGTTTTTGCGTGCCCGAAGCTCGAATGAAGTACTTGAAGGGGAAAGCTGAATATTTTTCGCACAGAAATCTGCATCAGCATCGAAACCATAAGTCATCACACGTATTTGGCGAGAGATTAACTGGTTCGTTAACAATCTTCCGAACTCATCGTCGATGTTTATCACCGCACAACGCATTGCTAGATCTTCAAATAAACGGGCCTTTGCCGCGCCATACGACTCCATATCTCGATGATAATCAAGATGATCGCGAGATAGGTTCGTAAAAACTCCAACTTCAAATCGGACACCATTTACCCGATCTTGTGACAATGCGTGCGAGGAGACCTCGATAGCAGCTGATTTTGCATTACGCATCAGAAAGGTCTGAAGTATCGCTTGGATGACGATCGAGTTTGGTGTGGTGACTCCATCGAGACCCTCTAGCCTTACCTGTTTACCCGCGAAGTTACCACCCAAAGTTCCGATCGAACCACAAGTATTGCCCAGCTCAGTTAGAGCATCCGCTAACCATTTAGTAACAGAGGTTTTACCATTCGTTCCTGTAACACCAATTGTCATCAATTTTTCTGATGGATTACAGAAAAAATCAGATGCCAATAAACCCGCTATCGCACGAAGGTTTTTAACAGGAAGGTTCGGGATACTCCAGTCGTTATTCCACTCAAAGTTACTCGGTTCCCATAGGACTCCCGAGCAACCACTTAGAATCGCGGAATGAATAAAATCTCTCCCGTCAGTTGATGCCCCTGGGAAAGCTAAAAATAACTCTTTTTTTTTAATCGTTCGAGAGTCTATCGAAATACCAGCGAAATCAGGAATAGAAGAATGAATCCAAGATTTCACATGTGTAAATTCTTCGTGGCTATCCTTTCTTGAATATGCAGATTGGGAGATATTGTGGATACCGCCCGTCACCCGTTACCTCGATCTTGGCTCGACTTAGCCTCCTGAAGGACCTTCGAGTCACCGGGGATTTTCAATATCCTCAAAGCTCCTTCCATTACATTTTTAAATACAGGAGCAGCCACTTCAGAGCCGTAATACTTTCCAGCACTTGGCTCATCGATCATCACAGCAACAATCACGCTCGGGTCAGATACTGGAGCCAAACCAACGAATGACGAGACATATTGGTTCGCAGAATATTTACCTCCAACCAATTTATGAGCCGTTCCCGTTTTTTCTGCAACCCGGTAGCCAGCTATCCTCGCTCTAGTGCCGGTTCCCCCTTCTTCAGTCACGGTCTCTAGCATCTTCAGCACAGTTTGGGCAGTTTGTTCAGAAATCACCCTCCCTCGAGCGGGAGTCCCGTCAACCTTAATGAAAGAAATGGGCGCTACCTCGCCGTCATTTGCAAAGATCGTGTAGGCGCGCGCTAACTGCAATAAACTCACTGACACGCCATGTCCATAGGACATGGTCGCTTGCTCTATGGGTTTCCAACTCACAAAATTTCGGAGTACACCCGAGGCCTCACCCGGAAACTGCGATTCTGGCGGCGCTCCGAATCCCACTCCAGATAAAACGTTCCAGAATTTCTCTGGCTCCATGCTTAATGCTATTTTCGCTGAGCCAACATTCGATGATTTCTTGATTATTTGAGATACGGTCAAGAGGCTCTCATCGGGGTGAGAATCGGATATCGTACGGCGGCCAATTCGCATAAATCCTGACTCGATATCGATCACTGAGTCTTCCTTAACAGCATGGCTGTCGAGGGCCGCCGCAATAGTGATTGGCTTCAATGTTGATCCCGGTTCGTATACATCGACAATGGCTTTATTACGAGTACGCGAGAAATCAAAAGTCGCACGATTATTCGGATTGAAACTAGGGTAATTCGCTAAAGCGAGTACCTCTCCAGTTTGGGCGTTCAACACAACAACGCTCGCTGATTTTGCTTTGTGCTCGATCGCGGCTTGCTGCAATTCCCGGTAAGCAAGGAACTGCAATCGTTTATCGATAGAAAGAATTACGTCTTCACCATTTTCAACCTCTCGAATTAGTTCAGCCTGCTCAACAATCCGTCCTTTGTTATCACGAACCACACTCCTACTTCCCGATTTCCCAGACAGTGATTCCTGGAAGGCCCGCTCAAGACCTTCCTGACCTTTATGATCCAAGCTCGTATAGCCTATCAGCTGCGCAAAAATCTCCGCCTCCGGGTAGTACCTCTTGTATTCAGTCTCCAACGAAATTCCATCAATTCCCAAATTAACGGCTTTTTTAGCCTGATTGGGTGGCATCTGTCTTTTGAGGTAAACAAAGTCGCGGTTGTGCTGAGATAGTTTTTGTTTAAGCGTTTTTTTTGAAACTTTTAAAATCTCAGTTAGCGCTTTAATTTTTTCTTCCGACAATTGGTCTAGGTCTATTTTGGAAGGAACAGCGTAAACAGAGTCTACCGATGTACTTATAGCGAGTGGTTGGCTATTTCGATCTTTGATCACACCTCTACTCGCGATCAACTCCAACCGTCTGTCTGAACGCTGCTCCGCTTGGGACTGTAAAAACTCCTTGTTGATGCTTTGACAGTAAAGAGCCCGCGCCGCCAAGGAAATAAACCCCGCAAAAAAAAGCATCACCACAAGTCGCGCCCTCCACACAGGCAAACGATTACTCAGGGCTGGGTGAGATTTTGGGGTCATCTTTGGGTCGGCGCGGGAGGGGAGGAACCATCACTGTATCAACCGACTTCGGGTACTGCATGCCTAATTTCTTGATAGATAAGCTTTCTACTCTCGATGGAGTTGCCAAGTAGCCGCGCTCGAGCAACAACTTAGTGTGCTGGGAATTGATCTCTTGCTCGATATACCTCAACTCCTCATAACTACGAAATAATTTTCGACTTTCATTCCTGGAGGTCACTAGCCCCAACGCTGAAACAATCAGCAACAAGAATAAAAATCCCGCTGCATTATTCATTGCATCATCTCCGCAACTCTTAAAACGGCACTTCTAGCGCGAGGATTTTTATTAATCTCATCCTCGGAAGGCTTGATCGGCTTACCCACAACTTTTAATAGCCCGACTGGGATATCCGCCTGCCTAAGCGGTATTTTTGAAGGGATATTTGAAGAAGATTTTTCCCGTAAGAACTGCTTTACCACTCGATCCTCTAGCGAGTGAAAACTTATGACGGCAAGCCGCGCGCCTTTTCGCATGATTCCCAAAACCGAGCGCAGAAATATATCGAGCTCCTCGAGCTCTCCATTAACCAAAATCCGGACAGCCTGAAATGTCTTCGTCGCTGGGTTTTTCTTAAGATTATTTCGAGATGGAATAGCGGATCGCACAATTTCAGCAAGCTGAGAGGTTCTGTTCAGCGAATTAGATTCCCTAAAGTTACAAATTGCCCGTGCGATTTTTTTTGCATGTCTTTCTTCGCCAAATAGATAGATAACCCTGGATATTTCCTCCTCAGTTGCATCAGCTAACCACTCAGCAGCACTTAAACCATGCTCGGTATCCATGCGCATATCTAGAGGACCGTCTTTTTGAAAACTGAACCCACGCGAAGCGTCGTCAAGCTGAGGAGAGGAAACCCCAAGGTCAATTAAAAATCCGTCGACTTTACTAATTCCCCTCTCATCCAATACCTTTTGGATCTCAGTAAAACTAGAGTGAATTATGGAAAAACAAGGGTCAGTAAACTGCTCCCCGTACCTCACCGCCTCGGGGTCCTTATCAAAGGCCAATAACAGGCCAGACCCCCGCAATCGCTTCAGAATTTCTTTGCTGTGCCCGCCACGGCCGTAGGTTCCATCAACATAAGTCCCACCTGGCTTTACGTTTAGAGCAGCAACAGCCTCTGCAAGCAGGACAGACTGGTGAGCGCCGGCGCTCGTTTTACCCTCAATTTTTGAGCTATCAGAGCGCAAAATTTTCCATTCCCGGCGGCAATGGGTCTCCATCGGAACCGATAGAGGAAATCTGGCTTACCCACTCATTATCATTCCACAGCTCGAAATGGTTACCCTGCCCGACCAGCATGACCTTTTTTTTGATTGAAGCGAATTCTCTGAGAGCTGGAGATATCAGTATCCGTCCTGAAGCGTCCATCTCAAGCTCTTCGGCGAAACCAATCAGGAGCCTTTTCCATAAACTGAGTTTCGGATCGAAACTCGAGAAGTTCATTATTTTGGACCTAATTGGATCCCATTTTTCTTCAGGATATAGAATTAAACACTTATGAGGGTGAGAAGTTAGTACTAACTTTTCTTTACCTCCATGGGATAGTGTATGGCGATGTTTTGTTGGTATAGATAACCTGCCTTTGGCATCGATATTGATCGCCGTGGCCCCTTGAAACATTACCTTTTATCCCCTTGGTATAAATTTATAGACAATTCTACCCTCTTTATACCACTTTTTTCTACTTTATCCCACTTTAATTCAAACTCTGAAAAATATCCCTCAAAAAGATCATTGAAAAATGTTCTTTTAAAAAATAAGTGTATGTTTTTTATATATTATTTAAGATTGAAGTCGGCCTGTAAGCCGGGTTCTGTCTTTCAGAAGTATTCTGAGAGGCAATCATTCATCTAGGTCAAAAGTTACCTATTGACTCAAGCAACCTACCCGGGGACAACGCGAGCAACGTATAAGTCCCTCTATTTGGTCTTGCTCCAGATGGGGTTTACAAAGCCAGCTTTGTTACCAAAGCTGCGGTGAGCTCTTACCTCGCCTTTTCACCCTTACCAATAACTACCGATTTCGATTGGAATTGGCGGTATATTTTCTGCTGCACTTTCCATCGCCTCACGGCGTCCGGCTGTTAACCGGCATCTCGCTCTTCGGAGCCCGGACTTTCCTCTCTCCACCGAAAATTACGGTGCACAGCGATTGCCCGGCCGACTTCAACTAGAATTTTAACGAAATAAAGTATTTATAAACATCACTGAAGCGTCCACTTGACCGTCTCACCAGACCTAAATGGCACCAAACACCCGTTCTCAAACTCAAGAGCATCTGGAACACTTTCTTCTTTCCTCCCTAAAACGAGCATCTCCGAATTGACTGGAAGTCCATAGAAATTTGCCCCATGAACAGACGAAAAATCCTCGAGCATGCTCAACTTTCCAACAGAATCAAATACTTCCGCGTAAAGCTGCATCGCTGAGAAAGCAGAGTAAATTCCCGCACATCCACAGCTCGATTCCTTCGTCATCTGCTCATGCGGCGCGCTGTCGGTACCAAGAAAAAATTTATTACTACCCGATGTGGCAGCTTCTAACAAAGCCAAACGATGTTCCTCTCGCTTTACAATCGGGAGGCAATAGTGATGGGGTCGAATACCGCCTTTAAAAAGATCATTTCGATTCAAAATTAAATGATGCGGAGTGATGGTTGCAGCCACATTTTCGCCAGCTAAATTAACAAATGACACCGCCTGTTTAGTGGTTATGTGCTCCAGGACTATCTTGAGTTCAGGAAACTTCTCCAGCAAAGGCTTTAGGATTAAATCAATAAAAACCTTTTCGCGATCGAATATATCGATTTCTGCCGAGGTGACCTCGCCGTGTACTAATAGCGGCATACCATGACTGACTAAAGCTTCAAATACCGCATAGCATTTCCTGATATCGGTAACCCCGGAGTCGGAGTTTGTGGTTGCACCAGCGGGATAATACTTAACTGCCTTGATTACATTAGAAGCCACCGCTCGATCAATCTCTTCAGGGGTCGTGTTATCAGTCAAATAAAGTGTCATTAATGGCTCAAAGCGACAGCCCTCGGGAACAGCACCAACAATTCTTTCCCTATAGGCAAGCGCAAGATCTGTGCTAACAACGGGGTTACGCAGATTCGGCATAACAATCGCCCGAGAAAACTGGCGCGCGGTATGAGGCACGACCAATGACAACATCGAGCCATCTCGTAAATGCAAATGCATATCGTCGGGTTTTCTGATTTTAAGAAGATCCATTGAACTACTCCTAAACTTTCCTCTAATTTTTCTTATTCTCAATCTCCAGAGCTAATTCGTACATGTCGCTACGCGAAAGCCCTAAAAACTGCGACGCAATGTCAGCCGATTTCTTGGTAGATAACTCAGAGAGAAGCAACTCCAACAATCGCTTACCTTCAGCCAAATTTGTATCGTTATCCAATCGGTCTGGCGAGCCAGACAGAAGGAGAACAAATTCACCGCGACTACGGTACTCATTCTCTCTGATCCAGGCGGAAGCGTCGTTTATCGCAACCACAGCAATCTCTTCGTTTGCCTTAGTCAATTCCCGACAAATTGTCAGCTTCCAAGTTTCCGGAAGTAAACGCCCAATCGAATCAACCGTATCTATTATGCGGTGTGGTGCCTCGTAAAAAATGGTTGGCAATTGACGAATTTTAACCATCTCAAGTATCGAATCTCTTTTGGTTTTTTTACTCGGTAAAAACCCTTCGAAAACGAAATTTTCGAAGTCAAAACCCCACACAGAAAGAGCTGCAACCAAGGCACAGGAGCCAGGAATTGGCGTTACAGGAAAACCTTCCTCTCTAACTCGCTTCACAACAACTGCGCCCGGATCGCTAACACAAGGGGTACCAGCATCGGTCGTCAAAGCTACATGTTTGCCTTCGCGAATTAATTTGAGAATACCTTCCGCAGAGTTCTTGGCATTATGTTCTCTAGAGGAGATGATCTTTTTCTTGATTCCAAGATGCGAGAGTAACTTGGCACAAACTCGCGTATCCTCCGCAGCAACAATGTCTACTGTTTGCAGAACCAATCTCGCTCTCTGAGTAATATCGTCTAGGTTCCCGATCGGGGTCGCTACTACATATAGCCTGCCGCACGATAAAACATCAACCGAGCCAGAGTTACCAACTTCTTCTCTCGATTCCACTTTATAGACCTTCCAGATAATCCAGAAAAATTAATTTTGACTTCATTCTCTCAAGATGGATAGTTTATCGTTTAGAATGGCTGCAGTTAAACACAATTTGTGAAAGATTAAGATCACATGAGTATTAGAAGACCGGATTCAAAAACAGTTTAATGACAGCATAGCAGTCAAGCAATCATCGCTTGATACTTTGTTGGGGCCCATTCAAAAAGCGGCCTCACTGATGAGTGAACGACTTAAAGCTGGCAATAAAATTATGTCCTGCGGAAATGGTGGATCTGCGGCTGATGCTCAACACTTTTCTGCTGAACTGTTGAATAGATTTGAGAGAGAAAGAGCTCCGTTAGCGGGGCTAGCGCTCACGACCGACTCTTCTACACTGACATCGGTGGGTAACGACTACTCGTTCAATCAGGTTTTTTCGAAACAAATCTTGGGATTAGGAATCGATGGCGACGTGCTGCTGGCGATATCAACGAGCGGAAACTCGCAGAACGTTCTAGAAGCGATAGAAGCCGCTCACAAAAAAAATATAGCGGTGGTTGCCTTGACTGGAAATGGCGGCGGAAAGATTTCTTCGATTTTGAGTAGCAATGATATTAATCTTTGTGTTCCGAGTAAGATAACAGCCAGAATTCAAGAAGTGCATTTATTGTGTTTGCATTGCCTGTGTGACGGAATTGACGCCCAACTATTTGGAGAATGAAAAATGATTAAGCTAAGACTATTGTTTCTCGCGGTATTGGCATTGCCATTTATGCTTCAAGGCTGCATGGCGCCTGCTATCGTTTCAGCTGGCGTTGGAGCGACGATGGTACATGAAGACCCCAGAACGGCGGGGACGATTTTTGATGATCGTGTAATCGTCAGCAAGCTGTCGACGCGCATAAAAGACAAGTATGCGAAACAGGTAAACATCACTGTCACCGCTTATAACAATGTCGTGCTGCTAACGGGTCAGGTACCAAACGAGACGATCAAGGAAGATCTCGCGTTAATGGTGCTTGAGACGCGTCCAGTTCGAGATTTTAGAGATGAGACGACCATCCGGGAAGTGGCAACTATCAAAGAAATTGGAAAAGACGTTGCGCTCAAAGGCAAGGTTGTTACCCAACTAGCGCGGAATAAGGATGTGAGGTCTATTCGCATCTCAACCTCGGTAGAGCTAGGCGTCGTGTATTTGATGGGGCTCGTCACGAGAGAGGAAGGTGAAACGGCGGGTCAAATTGTGGCTTCTGTTGGCGGCGTTGAGAAGGTCGTCAAGATATTTGAGTATGTAGACTAATAAGAAAAGTTAGCCTTAAAACCGAGGGTTTAATCGGTCGCATACGAGGGCTTTGCGAATGAACTTTACGTAGTCCGTTGGGGTCTACGAAATTCCTTTTAGAAAAGCCCTCGTGTATATTCAAGAACAATGTCACACCTTCAGGTAATAGAATCAAAAATAGCAAAGCCAGATGAGGTTGTCGATCGCGTTATCGAGTTCGGTAGGCCGCTTGTTTTCACGAATGGTGTTTTTGACCTCCTCCATCGCGGTCACGTAACCTGTTTAGCCCGAGCGCGAGAACTTGGCGCTTCTCTAATCGTAGCTTTAAATTCAGACGAATCGGTAAAAAGACTCGGGAAAGATATCGATCGCCCCATTAATCAACTTGCTGATCGATTGGCCGTGATCGCCGCACTACAATCAGTAGATCTTGTCACCTATTTTGAGGAAGATACGCCGCTAGAGCTGATACTTCAGCTAAAGCCTGATGTAATAGTCAAAGGAGGTGACTGGGAACCCAGTCAAATCGTTGGCAACAAAGAAGCTCCTGGTTGGGGCGGGAAGGTAGTCTCAATCCCCTTTGAGCATCAAATTTCAACGACCGAAACATTAAAAAAAATTAGAGCGCGTTAGATTTGTTCACTGCACTGATCACCTTAGGTTTTTTATTCCTTCAGGCAGACATTGCTTGGTCACAGCCACAGCATGCGATCGCAATGCATGGATCTGCTAAGTACCCTTCCGATTTCACCCATTTCGAATATGTCAATCCGAATGCTCCCAAGGGTGGTGAAATTAAGCTCGCCTCACCCGGGACCTTTGATTCATTTAATCCATACATCGCCAAAGGAAATAGTGGTGCAGGATCGAGTGCCGAGACCTTGCTAGTAACCAGTGCGGATGAGCCGTTTACGGCTTACGGACTCATTGCCGAGAGCCTAGAGACCCCGTTGGATAGGTCTTGGGTCATCTTCCATCTCAGGCCGGAAGCCAAGTGGCACGACGGAACACCTATCAGCGTGGATGACGTGATTTGGTCTTTTGAAACGTTAAAAACCAAAGGTCACCCCTTTTACCGGTTTTACTACAGCGGCGTCGAATCCGCAAAAAGAATAGGACCTCGCTCTGTAAAGTTTTCTTTTTCAGATAAAACAAACCGAGAACTACCGCTAACCATCGGCCAAATGCCGGTTCTACCAAAGCATTATTGGGAGTCCCGCGATTTTGAATCGACGACGCTTGAACCTCCACTTGGCAGCGGGCCCTACAAAATAGAAAAATTTGAACCAGGGCGCTACATTATTTTGGGTAGAGTCGATGATTACTGGGGAAAAAATCTAGCGGTCAACAGAGGACAAAATAATTTTGATAAAGTCCGCATCGACTACTACCGCGATGAAACCGTAATCAGGGAAGCACTGAAATCTGGCGATATAGACTATCGCGAAGAAAACCAAGCGAAAGCCTGGTCGTTCGACTATGACACTCCAGCGGTGAGTAATGGTTGGCTCAAAAAAGAAAAAGTTCGACACTACAGTCCAACTGGTATGCAAGCTTTTGTGTACAACACCCGACGAGAAATTTTTTCATCGCCTCTCGTTCGTGAAGCCCTCATGTATGCCTTTGATTTTGACTGGACGAATAAGAATCTATTCTTCAGCCAATATGCAAGAACACAAAGTTTTTTTTCAAACTCAGATTTGGCATCACAAGACTTACCAAGTGGCGCCGAACTGAAGGTTTTAGAAAAATTCAGAGGTGAAGTTCCCGACAGGATTTTCTCCGAACCATTTATAGCCCCATCTACTGATGGAAAAGGTTGGCCTCGGGAGAACCTGAAAAAAGCGCGATCACTTTTGGAAGAGGCCGGTTGGCGTGTCAAAAATATGGTCCTTACGAACGATAAAACGCAAGCGCCCTTTGAGTTTGAGATTCTCCTCTACAGCGAAGGGTTCGAGCGGATCGTACTTCCGTTTACCAGAAACCTAGAAAAACTTGGGATCAAAGTTCGAGTAAGACGGGTTGACCAATCTCAATATATCAACCGCATTCGGAGTTTCGATTTTGACATGATTGTCTCGGGATGGGGATCATCCGAGTCGCCAGGCAACGAGCAGCGTGGGCAATGGTCCAGCGCCGCCGCTAATTCTCCAGCAGCGAGTAACTATGCGGGGTTAACGATCCAGTAGTGGACGAGCTCGTTGAAAAACTCATACAGGCTCGAACCCGAGAAGAACTGGTTACCTACACACGGGCACTTGACCGAGTACTTCTATTTGGTTTTTATGTGATCCCACAATGGCACCTTCAATCGCAAAGGATTCTCTATTGGGACAAATTTGGTCGGCCAAGCGTGAATCCGAAAAGCGGCACGTCGACTTCTTTTTGGTGGTTCGATCCTGACAAGGATCAAAAACTTCGTGAAGCACTCAGTTCCAGCGAACCACCGTCAGATCAATCCTCGAACAATAGCAGGACGATCGTCTTTTTAGTTTTAGCGGTTCTGTTCATTGCAGCATTGGTCCTTTTTCGAAAGCGAAGACGTCGATGACCTCTTATATCCTTAGACGAATACTTCTTATGATCCCGACGCTGCTCGGGATCATGCTCGTAAATTTCTTGGTTATCCAAGCAGCTCCAGGCGGTCCGGTCGAGCAAGTCATTGCCCAGTTGTCTGGCCATGGAAACGCGATAACAGAGAGGATCACAAAAACAAATAGTAATGAGACCCTGAACGCATCCTCTAACGCGACGACCGACAGTGGCAACGCTGGACGCTACCGAGGATCTCAAGGTCTGGATCCAGAGTTTGTTAAAGAATTAGAAGTTCGGTTCGGATTTGACAAGCCGATGCACGAACGTTTTCTAAAGATGATTAAGGACTACTTGTCTTTCGACTTTGGTAAAAGCTTTTTTAGAGACGAAGATGTTGTGGACCTTGTGTTAGATAAACTTCCTGTCTCAATATCTCTGGGATTATGGACAACGCTAATTGTTTATCTCGTCTCTATTCCACTAGGTATTCGAAAAGCACTCCGCGACGGTAGCCAATTCGATATGGCGACTAGTTTTGCGCTCGTCATTGGAACTGCTATCCCAGGGTTTTTGTTCGCAGTCTTCTTGATGGTGATATTTGCCGGAGGAAGTTACCTGGATTGGTTTCCATTAAGAGGCCTTCAGTCGGATGAGTTCATCGAAATGGGTGTGGCTGATTGCGCAGCGAATTTTTCTTGTGTGCGAGATTACCTATGGCATATCACTCTGCCAGTGATTGCCATGGTCATTGGTGGTTTCGCTGGTCTTGCGATGCTCACAAAAAATTCATTTCTAGATCAAATACAGCAACAGTACGTATTAACGGCCAAAGCGAAAGGATTATCCGAGAAGCGCGTGCTCTACGGGCACGTATTTAGAAACGCCATGCTCATCGTGATCGCGGGATTCCCAAGTGCGTTAATTAGTATCTTGTTTACTGGATCGGTTCTAGTTGAAATTATTTTTTCACTTGATGGACTGGGCTTACTGGGATTTGAGGCTGCCTTTAGTCGCGACTATCCACTGATGTTTGGTTCGCTATTCTTTTTCTCAATCCTGGGACTTGTCATGAATCTGGTGGGGGACCTGATGTATATGATTATCGATCCTCGAATTGATTTCGAGCGACAGGGTTAGCGCAAAAATGTTATCTCCGATTACAAAAAGACGGCTCGAAAACTTCAAACGAAATCGAAGAGGTTACATTTCGTTTTGGTTGTTTTTGGCGCTTCTTGCGCTGACTCTTCCGGCTGAGTTTGTATCAAACGATAAGCCTGTACTAATTTTTTACGATGGAGAACTTTTCTCCCCGATCTTTAACGAATATCCGGAGACAGCCTTCGGTGGAGAGTTTGAAACCGAGGCGGACTACACGGACCCCACTGTCATCAACCAGATCGAGAAGAAGGGATGGATCTTGACGCCATTAGTGCCATACAACCACAGAACTGTGGCTTGGGACTTGCCGGTACCCGCTCCGTCTGCCCCCGACATGAATCACTGGCTCGGCACCGATGATCAAGCGAGGGATGTGTTGGCACGTGTCATTTATGGCTTCCGAATTTCTGTAATTTTTGGTTTCTCGCTTACCATCATCAGCGCAGTCATCGGTGTCTTCGCAGGTGCGATACAAGGATATTTTGGAGGTTGGATTGATCTCATTGGGCAACGATTCATTGAGATCTGGTCAGGTATGCCGACCCTTTACCTTTTGATTATTTTGGCAAGCGTTGTTGAACCAAACTTTTGGTGGCTACTCGGGTTATTACTGCTGTTTAGTTGGATGGGGTTTGTAGGAGTTGTACGAGCAGAATTTTTAAGAGCGAGGAACTTCGACTATGTGCGTGCGGCGAAATCGCTCGGTTTAAGTAACCTGCAGATCATGGTTAAACACGTCTTACCCAATGCGTTAGTTGCAACGATGACCTTTATGCCTTTCACACTCGCGGGTTCAGTGACGGTTCTAACCTCTCTCGACTTCTTGGGGATTGGATTACCCCCGGGATCTGCATCCCTTGGAGAGCTACTTGCTCAAGGAAAAGCCAATTTACAGGCGCCGTGGTTAGCACTCACGGGATTTTTCATCATCGCGATCATGCTCAGTCTTCTGATTTTTATTGGCGAAGCGGTACGAGATGCATTCGACCCAAGAAAAATCTATAAATAAGAAGCGTTGAATACCGCATGGAAACACGACACCAAGATCAGCCACCAGTGATAGAGATAAAAAATCTCGATGTATTTTTTGGGCATGGAGAATCGGCCAATCAGGTTGTCAAAAGTGTAAATCTCAACATTGATCTAGGCGAGACTGTTGCCTTAATTGGTGAGAGCGGCTCAGGCAAATCGGTCACGGCATTGTCGATTTTGCAGCTTCTTCCTTACCCACTTGCCGCACACTCAGATACAAGCTCAATCCGTTTTCAAGGTGCGGAGCTCGTGAACGAAAAAGAAAGTGTGCTCAGAAAAATTCGTGGCAACCAAATCTCCATGATTTTCCAAGAGCCGATGACCTCGCTGAATCCACTTCATACAGTGGGCAAACAGATCGTCGAAGTTCTCACCTTACACAAGGGCCTCAATAAAACCCTTGCGAAAAATCGGGCTATCGAGCTACTCGATTTGGTAAAGATCCCAGACCCACAAGGCCGATTTGATTCCTACCCCCATCAATTGTCTGGAGGCCAACGTCAACGCGTCATGATTGCGATGGCACTCGCGAATGATCCAGAAGTGCTTATAGCGGACGAACCGACCACTGCTGTGGATGTTACGGTTCAAGCGCAGCTTCTCGAGCTATTGGCAGAGCTGCAACAAAGAATTGGTATGTCCATCCTGTTTATCACACATGATCTACGCGTCGTTAAAAAAATTGCGCAACGAGTCTATGTGATGAAGTCTGGAGAAATAGTGGAGTCTGGAACAACGGACTCGGTTTTTAGCACGCCTACACATGAGTACACAAAAAGATTGTTGTCGTCGCAACCATCGGGTACACCGGATGCGATCGCTTCTGACGCCAAAACACTGGTTGCCATCAAAGATGTGAAAGTTTGGTTTCCAATCAAACGTGGAATTTTTCGAAAAACCATCGGACATATCAAGGCCGTTGACGAAGTGAGTTTCGATATAAAAGAAGGTGAAACAGTTGGCCTCGTGGGTGAGAGTGGATCTGGGAAGAGCTCGCTTGGACAAGCGATTCTAAGGCTCATTTCATGTGAGGGGTCTATTCACTTTCAAGACCAAGAGCTCAATTCGTTGTCACTAAAAGAGCTTCGTCCGTTTCGCCGTCTTATTCAGGTCGTGTTCCAAGATCCGTTTGGAAGCCTAAGTCCACGAATGACCATTGGTCAGATTGTCGGAGAAGGATTAAACCTATTAGAAAACATTCAAGACGCGGAGAATGCCGTTGATCAAGCGCTCACCGAAGTGGGTTTAGATGTATCTATGAAAAATCGCTATCCTCATGAGTTTTCTGGAGGGCAGCGACAGAGGATTGCGATCGCTCGTGCGCTCATCCTCAAACCAAAACTCATCATCTTAGATGAACCCACTTCTGCTCTTGATCTCTCGATTCAATCTCAAATTATTGAGTTACTGCGTAGCTTGCAAAGAAAATACTCGATGTCGTACTTATTTGTTAGCCACGACCTTAACGTGATACGAGCGCTTTGTCATAAAATCATCGTGATGAAAGACGGAAAGTTTGTTGAAACGGGAAGTTCACAGGAAATTTTTGAGCAATCTAAAAACGCTTACACCAGAGCATTAATCGATGCGTCGATTGATATCGTAAGTTCAACTGCAGATCAAACTTAGTCAGCAGTTTCTGGGGAACACTCCACTGCCGAAAAATTTGTTTCCGAAAGATTTTGATCGAGCATCCCAAGAATTTGCTCCTGCGAATAATCGGGATTAGGGGAAATTTTGAATACCGAACTTTTTCCACCTCACCTGAAATCGTAACCACCTCAATGTCAATATTCATCTCGTAAAACATTTTATTGAGCTCTTTACGAGTTTCTTCATTCGTCTCCAGAAGCTCAACACAGAAGGGATCTGCACTCACGATCTCTGAGTCATCGACTTGAGGGAGTAACCGTATCCTTTCTGGATTCACCTCCGCAATCTGACTGGGATCTTCCGCTTCGCTCATCGGTCGAAGCCATAATCCATAAGCCGCAATTCCCACATTGAGTATGATCAAGAATGCAATGAATGGTCGCATTACAAATTTAACTAAATTAGTCCGATAAATCGGATTTCGCTATTGCAACGAGACCCGAAAAAATCAAATCCTCGGCTTGGACTGTTGGGTTTCGAAAGTAAGGTTTTAGTTTCGAAGCTGCACCACCCGACACAATAATCTTGGGGTTTTTATTCCCCTCCTCATCAAAATCCCAGCAAAACTGATCGACAGCAGCACACGTCGCTCTTATTGCTCCAGAGGTAATTGCGTCTGGCGTAGAAGTCGGATACTTTGCGAAGACTCCCTCTGTTGCAGATAATTTTGAGGCACCATCGCCTAGCGACCGATGCATTAATTCATATCCCGGAAGGATGAGCCCGCCCAGAAATTTTCCATCGTGAGTCACCGCATGCACTGTAGTCGCCGTTCCAGCAACAACGACCACCAAATTCCCATCGAATAACGCCCTCGCGCCAATCATAGCCACCCATCGATCCGAACCAAGCTGGTCTGGCTTTTGATAAAGACTTTGTATCCCACATTGGTTTGCTCGGGCCTCGACTAAATACGGCCTAACTCCCCAGCGCTCTGACGCTCGGGAAATCGCGTCCCCGACTCCAGCCCCCGCGACATTGGAAATGATAATCTGAGATGGTCTTTCGATATCTAACCAATAGTTCGGTAAGTCTTCCAAAGAACTTAGGTGACAATGCGCTCGTAGGGTAAACGCTTTCCCGTCAAATAATCCCCATTTGATTTGCGTATTACCCGCGTCGACCACTAGTATCATTTTTGAATTAAATCGTTATTTAAAGAAGTTAGTCTACTACTCTAGACTTTTAAGAACGAAATTTCTCCTGAATGGAAACTTAAAATCCCCGCCTTTGTTTCCAACAATATGGCGCCCGAGTTATCCACCTCAAGTACGCGACCGACCGTCACCGACTCATCCGGTAGACGAAACTGAACCTCGCGCCCTCGATAATAATGGTACGTATTCCACTCTTTGATAAGCCCCTTTGCGTCGCCATTCTCTAAGCGAGTAAGATCCTCATCAATTGCCAGTAGCAATTGCGATATCAACTCATTGCGATCGACGTCAACTCCACTGGCCAAAAGATGCGTAACGGGTTGATCGATCTCCTCCATCACTGCTCTCGGAAAATTCAAATTCAATCCTAATCCAATCACAAACTGCGAATTTTGAGATCCAGATGAAACAGCTTCAACGAGAATTCCACCCAACTTTTTTCCATCGCCAAGAACATCATTCGGCCATTTGAGCTCAATATCGGTTGCATGTAACCCCCGTAACGTCTTGGCTACCGCCAGACCCACGATAAGAGGCATAATCGAAAGATCGATTCCAACGGCCTGCTTTTGGGGAATCCGTGCGACCGAGAGCGCAATCGAGCCTCCTGGTATGGCAACCCATGACCGACTCTTACTTCCACGTCCACCTTCTTGGATCTCCGCTAACCGCACCTGTAGATCTTTTAACAATCCCTCTCGGGCAAGGGTGAGCAAATCCGTATTGGTCGAACCAGTTCGGTTGACAACGTCAATGAAGAACTTCTCGTGGCTCGCTCCGAGAAAAAACTTGATACGACTGGCATCAAGCGGGGCTGCAAAATCAGCCCACTGCAAATATCCTCGATCATCAGTCGTAACGAACTCGGTATCTTCATTAACCCTATGAAGCGAGAGCCGTATATCTTCAACTGAACACGCGAAATGTATTGCTAGATCTTCCACCGAGAGGAGTTTCTCGGAGGAAATTAATTTAAGGAGTTCTATCAAAGAGGGCATGCAGTAAACGCGTATCCGAGACGTGACGATTAAAAAGAGTATCTGAAAATTTCGCCTACATTATCTCTGATTTAGTGTATTTTGAGCTATTCTCGAGGTTTATTTGTAATAAAGACCGTTTTGTATTTGAAACAAAACGCCAAGATGAGAGGGATCAATGAAGTTTATTAAAAACTTGCTCACGGATCACGTACAGCGGTACCCAAACATGCAACTCGAAGACGTGTACAAACTCTTACAGCAGGCAGCTTTAGGGGCGGGTCATGCAGCAGACAGCGTCGAATCCCTTGAGTCAGCGTTCGAGCAAGAACTAAGCACCCTCGGCGATGGCCCACAGGAGCCATTAATTGATCCTATTTCTCCTGATGGAAAAATTGCGCGCGCCCATATCCGCGCATTAGCTGCCTCACAAATAAATCCAAAAGTTTTATTTGAAGCTTTTGTAAAAACGACTCGTGATGAAATCGAGTCAAAAGACAAACTACGAAAGTTTTGTAACTGTGTCATCGATATATCGGAAGAGGATATCCTGCCTTTTTCATCGACCGACATTAAAAACTTGTTTTCAGAGTTATTGGAAAGAGATCTTCCCATTTTGCGGCACTCTGATATTTTCCGGGAAGCCTACAAGCCAGCGTACAGAATCATCAACCTAGATTATTTTCCATCTTAAATAATTCCCAACAATGACGTCTCCCAAAATAATCGACTTAACCTGCTACCCAACTTCTTTTCGGGTACCCCCAGAAAACGCAGTGCATCTGGGAATCGGAAGGATGGTAAAGCGCGATGCAATCATCGTAAAAGTGACGCTCGATAATGGCGTTACCGGCTGGGGAGAAGCCCACCATGGCCGATCTCCTGGTGCTGTGAGTCGACTTATCGAAACATCTCTCAAGCAACATGTGATCAATCAAGACATACACAACATTGGGGGCATTTGGGAGAAACTGTACCGAGCGCAAGTGGCAAGCCATGGCCTTGGGGCTGGGGGATGTTTGGGAATCTCAGGCATCGATATGGCTCTGTGGGATGCACGCGCGAAACATTTAGGGATTCCACTCTTCCAGCTGCTTGGCGGTGAATTAAAAGATGTCCGAGCCTACGCAGGAGGATTATCACTTGGATATCAAGCACCAGAAGCGCTCGCTGCCGAAGCACAAAGCTATAAAGATCAAGGCTACGCGGCGCTGAAATTACGGATCGGAAAATCCGTCGAGGACGATCGGAGAGCCATCACGGCAACAAGAACACAAGTTGGGGATTCAGTTGACATCCTAGTCGATGCCAATACCGCCTACTCGGTATCGGATGTTCGGGCAATCATGCCAACGCTACTCGACAACTCTATTGGTTGGTTAGAAGAACCGTTTCCGGCGTACCACTACAAAGAGTATCAGCGCATCAAACCGATTGCAGGTTTGCCCATCGCTGCCGGAGAAAACCACTACACCCGATTTGAGTTTCTACGACTTATTGAAGATGGAGTCGTAGAGATTCTCCAACCCGATCTTTCAAAGTGCGGCGGGATTACCGAAGCCTTGCGAATTAGTGCGATGGCGAGCGCGCATGGCTTACCGATTCATCCGCACACCTCTATCACCGGCATCAACATGGCTGCGTCAATACATTTCCTGTCCGCAATCAATAACCCGGGATATTTCGAGGCAGACGTATCGAAAAATAATTTGTTTCGCGATGAACTGGTTCACCCAGCCCCTTTTGTTATTTCCGAAAAGGGAACGACGCAAGCACTCTCTGGGCCGGGAATCGGGGTCAGTGTGAATGAGGATTTTCTGCAAGCACACCCCCTGATCGAGGGGCCGTCTTACATTTAGGCTGGTAAAATACGGCGCTAAGAAAACTGAGTGCTTCGATGAATTCTGGCACTCAAACCCTGAACCAAAAAATTAAGCTCTCGCTGTGACCGAAAAAAATACCGCCTCTGATAGTAACTTCATCAAGACCATCATTGACTCAGACTTGAAGAACGATATCTTCAAGGCTCGTCGATGGAAAGGCTCCCCAGGAGAGAAACAGTCGCACGCGAACGCCCCGGTAGATCATGCAAAAATTCGAACGCGGTTTCCCCCTGAGCCCAATGGCTACCTACACATCGGTCATGCAAAGTCGATCTTTCTAAATTTTGGTTTGGCGAAAGAATATGGCGGGAGCTGTCACCTACGATTTGATGATACCAATCCGTCTACCGAGAACGTGGAATACGTGGACTCCATTCGAGAGTCCGTCAAGTGGCTAGGATTTGACTGGCAAGAGCACGAATACTTCTCATCGGGCTACTTTGAGAATCTTCACACGTTCGCCATTGGGTTAATCGAATCGGGCGATGCCTATGTGGACTCACTCAGCGCCGATGAAATACGCGAATATCGTGGAACGTTGACGAGCCCAGGAAAAAATAGCCCCTACCGAGATCGCCCCATCGAGGAAAATTTAAAAATTTTTTCTGAGATGAGAAATGGAAAACACGCGGAAGGCAGTCATGTTCTGCGATTAAAGATCGATATGGCAAGCCCCAATGTCAATTTAAGAGACCCGGTAGCGTATCGCATCAAACATGCCGAGCATCACCGCACTGGAGACACTTGGCCCATTTACCCCAGTTACGACTTTACGCATGGTGTTTCCGACGCCCTTGAAAATATTACCCACTCGATCTGTACACT
This sequence comes from Candidatus Eutrophomonas brisbanensis, assembly GCA_038141705.1. GTDB lineage: Bacteria > Pseudomonadota > Gammaproteobacteria > Burkholderiales > Eutrophovitaceae > Eutrophomonas > Eutrophomonas brisbanensis. The sequence goes on from JAYQIQ010000004.1 coordinate 555,617, forward strand.
CGAATTTGAAGATCATCGCCCCTTGTACAACTGGATAAACGAAAAACTGTTGTCCTTGGGATACCTTCAAAGTCCTCTTCCCCAACAGATCGAGTTTGCGAGACTCAATCTCTCTCACGTCGTTTTATCGAAACGAAAACTGATACAGCTTGTTAACGAAAATCACGTTGAAGGATGGGATGATCCACGTATGCCGACCCTAGTCGGAGCGAGACGCAGAGGATATCCTCCAGAGGGATTTAAATTATTTACCGATCGTATTGGCGTTTCAAAGGCCGACTCGTGGATCGATTACACCGTGTTTGAAGACTGTATGCGAGAAGTCTTAAATGAACAAACGCTGAGGAAAGTCGCAGTACTCAATCCGATCAAACTCGTTATTGAAAACTACGAAGACGGGTCCTCCGAGCTTTGTGAAGCCCCCAACCACCCTCAGAAAGAAGCGCTGGGATCGAGAACGATTTCTTTCTCAAAAAACTTGTGGATTGAGCGAGAAGACTTTGCAGAAGATCCTCCCAAGGGATACCGAAGACTATTTGTCGGTAACAGCGTGAGATTACGCTACGGATACGTCGTCAAATGTACGGGATTCGAAAAAGATGCAAATGGAGAAATCACAGAGGTTCGCTGCGAATATTTCCCCGATTCAAAATCAGGGACCCCCGGGGCAGATAACTATAAAGTGAAAGGAAATATTCACTGGGTAGACTCCGCAACTGCAAAAGAAGCTACCGTCATTTTATTTGATCGTTTGTTCCAGCACGAGCGCCCCGGTAGCGAGCGCGATTTTCTGGAAGATTTAAATAAGGCGTCAAAAGAAGCGATTCACGTTCAAATCGAAGCGAGTATTGATGAAGCGAAAATTGGAGATTGCTTTCAGTTTGAGCGGCATGGATATTTCTCGGTTGATAAAACATCGAGCCCAGAGCAATTGGTTTTTAATCGCACGGTAACCCTCCGAGACGGCTGGAAACCCTAGTACGCTTTTACTCAAGCGCGCTCGATCACTGCGCTTTATTTCGGTAGGCAAAACCCGCACAGTTCAATTGTAGAAATTTTTCTGTGAGTAGCGTAGCGTTACGCAATGACCACCTTGATCGGTTGGAAACACAGCGGGGGAATATGGAAAAACGTGGATTTGACACATTTCTAGAGCTACTGTCCTCTGAGGGCGTTGAGTACCTATTTGGTAATCCTGGAACCACAGAGCTCGCCATCATGGAGGCTGTGGGGAAACAGCAATCCATCGAGTACATTCTCGGCCTTCAAGAGGCCGTGGTCGTTGCAATGGCAGACGGATACTCGCGGGCTAGCGGAAAGCTATCGGTCGCAAATGTTCACGTAGCCCCTGGCCTGGGTAACGCGATGGGATCGATCTTTAATGCAAAATTTTACGGCTCTCCCGTCTTGATTACCGCCGGTCAACAAGAACAAGGTCACGGGTTGATGGAGCCAATGCTCTACGATCCCCTCGTGCCCATTGCCCAACCACTCGTGAAGTGGGCAATTGAATGCACTCAATTAGCCGATTTGCCACGAATTATCCGTCGCGCAGTAAAGGTTGCGTTAACTCCGCCAACGGGTCCCGTGTTCTTAAGTCTTCCAGGAGATGTGCTCGATGACACTTTGAGTAGTGACATTGGCTCTCCTACTCGGATCGACACTCGGGTGCGACCGAGTGAGGTTGTTCTCGAAGAGCTTGCGAACAAAATATTATCAGCAACGAACCCCGTGATTGTTGCTGGTCACGAATTGTCTACGAGAAATGCAATTGAAGAAGCGATGGCTTTTTCTGAGGCAATTGGAGCCGGTGTGTTTCAACAAACGGTTGCGTACTCGGCTCAGTACCGAAGTGAGCATCGGGCATTTCGAGGAGCGCTACCAAGAAACCAAAAAGTCTGCCACGACCTTCTAGCCCCGCATGATCTCATCATTTTCTTGGGTGCGGATGTCCTACGCATGTCCGTTTATAGCGCTATAGACCCTTTACCTTCCAGTGTCCGCGTCATCCAAATTGGTGAGCGCGATTGGGAATTGGGAAAAAACTATCCTGCTGAGCTCGCCATTCGAGCCGATATCAAAGAAACCTTACTGTCCCTTAATAAGCTTCTCGCACAAAAAATGTCATCGACGCAAAAAGCAGTCGCTGCCGAGAGGCTCGCTGAGGTCGAAAAAACGAATTGGGTCACAAAACGCGAGAAACTCATTGTAGAAACAGAAAAATTGGGGAACGTCACACCGATCCTCTCCGCAAAGCTCGCAATGGATATCGCTGCAGCAATACCAACGGACGCGGTCGTCGTGGAAGAAGCACTTAGCTCGTCGTTTAAATTACTCGACTACGTACCGCTTCGCGATCACCAAAGTTACTATGGCCTCGCATCCGGTGGAATTGGCTTCGCAACCGCTGGAGCCATTGGCATTTCCTTAGCGCTTCCTAACCGACCGATCGTTGCATTAATCGGCGACGGAAGTTCCATGTACAGCATTCAGGCGCTCTGGACTGCCGCGCACCTCAAACGACCGATTACCTACATCATCGCGAATAATCGTGGATACAAAATTCTTAAACAACGACTACGATCCTTCCGCAAAGCGGAGAACTATGTCGGAATGGAAATCAATAACCCTGCGATTGACTTCGTTCGAATGGGAGAATCGATGGGACTCACGTCCACTCGTGTACAAGATCCCAAAGACCTCAAAGATGCGATTGCACGTGGGATTAAAAGCAATGCTCCAAACTTAATCGAAGTAGAGATCAGCGCAGACCTCGATACGTAATTTTTTTCTTATGTCCACTGCAATCAAGCGAGATGTCGTCGATTATTACGACACCCACCCGATCAATGAACAGCAAATCATTGACAAACTCTCGCTAGATAAAAACACCCTTCAACCCCTGAATGCCCAGGACTTATACGCGCACGATCAAGATCATTATGGGGGAACCGAAGCTACGAAGATTTTAGGAGACGCAGCAGAACTATCGAAAGATGATTTCGTGCTGGATATCTGCTCTGGCATGGGTGGACCCTCTCGGTATTTGAGCGCTGAGTACGGCTGTCGCGTCACGGGCGTGGATATGACCTTCTCGCGATGTGTAGCTGCAAAGAATCTGAGCAATATGGTGGGGTTGAGCCAGCAAGCGAAATTCATTCAGGGAAATGCGCAAGGACTACCTTTTCAAGCAAATACGTTTGATTGCATCGTCGGCCAAGAGGCCTGGTGTCACGTTCCCTCAAAAGAAAAACTCATCGCAGAATGTCAGCGTACGTTAAAACCTGGTGGCAGAGTCGCTTTTACCGACATCATTCGAACGGATACGATTTCATCGTTTTTACTGGATCGACTAAAAAACGAAATGACATTCCATAATCTTGCAACCGCAACTGAATATAAAACATTGCTCGAGAAAAACGGCTTCGCGATCAATCGACAAGATGATCTCTCGCAAGAATGGACACAGCTTCTCGAAGAACGACTGAGAATGTACCGAAGCTTGTCAAATAGCACAGCAAAATCTTTTGGCGAAGCAAGATCGGAAGAATGGGATGTCGCTTACACGAATTTTGTAGGCCACTTCGGAGCTGGGGAACTCGGTGGAGTTCGATTTATTGCAACCAAATTGTAAACTTCGATAAAAATTTCATAGTTGAGTAACAGTTATGCTTGAGCATCTCCAAATCAGAAAACTCACTCCACACTTTGGCGCCGAAGTGATCGGGCTCGATCTCAGTGTGTCCATGAGTAGCGAAGACTTCGAACACATCCGAAATCTATTTCTTGAGTACCAGTTGCTCTATTTTGGTCAGCAACAATTAAGCGATAGCGATCACGTTCGGGTGGGGCAACAATTTGGAACGCTACAAGTCCATGTTATGAACCAGTATCACGCGAATCAACATCCAGAGCTTTATCGTTTATCGAACGTAGGTGCTGATGGCAAACCAAACGGTCAGTACCCCGACAAAGGAACGTTAGCTTGGCACACCGATGCCTCTTGGCAGGCATTGACGGGTCAAGCAACCTTGATTTATTGCGAGATCGCGCCCAAACAAGGCGGAGAGACACACTTTTGCGATACCTATGGGCTCTATGATCGCTTAAGCCCCGCCTGGAAAGAACGACTACAAGATAAAAAAGCAGTGCACAGTTTAGATTTTTCGCGTAACCGAAGACATGGACACCAACCAATGACGGAGGATCAACGTGCGGCAGTACCGCCAGGTGAACACCCGATTCTTCGAACGCATCCGGATACGAATCGAAAGTCGCTGTATCTAGGAGATCACGCGGAATACATTAAAGACGTATCCTATGAGGAAGGAAGACAATGGATTGATGAACTCAATACCATTGGAGCAGAAGACGAATTGGTGTACCGTCATCAATGGAGCGATCACGACTTTCTGGTTTGGGACAACCGTTGCTTGTTGCATAAAGTGATGGAATATGATGCAGCAACAGAGAAGAGAATTGTTCGAAGATGCACCGTTATCGATCCGAGGCCACCCGCGTAATTAAAGGAAACCCTTATGGAAAAATTAGTTAATCCCGCTAGAGAACGACTCGCTAATAATGAACTCGCGATCGGCATTGGTGTTCGACATGTTCGAGGACCTGAAGTCGCCCCCATAATGAAAAGCGCGGGTTTTGATTGGCTCTTCATTGATCTCGAACACGGGGCAACATCGGTTGAAACGGCAGCCTCGATTTGTGTGAGCGCACTCGCTACTGGTATCGCGCCGATCGTTCGAGTTCCGCAAGGCGACTTAAATTTAGGTACGCGATGCTTAGACGCGGGAGCACTCGGTATTGTCATGCCGCACGTTGATACGGTGGAACAAGCGAAGCAATTGGTTGCGGCGTTTAAGTTCTCTCCGATGGGCAAACGCTCGATTGCTGGAAACTATGCGCAGTTTGGATTCACCTCAATTAATGCAGCAGACACCACCCGACTTTTTAATGAATCCATATTAGTGATTCCGATGATTGAAACACCCCTTGCAGTCGAAAACGCAGCTGCGATTGCCGCAGTTCCAGGCATTGATGCGCTCTTAATTGGCACCAATGATCTGAGTTTAGAGATGGGAATTCCTGGTGGGATTAGTGATGCGAGAGTCGCCGCTGCAATTGAAAAAGTTGTGAAAGCCTGTAATGACAATGGTAAATGGCCAGGCCTCGGTGGAGTCTACGATCAACCGCTATTAGAAAAATATATTGCCAAAGGCGTGCGACTGATCTTGGCAGGCAACGACGTGAGCCTACTTCTCTCAGCCGCAACCAATCAAGCGTCTTTTGTTAGAAAGTGCGTTAAATCGTTACGTAGCTAATAATAAGAAATGAAAAAGGTGAAGCCCCCAGTACGCTTGCCTGCCTCAGGAGGGGATGGCAGCAGTTCGTCACAAACACGTACTGGGGTCTTCGGGAGGAGAACTAAAAACCCAATACCACTTCCCTACTGGTTTGAAGCAATATCATCCGTCTCGTCACAATCGCGCTCGGTCACCTCAGCAATTTCAACCTCTTCAGTTAAAAAGGTCTGAGCCTGAATATCTGGTTCAGGATTAAATACGACACTTTGTTTCTTACTGTTGTCATCGCAAGCCGGAAGCATCAGCACAAAAACAACAACGATTATCTTTCTCATTTTCGTCTCCATTAGATTTGAATATTGGGAACGTCTTTTGAAACTAGTTTTGCGGTCACCACATAACGAAGCGGACCACCGTAAGATTGGCGAATCAAATGGGTAGCAAGTAATCAACGTGAGTCGATCATCACCAAAGTCCTCTGCTACTTCGGTGTATTTTTTATCCACGACCTGAATATCCGTGACCTCATAACGCTTGAGATCATGATTAGCGGACTCGAGATCTATTGAGTCACCTAAGAGCACATTCTTAAGCGCACGAAAGTGAGTATCTCGATGGCCACTGATCACAATATTTCCGGCAGCTCCTGGGGGTGGAGATCCTTCAAGGTGACCAGGGCCAAAGGCGAGTGAGCTGCCAGTTGCACCAGCAAGAACAATGAGGTCTAAATCTATTCGATCCAATTTAATATGGGCTACAGGATGGGTATCTGCCCATGGCCAAGGTTTGATCTTGGATTTATCTGAATCTGTTTCTGCCCAAGCTGACTTAATCATCATCTGAGCTACCCACGCCTTTGCATGTATGTAGCCTGCCTCACATAGATTCCAAGTAGCCAAGGCGAATAAACCGAGTAATAAGTAGTGACGCAAACTGAGTGTTCTCATCTCCTTCTCCAAGCGTTAGAGAGCTGTGGCCAGTACCAAGTGATCAGGGTTAGCAGCAAAAGAATAAGTGCAGTGTAGAATGCAACTCTGCTGGAGTAGCTGTTTGAGGTAACTCGCCGAATATTTTTTCCTGGTTGGCGCCTTTAGGTAAATTGACCGGTACTCTGCGCTTCATCAAACGCTCTTTTACTCTAACTGGAGTCACGTCTACTGCTATAAGGCTAGAGTATTTCGTAACCAATGAATGCTCTAAGGCTATTTTTAGGACCGAATCTCTAATTTTTTCCTCGTCAACGCCGTAATAAAGCATATCCATGAGCTCTGAAATCTTTCTCCTCGCCCAAAGTTGTGAAACACCACTTCCAGGATTACTAGAGCTGAGCGATAGCGGCTTAACCCACTGTTTACCATCGACCACACCACTAATTGTGATATCACCGATTAGCCGATCTGGAGTCTGGACTGCAACTACGACTGGATCTCCCAAGTACAGATCAGGAATCACATTAGGGGCTGCATCAGTGGTCATTCCATTTGGCCAACTAATTTGTATATCTGTGACGTAAGGATTTTCTAGTCGAGAGAAGAAGTCATTCATCTTGCTCTCGACATCATTGATAGAGGCTATATAAGTAAATGTCCCTCGACCAAGCTCAGCCGCTTTAGTCATGAAATAATCGTTGGGGGCTGATCCAATCCCGACAGTGAAGAGACGGTTATTTTTTAGGCGTTGGTTAATGATTGAGAAAAGCTGACTTTCATTTCCAATCCATGCATCCGTCATGAATACGACTTGCCTCAGACGCCCTGGAGTTGCATCCCTGCTTAAAGCCAAATCTAGAGCTGGAGCGATTTCAGTGCCGTTATCTGCTTTAAGATTTTTTATATAGTTACAGGCAACTTTGAGGTTGGATGAGTTCGCTGGGAGCTCTTTATCGAATAGTGAGCTGGTGTAACTATTGAACTGGATGATGTTGAAGCGGTCACTTTTGTGAAGCCTCCTAACTGCCAAATTCAAAGCGTTCTTTGCTTGCTCCAATGATGTTCCCGACATAGATCCCGAGGTATCGACTACAAAAACAACATCACGTGGCAACCGACTCAGCGTTTTATGTACTGTTTTTGGAGGAAATAACGTAATTAGTGCATAGTTCTTGTCGCCCTTCGTCTCCGTGAAAATACTGCTATTGGGCATATTTCCATCTGCAGCTGTCCACGACACTTCAAAGTCGCGATCAGCAGGAACAGTGGGCTCCATTAATGTGACTTCGTATACGTTGTCTGAGATTTTTGTTTTCTTAATGGCGTGATTAGTGGATCTAAGTTCCTCTATTGGGAATCCCGCGTCTACTCTTAGCTTGATGCTCACTGGATTGCGGAGTGGCTCGCCCTTAGCAATCACTAGTGGAGAGATCTCATACGCATCTTTTGCCACCTCTGGATCAATAGATGCTGACTCGATATTAGTATCGCCTCTCTGCATTGCTGGGATATAACGAGGACCGACAACCAACGGGAAACGCAAACCCACCAAACCATCTCTATAAATCAACGTGTTTTGGTATTCGATCTCAACGATGATCGTTTCACCAGAGGCGATATTGGTTACACGTGACGTGAAGATATTTGGTCGTTGTTGCTCAATTAGACTAGCTTGCTTACCTTCTTTCGCAGCTTTCTCAAATTCCTTCTTGGCTTGCTCTCTCTCTTTTGATTTGACCTTCAATAACCCGCTCACCAATTCTCATTCGTAACTTATCTACTGCGGAATTTTCTGGAAGCGGAAACACATAATTACCTTCCACCCAGTCTTGCGAATCGTTTTTAAAATGCTGAATTACTTTTGCTCGAGAAACTATTCCGGAGACGTTTAACTCAACTTCTGTATTAACCAAGGGAGCAGAGACATATTTGCCACCCGGCATCACCTTAATCAGGAGAGATCCACTCTCCACACTGTTAACAGGATTGGGTTTCTCTGCCATGGCCTCGCCAGATAAAGCTGTGAGCCCCACAACGATCAGGGCTAGCGATAAGGAAATTACAATAGCCTTTGATACGACCAACATCAGACCTCTGATCGCATCTGAAAAAATATTAGGACCACGATGGGTAGCGCGATCTAGAGATACAGTTTCTACGGTGTTCACGTCTCAGCCCCTTAGTTTGTTAAAGAAAAACCAGTGAGTTACTAAGGGTGAATTAAAGACTTCTTTAATGAAAAGCTAAGTGGTAAGAAAAATGGCTTTTTTATGGCGTCCTAAAGTTTGAACATACCCCTGAGAGGATAGATCGTTAACTAGTTAGGCATAAATGCCTTAGCAGATACAAAAAAGAGGATGCGCGGAGCTTACTTTTTTATTTGATGACACACAATCCTAGGAGTCTCCCTGCTCAGGTGCCTCAATCCCTTCCGCGAAGATATTGTCTGCCGTATGAATCGTTCTCGTCGGGTATGCCATCTCCGCACCGCCGGCATCGATAATCTTGCTAATCTCAAAAAGCACGGTTTCCTTCACAGCATGATACTCCGTCCAAACCGTTGTCTTCGTAAACACGTAGATGAAAAAATTCACCGATGATTCTGCGAATTCATCTAAATTGACCATCATCGTTTGCGACTGATCCAAGTCGGGATTTTGTTTTAAATACGCCCGAACCGATTCGAGAATTTTTGGCAGTACCGAGATATCGTCATATCGGACACCAAAGGATTCGTTGATACGTCGATGTGACATCCTTGAAGGATTCTCGAGTGCGATCGTAGAGAACACCGCATTCGGAACATATAGCAATCGTTTATTAAAGGTTCGAATCGCAGTTCGTCTCCAACCGATATCTTCCACCACGCCTTCAATATCTCGATCGGGAGAGCGAATCCAGTCACCTACCGTAAAGGGACGATCAATGTAAATCGTAAATCCCCCAAAAACATTCGCCATGAGATCTTTCGCTGCCAAACCAACTGCAATACCGCCCACACCACCGAAAGCAAGTAATCCAGCGACATTAATCCCGAGCGTTTGCAAAACGATGAGTGACATCGTGATGAGAATCGTTACCCGAAATAACTTCCCCAACCCCTCAACAAGCGTTGTATCGACCTGTTCACCGCGCGCGATTTTTGATTCGGTGAAAAGGTTTTCATAAATTCGCACAAACCGAACTAGGAACCACGTCAGCATCCCGATGATGCCGAGATTACGGATCATGCCAACAGAATCAATGGTAAGCACCTCAGAATTATCGACAACAACCTGAACCGCAAATGACAAACCAACGACCCATACAAGGCCGCGGCTTGGGCCGACTAATGAATCAAACAGCGCATCGTCAAGGATATTTTCTGTGCTCCGAGTTTTCTTACCAACTTTGATAATGAATCGACGTACAAATCCAGCGAGCAGCAAAGTTACGAGGACAATCCCAAAGACTTGTGTCATCCAAGGGAAATCAGCTAGGAAAAATTTTTTGAGAGTCTCTATCGAGTCCAAATCAGCACCTCGTATGTTTTAAGTCTCAGATTACTTTTTAAAAAGCTGCGACATATCCGCGAACGCCTTAAATTCGAGCGCATTGCCACTCGGATCGCGTATAAACATCGTAGCCTGTTCTCCAGGCTTTCCTTCGAACCTGACGTGCGGTTCAATTATAAACTCAACGTCAGATGATTTTAATTTTTCTGCAAGCGTATGCCACTGCTCCATCCCCAACACAATACCAAAATGACGAACCGGAACCGCGTCACCATCGACTTCGTTCGCAGTAACATTCCCAGAATACCCTGGCTCCAAATGCGCGACGATCTGATGGCCGTAAAAATTAAAGTCCACCCAGTCATCAGCTGATCTTCCTTCGGTACAACCAAGCGTATCTAAATAAAAACGACGAGCATCCGACAAATCCCCAACTGGGAAAGCGAGATGAAATGGAGACAATGTCGACACGGCCTGATCTACCTTTCTATGTGTTATGAGCTAGTACGCGCAAGATATGCATCGATATATGTTTGTACCCCTGACGCATTTTTATCAACCGATTCTTCAACGTGTTTTGAGTTTTGGTCGATGTACTTCAAAAATCCCTGAACGACGGGAATCGCCATCATCTTCTGAAATTTAAGCCCGGCACCCTCTCCCGCAAATTTTATCGCGTCACGCGTTCCCAAAATTTTTCTATTCTTAAAGGTTCGTACTTCCAGTACGCTTTGGATAACTCGTCAAAATCTGCTTCTGTACCCGATACCGACGGATCGATTCGGCCACTTCGAGTGAAGGTATACGAAAACACCATGACTTCTGAAACGATTCGGATATGGAGTATCGCCCATTGCTCCTTTCCAGTTTCCGTCATGAAGTGATTGGCGACATAATCGGATTCCTCGGCGCTCAAGTTGGATGCGATCTCACGTTCGAGAATATTAAAACACCAGGACGGATCGTTGATTTCCACATCAACGATACGATTCGCATCGAGTAATAACTGTTCTTCGGCTGCCTTCCATTCCGGAGAATCGCTCCACTGCGCGACACCATTCGCACGCCCCAAATCGGACAAGATCGCCCGCGCACGCTGAATCGCAGCTTGTCGCACTACGATTTTTCCTAAAGCAACCGGTATACCTGGGTCCATCATGCTGGAGAGTCGCGTCACGGCGGCTTTATTCAGATCCTCTACTTCACCGGCGAGGGACCCCGACGACCCTAACAACGAAATACCCACCCAAAGATACATAAAAACTCTAATCAAAACGCCCCCTCTACTACGCCCTACGGCTATTATTTTTATCGATTCAATAACTGCGTACAATTACGCATCGTAACTGAATTTTTTAACTTAGTTTATGGAGATTTCTGGGATGTCGAATCAAGAAAAGGTGGTGATCGTAACAGGCGCGGGGAGTGGTATTGGTAAGGCTGTTGCGCTAGCTTTTTTAAAAACCAACCACCAGGTCGTGCTTGCAGGCAGAAGGGAAAGCGCACTTGAGGAAACCTTACAGGAATCAGGAGAGTTTGCAAAAAATGGACTCGCCATTTCAACGGATGTCGCCGATCCCAATTCCGTTCGTAAACTCTTTGATACGACGAAACAAAAATTCGGAAGATTGGACGTTATTTTCAATAATGCAGGAGTCAACGCACCACCGGTCCTGCTCGAGGACCTAACCGATGAGCAATGGACGAATGTAGTCGATATCAACTTCAATGGAATGTTCTACTGCATCCGAGGAGCGTTCAGAATCATGAAAGATCAAAATCCGCGCGGAGGGAGAATTATCAACAATGGCTCCATCTCTGCACACGCGCCTCGCCCGAACTCAATTCCTTACACTGCAACCAAGCATGCGGTCACAGGCCTCACCAAAGCCGCATCACTTGATGGTAGAAAGTATGACATCGCGTGTGGCCAAATTGATATTGGTAACGCGCTGACTCCACTCGCTGCAAAAATGGCGAAGGGAGTACCACAAGCGGATGGGACCATTAAGGCTGAGTCGATGATGGATGTAGAAGAGGTCGCATCTGCCGTGCTTCACATGGCAGGGCTTCCACTGGAAACCAATGTTCAATTCATGACGATCATGGCAACCAAAATGCCATTTGTCGGGCGAGGTTAACGCCGCAATGGGAGGGTTGTGGTGGCTTTGGATTCCCATTACTTTAGTCGCCGCAACCGCCCAAACCGTTAGGAACGCAACCCAACGCAAACTCCAAGTTGATATCGGAACACTCGGAGCGACACTCGTTCGCTTCATCTACGCCATCCCGTTTGCAATTCTTTGGGTAGTTTTTCTACGTTACACCCAAATCCACTCGCCGATCACATTTTCATTTCAATTTTGTTATTGGCTAGCATTCGGTGCTATTGCTCAAGTAGCCGGCACCGCATTGATGCTCAAAGCGATGGAGCAACACAATTTTGCAATCGCGACCGCTTATATCAAAACTGAAATCCTACAAGTCGCAATCTTTGGTCTCTTATTTCTAGGGGAGAGACTATCCCTTACAACAACGCTTGCGATTTTGATTGCGGGTATTTGCGTGTTTGCACTCTCGATTAGTCAAGTGAAGGACAAGCAACGCGAACCTATTCCTTTTCTCAAAAGTCCTGTTTTTTATGGCGTGAGCTCGGGTGCGTTTTTCGCGCTCTCTACCGTTGGCTTCAAAGGAGCAACACTCTCGCTCGGGGGTTCCGTATTTTTCGCAGCTTCAGTTTCTGTCTTATCCGCACAAATTCTGCAGAGCATTCTGCTATTTAGTTATCTCTATTTAAAAAACTCAGCGATCATTACGAATCTTTTATCCTCTTGGAGAACCTCCTCTCTCGTTGGCATTTCAGGAGCAGTCGCGTCGATTGGGTGGTTTAGCGCGATGGCGATTGAGCCGATTGCACACGTTCGAACACTTGCGCTGATCGAAGTATTGATGGGCTACTTTATCTCTCGGGTTTTCTTCAAAGAGCAGCTAGGAAAAATTCAGATCCTAGCTTGTTGCATATTGACGATTAGCATTGGCCTCGTAACCTAGGCTCAAAAAGCTAACACGTCGTTGGGGCCATAAAAAGAGACTACCGAATAGGTATGGAGCTATGAGGGCCAGCTTGCTGAATAATCGAGGAAGCCTCTGAGCGGATTTCCTCTGGCGTACGATTGGGGTCTCTTGCCCATTCAACGAGAGCGAGTACGTCCTCATCACGAACCATGGGGCGCCATTCTAATTTCGCATTTGGCCCATGACATCGAGAAAAACAATTACTGGGACCCGCGATCGCCCAACGCGAACCGGTAGCAAACAACAACAAATACATCTCGTTGGCATCTTCGCGACTTACGCCTTCGAGCTGCGCAGCCTCGTAAAACATCATCTGTGATGCTTCCCACGGATGATGCTTACTCTTAGTCGCGAAATCATAGGACACCGATGACTTCAAAAAATTAGGATTGGGAGTCTCTTGAAAGCGATCCAAGAATAACCGTGGAAATGATCTTCCATCGATTACCGCCCCTTCCGGAATAATCCAGATTCGTCCATCGGACTGTTCATAGAAAAATTCTTTCGCTACTCGATATTTTCTAACGAAGTCCTCTTCCGTTTCTATAAGTTTTACGTCTCCACTAAACGTCATACCGGCTGCATAAATTACCCGATCCGGCACACACTAAAACTAACGCAATAAAGATTCGAGAAAACATCAGAAAGTACCGAGTGACTAAGACTTTAACGACTTAAATCGGATTCGCTTCGGTTTCGCCCCCTCTTCACCCAGCCGACGTTTTTTATCCGCCTCGTACTCTTGATAATTCCCTGGGAAAAACTCGACGTGAGACTCACCTTCGAATGCCAAGATATGGGTAGCGATTCGATCAAGGAACCAACGATCGTGTGAAATAACGAGAATCGTTCCTGCAAACTCCAGTAACGCATCTTCAAGAGCTCGTAGCGTTTCCACATCCAAATCATTCGATGGCTCATCAAGTAGTAAGACGTTACCGCCCGAAATCAAAGTTTTCGCTAAATGCAGTCGCCCACGCTCACCACCCGATAAATTGCCAACGATTTTTTGTTGATCTGCGCCTTTAAAGTTAAATCTTCCAAGATATGCTCTAGACGGCATCTCGAACTTTCCAACATTCAAAATATCCAGACCCCCAGAAACCGCTTGCCAAACACTCTCGTTATCCGGTAACGCATCACGGGTTTGATCCACGGAGACCACATTCGCAGTAGAGCCAATAATCACCTCCCCCGCATCTGGAGTCTCCGCACCGGTAATCATCTTAAATAGCGTCGACTTCCCAGCTCCGTTCGGCCCAATCACACCGACAATCGCCCCTGGCGGAATATCCAACGATTAATTGTCGATCAACAACCTATCCGAGAACCCTTTGGATACACCGCGAAACTCAATCACCTTATCTCCGAGACGCTCAGCGACCGGGATAAAAATTTCCTGTGTTTCGTTTCTTTTTTGATAATCGTGTGACGATAATTCTTCAAAACGACTGAGCCTCGCCTTACTTTTCGCTTGACGAGCTTTGGGATTGGCTCGCACCCACTCAAGCTCTTTCTTCATCGTTCGCATTCTCGCGGACTCTTGCTTTTCCTCAAGCTCAAGACGCTTCTCTTTTTGCTCTAGCCACGATGAGTAGTTTCCTTTCCAAGGAATACCATGTCCTCTATCTAATTCTAAAATCCACTCCGCAGCGTTATCTAAGAAATATCGATCGTGCGTCACCGCAACCACCGTACCAGGGAATTGCTGTAAAAATTGCTCGATCCAATCAACACTTTCTGCGTCAAGATGGTTCGTTGGCTCATCCAGTAGCAACATGTCAGGCTTCGAGAGCAACAATCGGCAAATAGCTACTCGCCGCTTCTCACCTCCAGATAAATGCTGCACCTTGGAATCCCAATCAGGCAAACGCAAAGCGTCCGCTGCAATCTCAAGTTGGAGCTCAACCTCTGAACCGGCTGCCGAGATGATCGCTTCGTCTTTCGCTTGCTCCTCAGCCAGCTTGTCAAAATCTGCATCTGGTTCGGCGTAAGCTGCGTAGATTTCATCGAGTTTCTTTTTTGCTTCGATAATATCTCCAAGCCCTTCCTCAACGACTTCGCGCACAGTTCTATCTGGATCCAACTGCGGCTCTTGTGGAAGATAGCCAACTCGAATATTCGGCATGGGCACTGCCTCGCCATCGTATTCCTTATCCACTCCCGCCATGATTTTAAGAAGACTCGATTTACCCGATCCATTCAATCCGAGCACTCCGATTTTTGCGCCCGGGAAGAAAGACAAGGAAATATCTTTCAAAATTTCTCGCTTCGGTGGGACCACTTTCCCAACGCGCATCATCGTGTAAACATACTGGGCCATTTACCAACCTTCCAACATCATTAAATATGGAGCTATTATAGAGTGACTAGCCCATAAAAATACGATGAGTCATTTCTATCTATCGTTAATGTTTGCTTCAAAAATTTCTCGACTAATCCCTGCCTCACACACGCCAGTGAGCTCATAACTATTACCCACAAATCCGGAATTTTTTTTCTCCATACTCTGACGAAAACTCGAACTTGGTTCATAAGTTTTAGTTTGAGAGTACACATAAGTCTGGGTTTTACGATCGAGGCTCCAGTAACTTTCTGAAATCATCTCCTCGTCTTCGACCGTCGATTGACAGAGGTAGGCATTTTGGCTTTCTTCACAATGGTCCAGCGTCAGGATCCACTCATCTTTTTGGTACATCGTGAAGAGCATTCCATTACTGATCATATAGACATTTTCCCTCACAGGGGTACCCGGACCGAGATCGCCAAGATTTCCAAACTGGTCAAACCAGACATTTTTATTCACTTTTTGGAACTTGCAATTAAAAACCACCTCTTCCGCGAGCGCCAATGGTGTCGCGATCAAACAGAGCAGTATCGAGAGGAACTTCATTTTTATTTGCCAATCTTTTCCAAACCCAAAGAATAGCAAAAGCGACAGATGTGATTTGATTGACAGGAACTCCACTGCAATCAAACTTACCGCCGCCGAACCACGGTTATCACATAGCGTTACGAGCGATACTCGGACTCCATCGCAAGTCTTGTTTTAATGGCAATGGAGTGCGCGTCATACTCAACATCATTCCAGGTCACTGGCTGCCCTTCAGGAACATCCGATTTGAGCTTGAGACTATGCGCCAAACCAAGTGGGAGTGCGCCCAACTTCAATGATTTCTCAGCAGGGGCTAATTTTCCGACAACGGTATAACCACCCTCTCCGTCTAACACTTCACCGACTTTGAGATTGCGCTTCGCGACCGCGAGTACATCTGCTCTGAAAGCGTTCGGAGATCCCGTGGACTCGCCGCGCAGCCCGACCGAGGCAACCGAAATACCAACCTCCAGACCAATCAAGTGCCAACGTTTGTATAAACACGCATACCGCCCCGAATCATCGGTTTTGACTCCGTACTCCTCGAAACAATGTTTGATGTAGTCGGTATCGCCTTCAAAAACGACCCACACTCCAAAACGAATGTCATAGGGAATCGGAACACCATCGCTACTCAAAGACGAAATGACTTCAACTTGTCCCAGAGCTTTGAAGTACTCCACCTTCATTTTTCGGTCTCATGAGATTGGGTATTTCATCAATACTACCGCTCGGGTAACTCAGACCATCTACTGGCGCAGTTAGGCCAGTCGCGTTACAAACCGCCGTGCTTTCGATTGCCGGTTTTGACCCATCCAAAAAAGAATTAAACATCTTGGGGTTTAACCCTCCCCGATCCGCTTGCTCTTGCGTTAAGCCGTAATACCCCCAGACCGTTTCGGGTGTGGACTGCGCAAAGTGCGGCAACCATTTATGGCCTCGCCCTGCGGCAACGACATTAAAACCAGACGCTCGCGCCCAATCCACGAGGTCACATATGAGTGCTGGCTGATCCCCATACGCCAAACTGTAGATCACATTTTTTTGCTGAGCGGCCGTCGCAAGTGCTGGGCCACATAGCGCATCGGCCTCAACCGTGACATTCACTACATGTTTTCCGTGATCAATTGCAGCCAGAATATGCTCGACCGCAGCAGGTGGATTTCCTGTTGCTTCAATCACAATATCGACTTCACCTGCCGACACCACTTGCATCCAGTTATCCGTTAACCATGTCCTTCCCGATTTCAACGCGTCAGCGATAGAACTTGCGCGATATCGATTTTCATCCCAACCGATGCGCTCGAGATTTTTAATCGCATTTGATGGATTGATATCAGCGATTGCAACAACATGGACACCTGGCGTTTTCGGTACCTGAGCGAGATACATCGATGCAAATTTTCCGGCTCCAATCAAACCCACACGAATTGGATTTTTCTGGGCAGCACGCTGCTGCAACTTACTAAAGAGATTCATTCCTAATCCTTACCCATTTACATTTTCCAAGATGCTTCGAGCTCTGATGCGGGTATGCCATTGCTCCAAGGTAATTCGACCTCGTAGTCTCGGAGCAAACAATCATCGGGCAAACACTCGATCGCATCAAAAGATCGATGAGAGATAAACCCGGGTCGGTGAAACCGCGTGATCTTATTCGATAACGCACAAAGACTGAGGTACACCGTCCTTCGATCCCAAGGCGACAAATTCGAACCCGATGCATGCACCAAGCAGGAGTGAAACATAATCATTGAGCCCGCTGGACCCTTCGGTGCGACAATGCCACCCGCATCCACGAGGTCTTTGATGTTGTTTTGATCGATCGTCCAAAGCGGAAAACTGGTGGTGGTGACATCGTGACCCGCGTTGACCACTCCTCGCTTGTGACTGCCAGGCACAAACATGAGTGGGCCATTGAACTCATTCACGTCATCTAAAAAAATTGCGATATTCATCGCCCTGGGTTCCGGCATGCCATCGTCTTCGTGCCAGGTTCCAAAATCCTGATGCCACTGCCACACATCACCTCCGAACGCGGCCTTCGCATTGACCTTGAACTGATGCATATACAGCTTTTCGCCAAACACCTCTTCTACCGGCTTCACCATTCGTGGGTGTCTCGCGAGCCTGGCATAGGCTGCGTTATACATCTGTACCGCGAAACTGGTTCGCACAATGTTGCTGTTTTTTTCGCGAACATTGGAGGGGATTTCACGCGCAAAAATATCATCCAATTCGCCCGTTAAGACACCGACCTCTTTTTTCGAAAATAAAGACGGAAAAAATAAATATCCGTTTGCTTCGAATTTTTCAAGATCATCCTGACTTAAACTCATTTCCCCGTCTCCGATATTTTCGATAAGCGTCTGGAACTTATTCGTCGCGAGCCGTCAACGCGCGGGCTAACGACTCTCCTGCTTCTTCCGCATGTGTTCTGGCAAGCCGCTCGGCCGCTTCCGCATCTCGCCGATCGATCGCTTGGAGAATTTGCTCGTGCTCATCCCAAACATTGATCTCATCCCCGAGGCTCGTAAGCACGGCTCCCATCGCTCTTCTGATGTGGCGCCAATGATGTTTGGCCGCCTCATAGATCATGTCGTTCCCAGACTTCTCGTAGATCGATTGATGAAAGAGCAAGTCCGCTTGAATCAAATCGGATATCTTCCGTGCAGCAAACGCTCGGCGGCCATCCTCAATCATTTTTGGATTAAGCTTCGCACCTCGTTTAGCCGCTTCTCTCGCAGCTAAGCCATCCAGTACCGATCGGACTTGATACGTTTGCCGAATGAGCGAAGGATCGATTGGCGCGACGATTAATCCCCTGCGCCCAGAATCAATGACGAAACCATCTTTACGCAACACACGCAACGCCTGCAGCACCGGTTGTCTCGAAACACTCAAAGATTCGGCAAGGCCTTGCTGGGTGATACGAGCCCCAGGGGCTAACTCTGCCGTCGATATTGCCTCAAGCAAACTCTCGTAAACTTGATCGGTTAAATCCGGGGACACCTCTATTTTGCGCAGGCTGGGCATAAATTTCCTGTAGTTTGTTGTATACAGAATACCATATATCGCCGCAATCTATGAGTACGCGTGCCCGCTCGATCTCCTAACTATCGCCTCACCCTCACGCGAGATCAACAAAAAAGATTTCCCAAAACCAGTAAGATAAAACCTTCAAAATTTATTTCGCACGTATCAAAGCTTTGAGCCCTTTTTCCACAAAACAACGAGTGCTTCTGACCTTTGGAGTTACCTGTATGGCTCTGGGCGCTTTTTTTAATGACCCGTTCGCACCCGGGTCAGAATCCAAAATTGCCTGGGGGAATATCAAATAAAAGTCATGCCAGAGCTCAGAGTTAGTGATGTGACTGAGAAATCGATTATCTTTAACGCGAGCAAAGACCCAAACGCAAGACTTGCGATATTGCGTGACGCGAACTTCTCGCGCCCGCCTGGAGAAACCGTGAAGGCTTTTTGCAGATCGAATAAATGTTCTTACAGTCGGTACGAAGGGGATGCGGTCGAGGGTGCAATCGCGAACTTTAAAATGGATAAAAACTTACAACTGGTACTGATTAAACCCAAAGCCGGAAATCTTTGGATCGAATACAAGGGGCCCAAAGAGCATTTCACAACATTTGAAACCTTGATTAACGATATCCATACGCAATCGATCGAAATGGAGAAAACGATCTAGGCCAAAAATCAAAAACCCTTTGCGCCCCAAATCCTGCTACCCGCTTTACCCGCAACAAACCAAAGATTTTTCTTAAAAGATTTTGTCTTTGAACGAATGGCGGTTTTGAGATACTAACCATCAGTCATTCGTTCCAACTACTTTTGAAGTCAACTATGTCCGCAAATCAGCATAAAACCACCTATCTCAAAGACTACACGCCACCAAAGTTTCGTATCCCGCAAGTTGCATTGTCATTTGTGTTGGGAGAATCCGGCACGATTGTGAAGTCAACACTTCTTGTTGAGCGATCGGAAGACACCCCGGCGCACGAGCCAATTGTGCTCCAAGGTCAGGAACTGGAACTACTAGATGTTGCCATTGATGGCGTCGCGCTAAAGTCCAGTGACTATCAAGTAGACGAGACGCATCTCACGGTTTCTTGTGACAAAGAAACTTTTACGCTGGAAATCTCGGTAAAAATATTTCCTGAAAAAAATACGAGCCTCATGGGGTTCTACCAATCTAAACACGGGTTTTTCACCCAGTGTGAAGCGGAGGGTTTCCGAAAAATCACGTACTTCCAAGATCGACCCGATGTCTTATCGCGCTTTACGACGCGTATACAAGCGAAACGGGATCGCTTCCCCGTACTCCTCTCAAACCGAAACCTCATTGAGTCGGGTGCGCTCCACAAAGCCGAGCATTATGCGCTTTGGGAAGATCCGCACTTAAAACCCTGCTACTTGTTTGCGCTAGTCGCAGGCAACTTAAAAAATATTCGTGATACGTTCACGACGAAATCGGGAAGACCCGTCAAACTCGAAATCTATGCCCCAGAAAAACAAATTGGGTACACCTCGTTTGCGATGGATGCACTCAAACGATCGATGCGCTGGGACGAGGAGCGATTTGGGCTCGAAGTCGATCTTGATCAGTACATGGTAGTGGCCGTGGATGACTTCAACATGGGAGCGATGGAGAACAAGGGATTAAATATCTTCAATACCAAGTACGTGTTAGCCGATGCAAAAACTTCCACAGACCGCGATTTTATGTTGTTAGACCGTGTGGTGGCGCACGAGTACTTTCACAATTGGACTGGGAACCGTGTGACCTGTCGAGATTGGTTCCAACTCTCTTTGAAAGAAGGTTTGACCGTTTTTAGAGATCAGGAATACGGAGCGGACACGTATTCGCGAGCTGTGCAACGTATTCAAGAAGTCAAAAACCTTCGCGCTATTCAATTCCCTGAAGATGCCGGCCCGATAGCACATGCCGTTAGGCCTGATTCTTACGTCGAAATCAATAACTTCTACACTGCGACGATTTACGAAAAGGGCGCGGAGTTGGTTCGAATGATTCATACCATCATAGGTGAAGAGTCTTTTCAAAAAGGTATGAAAATCTATTTTGAGCGCCATGACGGCTGCGCAGTCACAACTGAAGAGTTCGTTGCTGCGATGGAGAGCGCATCCAAAAAAGATCTCTCGCAATTTCGCAGATGGTATACGCAACCTGGTACGCCTAACATTCATGTATCCAGCCACTTTGATAAACAAAAAAAATATTTTTGTTTAACGTTCGAACAAAATTTCGGAGCCAAACGTTTTTCTGATAACCAGCCCTTGTATATTCCAATCTCGATTGCACTTTTCGATCAATCGGGGCGTGCCTTGCCCATCAAGACAAAAGAAACGCTAGAGCAGGCGAATAACGAAGCCCTGTTTGTACTCACTGAGCAAAAACAGTCCATTACGTTTGAAGGTATCGATGAACCTCCTGTACCTTCACTCTTACGGGGATTTTCCGCACCGGTAAATCTTAGCTACGACTACTCAGATGAGGAGCTCGCGACACTTTTCTTGGTAGACAACGACCCGTTTAATCGCTGGGAAGCCGGCCAACGCTTGCAAACAAGAATTATCTTAAGAAATGTCGAGGCACTGCGAACCGGAGCGAATATCTCGATCCCTGATCAGCTAACGGCGAGCTTCGCTGCCCTACTTCGTGATCACCAATCCGATCCAGCTTTTATTGCGGAAGCCCTCTCGACTCCAACCGAAGCCTATTTGGCAGAGCAATTAGAAGAGGTCGATCCTGAATACTTGTACCAGGCGCGTGCAGCATTAAGACAAGAAACTGCGCGAGCCCTCGAGAAAGAGCTTCTCGCGATCTGCGATAAAACTGAGGATACAGAAAGTTACTCCCCAGCGCATCATCAAGCTGGTCAGCGGGCGCTTAAAAATACGTGCCTTGCTTATTTAATGGAATTGGAAACCGATACATACTCCGATCGTTGCTACTCGCAAATGTTAGAGGCAACCAATATGACGGATCAGTTTACGGCTTACCAGCTGCTGGTTTCCCGCGACAACCCCAAGAGAGACGAGGCGATTCATTTCTTTTATGAGACTTGGAAAGAAGAACCACTGGTTGTAGACAAATGGTTATCCGCGCAAGCAACCGCGAGCCACGCTGACACCCCAAACATCGTGAAAGCATTAAAGAAGCACGAAGCGTTTGATATCAGAAATCCCAACAAAGTCTATTCACTCATCCGCGCCTTTGGCGCGAACCACAGACATTTTCACAGCGCATCCGGTGATGGATATCGACTGATTGCGGATACCATTATCGAGTTAGATGCGCTGAACCCACAAGTGGCAGCGCGCGTTGCGCGTTCGTTCGATCGCTGGAAAAAATTCGATCAAGACCACCAACGAATCGCGCGAGCCGAACTGGAGCGTATCAAAGAAACCCCAAACTTTCTTCTGATACATTTGAGGTCGTTAGCAAAGCATTAACCGCGGCTTAGTTAGGAGGAACTCATTCATGAGTAAAGAGAACGTGAAGATTTATCACAATCCAAGATGCAGCAAGAGTAGGAATACACTGGCAATTCTCGAAGAGAAAGGGGTCAACTTCGAGGTTATCGAGTATCTCAATACCCCACTCGATCAAAAAAAAATCCAATCCTTGTGTAAAAAATTAAATATCACCCCAGAAGCACTCATTCGAAAAGGCGAAGCGATCTTTAAAGAAAACTACGCAGGAAAAACCTTTACTGAGTCCGGATGGATCGATCTCATGGTGAAGCATCCGATTTTAATCGAGCGGCCGATTGTCGAAAATGGCGCGAAAACCGCCATCGGAAGACCCCCAGAAAATATCCTCGCTATTCTTGATTAGTGACGCGTTGGGGCGTACCCGTGCTCTTTCATATACATGGAGAGCACGGTATCCATGCTGGCTACATGTTTTTCAAACCACTGTGCCACGGCTCTTGCAAGAATTTCTCCGAATCCCGTATCGCCATTTTCGACGCGTTTTCGGACCTCTCTACAGATTTCAAGAACGCTATTGTGCTCATCAACATGGCATGAAGTCGGAGGAAATTCGAGCGCTTCCATCCAGCGCAATTCCTGACCAAAATGCGACTCGGTGTGGGCGATAAATTCATCGAGAAGAGCTAAGAGCTCCTCGCCCTCGAGTGAACCCATACGATTCAAATACTCAACGAACTCGCGATGCGTTGCGTCCATGACGCCATCATCAATCACCAAATGCTCTGACCAATTGAGAATACTCATACGAACGACCAACCTTAGAAACTTACAATCAACGTCTCGCGGCGTTGAATTTGTCGATCGCAGACTTGCCTGGACAGAGTTCTTTTTTCCCGAGCGAATTAAGAGGCGCTGACACCGTTCCGAGCGTGTCATGTAAATCGGGACTTTCTGGGTCGACGTGTAAAACCCCAGTGACGATATCACCAGCAGCCTTCGACTTTTGTAAAAAGTGCATCGCAGCTACTCGGTCATGCACGTCATAATCTTCAGAAATTTTTCTAAGGCGCAGTACCGTCCCGTCGTGTTGTTTGATCTCTTGTACTGACCCAGGCGCATAATCTGCCGTAATTTCATCGCGAGGCGTCATCACATCCAAAAAATTAACCGCTTCATTGTGCTCCCGGACGTAATCAAAACCCTTCGTGGAACCACTATGATTATTAAAAGCGATACACGGTGAGATACAGTCAATAAACGCAGCTCCCCGATGAGAGATGGCCCCTTTAATCAGTGGCACCAGTTGCGACTTGTCTCCAGAAAATCCTCTGGCAACATACGTTGCACCAAGCTCGATGGCGAGCATCACCAAATCGATCGACGCACTGTGATTTTCTGCGCCCTTTTTACTTTTGGATCCTCGATCGGCGGTTGCAGAGAATTGACCCTTGGTTAATCCATACACGCCATTATTTTCTACGATGTAAACCATGTTTACCCCGCGACGAAGGATGTGCGCAAATTGTCCGAGACCAATAGAGGCCGAATCTCCATCTCCGGAAACTCCGAGGTAGATTAAATCGCGATTGGCCAAGTTCGCACCGGTTAACACCGATGGCATACGACCATGAACACTATTAAACCCATGCGCATTGCCCAAGAAGTACGTCGGGGTTTTAGAAGAACATCCTATTCCCGAGAGTTTGGCAACGCGATGGGGGTAATTCCAATTCATAACATGCCTGGATAATCGCAGCACTGATTGAATCATGGCCACAGCCTGCACACAGCGTTGACACCGCACCCTCATAATCTCGACGCGTAAAACCATGCTTATTTCGTTCAAGCTCAGGGTGGCGTAATTTTGGCTTTGCGATAAACGTCATGGTTAGCTCTTTTGAGAAATAGATTTTCGTTTTTGGGAAGGCTTCAACGCATCAAGACTTTGCGTGATTTCTGATCTGATAAAGCGCGCCGTAATGGGGCTACCGTTATAGTGCAAGATCGACGTGATCCGGTTCGGGTCAATATTACATTCAGAAACTAGGAGTGCCTTCATCTGCGCATCTCGATTTTGCTCAACCAAAAACACCCGATCATACGAATCGATAAATTCGGAAACTTCATCCCCAAACGGGAAAGCGCGAATGCGCATCGAATCGAGCGATACACCATCTTCGTCTAAATACTGCAAAGCTTCCTTCATCGCAGGTTCAGTCGAGCCGTAATAAATTACCCCAATCGGCGCCTTGGTCTTTCCCTCTTCGATGATTGCCGCTGGTAACTGTGTTCTTAATTGCTCGAACTTCCTTTGTAGTCGTTGCATATTGTCTTGGTAGTCCACACCCGACTCGCTGTACTTTGCGTATCGATCTCGGCTCGTGCCTCGGGTAAAGAACGCACCCTTGCTCGGATGGGTTCCAGGTAGTGTTCGATACGGAACCCCATCTCCATCCACGTCGAGATACCGACCGAATTGCGCGAGCTCATCCAAACTTTCTTTACTAAGGATCTTTCCTCGATCGTAGGTGATCTCATCGTTCCACTCCAGTGGATCGGTGAGGTGATCATTCATCCCGATATCAAGGTCCGACATAACGAGCACTGGCGTTTGGAATTTTTCCGCATAGTCAAACGCTAGGTAGCCAAAATCAAAACACTCTTTTGGATCGGAAGGAATCAGCAGTATCTGCTTCGTATCTCCGTGTGACGCATACGCACAAGAGAGAATATCGGATTGCTGAGTGCGCGTTGGCATCCCAGTCGAAGGCCCCCCTCTTTGCACATCAAAGATGACTGCAGGGATTTCTGCAAAATACGCGAGGCCAATAAATTCCTGCATCAAAGAAATTCCCGGCCCTGAGGTACAGGTAAATGCGCGCGCGCCATTCCAAGAAGCGCCAATCACCATACCGATTGAAGCCAACTCGTCCTCAGCCTGAATACTTGCAAAACTATTTCGACCGGTGTCATGGTCATGACGATAGGTCTTACAAAATTTTTCATAGGATTCAGCAAGACTAGAAGGATGGCGTGATGGGATACCACGCAGCCACGGTCGCCCCGCCGTATACACACCCAAGAGCGGCGGCTGAGTTACCATCCATAAAAATCTTGCTACCCACCGCACTCGATCGCTTTACCCGAAAACCAATCGGACAATCGAAGTGTTCGGCAGCGTAATCCATCCCAAAATGTAGCGCTTGGACGTTCGGAGAAACGAGGGCTTCTTTGCTAGAAAACTGCTCCTGAATCAGGCGTTCCACTTCAGCAATATCAATAGCCAACAAACTCGATAGCGCTCCGAGGTACACCATGTTTCGGAATAGCTGACGTTGTCTCGGATCTTTAAACTCGCGATTACAAATATCCGTTATGGGAATACCAATAACCGTAATATCCGTTCTAAATTTAGAAGCTGGAACCGGGCGCGATGAGTCATAAATCAAATATCCACCAGACTCAATATCCAATTGATCTTGATTCCACGACTGCGCATTCATCGCAACCATGATATCGACCCCACCGCGAGAACCGAGGTGACCCTTCTCGGAAACCCGGACTTCGTACCAGGTGGGAAGCCCCTGAATATTCGATGGGAATATATTGCGCGCACTAACAGGCACTCCCATTCGAAGAATACTTCTTGCAAACAGTTTATTCGCAGACGCAGAACCCGATCCGTTTACGTTCGCAAACTTGATCACAAAATTGTTTATTTTGCGTTCTGGCACGCAGCACCTGCTTTGGCAGTTTGAAGGTAAAACTTTCTCATATCCCAAGCTCCGGTCGGGCATCGCTCAGCACACAACCCGCAATGCAAACAAACGTCCTCGTCTTTAAACATGACCCTTCCGGTTTTCAAAGCCGAGCTAACATACAAGTCCTGAGTGGTATTTGTCGACTTCGCTGTCAAACGTTCCCGCACCGCTTTCTCAGGGCCATTTTCAGTGAAGGTAATGCAATCCATCGGACAAATATCGGTGCAGGCATCACACTCAATACACAGCGGCGAAGTAAACACCGTCTGTACATCACAGTTCAAACAGCGCTGGGCCTCACTCATTGCCAATTTAAAGTCAAAGCCAACCTCAACCTCGACTTTGATATCTTTCAACGCGATCTTTTGATCAACCAATGGGACCTTGTTTCTCAGATCATTCGAGATGTCATTGTCATAGGTCCACTCGTGGATACCCATTTTTTGACTGGTGAGATTCACGTCCGGTGACGGGCGATCAGAAACCGAACCACCAGAACAAAGTCTGTCAATGGATATTGCCGCCTCATGCCCGTGCGCGACCGCCCAAATAATATTCTTCGGACCAAACGCAGCATCGCCTCCAAAAAATACTTTCTTGTTCGTGCTCTGGAAAGTCGTTGGATTCAATTTCGGTAACCCGCTATCCAAAAACTTTACCCCGCAGTCACTCTCGATCCACGGAAATGCATTCTCTTGCCCTATTGCAACGAGGACTTCATCACAGGGAATCACCTCAGGAGCATCTCCTGTTGGAACTAAACGCCTTTTCCCTTTTTCGTCATAACGGACTTCAACGATTTCAAATTCAACGCCCTTGAGCTTACCTTTGTCATGTAAAAAACGTTTGGGTACCCGGTAATTCAGGATTGGGATCCCCTCATGAATCGCATCTTCTTTCTCCCAGGGGCTTGCCTTCATTTCCTCAAAGCCACTGCGAACGACGACCGTGACCTCTTTGCCCCCGAGTCTTCTCGCGGTGCGGCAGCAATCCATCGCGGTGTTACCACCGCCCAACACCACCACGCGTTTGGAAATTTTTGACACGTGTCCAAACGACACGGAAGAGAGCCAATCGATACCAATATGGATATGCTTCGCGGCTTCCGCTCTTCCTTCGATTTGTATGTCCCGACCTCTAGGAGCTCCAGCTCCCACGAAGACCGCATCAAAGTCCTCTTCGAGCAAAGCTTGAAGGCTATCTATTCGTACTCCATTTTTGATTTCAACTCCAAGCCCCTCGATGTAGCCGACTTCTTCATCGATGACTGACTCAGGCAGCCTGAATCTCGGGATTTGGCTGCGAATCATTCCAGCAGATTTTTTATCCTGATCAAATATCACGACCTCGTATCCGATCAACGACAGATCTCGCGCGACCGTCAAAGAAGAGTGACCCGCCCCAATACACGCTATTTTCTTTCCATTGGTTTTTTCAGGCGCACTCGGTAGCAATCTTTCGAAATTGGTCTTGTTGTCTGCAGCCACGCGCTTGAGACGACAAATCGCAACGGGCTCAGGTTTCTCAGCATTTTTCTCTTCCACGCGCCCGCGTCTGCATGCAGGTTCACACGGACGATCACAAGTCCGCCCGAGCACTCCAGGGAAGACGTTCGATACCCAATTGATGGAATAGGCCTCGTCGAATTTTCCTGCGGCTATCAGGCGAATGTATTCTGGGACAGGGGTGTGAGCTGGGCATGCCCACTGGCAATCAACTACTTTATGAAAATAGTCTGGTGACGCGATATCTGTAGGCTTCAACTATCCCCCTTGTAGAAGAGAACCCATTCAATCCAGCATCTCACTATACGTGAGACACCTCTAGTACCCAGAGTCTAGAACGATATTCCTCGCGATGGAAGTAAATTGATGAAATTTATGAGAAAAAGTATCTTCAAAACCACTTCAATCAAATTAAAAACTTAATCGAATACGTGAGAGATCAGCCCATCCGCGAGCTTCGGTTCAAACCAAGTGGATTTAGGAGGCATGATACCGCCTCGATCCGCAACCGCCATCAGTTCTTCCATCTGAGTGGGGTAGAGCGAAAACGCACAAGCCATTTCACCACTATCGACTCGCGCCACTAAACCAGCTGTTCCACGAATACCGCCGACAAAATCAATACGCTTGTCCTTACGAAGGTCTTTGATGTCGAGAATTGGCCCCAGTACCCAGTTAGAAAGAATACTTACATCCAAAGATTCAATAGGGTCAGTAAGCTTCGCTTGCCCCAAGAAACGGAGTTGATACCAGCCTCCATCAAGATACATCCCAAAACTACCCTTCTCCGATGGGGTGACTGGACTCGGCACCGTTTTCACAGAGAAATTCTTACTGAGTTCACTGATAAATTGATCTTTGCTCAGTCCGTTTAAGTCGGCCACTACTCGGTTATACGGGAGAATCTTCATATCACTATGCGAATATGCGACCGACAAAAAGTAGTCGCTACCGTCATCCAGAGCTGTGCCTTTCTCGCGACGCATTTTGCTCACGCGAGAAGCCGCGGCAGAACGATGGTGACCATCTGCGATATAAAAACTGTCTATATTTTCCAGTAAGCCCGATAGATTCTGCACCTCTATTGGGTCTGACACCTTCCAAATTTGATGCCTCACGCTTTGATCCGTGGTGATATCAATGTCCGCGTCAAGCTGGGTAATTTTCGATAAATAATCTTTCACATCGGCTCTGTCTCGAAAAGCGAGCAGCACAGGACCAGTCTGAGCCGAAAGGACATCGATTTGACGGACCCGATCATCCTCTTTATCGGGTCGGGTGAATTCATGACGTTTGATATTGCCTCCGTCGTACCCATCGACCGAGGCAATGAGTGCAATACCCGTTTGAGATGCAAATTCGTTACTCAAGCGATAGATGTAGTAAGAATTTTCCGCGTCTCTCTTAAGAATCCCCTCTGAAACCATCCGATCGAAGTTGATTTTTGACCTCGCATACACTGCCGCCGAATACTGGTCAGCTCCCTCTGGCAGATCAACCTCCGCTCTAGAGACATGCAAAAAACTGTTTTCTTTTCCCTCTACCATCGCCCGAGCCTCAGCCGCCGACATCACATCATACGGAGGGGCGGCGACTTGAGAGGCATATTCTGGAGAGGGACATAAACCTCGAAAAGGACGCGTTAGGGACATCGATACTTCACTTTTAGGATTATGGATAGTGCAGAAAATAAAAAAGGCGCCCCGACCTTAAATCGAGACGCCCCGCGAACAGTTGAAGCTTAAGATAGGTGTTTGTTGACGAGCTTCGTCATCTCAAACATTGACACCTGTTTCTTACCTCCGAAAACAGCTTTCAACTTATCGTCAGCGTTAATATTTCTTCTGTTTTTAGCATCCTGCAAACCATTCTTCTTGATGTAAGCCCAGATGTTCTTGGTTACTTGGGTTCGAGGAATTGGCTTGGACCCGACTACCGCTGCTAATGCTGCGCTAGGAGTCATCGCCTTCATGAAAGCTGCGTTTGGCTTTCGCTTAGCGGTAGATTTTTTCTTAGCTGGTGCTTTTTTCTTAGCTGGTGCTTTTTTCTTAGCGGCTACCTTTTTAGCTGGTGCTTTTTTAGCGGCCGGCTTTTTAGCTGGTGCTTTTTTCTTAGCTGGTGCTTTTTTTTTCTTTTTAGCTGGTGCTTTTTTCTTAGCTGGTGCTTTTTTCTTAGCGGCTACCTTTTTAGCTGGTGCTTTTTTCTTAGCCGGTGCTTTTTTTGCAGGTTTCTTTTTCGCTGCTGCCATCTTTAAATCTCCTGTTTTAGATCACCTAAATTTCGTGATCGTTTTAAACAAAATTTAAACCTCCTCTGCCGTCACCGGCATGCGGTTCAGAGGATGCACAGTGCTGAGTGCATTGTCAACACTTTTCGAAGGTAAAAACGAGGTTTTGTGATCAATAAAGCAACACGATTACCTGAATAAATACTCGACAAGAAACTCTGAATTGCTCACCCTCGATCTGAAAAAACTTAAAAGTATTCGGGTTTAAGTTTTTTTGGGTCTGCTATAAACTCCGCCTCGCGTTGCAACACCGATAACAATGTATCCTTCCTAGAACTTACCCGATCGCTTAGCGCAGCTATAGCAAGCCCACCTAGTGGGGAACCATCTAGTCCCAAAATAGCGACGCCTATCGCTCCCATACGATCGATGATCTGATTCAGCACAACGGTGTAACCACGCTTGGCCGTGTTCTCCGCTTCTTCATTAATAAATTCCGTTGTATATCGCGGGAAAGCCACAAGCTTGCGCGCAATTTCAGGCATCAGCGTTTCCCGCTCTTGCGGTGACATCGCTCCAAAAACTGCCATTGAACCAGCTCCTACTCCGAGAGGTCTGCGCGACCCGATATCCATATAGGCCGCCCTGATCGGGAAGTTTCCAACCTCTCTATCGATAACAACAGACTCGAAACCTTGACGAATAGAGAGAAGTACCGTGTCTTCGGAATACACAGCCAACCTCAACAAAGAAGCTCTTGCACGAGCTCTCAGATCATCCCTCGCTCGCGCTGCTCGAGAGAGCACAATCGCCTCATCGCCAAGCGAGTACGTTTTACGGGATTCGTCTCTTACTACAAAACCCTCTTTGGCAAGCACCTCGAGAAGCCGAAGTGTGGTGACCTTGTTAAGCCCAGAGAGATTTGCAATCTCGGTTAACCTTTTTTTGCCAGGCTCTCCCATCACGGACAAAATTCGACAAGCCTTCTGAACCGAGGAGAGTGTGTTTGATTCGCTCATACCTTCTTATTTTTTCTTATATCTTATATTTTGAAGCAACCAACCGAAAAATATTATACCTCTCTACATAAAAATGGTAACTTTATTCCGGTGAAAAAACATAGTGTTATAAAAACTAAAAAAATTTGTTTCTTTAGGCGGAATAATGGCACTTAGGATAGGGTGTGGATCTGCGTGGTGGGGAGACCGCATTTCGCCAGCCAAAATGCTCGCCGAAAAGGGAAATCTTGATTACCTTTGCTTCGAGACTATGGCGGAGGCAACGATATCCGCCGCTCAAGTAAAAAAAAGGGCCGACCCCTCGTTTCCAGGATACGACACTTGGCTCGACGATCGCCTTGAAGCCGTACTCCCAGCTTGCCTAACAAACAAAACCAAAATAATAAGCAATCAGGGCTGGATCAACCCGGACGGGGCGGCAGAGCGAGTCGTTTACTGGTTAAGGAAATTAGGAAAGAAAGGCATTACGGTAGCATCGGTGAATGGCAGCTTGATCTCGGATAGGGTGCTATCGATTACCGACAGAGTAACGGAGACTGGGAAGCCGACTTCCACCCTCGCAGAATCATTGGTTTCAGCAGAAGTTTATCTCGGAGCCAAACCAATAGTCGACTCACTTCATGCTGGTGCGGACATCGTCATTACCGGCCGAGTAGCAGACCCGACCCTTTTTGCGGCTCCAATGATGTTCGAGTTCGGATGGGACGAATCAGATATTGAAAGACTAGGGCAAGGCTACGGCATTGGCCACCTGCTGGAGTGCGGAGCTCAAGTCACAGGGGGTTACTTTATAGACCCAGGATTTAAAGATGTGAAAAACCCGTGGGACCTTGGATTGCCAATAGCGGAAGTGGAAAGTGACGGATCCGCAGTCATCACAAAGCTTAAGGGAACTGGCGGAGTGGTTGACGAGAGAACCGTGAAAGAACAGTTGCTGTACGAAGTACACGACCCCTCTAACTACATAACGCCAGATGTTGTCGTAGATTTCTCGCAGGTCGATATCGAGACTGCTGGAGCGAATCGCATTCGAGTATCAAACATTCGAGGTAAACCAAATTCGGACCCACTCAAGGTATCGCTGGGTTGCAAAGAAGGATACATTGGAGAAGACATGTTTTTCTATGCTGGTGAGGGCGCGCTACATCGAGCAAAAATTGCCAAAAAAATTCTCGAAGAAAGATTCAAGATTGTCGAACTAAAAGCAGAAGAAATACGCATAGACCTGCTGGGCCTAAACGCGATACATGGAGCCATGACTCCAGCTGAAATTGATGCTCCATACGAGGTCGCGGTTAGAGTGGCCGCGAGGACAAAAACGAGAGACGAGGCCTTAAAAGTTGGACGAGAAGTGGATGGAATGGCAGTCTCTGGCGTAGGCATGACCGGCAAGCGGGTACCACATCAAGAGCGAGTCCGAGAAATAATCGGCGTTTACTCCTCTTTGGTAAATCGGGAGGATATATCACCGAGCGTCAATTTTTTTAAAAGCTGAATACTTATGATTACAGTCAAATTAAAGCACCTCGCACATTGCCGCTCTGGAGACAAAGGTAACACTTCAAATATTGCAGTTATAGCGTACTCTCCAAAGCTTTTTGAGCCCTTGAAACATCAACTTACCGCAGAAATATTTAAAGACTGGTATCGGGGCGTAGTTAATGGGGATGTTACGAGATACGTAGTAGAAAAAATTAGTGCTCTAAACTTCGTATGTGAGACCGCGCTTGGAGGGGGGGTATCGAGGTCGCTATGCTTGGATAACTACGGTAAAAGCTTGAGCTCACGGATCTTGTCGTATCCGATCGAAGTAGATACAACTCTAATATCATCACTCATCAACTATTCGTCGCAAACTAAATGACCCACTACCCCCTCGACACCATAATTCAATCGGTCAAGATCGTTGATGGTACTGGCCGAATCGCAAAAACTGGAGATGTTGGTATCAAAGGAGACAAGATTGTAGATATCGGGAATCTCGGATCGAACTGTAAAAACTTAGTCGCTGCTTCAGGTCTGACTCTAATGCCTGGCATCATTGACGTCCACACGCACTACGATGCTCAGATCACTTGGGATAATACCCTCTCCCCATCATCATCTCTCGGCGTCACGACCGTAGTCATAGGGAACTGCGGTTTTGGAATAGCACCGTGTCCTGAGACGCAGAGAGAAACTCTGCTTAGGAATTTATCTGTCGTTGAGGGAATGAATGAGAACAGTTTATTACAGGGGACTCGATGGGACTTTGCCACTTTCCCCGAGTACTTAGCGCGTCTAGAAGACATTAAACCATTCGCCAATGTAGCAGCTCTAATTGGGCACTCCACGATCAGAACTGCGATCATGGGTGCGGAGGCGTCAACCAGAATACAGCCGACCAGTGAAGAACTAAATAGAATGGAGCATCTAGTAAATGAAGGGTTGGAGGCAGGGGCGATTGGCTTTGCTTCATCATTTTCCCCTAATCACTCGGGCTTTAATGGGCTACCAATGCCCTCGACAATAGCATCAGATGAAGAGATATTTAGGCTGATCAGTGCGCTCAAACGTAAAAGGAGAGCATTTGTCGTCGCGTCCGGCCCTCGTGCTCACCCAGAATACATTGAGGGCATCCTTAACGAATCCGGATGCCCCGCATTTATCGTTACAGTGCTCGCTATGCATAACGACTCGGACCCAAGTGCAGCTCTAGATTATTACGAAAAAGCTAGGGAGGTGTCCGACCGCGGTCAAGAGATTTACATACATGCAAATCCCCATCCTCTGTCGTTCGATTTCTCTTTAGAAAATCCATACCCATTTTTTGCACACTCTGCTTTTGATGAGATTAAGAAATCTGATCATGAAGCTAAATCGCAAATTTATAAATCGAAGAAATTTAGAGAGAAATTTAGGACGGATTTAAACATCCATAAAAAGGGCGCACTATTCAATGGAGAATGGGAAAAAATTGAGCTCAACGAGGGCCCAATAACCAAGTTAGCTGAAGAAGCGAGGGTTGATCCACTCAGTTGGTTTTTTGATCAGAATATAAAAAGTCAGTTTATAGGGAAACTATTCCAAAATAATGATGATGCAGTCGAGAAACTACTCAAACATCCAAATGCGTTACTGGCACTGTCGGATGCGGGCGCGCATCTTGAGTTTTTGTGTGATGCCGGTTTCGGATTATATTTCTTGAGTCATTGGGTAAAAAAACGTAACTCTTTCTCACTCGAGGAAGGTATAAAAAAATTGACCTTGGATATCGCGGAAAGATATCGAATCAAGGATCGCGGTTCAATCGAGATCGGAAAGTTTGCAGACTTGGTTTTATTCGATGAATCGAATTTAGGAATCTCGAACCTGAAGAAAATAGACGACTTACCAGCTGGAGGTTATCGGATGGTGCGTGAATCCAGCGGCGTTGTTGGCACATGGGTGAACGGCACCCGAACGAAAGATGAGAGCGGACTAATATTAAACGCTACCGGTCCCGGGAGAGTTCTAAAAGAATTTAATTTTTAGATTCATCTTAAGCCATCAGCCCAAAGTTTCTTTAACTTTTCAATTTTGGGGCTAATTACGTACTGACAATATGGTTGAGAGGCATTGGCATCGTAATACCCTTGATGATAATCCTCCGCCCTAAAAAATTCTTCAGCCTTGCATACCTCTGTCACAAGAGGATTCTCATAAAGTTTAGCGGCTTCCATCTCTTTAATAATTTCAACAGCAGCTTTCTCCTGAGGATTATTGCGAAAAAAGATAACTGATCGATATTGAGTCCCAACATCATTACCCTGTCTATTCAACGTAGTGGGGTCATGTATACAAAAAAATATCCGCAATATATCTTTGTATGACAAATTTTCACTATCGAATACAACCCTAACCACCTCAGCATGTCCAGTATAGCCTCCGCAAACTTGTTGGTAGGTTGGATTTTCAATTTCCCCTCCCATATAACCAGACTCCACTTGCTGAACGGCTGATAGACGTGAAAAAGCTGCCTCTAGGCACCAGAAACATCCCCCACCAAGGAAAGCAGTTTGCATTCGATTATCGATTAGGTCTTCCATTATGATCGCTATAACTATGATTACTAATTAACTGTAGGTATATAAAAAATGATAGCACTTGTACAGAGCGTAACCACTGCCAGTGTCTCAGTCAAAAATTTAGTAGTTGGTCAGATAAATCAAGGATTATTAGCTTTTATTTGTATTGAGAAAAGCGATGACTCTAAGAACCTTGAAAGAATGGCGGAAAAATTAACCAAATATAGAATATTTACGGACGCGAACGATAAAATGAATCTTTCGGTTAGAGATATTGAGGGGGGAATACTTCTGGTGCCTCAGTTCACGCTATCAGCAGACACAAAAAAAGGGCTCCGTCCAAATTTTTCAAATTCTGCTCCAACAAATTTTAGTAAACACATGTTTGATGCGTTTGTAGGGTTAGTTCGTAATAAATATAGCAATGTCGAAGTCGGAAAATTTGGATCCGATATGCAAGTGTCACTGGTTAATAATGGTCCCGTAACTTTTCTTCTCTCTAGTAAATAAAAAACCCTCTGTGTGCGTGAGCAAACAGAGGGTTCGTATAGGGAGCCTGGCAGTGTCCTACTTTCGCACGGTATACCTCGCACTATCATCGGCGCAGAGGCGTTTCACTGTCCTGTTCGGAATGGGAAGGAGTGGTACCACCTCGCTATTGCTACCAGGCAAAGCTCTAAATTCTTTCTTTGCCTTTAACTTAATGGAAGAAGTCTTGGTTTAGCTGATTTTTCTTTTATCTTGCAAGCGTCCCAATATCCCTGCGATACGCAAGGCTATAGGATCAAGCCGCACGGGCAATTAGTATCGGTTAGCTCAACGCATTACTGCGCTTGCACACCCGACCTATCAACGTTGTAGTCTGCAACGACCCTTTAGGGAGGTTAAACCTCCGGGAAGTCTCATCTTGAGGCGAGTTTCGCACTTAGATGCTTTCAGCGCTTATCTCTTCCGTAGTTAGCTACCCGGCAATGCGACTGGCGTCACAACCGGTACACCAGAGCTACGTCCACTCCGGTCCTCTCGTACTAGGAGCAGGCCCTCTCAAACTTCCAGCGCCCACGGTAGATAGGGACCAAACTGTCTCACGACGTTCTAAACCCAGCTCGCGTACCACTTTAAATGGCGAACAGCCATACCCTTGGGACCGGCTACAGCCCCAGGATGTGATGAGCCGACATCGAGGTGCCAAACCTCCCCGTCGATATGAACTCTTGGGGAGATCAGCCTGTTATCCCCGGCGTACCTTTTATCCGTTGAGCGATGGCCCTTCCATTCAGAACCACCGGATCACTTTGTCCTGCTTTCGCACCTGCTCGACCCGTCGGTCTCGCAGTCAAGCTCGCTTTTGCCAATGCACTATCAGTACGATGTCCGACCGTACCTAGCGAACCTTCGAACTCCTCCGTTACCCTTTAGGAGGAGACCGCCCCAGTCAAACTGCCTACCATGCACGGTCCCCGATCCCGATAAGGGACCCAGGTTAGAACCGCAATACAATCAGGCTGGTATTTCAACGTCGGCTCCAAGCAAACTAGCGTCTACTCTTCACAGCCTCCCAGCTATCCTACACAAATTCCATCACAGTCCAATGCAAAGCTACAGTAAAGGTGCACGGGGTCTTTCCGTCTAGCCGCGGGTAGATTGCATCATCACAACCATGTCAACTTCGCTGAGTCTCAGGAGGAGACAGTGTGGCCATCGTTACGCCATTCGTGCAGGTCGGAACTTACCCGACAAGGAATTTCGCTACCTTAGGACCGTTATAGTTACGGCCGCCGTTTACCGGGGCTTCGATCAAGAGCTTGCACCCCATCAATTAACCTTCCGGCACCGGGCAGGCGTCACACCGTATACGTCCACTCTTCGTGTTAGCACAGTGCTATGTTTTTAATAAACAGTCGCAGCCACCGATTCTCTGCAACCCTCTCGAGCTCGGGGAGCAAGTCCCTTCACCCTAACAGGGCACACCTTCTTCCGAAGTTACGGTGTCAATTTGCCGAGTTCCTTCTCCTGAGTTCTCTCAAGCGCCTTAGAATTTTCATCCCGCCCACGTGTGTCCGTTTACGGTACGGTCCCATGTAACTGAAGCTTAGAGGCTTTTCTTGGAAGCATGGTATCAGCAACTTCGCGAAGACAAGCTTCGCTGGTCCCGTGCCTCAGCGTTGAGCTCCCGGATTTGCCTAAGAGCTCCGCCTACACACTTCACCGGGACATCCAACACCCGGATTGCCTAACCTTCTCCGTCACCCCATCGCATTACATGGCGGTTCTGGAATATTAACCAGATTCCCATCAGCTACGGCTTTCGCCCTCACCTTAGGGGCCGACTCACCCTGCGCCGATGAACGTTGCGCAGGAAACCTTGGGCTTTCGGCGAGGGGGCTTTTCACCCCCTTTATCGCTACTCATGTCAGCATTCGCACTTCCGATACCTCCAGCAGACCTTACGATCCACCTTCACAGGCGTACGGAACGCTCTCCTACCACTCAAACATCAAAGATGTTTGAATCCGCAGCTTCGGTTTATGACTTGAGCCCCGGTACATCTTCCGCGCAAGACGACTCGACCAGTGAGCTATTACGCTTTCTTTAAAGGGTGGCTGCTTCTAAGCCAACCTCCTGGCTGTCTGGGCCTTCTCACTTCGTTGACCACTTAGTCATAATTCGGGACCTTAGCTGGCGGTCTGGGTTGTTTCCCTCTTGTGTCCGGACGTTAGCACCCGGTGCACTGTCTCCCGTGAATGCACTCTTCGGTATTCGGAGTTTGCCTTGGTTTGGTAGATCTATAACGACCCCCTAGCCAAAACAGTGCTCTACCCCCGAAGGTGTAACACGAGGCACTACCTAAATAGTTTTCGGAGAGAACCAGCTATTTGCGGATTTGTTTAGCCTTTCACCCCTACCCACAGCTCATCCACTAACTTTTCAACGTTAGTTGGTTCGGTCCTCCACGAGGTGTTACCCTCGCTTCAACCTGGCCATGGGTAGATCATCCGCTTTCGGGTCTACACCTACCGACTGAATCGCCCTATTCGGACTCGGTTTCCCTACGCCTCCCCTACAAGGTTAAGCTTGCCAGTAAATGTAAGTCGCTGACCCATTATACAAAAGGTACGCAGTCACCCCTGCCTCAAAAGCACTTAATAAAAATACTCTTGAAGCAGAGGCTCCTACTGTTTGTATGCATGCGGTTTCAGGATCTATTTCACTCCCCTCCCGGGGTTCTTTTCGCCTTTCCCTCACGGTACTGGTTCACTATCGGTCGATTACGAGTATTTAGCCTTGGAGGATGGTCCCCCCATCTTCAGACAGGATTCCACGTGTCCCGCCCTACTTTTCGTGTACCTAGTTCCACAACTGATCTTTCGCATACGGGACTATCACCCACTATGGTCGGCCTTTCCATACCGTTTTGCTAGAACAGCTGCTAAATCACACTGGCTGGTCCGGTTTCGCTCGCCGCTACTTCCGGAATCTCGGTTGATTTCTTTTCCTCCGCCTACTTAGATGTTTCAGTTCAGCGGGTTCGCTTCTCTGGTCCTATGAATTCAGACCAGGATAACCCTTACGGGCTGGGTTTCCCCATTCGGAGACCTGTGGATCAAAGCTTGTTTGCCAGCTCCCCACAGATTATCGCAGGCTACCACGTCCTTCATCGCCTGTAATCGCCAAGGCATCCACCTCATGCACTTATTCGCTTGACCCTATAGCCTTGCATACCACTTAATCGCATCACTATAGAATCTTTAATACGCTTGATTTAACTTCATTTAAAAAATCACAGATAACATGTCTAAGCACTCCATTAAGAAGCACTAAACAATGCAATCTAAACCCATGATCCAACACGTTGCTTCATCACAAAACAACACATTAGATCGACTTCTTCCATATTGTTAAAGAACACTACACCCAATGAAGGGTGAGGACTAAAGAGTTAATACATAACTCCTCACTCTCTCACTCCTCACTCCTAAAGACTAGATTTGGTGGAGCTAATCGGGATCGAACCGATGACCCCCTGCTTGCAAAGCAGGTGCTCTCCCAGCTGAGCTATAGCCCCTCCGGTCAAAATCGCTTGGTGGGTCTGGATGGACTTGAACCATCGACCCCACGCTTATCAAGCGTGTGCTCTAACCAACTGAGCTACAGACCCAGACCCGGCCTAAAAATAGTCTCGAGTTCAGCGGATAACTAAAGCATGTGAGCACTTCATACAAGCAAAATGTCTTTGCGCTTGCTATTACTCTAGAAAGGAGGTGATCCAGCCGCACCTTCCGATACGGCTACCTTGTTACGACTTCACCCCAGTCATAAATCTCACCGTGGTAACCGCCCTCCTTACGGTTAGGCTAGCTACTTCTGGTGAAACCTACTCCCATGGTGTGACGGGCGGTGTGTACAAGACCCGGGAACGTATTCACCGCGGCATTCTGATCCGCGATTACTAGCGATTCCGACTTCATGTTCTCGAGTTGCAGAGAACAATCCGGACTACGACACGCTTTCTGGGATTGGCTCCCCCTCGCGGGTTGGCAACCCTCTGTACGTGCCATTGTATGACGTGTGAAGCCCTACCCATAAGGGCCATGAGGACTTGACGTCATCCCCACCTTCCTCCGGTTTGTCACCGGCAGTCTCATTAGAGTGCTCAACTAAATGTAGCAACTAATGACAAGGGTTGCGCTCGTTGCGGGACTTAACCCAACATCTCACGACACGAGCTGACGACAGCCATGCAGCACCTGTGTTGAGGTTCCCTTTCGGGCACCAAGTGATCTCTCACAAGTTCCTCACATGTCAAGGGTAGGTAAGGTTTTTCGCGTTGCATCGAATTAATCCACATCATCCACCGCTTGTGCGGGTCCCCGTCAATTCCTTTGAGTTTTAACCTTGCGGCCGTACTCCCCAGGCGGTCAACTTCACGCGTTAGCTACGTTACTAAAGAAGTCTCCTTCCCCAACAACTAGTTGACATCGTTTAGGGCGTGGACTACCAGGGTATCTAATCCTGTTTGCTCCCCACGCTTTCGTGCATGAGCGTCAGTGTTGGCCCAGGGGACTGCCTTCGCCATCGGTGTTCCTCCTGATATCTACGCATTTCACTGCTACACCAGGAATTCCATCCCCCTC
This sequence comes from Candidatus Eutrophomonas brisbanensis, assembly GCA_038141705.1. Taxonomy (GTDB): domain Bacteria; phylum Pseudomonadota; class Gammaproteobacteria; order Burkholderiales; family Eutrophovitaceae; genus Eutrophomonas; species Eutrophomonas brisbanensis. Next base: position 595,472 of record JAYQIQ010000004.1, read on the forward strand.
TTCCACACTCTAGTCCTTGCAGTCACAAGCGCAATTCCCAGGTTAAGCCCGGGGATTTCACACCTGTCTTACACAACCGCCTGCGCACGCTTTACGCCCAGTAATTCCGATTAACGCTTGCACCCTACGTATTACCGCGGCTGCTGGCACGTAGTTAGCCGGTGCTTCTTCTGACGGTACCGTCATCAACACAAGGTATTAACTTGCGCTATTTCTTTCCGTCTGAAAGCGGTTTACAACCCGAGGGCCTTCTTCCCGCACGCGGCATGGCTGGATCAGGGTTTCCCCCATTGTCCAAAATTCCCCACTGCTGCCTCCCGTAGGAGTCTGGACCGTGTCTCAGTTCCAGTGTGGCTGATCATCCTCTCAGACCAGCTACGGATCGTCGCCTTGGTAGGCCTTTACCCTACCAACAAGCTAATCCGACATCAGCCGCTCCATCAGCGCGAGGCCCGAAGGTCCCCCGCTTTCCTCCTCAGAGCTTATGCGGTATTAATCCGGCTTTCGCCGGGCTATCCCCCACAAATGGATACGTTCCGATGCATTACTCACCCGTCCGCCACTCGTCGCCAGGCCGAAGCCCGCGTTACCGTTCGACTTGCATGTGTAAAGCATGCCGCCAGCGTTCAATCTGAGCCAGGATCAAACTCTTCAGTTCAATCTCTTTTTGCCCCGGCAAGCCGGGACAGGCTCTTACTCAAAAGATTCTATTAACAAGAATCCTATTAAGTATGAGCACTTCATTTACTGCTATATATTTTGAGCAAACCGGCCTAATTAAAGACCAGTACACGCGTCAAAAACACCACGCAGCACAAAGTGCCCACACGCTTTAGCTATCCAAATTTTTAAAGAACATTCAAACGTCTAATTAAGACGAAGCCGCGCATTATACGTGGCCGAAAGTTAGGGTCAAGAGTTTTACGCAAAAAAAGGTTATTCAGCTACGATTTTTGCAAACTTTCTCTTTCCGATCTGCAAAACAACCTTCTCTCCCTTAGATATTTTGGCGAGCTTATCTTCCACCTTTTCTCCATTTGCCTTAACGCCACCCTGTGATATGGCTCTCATCGCCTCAGAGGTACTACTGGTGAGACCCGACATCTTTAGGGCCTGCACGATCGATAGTTCTCCCTCCACGGTGGCCAGCTTGATCTCGCTAATGTCGTCTGGGATGCCTCCCCGCTTAAACCGTTTTTCAAAATCATCGAGTGCAGACTTTGCAGCCGAAGCACCATGAAACCGCGTCACGATCTCAATCGCAAAATTTACCTTGATATCCTTGGGATTCCTTCCTGCAGCCACCTCTTCTTTCCAACTTCGAATGGTTTGGATAGCCTCAAACGATAGCAACTCTATATATCGCCACATCAAGTCATCTGACGTCGACATCAGCTTTCCAAACATCTCACCTGGTTCATCGTCAATAGAAATGTAATTATTCAGGGACTTAGACATCTTATTGATACCATCTAGTCCCTCTAATAGCGGCATGGTCAGAATGCACTGAGGCTCCATTCCATGGGACCTTTGCATATCTCGGCCGACAAGCAGATTGAATTTTTGATCAGTGCCGCCAAGCTCTATATCGGCCTCAAGGGCGACTGAATCGTAGCCTTGAACCAGCGGGTACAAGAATTCATGGATTGCTATCGATCGGCCATCTCTAAAACGCTTGCCAAAGTCATCCCGCTCCAACATTCTCGCCACCGTGTACTTTGATGCCAACTTGATCAGATCTTCGGGTGAAAACTTACGCATCCATTCGGAATTAAAGGCTACCTGTGTCAGACTCGCATCTAAAATCTTGAAAACTTGCTCCTCGTAGGTCCGAGCATTTGACTGGACCTCCTCTGACGTCAAGGCTGGCCGAGTGACGTTTTTCCCAGTGGGGTCTCCAATCATTCCAGTGAAATCTCCGATCAGAAAAACAACCCTATGCCCCAAGTCCTGGAAATGTCTCAGCTTGTTGAGTAAAACCGTATGGCCAAGATGCAGATCGGGCGCGGTAGGATCAAAGCCAGCCTTCACGACTAATTGCTTTTTAGTCTTAAGCTTATTCAATAGCTCTTCTTCAGAAATTAGCTCATCTGATCCACGTTTAATGATCTCTAACTGCTCTTTGCTCAACGCTTCATTCCTCGCTATGTGATTAAACTTGAAATTAGGATTTTCGGAAGATGTTATCTAAGTTTTTCTGTTAGACTTCGATCAATTTTTCACGAGACAAACTTCCAAACTTTGCAAATGATATCGCAACTTAGATTGTTTGCGACGATTCGTTCGCGACTTTTCCTAAAGGTGTTGGCTCTACTGTCGCTTGTCTCGCTATCTGTGATTATCGCGTTCGGAATCTCACCAATTTCTCAACCGACAACATCTTCCTCTACAACTATCTCCGAAATACTTGAACATCCGGCCTCAACTGTATCCGCTGAAGATCACTCAATCGAGTTTGTAAAGGAGGAAAAGGTTAGAAGGGGAGATTATCTGGGACTAATTTTGGAAAGACTAGGAGTAGACGATCCAGAGCTACAGCAATTTATCAAGTCTTCGAAGCCAATAAAAAAATCTCTGAGGTTAATAGCGGGTTCGAGAATACGTGTAATCGTTAAGGCTGACAAAAGTGTCGAAAAGTTAATTTACTTTAACAATAAATCTGGAGTAACTCAGATATCCCGCTCGGGTATAAACAGAAATTTTGCGCTCACCCAACCTGAGTTGTCGAAGCGACGATACTCAAAGTCAGGCACTGTGGAAGATTCGCTTTTTGGTGCATTTGAAAAAGCGGGGCTCGATGACCGACTAGCCACAGAAATGGCTAATATTTTTTCTAGTGAAATAGACTTCAACCGCGACGTCAGGAAAAAAGATAAATTTTCGATAATTTTCGATGCAAATTATTTCGCTGGAGAGTTTATAAATCTAGATAAGATCGTCGCGGCAGAATACGTGAATGCGGGAGAATCCCACAAGGCATTCTTTTTTAGCAGTGATAAGCAACCCAGCGGGTACTACACCCCAGACGGGAAAAGCGTAAAACGAGCATTTTTAAGATCACCCCTGAAGTTTTCCAGGATCACGTCGGGATTCTCCTCTGGGAGAATGCACCCAGTGCTTAAAAAATGGCGAGCTCATAAGGGAGTAGATTATGGCGCTCCAACCGGCACTGAGGTATTGTCGACGGGTCGAGGAACAGTAAGATTTGTCGGGACCAAGGGTGGATACGGGAAGTTTGTTGAGATCCGGCATAGCAATGGAATCACCACTCGATACGCTCACTTATCCAGATATGCAAAGGGGATGAAGAGCGGCAAACGTATTGAGCAAGGCGAAGTTATCGGATATGTTGGGAAAACTGGGTTGGCGACCGGCCCCCATCTTCACTACGAGTTTTTGGCCAACGGGCGCCAAATTAACCCCACCAAAGCTGTAATGCCTCCGGGGCCATCAATTACTCAATCTGAAATTCCAGAATTTATGAACGTCATGCAAAAACACGAAACGTCGTTGCGGGTTTTAGCAAACACCGCGATCGTCAATGCAGACTACGGAGAGTGAACTTAAGCAGAAAATGAAGAGCCACAACCGCATGTAGATGTTGCGTTTGGATTTTTTATAACAAACTGAGCACCATCAATCCCTTCCTGGTAATCAATCTCCGCCCCGACCAGATACTGATAGCTCATAGAGTCAACGAGTAACATCACGCCGCTTTTATCGATCGTCGCGTCATCCTCATTGATTTCCTCATCGAAGGTAAATCCATACTGAAAACCAGAGCATCCTCCGCCAGAGACGAATACTCTGAGCTTTAAGCCATCATTACCTTCATCATCAATCAACTCTCTCACCTTGGCAGCAGCAGCATCTGTAAAAATAATCTGGCTAGCCGAGTCGTGCAAAGAAGCTTCCATTCAAATCTCCCTAGAATCAATAAACATCACGGTACGGTTGCTATGTCCAAAAGCCCTGTTTGTTCATCTAACCCGGTCATTATATTCATGTTCTGAACCGCCTGGCCAGCTGCGCCTTTTACGAGATTGTCCAGTGCAGAAATAATCACTACCCGGCCAAAATCTACGTCAATATGTAGACCTAGCTTACACGCATTTGTGCCCCGAGTACTTTTGGTATCAGGAAATTCTCCCTCGGGTAAGACTTCAACAAAAGGCTCGTTTTCATACGCTTCCGAGAAAATTGACCGTACGTCGCGATCAGAGTTCTTAAGTCTCACGTAAACCGTCGCTAATATACCTCGAATTTGCGGTAATAGATGTGGGGTAAATTGCAGATTTACTGGTCCTGACTGAGAAACACCATCCAATATCTCCTTGATCTCTGGGTGATGACGATGTCCGGAAACTCCATAAGCCTTAAAGTTTTCAGAAACCTCCGAGAAGCTGACACCAATGTCAGCCTTCCTGCCAGCCCCACTAACACCTGACTTTGCATCAGCGATAATATTCGAATGATCAACGGCGCCAGACTTAATCAATGGTATGAGTGCAAGCTCAATTGATGTCGCATAGCAACCAGGATTTGCAACGATACGCGCTGATTTTATTTTTTCCCTATTCAATTCAGGCAAACCATAAACCGCCTCGTTCAAAAGATCTGGGCAAGCGTGATCCAGCTTGTACCACTTTTCCCAGTTCATCAAATTTTTTATTCTGAAATCTGCCGCAAGGTCAATAACCTTGGTTCCAGCTTCAATGAGTGATCTTGCTTGCTCCATTGCCACACCATGAGGTGTAGCAAAAAAAACAACGTCACACCGGGATAATTGCTTAATGGACTGATCAGTAAATACTAAATCTGTTTCTCCGCGCAAGCTGGGAAAATAATCAACCACGCGCGTACCTGATTCAGACCTGGAAGTTATTATCCTTACATCGGCTGAAGCGTGCCGCAGCAAGATTCGAAGCAACTCAACACCCGTATAACCTGTGCCACCAACGATTCCGATACTGACCATAAAATTATTTCCTGCTCAACTTTGTGTGTAGAGATGTTAAATCAATAAAAAAAAGGCTGCCCAACAGGACAGCCTTTTGCTTTGACTGCTGGTTAATTAGCGTTTCGAGAACTGCGGACGTCGTCTCGCTTTTCTCAATCCCACCTTCTTCCGCTCAACCTCACGTGCATCCCGAGTAATAAGGCCGGCGCTTTTGAGAGCAGGTTTCAGCGAAGAATCGTACTCAACAAGTGCACGTGCTATCCCATGACGAATCGCGCCAGCCTGACCAGATTCACCACCGCCTGTCACATTTGCATCTATATCGAACGTCCCGATTGACCCCGTTATGTCCAAAGGTTGCCGAACAAGCATTCGTCCGGTCTCCCTTGAGAAAAATTGGTCGACTGGTTTTTTGTTGACGGTAATCACTCCAGATCCGGGTTTGATGTAAACACGCGCTACTGCAGCTTTTCGGCGGCCGGTTCCATAATTAGCTTGAGAGACATATGCCATTACTTTTTCTTCCCTAATCTAAACTAAATTTCTAGTTGTTTTGGTTGCTGAGCTCCGTGCGGGTGCTCTGAACCACCATACACTTTAAGCTTCTTGATCATTGCGTATCCAAGCGGGCCTTTAGGTAACATGCCTTTGACCGCAATTTCTAGCGCTCGACCAGGAAATTTATCCTGCATTTTTCCGTATGTCGTCTCGTAAATACCACCTGGATAACCACTGTGACGATAGTATTTCTTGTCCGTTTCCTTCTTACCGGTAACTCTCATTTTTTCCGCATTAATGACCACGATAAAATCTCCAGTATCGACATGCGGTGTGTACACAGGCTTATGTTTGCCTCGGAGTCTTCTCGCTATTTCCGTTGAAATTCTCCCGAGTACCTTATCGGTAGCATCTACTAGAAGCCATTCTCGGCTGACTTCATGACTTTTCGCGCTGAAAGTTTTCATTTTTCTGTAAAGAATGTAAAGATTTGTAAGCCCAGAGACGCTGAGCGAAAGGGCGAAATTCTATATTTTGATGTCCGGCATGTCAATCCAAATGAACCTGTCGAATCACTTCTCCTTAGGTTTCTCAATAAAACCAGAGATAAGTAGTCCAAGTTCAAAAAGCAACCAAATCGGGAATGCGAGGAGCAATTGCGAAACGACATCCGGAGGGGTAAAAATAGCTGCTATAACAAAGGCGCCAACTATCACATAAGGCCTTGATTCCTTGAGTTTTTTAAGGCTAACTATCCCCATCTTTGTGAGTATCACCACTGCGATCGGCGTTTCGAAAGCCAACCCAAAAGCCAAAAACAATGCGAGAACAAAATCAAAATATTTTTGGATGTCGGTATTCATCTCCACCCCCTCAGGGGTGAATGTAGCCACAAAATGAAAAACTACCGGAAAAACAATGAAATACGCAAACGCCATCCCAATTAGAAATAGAACAGTTGAGGTTGCAACTAAGGGGATCGCAAACTTTTTCTCATGCGAGTAAAGCCCTGGAGCGATAAATGCCCAAACCTGGTAAAGGACAAAAGGCAACGCGATGACCAGTGAAACAAACATCGTCACCTTGATAGGAACAAAGAATGGCGCTGCCACCTCTACTGCAATCATGTGCGAACCAGCGGGGAGCTCGGCTAGGAGCGGTTTAGCCAGGAAGCTGTATATGTCTCGAGCCCAATAAAACAACACGCCAAATACGACCAACAGGGCTACCATCGCTTTTAGCAGTCGATCGCGCAGTTCTATTAGATGGGAAATGAAAGATTCAGAATCACTCAACTCTTTACTTCCTTCTGATCATCCTTTTTTACCAATCCATCAATTGGTTGACTGGGGTCGCTTGACTCGTTTGGTTCTTTGACGAAGGACATGCCAGCCATTAGGTTTATTCCGTTTTGAGGCTCGGTGTCTTTAGCTTTCTCGTCAATTCGTTCGATACTGTCGATAGTTGCACCTTCATCACCCAGCTCGCTACTGGCCGCTTCCTGGGAATCTACCTTCTTGACAGCTATCTGATTGGGGCATCCTGATTGGGGTCATCATCGTTCAAGCTTCTCTTTGCATTATCAACTGAATCTGAGAGCTCCTTATCCGCCTCATCAATTTCACTTTGGATAAAATTAAACTGTGAGGACACATCAGCCTCAATCTCATCCGCCGCCTCCTTCATAGTTTTCTGAAGGTTTTTCAGCTCATCTAGCTGCACCTCGCGATCTATCTCAGCTTTGACCTGCGAGGCATATCGTTGCATCCGACCAAATAGATGCCCTACAGTCTTCGCAACTTTGGGCAAACGCTCTGGACCAATTACGATCAATCCAACGACGGCGATGACCATAATTTCGGATAAACCAAAATTGAACATTTTTACGTGCCTAAATTAGGCGATTACGCGTTGTCTTTTTCTCGGACCTCACCCTCGACTACGGTCCCTCGATCTCCTTTAGCGTCGAGTTCGGCTTGACTGGATTCTTCACCGTCCTTGGTCTTCACCCCCTCTTTAAATCCCTTCACCGCCTTACCGAGATCAGACCCAATATTCCCGAGCTTTTTTGTCCCAAAAACTAATACCACTACCAGTAGCACTATTAACCAGTGCCAAATGCTAAAAGACCCCATCATCATTTCTTCAACTCCATAAAAACAGTTTAATTTCTCTTATATATCATAGCTGGAAGCGCTTTGTCTCCGCCGAGTACGTGGAAATGTAAATGAAACACGTCCTGCCGACCAACCTCGCCAGTATTCACTATCGTTCTGAAACCGTTAATCGACCCTTCTTTTTCAGCCAAAACACTCGCCAAGGTCATAATCTTGCCCAGGAGCCCCGCATGAGACGTATCGACATGCGCCAACGACTCAATATGACTTTTTGGGATGATCAAAAAATGTACATCTGCTTGCGGATTTATGTCACGGAACGCAAGGACATCCTCATCCTCGTAAACTTTGGTACTAGGCAACTCCCCGGAGATAATTTTACAGAAAATACAATTTCCCGACATAACGCCTTTCTCCTAAAAACCGCGACAAACTACTTAGATCGGCTTAGTTTTTCTTGAATTCCCGAAAGCCCCTCTCTATTAGCCAGTTCCTCCGCGACATCTTTAGCGGAAACCTGATGATACGCGAGAACGATAAGGCAGTGGAACCAACAGATCCGCCACCTCCTTGACGATGGCGTCAGCATTGTTGTCTTTCGACGCCATAATAACTTCAGCAGCCTCTTCGGAGATTTTTTTAATATTTGATCCTGACCGCGAGCAAATAGAGTTGATACGTAAGATGATTCATCTTCTCCAGAAATTTTTCTCGATAGAATTACGTCATTTAAACGGGACAATACGTCGAATTCATTCATGATTTTTTATACATCTCTCTAGGATCTCTCAACACTACTTCATTTATTTCCCAAACTCCACGATCAAGTTTTGTAAAAAAACAACTCTCTCGACCCGTATGGCAAGCGATTCCTCCAACCTGCTCCACCAACAGCAAGAGGGCATCGCCATCACAATCCACATAGATTTCTTTGAGATTTTGGAAGTTTCCGGACTCCTCTCCCTTGACCCAAAGTTTATTACGTGACCGCGACCAAAAAACCACTTGGCCCGAGGTAACCGTGTTTGCTAGTGCCTCCGTATTCATCCAACCCTGCATCAGCACTCGCTTCGAATCGTAATCTTGCACGATGGCAGAAACCAACCCATCCGTATTCCATTTTAAACGCCCGATTAAATCTGTTTTCATAGCCGAACCTCTAATCCACTTAAAGCCATAGCCTCCTTGACCTCTTGAATCGTCATTTCACCGTAGTGAAAAACACTGGCCGCGAGGAGTGCATCTGCGCCACCTTGAATTACGCCATCCACGAAATGTTGTTTCTCGCCAACGCCTCCGCTGGCTATAATCGGGATATCTAAATTGTCAGAGAAAGATCGGGTGAGCTCAAGATCAAATCCAGATTTGGTGCCATCTTTATCCATACTCGTCAAAAGAATTTCACCAGCACCAGCCTTCTGCATCCTGTAACCCCATTCCAGGGCATCCAACCCAGTACTTCGACGCCCGCCGTGAGTAAACACTTCCCATCCACTATTTTCTGATTTGCGCCTAGCGTCTATCGCCACAACTATACATTGGGAACCAAAGAAATCTGTCGCCTCCTGCACCAAATGAGGGTTCAACACAGCAGCGGTATTGATACTTACCTTATCTGCTCCGGCTTTGAGTAATCGCTGGACATCCTCCACAGCTCTAACGCCGCCGCCGACTGTAAGGGGGATAAATACTTGTTCCGCTACAGACTCAATAACTTTCAGAATTAGCCCACGATTGTCACTGCTCGCCGTAATATCAAGAAAACAAAGCTCGTCCGCCCCCTGAACATCATAGCGCTTAGCTACCTCGACCGGATCCCCAGCATCCCTTAGGCTAACAAAGTTAACACCCTTTACAACCCTGCCGTCATTGACATCAAGACAAGGTATTATTCTCTTGGCGAGAGCCATACTTTCTTCCTACATTACTCCAGAAAATAAACTGGAGATTTTTCACAAAGATAACAAGTACTCGGTCGCCTTCTTGAAATCCAGAGCACCTTCATAAATTGCTCGACCAGTGATCGCTCCAAGAACACCATCCGCTTGTAGCTTACAAACTTCTTTAACGTCCTCAAGAGAGTTGATACCCCCACTCGCTATAACTGGTACCGTAAGCGCACGAGCGAGGTTACGGGTCGACTCGATGTTTACACCCGTCATCATTCCGTCCCGACCTATGTCAGTGTACAGCACTGCACTTACCCCATAGTCTTGAAATTTCAAAGCCAAATCGACAACGTCATGACCGGTTAACTTAGACCAACCATCAGTTGCGACTTTTCCGTCTTTCGCATCAAGCGCCACGATTACTTGCCCAGGAAAAGCATCACAAGCATCATGTAAAAACCCGGGTTTCTTAACAGCAGCCGTTCCCACCACCACGAAAGAGACACCAAGATCCAAATACCTTTCGATGGTCTCCAGATCCCGTATCCCACCTCCGAGTTGAACCCGCGTATCCCCACCCACAGCAGCTACGATATCTCGGATAGCGGATAGATTTTCTGGTTTCCCAGAGAAAGCTCCGTTCAGATCAACCAAATGCAGCCTCTGCGCACCACAGGCAACCCAATGCTCAGCCATATCAACCGGCTTGTCTGAGAAAACCGTCGCATCTTCCATCAAGCCCTGCTTCAGCCTGACGCATTCACCATCTTTCAAATCAATCGCCGGAATTAACAACATAAATACTTCAAAAATGTAAGTTATAAAAATGTAAAACTTTAACTAGAGATAGTAGCTTCATGCCCCCTTCCAAGATACAAAGTTGCTGAGTAATTTCAACCCAGCAGCTTGACTTTTTTCGGGATGGAACTGCACCGCAACGATATTCTCATCAACCACAATACTCGGGAACTCAGCACAGTACTCTGTCGTGCCAAGAACGATTTGCTTCTCGGTTGGCTGAACATGATAGCTGTGCACGAAATAAAATCGCTCCCCACTATTTAGCCCTTCGAGTACAGGGTGTTCTCCTAAAAAATTAACTGAATTCCACCCCATGTGCGGCACCTTGAATTTTTCTCCAAATACCCCCAACCGGTCGGGTCGAAATTTTTTCACCTCTCCCTGAAGAATCGACAACCCTCTAGAATCGCCCTCCTCGCTGGACTCGAAAAGCAACTGCAGCCCTATACAGATTCCCAAAAAAGGTTTATCTCGGGAAACATTCCTGACAACGTGAGTGAGGTTCCTTCGCTCGAGCTCCGCTATGCAATCTGGCATTGCACCCTGACCAGGAAAAACGACTCGGTCGGCGTTTGCTATTTCATCCGGATCATCTGTGACCCTCACCACCGCAGAACAGGCGACCTCCGCTAACGCTTTTTCCACCGAGCGCAGGTTCCCCATACCATAATCGATAACAGCTATCCTCTCCATTGGGTTGCAACGCTCAGAGAGAACCTTTTGTGGATGGAAGTGAACCACTCGCTCGAGGATCAATATCCAAAGCAACTCTCAAAGCCCTGCCAGTAGCCTTGAAAATCGTTTCGGCCTGGTGGTGAGCGTTGTCTCCCTTCAAATTGTCGATGTGTAAGGTGATGTTTGCATGATTGACGAACCCTTGAAAGAACTCCCGGATGAGATCAACATCGAAACCACCTATTTGGCTACGGACATATTCAACTGAATAAAAAAGACCTGGCCTTCCAGATAAATCGACAACTACACGGCTCAACGCCTCATCAAGAGGGACATAAGAGAGGCCATAGCGAACCAAACCTTTCTTCTCTCCTACAGCCTGCCTAAGGGCCTGACCGAGAGTAATCCCAACATCTTCGACGGTGTGATGAGCATCTATATGCAGATCTCCATCAGCCTCAATTTCTATATCCAATAGTCCGTGTCTCGAGACCTGCTCGAGCATATGGTCAAAAAAACCGATCCCTGTATTTATTTTATAGGTACCAGTTCCATCGAGGTTAAGTTTCACCCTTATCTTGGTTTCAAGAGTATCCCTGGTTACTTCAGCCTTCCTGTTCATCTATCTACATTGACCTCTAAAAAAATTCAGGTTGATATTTTATACCGAGCAAAACATTCTTAAAATTATCGAAGTATTTCTGTCATCGAAGCAAGAAGCTTTTGTACCTGCTCGTCGGTACCTATCGTTATACGAAGGAAATTTTCAATCCGACTGGGTTTGGAAAAGTGTCTGACGAGAATATCACGTTCCCTGAGCGCAACAGAGAGAGCCCCAGCCGGTATTTTTTCATGAGACACAAAAACAAAATTCGCCTCAGAACTAAGTACTCGAAACCCTAAGTTACGCAAGCCATTCGTCAGTGTTTCACGACTTTCTTTAATTTTGTCAATCACCGAATTGAGATAAGTTCTATCCTTCAACGCCGCTAACGCACAAACTTCAGCCAAACGATCAACGGGATAGGAGTTAAAACTATCTTTAATTCGGTAAAGCCCCTCTATCAAATCTTTGCTAGCTAGGGCATACCCGAGTCTTGCGCCTGCCAACGAATACGACTTCGAAAAAGATCGGGTAACAACCACATTCGGATACTTCTTCACAAGATCAGCGGAAGACCGAGTTCCAAATTCACCATAAGCCTCATCAATTACAACAACTGAATCCGCATGCTTGCTTACTATCAGCTCGACCTCAGAATAATCAAGATAAATTCCAGTGGGCGCATTCGGATTAGGAAATATAATCCCCCCATTTTTCTCTGGAATAAGTTCAGGCCTCACGTGAAAATCCTCATCAAGCGGGATTTCCTCGTAAGACAAATTGAATAATTTGCAGTACGTTGGATAGAAGCTGTACGTTACATCCGGAAAGACAACCGGGACATCGTTTTTAAAGAAGGCTCGAAACGTATGAGCGAGCACCTCGTCCGATCCATTGCCAACGAAGACATTATCAATTCCCAAATTCTCCAGGTCGGCGATTGCGGTTCTCAGGCGCAAACTCATCGGGTCGGGGTATAGCCGTAATGATCCTGATGAAAAAACCTTGATTGCCTCCTCGACTGTAGGGCTTGGCGGATAGGCGTTCTCGTTCGTATTGAGCTTAATAACGCCGCCGGATGTAGCTTGCTCACCTGGCTTGTAGGGTTGCAACTCTCCAACGATATCGCTCCAATATTTACTCACCACTAAGCCTCATTTCCGCAGAGAGAGCATGCGCCTCCAACCCCTCACCCCTAGCTAGTATCGAAGCAACCTGCCCTAGTTCATTGGACCCCCTTTCAGAAATTTTTATCAGGCTCGATCTTTTTTGAAAATCGTACACACCCAAGGGGGAAGAAAAACGAGAAGTACCAGAAGTGGGTAGCACATGGTTAGGGCCCGCACAGTAGTCTCCCAAAGACTCTGAGGATCGAATGCCCATAAAAATTGCTCCCGCTGATGTGATTTTTGGGAGCAAAGCATTGGGATCCTGTACGGATAGCTCGAGATGCTCGGGAGCTAATATGTTTGACACATCGCAAGCTTCTTCTAAGGACTTAGTATGAATCATTGCTCCACGATTATTTAGTGAAGTCTGTATGATCTCCTTGCGCGCCATCCCAGAAATTAATTTTGATATGCGGCTTTCAACTTCCTTCAAGTAAGCCTCATCCGGTGACACGAGAATCGCCTGCGCTAATTCGTCGTGCTCCGCTTGCGAAAACAAGTCCATGGCAACCCAGTCTGGATTCGCGGTGCCATCCGCAATAATTAGTATCTCTGATGGCCCCGCTATCATATCAATGCCGACCATTCCAAAAACACGTCGCTTGGCCTCCGCCACATACGCATTACCTGGCCCAACAATCTTATCAACTTTGGGTACGCTCTCAGTCCCATAAGCCAGCGCCGCAATAGCTTGCGAACCCCCGATTTTAAAAACCTTTGAAACGCCCGATAACTTCGCTGCCGCAAGAACAAGACTGCTAGACGTTTCCGCCAGGACACGGGGCAACCATATATATTTCTCGAACTCCAGCCACCATCGCCGGAATGGCGTTCATCATTACCGACGAGGGATAAGCAGCTTTACCTCCTGGGACGTAGATACCTGCGCGCCCGATTGGAGTAATTTTCTGACCCAATTCGTTCCCGAGCTCATCCTCGTATGCCCAAGAATCCGCCTTTTGCCTTTCGTGGTAATCCCGTATTCTTGAAGCCGCAGTTTGCAAGGCTGCCCGCTGCTCGGCGTCAAGCGATTGAAAAGCTACGTCAAGTTCTTCCGTGCCGACAATCAGTTGATCAAATGTATCTACAGCATAGCGGTCAAGATCTTTAGTGAGCTGCACCAACGCTGTATCTCCTGAGTCTTTGACTAATCGAAGAATACGTTCCACTGCAGCCGATATGTCTGAGGAAACAGCGTCCTCGAATTGCCTCAGGGATTCTAGATCTGCCTGAAAATTTAAATCCGAGCTTGATAAATACCGCATGCGATTTTCAACTCACTTTGTTCAACGAGAAATCTCGAAAGCCATCTATCAATGGCTTTATGATGTCTCGCTTGAGCTTAAGAGATGATGCCGAGATGATTAGCCTTGAGCTAATCGGCATGATCTCCTCAACCGGTTTAAGCTTATTTGCTCTCAACGTTTCGCCACTGGATACTAAATCAACGATCGCGTCAGCCAGCCCAACAATAGGCGCGAGCTCCATTGAGCCATACAATTTTATGAGATCGACGTATACGCCCTTCTGACCGAAGTGAGTTCTTGCCGAACGCACATACTTGGTTGCCACTCGAATGCGCGAACCTTTTTTGATAGCAGCGTCATAATCGAAGTCCTCTCGAGCTGCGACCATCATCTTGCATCTAGCTATACCAAGATCCACAGGCTCAAATAGGCCATCACCATCTTGCTCAACCAAGACATCCTTCCCCGCGATCCCCAAGTCGGCTGCTCCTCTCTGCACATAGGTGGGAACATCGCTAGCGCGGACCAAGACAATCCGCAACTCAGGTTTTGTAGTACCAATAACTAACTTTCGAGATGAATCCGGGTTATCCGTCAACTGAATTCCCATTCCTTTCAAAAAGGGTAGGGTTTCATCCAAGATTCGCCCTTTCGACAAAGCCAGGGTTACGGAAAAATTATCATCCATTAAAAAATAACTCTCAAAAGTCTAAATATTAAATTGTCTTCATCTCACGCCACAACTCGCTTAATGCGTGCTCCCAGTTTACTAAGCTTCTCCTCAATCCGCTCGTAACCCCGATCGAGATGATAAATTCTGTTGACTGTTGTTTCCCCTTTCGCCACCAAACCAGCGATCACTAAACCTGCGGAAGCCCTGAGATCCGTAGCCATCACTTGCGCGCCCTCTAGGGCTTCAACACCACGCACGATTGCCTTGTTTCCCTCCACAGCAATATTCGCACCGAGCCGTCTCATTTCTTGAACGTGCATAAAACGGTTTTCAAATATGTTCTCAGTAATTTCTCCAACGCCTTCTGAAACAGTGTTTAACGCCATAAGTTGAGCCTGCATGTCGGTAGGGAAATGCGGATACGGTGCAGTCTCTACATTGACTGAAAAAAAGCCTACGCGGAGCAAAAATGCGTACTTGGTTATCGCCCGCCTGAACCTCTGCTCCAGACTCTTCTAATAAACTAAGAGTGGACGATATAAGGTCTACCGAAATACCGTCAATTATCACATCCCCGGAGGAAACCGCACTCGCAACAGCGAAGGTGCCAGCTTCAATACGATCAGGCATCACAGAATGTTCGCACCCAGTCAGCGACTCAACCCCGCTTACCACGATCGTGTCCGAGCCTGCCCCTTCGATCTCCGCCCCCATCTTGGATAAACACGATGCGAGATCAACAACTTCTGGCTCCATCGCCGCATTCCGAATAACAGTCTGTCCCTCAGCAAGGCACGCTGCGAGCATAATATTTTCCGTGCCGGTGACCGTAACTAAGTCAAAGACAACCTCGGCACCCTTTAGTCGATCAGCTTGGGCTACGATATAGCCATTCTCGATGTTGACTTTTGCCCCCAAAGCTTCCAACCCCTTCAAGTGCTGATCAACGGGCCTTTGCCCAATCGCGCACCCACCTGGCAACGATACTGCCGCCTCTCCAAAACGAGCGAGCAAAGGGCCCAGAACTAAAACAGATGCTCTCATAGTCCTGACAAGATCATAATGAGCTTCTTTGGAGCGAATAGACCTAGCCTCTAAGCTAACTCGCATCCCATCTTCCAACGTAAAATCAACGCCAAGATGGCGCAGCAGCGCGAGCATTGTCGTCACGTCCTGCAGGTGCGGTATATTGCTGATCGATAAGCGCTCAGGTGTCAAAAGACTTGCACATAATATCGGTAGCGCTGCGTTTTTAGCTCCAGACACCGACACCCTACCGGAGAGCCGCCGCCCCCCCTGAATCACAAGTTTATCCACGCGTGATCTACGACCTACTGCGATTCCCACTCGCCAGGAGTGAGAGTTTTCATTGAAAGAGCGTGTATATCCTCTTTCATTTTGTCCCCGAGTGCCGCAAAGATAACTTGATGCCGCTGAACTCTACTTTTCCCATCGAATATCTTGCTAACGATGACCGCTTCAAAATGACGTCCGTCGCCAATTACCGTGAGATGCTCACAGTCAATCGACTCCTCCAAATACGCTTTTATTAACTCTGGCGACATCATTATTAAAAAATTATCTCGGTAAAGTTCAGGAGCGTAGCTTGTAGCCAGCTCTAATTAAGAGAAAACACCCGAATGATAAAGCAAAAGTGACGGCAGATACAATAATAAGGCTCTGAAATACGTCGACATCTGAAACCCCGAAGAACCCCGCTCTAAAACCATCGATTAGATAGAAAAATGGATTGAGGTAAGAGACAAGTTGCCAAAAATTTGGGAGATCATGCACGGAGTAAAAAACTCCTGATAGGAACGTCATGGGCAAAATCACGAAGTTTTGAAATGCGGCGATCTGATCAAACTTGTCAGCCCAGATACCCGCAATCAAACCCAAACTACCCAACATCGTTGCACCTAGAAATCCAAACGTCAAAATTGTCACTAAATTCTCAATTGGCAATGCCACAAAGAGCAGGGATGCAAAAACCACGACAAAACCAACGATTAGCCCTCTCACCACAGCCGCGAGTACGTATGCAAGAAAAAATTCGAGATGTGAGATTGGTGGCAGTAATACAAAAACGATATTCCCCATCATTTTTGATTGCGCAATACTGGAAGAGGTGTTTGCAAAGGCGTTCTGCAACAAACTCATCACTGCCAAACCCGGCACCAAAAACTGAAGATAATCGATTCCACTTCCGGAGTAAACCTCAATCCGTCCCCTGAGTGCATTGGAAAAAATAAGCAAATAAAGTAGCGCAGTTAAAACCGGAGCACCAATAGTCTGGAATCCAACCTTAAGAAATCGGGTAATTTCTTTCGAAAACAATGTCTGAAAACCCACCATTTGGTTATCCATCCTTGCCGGACCGCATTACAGAGACAAAAACGTCCTCTAGGTCACGGCGATCCAATTGAAGTGAGTCGTACTTGATATTTGCTACTCTGAGATGAGCCAAGACCTCCTCAACATTACTGGCATTTGGAACAATTATTTCAGCACCTCCAGGAATTAACTTCGTTTGGAAAGAATTCAGAGACTCGGGTAAATGACAATCTCCAGAGGATACGAGTAGCCTGATAGTCAATCCCTCACTAGTTTGGAGCAGCTGTTCAGTTTTTTCCACTACGACCAACTCACCCTTTTTTAACATCCCGATCCGACCACACAAACTTTCAGCCTCCTCAAGGTAGTGAGTGGTCAAAACAATTGTATGCCCCCTTTCGTTTAGCTCTCGAATAAACTTCCATAACCCTTGACGCAAATCTACATCAACCCCAGCCGTAGGTTCGTCCAGAATAATCACTGGAGGACGATGAACTAACGCCTGAGCAACCAAAACTCTACGTTTCATTCCCCCAGATAGAGAACGCATGTTGGAATCGGCTTTCTCATCGAGACCGAGCGCGCCAAGTATTTCCTGAATCCAACTGTCGTTATGCTTAATTCCGAAATAGCCAGATTGAAATTTCAGAGTCTGATAAACAGACAAAAAAGGATCAAATACGAGCTCTTGAGGGACCACGCCGAGCATTCTTCGCGCCCTCAAGTAATCTTTAGACACGTCTGAACCGTTGACTTCAATTGATCCGCTATCGACGACCGACAGACCAGAAATCATATTTATCAGGCTGGTCTTTCCGGCCCCGTTTGGTCCGAGCAATCCGAAAAACTCCCCTCCAATACATCTAACGTTACCCCTTTTACGGCACACAGAGTCCCGAAATATTTGTATACGTCACGGACACTAATTGCGTTCATTAGGGATTACGGCTATCAATAGAAGATTGTTTTATTCGCTTGCCTGAGTTATGAATTCATCCAACCCATAAAGCGCAATCAGGCTCTTGAGCGAAGAACTCATACCATGAAACATGACTCGTCTCCGAACGTTACGCATCAAAAATAGAACGAAACAAACACCTGTAGAGTCCTTTACCCTGAGGCCCGAAAGATCAATTGAATCTACACTTGGGGGCAGCTGGGATTTCAGACGACTAGTCTCGACAAAGAAATTCGAAAACGATAAATCACCAGAAAGTTCGAGGTGTTGTTGGCTGGAGCTACTTAATGTAATCATCGACTAAATCAAGAAATCATTATTGTGATGCGTTCTTGACTTTAAGACTATCAATTAACCCATCCAACCCATTCGCATCAATCTCCTGACCAAAAATATTCCGGTAATTTATGATTAAACTAGCGCCGTCAATTTGAATATCAAACACCTTCCACTCGCCCTCAACAAACTGCATGTCGTAGTCGACGGATATAGGTTGAACGCCACCGGGCAACCGGATCAACGAACGCACAAACGCCTCCCCCTCTTTCTCGGAAGGACGAAGCGGCTGGACCTCAACTACAATTCCCCTAAATTTAGTAAACGCAGAGGCATAAGACCTCACCATCAGCTTTCTAAACTGGTCTACCAACTCAGTTTTTTGCTCGGGAGATGCTTGGCGCCAGGGCCGCCCGACGGCTAATCTTGTCATTCTCGGAAAATCAAAACGTGGAGCAACTTTTTCTTCGACAAATTTAAGTGTGTGCTGAAGATCTCCAGATTTAATTTTTTCATCATTCTCGATTGCGTTCATTATCGCGTCTATCGTCCCTCGAACAATCTCGTCTGGACCCTTTGCAGCATGCAGAGCTTGCGATTGACTAAAGAGCACTAGCAGGATTACAGATAAAAATCTTTTGATCATTTAATTTTTCCTGTTCTTAAAGTTTCTTTTCGAGAAAATACAGAATACAGTAATTACTTCTTATCCGTCTCCGCGGTCTTGCTGTAGAGGAATTGCCCAATGACCTTCTCAAGAACGATTGCAGATTGAGTTATCCGAACCCGATCTCCATCAACGAGATTATCCTCATCACCACCAGGGTCTATTCCGATGAACTGATCCCCCAGAAGGCCAGATGTCAATATTGACACCGAACTGTCCTTTGGAAACTGGTATCGCTCGTCAACCCTAACTTGCACTTTTGCACGAAGACTTTGATTGTCAAAATCAACACTCTCCACTCGACCAACAACTACCCCAGCACTTTTCACTGGCGCTTTCGGCTTTAGACCACCAATGTTGTCAAATTCGGCAATAAGTGTGTAACTGGCAGATGCTGAAATAAAATTGGAGCTCCCAACTTTAAAAGCCAAGAAGACTAGAGAAAGTAGCCCAAAAATTACAAATACACCAACCCAGAGATCAACAATGCGCCTATCCATAATCAAGCTCCCGTAAACATGAATGCAGTCAGAATAAAGTCGAGGGCGAGCACAGCTAGAGCCGACGTTACAACAGTACGAGTTACCGCTCGCGAAACCCCTCGGCGGTAGGATGAGCAAAATAACCCTCAAAAACCGCAATAGCTGTAACTGCGATCCCAAAAACACAGCTTTTGATTATCCCATTAAATACATCGCCCCAAAAATCAACGCTCGCCTGCATCTGAGACCAGAATGCCCCTGAATCAACGCCTATTACAACAACGGTTATGAGGTAGCCCCCTAAAATTCCCATAGCCGTAAAAATAGCTGACAGGATCGGCATGGATATAACGCCCCCCCAAAACATCGGGGCGATCACTCGAGAGTGTGGATCGACCCCCATCATTTCCATGGCGGTTAGCTGCTCTGTCGTTTTCATAATTCCAATTTCGGCGGTTATTGCGGACCCTGCACGACTAGCAAAGAGTAGCGCCGAAACTACTGGGCCAAGCTCTCTGACTAAAGAAAGAGCCACGAGCGTTCCAACCGCTCCAGTGGACCCATATCGCTTTAGAGTTTCATAGCCTTGGAGACCCAGAACCAATCCCACGAACAATCCGGACACTACGATGATCACTAAAGACAATACGCCAGCAAAATGAATTTCATCAAGCAACAATCGTGGTCTCATTGCTGTCGCAGCAGAGGACCGTAAAACTCGAATGAGAAACAAGGTCCCCTCGCCGAGCTTCCAAGTGGCGTCAACGGTCAAGCGACCAACAAAAGAACAAAGAATTAAAAAAATCTTCATAGATCCGTAATATTTTGTAGGTCTATATCTTCACGATAATCAGCAGCAGGAATATGGAACGGCACTAGACCATCTGATTCACCCTGAACAAACTGCCTAACATAGGGATCCTTTGAATCAAACAGTTCCTCAGGGGAGCCCTGAACGACGACCCTTCCACCAGAGATTATTACCACTTCATCAGCAATCTTAAAAGAGGCTTTTATGTCGTGAGTTACAAAAACCGAGGTGGCGCCCAAAGCATTATTTAATTTGCGAATAAGACTTCCCGTGACCGAGGTAGATATGGGATCTAAACCAGTAAACGGCTCATCATAAAAAATAAACTCCGGATCCAGCGCTATCGTTCTGGCGAGAGCTACCCGACGCGCCATCCCACCAGACAATTCGGACGGCATCATCGACGCAGTCCCACGCAGCCCGACCGCGTGCAGCTTCATGAGAACGAGGTCTCGGACAGCAGATTCGGGTAACTTGAATCTCTCACGTATCGGAAACGCCACATTCTCAAAAACACTAAGGTCGGTAAAAAGCGCTCCAAACTGAAAAAGCATCCCCATTTTCTGGCGTAGATCCATTAATTCCCGGCGAGACGCACTGGTCACGATCGCACTATCCAACTGAACCAAACCATTTTGAGGTCTCACCTGCCCCGATACCATCCTCAAAATTGTTGTCTTTCCGGACCCGCTACCTCCCATTATCGCAGTCACATAACCACGCTTAATCGATAAGTTAAGCTTTTTAAAGATCGACTTTCTCCCATAGGAAAAATCTACGTCGCTCAATTTGATTGCTATATCGATGGAAGACATCACGCGGTTTCCCAAACTTCCTTAGGCTTTAGATCTAGATCCATTCTACTTTAATCAGATAATTTCTTTAAAACCCTAAGAGGGGGAAATAATCTTCGCTGACCATATCAAAACTACGACGAAAGCTACGCTTTAGTCTGGGATATACTAACCAATATATGCTCAAACCTACAAAAATTAGTGAAAAAGCGGTACTTACCAGTGCAAAACGAGTAATCGAGACCGAGATATCAGGCCTGCAGGAAGTTGGGGAACGTATTGGCCAAGAGTTGTTCTCAGCAGTTGAAATACTTAACGCCTGTGCCGGAAAGATAGTTATCACGGGGATCGGTAAGTCTGGACACATTGCAAGAAAAATAGCCTCGACAATGGCGAGCACTGGAAGTCCAGCCTTTTTCGTTCACCCAGCCGAGGCGGGTCACGGCGACCTCGGAATGATCTCAGCCCTTGATGTTGTTATAGCGATCAGCTATTCCGGCGAAAGCGACGAGCTAAACCTAATTCTTCCAACGGTAAAGCGGATGGGTAGTAAATTAATCGCAATAACCGGATACCCGGATTCCACTCTGGGCAAACTGGCGGACATCGTACTCTCGACTAAGGTTTCTCGAGAAGCGTGTCCACTAGGACTTGCTCCCACAGCCAGCACAACAGCAACGCTGGCTCTAGGAGACGCTTTATCGGTTGCGCTATTCGAGTCGAAAGGCTTTAATGAGAATGATTTCGCGAAGTCTCACCCGGGCGGTTCGCTCGGAAGAAGACTACTCACGACAGTTGCGAGCATCATGAAAACCGCAGACTCATTCCCAAGCGTTCTACCAGAAGCCAGTATGAGGGAAGTGATAATCGAGATCTCTAAAAATGGCTTGGGCATGACCGCGGTAATGAAAGATTCAAACGTGTTGGAAGGGGTTATCACCGATGGTGATTTACGGAGATTGCTCGAAAGAGAAAATGATCCGATGTCGCTGATCGCAAAAGACGTAATGACCCGAAACCCAAAGGTTATAGAGAAAAACGCGTTAGCGAGTGAAGCGCTTCGAATCTTTGAAATTAAAAAAATTAACCACCTAATAGTAGTGGACGAACAAAGCTTGCCCATTGGAGTGATTGGGTTCCACGAATTGGTATCTGCCAAGATTCTCTGATGGTATGAATAAAGCACTTTTAAGCAAAGCAAAGGGCGTAAAACTGGTCGTTCTCGATGTCGATGGGGTAATGACTAATGGGTCTCTTATCTATACTGGTAGAGGAGAACAATCAAAACAATTCTTTGTCAGAGATGGTTTAGGAATAAAGTTACTCATGAAAACGGGGGTTAGACTAGCGATCATCAGCGGAAGATCATCTCCGGCCTTAAAGAAAAGATTGAATGATTTAGGGGTTGACCATCAGTATTTCGGTATAGACGATAAGCTGAAGACTTTCAAAACGCTGCTGAAGAGACTAAAACTAAGCCCCTCTGAAGTCTGCTGTGTAGGTGACGACCTTCCCGATCTTGCAATGCTTAAATTGAGTGGATTTTCGGCATCACCACCAGACGCGCCGCCGTACATAAAAGACCAGGTTACGTATGTCACTAAAGCTGCGGCTGGTTTTGGTGCCGTAAGGGAAATAGCCGAAATAATCATACAAGCGCAGGGAAACTGGAAAAAAATCATGGAAAGTTTCTCATGAATGTCGTCGAGCATAAGAGTAAGTGGGGCCTATTGTGTCTATTGATTTTAGTTGGGATGACTGCCTGGATTAAGCACAAATCTTCGATTAGCGTGTCGAGTGGTGCATCTGCCGCCAGATCGATACCAAAGTTTTTTGTTACCGAAGTCAAAATGGACAGATTCAATTCCCAGGGAAAATTGCAATCTCACTTAAACGCGGACTCCTTAACCAACTACGGCTCTGATACCATCCTGGTCAGACCAGAACTGACTTTAAAAAATCGCTCGAGTACGAGTGCCAATGTTGGCGCCGATGAGGCAACCTTGCTTTCGAAAGATCTAATCGAATTACGCGGCAACGTATCGTTCAAAAAGAACGATTCGGATGGGAAAGCCAAAATTGCATTTTCATCATCTTCAGCGCTGGTTGATCTAAAATCGGATACTGTGATCACAGAAAATTTGACGAGCACGTCGTTTGGAGAAGGAAACGGTAAATCGGTAGGAGCGAAGTTTTACAACTCGACAGGGATACTAAAACTAACCTCTAGAGTAAGTATGCACTACACAAATCGAACAAAGGATTAAAAAAGGGTAACCCACCATGGCTTGTAGAAAGTTCTTAAATTGCATGATCTTTGCGCTAAGCGTGTGGGCAACAGGTGCGGCTGTAGCAGAAAAAGCTGATAGAGACCAACCAATAAACATCGAAGCAGATAGCGGCGAGGTTGATGACAAGTCCCAAATAGCTCGATTTTTTGGCAATGTAGTGCTTATACAAGGCACCCTCGTACTTCGAGCCGATGAACTTGAAGTAAAGCAAGAAAACGAGAACTTTAGTATTGGAATAGCCAAAGGGAATCCCGCTTATTTCAAGCAAAAAAGGGAAGGCTATGACGATTTTATCGAGGGTGAAGCCCAACGTATCGAGTACGACAGTACGTCAGAAGTTTTGCGTATGTTTACAAATGCAAAACTTTGGAGGGATGGCGACGTCGTTCACGGGGATTTCATCACATACGACGCAAATACAGAAATTTTCGAAGCGAAGGGCTCGCTTGATGAAAATATTGGTGGAAATCCGAAACGAGTCAAGGCGATTATCCAACCCAAGAAAAAGGATTAATAAACTCTCGACAGCATCGTTATCTGAAATATGGTTGATACAGAGCTTCTTGTTGCGAAACAACTTTGCAAAAAATATGGCCCGAGGACCGTAGTGAAGGATATTTCTTTTACCGTTAAAGAGGGAGAAGTAGTAGGGCTCCTAGGACCCAATGGAGCCGGCAAAACAACAACGTTTTACATCGTAGTTGGAATAATAAAGTCAGATGGCGGCTCTCTCTTGCTCAGAGGTAAAGATATTACACATCTGCCAATCCACAGAAGGGCAAAACTCGGGATGAGTTACCTGCCGCAAGAAGCATCAATATTTCGAAAACTGAATGTAGAACAAAACGTCGCTGCGATATTAGAGCTCTCTGGCTCCGAGAATATAAATGAAGACACTCGATCTTTACTTTCTGAACTTGGGGTAGAACATCTAAGAAAAAACACAGCGACATCACTCTCTGGGGGCGAGAGACGGCGAGTTGAAATTGCGAGAGCACTCGCGACACGCCCCTCTGTCATCCTGCTTGATGAACCCTTCGCAGGTGTCGACCCGATAGCTGTCTTAGAAATAAAAAATATAATCCGCTTTCTGACTAAAAGGGGTCTGGGCGTAATCATCACAGATCATAATGTTAGAGAAACACTAGATATTTGTGACCGAGCTTACATAATTAATGAGGGCGGCGTACTAGCAAGCGGAAATTCCGACGAGATTATACATAACGAGCATGTCAGAAGAGTATATCTCGGGGCTGATTTCCGACTCTAGCTGACCACTCTTGGCAAGGAACTTTCTCTGCTAGATGTCGAAGATTCAAAATTCACTATTAGCTAAGCAATCCCAGAGCTTGGCCCTCACTCCCCAAGTTCAGCAATCTATCAGGTTCCTCACTTTATCCTCCACAGAGCTAACTCATGAAATCAATCAACTTCTTGAGATGAACCCGCTGTTAGAACTCGAGGATAAAACTCAAAACACCAATGATGATATTTCATTAGATGAGCTGGAGCTTCTAAATCCAGAGAGGGAGGAAATAGATCGCAATAATCACTTGGCTGATTCGAGTGGTGGCGGCACCGACCAAAACAAATTTGATCTGACTCATAATTTAGTTACGAATATAACGCTGCGAGAGCACTTACAAAATCAAATTACGTCAAGTCACATTTCTCAAGAAGATAGGGAACTGACGAGCTTCCTAATTGACAATCTAGACACTGATGGGTATCTCAGAGAAAGTTTTACATCGCTGTCGATCAGCAACGCAGCTAACCGCAGGTGGTCAATAGCGGATTTCGAAAGATGTTTAAAGCATGTCCAAAGGATGGACCCACCTGGTATTGGAGCTCGATCACTTCAAGAAGCCCTAATTATCCAAATTGATCAATTGAATAAAAAAACGTTTACACAAGTGCAGCCACTCAGTTAGTAGCTCATTATTTTGAATATCTCGCAAAATACAATTTAGATAAGCTTGCGGCTCTAACTAAATATGACCGCTCAACTTTAAGACCGGCAATCAATTGATTTCCTCGCTTAAACCACATCCGGCAGCGGATTTTGCTGACTCAAGGATAATAACTTTATCAAACCAGATGTCATCATACGGAGGACTGGGAGCATATGGAAGGCAGTACCCATAAAAAACTTGGTGCCAGAGATTGTTATTAACAAAGAATACGAATCGATTGTTAAAAAACAACAAAAAAAGAAGGGTGATGCACTTCAGCAGACATTGAGAGAGGCGCATGGCGCCTTAGCAAGTTTGGCCCAGCGCAATAGCACTGTATTGAAGGTAGCTCAAACGATTGTAAACCATCAGATTGACTTCATGGAGAGCGGGGCAGCTCATGTGCGGCCGCTCACCCTAACTGCCGTGGCCGGAGAGCTCGCCCTACACGAATCCACCATCTCTCGCGCGACAAATCAAAAATACATGTCCACGCCGTATGGTTTATTTGAATTCAAGTATTTTTTTAATAATCAAGTTACCGAAAATCAAGAAGTATCCTCCCTCAACATAAAAACAAAGATAAAAAAAATAATACAATCTGAAGATTCGTCACATCCGCTTTCCGATAATGAAGTAAAACAAATATTAAGTTCTGAAGGGTTCACGATTGCTCGAAGGACAGTAGCCAAATATCGAGAAAATATGAAAATACTTCCAGCGAGTCTCAGAAAAAATATCTTGCGTGAGGACTAAAAGGTGGGCCTGAGAAAATTATTAAAATCTGAACATATTTTTCTTGACTATGAGATTTCAAGCAAAAAACGTCTATTTGAGAAAATAGGTCTAGTGTCGGAGGAATCCCTCGGAATTCCGAGAGGAAAGGTATTTGATGCTTTACTGAAACGAGAACAACTCGGATCGACTGGATTGGGTCATGGCGTC
Source organism: Candidatus Eutrophomonas brisbanensis (assembly GCA_038141705.1). Lineage (GTDB taxonomy): Bacteria > Pseudomonadota > Gammaproteobacteria > Burkholderiales > Eutrophovitaceae > Eutrophomonas > Eutrophomonas brisbanensis. Next base: position 621,615 of record JAYQIQ010000004.1, read on the forward strand.
GCTCTTCCCCATGGAAAGTTAGATCAACTAAGAGAGTTTTTTGGTTTATTTTTCAGGCTTAAAAATAGCATTGCATTTGACTCACCGGATAATGAGCCGGTTAATTTGGTCTTTTGCCTTTTGTGCCCGGAGAATTCAAAACAAAGCGCTCACATATCACACCTAGGAAATATTGCCTCATTCTTTTCTGAGAAAAGTCAGCGCTCCAAACTTCTAATATCTCCCGATAACGACTCTATTTTTAACCTTATTACAAACTGGGAAGGTAATGTCTAGATTATCAATCAAAACATTAATCAGCGATAATCGAGAGGCTCTATCACTCACTCTGTTAAATGATGAAGGCTCGGATAGAGTTTTCCTCGATGGAGATGACATAAAACAATCGTCTCGAGGGTTGATTGGACACCTCAATCTCATTCACCCCAACTGGCTTCAGATATTTAGTAAAACTGAAGCGGCGTACTTCCTCGAACTGACGGGGGCAGAACAAGAAAAACAGCTCAATGAGTTGAGTTCTAGCTCGCCACTTTGCATCATCATTTCCGATGGAGAAAAGTGCCCTGATTCATTGCATGATCTTGCCGTCAGAAAAAATATTCCGGTAGCCTTCTCAACCGCATCCAGCCTTCAAATAATTTGGGTTTTGCGGACCTATCTTGGTAGAGCGCTTGCGGATCACACTACACAACACGGTGTTCTGCTGGATGTCCTCGGAGTTGGGGTTCTAATCACAGGCGAGAGCGGCGTAGGAAAAAGTGAGTTGGCACTTGAGCTTATATCTCGAGGGTCTGGTTTAGTAGCAGACGATGTAGTTGAATTATTTCATATTGGCCCGAAAACCCTAGAGGGCCGCAGCCCTGAGTTATTAAAAGATTATCTCGAGGTAAGGGGCTTGGGGATGCTCAATATCAAGACAATTTTCGGTGAAACCGCTGTTCGGCGGCGAAAAAATCTCAAACTAATAGTCAAACTCGAAAGACCTGATACATCTGAAGATTCTGCTAGCGATCGGCTCCCCCTACATGCGTCAAATACTACGATTCTCGACGTCGAAATTCGGACGGTCACCTTACCCGTTGCAGCAGGGAGGAATTTAGCTGTTCTTGTTGAGGCTGCGGTGCGAAATTACGTGCTTCAACTTAGAGGTATTGACAACACTGCCGAATTCATCCAGCGACAGGAAAAACACATGCGCCAATAAAGCTGTTGAATCGGACTTAGATTATTTCACGTCACGCATCAATGATTAAAAAGTAACGAGCGTTAAACAGAACTTTTTCTTCTTGCTACTAGAGCTGTTATTTTACGAACGACTTTCGGGATCGGATGATTGTCCAGATCGCTCATATGTATCCATGTGCTGTTATTAATCAGACGAGGACGCCGATTGGAAGAAATCTCTATAAGAAAGGCTCGAATTGCGATTTTTAGGTGAGTAAGTTCATGAGTTAGGGCTGGCAGTTGCGCTATTTCTCCAAACTGAAATTTATTTTGTTGTAGCAAAAACGGTAACTTAATTAATTGATCATTCGTGCATTCCGGGAAATTTAAAAGATCGGGCCATATTCCTGAACTTGATCCTTTTTGAAGAATGATATGAGCGCCCCTTTTAAAGACTAAATAATTCTTAGTCACCACGCTCTTTCGCCTCGACTTTGGCTTTTGGTTTACATCAAATAATCCTCGTGCATATGCGTAGCAATGCTTACTCAAAGGACAAAGTTCACAGTTTGGAGCACTCGGCTTACAAATTCCGGCTCCCAAGTCCATCAAGCCTTGGGTATACTCAACTATACCTTCAATCGGAACCAATTCATCGACCAAACTCCATAGCTGATTTTTCGAATGAGTAGCTCCAACATCTAAGACGTTATAGAAAAATCGGGTCACTACGCGCTTTACATTTGCATCTAAAATTGAAAACCTTTCATTGAACGCAAAAACTAAAATTGCACCTGCAGTTGATTTTCCTATCCCTCGAAGTCCGACTATAGATTCGAAGTCACTCGGAAATCTTCCACTGTATTCTGCGTTTATAGTTCGAGCAGCTTGGTGCAAGTTACGAGCACGACTGTAATATCCCAAACCACTCCAAATAACTAGAACAGAATCAAGATCAGCCTCGGCAAGCGATCTAATACTCGGAAACTTTTTTAGAAATTTTAAATAGTAAGGGATGACTGTCTTTACCTGAGTTTGCTGAAGCATCACCTCTGATACCCAAATCTTGTAAGGGTCTCTAGTCTTCTGCCATGGCAAATCATGACGTCCATTCTTTATTTGCCAAACAGAAACTTGCGAGGCAAACCAATCTTTGATCGACTCATCTAGGCCGAGCATTTTATTCCCCTATCTACCACCTAATTAGCCAAATCAGCGCATCGCATGATCGTTCCGGCATGAACCATTTAAAAAAACCGACAAACCCGATTCGATCGCTCATTTTAATTCAACGCGATCGTTATTGCGTCTTCGAGAAGATGATAAAATCACGCAAATTTAAGGATAGCGGCTATCATGATTTCGGTACAAATAAATGGGGAAGAAAAGGTATTCGCTACGGAAGTAAATTTGGAATGGGTTATCGACTCATTATCACTTCAAAATAAAAAAATTGCAGTCGAAATAAATGAACAAATAATACCGCGCAGTGAGTATACGAAAACCCTGATCAAAAGTGGTGACCGTATCGAGATCGTAGCTGCTGTGGGTGGTGGATAGACGTCTTCCAACGAATAACCAAATTCTTTACAGCTTCGCATGGATAATTTAAAGATTGGCAACTCTGAGTACTCTTCTAGACTGATAGTAGGGACTGGTAAATACAAAAATTTCGAACAAACTAAAACGGCGATTCTCGCGAGCCAGGCTGAGATCGTAACCGTAGCGATAAGGCGGACAAACCTCGGGCAAAACCCGTCCGAACCCAACTTATTGGACTTTATATCGCCGAAAGAATTTACGATCCTCCCAAACACTGCGGGCTGCTATAACGCTCAGGATGCGGTCCGCACGCTTCGGCTAGCTCGAGAGCTACTTGATGGCCATACCTTGGTGAAACTCGAAGTATTGGGAGATCCCAAAACCCTCTTCCCGGATGTTTCGGAAACTATCCTTGCAGCTACCGAGTTGGTAAAAGATGGCTTCGAAGTCATGGTCTACACCTCTGATGATCCAATTATTGCAAAAAAATTGGAGGACATTGGGTGTGTAGCCATAATGCCGCTTGCATCCCTCATCGGATCAGGAATGGGAATCCTCAACCCTTGGAATCTTGAAATTATCATTGCGAATAGCAAATATCCCCGTGATCGTCGATGCAGGTGTTGGCACGGCCTCCGATGCAGTAATTGCGATGGAGCTTGGTTGTGACGCGGTCCTAATGAATACTGCTATTGCTCACGCTCAGGATCCGGAAAAAATGGCTAGTGCTATGAGATTAGCGGTACTGTCTGGTAGACAAGCATTTTTAGCAGGAAGGATGAAAAAAAATATCTATAGCGCTTCTCCGTCCTCTCCAGAAGGCGGATTGATTGCTAGAAAAACTTAATAGGATTTCTTGTAATGCGTGAAAGAGAGATCAGTGAAACTATTCAAGATCATCGAAAAATTCGATCGTATGTTATCAGGGGTGGAAGAATATCTGACTCACAAAGAATCGCTCGGGATCTGCTCTTCTCCACATATGGCATCTCTTTCTCTCGATCCGAATTGAATTTGGAATTTTTATTCCCACATCGTCGGAAACTAATATTAGAAATTGGTTTTGGAATGGGTGATGCCACTCTAGAAATTGCGGAACAAAACCCAGATGTAAACTTTATTGGCATTGAGGTTCACCCTCCCGGGGTTGGAAGAGTACTCAGTCAAATCGAGAAAAGAGGATTGTCGAACTTACGAGTAATTGAGCATGATGCAGTCGAGGTACTGCAACATATGTTTCCCGATGAGTCAATCAACGGTATACATATTTTTTTCCCTGACCCGTGGCCGAAGAAACGTCACCATAAGCGACGCCTGATAAACAGCACCTTGCTAACTCTTATGGAAGCCAAGCTGATCGACGACGGATACATTCATATCGCCACCGACTGGCAAGAATATGCCGATCAAATCAAAGCATTACTTTCCAACATTAAAAATTTCTCTGATGACTCCAAAAGCTACGCCGCAGGCCCTATGAACCGACCCCTCACAAAATTTGAGAAAAGAGGAAAAGCTTTAGGACATAGAATCTCGGACATTATTTTTAGAAAAAATTAAACTAACAAAATATTTCAAGCAAATCATTTAGGAAATTTATACCAAGCTCGGTCGGCTGAAATCTGCTTCGTGAATTGACCAACAGCCCTCTTTTTATCGCAACATCAACTTGTTCTCGAATAATCCTGTCAGAGATGCAAGCTCTTTCAGAAAAAAGATTTTGATCTACGCCTTCGACCAATCTGAGTGCATTCATAAAAAATTCTACTGGTCTATCGCATTCCTTAACTTCCGAAGAACTTTGAATTGCAGATTTCCCTAACGAAATAGCATTAATGTATTTATCTGGATGCTTAAGACGCACACTTCTTCGAATGCTAGAACCCTGCGTTATTTTTGAGTGTGCGCCAGCGCCAATCCCCAAATAATCCCCAAATTCCCAATAGTTCATATTGTGATCACATTTCTCACCATTGCGACAGAAAGCAGATACCTCGTACCTGGACAAACCAGACTGATACATTGAGCTTAGTATTAACTCCTGCATCTCATACGACACTTCATCTTCGGGGACTTTCGGTGTGTATTTATAGAAATAAGTGTTTGGCTCTATCGTGAGCTGATAATAAGAGATATGCCCGACACCAGAACCTATGGCCAAATCCAAATCGTCTTTCAATGCACTTATATTTTGGCCTGGTAAGGCATACATTAAATCGATATTTACGCGGTCAAACACCTCGTTAGCTGCATTTACTGCTGCTCTCGCCTCGACCCCCGAGTGTATACGTCCGAGTGACTTCAAAAAGTGGTCATTGAAGCTTTGCACCCCAATACTCAACCTGGTAACACCCGCATTCCGAAACTCCTTAAATTTGTTAATTTCAGAAGAACCAGGGTTAGCTTCCATAGTAATTTCTAAATTTTCCCTACAGTTAACCATTGATTGTATGGAATAAACTAGTTTATCTATTAAGATACTAGGAGTCAGAGAAGGGGTTCCGCCGCCGATAAAAATACTTTTTACAGTCCTTCCATTCAGATCCCCCAACGAATTCGATAGATCAAGAATAAGACAATCAATATAGCTTCCGAAGTCAGTCGGACCTTTGACTTCGTGTGAATTGAAATCACAATACGGGCATTTTTTTTCGCACCACGGTAGGTGTACATACAACGAAATAGGAATAGGATCGGTCGAGGTAACCATATTTCATTCACAAGAAATTTTTAATTGGGTTTCTTCTATGCTATGCGAAATAAATTTCCCTCAACAGCGATATAATTTTTTGCATAGCCTTACCTCTGTGACTCCGAACGTTCTTTTGTACCAACGACATCTCAGCGCCAGTTTTATTAACTAATGGATCATAAAAAATTGGATCATAGCCAAAGCCTCCACTTCCTCTGGGTCCCTCCAGAATCTCCCCGTGCCATCTTGCATCAGCCACCAATGGCGTCGGATCTTCCGCAAACTTCACAAACACAATGACGCAGTAATAATGACAAGAACGGTTACTAGATCCTCTTAATCGTTCAAGTAAAAGCTGGTTATTAGTCTCATCGGTAGAGGCCGAACCACTAAAACGAGCAGATCTGACACCAGGAGAACCGCCAAGAGCATCGACACAGATACCTGAATCATCGGCGAGCGCTGGGAGACCAGAAAAAGAGCTAGCATGCCGGGCTTTTACCAAAGCATTTTCTAGAAATGTAGCGAATGGCTCTTCAGGTGTTGGGATCCCCAAATCTGCCTGCCTAACCACTTTAATCCCAAGCTCCAAAAAATTTTTTGAAACTCCCTAACTTTTCCCTCATTACCCGATGCCAGCACCAATCGGTCAACGTCCATGTTCCAATGTCTCCAAATATTCCTTTTGCTGTTCAATCAAACTCTCGATTCCTGAACGACCAACCTCAAGCATTTCATTGAGTTGACCGATGGAGAACACCCGTCCCTCAGCAGTGCCTTGCACCTCAATGATGTCGCCCGCATCAGACATAACTAAGTTTAAATCCGTATCACAAGTTGAATCCTCAGAATAATCTAAATCCAAGAGAACTCGCCGCTTTTTTTATACCAACGGAGATGGCTGCGATCTGACGAGAGTATAGAACCCTTCGGTGTAGCCCCAGCAATCTCAAGCCCCTTTATAGCTTCCACGAGGGCCACAAACCCCCCTGTTATCCCAGCGGCGCGGGTACCCCCATCAGCCTGTAAAACATCACAATCTATCTTAATAGTTCTTTCGCCAAGTAGTGAAAGGTCAACACAAGCTCTCAGACTTCGTCCGATTAGCCGCTGAATCTCTTGTGTTCTGCCACTCTGCTTACCCTTGGCCGCCTCACGCTCCATCCGCGTCGCGGTAGAACGAGGGAGCGTCCCGTACTCCGCCGTTATCCAACCAGAACCAGCGCCCTTGAGAAAGGTAGGGACCCTTTCCTCAATCGAGGCAGTGCATAATACTTTTGTCTTGCCAAACTCAATAAGGACAGCCCCTTCAGCCCAGCCACTCAGCCCGCGATTAAACCTTACCTCGCGTAAGTCCGTCTCAGACCTTCCATCGTCCCGCATAACCCATCCCATTCAGCTTAAAAAAATACCTTAATCGAAATTTTCATCGAAAATATGAATCCGCTTTAACCATCCAGTTGTATGTTATCTTTTAAATCACAATCTCTCTAAAAAACATTAAAGATACGAGTCTGATGAGCCAAACATTAAGCATGACAGGTTTCGCGTCCGAATCAAGAACCAACAGTTTCGGGCGAGCAACGGTTGAAGTGCGCTCAGTAAACCATCGATACCTAGACATAACAGTTAAGTTACCTGACTTCCTGAAACATGGCGAGATTGAAGTACGAAATGAGATTTCAAGAACCGTTAAAAGAGGAAAAATTGAATGTAAGGTGACATGGGAAGACTCTGAGGATATGCAAACAGAGATCCTCTCCGAAAATAAGATTCGCACCTTAAAAAACATGCAAAAAGAAGCGATGGAGATATTCGGTAATACAATCGCACCTCTCTCCGTTAATGAGCTACTCCGCTGGCCTGGCGTGATAGATGTAACCCACGTAGACAGCGCTAACGCTCTAAATGTTACTTTAGAGGCCACGGCGGAGGCAGTAAATAAACTCAATAAAATGCGAGAAACCGAAGGCAAGAAACTAGAGACTCTTTGTCTGGCGAAGAGCGCAGAAATCATAAACATTACGAAAAAAGTCGAGTTGGTAGTACCGGTTATAAGAGAAAAGTACAAAAAACAGCTTCTCGAACGCCTCGCGCAGCTAGAAGTCAACGAGACCGACAATCGTCTTCAACAAGAATTGGTAATCCACGCCTCGAAGCTAGATATCAACGAAGAACTAGAACGTTTGGAGGTTCACGCTGAATCAATCAAAGATATATTCAAAGAGGCCTCTCCAAAAGGAAAAAAGTTAGACTTCCTCATGCAAGAACTGAATCGAGAGGCCAATACGCTGGGATCGAAATCAGTCGATATTGACACTACGCAGGCCTCGATGGACCTTAAAATTGTGATTGAGCAAATAAGGGAACAAATTCAGAATATTGAGTGATATTGATGGCCCAACTATTTATTATCAGTGCCCCTTCGGGGGCAGGGAAAACAAGTTTAGTATCTGCGTTAACTACGCAGATCCCAAATTTAGTAAAAGCGGTTTCACACACCACGAGGCAACCGAGATCTGGGGAAATTGATGGAGAAGATTATTTCTTTATATCAAAAGAGACCTTCGAGGCAATCAACTTATCAGAGGGATTTCTCGAACAAGCCTGCGTCCACGGAAATTTATACGGCACATCGAAGGAGCAAGTTGTTCATAACTTGGCTAACAATACCAGCGTAATTTTAGAAATAGACTGGCAAGGCGCTCAGCTTATTAAGAAAAGCTTTCCCCAGGCTACATCGATTTTCATACTACCTCCAAGTCTAGAAGAATTGGCAGTTCGGTTGAAAGCTCGAGGCAGCGATAGCTGGGAAGTAATTGAGAAAAGATTGGCAGCTGCTGAATCTGAGATGTCTCACTCGGTTGAATATGATTATGTTATTATCAATGAGCAATTTGAGGTCGCCCTCGAGAGAATAAAGAAGATCATTCAATCGACGTAGACTTATAGTTGCGACAATCTGGCTCCTTACTATTTGAACACATTAATAATCTGAGGTTTTGGCATGGCAAGAATTACAATAGACGATTGTTTGAAGAATATACCCAACCGGTTTGAACTCACGTTAGCAGCCAGTATTCGTGCTCGGCAAATCTCGATTGGTAACTCTCCACTGGTGGACGAGAACCATGACAAACCCACTGTTTTAGCATTGAGAGAAATCGCGGGCGGAAAGGTTGGAATAGAAATTTTAGGTAAAGAGGCTTAAAGCGAAAAGCTTAAGCTCTGGGATAGAAGAGTAATGACGAACGCTCTTGTGGAGAACCCAGATGATGGAGCCAATCGAGACTAACCTCCTATCCCAATGGCGTCCAGATGAGCTTGGTGAGGGACTAGTTGAAAAAGCTTCCAGATACCTTGGAAAAGCCGATCTCGCAAAACTCAAAAACGCGTACAACTTTAGCCAAACAGCTCATGAAGGCCAGTTCAGAAAAACTGGCGATCCATATATATCTCACCCAGTAGCTGTTTCCAAAATACTTGCAGACTGGCATCTTGATTCACCTGCTTTGGCAGCCGCCCTTCTCCATGATGTAGTCGAAGATACGGCGGTTACAAAACTTGATATCGAGGAGTTATTTGGGGTCGTGGTAGCCGACCTTGTCGATGGGGTATCCAAACTCGATAAGATAAAGTTTGACTCACAAGAGGATGAACAAGCGGAAAATTTTCGCAAGATGCTTCTCGCAATGTCAAAAGATGTTCGAGTTATCCTAATTAAACTTGCTGACCGACTGCACAACATGCGTACCTTGCAAGTCATGCAACCCTCGAAGAGAGCCCGCATTGCAAAAGAAACCATGGATATTTATGCCCCAATTGCGAACCGATTAGGGTTAAACGATTTGTACAGAGAACTTCAAGAGCTATCACTAACTCATTTGTATCCCAATCGCTTTAAGGTTCTGACTAAAGCACTTAAGCGAGCAAGAGGAAATCGCAAAGAATTGATACAAAAAATTCTTGATTCAATCCAGGAGGCACTTTCGAGACAAGGAATCAAAGCAACGGTAAGTGGGCGAGAGAAAACGATCTACAGTATTTATAAAAAAATGACAGAAAAAACTTTGTCATTTGCAGAGGTTTTTGATATCTATGGTTTCAGAGTTGTTGTTGACGATGTCGCAACCTGCTATCAAGCACTCGGTACACTCCATCAACTGTATAAGCCAATCCCTGGTAAATTTAAAGACTACATAGCCATTCCCAAAGATAATGGATATCAAAGTCTCCATAGCACCCTAGTTGGACCAATCGGAACGCCGATTGAGATCCAGATAAGGTCAGACGAAATGCACAGGATAGCTGAGAGTGGAGTTGCATCGCATTGGCTCTACAAGGATCAAGAAAGCTCACTCTCTGAATTACAAACAAAAACTCACGAGTGGATGCAGAGCCTTCTAGAAATGCAATCGGAGAGTGGGAACTCGGCAGAATTTTTAGAGCACCTAAAAGTCGATCTATTTCCTGACGAAGTTTACGTTTTTACCCCTAAAGGAAAGATTATCTCACTGCCACGGGGGGCAACGACAATTGATTTTGCTTATGCGGTACATACTGATATCGGGAATAAATGCGTAGCGGCAAAAGTCAATCACGAATTGGCCCCACTGAATACCGAATTAAGAAGTGGGGACCGAGTTGAAATAATCACTTCTACCAGTGGAAAGCCTAACCTAGGTTGGTTACGATTTGTTGTTACCAGTAGAGCTCGCGCGCAAATAAGGCATCATACAAAAACACTACAAGACCATGAGGCGGCTAAACTAGGTGAACGTCTTCTTGGGCAAGCGATTAGCGACTTAAAAGCACAACCAGAGCAGATTACCGAGTCTCGGTGGGCGCAATTTCTCCGCTCCTATGCAGGAAAAGAAAAGAAGGACATACTTAGTGAAATAGGGATTGGGAAACAATTGGCTATCGTTGTTGCCCGAAGCCTTCTCGATATTGACACCGATTCTGATAGTCATGCGATCGGACAACGCACCAGTTTAGTTATCCATGGATCCGAGGGGATGGCCCTACAGTTTGCACGGTGCTGTCATCCCATACCTGGAGATCCAATACGGGGATATATGAGGAAAGGCCATGGGCTTGTGATTCACACTCACGATTGTCCAATATCTAAGCGTTCAAGAAATGATCCAAATAAGTGGATCGATGTCGAGTGGTCACCAGACTCCAAAAAACTTTTTACGGTTTTTATTCGAGTACTTACACAAAATGGCAAAGGTGTTCTAGCTCGAATAGCATCTCAAATATCCGAAGCTGAGGCGAACATTGAAACTGTGAACTTTGAACCATCCGATACGACTCAATACGCGGAAATCAATTTTTCGATACTGGTTGCTGACCGCATACACCTAGCAAAGGTCATGCGAAAAGTTAGAGGACTTTCAGAGGTAGTTAGAATAACAAGGCTCAAGAAATGAGACTTGATATGAAAATAAAAAAAATAGTTATCGCACTGATTTATACTACCCTTATCGGTAGGTCATGCGGCCGACCAAAACTATGAGCGACAAGAATCATTGGAAATTGAAGGAATCAATGCTGGTTGTCACGTATGCGAATGGCGACCAAAACTACATGAGAAAGCTGCTTTAGAACAATGTGGTCGTGGGCCAGACGGCAGCTCCAAATAAAGGAGTATTCGAGTGCGGTTTCGCGGAAGATTGTGAACGTATCTGTAACTTTATCTCCTGTATTCAAAATTAACTTGAAGCTGCGCGAGAAATAGAAAAGCCGTCTAAGACGACTTTTCTATCATTAAGAATTACCTCATGGACGAACCATCTCGCAGGTTGTAGGGAGCATAGTTTGTTCGGGCTCAATCACAAAATCTGTCTTGGTCCCGATACCAGTTCTCTCCGTATCAAACACCACCCCATCAGTACCCTGCTTCTTAAACGTTGAAACATATACAGGCTGTATGAGCTGATGGTTATCCTCTCTTATCCAAACCCGACCAATCTCAGAATTGTATTCACTTCCCTCCAGCGCTCTGGCAACCTGCAGTGCATTATCACTCCCCACCTTTTCTATAGCCTGAGCAAGTAGCTCCATCGCATGCCCGAGGGTGAGGAAAAATAGATCATCTCCAGCATCAGGAAACTTATCTCGATAAGCCTGAGCAATTTTATCGGACTCAGCTCCGCCCACATTCAAATGCCAAGTTGTGACTTGTTTAACTTTATCTATCCCAGCATCACCAATGGCGGTCGGACCACCAACATATCCCGCATAGTAAGTGTAGTAGTCGACATCTAGACCAGAGTCCTTACTGGCACGGATAAGTAAAGCAAGATCTGCGCCCCAGTTTCCCGTTACCACCGAGTCGGCCCCTGACGCTCTGATTTCGTTCACATAAGGAGAAAAATCTTTTACCTTCCCTAGAGGATGGAGTTTCTTACCTACAATTTGAATATCGGGGCGTTTAGCAGTGATCATCTCAGATGCAGCTTTCTCAACCGCGTGCCCAAACGCATAGTCTTGGTTTAACAAATACACTTTTTTAATAGCCTTCGTCTCAGCCATCATATTAGTTAGCGCTTGCATTTTCATGTCAGCGTCAGCATCGAATCGAAAATGCCAAAAGTTACAGCGATCATTTGTCAAAGCTGGATCTACCGCGCCGTAATTGAAGAAAATTATCTCATCACCTGGATTACGCTCATTATGTTTTGCGACGGCATCAGTAAGAGCTCCAGCAACGGCGGAAGAATTCGCTTGAAACATGAATTTAATCTTTTGGTCAGCAAGTTGACGGAAGGCTATCAATGTCTCCTGCGGATTCGCTTTACCATCAAAAGTCACAATCTCAAATTTCCTACCTCCTAAAACGCCACCCCGATCGTTGATCCTATCAACAAACAGAGTCAGCTCACGTAATCCATGTTGACCTGCGTTGGCAAATGGCCCAGACAAGGGGTCCATAATTCCGATTTTTATATTTTCTTGCTCTTTAGAGCATCCTGAAATTAAAATAATTGCAAACGCTATAAAAATTGATAATCTCTTGTAGAAATACATTTCCATACCCCCAGATTTAACTTTTAGAAATTAAATTCTTATTTTTTCATTGGCCTGTTGCAAGCCTAACAAAACTGTTTTTAGATCTTATTTGTTCAAACATTATCGCGCATCAAAGACCGAAACCGCTCAGAAAATACAGCAAAATCAAATTCACTAATATTCTCTGAATCAGAGATAACAATACTACTACCTGGAGTCAACGGGTACCAACTCTTCGAATGACATTCTTTGATAATCGAAATGGATTTAACGCCGAGAACCGAGGCTACATGAACAACTCCAGTATCAACAGAAACCACAAACTTTGCATACTTGACCAACGAAAAAAGCTTCTTTAACCCATCGTCTCCAGATAGCCGCAGGAACGATAACCGTGCCAAGGACTCAGAGGAGTGTTGCTCATTTAAGAAATTTCGGATCACAGATTCTCTCGATCCCAAAACTACGATCGGTAAATTTGTTTCGAGGATAACTCGAAGCACCCTAATCATCATTTCGTCATTCAGGGTTCCTGGAGGACCACTCGAATCTGGATTAAATATAAGATATTCAGCCACCTTAGGTAAATGTACCTTATCGCAGAGAATGTTCCATTCAGAAGCAATATCAGTTTTAAGACTAAATTCAGCCTTTGAATTAGGGAATATTTGCTGAAGCATACGAATTCCTCGTAAACCAGCGTGCTCGGTTTCCCTTACCTTTTCTACCAATACTTTTTTGGCACATATTAGGTTTCGGAATAGCCTTATTTTTCAGACTTGTGATTATCGAAAAACATCAAGAAATCTGGATGCCATAAAGAAACTGCATGTCGGATATGGGCGCCCCAACTCTTTCTATCGATTTCTATGACATCGTTTATACGTTTGTCACACTCCCATAACGAGACCATAACTCCATTACAAACGACAGTAATATGCGCATTTGCATCGTTTTTTATTATCCCCTCAACTAAAAAGGTAAGGAGCACTCCGTCACCGAGTTTACCATCAACATTGAATATCACGTACCGCACAGGAATCCTCGAAAATCGTGAAGGGCAGTTATAGTTTACTTGAATATCAAAAATATCAAGACGGATACTATTGATGTAAACAACAAACGAGGGAAGAAAGTACCCTAATCACATCCGGAAAGATGCGTAATGGAGTGTACCAGCGCCATTTTTCGACGATAAACCGAATAGAAAAATGGTAGGCGGTCGGAGGCTCGAACTCCGGACCAACGGATTAAAAGTCCGCTGCTCTACCGACTGAGCTAACCGCCCACAAAAAGACCCGCATTTTAGCTGTTTCAACAACCATTGGTCAACCTCGATAATCTGAAAATTAAAGAGGCAAAATGCATAGTTAGAAGTATACAGTAGGATCTTGGACGTGGGGCCTTTTCAAAACCATCACGACGGATACGACAGGAATCACATACACCACAAGCCGCGCCAGATGAATTCGCCTGATAACACGAAACTGTTGCGGAAAAATCGACATTCAAACTCTCGCCAAGTTTGATAATTTCCGCCTTCTTCATATCCATCAACGGAGCATTAATACTTATTTTCCTCCCCTCCCATCCTCTTTTTGTTGCAAGATTTGCCATGCTCTCGAAAGACTTTATATATTCTGGCCGACAGTCTGGATAGCCGGAATAATCAACAGCGTTCGCGCCCAAAAATATGGCGTCAGCATCGATCACTTCGGCCCATCCTAAAGCTATCGACAGCATGATCGTATTTCTAGCTGGGACATAAGTGACGGGAATACCTGAAGTGTGTGACTCAGGAACCTGGATAGCATGATCCGTTAGAGCTGATCCACCAATACTGGTTAGATCTATATCGATAACCTTATGGGCCTCGACATTGAATGCTTTGCAAATTTTCTTCGCAAACTCTATTTCGATATGATGCCTCTGCCCATAATTTATAGTCAAAGCAAAACAAGAATAATTTTTTTTTGTTGCGAGGGCTAGGTTGTACTAGAGTCAATTCCTCCTGAAACAAGTACCACAGCTTTTTTAGAATTATCATTACCCACAAATCAGCTCGATTCTAGCTTCTAGCCTTTTTTGCCGCGTCGGACGCTGGCAATTCACTAATAACTCGCGTCCAATATTCTTTCGAACTATCACACTGCCTCAAATTAAAATAAATTTGCCCCATCAACAGCAAGGTATCCGCATATTTATTGTGCGTCTTCGGAAGAACATCCAGGAGTGTCGACGCCGTCTCTAGTGCTCGCTGCTTGTCTGAAGGGTCAAAATTAAGATACGAAAGTGCTATCCAATATTTTGCATTTGGCACCAAGTTATGGTCTGGATACTGCGCAACGATATCTGAAAAAAGTTTAACCGCATCCCGATACTCTCCATTTTTGAATTTCACTTCATACACATATTCGTAAAAATCGTTTACGTCACTATAACTCTCTAATTTTTCATTAAGAATTTTATTTTTCTCGGGTACTCGTTACAGGCCCCTCTTCTTTCGAGGCGACGCTCGATGCGGACACGAGACCGCCGAGATTTCGTTTTAAAAATTGCTCGAGCACTTCAACTTTCTTTGATAAGGTCTTGTACTCTGCCTCAAAGCTTACCTTCTCATCATGGAGCGCCCTTCCCGAAGATTCTATTTTTGATGCGCGGCTTTCTAAATCAGTTATTTTTTTTTCGTGCTCTTGCTTTGAAAGCTCCATCGCTCGAGCAAGCTCATCGAGCTTCGATCGAAGTTCCCGAATAGACCGGTCTAAACGCTCAAACTCTTCTAATAGCTCAAGTTTTACTAAGGTAGAGGAGTCTTGGACCTCAGTGGAGGGCCGATCAATTGACACAGACTCATCGGGTGACTGAGCTTGCGAATTTAAATTGCCCGCCAACCCAAAAAATAAAAAGCCGAGTAGAGTACTGTACCGAAACCCCATTAGATCAAGTCAGTGATGAGCCAAAACATCCTACTTTTCAACATTAATGCGGTAACTGTCGATCAATCTATATAAACAAGATCACTACGACGATTCTTAGCGCGGCTGGCCTCATCGAATCCGTAAGCTACAGGTCTCTCTGCGCCAAAACTCACAACCTCTATTTGTTCGACAGATACTCCCAAAAGCAGCATCGATTTCCTGATCTGCTCAGCTCGGCTCTGACCAAGCGCAAGGTTATACTCTCGGCTCCCACGATCATCACAGTTACCCTCTATTCGAACTCTGAAGCTAGGATTGTCGACGAGAAATTTTGAATGGGCCTCTAGAATTGGTTTATATTCCGCTTGGATTTCAAAACTGTCGAACATGTAGTAGATGCTTCTCTGAGCCAACAGACTGTCAGGTTCATTAAGTTTGCTCTTTGGATCAATGACGTTATCGCCCGCTTCGACCGAAGAATCCAGCGAAGATGTTCTTTGCTGCTCCTCCAAAAGTCTCCGCTCTTCACGCTCGAGCTCTGCTTTTAACTCTTCCTGCTGTCTTTGCAAGGCCTCATCGGAAGACTCGGAAGACTGTTCAAACGATCCCCGGTCCGAATTATCAAAAAGCTCCCTTTGTTCGATATCAGCTACAGACTTCGTCTTGTTTGAACACCCAAGCACGGCGCAAAACACAGCCAACGCCAAAACGGTTCGTACGATCATCTACGTCTCCATTCATTCATCAAGGAACGGCCCCCAAGATGGCTCTCTAACGTCTCCATCTGGGATCTCGAATAATGCTTTCGCTCGCCCGTTTTTGGAAACGAATCTTAATATACCATGGCCATTACGCTCAGAAGCATAAACTATCAGCTTTCCATTCGGCGATACACTGGGAGACTGGTCCAACTGTCCAGAGCTTAGGATTTGAACCACTCCCGAGTCGATGTCCTGCACAGCAACATTGAACATTCCTCGATCGTAATGGATAAAGGCGAAGAAAGTACCGTCGGGACTAAAGCGTGGGCTAGCATTGTAGCGGCCAGAAAAGCTGACTCTCTTTGGCGATTTTCCATCACTCGTAGCACGATAAATTTGCGGGTTGCCCGCCCGATCAGATGTAAATAGGATCGATTTTCCGTCGGGCGAAAAACTTGCCTCGGTATCAATAGATCGACTATCCGTTAATCGCACCACATTCAAATCAGTTAGAGATACAAGATGAATATCGGAAACTCCTCCTTTTGCTATCGATATCGCAAGAGATCTTCCATCCTTTGTCCAAGCCGGCGCCGAATTCGATCCCTCTAAGGGCCCAATGATTTTTGGTCGCAAATCCGTACGATTGCTTCCGCTGCTCAGGTCCAAGACAGAGACTGCAGCGCGACGATTAAAAAATGTAACAAAGGCCAATGAGCCTCCATCAGGCGACCAAACCGGTGACATGATTGGCTCTTGCGAGGAGTACAATTCAATAGAATTGTGCCCATCATAGTCGGCAGAGAAGAGTGAAAACTTGTTTTCAAGTCTCTTCACAAATGCGATTTTAGTTCGGAAGATCCCCTTATTCCCGGTCAGCTTTTCGTAAATTAAGTCGGAAAACTCATGTGCTATCTGGCGTATTTTTTTTGGGTTTTTTGCAAGCATGAGTCCAAAGACCTGCGATCCGTTAGGAATATCAAACATTCGTAAACTAACCGCCAGCAAACCGTCGCTCGTGTTTTCAACCCTAGCGACAATAAGATTACGGACCTGCCTTTCCTTCCACAGTGGGTAGCTGTCTGGATCAACATCAGATACCAAGCGCCAGTCATCGTTACCACTGCTAACGGAAAAAAGTCCGGTTTTGTTCAGATCATCCCTAATGATGTCACTGACCATTAGTTCGCCGGAACCTTCGCCTTCAAATTTTAAAATCGTAATTGGGATACGTGAACCCTCATCGCCAGTAATATCAACCTCTACTTGGGCAAGAGCCCAATTACCTTTAGAAAAAAGTACCACAAGGAGTAATCTTTTAAAAAAATTGAAATAGCAATCTCGACGCATATTTGGTCCGTCCTTTTACTCTTTTAATTACGCAACTCGTCCAAAGTAAACCGAATAATGAGTGGGTCAAAATTTACTCTAAATAGCAACTCGTCTTTTGGAACAGGTAACGGCTTTGCCAATCGAATAGCTTGACTAACTGAAACATCGAACGAGGAGTCACCACTCGCTCCGATTTTCTGCAAATCCAGTATGTCTCCATTTGCGGACAAGTTTATACGATACTTGACCTCAAGTTTAGTGTTATCGCCACTCCATGCCCATTCACGCTTAACTTTATCTCGAATTTGGGATTTTATTCGCTCAATCTCCGTTGCATCGTTTGCCCTACTCGTAGCACGACGTTGTTCCAGCTCTGCTTGTTCGCGTTTAGCAATAGCATCCGCATTCGCAAGGTCACGCTCAAGCTCCTCCATTAGTCTTTTTCTCTCCTGCTCCGCTAATTGTTTCTGTCGACGTTCTTCATCCCGTTTCTTCTTTTCCTCATCCCGCTTCTTTTGATCGGCTAATTGTTTCTGTCGACGTTCTTCATCCCGCTTCTTCTTTTCCTCATCCCGCTTCTTTTGATCGGCTAATTGTTTCTGTCGACGTTCTTCATCCCGCTTCTTCTTTTCCTCATCCCGCTTCTTTTGATCGGCTAATTGTTTCTGTCGACGTTCTTCATCCCGCTTCTTCTTTTCCTCATCCCGCTTCTTTTGATCGGCTAATTGTTTCTGTCGACGTTCTTCATCCCGCTTCTTCTTTTCCTCATCCCGCTTCTTTTGATCGGCTAATTGTTTCTGTCGACGTTCTTCATCCCGCTTCTTTCTTTCCAACGCTATATCTTTATCTTTAGGGCTTGGTTTAGGCTCTGGTTTAGGCTCTGGTTTAGGCTCTGGTTTAGGCTCTGGTTTAGGCTCTGGTTTAGGCTCTGGTTTAGGCTCTGGTTTAGGCTCTGGTTTAGGCTCTGGTTTAGGCTCTGGTTTAGGCTCTGGTTTAGGCTCTGGTTTAGGCTCTGGTTTAGGCTCTGGTTTAGGCTCTACCTTGCTAGTAGGGACGTCTTTCTTTTTCGAGACTTCAGCGACAGGAGATTTAGCCCAATATTCGACAAATATTGGCTCAGGATCTCTTCGATTCCATTCAACCCCTACGACCAGGAGCAAAATCAATATTAGGTGGACAAACAGCGAAGAAACTCCAGAGCGCACTCTGGGATCTTTGAAATCCAACTTCATTATTACTTGGGCGCCGCCATTAATCCAACACGTCGGACATTCATCGACTGCAGTTGGTCCATCATGTCCATTACTTTTTCATAGCGAACACTCTTATCTGCGGAAATCAAGACAGGCTGATCAGGATTCTTATCAATTTTTGAACCAATAAAATCTAAGACATCCTCTTTAGTCACAATCCGTGCAGCCGAAGATAGCTCTCTATCAACATATGAATAGTTTCCGTTGGCCTCGATGATAACCTCGATCGGACGCATCGGCACCTGGGATGTTTTACCAACACTAGGAAGCTCGACAACACCGGGGTTGAGCATCGGCGCAGTAACCATAAAAATCACTAGAAGCACCAACATCACATCGATGTAAGGCACTACATTCATTTGATTTATGACCTTTCTTTTTCGTGCCATGCAAAAATTTTTCTGAACTGATTTGGAAATTACTTTTAATTAGCCGCAGAGCGCTGAAGCATATTAGAAATTTCGTCCATCGCGCTCTCATACTGATTCGTTAATTGTTCAGCATCACGAATATAGTTGTTATACGCTAACACTGCAGGAATGGCGGCGAATAATCCCATCGCCGTAGCCACTAGTGCTTCTGCTATACCAGGAGCAACCTGAGCAAGAGTCGCCTGCCCAACTGTGGCTAGCCCACGGAACGCATTCATGATTCCCCAGACCGTTCCGAGTAATCCTATATAGGGACTTACTGAGCCAAGCGTTGCTAAGAACGACAGATGCGTCTCAAGCTTATCGATTTCCCTGTTAAATTGAGCCCTCATGGCCCTACGCGTTCCATCCACTATGGTGTCTGCCGTAACGCCAGACTGCTTTCTAAGTTTCGCAAACTCTCGTAACGCTGCCTCAAAAATTCTATCAAGCCCACCCCGTCCAGCACTAGCTCTTGTGTGCTGATATAAACTCCCTGGATCATCTACAGTCGCCATGTACCTCTCAAAAGTCTTCGCGTTCTTTTTTGCTCTCCTAAATAAATCTCTCTTTAGAAAAATCAACCACCAGCTCGCCACTGACATCAGCAACAAAATTAGCATCACTAACTGCACGAACACACTGGCATTAGTAATAAGCGAAATAAACGACATATCATCCGCTACAGTTACTGGCATAGAACATCCTTTTTATTGAAGAGTGGCGACGACTCCACAGTCAACATATTTTTCACTACTTGGGGGAATCGGGCCGGTTTGAAATTTGAAGTCTTTACGCAAACCAAATTGATATCAGCTCTTGCCACCAAATTGGACTCAACAAAAATTTTCTGAGCTAGGTTAAATTGTGCTCGCAATAAATCAACTCGCTCAATAACAATAGCTAACTTATCGTCAAGCTTTGCAGGCATCACATACTCAATATTAACTGCTCTCACAATGAATATCACATGATATTTTTCAGCGAGGATGGTTGACTCCATTCCAAGGCTTCTAAGCCACTCCGCCCTCGCTCTTTCGAAAAAATCAAGATACCTAGAATGATAAACAACACCTCCTGCATCGGTGTCCTGGTAGTAGACTCTCGCATCTACAGAAAATGGGATAGTCAAGCTTGATCCCATAAATCTTGATTTTGTTCTGATGAGGGTTGCAGCCCAAAATGGGCGTAGGTTAGCTGAGTGGCAAGTCTTCCTCGTGGAGTTCTTTGCATATATCCTTCTTGGATTAGAAATGGCTCAATCACATCCTCGATCGTATCTCGTGACTCCCCAATCGCTGCAGCCAGGTTCTCAACTCCCACTGGCCCACCTCCGAACCGGTTGATAATGGCATCCAACAGCTTCCTGTCCATTAAATCCAACCCCTTACCATCAACGTCTAGGATGTCGAGCGCCTTCTTAGCTACACTTTCAGTGATAACACCATCGAACTTTACCTGTGCAAAATCGCGGACTCTTCTAAGCAAACGGTTTGCAATTCTCGGCGTTCCCCTCGAGCGAGCCGCTATCTCTTCTGCACCAGTCGTTTCAATCTCAGTTTCCAGCAAGCTGGCGGATCGTAAAACTATTTGAGACAACTCCGCTGCCGAATAAAACTCAAGACGCGAAACTATTCCAAATCGATCCCTTAATGGATTAGTTAACATACCAGCACGAGTGGTAGCACCGACAAGCGTGAACGGCGGTAAGTCCAGCTTTACCGACCTCGCGGCGGGGCCCTCTCCGATAACGATATCTATCTAATAATCTTCCAACGCTGGATAGAGAATCTCCTCGACCGCAGGCGACAACCTATGGATTTCTTCAATAAATAAAACGTCATTGGGTTCCAAATTAGTCAAAAGGGCAGCAAGATCTCCAGCCTTTTCGATAACAGGTCCAGAAGTCTGCCGAACGTTAACACCCATTTCTCTACCAACAATATGCGCAAGCGTAGTTTTTCCGAGACCGGGTGGGCCGAACAAGAGCACATGATCTAAAGGCTCATTGCGCTGGATCGCAGCCTGAATGAAGATATTAAGCTGGCCACGTATCTTTTCTTGCCCTACATACTCCTCCAACCTAAGGGGGCGTAGCGCCCGCTCGACTCGCTCCTCCTCTTTGGAGGGCGATTCTGCTGCAATCAAACGGTCGGTCTCTATCATTTTAGTTAGTTGATTACGTAAGACAGAAACTCTGATTTTTTATCATTGCAAACAACATACTTTTAAAAACGCGCCAGCACTTTGAGAATTGGATACATCGCAGAACTTTTTTACCATTCAACAGCGTCCAAGAAACATTAATATTTTGCTAAACGAGAAGACTAGGTTCGATTATACCCATTGATGGCAGCACGTAATACCTTTTGAGGTAAAACCCCTCTACACCCTAGATAAGATCCGAAGAGCTTGTCTTATAAGCTCTGGCACAGTAAGCCCACCAGATACCTTTGATAACGCATTTCGAGAATCACGATCAGAATAACCGAGCGCAACTAGAGCCCCGACTGCGTCTTCAAACTCACCGCCTAAAGAGTTCGACTCACCACTGCTCACAAACGACAACTTATCACGTAATTCAAGTATCAATCTTTCTGCGGTCTTCTTACCGATTCCTGGAACCTTACTAATCCGCGAAATATCTTTTTGCTGAACAACATCGGATAGCTCATCTACCGACAATCCAGACAAGATGGCAACGGCAATTTTTGCCCCCACCCCGTTAACTTTCAGAAGAGTCCTAAAGAACTCTCGTTCTCTGGCAGAGATAAACCCGATCAGGAGGTGCGCATCTTCTCTGACCAAGAGATGCGTATACAAATAAACCTCGCTCCCAACATCTGGCAGTTCGTAGATAGTACTCATTGGGGCATCTAGTTCGTAAGTTATGCCATTAACATCAACCGCCACTAAAGGTGGATTCTTTTCGACCAATAACCCTTTTATTCTTCCGATCATAGTTAAATTTTTCTAAAAACTTTTATTTGATAACTGTGCAAGCTTATTTGACATTGGAGCATCGTGCGCGAAGCATATGGTGCATGCTAGAGCATCTGCAGCGTCTGAACTCGGCGCAGCAGGAAGCCGAAGGAGACGTCGAACCATCTCCTGAACTTGATCCTTTTTTGCGTGACCATTCCCAACGACCGCCTGCTTTACCTGCAGCGCCGTATACTCTTTAACCGTTACATTATTCAGTACTGCAGCAGAAATAGCAGCACCCCGAGCTTGTCCCAGCAATAATGTAGATTGTGGGTTTACGTTTACAAAAACCTTCTCCACCACGATAACATCGGGCCGGTTTTTGGATATCACCTCAAGCAATCCCTCGAGGATAGTTTTCACCCGATCGGGTAATTCCTGTCCCTGTGTGCGTATTCGACCACTGGTCAAATAATTAAGTTGTCGGCCTCTGGATTCAATGACCCCAAAACCGGTACAACGTAACCCTGGGTCAACCCCAAGAATTATCAACTCTTCCCTCTTTCGAAACCTTAAGTAGATTCGTCATTTAAACCGAATACGGCGGTTGTATAAACGTCCTGCACATCATCTAAGTTTTCCAATGCATCGATTAATTTTTGCATCTTCTCACCATCTTCAGAAAGCAATTCAGTCTCCGTCGTTGGCTTAAACGTAACTTCCGCCAGCTCTGGAACCAGCCCGGCATCGGCCAACGCCTGTCTAACCGCTGTAAAGTTAGTTGGGCTTGTTATTACCTCGATAGATCCATCCTCCTCAGAGGATACATCATCTGCACCACCACTCAAAGCAGCCTCCATAACCGCATCTTCATCCACTCCGGGGGCAAAAGCAAACTGTCCACAGTGAGTGAATAAAAAAGCTACAGATCCATCAGTACCAAGATTTCCTCCAAATTTTGAAAATGCATGGCGAACCTCAGCGACAGTTCTTTGTTTATTGTCCGTCAGGCAATCAACCATCACCGCCGCCCCACCAACTCCATATCCCTCGTAACGTATCTCCTCATAATTTACTCCCTCAAGACCGCCCGAGCCCTTTTTAATCGCTCGCTCGATTGTATCTTTTGGCATGTTGTTATCAAGCGCCTTGTCAACCGCAAGCCGGAGTCGAGGGTTTCCACCAGTATCTGCGCCTCCCAATCGAGCCGCCACAGTGATCTCTTTAATAAGACGGGTAAAAATCTTTCCACGCTTGGCATCTGCCGCTGCCTTTCGATGCTTTATGTTTGCCCACTTACTATGCCCTGCCATATCGAATCCTATTATTTTCCAAATTTACTTAAGTTTTTGTAATGTCTTGACATCACACATTAAAACGAAAATGCATAACATCTCCGTCTGCAACTAAATAGTCTTTCCCCTCGAGCCGCATTTTACCGGCTTCTTTGGCCCCGGCTTCCCCGTTTAACTCAACATAATCCTCGAAAGATATAACCTCAGCGCGAATAAAACCCTTCTCAAAGTCTGTATGGATTACCCCGGCTGCCCTCGATGCACTATCTCCTTTACGGATAGTCCAGGCACGCACCTCTTTTTTACCTGCAGTGAAATAAGTTTGAAGACCCAACAGGTCATAGGCAGCTCGAATGACACGATTTAGCCCCGGCTCGTCCATCCCGATATCCTCAAGGAAGACACTTTTCTCTTCCTCATTCAGGTCTATGAGTTGTGCCTCGAGCGCAGCTGATATCGCAACCACACTGGCTCCCTGATCACTCGCGACATTTCTCACAGCGTCCAGGTACGGGTTATCAGCGAAACCCGTCTCACTAACATTTGCTACATACATCACGGGCTTCATGGTAAGGAGGAAAAAAGGGCGAAGCGCGTCTCTTTCCTCTTTTGAGAGATCGAGTGTCCTCGCTGCTCGCCCCTGATCAAGCGTTTTTTGGACTTTCTCAAGAACATCAACAATACGTTTGGCCTCCTTGTCCCCACCAGAACGGGCCTGTTTGGAAAACCGTAAGAGTTGCTTCTCAACGGAAGCAAGATCAGCAAGTGCGAGTTCAGTGTCAATAACCTCGATATCGGATAACGGATTTACGCTGCCATTTACATGAACAATGCCCTCCGCATCAAAGCAACGAACGACATGCGCTATCGCATCGGTTTCGCGAATATTGGCTAGAAACTGATTGCCAAGCCCTTCGCCTTTTGATGCCCCCGCCACCAGTCCCGCAATATCTACAAACTCAACAATCGCTGGGACTGTTTTCTCGGGATTCACGATAGTTTCAAGTTGAGCAACTCTCTTATCGGGAACCTCAACAACCCCACATTCGGCTCAATGGTACAAAAGGGATAATTCTCAGCAGATATCTCGGCTTTAGTTAACGCATTAAATAACGTCGACTTGCCTACGTTCGGCAGACCTACTATTCCACACTTCATTCGATTGATCCTTTTTTCTTGCGAAAGTAGTCGGACTAAAAGCTAGCGAGGATTCGACGAATGCAACTCGAGCATTGCGTCGTCGAGTTTTGATTGTAGAATTTTTTGTCTCGCCGCCAGCACCCGTTCGATTGATTCAAAAATACTTTCAAAATCTTGTTGACTTGGGGATTGAAGGACATATCCCGATACTTTACGTTTATCTCCAGGATGTCCAATTCCGATCCTTACCCTCCAAAAATCTCCACCTAAGCCAGAGGAAATAATATCTTTGAGGCCGTTATGCCCCCCGGCACCACCGCCTCTCTTAATTTTTACGATTCCAGGGCTTAAATCTAGCTCATCGTGAGCAACAATAAAATTGTCTACGTCGATATCTTAAAAACGACAAAAACTCGACACGGATTTTCCGCTCTCATTCATAAACGTGAGCGGCTTCAGTAACCAAAAATCAGCCCCATCCGCTCGAACACGACCCACCTCAGCAAAAAATTTGCTCTCATTCTTCATCTGTATGCCATAAATTTTTGCCATTTGGTCAATGAACAAAAATCCCGCATTGTGTCGCGTGTTCTGATAAGACGGACCAGGATTCCCAAGTCCAATGATTAATCTCATATCGAAAAAATCGCTATCAAAAGAAAAAGGCCGAGTAATTTTCACTCGGCCTAATCAATAAAGCAATGTGCATTACTCTGTTTCTGACTGACCGTCTGCTTTTTGCTCTTCTGCTACCGAATCTTCAGTACCTTCGGTCTCCGCAGCAGCATCTCCAGCGTCATCTGCCGATGCGCCACCACGAGGAGTTTGGATCGCAACTACTCCCAAATCTTCACCCCCTCTAGCAAGTTGGACCGATTCAACGCCAGATGGAAATTTTATTTGAGACATATGTATCGACTGACCAAGTTCTAACGAACCGAGATCAACCTCGATGTACTCCGGAAGATCAGCCGGCAAGCAAGTAATCTCAATGTCAGTAGCAATGTGGTTGATAAGACCACCGCCAAGCTTGACGCCAGGTGCGATCTCTTCATTTATAAAGTGAAGCGGGACTTTCATGTGAATTTTCTCTTTCGCAGAGACACGCTGGAAGTCGATATGAAGAATCTGAGATTTCCAAGGGTGCATTTGCACATCTCTAAGTAGCACCTTCTCCTTCTCACCATCAATATCCATATCGAGAATGGATGAATGAAACGCCTCATGTTTCAAATTCATCAGAGTATCCTTGTGGTCCACCTCTATCATTCTAGCGTCCTTGTGACCGCCATACAGAACCGCTGGAACCTTACCATCTCTGCGCAGACGGCGGCTCGCACCCGTTCCCTGCATAGATCTGGCATTTGCTTTCACTATCGTATTTGCCATGATTTACTCCATAAGTGATGAGATCGCCGCGACCAGCAATCTCGATTTAAAAAAGTGTGTAAAACACACCCATTGAAATTAATCCATAAACAGCGAGGATACCGAATCCTCATTACTAATTCGCCGTATCGTTTCGGCTAATAAATTTGCGATCGAAAGCTGACGTATTCGATCGCATGCCTTTGCGTTCTCCGTTAGCGGAATCGTATCGGTTACAACTAACTCATCCAATTCTGAATTCGAAACCTTTTCAACAGCTTTCCCTGACAATACCGGGTGCGTACAGTACGCTAGAACCTTCTTCGCGCCGTTCTTTTTTAAAGCCGTAGCAGCTTCGCACAGCGTATTCGCTGTATCAACCATGTCGTCCATCAAAATACAAGTTCTACCAGCAACTTCACCTATGATATTCATCACGGTTGCCACGTTGGGTTTTGGGCGCCGCTTGTCAATAATCGCCAAGTCCGACTCTAACCTTTTTGCCAACGCTCGAGCACGAACTACCCCGCCTACATCCGGAGAAACGACGATCAAGTCCGAGTGGTTATTTTTCCATATATCACCAAGCAAAATCGGCGCAGCATAAACGTTATCAACGGGTATATCAAAAAACCCCTGAATTTGATCGGCATGTAAATCCATCGTAAGCACTCGATCCACTCCTGCTACTTGGAGACAATTTGCTACAACCTTCGCGCTTATTGCAACCCTAGCGGATCGTGATCGACGATCCTGCCTCGCGTATCCTAAGTAAGGTATCGCAGCCGTGATACGCCCCGCTGAAGACCGTTTGAGAGCATCCACCATCAACATGATTTCCATCAAGTTAGCGTCTGTAGGTGTACACGTCGACTGCAATACAAAGATATCTCTACCACGAACATTTTCGAGAAGCTCGACCATTACCTCACCATCACTAAAACGACCGACAGTAGCTTTTCCAAGTGGAATATTGAGGTGTTTCGCAACCTCAGACGCAAGATCTGGATTTGCATTACCGGTAAATACCATCAAACTGTCGTAGGACATACGTTTTCCGTTACTTAATTTGTGAGCTACCTGGCTTCAAAATATTTTCAGTAATTTGGCTGGGGAGGAAGGACTCGAACCCTCGCATGGCGGAATCAAAATCCGCTGCCTTAACCAACTTGGCTACTCCCCAACTAAAAACCTAATCAGGGGTCAAGCCCCAAAGCGGATGTCTGTCTAAACCTCTGGCGACAAACCCCGAAAAACCATCCGGAAGCGCGTCCAATACGGCTTGCGAATCTCCACCATCTTTCAACTGACAAAAAACGCTCGATCCAGAACCGCTTAAACATGCAGGACCGTAGGATCTCAAGAAATCCAATGCGCGGCTGACCTCAGGAAATAGCCTGCAAACGGTAGTTTCGAGGTCGTTTTGCCCCTCAAAAGAGGAAAAGTCCGCTATTTTGATAGGTTTGGAATTTCGTGTCAATTGTGGATCTGAGAATACCGATTTTGTGGCAACGCCAGATTGAGGAGTAACAACCAAATAACTACAGGGCGTGACTTTTAGCGGAGTAAATCTCTCACCCACCCCCTCCGCAAAAGCCGTCTCGCCAAAAATGAAAACTGGCACATCCGCTCCGAGGTGAAGAGCGAGCGATTGAAGCTCCTGACGACTGAGACGAGTATCCCATAAAGTGTTTAGCGCTATTAAAGTTGTAGCCGCATTTGAACTCCCTCCCCAAGACCACCCCCGATAGGTATCTTTTTAATAAGGTCGATATCAGCACCTAACGAGCAGCCTGAACGCTTCTGTAAAGCCTCAGCAGCACGAAAAATCAAGTCCGTTTGCGGGTCTATCTCTTGGTGTTGATACAGCAGCCGAATATTCTGAGAGTCGGTGTTGACACGAAATCCGACCAAATCATGAAAATCGAGAAACCTAAAAACAGTCTGGAGCTCATGGTAACCATCACCTCTTTGAGATAGAACCCTTAGAAACAGATTAATCTTGGCTGGAGATTGGTAATTATCGAAACCCGCGAGTTTGTTTTTTAAATTTGCTTCCACTTATCTACTACGAACTTTAGTTTCATTTTCTCGAACTCAAGCGACATTTTACGCGGTAGCAACGTGTCATCCTTATAAGCGTCGTATGTCACCTTCCAACCATTTTGCTCAAAATAGGTCAATCGTCCCAATCTATCCTTCGGTGAGATACGTCTGATCGGCTCGCCGGGCTGCAGCTTACCCTTGACCCAGTGTTGCATCCCATCAAGTGGAAAACGCCAACCCAAGACTTTCTCGGTCAAATCCTCCGCATTGCTGGCCTGAAAACTTTCGTCTTTCGTCTCAAGAACCGCCCCTGCACTCCGAGATACAAGAATTGTAGCCAGCGTTGTGCCCACTGGAGTCAAAACTCTGATTGAGTCTCTATCCGGAAAATGCCTCCACAATATTTTTGCAGACGAACCTTCGCCCTCGATGGTTACAGCCAACCTACCCTGTAGATAAAATTCTTCTTCTACTAAAGTGGATTCTCTCTGAACGTATTCTTTGAGAGTATTACAACCACTGAGCAAAATGACGGCAAGAATTAAAAATCGGTTTTTCCTCGGGAGACTCATCCACTAATCGTACAACAAACGATTCACCGTATTTTTCAAAACATCGTTATCGGGGTGAACGCCGACAGCGTCTTGGAGAATTGATTTTGCCTCATCTTTGCGCCCGATAACCCATAAAACTTCTCCCAAATGAGCAGCTATTTCTGGGTCCCTCCTTTGGCTGTAAGCTCTGCGCAACAAATCAAGACTCTCATCATAATTATGGAGGCGATACTCCACCCACCCCATGCTATCAAGAATCATGAAATTATCAGGCGCCAAGTCCAAAGCAATTTTTATGAGCTCCTTAGCCTCCTCGAAACGATCGGTAACGTCGGCGAGTGTATAGCCAAGCGCGTTATAGACATAGGGGTTATTTGGCTGTATCTCTATCAACCTACGAAGCCTCGTTTCCATGGACGCCATATCGCCTAGTTTTTCGGCTAATAAGGCCGAGTCATACAGAAAATCGGGGTTATCCGGTTTTTCTTGCAGTCCGATCTCTAATTGCTGGAAAGCTCGATCTAGTTCATTCGACTCTCGCAAAAGTGCTGCCTTGATCTGAACGAGCTCGACATAGTATTGCGGCATTCGGTTAATTTTCTCGTCTAGATCACCAATAGCATTCTCTAAACCTTGTGTTTTCAACTTTAGATGCGCTAATCGCGATTGAGCTTCCGGGAAAAGACCACCCGGAGACACCGTTTCGTACCACCGCGC
This sequence comes from Candidatus Eutrophomonas brisbanensis, assembly GCA_038141705.1. GTDB lineage: Bacteria > Pseudomonadota > Gammaproteobacteria > Burkholderiales > Eutrophovitaceae > Eutrophomonas > Eutrophomonas brisbanensis. The sequence continues at coordinate 650,689 of JAYQIQ010000004.1, forward strand.
TGCCAACACATAATCTTCTCTCGATTGGTAAATCTGACCGAGATTCAGATAGGCAGCATCTTTATCTTCGTAGCCAAGCCCCAGAGCCACATGTATTCGGGATTCTGCCTCGTCAAATTCTCCAAGTTCCAGATATACGAGCCCGAGGGTAAATTTTAAACTGGGGTTTGAAGGATCGGCCTGAATAAGATCCACCATGTGAGGAATGACCTTTTCATACTCTCGATTACGTATCAGATCTTGAGCGTAAATCGATCTTGCCTCAGATGCTCCCGGATGATCTTTAATAAATTTCTCTAAAAAATTAGATGCGCCGGGCGCACTCAGCTCTCTCAGCGCTTTCGCTTTCTCAATCGCAACCGCTTCCCAGGAGCCATTGGTCGCTAGCGCGTTATCAAAATAATCGAGTGCCTGAGCAAATAGCCCAGCGGCGCTCGCCGCCTTACCAAGAGAAAATGATTTATGTCCAGAGTCTTTTATTCCAGAGAGGCTTTGCTCTAAAAACCCCAAAGCCTGCTTTTTGAATGGCGTTCGTAACGTCAATTCCAAGAAATAGTCTATCTTCTGCGTGTCGGAAAGATCCTCCGCGGATAAAAAACGGGTCGCAATGGAACGAGCGTCCTCAAAGTTTCCAATCCTCACTAACATGGTCAGCATAATGAGCTGAGCCTTACGAGATGATGGCTCCAGTCGGTACCATATTTGCGCTGATTTGAGGGCAAGATCTTCTCTTCTAGCTTGATTAGCAGTATCGGCAGCTAACTCTGCTATCCGTGGGTCTTCCAATCCGACAAGTAGCTCATAGTACGCCTCTGCAGCCAAGTCATTCAGTTGATTCTTTCTGGCCATCTCAGCTAATAGAAACTTAAACATGAGATCAGCAAATCGAGGCGACTCAGCTCGAACCGAGTGAGGTGGCATGTGATCTAGGTCAGAACCATCCGCCAAAGATGTACCATGCATAGACAGCAAGAGGCAGAAACCAAGTAAAAATTGCAAACTCCGGGATATCTTTATTCTCATAATTTTCTCTATCTATCCAAATAGCAATTTAAGTCCGACTGCACTCGGCTACAAACGTTCTCAGAAAGAAATGATTGGGTCGATTGGTCTTCAAACCAAACCCCAGATTCTGTATATTAACGGGTTTACAACTGTAATTTCCCTAAATTCCTCAGTTAGAGACGGTTAGGCCAAAACTATAATTTTCCTACTGAAGTTAGCTTAATAAAATTATTCAGGTACTGAAAACGTGACCAACAGTCAATCGCCCACCCTTAGTGCAAGTGGTCTAACCCGCAAGTACGGGAATAATATTGCAGCCAAAAACGTGTCTATTGACCTCTACAAAGGGCAAATCGTTGGGTTACTTGGGCCAAATGGTGCGGGAAAATCGACTACGATGAAAATGATCACCGGCAATTTAGCCCCCTCTGAGGGAGGGGTTCAAATATGCGGCATTGATCTAATTGAAAAGCCTTTGGATGCGAAAGCAAAAATTGGCTATCTACCTGAAATTCCGCCGGTGTACAAAGAGCTTCGTGTAGACGAGTATCTGAGTCTAGCCGCCCGATTACACCGCGTCGCGAGCAAGAAAGTTTCGGAGGCGGTGAATAAAGCAGAAGAGAGGGTCGGCGTCACTCATATGAGACGAAGGCTCATTGGATCCTTATCAAAAGGCTACCAACAGCGTGTCGGAATTGCTCAAGCCATAATTCATGAGCCAGAGGTCATCATTTTAGATGAGCCCACGGTCGGGCTTGATCCGAACCAAATCTTGGAAATTCGCGACCTGATACGTCAGCTCGGTAACGAACATAGTGTCATTCTATCGACCCATATATTGCAGGAAGTTGAGGCGATTTGTGATCGAGTTCAGATACTGCATCATGGATCGGTGGTATTTAACGATGCGATATCTGGGTTAAGGCAATTTCGTGCTGGAAAAACAATCCAAGCGAGCTTTCGCTCGCCTCCTGATCTAGTAGAGTTACAGACCGCACTACCAGACACGGTATGCAGCATTGTAAGAACCGGGGTTTTTAGAATTCAGGCCACTTCTTCAGAGGACCCTACCAGCACTATCGTGCGGAAAAGCGTTGAATGCGATTGGAACTTATATGAGCTCTCTGGCGCACAAGCCTCGGTCGAAGAGGTCTTCGCAGAGTTAACCAAACAAAGCTCTTGACAACCCTGAGACTCCCTAAAAAATCTTTTTGCTAAGTTAACGATGATATTCACGATTGCTCACAAAGAATTAAAGTCCATGTTCTCCTCGCCCCTTGCTTGGGTCGTTCTTGCTTTTGTTCAGGGAGTAATAGCGTACGTTTTTATTGGATCACTGAATGGATTTTTAATTGCTCAAGCGCAACTTGCAAGAACACCAAACGCTGCAGGCTTAACGGAGATAGCCATTGTCCCAATGTTTGGGGTGGGGCAAATGCTACTTCTCATGTCGATTCCACTTCTAACAATGAGGTTAATTTCAGAGGAAAAACGCAATCAGACTATGGCGTTTTTAATTTCTGCGCCCATATCAATGACGCAGATCATAGTTGGAAAATTTCTTGCAATGGCAACTTTCCTTTTCTTGATTCTCTTGCTCATCGCATGCATGGCGCTCTCGGTAACTGCCGGAGGAACAATTGACTCGGGTTTGTTGATAGCAAACCTTATTGGGTTATTTCTACTTGGGATCAGCTTTGCTGCGATCGGAATCTATATATCCTGTCTGACGACTCACCCAGTTGTTGCAGCCATACTTTCGCTGGCAGTTTTCCTGGGACTTTGGATTATCAACCTCGCCTCATCGAATCCAGAAAGCTGGCTAAACGTTGTGTCCTTACTCAAAAGATTTGAAGGATTTATGAATGGCTTCGTTGGGATTGCTGATGTTGCTTATTTCCTAGTAATAACTTGTTTCTTTCTAGTTCTCTCGATCCGGAGACTAGATTCTGAACGTTTACGCGCATGAAAATTACATCTCGGTTTCGAACTGGAGTACTGGTACAGAACGGTATCTTTCTAGCACTACTGCTAGCGGTTTCTGTATTGGTAGTTTTTTTAGCTCAACAATCCAATATTAAGCTCGATTTAACTTACAGTCAGCGCAATACGCTCACTGACGAAACGTTAGCACTTCTGCAGGACATAGATGCTCCTATTGAGATCACTGCATTCGCGTTCCCCGATGCTGACGGCGACATGCAATCTGTCGTTAGTAAATTTCTTACCCCTATCAGGCGGCCAAGTCAGATATTCGTGTTAATTTTGTCGACCCCAGAGAAGAGCCCAACATTGCGCGGCAAGCTGGAATAACCAAAAACGGCGAACTCCGCATAAAAATTAATGAGCGAAGCGAAAATTTAAAATCTCATTCCGAGCAAGATCTAGCAAATCTCATTATCCGACTTATGAGATTCAATAAGCGTGTGGTTGTTGGGCTGATCGGGCATGGCGAGGGTGATCTTAGAGGGCAAGGAAGTAGGGATCTCGGTGATTTGGCGGGCCAGTTAACTGCCAGAGGCTTCAAACTTGATACGCTCAATTTTGCGTCCGGAGGAATGCCCAATCCTGGAGACAATGTGTTACTGATCGCATCTCCCACGTCGGATCTGCTGCCTGGTGAAACCAATCGTATTAAAAGATTTATAGACAATGGTGGTGATCTACTTTGGTTTGTTGAACCAAACCGAACAGGCAAACTGGATGAGCTAGCGGACCTCATTGGGATCGAGCTACCGTCGGGAGTCGTGTTAGACCCAGGCGCTAAATTACGCGGACTACCCTCGGCAACTTTTGCCCTCGCCGCTCATTACGGCAAACATCCGATCACGGAAAAAATGGAGAGCAATTCCCTCTTCCCACACTCTAGGATGGTCGTGCCAGCAAACGACGGGGAATTCAGGTTCTCCCCGCTCGTCGAAGTCGCCGAGCAGGGTTGGTTTGAATCGGGCGATATAAAGAATGCAACGTTTGATCCGAAATCGGATATCAAGGGACCTATCGTTGTGGCAGCCGCGCTGGAGCGCATTACAAAGGAACGCACTCAACGTATCGTTGTTGTCGGTTCAGCCTTCGCTTTTTCGAATGAATATTTAAGTTCACTAGGTAATTCAGATCTTGCGGTGGGTATGTTGAATTGGCTTTCCGGAGACGAAAAACTAATCTCGATAGCGCCAAAGTCGCGAATTGACTTGAACCTTGATCTTTCCCCACTGGCGGTCTCACTCATCGTTAATGGATTTCTGGTGGTTCTTCCGCTTGGATTTATCTGTGCAGGGGGATTGATTTGGTGGCGTAGACGAAGAGCATGAGATCGAGGCTGCTGCTAAATGTTTGTCTGGCCCTCGTGCTTGCTGGTCTAGCTTATTATGTAGCGTATAGACCTCATGAACCCGAACAGGTGATTTCTAGTCGGTTAGTAACAGTCGACCGAAAAGCAGTGAATACGATCGAGGTCGAAAAATACAAGGAATTCGTTCTGAAGCTTGAAAAAAGATCAGATACTTGGTTCGTTAATGCTCCGTTCAGAGCTCGCGCAAACAGCGATAGTGTTGATCTCATTTTAGATATCAGTGAGGCAACGTCAAGCAGTTCGATCTCGAGCACCAACGACGCAGAATATGGTTTCGATGCGCCAACTTATCGACTTAACCTGAACGGCCAAACGATCATATTTGGAAAAGTCAATGAGTTGATCAATGAGCAATATGTCAGAACGATGAGTGATACATTCCTCGTACGCACACATTTTGGCTATAACTTGCCCTACACACCAGAAAAGATTATCAGTGAGAAAATTTTGGGGCCTGAAGAACATCCCATCAGCTTTGATTTCGGCGATTGGCATGCAACCAAAACGAATGGCGAATGGAAAGTATCAGGCGCTACAAACTTATCCAGCCGCGAAATAGAAATATGGGCATCAGGTTGGCGCATTACCTCGGCAATCAACGTGGAAACCAGTCTAAAGAATAATGAAAGCTCTTCCCGCGTGATGAAAGTTGGATTCGAGGATGGGAAAACAGTATCGTTTACCTTCATTCAACATGACCGAGGCTTTAGCATCGATCGCTCGGATGAGGACATTAGATACAATGTAGGAACCGAAAGCGGGACCAGATTGCTCAATCCAAGTGAAGTGGCCAAGACTCTCTAAAAAAATTTTGGATTGGTAACGTGCCAGAATTACCAGAGGTTGAAATAACTAAACGTGGGATCGAACCTCACATTATTGGCAAAAGAATCCAAGGGCTTTTAGTGCGTGATCGACGCTTGCGTTGGCCTGTTGAAAAGGGATTAGAAAGAAAATTAAAAGCGTCGAAAATTCTCAGTGTTGCAAGACGCGCAAAATATATCTTTGTAAATTGTGACCCAGGCTGTCTCATCATACATCTAGGAATGTCTGGCAGCCTGCGCATTTTTTCGGAGGCGCAGAATCCCGGCAAGCATGACCACTTTGATTTGACATTCGAGGACGGAAGTATCTTGCGCTATCGAGATCCACGGAGATTTGGCGCCTTATTATGGACCGAGGACAATCCTAACCTCCACCCCAGAATTAAAAATTTAGGCCCCGAACCACTCGAAAGCAAATTTGATTGGCGCGCGCTCAGAGACAAAATTTCGGGAAGCGAATCGCCGATAAAGCTTCAAATTATGAAAAATGAGGTGGTCGTTGGAGTTGGAAATATTTACGCCAATGAATCGCTATTCCGTGCGGGAATTCACCCACACACCATCGCCAAAAAAGTAGGTGCCATACGCTCAAAACGACTAGTCGCTGCGATCAAAGAAACCCTCGCATCCGCAATAGAAGCAGGTGGAAGCAGCCTACGTGACTTTTATCAAACAGATGGCACCAAGGGGTACTTCCAACAAAATTATTTTGTTTATGGCCAAGGGGGAAAGAGCTGTAGAGTGTGTGGTCACACTATTCGGTCAACGACGACTGGTCAACGCTCAACTTTTTTTTGCCCGTATTGTCAGAGACGATGACTATCAATCAAGCTTGTTGATTACGCTCATGCATTAAATGCTGGTACTTGAGCAGTAGCTGTTCACGGGACTCCACCCGCTCCTTATCTTGCGGAATACAATCTACCGGGCAAACCTCTTGACACTGTGGATTATCAAAGTGCCCAACACACTCAGTGCATTTATCCGGATCAATTTCATAAATTTCTAACCCTTGATAAATCGCTTCATTCGGGCACTCTGGTTCACAAACATCACAATTTATACACTCGTCGGTGATCATCAACGCCATGATGTCTCCCCACTAAGAAAGTCGTTTTTGAATGTGCTGTAGAACAAGCGGATTAACAAATGGGGACACATCGCCGCCTAATAAGGCTATCTCTCGAACCATGGTTCCGGATATAAATGTATATTGCTCGGCGGGAGTGAGAAAAAGTGTCTCAACGTCTGGGTACAGATTTCGGTTCATACCCGCCAATTGAAACTCATATTCGAAATCTGAAACAGCTCGTAGACCTCGCACTACAATCTTCGCTTGATTTTGACGGATAAAATCCATTAGCAATCCCGAAAACCCGGCGACAGACACATTACCAAAAGGAGTAACCACCTCCTTCGCAATCTTTACTCTATCCTCCAAAGAGAACAAAGGATTTTTCGCTTGACTATCGGCCACAGCAACAATCACCTCATCAAAGAGAGAAGCAGCACGACGTACAAGATCCTCGTGTCCTTTGGTAAAAGGATCAAAAGTGCCTGGGTAAACAGCCCGCTTTATTTCAGTGCTCATTGTTCGACACAAACTCTAATAACATGTAGGTGACCTGTCCTGCCTTGCCCCGCTTTATCTCAACATAATCCGACGGGATGCCTGGAAGGCCTGAACTTTCTACATAGATTCTACTATTTCTTGAAAGGTGTTTGGGCAATTGTTCGAGAGCCATGGTTAGAAGCTCTGTTCGAAATGGCGGATCCAAAAACACTAAATCAAATTTTTTTGGTTCTGGCTCAGGAATGTCTCTGCCGTCTGCCGAATAAAATGAATATTTTTCGCCGCTAATCGCTGTAAATTGCTTTCCGTCGCTTTTTCAACTCCGAGACTGGAATCCACTAACACGACTTCTTCAGCACCTCTAGATGCAGCCTCGAAACCAAGGGCACCGCTTCCGCAAAAGAGATCAAGACAACGAAGACCTTGAAGAGTCTGCCCAAGCCAATTAAACAATGTTTCTCGCACGCGATCGGGTGTCGGCCTAAGAGCCGTCACGTTCGGGAACGTCAACAATCTTCCCCGCCAGACACCCCCTACTACTCGGACTTTATTTGACCCTCTCAATTGAGATCACGAGGTTTGGGTCCAACAATTACCTTCACAGCATTCGAGAAATTCACACGCCTTTTCAGCACATCGCGAACTTCATCGAGTGTGATTTGTTCCACTCTTTGCTTAAACGTATCGATGGAATCGAGAGGTAAATTGTAAAATCCAACGGTCGAAAAATAATCCAGTAACTCTGCATTACTGTCTACATTCAATGCGAATGCGCCAATAAAATATTTTTTAGCAGCAACGAGCTCCTGTTCTGTTGGACCTTTTTCCACGAATTTATTTGCAATTTCCATGGTGACATCTACAGCTTCCCAGACCTGATCTTTTTTGGTCGTAAAAGAAATTACAAATGCCCCCGAGAACTTCAAGGGGCTAAAGTAACTGTAAACCCCATATGTCAAACCGCGCTTTTCCCTTAATTCGTCATTCAATAATGAAGTCATTCCTCCGCCACCAAGTATTTGATTGGCGAGCGTAAGAGCCAAGTAGTCTGGGTCTCCTCGCTGTAAGCCTGGGATACCAATGCGCACATGCGCCTGGCTAGCCGGATTCTCGACTACAAATTCTCCACCAGGCAAGCTACTTACCTTCGAAAACTCCCCAACAATCGAAGCTGTTTGGCTACCAATCGCTAAAGACAGCTTTTCCGATATCTCTTTCGCCCGCGCTTTTGGGATATCGCCTACTATCGTGATCACTGCAGATTCAGAAAAGAAATGCTGTTTGTAAAATTGCAATAAATCTTCGCGCGTTATCGTAGAAACAGTCTCTCTCGTACCATAAGTAGAATTTCCATACGGGTGCTCTCCGTAGATCTTAGAGATGAACAATTTTGCGGCAACTGATCCCGGCCTGATTTCCATTTCTCGAATTGAAGTAAGAATACTCTCCCTCTCGCGATCTATTGCCGCCTCCGGGAAACTGGGGCCTCCAAGGATTTCACTCAATAATTCGACCGACTCGTCTAATTCCTTTTTGTACGAAAGGCTTCGCATAGTTACTCCCGAGCGGTCGAAGTCAAAACTACCTCCAAGTTGTGTCCCAATGGAAGCAAACAGCTCAGAAATTTGGTTCTCATCTTTGGTATCTGTGCCTTTATCCAAAGTGCCGAGCACCATCCTGGCAACCCCTTGTTTTGCGACTGGATCAAACACAGAGCCAGCTGGAAAATCCACAGAGATATCAACCATAGGTAATACATCAGTTTGAACGTAGATGACCTTTGACCCGCCAGTAGTCATCCAGGATTCCTTATCGACAGCACCGAGAACAAGCGTTGACGAGAATAACGCAAGGACAATGACACTTCTCACAAAAAGGGGGAGACTTAAGAATTTTTTCACGGTTAGCTTCTATAGTTTTTGAAATTTAGGCTTCAGGATTAGCTCGGTACCTATTGGGGTAGCAAAACCCCTACGGTCATGTTGTCTTCGTTGAGATATTTAATCGCGACCTGCTTAACTTGATCCGGAGTTATTTCCTTCAATTTTTCGTTGATCGTCGCACTCGCAGTTTCCGGCAACCCCACCGACCACATTCGGCCGATCCTGGACGCTTGACCTAAGACCGAATCTTCCGAATAGACTTGGCCTGCGATTACTTGGGCCTTGACCCGATCAAGCTCATCATTCGTCACACCTTCGCTTTGAATAGCCATAAGCTCTTCTCTCCAAGCCCGCTCCAACGTCTCTAATGACGCATTTGGGCTCGGGGAAAATCCTACGTAAAACCCTCCGGGGCCTCGCTTGAGACCATCATAGCTAGCACTGACCGAAACAGCGATACGTTTCTCATTAACTAAAGAACGAGGGAGCCTCGCCGCGCTGTACCCATCTAATACTCCGGCCAAAAGATAGAGAGCATAGGGCTCCCAATCAGTGACATGGTTCTCTAACCGTGGAACCCGATAGCCAACAGACTGAGTAGGAATTGTCGTCGATCCCTTGACAGTAACCCTTTTTTCCCCCAAAGCTCGTGGCTCCGATTGGTATCGCCGAGTCGGGATCTTTTTTGATGCTATGGCCCCAAAATATTTGGAAGCCAGCCGTATAACCTCGGCGGGGTCAACGTCACCCGATACCACTAAGGCCGCATTGCTCGGGGAGTACCAGTCTTGATACCACGCCACCGCATCGTCAACAGTTAGATTTTCAAGATCATTCATCCATCCAATAATCGGGTTTCGATAGGGGTGAGCCACATACATTACGGCACTCATCCGTTCCATCATCAGCGCGCTAGGGTTATCGTCAACTCTCTGGCGGCGCTCCTCCATGACGACCTTCACTTCAGTTTCGAAGTCCTCCTCAGTGATAATCAAGTTACTCATTCTGTCTGCCTCGAGCCGAATCGCCATTTCTAGCTCATCGCTATGGAGCTCCTCAAAATATCCCGTGTAATCTGACGATGTAAACGCGTTAGAGCGACCGCCAACCGATGCGATCTTTTTTGCAAACTCTCCCTTAGGGATAGTTTTTGTTCCCTGAAACATCATGTGTTCAAGCACATGCGCGACACCAGTTTTCCCCGTTACCTCATCGATACTTCCGGCCCGGTACCAGACCATCACCGCAGCGACGGGTGCGCGACGGTCAACCTTCACCAGGATTTCAAGGCCATTCTCTAACTTGGTCGAAGTAATTTGTTCCGCTTGGATAACCCCCACCGAGAATAATTGACCAAAGAGCCACAGATATCCTAGTGAATAAAACCAAAACTGGATCAGGTTGGAGCGGCTGATTGAACGAGGAATCATAAAAACACTACTACCTTTCATTACTAAAGCACCCTCAAGTGCACCCGAAGCGACCAGCGAGGGTACAATATGTTACCCAAAGGTTTCTTCAGATTTGTTATCTAAGCGCGAGCTTTATGTTTAGTTTCTTAAAATCATCCAAAGTTTCAACACAAACCGAAAACGATCAGAAAGGATCGCATAGGGGGCTAGCAACCCGCTGGAGAGATAGCCTGGCTGCCTCTCGAGCAAAGTTCGGAACCCGCCTAAATACGCTATTTTCGTCAGCTCCCAATAATCAGGACGATTTACTTGAAGAGATAGAAACAATCTTACTTTCAAGTGACGTGGGAGTAGCTGCGACCGAACGAATAATGGCCCATACGAAACAAACCATTAAACAAAAGAAGATATCTAATAACGATGAAATAAAAGAAATTATCAAAAGCGTGATGCTTGAACTTCTCCTCCCAATGGAGGCACAGCAGCTCAATTTTTCCGAAAAACCAGCGGTCGTTCTCGTCGCAGGTGTAAATGGCGCTGGGAAAACAACAACGATTGGCAAACTCGCAGCCCACTTGGTGGCGGAAGGTAAAAGGGTTTTCTTGGCAGCGGGAGATACGTTTAGAGCTGCGGCGGAGGATCAGTTAAAAGTTTGGGGCGAGCGTAGCAACATCGTCGTCATTTCGCAGGAAAAAGGAGACTCGTCCGCCGTTATCTATGATGCAATTCAATCTGGCCTATCGAAAGATGCGGATGTTGTCATCGCAGACACCGCTGGCAGACTCGCGACTCAAAAACATCTGATGGAGGAACTAAAAAAAGTCAAGCGCGTAATGGGAAAGGCGATGATTTCAGCTCCACATGAGGTACTCTTGGTAGTTGACGCAAACACGGGTCAAAACGCGATTGATCAGGTTAAATCCTTCGACGAGGCTCTAGGAATCACTGGGATCATATTAACCAAACTTGATGGCTCAGCTAAGGGTGGGGCAGTTTTTGGAATAGCGCAATACAAGCCAATTCCCCTATTGTTCGTTGGACTTGGCGAGAAAATTGATGACCTCAAGCCATTTGATGCGCTAGAGTTTGTAAATGCTATTTTCGATAGCTAATAGTCAATCCGAATATGATCAAGACAGAAAAGCTTTCAAAACGTTTCCCTGGTGGATTTCAGGCGCTTAAAAATATATCTCTCTCGATAGACCCAGGCGAAATGGTTTTTGTCACCGGTCACTCCGGGGCTGGAAAGTCAACACTCTTGAAATTGATTGGTGGGCTCGAATCCCCAACTAGCGGCACGGTCGAAATAAATGGGCAAGACATAACAAAACTTAGTCAGAGCGCGATACCTTTCTTACGAAGAAATTTTGGATTTGTGTTCCAAGATCTGAAGTTACTTTTTGATCGATCTGTATTTGATAATGTTGCGCTGCCTTTGATCATATCTGGTCTTCCTCGATCTGAAATAGCGAAACGCGTACGTGCGGCACTCGACAAAGTTGGTCTTCTACAACGAGAGAAGGTTAACCCGGTATCTCTTTCAGGTGGAGAACAGCAGCGGTTATGTATCGCTAGAGCAGTGGTTAACAAACCAGCGATTCTTTTGGCGGACGAGCCGACGGGAAATTTAGATCCCGCTTATGCTGCGGATATCGTGACAATGTTCAAGGCCTTTAATCGTGTTGGAGTAACTGTAATAATCGCGACGCACGATCCAGCCATGATTGAAGGTTTGGGGGCTCGAACAATCTCGATTGAAGCCGGAGAAATGACGTTATGAACTGGTTCTTTCTCCGGCTTGACGCACTAAGAGATAGTCTCAAAAGGCTTTTGTTACGACCAGTCGTAACAATTAGCAATATCGTTGGACTCGGAATCTCTATCGCAATCCCTGCGGGCCTTTTCCTGCTCTTCGCTAGCGCGGATAACCTATCCAGAGACATCAGCGAAAGTACGCAGATGAACGTATTTTTAGACTTGGGAGTAAATGACGAACAAGTCAGCAAAATAAAACAGCGCCTGTCGCTAAATTACGTCAAAGAGGTTAAGTTAATTGATCGCGATGATGCTCTGAAATCTTTACGAGAAAATAATGAGATCGCGGCCGTACTCGACAACATTGATAATAATCCCCTGCCCCATACACTCGTAGTCACTGTTAAGGAAGGAAAGTTAGTGGAGCTGGAGGCACTGGGCAAAGAAGCAAAAACTTGGGAGGGCGTAGATCAAATTGCATTCGACTCTGATTGGGCGAGAAGACTGCAATCGTTTATTGACCTTGGAAAAGTTGTAGCACTTTGCTTCGGAGCGCTGTTTGCGGTGGGCATCATTGCCAATACTTATAACCTCATTCGGCTCCAAGTCCTTAATCGGAGGGAAGAGATAGAAGTCGCAAAACTCGTCGGGGCTACTAATAGTTTCATTCGGAGACCTTTCCTTTACTTCGGCGCACTCCAAGGACTCTTTGGGGGACTGCTCGCGGCGGTGATTATTGAAATAGGATCGAGATACTCAGTATCCACGCTAAATGAGCTTTTCAGTCAAGCCGGGATCACGTTCCAGAGGCTCACTATTCAGGAGCTCGGAGTACTTATCATAATTAGTGCTCTGCTGGGGATAATTGGCGCTTGGTTTGCAACTAACCGCCATATAGCGATATATAACAAATAAAAACAAAAGGTTAATCAAAAAATAAACCTTTTCGCGTTCTGGCACTCAAACTATAAGAGTGCTAAAATAAGCGTCAAGGAGATTCACTATGAGCCACGCATTAACCACAACTGGCTTGCCACCAATTGCAAGTCTAGAGCTCTACATTCAGGCCGTTAACAAAATCCCCATGTTGACGCATGAAACTGAGAAAGAGCTAGCGAAGAAATTGAAGGATCAAAATGACCTAGATTCGGCGCGCGCTTTAGTTATGTCGCACCTTCGCTTGGTTGTATCTATTGCGCGCGGATATAACGGTTATGGTCTTCAATTTTCGGACCTTATCCAAGAAGGTAACGTAGGCCTAATGAAAGCGGTGAAACGCTTCGATTACGAAAAAGGGGTTCGACTGGTCTCATTTGCGATGCATTGGATACGCGCTGAAATCCACGAGTTCGTTCTCAAGAACTGGCGGATTGTGAGAATCGCTACAACTAAGGCTCAAAGAAAACTCTTCTTCAACCTTAGAAGCATGCGCTCAGGACTCGATTCATTAGACGATAAGGAAATCAAACATATCGCGCGTCAGTTAGACGTGAAAACGGAAGAAGTTCGCGAAATGGAAATGCGTCTTAGCGGGCAGGACATTAATTTAGAAAACGATGCAAATGATGATGAAGGCTTTTCACCTATCTCTTTTTTACCAAGTCCAAATGCGGACCCAAGTAGGTTACTTGAGAAAAGTCAGCTTCAAGAAAGAAAACAGGCTGGCCTATTGTCCGCGATAGAAGCGTTGGATGACCGCAGTCGAGACATTATTCAATCACGATGGTTAAAAGAAAACGATCAAGCAACTCTCCACGAGCTAGCTGATAAATACGAAATTTCGGCGGAAAGAGTGAGACAGATCGAAGTACAAGCAATGAAAAAAATGCGTAACTCGATTGAGGCAAATAATTAAAGCGATTTAATTACCAGTATTCGCTCGAAGAATGCTCGGCCTCATAGAGGTTACTCACCCAATAAAATCTGCAAATCTTCAAGAGTCTCTTCAGCGGACTTTCCGTAAGGGATAAACAACCGAATCCTACCAAGCTTGTCAAAGACAAACGTTCCCGTTGAGTGGTCGACCGAATATCGGTCAGGTTTTGATGTTTCTACCCGCTGAAAAATCACTTTAAACTCTTTAGCAACAGTAGAAACATCGTCTATTGATCCAGTAAGGCCTAGAAATTTCGGGTCAAAAGCTTTGAGGTAAGCCTCAAGTTTAGGAGGAGTATCCCTCTCCGGATCTAGCGTAACAAATACAAATTGAATCTCATCAGCAGATTCCCCTAGTTTCTGGGAAATAGATCTAAATTCAGAGAGCGTAGTGGGACAAAAATCTGGACAGTGCGTATAACCAAAAAAGACAACGACAACCTTACCTCGAAAATCCGCTAACGTTCGCAGCCGCCCTTTTTGATCCAGCAGAGAGAAATCTCGAGCAAAATTTGCCCCTGTGATGTCTGTGGAATTAAAACGCTGAGGAGGCTCGGTTTTTTCACAGCCCAAGATTAGAGTTACGAGAACTAAGAATACCGCGACTTTACTTAGGCATCGAGAATAATTAGCAGCCATTACAGCAGCCAGTAGTGGTCTATCAGGAGGGCAAGAAAAATCAACGATAAATAAAGTATCGAATACCGAAACGTAGTCTGAGCAAGTTGATCGCTGTATGACTTCCAAATCTTATAAGAGTAACGAAGGAACACCCCCCCAAGAATCAGGGAAGCCAGACCATAAAACCACCCACTCATTCGGACGACAAAAGGCAAAAGCGAGACAACGACCATGATAACCGTATACAAAAAGACATGAAGCCGCGTAAATGCGTCGCCATGTGTCACCGGTAGCATAGGCACGTCAGCCTTCGCGTACTCATCCTTCCTATACAAAGCAAGTGCCCAAAAATGTGGCGGGGTCCACGCAAAAATAATGAGGAATAGCAGTAGTGGTTCATACGTAACCTCTCCGGTAACTGCAGCCCAACCTAAAACGGGTGGCATAGCACCCGAGGCTCCACCGATAACAATATTCTGCGGCGTAAGAGGTTTTAATATAACGGTGTACACGATGGCATAACCGAGAAAAGTCCCAAGCGTCAGCCACATTGTCAATGGGTTCACAAAAACGAATAATAAGTAAAGACCAAGCCCTCCAACGACAACCGAAACCAAGAGTGTCTCAGTAACAGTCACCGTTCCGAGTGGAAGCGGTCGCGCGCGCGTTCGCGCCATAACCGCATCTATTTTTTGCTCTACAAGGCAGTTCACTGCAGCGGCCGCACCAGCTACTAGCCAAATCCCAATCGAACCGATAAAGATCACATCTAAGGGCGCAAGAGTATGCTGCGCTAATAGCATG
Source organism: Candidatus Eutrophomonas brisbanensis (assembly GCA_038141705.1). Lineage (GTDB taxonomy): Bacteria > Pseudomonadota > Gammaproteobacteria > Burkholderiales > Eutrophovitaceae > Eutrophomonas > Eutrophomonas brisbanensis. Next base: position 665,793 of record JAYQIQ010000004.1, read on the forward strand.
CCGATCAAAGCAGTGAATACAATTAACATGACGACCCGAGGCTTAGTAAGCCTTACATATTGGTCTAGTTTTTGAAGAAGAGATCCGCTTTTAATGGAGTGTTCCATACCCTTAGTCTAGCATTTAAAGACCGTCTGATTACTCTGGCTCGTCAATTCTCTTCCAACCTTTTGAGATCTTGAGCAACTTAGAAACATCCTTTTTGATAAGTGACGGGTTCATTCCATCGGGAAATTTCATCATTAAGTTTCCAACTGGATCAATTAAGTATATGAATCGATCACGGTCGGTATACTCCCCAAAAATCTGATTGAGCTCTTCTTCAGTGGATTCTACGAAGTACGTTCCTGCGTGCTGACTAACCAATTCTGGAGATAATTCAAGGCCATCCGACGAAAAGAATATTCGGTCAATACGCTCTGACTCCGCACCTTGTGTTAGTCGAATTTGCCTCATTAGATAAAGCCTCTTCTGACAATCTTCTTCACAACTAACAGATGCCATTGAAACAAACGCCCATCGCCCATCGACAACCGAAAACGTAAATGGTGAGTTGTTAAAGATACCAACGCGAAGTTCACCTACAGGATTAGGCCCAATCAATTCACCGTTGTTAACAAAGTCCGAGGGCTTCCAAAACAAATATAGAAGCGTCGATCCCACCACTGGTATCAGACATATCAATAAAATTACTAGAGGAATATTTTTACTTTTTTGTTGCTGATTTTTCATCGCGTTTGAAGAACCCGTAATAAATATAAAAAAATACAATTAATAGAGAAAAAATTATCCACTGAAATGCATATGACACATGCTTCTCAACACCGAAACCAGGCTTTGGCCATTGCTTATCAAAATCGACGCCAGGCGAAACTCCAGCCAAGATAATAAATTCATACGATATCTTGGTTAAACCGCGTCTCAAACTCAGTGATATTCAGATTTTGCCAAATGACTCCCTGAATGGTCTCACTCGAAAGTTCCAGCGCCCCCACCCCTGGATACACAGCCATACCCGAGATTTCCACCACCTCAGATGGCAAATTTAGTGGCGGCAGAACACCCCACTCACCTCGCCTAGGAACCCATCCCAAATTTACAAGGACTACATCACTAGAGCCTTGAAGATTAAGTGGGCCTATCACCTCATAACCAGCCTGCCCACCTCGTATCTTGTTATCGAGCACAAATACATGATCAAGATTAAATTTACCTTTTACCTGCACGCTTCTAAACTGTACGTCCTCAGAGGCTAAACCGGCATTCAGGTCTAATACCTCTTCACCTTGTTTTTTCTCAAATTCTGCTGCCAGGCCACGCTTGTATTCGGCTCGTTGAAACTGCCAAATAGACGCCAAAATAGTGATCGAAAGCGTTACAACTGTGATAAAACTAATTAGCCACCCGGGACGATTCATTTGATAATATCAACGTATTGCGTAAGCATTTAGTATTTGAGGATCAAAAATGAGATTTATCGTAATTCTTTTCTTGATAGTTATTTTCGGAAGTTTAGCATCAGCCCTTTTTTATCTGATAAAAGATAAAGGTGCATCAAATAAAACGGTAAAAGCTCTTACCGTTCGTATCGGGTTATCCGTCGTACTCTTTATCGCCCTAATGGCAGGATACTACTTCGGGATCATCCCTCAGCGTGGTTTATAAAAAAACCCACCCATTGCTTGGGTGGGTTTTTTTATAGGAAGAGAATATTTTCTTCAGCGCTTACAACCAGTAAACAAAGATAAACAAGCCTAACCAAACAACGTCCACAAAGTGCCAGTACCAAGCCACACCTTCAAATCCGAAATGATGTTCTGGCTTGAAATGGCCCTTGAGACACCGAACCCAAATTACGATCAACATCAGCGTTCCAACCGTGACGTGGAATCCGTGGAATCCTGTCAACATAAAGAACGTGGCACCGTAAGCTCCAGATTCCAGCGTTAAGTTAAGCTCATGGTAAGCATGAGAGTACTCTACTGCCTGTAGGTAAAGAAAGGCGACACCGAGTGCGATCGTGAAGAACATAAACCAGTTCAGTACTGCTCGGTTGTTGCTCTTAAGCGCATGATGGGCAACCGTAATTGTTACTCCAGAGGAAAGCAGTAAAGCCGTGTTAATAGCAGGAAGCCCCCAAGCACCCATAGGCGTGAATTGCTCTGTAATCCCCGGTCCAGATACGGGCCACCCGGCTGTAAATCCATTCCAGAGCAGTGTTCCAGTTTCTGCATCGTCCAACCATGGCACCGAAAGTATTCTCATGTAGAACAGAGCACCAAAGAAACAGGCGAAGAACATGACTTCTGAGAAGATAAACCAGCTCATCCCCCATCGGAAGGAGACATCCACCTGCTTGTTGTACTTGCCGGACTCACTCGCACCGATAACGTTGCCAAACCATCCGAACATCATGTAGATGATCACCGCAGCACCAGCCAGAAGGACATACCCTCCGCCAGACACTGAATTCATTGTTAATACCGCACCAAAAGCCATTAAAAATATCCCGATCGAACCAACAATTGGCCAACGGGGTGGCTCTGGCAGATAGTATCCCCCTGATTGCGAGCTCATAAATTTACTCCCCTTCTTATAAGACTAATCAAATTGAAACCCCTACTTCTTCTACTTCGCTAAAACCTTTACAACCGTGATCACGGCACCTACAAAAATAGCAGCACACACAATGCCGGTAAGAATCACTTGCTGAGGCCTCAAAGACCCCAAATCGTCCTGTAAATTTTTTCCTTTACCGATACCAGTAAACGCAGAGAATACTGCCCTTAAAGCCTGTAGATTACTTTTCCGCTCAATGCTACTCATCAGGATTGCCTCTCTCGAAGGTTTACCTGTTCGTTCTCAGTCGTCGACTTTACCTCTATTTCAAACATGGTATACGAGAGAGTAACCGTTGTGACATCCTTAGGCAGTTCAGGATCAATCACGAGCACTACCGGGAAGTCTCTCGTCTCGTTAGCTTTAATCTTTTGCTGGGTAAAACAAAAACACTCTAATTTTTTCACGTACTGACCAGCCTCTTTGGGGCCATAACTCGGTATCGCCTGCGCCTCGAAAGTCGTGGCAGTTGGATTCGTCAACTTAAAAGTCACCTGGACCAGTTCGCCTGGATGCACAGTCTTCCTATTTTCCAGCGGGATGATTTCCCAGCCTGTTTCGTTTCTGGAGTTAGCATCGAACTCCAAAACGATAGAGCGACTTTCATCAACTTGAGTGTTCACCACCTCATCTGGTTTGGTTAGAGAATAAACTCCGGTTACTTCACATATTTTCTTATACAAAGGTACCAGCGCATACCCGAAACCAAACATCAAAATAGCTATGAAAACTAGCTTTTTGAGAGTTTGTCTATTTTCTAATTTACTGGCACCTGAAGACATCTTTAGAACATCCAACGACGAATTAGGAAGCCAATAAAGAACGCCAGAGCTATGGATGCGAGGATTAATCCAGTTCTTTTATTTTGATTCATTCGTAACTCGTTAAACATGTTTGGTCGGATGGAGCGAGGAAACGTATTTCCTCGCTCTTCAACTTATCAGTCCTTGAGATTTGGCGGAGTCTCAAAGCTATGGTACGGAGCAGGAGTTGGAAGATGCGTCCACTCAAGGGTCGTCGCACCATCCCAAGGCTTCTCCGGGGCCTTCTCTCCGCTCTTTATTGCCTTAAGCAAAATGTATAGGAAGAAAATTTGCGAGAAGCCAAACCCAAAGGCTCCGATACTAGAAACCATATTCCAGTCGGCGAACTGCAACGCGTAATCTGGAATCCTTCTCGGCATACCAGCTAAGCCCAAGAAATGCTGAACAAAGAAGGTAACGTTAAAGAAAATAATCGATAACCAAAAATGGATCTTTCCAAGACGTTCGTCATACATTCTTCCAATCCATTTTGGTAGCCAGTAGTAAACGCCTGCGAAAGCTGCAAAGAGAGCACCAGCAACCATCACGTAATGGAAGTGCGCGACCACGTAGTAGCCGTCATGCAACTGAATATCAACCGGAGTGAGAGCGAGTACTAATCCGGTAAAACCACCAATAGTGAACAGGAACAAGAACCCCTGAGCAAACAACATCGGAGTTTCAAATGACATGGATCCCTTCCACATTGTCGCGATCCAATTGAAGACTTTCACTCCAGTCGGGACCGCGATTAACATGGTCGCAAACATGTAGTACAACTGCGCTTCAACGGGCATACCGACCGTGTACATGTGGTGGGCCCAAACCAAGAAGGACAGAATAGCAATCGATGCGGTTGCGTACACCATTGATGCATAACCGAACAGTGGTTTTCTAGAGAAAGTAGGAATCACTTCTGATATCACGCCAAATGCTGGTATCGCAATGATGTAAACCTCAGGGTGTCCAAAGAACCAGAAAATATGCTGATACATCACAGGGTCTCCACCACCCGCAGCATTAAAGAAGTGAGTGCCGAAGTGACGGTCCGTCAAGGTCATGGTGACCGCACCAGCTAAGACTGGCATTGCCGCAATTAATAGATAAGCTGTTATCAACCAGGTCCAGACGAACAAAGGCATCTTCATCATCGTCATTCCTGGAGCACGCAAATTAAGAATCGTCTTGACGATGTTTATAGACCCCATGATTGAAGACATACCCAGGATGTGGATAGCGAAAATCATCATGTCCATTCCCATGCCCTGCTGAACAGTAAGTGGTGCATAAAGCGTCCATCCCACTCCACCTGCTCCCCGGGAGCCAACAAAGATCCTGCTAGAAGAATACCCGCTGGCGGCAACAACCAAAAACTCCAGTTATTCATTCTCGGAAAAGCCATATCAGGAGCGCCGATCATCATCGGAATCTGCCAGTTAGCAAATCCAACAAACGCTGGCATGATGGCCCCGAACACCATAATTAATCCATGCAGTGTTGTCATCTGATTAAAAAACTCAGGCTGAACGACCTGCAAGCCGGGCTGAAAGAGCTCTGCTCGGATTACCAGAGCCATTACGCCACCCATCAAAAACATCACAAAACTGAACCACAAGTACATCGATCCGATGTCTTTGTGGTTGGTGGTGGTGACGTAACGCATCAACCCCGTTGGTTGATGATGGTCATGATCGTGTACCGCTTCTATATGATTCTCCTTAAACGAGTCTCAATTTAAACTAAAAATATTAAATTCCACGCGCTGCGGCCACATCGCCTGGCTGAATGGCCTCACCCAAATCATTAATACCGCTTCTCTGATAGGTTATGACTGCAGCAATATCCATATCTGTCAACTGAGAACCCCAAGCCGCCATCATCGGATTTTTCTTACTACCATTTAAGATGATGTCGATGTGGTCGCCGATTGGTCCAGTCGCAATCTTCCCGCCTTTGATAGCTGGGAAAGTAGGTGGCATTCCTACACCACCGGGCTGATGACACGCCACACAATTTGTGTTGTAAACCTGTTCTCCGGCAGCGACAAGTTCAGCAACCGTATATGTTTTGTTTGCGTCAAAAGAAGGCGCGCCCGATTCTGCTAGCTGAGCAGCAACCCACGTCTTGTATTCTTCCTCGGTAACGACCTCAACTACTATTGGCATGAAACCATGTTCCTTGCCACATAGCTCGGTACACTGCCCTCTAAACGTTCCAGTCTCTTCAGCCTTGAACCAAGTGTCTCTAATAAATCCAGGGATCGCGTCCTGCTTAACGGAAAGATCAGGAACAAACCACGAGTGAATCACATCGTTCGCGGTCGTCAAAATTCGAACTTTCTTGCCAACTGGCACCACAACTGGCCTGTCGACCTCTAGAAGGTACGTCTCGCCCTTCTCAGCCAAACCATTTATCTGATCGCGTGGCGTAGAAAGCGAGCTGTAAAACTTAACCCCTTCATCTAGGTAATCATATCCCCACTTCCACTGGTATCCAGTAGCTTTGATGGTGATATCAGGTGCGGAAGTATCTCTAGCCGCTAGCAAAACTTTGGTGGCGGGGATCGCCATCCCGATCAAAATGACCACCGGCACGATGGTCCAAATAATTTCCACCGTCGTATTCTCATGAAAATGGGATGCCTTGTGCCCAAGAGCCTTTCGATGTTTTAAGATTGAATAAAACATTGCGCCAAACACGACAATCGAAATTCCTAAAATGATCCACATGATCCAGTTGTGGAGCATCTCGATGTCATGACCAAGAATCGTGTTCGTGGGTTTAAAGTTTAAGTTCCACTCAGCTAACCCAAGACCCGGTGACAGAGCCAAGCCAAAAACCGCTAACACACGCAAAAAGGATGAGAATTTCATGCTTCCCCCAAAGGTACTTTTTTAATGTAAATCAATGCGAAAACAAAATAATCCGGCATTTTAACCCAAAAATCCGTTTTTAATCTGCTCGATAAGCTGTTTTTTCTCCTCCATCGTCAACAACCTTCCGATCTCTGTCTGGTTTCCGTGGGAGCGTAAAAAAACGCTGAGCCTGCCGCGACCGCTATCCACTACATTGAGCTGGACCCAATAGCGGTTGAAGGACGACCTTGTAACTTTTCCGGAAAAACTTTGCTCTACATGAATGTCGTCATGGAGCAGTTTTATGTACTCGTAATCACCCCTCTGCTTCGCGAGCCAAATATACGCCAAGCACAAGCCCGCACATTCCAAGCCCGCAAAAGGCAGCACCAACCAATAACCAAGCAGAACAAAGACAAGCGCAATAGACAAAGTAAGCGCCGCTAAGCCCATAAAACAGAGTGCCAACACCCCAGAAGAGACAGAGAAAGATCTCGTCATCTTCACTAAATTTGAATCTAAATGATGAACTAAGGATGAACTCATGACGCTAGCACTGTATCTGTAACACTTTTTGCCAAATTGTTCCTGATTAAACTATCGAATATTCGGCCAGTCAATATGAAATAAATTTCAGTTATCAATCTGAATACATTCAAAAAAATTTCTCAATTGAATGGGCATGCTGTCATATCGCCTTAATCGGTATCGTTTTCCCGTCGCTCATCTGCAACTCCTGATTCGGCCTCCAAGCATGTCCGATTATCAACTCGAAAGTAGCCTTGGGAACACCTTGGGATGCCTCCGAGAACACACTCGACAATTCTGCAAATTTTTTCTTTCCCATCAGGCCTTTTTCTCTAAGCGGTTCTTTTGCGTAAGAGCCATGATTTTTGAGATCGCGCAGCAATGACAGGAGATTTTTGTAGGTCAGTGTCAACTCTTCCATTTCCATTACTGGATCTGCTAAACCTTCTGCCACAAGCATATCCCCTATTTCGTGCAAATCAATCGCGTCATTGACTCGAAACGTTCTCCCCGCTTGATCAGCATTAAGCTCCCCGAGGGTGTTAGGGCCTAATGTCGAGAAAATCAGTAATCCGCCAGGCTCCAACAAGCTCGACAGAATGCGTATGTGCTCGCGCAAATCATCTAATCCAAACAACAGCGGGAACATGAGGTTGGAATAAATGAGTTGAAAGCTTCTGGGGCGGAACGGCAGAGCCAGCTGGGACACCTCAGCGAAGGTGACCCGATCCCGAGCAAACCAACTCGATTTTTTAGGGCGCTCCCAAAACCTTAGCCGTGCCGAGGAAACATCGGCATAAACCAAGGATCGCGCCTTAGGATATCGGTCGGCGATCGAATTGTTCCCGACACCCAAACACAATATTGAGGAAGGTAATAAATTTATGAATTCAAGCCTATCCTCTAAACGAGAAGATACCTCGTCAAAGAAAAAACCGGTTCTATTCGGCCTATTAAATACCGAGCTGATTAAACCCCGAATATAGAGCTCTTTCTCACGGTCCAAGGGTAGGCACTTCAGATTGCGTTGATCAATTTAAGACGTCACGGGTTGTCTCAATACCCATTCGCTCGAAAAGATTAACATCGGCGAGCGCGTCCGAATTATCGGTGGTCAAAAGCTTGTCGCCATAAAAAATAGAATTAGCTCCTGCCATGAAACAAAGCGCCTGCATCTCATCACTCATTTCACTTCGACCGGCAGACAGCCGAACCATCGCCCTGGGCATAGTAATTCTCGCAACTGCGATCATACGAATAAACTCAAAAGAATCGACCGGGTCAGAACCCTCGAGCGGTGTACCCGCAACCCGAACTAAATTGTTTATGGGTACGCTCTCCGGGTAGGGGTTCATATTTGCCAACAATTCAATCATTCGAACCCGATCCTCTCTCGACTCTCCCATCCCGACTATTCCACCACAACACACCGACAAGCCAGCAGAGCGAACTTTTTGAAGAGTATCCAGGCGATCCTCCTGCGTTCGCGTTGATATGATCTCCCCGTATTGCTCGGGAGAAGTATCGACATTGTGGTTGTAATAATCGAGCCCAGCTTCTCGTAGCTTTTCAGCCTGCCCCTTTTTCAATAGTCCGAGTGTGGCACAGGTTTCCAATCCAAGAGCTTTCACCGCAGAAACCATTTCCGCAACACGATCGACGTCTCTATCCTTCGGCCCACGCCATGCAGCTCCCATACAAAATCTCGAAGCACCGTTCTCCTTAGCTAACTTCGCAGCATTAACAACCGCCTCGGTTGTCATCAGATTTTGATCCTGCACTCCAGTCTCGAATCGCACTGATTGCGGACAGTAGGCGCAATCCTCTGGGCAACCTCCTGTCTTAATTGATACGAGAGTTGAAAGTTGCACCGAGTTGGCATGAAAATTTTCTCGGTGTACGACCTGCGCCCTCAGAAGCAGATCCATAAGTGGTTGCGAAAACAAATTGGCAATGTTGTCGAACGACCACTCCAGGGAACGAACTTCCTGATCTGCCTCAACCTCTTTTACTTGTAAACTGTTTACCACTTTAGAAAACCTCTCGAAATCACAGTTTTTAAATAAATGTTTAACATCGTACTTTATCAACCAGAAATCCCACCGAACGCTGGAAATATCATTAGGCTGTGTGCTAACACTGGTTGCAGTTTACACCTAATAGAGCCACTCGGATTTCATTTGGACAACCGATTACTGATTCGCGCAGGCCTCGACTATCATGAGTTCGCTAGCATTAAAAGATACAAGAACTTCGAAGAGTGGAAACTTAAAAATCCCGATTTAAGAATCATCGGCTTTTCTACCAAAGCTGTTATTCGTTATACCGACTTTTCATTTAAGAAAGGTGATGCCTTATTGTTCGGCCCAGAAACAAGAGGATTGCCAGATCAAATCCTGGAAGATCTTGGGGCTAAAAACCTAGCGCGTATTCCGATGATCGCTAACAGTAGAAGTATGAACCTATCTAACTCAGTAGCAGTAGCAACGTTCGAAGCGTGGCGGCAACTTGGATTCCCTGGTTGATAGCACGAATTGAATCTTCATGGCTAGACTTCGCTCTTACTTGGTCTAGATAACAAACTTTCAGCAGCTTGACTCGGCGTTGCCAGCCCTTGCAGAACGCTTTGAACCGCGCTCGCTATTGGCATTTCGACCGAAAATGTTGTGGCAAGCCTGCAGACCTCATCGGTCGCCATAACGCCCTCGGCGACATGCCCTAAATTTTTTTCAATTTCTTGGATTGCACTACCGCGCGCAAGTGCTAAACCAACACCTTTGTTTCTCGATAAATCTCCAAAACATGTCAGCGCAAGATCTCCTAAACCGGATAAGCCGGTTAAAGTTCGCGCATCTCCACCGAGCGCATTACCAAGCCCCATCATCTCGTTTAGTCCACGCGTCACCAGAGCAGCACTCGCACTGGAACCAAACCCAAGACCCTCACACATTCCTGCTGCGATCGCGATAACATTTTTCACCGCCCCACCGACCGCGACTCCAATTAAATCACTTGAATAATAACTGCGTATTCCAGCTCGACCAAATGGTCCTTCCAAATTGTCGAAAAAACTCTTATTGGTAGATGCAAGCACCACTGCAACCGGTTTTTTAGCTGCCAGGTCGGCCGCAAAACTAGGACCGGATAACAAAGCTGCCGGAATTTGCAAACCAAACTCTTCCGAAAAAACATCTTGGGGAATTTCCCGGATCCGTGCTCGAACCCCTTACACGCTAGGACGTACCCGCAAGAATTATCACTAGCAGCGAGACAATCTCGAAGGGTGCTTCGTAAACCAGCAGTAGGCATTGCCAGGATTACGCAATCGGCCTGGGACAGAACATTCTCCAAATTCGAGGAGAATTCAACTTTTCCGGAAAACCTTACTCCCGGCAAATATCTGCGATTCTCGCCATGACTCAGTATGTCATCCAAGAGGTCTGGGTTACGAACATAAACCGATACGTCAGCAGTAGCAGAGAGGCTGACACCTAACGCCGTGCCCCAGGCCCCAGATCCGATTACTGAAATTTTCATGTGCTAAACACTACTACGACACACTAATTTAGTGAATGCCCAGATACCTGAATTTTGTAATCAATGCGTAGATACATCCTCTGGTTTTACTTCTGGCGCTTTGGATTGGTGCTGAGAACGGTAGATCGCCTCAAAGTCCATCGGCTGCAAGAGAACTGGGGGGAAACCAGCCTTGTTTACCAAATCCGAAATGGTTTCCCTCAAATACGGAAACATAATATTCGGGCATTTCCCACCGAGGAGAAACCCAAGCGCGTCTCCAACAATATTCTTCAATTGGAATATCCCGGCCTGGACAACCTCAACGAGGAATAACGAGCTATCTCCACTTTTTGCATTTATCGTGGCTTTAATGACCACCTCATAAAAATCGTCCTCGAGTTTTTCAAATTGATTTGTAAATGACATTTCAACCTGGGGGAATCCCCCTTCGACCTGAATACCCCCGGGGCACCGGGAACCTCCACAGAAATGTCTTTTACGTAAATTTTCTCAATTGAGAATGATTGCTGTTGCTGATCTTCAGCCATTAAAACTCCCAAACTTCATTAATTTACTCAGATAATAATTTATCGAGCTGACCGCTCCGCTCAATAGCAAACAAATCGTCGCAGCCACCGATATGAAGACCAGCGATGAAAATCTGCGGAACCGTCCTCCGACCAGACCGATTAACCATTTCTTCTTTTCTGCCTGGCTCATCATCTAGATTTATTTTAGTAAACCCGATCCCCTTGTCGCTAAGCAATTTTTCCGCTCGTCGGCAAAATGGGCACCAGTCGGTCGAGTAAAGCTCAACATTGGGCATTTCAATTCACCTTTGACAAAGGCATGCCAGCTTGACTCCATGCCGATAAGCCACCTTTTAATACGAAGATTTCCTCGCTCCCCGCGGATTTGAGCGCCCGTACGGCGGACTTCGATCGATGCCCTGTCGCACAGAGAATAATCACCGGCCTTTTGACAAACTTTTCAAGTTTGCCAACATCGGAGGCCAGATTGGCCAGAGGAATATTCTTGGCTCCAACTATCGAACCTTCTAGAAAGGCCTTCTCGTCCCTGATATCTAGCGGCAAGGCTTTTCGACCATTAATCAATTGAACAGCCTCCAGCGCTCCAACCTCCTTATATGAAGTACTACCTGGCCTCAGTCGGGGGAATACAAGATAACCGCCACTAACCACTAACGCCAGCACCAACCACAAATTAGAAGAAATAAAGTCATTGAGACCCATTTTTTAAGTGTCGGATCTTCGAAGATCCGCCTCTGCGTGAAATTAATCAAAGGCGTATTGTAATAAATATCTCGCCTAACATTTTTGGTTATCAGAAAAATTAAGGATAATGTCGGTTTTTCAAGGAAAGCAACAAGAATGAAGAAATTAGTATTACTGCGGCATGGAGAAAGCCTTTGGAATCGGGAAAATCGCTTCACGGGTTGGGCAGACGTACCCTTGTCTGAGAAGGGCATCTTAGAGGCAAAAGAGGCCGGTAAATTATTACTCTCAGAGGGTTTTCAGTTCGAATATGCTTTTGGGTCAGTGCTAAAAAGAGCGATCCATACGATGTGGCTTGCGCTCGAGGAGATGGATCGCATGTGGATACCTCAGCAACTTTCTTGGAGGTTGAATGAGCGGCATTACGGAGCATTGCAAGGACTGAACAAGGCTGAAACAGCTAAAAAATTTGGTGAGGATCAGGTGCTGGTTTGGAGACGAAGCTATTCAACACCACCTCCGTCGCTCGAACTTTCAGACTCAAGAAATCCAGGCCTGGATGGACGATATCAACACGTCAAGCCCGAAGATTTACCCCTCACGGAGTGCTTAAAGGATACCATTGAAAGATTCTTGCCACTTTGGAACCAAAGTATCAAACCGATGATTCTAGAGGATAAAAAAATTCTAATCGTCGCGCATGGAAACACGCTGCGAGCGTTAATTAAAAATTTAGAAAATATCAGCGAAGAAGACATCTTAAACCTCAACGTACCAACTGGCATTCCTGTAGTTTACGAATTGGATGACAACCTTAGTCCGATTCAAAAATATTACCTCGGGGATCCCGACAAAGCGCAAGCCGCAGCAGCGGCCGTCGCCGCTCAAGGAAAGGGAGTCTAGATTTTGATTTTCCGACCAGCGCTGCTGAAATGCCTAGCGCTAGTGTGTGCGTGTTTATTTTTTGAAAACTTATCTGCTCAAACCGAAGAACAAAAAGCGATAAATGCAAAACAAAAAACCGAAGAAGCGATAAAAAAAACCGAACGAGATTTACGAAACAAAGAGCGAGAAAAGCAGAAAGCTGAAAAAGATTTAAAGAAATCGGATAAGCAGCTTCAGTCTATAACCAAAAAACTGAAGAAACTAGGAACCCAACAAACAGAATTAGAGTCCGAGATTGAAGATCTTACGAGACAAATCGATAACCTCGAGGAGCAAAAGGAACTAGAAGCCGAGCAGCTTTCTGAAATTGTGAAGCAACAATTTGTCCTCGGGATCACTCGCCCCCCGTTAATCTCGGACCAGAAAGATCTTGAACATTTTGAAGTTCAATCTGTATATCGAAAAAAAATAATGATTGCTCAATCAACACTACTAGATCGATATACTGATCGGTTAAAGAGAATTGATCGGTTGACTAGAAGAAAACTATCGAAGCAACGTCAACTTGAGAAGAATGAAAAACTTGCAAAAACTGAACGCAATCGGGTGCGGGAACAACATGCTAGAAGCGCGAAGGAAATCAGATCAGCAGAAAGAGGAATAGCCGCAGACGAAAAACAGATCAAGCGACTTCGTGACGATTACAAGCGATTGAGTGACACGTTAGTAGCAATAGAACGAAGACGCACCGAAGAAGCCAAAAATCTCTCACGCCCAGATCAGAGTGCCGATGGGAAGCGGTTTGCGAAACTTAAGGGGAAATTGCGCTTGCCTACCGTTGGCACCGTAACGACTAAGTTCGGCCAAGCCCGAACAAGTAGCGGCTTAACTTGGGAAGGAATTTTTATTTCAGCGAAGTACGGAACTCCAGTCGTTTCGATCGAAAAGGGTGTAGTTGTACACGCAGATTGGTTAAGAGGATTTGGTAATCTCGTGATCATCGATCATGGTGAGGGTTTTTATAGCTTGTATGGCAATAACCGTACGATCATTGTAGAAGAGGGCCAAACCGTATACGCTGGGACATCGATTGGAACTGTTGGGAATAGTGGCGGTCTGAAGGAACCTGGGTCTTACTTTGAGATCCGGATTAAGGGGGCTCCAGTCGATCCGCTCGGTTGGGTTAACATTAAGAGTTAGGCGGTAGGTTTAAACCTCCCAGAGGTATTAATTTAGAGAAAATAATAAAGACCACCCCCAAATTGATGGGTTGTCTGGGAATCGAGGAAATTCGCATGAAAAGCAAGTTGAACAAATTTGGCTTTATTAGCATCGGCTTATTTGCTGGCATTTTTATCGCTTTACAGTTTTCTGCTGAAGCGGAACGCAGCTCCGGACCATTACCAATTGATGACCTTAGGTCTTTTACAGAGGTTTACGGTCGGGTCAAGAATGACTATGTCGAGGCGGTTGATGATAAGCAGCTGATAAAGGAAGCGATAAACGGGATGCTTTCTGGCCTGGACCCTCACTCAGCTTACCTCGATGAAGAGGCATTCAAGGAGATGCAAGTTGGAACCCAGGGCGAGTTTGGCGGTTTGGGGATCGAAGTGGGGATGGAAGACGGTTTCGTCAAAGTTGTTGCACCGATCGAAGATACGCCTGCCTGGAAGGCAGGCCTGAAATCGGGAGACCTCATTATCAAGCTGGACAAAACAAACGTGAAAGGTCTGACGCTCGGTGATGCTGTAAAGCTAATGCGTGGTAAGCCTGGGACCGAGATTTCTTTGACAGTGGTAAGAAAGGGAGAACCTCAACCGCAAATCATCAAGATAGTTCGCGATGTCATCCAAATTCAGAGTGTTAAGTCCAGGATGTTGGAGGATGGATACGCCTACTTCCGAGTAACCCAATTTCAAGAACATACCGGTGAGAAACTTGCAGAAGCAATTCAAAAACGGTTTGAGGATAGCGAGGGTTCTCTCAAAGGAATGGTTTTGGATCTGCGCGATGACCCAGGAGGGCTATTGACCTCCGCTGTGGGCGTATCAGCCGCCTTTCTGTCGAAGGATAAGCTGGTTGTTTACACCGAAGGTCGTACCCCCGATGCCCGTATGAGAATGTACGCAAGGCCTGAGTTCTACGCTAGAGGAACCGTCGGAGATTATTTATCGGATGTACCTGAGGCATCGAAAACAGTTCCAATGGTGGTCCTTGTCAACTCGGGATCTGCATCAGCTTCAGAGATCGTTGCCGGAGCCCTTCAGGATCACAAACGTGCGGTTATCATGGGCACTCAAACGTTTGGAAAAGGTTCGGTACAGACGATCCTACCACTAGGTAACGGAACAGCGATCAAGTTGACGACTGCGCGCTACTTTACGCCATTGGGCAGATCGATCCAAGCAAAGGGAATCACTCCCGATATAGTTGTGGAAAACGCAGTGGTTACCGCAGCAGGGGCTGGGAATCAGTTTAGAACGCGAGAAGCGGACCTCAAGAACAGTCTTGAAAACCCTCAGGGTGGTCAAGAACAAATGGAGAGCAGTCAAGAGCAAACCAATGAGGAAGAGAAGAAGGTTGGAGCCGAAGGTGAGGACTACCAGCTAAACCAAGCGCTGAACCTCTTGAAAGGCCTACAAATTATTTCTCATCGGTGATCGCATAGGTTCTATAATCAAGCACAATGTAAATTGAGCCTCATAAGAGGCTCAATTTTTTTATCGCTTTTAAAAAGAACCGCCTCGAACAACCTATGCTAAATGATGACGAACTCCTCAGATACAGTAGGCACATCCTTCTAGATGAAATAGGCATTGCTGGACAGGAGACCTGGAAGCAATCTCATGCGCTAATCGTCGGAGCCGGTGGTTTAGGTGCGCCTGCGGCGATGTACCTTGCCGCTAGTGGGATGGGAAAAATCACGATATGCGATGGTGACACAGTCGATCTCACTAACCTTCAGCGGCAAATTATCCACTCGACCGAGGGAATTGGATTAAAGAAAGTAGACTCGGCAAAACAAACACTCGAAAAAATAAACCCTACGATTGAGATCATTTCCTCGGGCAATAGGCTGACGGGATCCGCCTTAGATGAAGCGGTCTCCTCCGCAGATGTTGTCCTTGACTGCTCGGATAATTTCGAAACGAGACATGCTGTTAACAAAGCATGCGTCAAATTTAAAATCCCACTCGTATCAGGAGCATCGATAAAGTTCGATGGGCAGCTCGCGGTTTTTGACCCAAGAAACCCCGAAAGTCCCTGTTACCAGTGCCTGTTCCCAGAGGATAAAGATCATGAGGAAGTGCGGTGCTCAGCTATGGGGGTTTTTGCACCTTTGGTAGGAATAATTGGAGCAACCCAAGCTAATGAAGCGCTAAAAGTACTTCTTCAAAATATGCCCAACTCAACTGGAAAACTGTTGCTACTAGACGCCCTAACAATGCGTTGGAGAGAGATTAAATTGACAAAAGATAAGAACTGTAACGTCTGTGGCCTGCAGAATACCTAAATCAAGTATGCGAGAAATTCAAACTAAATTGATAATTTGACCTTCAGCATGCTCGGTAGGATCTCTCTCGAATCCACTCTTCGAGTATTGGTGCCACCTCCCCACTACAAAAGCCATTATTTGATTGGCTAAAGGCTCGGCGGCTAAAGAGGATCGAATCTTTCCCTGGTTAATAGCAAATCGTATGCACTGCTTGATCGATGCCTCGAGACGATCGTGTAGTCGATTAATCCTTTCTTGCAAACGTTCGTTCTCATAAACGAGGGCATCCCCAATCAAAACTCTCGTCATTCCTTTATTCTTTTTCGAGAAATTGAGTAAGACATTTACTATCGAAACTATTTGATCTCGACCATCAGTCTCATCCGATGTAATTTTATTGACGAGGCCAAATATCGTTTTCTCAATAAATTCAATGAGCCCCTCAAACATCTGAGCCTTACTAGCAAAGTGTCGGTAAAGAGCAGCCTCCGAAACCTCAAGCCGCGCAGCCAGAGAGGCAGTCGTAATTTTTCGGAAACTTGGATCCTCCAACATTTCAGCAAGCTGCTGGAGAATCTTCATTTTTCGATCGCTGGCTCTTGGCATTCAATTAGGTATAAAAATTAGTATCACGATTATAGTAACAGTAAACGTCGCAGCGCTCGTCAACTAGACTTAATTGTTTAACTTCCCACCTATCGCCACCAATGAGAATAACTTTTTTACACTCGGGACTCGGAAATCGACCCACTTTGGACGACGAGAATCAGAATGCACCCAAACGGTCCGCATCCCTAAGCTCTTCGCGCGTTTTAGATTGGCCAAATTATCATCAACAAAAATACATTTTGTAGGCGATAAACGATTTTTTCGTACTAGAAAAGAAAAGGCTCGCCGAGAGGGCTTCGGTTCGAATTTATAAGATTCGATTCCGTAAAAATTGGATACGAGTTCTCTCACACCCAATAGCCTTAAAACATCATTCACGTAGTGGACTGGGCCATTCGACGCTATGATCTTCTGACCATTTAATCTACGCAGTAGTGTGTTTAAAGATTTGGAGCTGGAGATCTTCTCTGAAAAATCCTCCAAACGATGAGTTGCCCTAAGAAACTCACCCCTTCGATACCACACTCAACCATCAAACCAACTAACGTCGCCCCATATTTTTTCCAAAAGTGTTGGCGTAA
Source organism: Candidatus Eutrophomonas brisbanensis (assembly GCA_038141705.1). Classification (GTDB taxonomy): domain Bacteria; phylum Pseudomonadota; class Gammaproteobacteria; order Burkholderiales; family Eutrophovitaceae; genus Eutrophomonas; species Eutrophomonas brisbanensis. The sequence goes on from JAYQIQ010000004.1 coordinate 682,923, forward strand.
TTGATTCGATAGCTGCTCGCTTAAATTGAGTTTCGATTTGATGTACCGATTCATGCGATCATCGATCGCAGGGAAAGTAGTGATTTCAGCTTCATGTAACGTATTGTCCAAGTCGAAAATCCACGTGGGATGATTCGACGAACACCTCCAATGAGCCTTTCTCACTCTCGGGACTATCGGCTCTGGATCAAAGTGCCAACCCCCTGATCAGTGAGAATTTCGAGGAGAACCGCATTCTCGACACGCCCATCAATGATGTGAACATTTTTTACACCGCTTTTTGCCGCATCTAACGCTGATGAAATTTTCGGCAGCATTCCACCATACAAAGTACCATCCTTCACTAGCTCTTCGATCTTCGCAGGCGTCACACCGGTCAATAAGTTACCATTCTTATCAAGCACACCCTCTGTATTAGTCATAAGGATTAGCTTTTCCGCGCTGAGCACGGTAGCTAACTTACCAGCCACCAAATCCGCGTTAATGTTGTAGGCTTCCCCATCGGCACCAAAACCGATTGGAGCGATAACCGGAATAAAACCTTGACTCTCAAGCGTTGAAATTAATCTTGGGTCAACAGATTCAACTTCACCAACCTGGCCGATATCCACTGGTGTACCGTCTTCCTCAACTAGCAATTTTCTTGCCCTTATCAATCCACCGTCCTTACCGGTTAATCCTACCGCCTTACCCCCAGCAGAGTTAATTAGGCTGACAATCTCTTTATTTACATGTGCGCCCAAGACCATTTCAACAATGGACATAGTCTCCTCATCCGTGACGCGCATACCAGCCCTGAACTCTCCCGACTTGCCAAAGCGCCTCAGAACTTCATCTATTTGCGGACCCCCGCCATGAACGACTACCGGATTGAGCCCAACTAATTTCAGAAGAGCAACATCGCGGGCAAATGAGCTTTTCAATTTACCATTGATCATGGCATTCCCACCAAACTTTATAATGATGGTTTTTCCATGAAATCGCTGTATATAAGGTAGCGCCTCTGAAAGAATCTGCGCCCTACTTTTCGCATCAGTCGGAGACAATGACATGCTCGGGTCCTTTAAATCAATAACACCTGACGAAGTGAAAAAACTTCAAATCTTTAACACTGCATAATAACCAAAATTGGATAAGCCTACAATGTTCCAGAATTAAAAATATACGTTAGATTAACGTGATGAACACTATTTGTTTAAAAAAAGTAGTGGGGGGACTTTGGCTATCATTGATTCTCGTTACCCACCTGGCACAATCAGAGGCCTCCGAATTTGAGTCCTTGCTCTGCCTCGAGACTCAATCGGATAGCACCATCTTTGCAAAAAACACCGACCAAAGATTTACTGCGGGGAATGCGAGCAAAATCGCCGCCCTATACGTCATATTTGAGATGTTGGAACAGAGAGGGATCAGCCTCAGCGAAGAGGTCGAGATAACGGAACCGCTTGAAAGAATCGATGGAGAAAATATTTTTTTACAGACTGGAGATCGAATTACCATTTCTGATTTACTAAAAGCAGTGGCTTTAATATCGGCCAATGACGCATTGATAGTGTTGGTGAAGCATTTGGGATTTAACGAACTCAGTTTCGTTACAGAAATGAACAAAATAGCAAATGGTCTAGGGCTCAGTAATACGCGATTCTCAAATATGTTAGGGACAGAGTCTACTAATCAACACACAACAGCTCGAGATCTGGTAAATCTTGTTAAAAGTCTTTTGGAAAAATTCCCAGAATCTCTGAGTTTTTTTCTCTGAAAAGAGTATGACCTGGCATGGGATCAATCACTACAACACAAATGAAATGGTCTGGAGAGACCCGAAATCCGATGGTCTACTTTCGGCAAATATTGGTGATAAGTCCCTTTTTCTAATTACAACCAAAACAAAAGAGCGCAGGATTATCACGGCAGCACTTACAATTGGCGACAGGAAAGAGAGTGCGCGTCTCGTTCAAGCAAAGATTAATGAGGCCTTGGAAAACTATAGGCTCGTGAGGTTTTTCAAAGCGCTCGAAGTCGTGAAAGTTATCTCGCTAAAGAATTCGCCAAAAAAATTTTTAAAAGCTGGATTTGAGAGCGATGTACATCTTACAGTCCCATCTAATATGCTTCACGAGGTGACAACTGAACTCACTACCATTCAACCCCAAACCGCACCTATCGAATCGGGAACAGTGGTTGGAAAAGCGACAATTCGATTGGGAAAAAATGAAATTCGGCGCGTCGACGTAGTGGCCCTGGAAAACGCCGAGGAACAAAACTTCCTTCAAAAAGGTTGGTTTACGCTAAAACTATTATTTAGCAATTTGTTAAATTTTTTTGGATTTAGGTAGGTTTTTTAAATTAGTTTTCTAAAGAGATATGGAAAATAGAATTAATGAAAAAGTGCAGTACCCTATTCAGTTTCCCATAAAAGTTCTTGGTTTAAATACTCATACATTGCCCTCTAGTATTGTGGGAATCATAGAAAAGCATGCCCCAGATGTCGTTAAAACAGAACCTACAATTAAGGTCAGCAAAAATCGTAAGTACCTGAGCATTACATTAGAATTCACTGCGCTGTCGTTAGCGCACCTTGAAACGATATACGGCAGCTTGAGAGAGCATCCGGACGTAAAAACCGTTCTATGAACAGACGAAAAATTTAGAAAAGTGAGAGCTAATCCAAATGCAGTTTTGCGGTTCCAAGACTTAGGGATGACGGAGTATTCTTCCACCTTGAGCGCGATGAAGACATTCACAAAAAACAGAACCCCTGAAAGTCTTGATGAAATTTGGTGTACCGAACACCCGGCTACCTTTACTGTTGGGCTCAGTCAGAATAAAAATCTTCTAGACTGCCAACTAAAAAAAATTCCAGTAGTAAAGTCTGATCGCGGAGGGAACATCACATTTCATGGGCCCGGACAAATAGTGATGTATTTTTTGTTTAATATCCGGCGTGCAAATTTATCCGTGCGTGAAATGGTAATACGACTAGAGCAGAGTGTTTTAGATCTTCTGTCAGATTATAATGTTCACGCGACTGGTGATAGAGAGCGGCCAGGGGTTTATGTTAACGGCAGAAAAATTGCAGCACTTGGTCTAAAAGTGTCGAGAGGAACGACTTATCATGGTATGGCGCTAAACGTGGATATGGACCTGTCTCCATTTTCTATGATTGATCCTTGTGGCCACAAAGATTTAGAGGTTACCCAATTGCGAGATCTTGGAATTAACAAATCGAGAGGATCGGTTTCACAGGATTGGCTCAAAAAAATAATGGCCTGTTTCAATTATGAAAAACTTGCATAAAGTTACAGATAAATGACCGACAGAAAAATTAGAGAGACTGGGGGGAACAAAACTGCTCGAAACCCCATCAAGATCCACCCAGTAGCAGCGCTGAAGAAACCCTCTTGGATAAGGACAAAATTACCTACTAGCCAACGCTTTCAGGACATCAAATCTATTCTGCGAAAAAATTCACTTTTTACAGTTTGTGAAGAGGCTTCTTGCCCGAATATCGGTGAGTGTTTTAGCAAAGGCACTGCAACTTTTATGATTTTAGGTGACATGTGCACTCGGAGATGTCCATTCTGCGATGTTGCCCATGGAAGGCCGGAACCCGCAGATCCAGCTGAGCCCAAGAGACTAGCTGAGACGATAAGTTCACTCGGTCTATCCTACGTCGTAATCACTAGCGTGGACAGGGATGACCTAAGAGATGGCGGTGCTACTCATTTCGTAGATTGTATTAAGCAAATTCGGCTCAAATGCCCTCAAACGAAAATTGAGATTCTTACTCCTGATTTTAGAGGGAGGCTAGATAAAGCACTTAATATCCTGAGTGAAAGTCCTCCGGATGTCATGAATCATAATCTTGAAACGGTCCCACGGCTTTATCGAAAAGCTAGACCAGGTGCGAGCTATGAAAACTCTCTTAATCTTTTGCTGGAATTCAAAAAACAGCATCCAAATGTTCTGACTAAGTCCGGACTGATGGTTGGACTAGGCGAAACGGATGAGGAAATCACTTCAGTACTGGATGACCTGAATGAGAAGTTAGTCGATATGGTGACAATTGGACAATACCTTCAACCCACGAACGGCCACCTTCCGGTTGAAAGATTTGTTCACCCGGATCAATTCGAGAAATTCAAAATCTATGGTGATAAGTTAGGGTTTAAGCATGTGGCATCCGGCCCGTTAGTTAGATCCTCCTATCATGCAGATTTACAGGCAGAAGGTCATATCAACAAGTAGGTGATGCCGATCTTTCGAGTGGCTCATGCATAAACGAGCAGACTTCCTCGGCGTCGAGATATCGCAAACAATCGCTATAGCTGTTGACGTGCTGCCCGCATCCCTCTTTCAAGCATGGAACACAATCTCTAAAAGAATTTTGCAATAAGGTCACGTTCCCGATGACTTGACTTCCCTTTAACTTCCAAGGGTTTTTCCTTATGGAATACGAGTTGGGCCATGGTCCCCAAATCTGTGGGCTTGAAGGGCCAAATATCGCGACAGTTGGAACCCCTGTTGCAGCCGCTATATGAGTGACTGCCGTATCGGTGCCTACATATATTTGTGCTCCAGAAACCAGCCTCGCAACCTGAGGTAGAGACATGGCATCTAAAAGGTTTATGGTGCCCGCGGGCCAAAAATTTTCATCTTCCACATAGGTTGCGGTTTTCATACCTATAAGAATCACCCTCTCATCCTTTTTTTCGATGAAGGATGCCAGTTTTCGCCAACAATCTATTGGCCATTCTTTGTAAGAATATTTAGGCGTCAGGTGCAGAACCGCATACCCACCATTTACATTATTCTCTGATAGACAAGCCTCTACATATACATCATCCTCGTGGCTCCAGTGAATTTGTGGTGAAGAAAGTTCAATCGGATGATATTGCTCAACAATCCTGTGATATTCAAGAACTGTATGAATTGGATTTTCCGAGGGCTCTACATATCGCTTTAGTAGCCAGCGCTTCCAGAAATATTTTATCTCTCGAGAAACCACCCCGATTGAAATGTCACCAGCAAAGAGCGCGTAAAGGATTGGTCTATCCCCCGGAAGTAGCGATACCGCGACGTCATATTTCGACCTTATATCCAATAGAAGTTTCAAATGCGCAAGGATGGGCATCTTTTCTTGAACACAGATAACCTGATTTACATCAGGATTAGCCTCCAGTACTTTCTCAGTGCCCTCGAAAACGAGAAAATCAATTTTTATATTGGGAACCGTTTTTTTTAATCCAGCAGCTACTGAGCTAGCGAGGAATACGTCGCCTATTCTCCTCGGGCAAACAAGCAAGATCTTAGGCATCGCTGTAACCGCAATACCAAAGGGTTAAACGTTTTCGGAACTCTTGAAATCTATTAACTTTTTCAGGATGTTCATATCTCGCTTCGGATTCTACTTTGTACTAATTCTTCATTTTTACGCGCATGCGTTTTATCTGCTTCCGGATGGAACAAGTGGAAAACCTCGGTCGCCCACGACGCACTTTTTCTATTTACCCCTGCGACATGAAGCCGAAAAACAAAATCTGCATCCTCATGTCCCCAGCCTGTAATATTCTCATCAAAGCCTCCTACTTTGATTGCATCAACTTTCCAACATGCGAGGTTGCAAGACTTAATCCGTCGCCAAACAACCCCTTTATATCTCCTAGCAAAGTGGTCACCGACCTTAAATACGAGTGGAAATAGTTTGTTTAATTCTTTTTTAATCCAAAGTTTTACAAAACGGCTCCTGAAGTTGGCATAATTCCATAAGCCTTGAGAGATCAACTCGTTGGTGATGACCTCTCCCAAAAGAATGCGCCCCCCAGTAACCACCATACCCGCCTCGGCTAATGATCTATGCCGCGCAACAAAATCTGGCTGCAAAATACAGTCACCATCCAGAAAAATAATATATTCACCAACAGCCTCGCGCATCGCTAAATTCCGAACGGCACCAGCTCGAAAACCAAGGTCTTCATGCCAAACATGTTTAACGTTCTTTTTTGATTCTTTTTTAAAGGCAGCTATTAGATCACCAGTCTCAGGGGTTGAGCCATCATCAGCAACGATTACTTCAAACGATTGGTCAGTTTGAGTCTCTGTAGACTGCAGCACTAATTTAAGGGCTTCGGGTCTATTATAGGTCGTAATAATGAGACTAATCAGCATTTTTTTTAATCTCATTTTCAAGTAACCAAAGTTTTACGTAACGGTAGTAACTTCCTTGAGCATTAGACACCGCAAGCATAAAACCTTGCCCTCCATCCAAAAAACCTAATTTCAAGAAATAAGTTCTGAAAAAAGACCATAGACCATGACCAATCGCACTTAAAATCCCCGCTCGGCGTCCCGCCTGGTACATTTGCTGAGCAGAATGCGTCGAGTAGGCATCCATCTTCGCAAGCACTTGGGAAAAATCGACGAAACTATAGTGGATTAAATTTGAATTAAGCTTTTTTGTGGGACCGGAATATTCCAACTTTTCGTGAACTAGATTTGTTGAGAATGACGCCGCGCCTTTTTTAAACAGTCGGGCAACATAGTCCGGTCTCCAACCGCTATGTTTAATAAATCTCCCACAATACCAAGACTTTCTTGGGATTAAGTAACAATCGACGAGTGGATTCGAAAGAACATCCTTGATCTCAGAGTTTAGTTCGGGGCTGAGCCTCTCGTCAGCGTCGATAGACAGTACCCAGTCTTTCTCAACCAATTCAAGTGCTCTATTTTTTTGCGCTCCAAATCCCCTCCAATCATCACGTCGAACAACCTTTGCACCGCACTCGCTAGCAATTTTGCAGGTGTCATCGGTACTTCCAGAGTCCAGCACGATTACCTCGTTGGCAACGCCCACTAACGAATTGAGACAATCCCTGATATTTGAGCTCTCGTTCTTCGTGATAATGATTACGCTTAGTTCATACATTTTTTATCACCAGTCAGATAAGAGCGCGTCGAATTCGCTTTACCCAAATATAACTCACGCCTTGAATGGGATGTACTCGACGATATCAAATCCAAGAAAAATCCTTACCTGAGCGCGTTCCATGCAATGTCATTTGGTGTGCGGCGAGTTCGTCGTTTCTCCAGCGTCTCTCCTGACGTTTTCTGCGTAACTTTTCCCATTTTCTCCGAAAGAGGCTCTTATTCAAAAGCTTATAGTTCTTTCTATCCCCAAGGGAACCATTTCCACTAAGACCTCTTTCTTTTTTTAGATCGCTGACGGTGATAGAACCGTAGTGATGAATCCATGCCGCACCGGTTATCCCAGTACGGATACCCGCCCTATCTAGCTCGCTAAAAAATAAAGTGTCCTCGTAACCCATTAGGCTGGGCACTGGCGCAAAATAGCCGACCCGCTGCCATACCGATTTGTGTATCGCCATGCAAACCGCATGTCTCGCGCCAAATCTAAATACATCACCCATTTTTTTAGCGGCAGAGTTTGCGAATTGATCGAAATCATAATTCAGGTCACCCTCTATCATTGCCGGACAAATTAAACGCAGGTTTCGTCGATCGGCTTCTCCTAACAATGCATCGAGCCAGCCTTTACTAACTTCGATGTCGTTATTCATCACAATCGACCAGTCCGATTGCAGTCTGAGTACCCCCTGATTCCAGGCTACGCCACAACCGAGATTGTCTTGGTTACGAATCACATCGAAAAACGGGAAATTGCTCAGGTACTCAAAGGTGGCATCCGTGCTGTCATTATCCACGACCACAACACGATCAAGTGAAATATTTGACTGCAAAAGACTCTCAACACACTTTTTCGTGTAATCCAAAGAGTTGTAGCATGCGAAAGTAATAGTGTAATTGTTCATAAAAAATAGATCCGATAAGGACGCGAATTCTAACGCCGATTATACAAAGGGGTCATATATCCTTCCCGGGTACTATAATTGAGTCATACGGTTTCGAGTTCGTTCTAATTTTGGTTTGGAATCATGAAAGACATCAGAGTTTACGACTGCTTCAGTTATTTTAACGAGGATATGCTCCTCGAGTTACGTCTTGAGACGCTATGGGACCACGTAGATATATTTGTCATTTCTGAGGCGACGTATACACACCGAGGGCTCGACAGAAAACTACTATTCGATATAAACAACTTCAAAAAGTACGCCTCGAAGATTAGGTACTGCCCTTTAGACAGAAAACCAGAGGGACCTAATGATTTCTGGAAAAACGAGAACTATGTTCGAAATAACGTTATGAGTGGTTTATGGGACTGCAGGGATAGCGACTACATCTTGATATCTGACCTGGACGAAATACCTAACCCAGATAGCATTCGGCTATATGACCCTAGATACCTTAGGGGAGATTTTGAGCAAGGGTACTTCGCGTACTACCTCAATAACAAGTGGGTATCAAATCGGAATAGACGATCTGGGAAAAATAAAGGGGCCCAAGACTGGCTTGGAACCAAAATTACGACATTCGATCACTTTAAGGGATTTTTCAAATCAGATGCGTCGAGCGTAAGAATTTACAAGTCTTCTGGGCTACTTCGTTCGCTAAAGAGGGAGTGGTTCAAGCGAGCCTCTGTACAAAGGCTAGAAAATGGTGGCTGGCACTTCACTTGGGCCCTAACTTTAAATGAGATCAAACTCAAGATGAAAAGTGGAACTCATGTATTCGATGACGATAAATACCTGAGCGACGCCTACTTACTTGGGGAAATTCGGAGCGGAAAAGACTTTAGTGATCCAGACAAAATGTTTGTCGCTCAAACGTTGGACGCAAATTTTCCACAATATCTTTTGGAAAACCAGGGATCGATTCAAGGAATTTCTACTTGATATCTCGAGCGCTGGTTAGTCAACATCACATGCCACTAAACATTCTTATTATTAAAACATCTTCACTAGGAGATGTCTTGCATGGATTGGCAGTTATATCTGACATCAAACACAACTATCCCGATAGCACGATCGACTGGGTAGTGGAAGAAACGTACCAGAAGATAGTCGCGCTCAACCCGAATATTAATCGTGTTATACCGGTTGCAATGAGAAGCTGGCGAAAAAAAATCACCGAAAAAAAGAACCTGGGAAGAAATATCAAGATCGATAAAACAAATCCGATCGATTCAGTACGATGCCGTCATTGATTTACAAGGGCTGATTAAAAGCGCATTACTTTTAAAAGCTGGCAAGGGATTAAAAATTGGCTTCGATCGTAAGTCAGTTCGAGAGCCGATTGCATCTTGTTTTTACGATAAAAAATATTTATTCAGAACGACATGCATATGGTCCAAAGATGTCGAGCACTCGTTGCAAAAGGACTCAACTACGACCAACCCGCCGCCCCTGTGAACTACGGAATCCGACAGATTGACGTCAGTAGACGTAAGGACTTAGCGGTGATTTTGATGGGAACCGCTCAACAGAAAAAACTTTGGCCTGAGAGTAATTGGGAAACGGTAATTCGATTTCTTGAATCGAAAGGATTTGAGTGTAACTTTTCTTGGGGTAATGACGAGGAGCAGCAGAGGTGTAAACGTATCATCTCTAAAACAAGAGGAAGGTTGGTTCCGCTGCAACCAATCGAACAATTGGCCGGATTAATGGCAACTGCTACCATTGTCATTGGGGTTGATACGGGACTTCTCCATCTAGCAGCCACTCAAGAAACGCCGCTGGTAGGAATATACGGCGCCTCTGATCCTAAAAAGACTGGGCCAATCTCGAAGGGAAGATTCAGAATCACTGGATCGATTGCTGGATTCCCAACTCCACCAGAAGTGGTTAACGCAATTAATGAATTAATAAGCCAGTAATGACGAGTTACTCGATATACAAATTATTGGGGCCCCTACTTATTCCACTAGCCCTCATCAGACTTTTACTGAAGACCTCGAGAGAGTCAAATTACCTTAAACATATTTCGGAGCGATTCGGTTTTTGCGGAACGATCTCCGACTCTCCCTTGGACGTGTGGATTCACGCCGTTTCAGTCGGCGAAATTCATGCTGCGCAACCCATTATCGAAGCAATACTCAAGAAAAGTCCACGCAGCTCTCTTTACCCTAACATGTTCGACCCCGGCTGGACGCAGAACAGCGCAAAGCCTATTCGCTTCGAATGTTCACATTTTATACGTGCCATTTGATATCCAGAGTTTCGTCAATAGGTTTATTAAAAAAATTCAACCGAAAGTTCTTATAGTCTTAGAAACAGAAATATGGCCGACAATGTTTAATGCTTGTAAGGTAAACAATATTGACATCTGGATTCTCAACGGTCGGATGTCTAAAAAATCGTTTCACCGTTATCTAAAATTTCGTATTCTAACAAAACAAACCCTCCAAAAAGTCACCACCGTCTTGGCTCAGACCCAAGAGGACGCCGATCGCTTTATCACTCTTGGTGCGAAAGAAGTATGTGTCACCGGGAATCTCAAATACGACAGATCTCCACCCCCCATAGCAAGTGACTTTAGATCTGATTTTCGAGCTCAAATAGGAAATGAAAAGAAGATTTTTTTAGCGGCTAGCACTAGAGACGGCGAAGAGGAAATATTACTTCGTCACTTATTACCGAGGATCGATAGCTCAAAAGTACTCTTAGTCATTGTGCCAAGACACCCTCATCGCTTTGGGGTTGTAGAAAAACTGATCTCCCAACTTAAAATTGCCTATGCAAAAAGAAGTCAACTCCAAACTCTAAATATTGAGAGCAGAGTCATGCTTGGAGATTCTATGGGTGAACTGTATTCATATTACAGAGCAGCGGATGTAGTTTTTGTAGGAGGGAGCCTCCTCGACTACGGCGGACAAAACCCGATCGAAGCCTTCGCAGTTGGGAAACGTGTCATTGTAGGTCCATATACTTTCAATTTCTCATCTGTGATCAGCGAAGCTCTGGAGGCGGGAATAGCCATACAAGCAGAGAATTTAGAAGATTTTGTGAACGTATCCTTGTCTGAAATCAATAAAAGCAAAATTGGAGAAGTAGACGACTCAGCTATCGCTTTGGTACGAAAGCATCAAGGCGCTACCGAAACGAGCTTATCGATATTACGAGACAAAGGGGTGCGCTGTTAACTGTGACTTTTATAACGATTCCTCGCAGACTACGTAATCAACAGATAAATCGTGATCCTCAGTAGGGAGACTTTCTAGTAACTGGAGCTTAAATGCTGCAGCAACTTTCGGAGTTCCAATAGGTAGCCTTGGAATAACTCGGTCATAATACCCTCCACCATATCCGAGCCTTTTACCGTCAACCGTGAAAGCTACTCCCGGCACAAGGATAAATTCAATAAGCTCAAGATTCACTTGCGCACATCGCTCTGGAATTGGCTCCAAAATACCTAACCGGCTAGGAGTTAACTCCTCAGCAAGGTTAGAGCAAACAAAGAACTGGATCATCTTTAGATCTTCCGAAACCCTCGGCAAGGCAACAGACTTTCCCCGAGCGAGCGCATCGCCGATAAACATACTTGTTTCGAATTCACTGCCAAAAGAGGAATAGGCGGCTACCACTTTAGCCTCTTTATAAGATTTCTCGTCTAAAATTTTTTCAGTGATGTTCTCAGATAGACGCTCCCTCTCTAATCTCGGCATTTGATCCCTGATTGCGATAATGCGTTGCCTAATTGTTTGCTTTGTCGTCAAAACTTATTAAAAAGAAAAAAGTTTGTATGTATCTTTAAAAAAGACCTTAAATTGCAAGAAAAAATTTAATTCACTCAGGTAACGTTTAGAATCAGCCCACGTATTTATCATACAATGAGATAAATAAAGCCGCGACTCGGAGCTTGTAACTTCTCCCGACAAGATACGCTCCAGGCCCCATAAAGTAGTGGCAATTAATAAATTCGAAGAGGACTATCTCAATGAACGCAAAACCACAGTTCTTAAGCGACAAGGCTTCTCTAGACGATGATGCTCTAGCATCTTTTCCAAACTCTAGAAAGATTTATGTTGACGGTAAGTTATTTGATATACGCGTTCCGATGCGAGAAATTACTCAATCTCCTACTCAATCCGAACTCGGCAAAACCGAAAATCCGAAAATATATGTATACGACACATCCGGCCCCTATACAGATCCATCCGCCAAAGTGGATATCCGAAAAGGCTTGCCGGAGCTCAGAAAAACGTGGATTGAAGCAAGAAATGACACAGAGCTTCTCAATGGGCCAACATCCATTTACGGGAAAAAGAGAGCTTCTGACCCAGAACTCGCTTCGATGCGATTTGATCTTGCACGCAACCCTCTCAGAGCGAAAACCGGAAAGAACGTTAGCCAGATGCATTACGCTAAAAATGGCATCGTTACCCCAGAGATGGAGTTCATCGCGATTAGAGAAAACCTGAAGCGAGAAGACTTCTTAAAAAATTTAAACAAAGAGCAGAAGGACGTGCTCGGGGCTCAACATGCAGGGCATTCTTTTGGCGCCAGCATTCAGGCCAACATAACGCCAGATTTCGTTCGCAATGAAGTCGCTATGGGTCGGGCGATTATCCCTGCCAATATCAATCATCCAGAAACTGAGCCAATGATTATTGGTCGCAATTTCCTAGTAAAAATAAACGCAAACATCGGCAATTCCGCTTTGTCCTCTGGCATCCAAGAAGAAGTCGAAAAGATGACCTGGGCTACCCGCTGGGGAGCAGATACGGTGATGGATTTGTCTACAGGTAAAAATATCCACGAAACACGCGAATGGATCGTACGAAATTCCCCTGTGCCAATTGGGACAGTTCCGATCTATCAAGCTCTCGAAAAAGTGGATGGAAAAGCGGAGGAATTGACCTGGGAAATCTTTAAAGACACTCTCATTGAACAGGCGGAGCAAGGAGTCGACTATTTTACGATTCACGCTGGCATTAGACTTAGCTTTATCCCGATGACCGCAAACCGACTCACTGGAATAGTTTCCCGCGGAGGATCAATCATGGCCAAGTGGTGCCTCGCGCATCACAAGGAAAGCTTCCTGTACGAAAACTTTGAAGAAATTTGTGAACTCATGAAGGCTTACGATGTTTCGTTTAGCTTAGGGGATGGCCTCCGCCCGGGATCAATTTATGACGCAAATGACGAAGCACAGTTTTCTGAGCTCAAAACCCTTGGCGATCTAACCAAAATTGCCTGGAAACATGATTGTCAAACCATGATCGAGGGACCGGGACACGTACCGATGCACATGATTAAAGAGAACATGGACCTTCAATTAGAACATTGTGGTGAGGCCCCTTCTACACACTTGGACCCCTCACCACAGACATCGCGCCGGGCCATGACCACATTACTTCGGCGATTGGAGCGGCAATGATCGGTTGGTATGGCACCGCAATGCTTTGTTATGTAACACCTAAAGAGCATCTAGGACTCCCTGATAAACAAGACGTCAAGGATGGAATCATGACTTACAAGCTTGCCGCCCACGCCGCAGATCTTGCTAAAGGTCACCCAGGAGCCCAAATTCGCGATAACGCGCTGTCGAAGGCAAGATTCGAATTCCGATGGGAAGATCAATTTAACTTAGGCCTGGACCCCGAAAAAGCAAAAGAATTTCATGACCAAACCTTGCCTCAGGAAGGCGCAAAGCTAGCCCATTTTTGTTCAATGTGTGGTCCGCACTTTTGCTCAATGAAAATCACTCAGGACGTAAGAAAATTCTCTGCTGATGAGATACAGAAAGGAATGTCAGAAAAATCTGAGGAGTTCAAAGCTCAGGGCGCAAATTTGTATCAAAAAACCTGACCAAGTTTTAATTGAAGTATTTCAGCTAACTATTAATGGAAGCATTGATTAACGCATGCATTCTTGGAATTGTTGAAGGACTAACCGAGTTCCTTCCAATCTCAAGCACTGGTCATCTGATTGTCACAGCCAGTTTGATGTCTATGTCTGGGGAGGATATCAAGGCTTTTATCGTGGTAATTCAACTTGGAGCGATCCTCGCTGTTTGCTGGGATAAGCGAAGTAGGCTGCTCGATACGCTGGTGAACGTAAAAAAAGACCTTAGGTCGAGGAATTTTTTAATCAATGTTGCAATGGCATTTTTACCCACCGCCATAATTGCATTACTCCTGCATGACACAGTTAAGTCATTCTTTTTCTCCCCAATAACGGTTGCACTCATGCTAGTGATCGGTGGTATTGCTATTTTGCTTCTCGAGAATCGGCAGGGAACCCCCTCGGTAAATACTCTGGACGAAGTTCATTGGAGTCAAGCCATTAAAATCGGACTTATACAAGCTTTGGCTATATTTCCAGGCGTGTCCCGATCCGGAGCGCCAATTCTGGGGGGGATGTATGTCGGTTTATCGAGAACCGCGGCAACCGAATTTTCATTCTTTCTAGCGATACCCGTGATGATCGCTGCCACGGGTTACGACCTTATAAAAAATACAATTCTATTTCGCCCAGAAATCGCCGCTACCGTTCTAGTCGGATTCATAACCTCTTTTGTATTTGGGCTAGCCACTGTAAGAGCCCTAACCTATTACGTATCGAGAAATAGCTTTAAACCTTTTGGCTATTATCGGATTCTCGCGGGATTAACAATCCTTTTTAGTTGGGAAGCCGGTATCTTAGATTGGACTAACCTTTAGCATCGACAAATCCCAAAACAAATAAAGTTAGCCCTGAATCCAGGGAAGGCCGTGAAACCGCCAACCACCTAACTTCCCTCTTTGACCGTTTTCGTCCTTGTCCCCTTCAAATCCCTCTAAGATATTTATCGCCTTTTTGTACCCATTTGAACTAGCGAGCAATGCTGCCGCATGTGACCTTGCCCCACTCCTACACAGAAAGAATACCGTTTTATTGTCTTCTACTTGACTAACTAGTTGGTTTAAGAATTCTGTATTTACTGATCCACCGGGAAAAAACTGCCACTCTATTTGAATTGATCCTGGAACAACCCCAACGAAGTTCCACTCTGCTTTTGTCCTGACGTCCACTAGAACGCTATCTTCAGATCCCCTTAAAACATCAAAAGCTTCTTGAGGACTAGCCGCACCAAAATAAGGCAAATTAAGAGTAGAACCTAAATTTTTAATAGCATCTAAAATTTTTTCTATTTCCATTTTAAAAAATCCTGTATCATTATTTTTTTTTTTTTTAATATTATGCACTTTTTTAGTGCATTTATTTATTAAAAGATCAATATTGGTGCATAAAACAAATATTAGGTTAAAAAACACCTTAATAGTACAGGACGACAAGCTAGTTAGTAAGATGGCATGGATTGTGCTAATTAAATTTAAGAGAACTTATTAAATACAAAGTTTTGAAATTCTTCTAGGAGAAAAAAAATGGCAGTTGCAGCTGATGTTTTGAAAATGATAAAGGACAACGACGTTAAGTTTGTTGATTTACGGTTTACAGATACCAAGGGTAAAGAGCAACACGTATCGGTACCAGCCAGCGCATTCGACGGAAGTCAGTTTACGGATGGCCACGCGTTCGATGGATCGTCTATAGCAGGTTGGAAAGGAATCCAAGCGTCCGACATGTTGTTGATGCCTGATCCTGACAGCGCAAGAATCGACCCCTTCACAGATGAACCAGTTCTGAATATCAGCTGCGACGTGATTGAGCCATCAGATGGAGCGGGCTACGACCGTGATCCGCGATCAATTGCAAAAAGAGCAGAGGCCTATCTCAAATCATCTGGTATTGGTGATACCGCTTACTTCGGGCCTGAGCCAGAGTTTTTCGTCTTTGACAGCGTCACGTGGGACGTCGGTATGGGTGGAAATTTTTTCAAGATTAACTCGGAAGAGGCATCATGGAGTAAAGGCCTTGACCTGGAAGGCGGAAACCTTGGGCATAGACCTGCAGTGAAGGGTGGTTATTTTCCAGTTGCCCCAGTTGATTCGCTACAAGATCTTAGAAATGCTATCTGCTTAGCTTTAGAATCCCAGGGAGTAGAAGTGGAGGTACATCACCACGAAGTGGCAGGGGCAGGGCAGTGTGAAATTGGAACAAAGTTCAGCACGCTCGTGAAACGCGCAGATTGGATGCAGATTCTTAAATACACAGTTTGGAATGTTGCCTACTCTTACGGAAAAACGGCGACGTTCATGCCAAAACCTGTAGTCGGTGACAATGGATCTGGGATGCACGTACACCAGTCGATTTGGAAGGACGGAAAGAATTTGTTTGCCGGTAATGGTTACGCTGGTCTATCTGAAACGGCGCTCTACTATATCGGCGGTGTAATCAAACATGCACAGGCTCTAAACGCAATAACCAATCCGAGTACGAACTCATACAAGAGACTTGTACCCGGGTTCGAGGCTCCAGTAAATCTCGCTTATTCCGCGAGAAACAGATCTGCCTCTATCAGGATTCCTCACGTCGCCAGCGACAAAGCGAGAAGGATTGAGACGAGATTCCCTGACCCTATGGCCAACCCCTACCTCGCATTTACTGCGCTAATGATGGCCGGAATTGACGGAATCGAAAACAAAATCCATCCAGGAGATCCTGTTGACCAAAATCTTTATGACATGGATCCAGTAGAGCTCTCAAAAATCCCACAAGTGTGCTCATCACTCGACCAGGCTCTCAACGCTCTTAGTAACGATCGGTCGTTCCTTACCAAAGGTGGAGTAATGACTGACGACATGATAGATGCGTACATTGAACTCAAGATGTAAGAGTCATCACGGTTCAATAAGACCACTCATCCATTTGTAATCGACATGTATTACAGCCTGTAACTTAACAGTTCCAATTGAGGGGGAAATTTTTCCCCTCAATTGGCTTTACATAGATAGCTTTCTTCAAAAAATAATATTTTTAAAGAAAAACAAGTTCCGCCTTAATCAAAGATCGTTAACTAAATTGGCCCTAGCTACTAAGACAGTATGAACTCAGTCAAAGACTTCAATGCTTATCCTGGGCTAGATGCACTATCAACTGCAGTCGTTATTCTCAGTAAAAAAAGAAAAATTTACTACCTAAATCCCTCTGCCGAAAATCTTTTTAAAGTCAGCCGAAAAAATGCTGTTGGCTCAGAGCTAAATCGATTGGTAGAGGATCCCCGGGATATTCTCTTAGCATTAGACTACGCAGAACAGAAAAGGGGAAGCTTCACCCAGCATGAGATTACATTAGAAAATAATGATCATTCTAAGATCGAGCTTTCATTCACAGCGTCTCCCGGAGAGGGCCACTTAGATGGCTATATTCTTTTGGAATTTTTACTACCGACGCAGCAAAAGAAAATTGCTCGAGAAGAGAAACTAAGCATAGACACCGAATGGAGTAAAGAACTCGTTCGAAACTTAGCTCACGAGATAAAAAATCCTTTGGGCGCCCTTAGGGGGGCAGCTCAACTACTCGAGAAAGAGCTAAACAGAATTGAACTTAAGGAATACACAGCTGTAATAATAAAAGAGGCAGATCGATTGCGAGCCCTGCTCGACCGGGTGCTGACGCCACACAGACTTCCGGAGATGGTTGAATACAATATCCACGAATCGTTGGAACAAGTTCGATCTATCATCCTTGCAGAATTTACGAGTGATGTAAGCGTTATCCGTGACTACGATCTTAGCCTTCCTGATCTAATCGGAGACCCACACAAGACCCATCAAGCGCTATTAAACGTCGCAAGAAATGCAGCTCAAGCAATTAGGGGTCGCGGAAAAATTAAGTTCGTAACCCGAATAGCCAACAAAATTACGATAAATAAGAAGTTCTACAAATTAGCAATCCTAATTCAGATAATTGATAATGGCCCCGGGATCGACGAAAGTATTCGGGAAAAGATATTCTTTCCCCTCGTTTCAGGAAAAAATGATGGCACGGGTATCGGCCTTACAATTTCTCAGACATTTATACATCACCAAAATGGCGTGATAGATGTAGATAGCGAACCGGGTAGAACATGCTTCTCTATTACTCTACCAATCACCTCAGATGCTATCTTAAGGATTCCCGGCCATGAGTAAGGTCTGGATCGTTGATGATGATCCATCAATAAGATGGGTCTTCGAAAAACCTTGAAAAGAGAGAATATCGAACACGAGTTATTTTCCTCGGCTGAGGAAGCGCTATCTAATTTAAAAAAAGAAATACCAACCGCGATCGTTAGCGACGTTCGGATGGATGGTGCGTCAGGTCTAGAATTACTCAAAAAAATAAAGGAGGCCTACCCTGACATACCCACGATAATCATGACCGCTTATTCAGATCTCGATAGCGCTGTAGCGGCATTTCAAGAAGGAGCTTACGAGTACCTTCCAAAACCCTTTGACATAGATTCAGCCGTTGAACTAATCAGAAGGGCTATCAACGAAAACACCAAGGTGGGCGTGACATCAGCCATCGGAGTGAGCACGTCAGATATGCTCGGCCAAGCTGGCTCGATGCAGGAAGTTTTCAAAACGATCGGCAAACTTGCAAACTCAGACGCGACCGTGCTCATAAATGGGGAATCCGGAACTGGAAAAGAGCTTATAGCCAGAGCTCTTCATAAACACAGCAGAAGAGCAAGTAAACCTTTTATTGCTATCAACACTGCATCGATTCCAAGAGACCTACTCGAGTCGGAGTTATTTGGCCATGAAAAAGGAGCTTTCACTGGAGCTCAGGTACTACGAAGAGGACGTTTTGAACAATCCGAAGGAGGAACTCTTTTTCTCGATGAGATAGGAGATATGCCAGCGGAGTTACAAACTAGACTTCTGCGCGTTTTATCAGATGGGCATTATTATCGAGTAGGCGGACATCAGCCCCTAAAAGCTAATGTGCGTGTTATTGCTGCGACTCATCAAGATCTAGAGAAACGAGTAGAGGAGAAACTTTTTAGGGAAGATTTATTTCATCGCTTAAATGTCATTCGAGTGAAGGTCCCTTCGCTACGTGAACGTGTTGAGGACATACCACTATTAGCGGAGCACTTTTTATATAGAGAAGCACTCAAAATTAATACCGAGCCTAAGAGATTCTCGGAAACAGCCATTAAATATCTTCAAAATAAAAAATGGCCCGGTAATGTTAGACAGCTCGAAAATCTGTGTCATTGGATCACTGTAATGGCTCCTAGTTCAGTTGTCGGTTTGGAGGACTTACCGGCTGAGCTAAAATCCGAGACACTCGACTCTAACAATGGTCAGGAAATCGGCTGGACCGAATCTCTCCAACAATTAACCCTTGCGATGTGTGCGAGTGGGAAAATTAATATCCTGGAAAAACTTACCCAGGACTTTGAAACAACAGTTATAAGTGAAGCCCTAAAATTTACTAAGGGTAGAAAAATTGAAGCCGCGAATTTATTGGGAATCGGGCGCAATACGATTACTAGAAAAATTAGCGAGCTAGAATTACCGTCCGGAAAGTGAAGCCCCACAGTTTGCCAAACTTTTTGGACTAGGCGGTTAAATCGATATAGACGGGCGCGTGGTCTGAAGGACGTTCCAGCTCCCGAAAATCAGTAAGTATCTTCGCATCTTGCAGGCCCTTGACAGACTCCCTCGAAACAAAGATATGATCGATTCTTAATCCCAGACCTCTGACATAAGAATTCATTCTGTAATCCCACCAAGTAAATCGATCCGAAGGAGACAATCGACTATCTAATGTGTCAACCAAACCCAGGGACAAAATATTACCTAAGTGTTTTTTCTCCTCTTCGGTAAAAAGAACCTGTCCTTCGAATTTATCTAGTGAATAAACGTCTTCATTTTTTGGCGCGATATTAAAGTCACCAACCATTACCAAATGATCAAAAATTTGCATTTGATCTTTTACGTAATGCGTTAAATGTTTTAGCCATTCTAGTTTATAGAGATATTTATCCGAATCTATACTTTGACCGTTAGGAACGTAAACATTTATCAGACGGATACCATTTTGTGTCGTACCAGAAATAACCCTAGCCTGAGAATCTTCATACCCTGCTATCCCAAACTGGACATCGAGGATATCTTCCTTAGAGAGAATTGCAACACCGTTGTATGTCTTCTGCCCGAAAAAATATGCTTTGTACCCCAAGTTCGTGAAGTTTTCGACAGGGAAATTTTTATCCTCTAGCTTTGTTTCCTGTAAACATATTATCTCAGGACCGAAATCTGTAATGAGTTGCTCGACCTGACCAAGTCGCACCTTCAATGAGTTTACATTCCAAGTAACTATGCGCATATCTAAATTAAAGAAAAATTTCGAATGGGGTAGCTTGGTTTTATGTTACCGAACCGCCTGAATTCTAGTTAAGCCTGACTGTCGGAGGAGAGCGTCAATCTTAGGAGGCCTCTTCCTAAAAGCTATGAAATTTTCGAGCGCCGAGCGAGCCCCTCCCATAGATAAAATCTCTCGTAAAAATCTTTTCCCGAGCTCGGGGATTTTTTCAGGCTCCTCCTGAAAAGCTTCGAACGCATCAGCAGATAACACCTCCGCCCATTTATAGCTGTAATAGCCAGCAGCATATCCTCCACCGAAAATATGGGAAAAACTATGTGCGAAACGGTTGTACTCCGGAGCCGCGATAACGGATGTCTGCCTACGGACGTCGGCTAACGTCCGCTGCACATCAAGCGAGTCATCGCACTTAGAGTGAATTTCAAAATCAAAAAGTGAGAATTCCAGCTGTCTTAGAGTTTGGATCCCAGACATGAAGTTTTTAGCCTTGAGTAATTTGTCAAACAGACTGCGAGGCATGGAATCACCCGTTACCGGATCACAGGAAATCTTCTGTATAACTCCCCAATCCCAACAAAAATTCTCCATGAACTGGCTCGGAAGCTCGACAGCATCCCACTCAACACCATTAATTCCAGAAACACCCATCACATCAACTTTTGTCAAAACATGATGCAAGACGTGCCCCATCTCATGGAAAAAAGTTTGTACCTCATCATGCGAAAGAAAGCTGTCGCTCTCCCCAACTCCAGGCTCCGGAAAATTACAAATAAGATATGCAACTGGCAATTGATCATGGCTCCCACCTCGCCACCGAGATATAGCATCATCCATCCAAGCACCCGGCCTCTTTCCCGGTCTTGAGAATAAATCAACATAGAAATATCCAACTACCTCATCTCGATCGTTTGAGGCTTGATATATCTCAACATCGGAGTGCCATACATCACCAGACAGTTTTTGTATATCGACATTGTATAAATCGTGAACTAAACGAAAGAGCCCCTGTTTGATTTTAGACAGCGGCAAGTAACGCCGTACTTCCTCATCACTAAAACTAAAACTTCGCTCTTTAAGTCTATCAATTGCGAAACTTAGATCCCATGGCTCGAGGCTATCGATATTAAGTTCGGATTTCGCAAATTCAGAGACTACTCGAACCTCCTGTTGGGCAATAGGCTTCGCCGCGGCGATCATTGAATTTAGAAAATTACGAACTTCCTGATCATCGATTACCATCTTTGTTTCTAACGATAAGTCTGCAAAATTATTGAATCCAAGTAGCCGCGCTTTTTCACTGCGGTTCGCTAGGATCTCTTTCATATTTTCAGTGTTATCTAGAAGATCTTCACCGAATTCTGAAGCTCTGGTTACGAAAGCGCGGTACATCTGTTCTCGCAAGGGCCGATCTTTACAAGATTGCATAAAGGGAATCCACGAGGGCGCATGTAAGGTGAAGCACCATCCCGGGAGCCCTCTGGCCTGTGCTGCACTCTTAGCAGCATTAACCACTCCTGGCGGTATTCCATCTAAGCGTTCGTTATCGAGGATTTGCAGAAAATATTTATCGGTAGCATCAAGGACGTTATCGTTGAAGCTCGAAGATAGCTTGGACAAATTTTCAGAAACTACCCGCAAGCGATCTTGATTTTCATCGCTTAGCTCAGCGCCACCAAGTCGGAAATCCCTAATTTGGTTATCGACGAATTTTCTCTGCTCTAGATTTAAAGTATCGAATGACTCACTATTTCTCAAATCCTTGAGGCTTTCAAACAGTTCAGCATTTTGGCTGATCTCAGCGAAAAAACTTGTGACTTTTGGAGCTAATACGTTATACGCTTCTCGAACAATCGGAGAGTTAACAACGCCATTAATATGGCTAATCTGTCCCCAAGCTCTGTGCACCCGATTGATGACCTGCTGTACAGGATCGATGATGTCACCCCATATGTCAGCCGAATTACTTTCTAGTGCGGGGCCTATTTGCTCGCGCGCACTCGAGAGTAGACAATCCATCACCACGCAAAAAGTGTCCGGCTTGAGTTTTGAGAACTGAGGAAGAGTTGACAACTCTAGTAAGGCGTTATCTTTTTCCATATACATATAGAAGAAATGACCTAAAAATTATTTTTTGGTTCAGGGGAAACACTCTCAGCATAGCTGAGAAATAAGATTAGCCGCTAATCTTATCAGTTGCTGCAGAAATAATAATTTACGAAGCCAGTATAGACATGACAGCCATACGAACCGCGATGCCAAAAGTGACTTGCTGGAGAATCACGGACTGCGGGCCATCGGCAACAGCTGACTCTATCTCTACCCCTCTATTTAGTGGTCCTGGGTGCATAACTATGGCATCACGAGATGCCAGCTTTAAACGCTCACTGTTAAGGCCATATTTTTCAAAGTACTCCTCTGCCCCAGGGACTAAAGCTTCTTCCATCCGCTCTTTTTGTAGCCGAAGCATCATGATTACATCGACGCCCGCCAAGGCAGCATCAACATCTGGATATATTTTGACTCCCAAAGAGGTTGCATCGGTTGGCATAAGGCTTTGTGGGCCAGAGATTCTAATTTCATCAACACCCAACGCGGTAAGCGCATGTATTTCAGATCTGGCTACACGCGAATGCTTAATATCACCAATAATTGCAACTTTTAAACCAGAAAATCCGCCCTTAAAATGCCGAATCGTAAACACATCTAATAATCCCTGGGTCGGGTGAGCATTCTGTCCATCACCAGCATTTATAACATGAATACCATCGGGTACATGCCTCGCGATCTCTATCGGTGCGCCTCCAACTGAATGCCTGACGACAAACATGTCCGCCTGCATCGCAACTAGATTTGAAACGGTATCGAGTAGTGATTCTCCTTTACTCTGAGAGGAAGATGCCACATTCAAATTGATGACATCAGCGGATAGCCTCTTCGCCGCGATTTCAAATGTGGTGAGAGTTCGGGTGCTGTTTTCGAAAAATAAATTGAAAACTGAACGCCCCCGAAGCACTGGTAATTTCTTGGTCTTTCGGGCACCAACACTGAGGAACGTCTTAGCCACATCCAGAATTTCAACTATCAAATCTGCAGGCAGATCCTGCAAAGTTAAAAGGTGCCTTAATCTTCCCCCTTTTCCAAACTGGATACTCGCGTCCATTAGGTCATCACCCCACACTTCTTTTTACTTGAATACTTAATCTGTTATTCCCATCATCAACAACCATAACTTCCTGCTCCGCCTCAACCTCAAGAAATGTACCTAGATAATCAGGAGCTATTGGTAACTCTCTCCCCCCACGGTCAACCAGCACCGCAAGCTCAATACTTCTAGGTCTGCCAAAATCAAACAATTCGTTTATCGCGGCGCGCACGGTTCTACCACTCTGGACTACATCATCGACAAGTATTACGTCTTTACCATCGATATTAAAAGGGATGTCAGTATTTCGATTACCTTTCGAGAGCCCGCGTACAGAATAATCATCCCTATGAAGACCAATATCTACCGACCCGACGTATTTCACTGCTGGCAGTTTTCGCTCGAAAAAATTCAATAGACCATACCCACCATTCGCAATACCAATCAAGGCTGAGCGATCGTTCAATACAGGCCGGATTTGATCAAGCATTGACTCCATTAACTGAGGCACATCAATTTGCATCCGATTCATCAGTCAACCTTATAGAATTAAAAAAAGCATCTAAAATAATTTTTGCAGAAAAACCATCGAGTAAGGATTTTCGTTTTTTCCAATCAGAAACAACTTCAGATAAAACCTGTTCTGCATAAGTTGACGAGTAGTCTTCCTCAATAAAGTAGACTGGCAAAAAAAATCTCTTTTCAAGGTCAGACGCAAAGTGTCTTATTAGTCCCTGCAGCTTGCGCTTCCCCCTTCCCTCACTTGAGGGCAAGCCAACAACAAACCCGACCGGAAGCCACTCCGTGTGGTGTTTACCCAACTTTACGTACAAATCTTTACTATCTGAATACTCAATAGTATCTATGGGATGCGCCATCTTAAGGGAGCAATCACCTACAGCAACCCCAACCCGACGAACCCCATAATCAAAAGCCATAAAAACTCCATTACCCAGTCTAGCACCCTCCTTACTACAGTTTAATCTCGTCGGGAGACGCCGCCTAATTCTCTAAATACATCACGAGCATCCATGCCCAAAAACTGACGACGTTGCCATACAATAAAACTGAGATAGTTTACTTTACCTACCTATCACTATTCAAATATTCTGTCAGATGGCAAAATTGAGCAAAATCTCAATTTCTTAAAGTTACGCCGATATACGTAAGCGAGCATTGATAGTGATACCCACAAAAATTAGTCAGCTTTGTGCTCTGGGGTACGAAGCCATTACTGGAGCTGCAATTGTATTTTCCGTAAGCTTCATTTTTGTGGCAATTCTAGGTAATTCACCTGTGGGATCAACAAGATATTTGCTCGTCCTAATCATAGCGTTAAGCCTGCAGGTTTATTACTCCTGGTGCTGGGTAAAAAAAGGCCAAAGCCTCGCGCAACGTGCGTGGGGATTGAGATTACAGCCGGTCGATAATGCCGCGTTAACAATTCATCAGTCGGTAATGCGGCTCTGGCTCGCTGCAATTCTAAATATCTCGATGATCTCTGTTTTCTTTCTTTTATTTAGCAAAGAGAATCAATTTGCACACGACATTTTCATGAAATGCAGGATCGTACGTAATTCCGATCGATGAATTCATAATTACCTTATCTCCTTTTTGCGCACCCAACCGAAAGTAGTTATCAATATTACAAAAACCGGTAAGAGTGCGTAAACCTGTGGAGGCCAGCCACTTATACTTCCGAGGGAAAACATAAACTTATTTAAGAAGTAAATACCGACGCCACTTATAACCCCAAGGAAAAGCACTACCCCCAAAGAGCGCGATCGACTCTGCATCTCAGCGGCAACAAAACCAAGCAGCGCCAAAGCCGCTACCGTCAACGGGTGTGCGATCTTTGACCACAAAATGGATTCCACAGCACTATAGTTCTGCCCAATCTCCTTAAGATACCTAACATTGGCTATAAGTTGATAAAACGACATTTGATTTCTCGAGACGCCTAGCAATTTTAGGGTTTCCGGAACCAAATCGGTTTCCCATAATAGTTCGTCTTTGCGCTTTGTCACAATTCGATCACTATAAAAAATATACTCAGTCACGTTCTTCAAAATCCAGCCGGAATCGCCCTCATACACTGCCGAACCAGCCGATATACGACTTACTACTCGAGAACCCCCATCGACAAAAACTATAGAAACATTGTTGAGCAAACTAGGGCTATCGACTGAGCGGATATTCACAAAGCCGTTGCCATCCTTAATCCAATAGCCTGAGTGGAAAATCTTTAATGCAATTTTGTTTTCTGATTGGCTAAGTTTTAAATCCCCAGCAATCCTATTCGCCTCGGGGGCCATAAACTCCCCGATTAGAAACGCTAACATAGCGAAAACCATTCCGTTCAACCCCAGGATAACTAAAAATGATCTTGCTGATCCGCCGGAAGCACGGATTACAGCATATTCGGAAGCTTGACTGAGGCTAGAGAATGTTACTAAAGCCCCAATTAGAACCGCTAGTGGCAGCAGCTCATAAAGTCTATCAGGCACTTTCAAGAGGACAGTTGCCATTATAAAATTCAAATCAGATTTGATCGCAGACCGCCCTGATAACTCTTGAATAAAGTCAAAAAATAGAAATAGGAAAGCAAGGGCCACAAGCGAGCCGAAACAAAAACAAAGTAGTCTCCAGAAAATATGCCTGGTTAAGATTTTCATCTTTCGATTTAACCGCTTGAAAAATGCCGAAATAGTGCCCGTTCTGAAAAAGAACAACAAACAAACCAGAAGCGCGACCATGCCGTGGGGTAACGCTAGACCGGTAATGGGTGTAGCTTTGGCCGCTCGCGACCCTGACCTCATAAATACCCAAGGTATTTTGATATACAAAGAAAACTAATATTGCATTCGCGATTGCAAACGTTCTCTTTGATCGCACCCCACGATGAGCTAGCGGGATAGACAAAAAGGCGAGCAAACAAAGGCTCAAAGGGTAGCCCGAGCGAGTTATTAACTCTGCCGCAGCCTCAGCATCACCCTCCCTCATTTTTTGAATCAAAAAACTAGTCTCCTCTGACCCATAGGGAATGAAGTTTTGGATTGAAGAACCCGCGTTAACTCGAATTCCCTGTTCACGAAACGATGTGACATCAATCTCTTGAG
The DNA here is from genome assembly GCA_038141705.1 of Candidatus Eutrophomonas brisbanensis. GTDB lineage: Bacteria > Pseudomonadota > Gammaproteobacteria > Burkholderiales > Eutrophovitaceae > Eutrophomonas > Eutrophomonas brisbanensis. The sequence goes on from JAYQIQ010000004.1 coordinate 709,304, forward strand.
TTACTTCATCAAGCTCGTAACTTCTACCGTCTTCAAGAACAACATAGGTTCCAGATTGATTAGTCCTTTGGGTTCCCCGAGGTGCGGAGGTGACTGATTTCCTGTCACCCTTTTGCGAAAACACAAAAACCCCATTCAATGATCCAGCCTTAGGGATACCCTCGACATAAAAAACCCTGCTGCCATCACTTGATCCTATAAACTCACCACTCGAAAGAATCGAGATATCCTCTTTGCTCTCTATTTCTTCCTTCAGCATGTATCGCTTGCCGTCAGCCCAAGGAGCCAAAACAAAACTTAAAGTTGACGTTAAAACAATTGCTGGTAATAAAAAATTAACTGTTGGCAAAAACCATGAGTGGATTGCTCTTCCACTTGTCTGCCAGATAAGCATCTCAGAGTCTTTATACATCCTCATTAGGCAGATGGTTATGCCGAGAAAAACTGATAGATTCAATAGAGTCGGTGAATATTTTAAAGTGGAGTAAGCCAAAAAAGAAAGGATCGAAGAAGCAGGAATAGCGCCCGAGGCTGCATGACCGAGGTACCGAACTAGTAGTGTTACAGCCGCTATCGCTAACACTGAAGCAAAAATCATAAGCGCTCCAATGGTATATTCTTTCATGACAGATTTAATAAATATCTTCATTTTTTAACGGGTCCGACACATACAATACATGCGATGGCAGATGTCCAGCGCCAAGAGGAAAACTGAATGAACTTTAGCATATCTTCTGAAGTCCCCGAACTCAAAAAAGGGCGTTGCCTTTTGATAGGTGTTTTTCAAGATGTGGCCACACCAAACGATAAAACCTGTCTACCAAAGAAGGTGAAACAGATACTCAATACCGCAGCATCTGAAGCGAGCTTTAATGGTGATGTCGGAAAAAGTATAGCGGTTCACTCCACGCCAGAAACCCAAGGGTGCTCAATCATACTTTTTGGCCTTGGCCGGAAAGATGAGATTTCAAAAAAAGTCATACATCGCCGCGATCAATCATGGAATTGATTCGATACAAGGCATAAATCTAAAGAAATACACTTGATGCTTCCCGAGCTACAGATCCCCAGCACTCGGGAAGGTTGGAAAACGCAGCAACTCGCCCTTTTACTAAAGCTGAAATCGTATAGGTTCGAGTTAGTTAAAAATGTCGCACCTAAAACCTATCCCACTCGCAACAAGAAACTTATTCTCAATATCGCAGGGCGCATTGGCTCCAGCGAGGCCAGGAACGTGAGAATAGGGGATGCGATTGGAGAAGGTTGCAACTTGGCACGCGACCTTGGTAACCTTCCTCCAAATATTTGCACCCCCACCTATTTAGCAGCATACTGCGATCGATATTGGAAAAAATTTCAAATTTCGGACCCGGGTATTTAATGAGGGGCAACTAAAAAATCTGGGAATGGATACATTTCTGGCAGTATCAAAAGGTAGCGCCGAGCCAGCAAAATTCATCGAAATGATCTATACCGGCGCCTCACAAAATAAACGGCCAATTGTACTTATTGGGAAAGGAGTTACATTTGACAGTGGGGGATATCCATTCAAGCCTTCCTCCGGTATGGATGAAATGAAATACGATATGTCTGGAGCTGGTAGCGTTTTGGGCACCCTCCTCGCAATTTCTAAGCTAAAACCTCCAGTCAATGTTGTAGGACTGATCCCAGCGGTAGAGAATATGCCTGGAGGTAAAGCCACTCGCCCTGGTGATATTGTTAGAACCAAATCGGGACAGACAGTTGAAATTTTGAACACGGATGCAGAGGGTCGGCTTATCTTATGTGATGCGCTTACATATGCCGAAAAATTTAACCCTAGCGCTGTGATAGACGTTGCGACTCTAACAGGCGCATGTGTAGTCGCCCTCGGTAAAATTGCTACCGGCCTATTCTCTAACAGTGATGAGCTAGCTGAGGAGCTTAGTGATGCCGGAGAAAATAGCTGGGACAGAGTTTGGCGTATGCCTGTATGGGATGAGTATCAACGACAGTTGAAAAGTAATTTCGCTGATATGGCGAATATCGGCGGACGCGAAGCAGGGAGCGTAACGGCAGCATGCTTTTTATCCAGATTTGCTACTAAATTTCCCTGGGCCCATTTAGATATCGCTGGCACTGCCTGGAATTCTGGAGCAAACAAAGGGTCCACGGGACGGCCTGTACCGCTCCTTTGCGAATTCATATTATCGCGGTGTGGCTTTTAAATATGAAAAAACTTTGGATTGCTGAGTGACTGAGGTTATTTTCTACACGGGCGTTAATGACAAATTTGCATGGCTTGCTAAGCCATCACAAAACATTCTAGCTCGCAAGAAAACTGCGGTCCTGTTAGTGGCTGAGAGTGATCGCAGTCTAGTAATTGAAAAACTATGGACTCACACCGATATTTCATTCATCGGTAATTGTGAAGACGAACTAGATTCGAATCGACGATTAATATTAGGCCCTCCGCTAGGCCTTAAAGACAGGGAGGTGTATATCAACATTAGCGAAGACATCCCGCTCGACTTTAGCTGCTGGAAATACCTTTTAGAATATGTCCCCGAAGAAACGTTTAGCAGGGGGGCTGCAAGAAAAAAATATAAGTGGTACCAAGAGCGAGGCTACCCTTTAAAAACCTTGACCCGCAAAGCCTAACCTACTCGACAAAAATTACTTTTGGATGATCCGTATCGAAAAAGCATTATGGATCGTGTTAGCATGTCTTCCCCGTTGTGCGTCCACTCTGTAACTTACAAATCTTTGCGCCTTACTCGTTGAAAAATGGAATTAAGAAAAACTTTTGAACCTAGTGAAATAGAAGAAAAGTGGTACCAATTTTGGGAAACTAATAATCTTTTTGATAGTGAAAAGAGCCTGAAAAATACCTCGCGAGAAACCTCTAAGGCACCATACTGTATCCAACTACCCCCGCCAAACGTGACTGGGACGCTCCATATGGGGCATGCATTTCAACAAACCCTGATGGATTGCTTAATTCGATATCACCGTATGGATGGCAAAGACACCAATTGGATTGTTGGGACCGATCACGCGGGTATTGCCACCCAAATAGTCGTGGAACGTCAACTTAGCACGGCTGGGATAGACAGAAAAAGTTAGGTCGGCATGACTTTATAGAAAAAGTTTGGGACTGGAAAGAAGAGTCGGGATCAACCATCACCAAACAAATGAGGAGAATTGGCGCATCAGCTAATTGGAATTTCGCATCATGTGATGGACACAATGCTGGCTATTTTACGATGGACAAAAATATGTCCAACGCAGTCACAGAAGTGTTCCTCAGATTGTACGAGCAAGGACTTATCTACAAAGGCAACAGGCTCGTAAATTGGGACCCGAAGCTATGCACTGCAGTATCGGATCTGGAGGTTGAAAATACCGAGACTGATGGCTCTATTTGGGAGATACGGTATTCCTCCAAGAATGAGGATGACTTCAGTTTAGTGGTTGCCACCACCAGGCCAGAGACAATGCTCGGAGACGTTGCTATCGCTGTGCATCCGGATGACACGCGGTATACCAAATTTATCGGAAAATTAGTCCGCATACCACTCACCGATAGATACATACCGGTTATACAGGATGAGTATGTCGATCCAGAATTTGGAACTGGCTGTGTAAAGATCACACCCGCTCATGACTTCAACGACTTTGAGGTAGGTCAGCGCCATCAGCTGACACCGATAAACATCTTGGAGCCAGATGGCACCATAAACAGAAATGCTCCTGAGAAATACCGAGGGCTCGATAGATTTGTAGCTAGAAAATTAATTTTGGCTGATCTAGAACAGTCCAGTGAACTGATCGGAGTAAAACCGCACAAGCTAAAGATTCCCAAGTCCGGTCGAACGGGAGAGATCGTCGAGCCGCTCTTGACTGATCAGTGGTTTGTGAAGACCGAGCCTCTAGCAAAGCGTGCGCTCAAAGTTGTTCCGATGGAGAAATAAAGTTCTATCCAGAACACTGGACATCTACCTATAACCATTGGTTAGAGAACATTCAAGACTGGTGTATCTCGAGGCAGTTGTGGTGGGGCCATAGAATTCCAGCTTGGTACGGGGGTAAACGGCGAGATATTTGTTGCTAGGATGAAGAGCAAGCCAGGAAGCAGGCTGAGCTCGCTGGATATTTCGGCGAACTTAAACAAGATGAAGACGTATTGGACACTTGGTTCTCATCCGCGTTGGTACCTTTCACAACCCTTGGTTGGCCAAAAAACACATCAGACCTCAAAAAATATCTTCCGTCATCGGTCTTAGTAACTGGATTCGACATCATATTCTTCTGGGTCGCCAGAATGATCATGATGACCTTACATTTCACTGACAAAGTACCTTTCCAACATGTCTATATCAATGCGCTCGTCAGAGATGCAGATGGGCAAAAAATGTCAAAGTCGAAAGGCAATACCCTCGACCCGTTAGATCTTATAGACGGCATAAAAATTGAAAACCTGATCGAAAAGTCCACCCAGGGACTTATGAAGGACGAGCACAAACAAAAAATAGAAAAATACCTCAAGAAAAATTTTTCATCGGGTCTCCCAGCGTTTGGGACAGATGCCCTGCGCTTTACTTTACCTCGCTAGCCACATTCTCGAGAACACTCAACTTCGACCTCAACCGATGTGAAGGATATAGAAATTTTTGTAATAAGCTCTGGAACGCACCCGGTTCGTATTAATGCACTGTGAGGGTCAGGACTGCGGTTTATCGGATCACGCTGCGAAAGAGTGTGGTCCCGGTGCTTACCTTGAGTTTTCTCAAGCTGATCGGTGGATATCCAACGAGATAGATAGAACAATCTCAACCATAAGAAAAGGGCTAGACGAGTATCGGTTTGATTTAGCTGCGAATGCGCTATACCGCCTGGTTTGGGATGAATACTGCGACTGGTACCTCGAAATAGCCAAAGTACAGCTGACAAATGGATCTGATTCTCAAAAGCGAGCCACACGTAGAACGCTGATTCGACAACTTGACCTGATACTCAAGCTCGCACATCCATTTATCCCATTTATCACTGAAGAACTTTGGCAACCAGTCTCAAAGATTCTAGATGCCACGAGTCGTAGCATCATGCTTGAGCAGTATCCAGAGTCTGGCCGAAAGAGTATCGACGAACAAGCAGACAATCAAATTGTAACCTTAAAGGAAATGGTTACTGCCTCACGTATTCTTCGATCACGTATGCGGGTTAGTCCTTCCGAACGCGTGCCACTAGTCATTTCAGGTGACCGGACACTTTCAGAGGATATGTGTGAATTAATACGAGCCTTAGGAAAGTTCAGTGAGTGCAAGAGTCGTTCAGGAAGAGGAATTCCCGAAAGATACCTCAACAGAACTGGCCGCCGGTTACCGACTAACCTTAGAAATCCAGATTGACAAAGAGGCTGAACTTAGACTGGTGAATGATCAGATCGCCAAAGCAAAGCAAAATCTAGATAGAGAAAATGCAAAATTGAAAAATCAAGGTTTTGTAGCCAAGGCGCCAAGGGAGGTAGTCGAGGAAGTTAAAATGAGAGTTATCGATCTTGAGAAAAAATATAGAAGAACTAAATCAGTCTTTGGAAACACTATCCAACAATTGAACAAGAACTCTTAGAAAAGGTAGAAATAAAAAAAGAGGCGCCTATGGCGCCTCTTTTCAGATCCGAAACTAAATAGCTAAGCTATTAGTATACGTATCTCATACCGAGCAATAGGTTCTCGGTGTCTGCCTTGGTTTGGGTTCTGTCGAAATCAGAATCAACGCTGCGGCTGTTGAACTGAATGTACATTTTGGTGTTAGCACTTGCGTCGTGCATGTATCCAATGTCCCAACCTGAGTAGCCAGAGTTAGCTTGTGAGGTGCCGTTCTCGCGACGATCACTTTGTCCTGACAAGTTAGCAATGAATCTACCAGAAGCAGTAGGCATGGTGACGTTGATATGTCGACCAGCTTGCTTGTAGGCAGTAGCAGCAGAAGCGTCTGTGTACTCAACTGAAGAAATAGTACCAGCTACAGAAACTACCCCAGCGTCATACGTAAAGCTGAATCGGTTGAAGTCCATTTGTCGCCAGCAACACTACCGTAGTCAGAGTGTGAGCCCATACCAGCGCTAAGCTTAAGAGCGCCAGTGTTGTAAAGAACGTTGAACTCTGTTCCCTGGTGATCAGCAGTAGCAGAAGCGGTATCCGCCCTCTACGTGTCCGATGTTCAAGGTTACACCGTTCATGTCGTTACTGGTCCACTCAACTGCCTCTGAAACACGTGCAGTGTAGCCAGTCTGACCGGTAGATGCTGCACCAGTGTAAACCTGCGTAATTGCAAGAGCGTCACCACCAAGCTGGTAGTTAGCATCCCAACCATTTCGGAGAATTGCCTCAAGCTCGTTCAAAAGCTCGTGGGTACCGAAAGTGATCTTACCGAAAGAACCGGTCAAACCGATGAATGAGTTACGGTTCTGGATACCGGTAGCAGTTTGTTTCTCAGCACCGCTGTAAGTATCAGCAGCTGCGTTGTTACCCTGACCACCAGCTTCAGCACCACGAGCGGTCATTGAGAATGAACCGATCAAGCCAAGACCGTTTCCAAGATCATCGCTGTAGTTAAAGTTAATCATGTTTGAACCAGCGTCTTCAAGCCAACAGAGCTAACGTCAGCTGAATCGTTAGTTGAAGTCAATAGCGTAGTCCTGGTAGATAAATGTAGATAATTCAGCTGCGGTTGCGCTAGTTGCGAAAGCTCCTGCAACTGCAGCAGCGATTGCTACTTTTTTCATATTAATTTCCTTTTTTAATTGATTTTAATCAAACTCATTCAAAACAAAACACTCGTACGAACTGCTCTGTAATGCCTTTGTTTGAAACTCCCAACACCAACCCGAAAACGCCGAATTTAGTGCTAGCAGGTATCCAGATTCTGCCAAAAAACAACAAAACCCGATAACAATTCCTCAAAAAACTCATAAATAACTGGGATTTTGTTGGTTTTAAGCAACAAAATTTCCTGATAATTTCCTAATTTTTATAAATTAACTTATTTTAATCAATAACTTATGTGTATTTTTTGGTTTTTTCAGAAGAATAAATCCTTAAGAGCTACCCCAGGATCTGGTTTCCGCATCATCGACTCACCAACTAAAAACGCGTAGATCGAGTTCTCGACCATAAGCGCCACATCCTCACGGGTTGTTGATACCGCTCTCCGTTATGACGACCCGCTCCGGGGGATACGCTTGGCGACCAACAATGAAGTCCTGATATCAGTTTCGAAAGTTCGAAGATTTCGGTTATTAATACCAATCAGGGGTGTTTCTAGCTCCAGTGCGCTCTCGAGCTCCTCTTGAGAATGAACCTCGACCAATACCGCCATACCAAGTCCGCGCGCAACCCGCTCGAGCTCCCGCATCTGAGCCGTCTCGAGCGCCGCGACGATTAACAGAATGCAATCAGCCCCATGGCGCGCGCCTCATAGACTTGGTAGGGGTCGATGATAAAGTCCTTGCGTATGACCGGAATGGTTGTTTCAGCCTTCACTGCAGTCAGGTATTCGGGTGCGCCCTGAAAAAACTCCCGATCGGTTAAAACGGAGAGGCACGCAGCGCCAGATTGCTCATAAGACCTGAGCAATCTTGAACTGGATCGAAATCTTCTCGGATCACGCCCTTACTCGGACTCGCCTTTTTAATCTCTGCGATCACAGCAGGCTGGGATTTCTCAACTCGGGAACGAAGTGCGTGGACAAAGCCTCGTGTGGGAGGTAGGCTTGAGCACTGCCTCTCCAAATCTGAAAGGGCAACCACCGATCGCGATTCTTCTATTTCTCGACGCTTGACCGATATGATTTTTTCTAAGATGTCGGACACTCAACTTCCCTTCTTGCTACACAAATTTAGTAAATACCGCTTGAGTCTAAATCGTTACGTTTGATCAGATTTGAAAGCATTAGTAAACGCAACAAACGCTTCAAACTTGCGCTTTACCGAACCATCGCCAATGAGTCGCTTCGCGAGATCGACTCCATCCTCTAGTATTGAAGAGATATCCGCGGCATAGATTGCGGCCCCCGCATTCATCGCCAGCGCAGACACTGCAAAGTCATGCTGACCACCAACAGCAGCACGGAACATTTCTACCGCGTCCTCCTTCGTCTCTACCCGAATTTTGGATATCTCAAACGGATCCATTCCAAATAAAGACGGAGAGACTGAATATTCCGAAATCACACCATCACATAGTTCAGCAATCGAGGTGTTGCCAACTGGTGATATCTCATCCAAACCGTCGTCACCTCGCACGATCAAAGCGCGCCGCGAACCGAATTTTTTGAGAACCTCTGCTTGAAGTCGCAATAATGCCTTATCAAAAACTCCCATCACCTGGATCTTCGCGTCTGCGGGATTCGTAAGTGGTCCAAGAATATTGAAAATCGTACGAACACCCAGCTCTTTTCTAACCGGTGCCGCATATTTCATCGCCGCATGATGAGCGGGTGCAAACATAAAACCAACGCCCACCTCATCGATACACTTCGCGACCTGCTCCGGTGTCAGCGCGATATTCACGCCAAGCGCTTCCAGCACGTCCGCACTCCCAGATGAGCTGGAAACCGATCGACCTCCATGTTTTGCAACCCGACCACCAGCCGCCGCGACAACAAAAGCCGCAGCCGTCGAGATATTAAAAGTTTTAACGCCATCCCCACCCGTGCCACAGGTATCAACAAGAGTTTCTGTTTGGGTCACGGGCACTTTGAGAGAGAACTCCCTCATAACCATTGCTGCCGCGTGTACCTCCTCTACCGTTGGGCCCTTTACTTGTAGTGCCGTCAGAAATCCAGCGATCTGTAGCTGAGGGAGGGCGCCAGACATAATATCTCTCATCAAACCCAACATATCCTCAGACGAGAGGTCTTCCCGCGCGTACAGTGCCTCTATTGCTTCTCGTGCATCGATCAAAGCGTGGACTCCAAAAAATTCTTCAGCATCTCATGGCCTCGCTCACTCAAGAACGACTCTGGGTGAAATTGCACACCCTCTACCAATAGCTCACGATGTCTCACTCCCATAATCTCTCCATCCGCAGTCTCCGCAGTAATCTCCAGACAATCAGGCAATGACTCACGGCGAATAGCAAGAGAGTGGTATCTCGTCGCCACCAATGGAGACGGGAGATTTCGAAAACGCCTTGTGACTGGTGCGTAACCTCCGATGTTTTCCCATGCATCACAGAACGCGCGTGGCTGACGACACCCCCGAATGCTTCACCGATACATTGGTGGCCAAGACAAACCCCAAGAATTGGAATTTTCCCAGCAAAGTGTTTAATGGCCGAGACCGAGACACCTGCTTCTTTCGGGGAGCATGGGCCTGGGGATATGACAAGCCACTTGGGTGCAAGTGTTTCTATCTCGGAAATTTCGATTTTGTCATTTCGAAAAACCTTCACCTCCACCCCTAACTCCCCAAAATATTGGACTAAGTTATAGGTAAAGGAATCATAGTTATCAATCATCAACAACATGGCTTTTTTCTTTATAGCAATCCCACCCAAGAGAGAATACGAAGATTACTTACGCTCAAATTCATCACTCAATTCGACTATTCAAACCAGACTCTGCGATTTCCGCAGCACGAAGAACGGCCTTTGCCTTGTTCTTCGTCTCGATCCATTCATTCTCAGGCACGGAATCGGCGACAACCCCAGCTCCAGCCTGAACATAGAGCAATCCATCTTTCACGACTGCGGTTCGGATTGCTATGGCGACATCCATATCACCATTAAACCCAAGGTACCCAACCGCCCCGGCATAAATTCCACGCTTCGAAGGTTCGAGCTCGTCAATAATTTCCATCGCCCGAACTTTAGGCGCTCCAGAAACGGTACCAGCGGGAAAGCTAGCCCTGAGAACCGAAATAGCATCCTCGCCATCTTTAAGTTTTCCTTCAACGTTCGACACGATATGCATCACGTGAGAGTAGCGCTCAATCACCATCTGATCAGTCACCCTCACCGTCCCAGTTTCTGCCACACGACCAACATCATTACGCCCCAAGTCCATCAACATCACGTGTTCGGCCCGCTCTTTCGGATCCGCAAGCAATTCCTCCTCCAGGGCGTTATCCTCTTGCTGATTTTTTCCTCGAGGACGCGTTCCGGCAATCGGCCGCAATGTGACCGTCTCTCCCTCAAGTCGCACCAAGATTTCTGGTGATGCTCCAACAACATGGAAGTTTCCAAAATTAAACTGGAACATGTAAGGCGAAGGATTCAACGCTCGCAACGAACGATACAAGCGAAAGCGGTGAAGACTTTAAATGCGCTTTCATACGTTGCGCTAACACCACCTGCATGATGTCGCCATTAACAATATAGTCTTTTGCTTTGGCTACCCAACTCTCAAATGTGGATTGATCCGTCTCCTCGACGATCTCGCCCAAGTTTATCGAGGACTCATCCGGCACCTCAACTGGACGACGTAATTGGACGAGTAACTCCTCTAAACGTTTTTGCGCAAACTCCCAAGAACCATCTTCATTTGGATTAGCAAAAACCACAAAGAAAAGTTTTCCAGCAAGGTTGTCATACACCACAACCTCTTTCGATTCGAGTAGCAATATGTCGGGAGTCCCCAATTCATCGGTTTTTTTGTGAGTGCCGACTCGGCTCTCCACGTAATGAACCGTCTCGTAACCAAAGTATCCGACTAACCCTCCCAAAAACCTCGGCATATCCTCAGGATAATAGGCATTCGTGCGAGCCTGAATCTCAGCCACCCACGCTAGTGGGTCTTCACAATGTAGATCTTCGATAACGCGCCCTTCGCGAATCTCCTTACACTGCTTACCGGAAACCTCAAACCAATTTTTGGTGGGAAGCCCGATAAAAGAATAGCGCCCGAATCGCTCACCGCCTTGCACAGACTCCAACAAATAAGAATTCGCCTGATTGGCAAACTTCAGGTAAACAGAGAGCGGCGTATCAAGATCCGCAAATGCTTGCAGAACAACGGGGACCGCGTTGTACCCCTGCTTCCCAAGCTTTAAAAATTCTTCCTTTTTCACTGTTTAACCTAAAATTTCAATGTCTTAAAAAACCATCATCTCACGTGCTGTGTCTAGAGTTCCCATTATATTCGACAACACGCAGTAGCCTCATTGAATCAAACCCAAAATATCCTCTGGCTCCCCCAGCAAAACGTCACAATCTAAATCGGAAACACGCATACCTGAACGATAGCCATATGGCACACAAAATATTTTTGCTCCCGCATTTCGAGCCGCTTGCGTATCGGTTTGAGAGTCTCCTACCATCAGGAATTCTTCGACTGGGACTTGGAATCGGCTCGCACACTCCCGAATCGGCATCGGATCTGGTTTGCGCCTTGAGAAGGTATCTCCACATATTGTCTGAGAAAAGAACTGGTCGACTTCCAACTTCTTGAGTATCGGCGAGGTAAACATTTCACTCTTATTGGTGATACAGGCAAGGGGCAATCCACGATCGGCAAGCTCAATCAAGGTTCTCTCGATTCCATCAAACAGAAACGACTCGTCACAAACATGAGCGGCATAGTGTTCTCGGAAAACCTCTACTGGCGACACGCCTTTGAAATCTGTTTTCGAGAGATCTATTCCTCTTTTCTTTAGAACCTCGGAGAGCAAATGCTCAATTCCTCGCCCAATGTGGTCGCGACATGTATCACGATCGATGAGCTCAATACCGAGATCTTTCAAAGTGAGATTCACTGCGGTGAATAAATCTGGGAGCGTTTCAACCAGCGTTCCATCTAAATCAAAACCAACAGCTGAAATTTTTAATGGAAAGCTAGTTTCAGGCAAAAATAACTTTTGATGAGACATCAGTCTTCCTGGATATACGAACGGGCGCTTCGAGAGAAAAGAAACTACAAATTCAGAAGCGAAAAGCGCTTTTTAAGAAATATCGCTAAGCGCTTTACGCATTTGAGTAACCGTATCTGCGTAATCTTTAGAGTTAAAAATAGCCGAGCCCGCTACGAAGGTATCGGCACCCGCAGCCGCGACGGCACCAATATTATCAACCTTGATTCCCCCATCGACCTCTAGCCAAACTTCGGGCTTTATCCGGTCAATCATCTCACGAACCCTCGCAATCTTATCTATCGATGACGGTATAAAACTCTGCCCACCGAAACCCGGGTTGACTGACATGATTAATACGAGATCAAGTTTCTCAAGAATCCATTCTAAGGCTGATAACTGTGAAGCCGGGTTCAATGCAAGCCCCACCTTGCAGCCATTTCCACGGATCAATTCAATCGTGCGATCTACGTGCCTCGAGGCCTCCGGGTGAAAACTAATGATATCGGCTCCAGCTTTCGCGAATTGAACCGCCAGTTCATCAACAGGCTCAACCATCAAGTGCACATCAATCGGCACCTCGACATGCGGTCGGATAGCACTACAGACGAGCGGCCCAACAGTGAGGTTCGGCACATAGTGGTTATCCATGACATCAAAGTGAATAATGTCTGCACCCCCATCAATAACTGCACGCACCTCATCTCCAAGCCTCGAAAAATCAGCAGACAAAATACTCGGGGCGATTCGATATTCTTTCATGTGGTAACCCTTAGGCAAAACGACGGTTGGTATGTTGTGATTGTATCGAAAGCGGAACCAAATAAAAACCTAAGTGCCCTACGTTGTAAAATGAAAAAGTATTTGGGAAAGGAAACCACGAATGACGTACAAAATAGCCGTGCTAGCCGAGTCGGCTTTCATACCAGCGCAGTCCTCTCCAGCACAACAGCATTACTTCTTCGCCTACTCGATACAAATTAAGAACGTAGGATCCGTTCCAGCGAGACTCTTAAGTCGTCATTGGATTATCACGGATGGAAACGACCAGGTGAGTGAGGTGAAAGGCGATGGTGTCGTTGGCGAACAGCCCCGATTGGAACCTGGTGAAACGTTTGAGTACTCGAGTGCAGCTGCGATCAAGACGCCGCGCGGATCTATGGAAGGCTCGTATCAACTGGTGGCGGATGATGGCGAAGAATTTGAAGCCGAAATTCCAAAGTTTGATCTAGATGCCCACCGTGCATTACATTAAGGTTCACTTTTTCTTTTTTGGTAATGTCCACCAAACAATAAAAATGAATAAACCCAGCCCGATAGCAAGCTCGAGAAAAACCCAAAACATTTGTTTACTCCGATAACGTTATTGCTGTGAAGTTTACTCTATCTTCGAAAAACATCGCCGCGATACTCCTGACAGCAACTATCGCTGCATGCGCAATCAAGAGAGATACGAATCAAGAACCTGAGCCCGCAATTCCAGAGGCAATAGACCAGGCAGAACGGGCGGATCCGTCAGTCGAACCAGTTGCGCCGACAGCTGAGATAGAAGAAAAATCGTTAGAAACACCACAATCAAAAACACAGAATTCAAAGCCCCCCAAGGAACAAACCAAAAAGGAAGTTGCCAAGGATCGATCTCTTTTAACCGAAGATAAGGAATACCTAACCCAATTTGGCATCACCTCGATCGAGCATTTGCGAGTAGCAAGTTGGGATGACGTGCCTGACTGGCAGACGGATAAAACCTCTGAAGCGTGGCCCGCGTTCATTCAGTCCTGTAACGCACTCAAAAAGAAACCCCGATGGGAAAAATACTGTGCGATCGCCTTTAAGATAAAAGCACCTTCGGATGATTTCGTAAAATCTTTTTTTGAAAAAAACTTTCATGTCTACCAAAGTCACCAAAGCGATGGTAGCCAAGACGGCATGATCACCGGCTACTATGAGCCACTACTCAATGGGAGCCTAACGCAGAGTAGAAAATACCCCTATCCACTCTACGCGCCACCGAACGACCTGATCAAACTTGACCCCGATAAAAACCCTGACTTCGCTAGATTTCGCGGTAGAGTCAGAAAAGAAAATGGCAAGTTCATCCCGTACTACACCCGAAGCGAGATCGAAAATGGTACCGCTCCGATGAAAGGCAAAGAAATTGCCTGGGTCGATAATGACGTTGAACGATTCTTTTTACAAATCCAAGGTTCTGGTCGCATTCAATTAGAAAGTGGTGAAGTAATTCGCGTAGGATTTGCAGATACGAATGGTCACGCCTATAAATCCATTGGGAAAATCTTAGTAGACCGAGGAGAACTCAAGCTCTCAAAGGCTTCTATGCAAGGGATCAAAGCTTGGGCTGCAGCGAATCCTAAAAAACTCCGGCCATTACTGAATGAAAATCCCTCATATGTATTTTTCAAAATCATGCCAAATACGGGGGAAGGCCCAAGAGGCTCGTTGGGAGTGCCGATCTCACCAAGGCGCAGCATCGCAGTCGACGACCGTTATGTTCCACTCGGATCTCCGGTTTTTATTTCAACAACTTGGCCAAACTCTGCTGATTCGTTATCCCGACTGATGATGGCGCAGGACAAAGGTGGCGCCATCAAAGGACCCGTTCGAGCAGATTTCTTCTGGGGCTTCGGTGAGGACGCTGCGACCTTTGCCGGAAAAATGAAGCAACCTCTACGCGTTTGGATTCTTATTCCGAACCCATAAGTTGAATTGATTATTTAATCTCGTTGAATCGGCCCTCTAGCTGCTCCAAAGTCAAAGCACCACTGACGCGAGACCCGTCGGCAAAGAATAACGTTGGAGTCGCCCTGATTCTTTTTTCCTTCCCAAATGCGAGTGTGTCATCAATTGGATCTTTGCAATCCCCACTCTTATCTTTCGGTGACTTCCCATTCAAGACGTAGTTATCCCAAGCGGCCGCCGGATTTTTAGCACACCAAATCGACTTCGAGAGCGGAATCGAGCGCTGAGAGATGATCGGGTACAAAAACAAATACAGCGTTGCATCTTTTAAATTTGCAATGGTTTCCGTATCAAATTTTTTGCAGTAACCACAATTTGGATCCGCAAAGTAAGCGATTTTTCGTTTACCAGACCCATAGACTCTTTTGATCGCATTTTTTAACGGCAAATCCTCAAACTTGATCTGAACGCGCTTGAGTGCCTCTGCCTCTAATTCGCTCGAGCGCTGCTCGGTAATATTTCGCATTGTCCCAAGCTCTATCAAGTTACCATCGATCAAATATTTAAACTCAGAGTCGGTGTAGTAGATCGAGCCGTTGATGACAATTTCAAAAAGCTCCAACTTCCCAAATTTTTCGATGGAGTCAACGGTCGCTTCCGGAAATTTCTCTTTAATCTTTTTTTCGATATAGGCGTCATCCGCAAAGCAGAAATTCGTGACCGCAAGGATCCCAAACGATCCGAGGAGAGACAAAAACACAATCTTTAGTTTTTTCATTTCAGAGCCCAAAAAGTACTTAAAAAATATTACTCGACCGCTCGATTAACAAAATACCGCTTCAGCGGCGGGCACTGATTCACGAGCCTAAAACCAGTGTTTCCAATATTCGACCATAGCTTATTTCTCGAGAACAAACCACTTAATAGATCCGTAAACTCAGAGAAAACAACTGTTTCCTCCCGTCGAGCTCTCGCGTAGCGTCGCAATATTTGTCGGGATCCAGGATCATCGATAGTCGCAGCTCCAATTAATTCGCCAAGCTTTCGAGCATCGGCCAGTCCCAAGTTGAGCCCTTGCCCAGCAAGCGGATGAATATGCCGGAGAGCATCACCAATTAGCGCTACTCGTTCGGCCATATATTCCCGAGCCACACCTCTGCTCAGCGGAAAAGAACGCGGGGGGGTGATACAGCGCAAAGCCCCCAAAGTATCAAACCTGCGAAACACATGATCACTCAATCCTTCCTCACCCGCGGAGAGAATGTTCTTCGCGAGAGCCTCAGGCAATGACCAAACCATGGAGACACGATTGCCTGGGAGCGGTAGCAACGCGAGGATTCCATCATCGAAAAAAATTTGATAAGCGCGTCCACTATGAGAGTTTTCGGTCTCAAAGTTAGCAACCACCCCGATCGACTGATAATCTTTAACTTGAAAATCAATCCCCAGCAAAGCACGTACACTCGAGTCTGCGCCGTCTGCGCCAACTAGCACTTTCGAGGATAACGCCCCGCTACTCGTCTGAATTGCGATGCTGTTGCCTGTACGGTCGAAGTTCTGGAATTCACAGTCGGTTTTGTAATCGATATGCTCATTATTCGAACACAGCTGTATCAGAACACCTAATAAGGAGGCCTGCTCAACTGTGGTCGCGAGGCTTTCCACCCCACACTCAAGCGCATCGAACTCCAAGACGGATGTTTCGCCAACTCCCCTGACCCACATTCCATAAACGGGCTGGATTCGCCTGACATCAACTAGCTCCCAGACCCCAATGCGTGTTAAATAATCAATAAGCCCAGGTCTAATTGTGTAGATCCTCGAGTCGAGATCATTTTCGAGTGGGGTGCTTTTACCGCCATTACTGCGGCCTAGCAGAGCGACGCGAAACCCCCTCCGCGCTAAGTCTAGCGCCAATGCCATCCCCGCAATACCGTCGCCTACAATTGTGACTTGAGTTGTCATGTTGACTAGTTTACCGGTTGTAATGCCTCAGAGTTAACCGTATGACCATACTTGACATTTAGCATCTCGATCAGTAACCTCCCCTCCCTCGCTTTTGGGTAGTGGCGAATTAGCTCAGTCGGTTAGAGCGACGGAATCATAATCCGCAGGTCCGGGGTTCGAATCCCTGATTCGCCACCAGTTCCCCCCTCAGATGCATCTCAACCCTTCAGCTTCAGACACCAGATTTTTCACACATAGCAGTTATCATCTGCTCGAAGTGCCGCGCGAACCTGACTTGATCAAACAATGGGCTATTCAACACTCGATCTCTGAGAGTCAGCCTTAGATTAATTAACGCAAGTTGGTCGGATGCGTGCATAACCGCCGTAGCCACATAATCCTCGATATCTTCAGCAACCCAATCGAGTAGCGCTACATTGCTATTAATTGAAAAACCGAGTCTCGACAAAAACCGATCTCCACGAAGTGTCAGCACCGGAACGCCCATCCAAAGCGCTTCGCAAGAAGTGGTTCCGCCAGGATACGGGAACGTATCGAGGATCACATCCACCTTGTTATAAGCCTGGAAGTAATCCGCGCGATCTGATGGTCCCTCTAAAATCAGTCGGTCAGATGTAACTCCTCGTTCCTGAAATTTTTTTTCTAAATTCTTGGCAACGGCTGGAACACCCAGTTGTTTCGATTTCAGAAAAAGCTTGGCATTCGGTACGCTTTTTATCACCTCACTCCAAGTATCAAGTACATCATCGTTGACCTTGGAGAGATTGCTAAAGTTAGCAAACGTAATAAATCCATTACTTTGTACGGGCGCCGGTCGAATGTCGACTGATCGCTCTGGGGGAGAAAAACAGAACCAGGTTTCTGGCAAATTCCAAATTTCCTCTGCAAACTCCCCTCGCGCGGTAGTTGGAGACAGCTGCGGGTCCCCTATAAAGTAATTGATTTCGGGCAATCCAGTCGATGCGAAGAAACCGAGCCAGGTGGCTTGGATAGGCGCTGGCTTTAATGAGAAAACCGGGAGTCGATTCAAAGCAGAATGCCCAGATAAATCTAAAAGAACATCAATCCCTTCAGAGTGAATACGTTTTGCTGCCTCATTATCGCTTTCACCGAATAACGGCAACCAATTCTTGAAAAGAGGTTTAATACGCTCAGTCACGTTATCAAACCTTGACTCGGTTGGAAACGCAAAGAGCTCAAACCTTTTCTTGTCAAGATTCTTTATAAGTCCCTCGATAAAATATCCCACCGCATGATCTCTCAAGTCCCCAGAAACAAATCCAATACGTATGGGGTCCGTCGTATTTCTGGTCCTCCAACTTGTAAATTTAGGCTGAGCTCGCTGGGTTGTCGCCTCGCCAAATTTTTTTGCTTCCTCGAGGTAAGCCGCCATCGAGAAATTCCTCGCATAATTAAACCCAAACAATGCATTACTGTGTGCTTGATGGTACGTAGGATCGATTTCTACCGCTTTCAAAAAACTCTTGATGGCTTCTGAGTTCTTTCCCATATCACTGAGAACGACACCAAGAATATTGTGAGCCGATGCCAATTTTGGCTCGAGCGTGATCGCCCGCCTGAGCGAAGACTCAGCGTCCGCGAAAAACCCCTGAGCGAAAAAGTTTCTTCCCAAAGCTTCATGTCCGTCGGCAGATTCTGGCTTCAAGGAAATTGCTTTTCGAATTCGATTTTCCGCTTCCTCAAATCGACCGTCTAGTGAAAGTAACCCCCCAAAGCAGTCAGCGCTTCTACGCTTTGGGGATTGAGATTTAACGCATGGTTTAGATCGGCCTCCGCCTCTAAAAAAAATCCAAGCGCTTTTTTAGTAACACCACGGTTACACCAGGCCTCCTCTAGAGATGGATCATTTTGTAAAACAGCATCAAAATATTTTATTGCTTGGGCGTTGTCTCGAAGCCGAAAATTTGCAACTCCTGCATTCAGTAAGCCTTCGATGTTTTTCGTGTCCAATGCGATCGCGCGTTCCGCATGAAGGAGAGCTGATTCATACTTCTCCAATCTTATTTGTGCTGCAGCTAAATTCGTCAAGACAGACACTCGGTCCGGCACTAGGCTTAACGAGTTAAGAAACAATGCCTCAGCATGCTCAAACTGATTTTTTGAGAATGCCTCGATCCCAGCAAAGAAAAAGTTCTTAGCGTCCTCAGTCTGATTCATCAGAAATCTCAGTAAAGATTAAATAGGGAGGGGCCATGGATTACTAACTGAGAGTTCTTTCGGCCACTGATATACAGACCACACCAAAGCCTCCCTGCGGTCGCAATACCAACCAAGATCAAGCCTGGTAAGAGAGAAGGAAAAAAAGAAATAATATAGCCTCCCAATCGCCGTGATTTCTCCAGAGCCGGCTTGCTGAACAAAAATATTAGCAAGAAAATAAAGGGCAAAAATTCGTGAGATTAAGATTCTATTGTTAGAAAACATATCGACTCGACAGGGGAAATTTATAACCAAGCTCGTGCGATTATAAGATCAGATGTAACCTCGCGAAACCAAAGATCAAGATAAACACCCAGACAGCTGGAACTTTATCGGTTCTAGTATCGTAAAATACGCTTAAATCAAGCGCTTTAACCAATAATCTCGATATGAAAAAAGTTTACATCCGAACATTCGGTTGCCAGATGAATGAATACGACTCTGACAAAATTTTGGATGTTTTGCATAGCAATGAACCGTGTGAGAAGACCCAAAATCCGGACGAGGCAGATATCATTCTGTTTAATACATGCTCAGTTCGGGAAAAAGCACAGGAGAAGGTCTTTAGCGACTTGGGTCGCGTGAGGCACTTAAAAGAAGAAAAACCTGGTTTGGTGATCGGAGTGGGGGGATGTGTTGCTTCTCAAGAGGGGAATACCATCTTATCTCGGGCGCCCTTTGTTGATGTGGTCTTTGGACCACAAACCATACACCGGTTACCCGGACTTTTGGATAAACGGATCACTGAAGCTAAACCCCAGATAGATATCTCCTTCCCAGAAATCGAAAAATTCGATTCGATGCCGGCGCCACGTGCCGAAGGGGTCGTTGCGTTTGTGTCCATCATGGAGGGGTGTAGCAAGTACTGTAGTTTTTGCGTTGTCCCGTACACTCGGGGAGAGGAGGTCTCGAGGCCACTTGAGGATGTCCTGCAAGAGATCGCTGAACTCGCACTACAAGGGACCAAGGAAGTCACACTGCTAGGTCAAAACGTAAATGCCTACCGAGTAACGTATGAAGGAGATCAGGTGAATTTTGCTGAGCTTCTTAAATATGTCGCTGAGATTCCCGGCATTGAACGAATCCGGTACACGACGTCGCATCCCAAGGAATTTGATAACGACCTCATAAATGCCTACCGCACCTTATCCAAATTGGTAGATCATGTTCACCTCCCGGTTCAGTCGGGCTCAGACAGAATTCTCGCTGCGATGAAGCGGGGTTACGTCATAGACGACTATAAGAAAACCATCGACGCCTTGAAACGAGCTAGATCTACAGTCGCTATTGCATCGGACTTTATCGTTGGCTTCCCCGGGGAAACAGAGAAGGATTTCCAGAGAACGCTCGATCTTGTTGATTACGTGGACTACGACGCAAGTTACAGCTTCATGTATAGCCCACGACCCGGCACTCCGGCGGCTAGTCTATCCGATCAAGTTCCGTTGGCTGTGAAAAAGAGCGCTTATCAAGATTACAAGAGAAGTTAAATACGAATGCGAAACGGTACAGTCTCGCGATGGTCGGAAAGACCTATGATGTGCTGGTGGAGGGCCCATCTAAAAAAGACAAAGAGGTGCTAAGCGGACGCGCCAGCAACAATCGGGTCGTGAATTTTACAGGACCGGAGCGACTGATTGGCCAAATGGTAAGCGTCAAAATAACCGAAGCGCTAACCAACTCACTTCGTGGTAATGTGCTCATTAATGAGTAATAATTGTCACTCCAAATACGAGATTACGAGGCCCTTTGAACTCGACTGAAGTTACTTTTTCTCCGATCGACAACGCTCGCCTCGCTAACATGTGTGGCGCGCTCGATTCGAACCTAAAAGAAATCGCGAAAGAACTTGATATTCGCGTTGTAAGAAAGGGCGAGAGTTTTACGCTGTCCGGCGAGGAAGGCCCTATTAAATTAGGAGCAGAAACCCTACAACTCCTTTATGCCGCCTCCCACCGACACTTGGATACGGAAGATATTCAACTCGGAATCGTAGAAACTAAAAGACGAAATAGTGTAGCCGCCGAGGAATCTCCGCAATTACAAACAAAGCGGCGAGATTTGCGTGGGAGAACACCACGTCAGACGCAATACCTAGAGCAAATACAAAAACATGAAATCACTTTTGGTATAGGGCCTGCTGGTACGGGTAAGACCTACTTAGCGGTTGCCAGCGCTGTAGATGCATTCGAGCGCAGCACTGTGAAAAGGATTGTATTGGTTCGCCCTGCCGTGGAGGCAGGCGAGCGACTGGGGTTTCTTCCTGGAGATCTTGCGCAGAAAGTCGACCCATACCTCAGGCCACTCTATGATGCACTCTATGATTTAATGGGGTTCGAAAAAGTTGGAAAACTTTTTGACAAGGCACTCATCGAGATAGCGCCGCTCGCTTACATGCGAGGGCGAACGTTAAATAACTCCTTCATCATCTTGGATGAAGCTCAAAATACCACGCCAGAGCAAATGAAAATGTTTCTAACGAGACTGGGCTTTGGGAGCAAGGCAGTGGTAACCGGTGACGTAACCCAAATAGATTTACCAAAAGGACAACAAAGCGGTCTAGGCGAAGCGGCCCATATTTTGAAATCGATTAAGGGAATTGCTTTTACACACTTTGAAGCAGAGGATGTCGTACGTCATCCGCTGGTTCAGAGAATCGTGAATGCCTACGAAAAATCAAAAGAGTAATTGCGTTACTCAAATGAAAAAACCAAAACTGAACCTATCAGTACAGGTGGCTACTGAGTCTACAAACCTACCAACTAAGAAAGAATTTAGAAATTGGGTCAGCCAAGGAACATTTGAGGATATTGATCTCACATTAAGACTGGTTGATGAACCAGAAGGTCGCGAACTCAATAAAACCTTTAGAGGAAAAGATTACGCAACCAATGTACTGACATTCCCTTACCCGGAAATGACGCCACTAGCAGGAGATGTTGTGATCTGTGTACCAATCGTGCAATCCGAAGCGGCTAAGCAGAAAAAAACGTTGGCCGCACATTTCGCGCACCTGAGTATTCATGGCGTACTGCATTTACAAGGTTATGACCACGAACTCGAAAATGACGCAGAACTCATGGAGAACTTAGAGATTTCAATTTTAGAATCACTCGAGATCTCGAATCCGTTTGAGATCGCATAAAACATAAAAAATCATGGAAAAAAATAAATCGAGTTGGTTTCAAAAACTGAGTTACCACCTCATGCGAAAACCAGAGGATCGTGAGCAACTGGTCGAGCTTTTGAGGGGATCTTTTGATAGCAATCTCCTCGACTCCGATGCGCTCACAATGATTGAGGGGTTCTACAAGTATCTGAGTTGAGCGCTCGAGACATCATGATCCCACGATCACAGTCTTACATGCTAGATATGAAGCTGGAAATGGCTGACATTATTGCCATTGCAGTCGATACCAATCACTCTCGATTCCCGGTATTCGAGGGAGAAAAAGATAACGTCGTAGGCGTCTTACTAGCGAAAGATCTGCTGCGCTACTACAAAGATCCAGAAAATTTTGAATTGAGAGACATGCTACGGCCTGCGGTGTTCATCCCCGAATCTAAACCGCTCAACGTGCTCTTGAAGGACTTTCGTAGCAACCGAAACCCCATGGCAATTCTGGTGGATGAATACAGCCGAGTCGCTGGGTTGATTACCATCGAGGATGTGCTCGAACAAATCGTTGGAGAAATTGAAGACGAGTATGACTTCGATGAATCCGAAGCAAACATCGTTCCCGATCAAGATGGTTGGCACCGAGTCAAAGCAATAACAGAGATCAGCGACATTAACGAATTTTTTGGAAGCAACTTCCCAGATGATGACTTCGATACCGTCGGCGGACTTCTTTTGTCTCACGCCGGAAGATTACCCAAAAAGGGAGAGCTCTTTAAAGTCAGTGATCTTGATATCAAAGTATTACGATCCGACAGTCGCAGAATTCACGCACTTCTTATCAAGAAACTAGAGCCCTCTCAAGAAACCCTTCCCCTGGAATAATGTTTGCGGCAATATCGCGCATGCCTGTAGTTTGCGCTTTTTTCCTAGGAGCGATCTCGGTTCTTGGATTCTCCCCGTTTGATGTTTATATCATCCCAATCGTATCGGTCGCCATAACGATTGGTTTATTGTCGAGCCAAAATTTTACGCGCAGAAAAACTTTTCTAATTGGCTTTGCCTTCGCATTCGGACTACTTGTAGTTGGCGCGAGCTGGATCTATGTGAGTCTCCACAATTTTGGTGGAATGAGCGCACCGGTTGCCGTATTAGCCACCCTATTATTTTGTGTGATTTTTGCTGTTCCACTTGGGCTCATGACGGCGCTTCTTAACATCCAGGCACTCCCAAGAAAGATACGGCTACTTATATTTCTACCCCTAGCATTCTGTCTTTCGGACTGGGTCCGGAGTTGGCTATTTACGGGGTTTCCATGGCTATCCCTTGGATACTCGCAAATACCATTTAGCCCAATAGCAGGATTCACACCAATAGTTGGCGTTTATGGGATATCGTTAATTCTGTCCTTGATGTCTGGTTGGATTGCGTATCGATACATCACCTACCAAACCAGTCTTCCCAGTGCGAGGCCCCGCCACCTGACCGTTTCAATCTCCGCCCTGATAGTTGTGGCAGTAGTTGGCCTTACTGCAAAAAAAATTCAATGGACGCAAGAGTTTCAAACAACCGGTACGTCAGTCGCACTGCTGCAAGGAAATATTGCTCAAGACGTGAAGTGGGATCAAACATTTGTTTTGCAAACACTCGAGCAATATTTGCAGATGGCATCGGAGGAAAACGCAGAAATCATTTTGCTGCCTGAAACGGCTCTCCCCATTCTCGATATAAACCTTCCAGATTCCTTCAAACAAGCATTTAGCGACCTGACAAATAATCGAGGATCGAACATCGTTTATGGCATCCCGGAAAAGTCAAACGATGGAAAATTTTTTAATAGCGTGATGTCTGTCGGCATGAGTGGCGAACAGACTTACCGGAAACACCATTTGGTTCCCTTTGGAGATTATTTTCCAACCTGGCAACCGATCACTTGGATCATGCAGTCGCTCTCCATTCCCATGTCGAATTTCTCAAGAGGTGAAAAGTTGCAATCTCCTATTCGAGCTGGCTCACAAAAAATCGCAGTAAACATTTGCTATGAGGACGTGTTTGGAGAAGAAATTATTCGCCAACTCCCCGATGCAACGGTTCTAGCAAACTTCACAAACGATGCGTGGTGGGGCGACTCTCTAGGACCAAAACAACATCTTCAAATTGCCCAAACGCGAGCGCTAGAGACCGGTCGAGAAATGCTGCGAGTCACGAACACCGGAATGACCGCAATCATAGGACATGATGGATATATTCTTTCATCCATTCCTCAATTTGAGAAGCAAACGCTTCGAGGAGTCATTCAAGGACGCACCGGACAAACGCCTTATGTCAAATATGGAAACCTTCTTTTCCTAGCGATGTGCGTGATAGTTGCGCTGGCAGGTCTCGCTTGGCATCGCCTCTTTCATGCGAGAACACGGTAAAATGTTGGATTAGAAAAACCAACCGGTACCGCAATGATTTTTTTCCAAGACATCATATTGGAACTCCAACGATTCTGGAGCAGCAAAGGATGCGCCGTCCTACAGCCGTATGATCTCGAGGTGGGCGCGGGGACCTTTCATACTGCGACATTTTTGAGAGCAGTCGGGCCAGAACCATGGAAAGCTGCATATGTTCAACCGTCACGCCGTCCGAAAGATGGTCGCTACGGTGAAAACCCAAATCGATTGCAACACTACTATCAGTTTCAAGTTGTACTAAAACCATCTCCTGAAGATATTCTCGACCTGTATCTCGAATCGCTTAAAACCATTGGTATTGACTCTAGCCAACATGACATTCGTTTTGTGGAGGACGACTGGGAGTCACCGACACTTGGTGCGTGGGGCCTAGGATGGGAGGTTTGGTTAAACGGAATGGAGGTAACGCAATTTACTTACTTCCAAGAGGTCGGGGGGTTATCCTGCAAGCCGATCATGGGGGAAATTACCTATGGACTTGAGCGTCTTGCGATGTACTTACAAGGAAAAGACAGCGTCTTCGATTTGGAGTGGGCTCCCGGCATAACCTACCGAGATGTGTATCATCAAAATGAGGTCGAGCAATCCACCTACAATTTTGAACACGCGAATACGGATCTTTTGCTCCACAATTTCGATGCATTTGAAGGTGAAGCAAAGAAGCTTTTTGATCTTGGTTTACCACTTCCCGGATACGAATTAGTAATGAAATGCTCGCACACATTTAATCTGCTCGATGCGCGGGGAGCAATCTCGGTCACCGAACGTGCGGCGTACATTGGACGAGTGCGAACGCTCGCAAGGCTTGCCGCCAATGCTTACTACGAATCCAGGAAACGGCTGGGGTTCGAGCGAGCCGATGACAATATGATCAAAGCATTCGTTACCGGCGAGGAGTTCGAGGAGGTAACGACAATCCGAGCAGAAAAACTAAGCAAACGAAAACAGACACAATGAGTACCCTTCTCGTCGAACTCTTCACAGAGGAATTACCCCCGAAAGCACTCCGAAGAATCAGCGAGGCCTTCGGAAAAGAATTCGTTGCGAGTCTTGCAGGCCAAAACTTTTTTGATAAGGATCGTGACTTTAGCGTCTTCGCGACCCCACGAAGACTTGCGGTACAAATTCAGGATGTCCCTGCGGTTGCCCGACAAAAAACGGTGACGCACAAGTTGATGCCAGCGAAAGTAGGCTTCGATGACAAAAAGAATCCAACCGCTGCGCTGATCAAAAAGCTGGATGCCTTGGGCATCCCAGAAGACGCCGTGAAAGACATTGCTATCGTGAACGATGGCAAGTTAGACATGCTACAAATGGAACGACAATCAGAAGGCGCCTCTATCGTGGACGGCGTTCAACTCGCGCTCGAACACTCGATATCGAAGCTACCGATTCCGAAAGTCATGAGCTACCAAGTCCCAGTTACATTTGAGACCGTACGGTTTGTGCGGCCTGTCCATGGACTCGTCGCACTCCACGGATCCAAAGTTCTACCGGTATCGGCATTTGGCGTAACCAGTAGCGACAAAACTGGCGGACATCGATTCCTAGGAAATAGTGAAATCAGCATTCAATCTGCCGATGACTACGAAGATACCTTGAAAGATGCGGGTAAAGTCATCGTGGACATGAACCAGAGAAAACAGCAGATTGAAGAACAACTAAAAAGCGCAGGCAGAAAAACTGGGGTGCGTTCTTTTCGAAGATGAATCGCTGGTTGAAGAGGTAAATGCGTTGGTAGAGTGGCCTGTCGTCTATGCCGCCTCCTTCGATGAAGCATTCCTTGCCGTTCCCGAGGAATGTTTGATCCTTACCATGAAAACGAATCAAAAATACTTCCCTCTATTTAATAAGGACGGAAAACTCAGTAAGCATTTTCTGATTGTCAGCAATATGGATCTACCGGATCCGATCAACATTATTGAAGGGAATGAAAAGGTGGTTCGGCCACGATTGGCTGACGCACAGTTCTTTTTCGAAACCGACAAAAAAGTCCCGCTCGAGGAATTTGCTCAAAAATTACAATCAGTGGTGTACCACAATAAACTTGGCACGCAACACGAGCGGGTACAACGAATCACGAGTCTCAGTAAAGTAATTGCGACAAAAATTAACGCAGATACCTCTGCAACAGAGCGTGCAGCGAAATTATGTAAAGCCGATCTTCTGAGCGGGATGGTAGGTGAGTTCCCGGAGTTACAAGGCACCATGGGACGTTACTATGCCATTGCGCAGAACGAATCGGCAGAAGTCGCAAAAGCGATCGAGAATCATTATCTACCGCGTTTTTCAGGAGATAAACTTCCGGACGATGGGGCCTCAATTAGTGTCGCGCTTGCAGATAGGCTCGACACCTTGGTAGGAATTTTTGGTATTGGATTAATCCCAACAGGAGAGAAGGACCCATACGCGCTGCGGCGACAAGCGCTGGGTATCTTGAGGATTCTTATCGACAACCAATTGCCATTAGATCTTCATGACTTACTCTCGGAAGCAAAAAATCAATTTGACAGCAAACTCATCGATGCACTTGATCCAGAAAAGTTACTCGGTTTTGTAGCCGATCGATTACGCGGCGACTTGCGGGATCGGGGATTTGCCTTTGATCAGATAGAAGCTGCAATAGCTACTGACATAGGGCGCGTGGATCTGCTCATTCCCAGAATAAAGGCAATTCAGCAATTTACGAAAACTGAGGAATACGGAACACTTATCAACGCCAACAAACGAATCGGTAATATTTTGAAAAAAACCGAATCCTTCAAACCCACAGACATCAATCCATCAGAATTGGTATCTGAAGAGGAAAAAGCGCTCTTTGATGAGATCTCTCGGCTGAAGCCAATCGTAGATACATTTATTGGTAAACGTGAATTCGAAAAAGCGCTGAGCAGCATTACATCAACCGCGGGAGTGATCGATCAGTTTTTCGAAAATGTCATGGTAATGTCTGAAGATCCTGGTGAAAAACAAAATCGATTGTCTTTGCTTAGCCAGTTTTCACGGTTGGTTTCACAGGTTGCCGACTTATCACAACTCAACGCGTAACCAAACTACACAGAGATCAAGAGCGCCACTATGAAATTGGTAATCCTCGACAGAGATGGTGTTATCAACTTTGATAGCGACAAGTATATAAAGAGCCCATCGGAGTGGAAGCCAATCCCGAATAGCCTCGAAGCGATTGCCAGACTCAACCATATGGGTTTTCGCGTCGTCGTAGCGACCAATCAATCTGGTGTTGGACGTGGTCTTTTTGATATGGCAACACTGAATGCCATTAACGAAAAGATGTACCGGGCACTGGCGCATGTTGGCGGTCGAATCGATGCGTTATTTTTCTGCCCTCATCCTGCAGAAGCGGAGTGTGAATGCCGTAAACCGAAACCTGGAATGCTCGTTGATATCGGAAAACGCTTCAATACGGACCTACATGATGTTCCACTTGTAGGAGATGCAATTAGAGATCTTCAGGCGGCGGAATCCGTCGGAGCACAACCCATTCTTGTACGCACAGGGAAAGGTGAAAAAACCGAGGCAGACCCGCTCCTTCCAAAAAACACTCTCGTATTCGATAACCTTAGCGAAGCGGTACAACACATCATCCTCGAGTGATCGCATCGATTTGCATCGATCTTCCTTAGCTGGTACCGTAACCAGCTTACAAAAGAATAAAAATAAAAATGATAATTAGGATTGTTGTTAGCGCGATGCTGCTTTTTTTTTCAAGCAGTATAAATGCGAAAGATTCTCTTTCTGGATTCTACATTGGAGGCGCAGTAGGGTATTCAATGGGTGATGATGGGGGCGGATGGTGTAATAGCTCTAACGTCTGTGGAACCTACAAATTAGACACATACCCACAGGGCGCTTCAGTCGGAATTTTTCTGGATTTAATTATTTGAGAAATAACCTTC
The DNA here is from genome assembly GCA_038141705.1 of Candidatus Eutrophomonas brisbanensis. GTDB lineage: Bacteria > Pseudomonadota > Gammaproteobacteria > Burkholderiales > Eutrophovitaceae > Eutrophomonas > Eutrophomonas brisbanensis. Next base: position 737,516 of record JAYQIQ010000004.1, read on the forward strand.
TCATCGGTCTAGAGATAGATATTGATCGACGAGATCAAAGAGATACTACCTTTGAAACTTATCGGGGAGCGCCGCGGACGAATTTGCCATTCAAGACCGATGTCAAAAAATCTAGATCTCTGATCGCAAAATTTGGGTATACATTCAATGACAAACTGTCTGCAGTTTATGCACTAGCTGGCCCCGCTCAGGGAAAAAAAAAAAGAAATACATATAGTGCTCTAATCCACGACAATGTATGGCAGACCGGTTGGAAAGTAGGCGTTGGGATCGAACACTTATTCTCAAAGAATCTTGGCCTCAAGGCTAACATCACCCATTCTGACCTTGGTAAGCGCACCTTTGCCGAAGGAAACTCGGCGGCAACTTACCAGGTACAGTATCATGAGGATGCGATTAAATTTGGGATCTTCTACCTATTCGATTTATAGAATACTATTAGGTTTTATGTCCAACAAAATTGAAGTTCGCCTCAAGCTGATTAAAAACCATTACCTATCTGTCGACTTAAAACTACAGAATGAAGCAGTTCAATTTCATACGCTCATTTATTTTTGAAGTCGCAAGAATTCTTTTAACGGTCCTTTTCTCGATTATTGCAATTCTCACTTTTCCACTGCCGCCCATCGGGCGGTATCGTGTGATCACGACTTGGTCGCGATTAATTGTTTTTTTAGCGCGAATCCTCTGCGGCATTCGATATCGGGTTGAAGGAGTAGAGAATATTCCCGAATCTGCGTGCATTATCTTGTCGAAACATCAATCGGCTTGGGAAACGCTGGCTTTTCAAGTAATTTTTCCGCCGCAAGTATGGGTACTTAGAAAAAGTTTGCTCTGGATACCGTTCTTTGGATGGGGCCTAGCGATGATGAGCCCGATTGCTATCGACCGAAAAGGTGGAGCTGGCGCAATGCGAGAAACACTTAAAAAGGGAGCAAACCGAATCGAAAATAATTGGTTCATCGTCATGTTCCCTGAAGGCACCCGCGTCAAACCAGGAGAGCGCAAAGAATATCAAGTGGGCGGAGCGTGGCTTGCGACCCAACTCAAGTCAAAGATTGTGCCAGTTGCGTTAAATGCAGGAAATTTTTGGCCGAAGAATGCATTTATAAAAACCCCAGGTACGATCACAGTCAAAATTGGACCTGCTATTGAAACAAATGGGAAAAAACCAAAAGAAGTAATCTCGGACGTTGAGAACTGGATAGAGTCAACGATGCAAACGCTCGTCTGAGTTGCGGGCATTCCCGTTTAAGAAAACGGGTTTCTGGTACACTTTTCTCCAAATAATCCAACTTAAAATTCGTGAAAACTCTACTCTTTATACTTCTAATTACGCTAGTAGGTTGTGGGCAGAAAGGTCCGCTATATATGCCTAAAGATGAAACGGCTCGTATAAATCTCGAGAGCCCCCAGATTGCAAAAGTTACTCCTTATCTCGCAAGGCATAGCTAAATGTCATTTTCAAGAAAAAATGGAATATTACATATCGAGGAAGCCTCGCTATCTGAAGTAGCGAACGAATTCGGTACGCCGAGCTTTGTCTACTCGAGAGAATCGATAGAGGAGGCGTTCAGCAAGTACCAAAAAGCATTCGGTAATCAGCGCCACCTCATTTGCTACGCGGTCAAGGCTAACTCGAATATCGCGATACTACATTTGCTTGCAAAGATGGGTAGTGGATTTGACGTCGTCTCAGGTGGGGAGTTAAAACGCGTTTTACTTGCAGGAGGAGACCCTAAGAAAACCGTTTTCTCTGGAGTGGGAAAAACTACACAAGAGATTAAAGATGCCCTATCGGCAAATATTAAGTGCTTCAATATTGAATCGGAGTCGGAACTCGAGCGTATTTCTCATATCGCTAAGCTTGAAGGAAAGTCAGCCAACATAAGCCTTCGAGTAAATCCCGATGTTGACGCAAAGACCCACCCATATATCTCAACGGGATTAAAAGAAAATAAATTTGGGGTGGATATCAAGGATGCGATCAATATTTATCGCCGCGCGAAAGATTTACCAAATTTAAATATCGCAGGAATTGATTGCCATATTGGATCACAACTGGTTGATATTGCTCCGATGCGGGATGCAGCCATCAAAGTAGTAGAACTTGCCGATGCACTCGCAAAGATAGATATTCATATTCACCATATCGACTTTGGTGGTGGCCTCGGGATTCGTTATCAAAACGAAACACCAGCGGCTCAACAAGAACTCGTTGAAGTATTGCTGGATGTGGTGGGGACACGAGAATACGAAATTTTGATCGAACCTGGACGCTCGATTGTTGGAACTCTGGTGTACTGCTTACCCGTGTTGAATATGTCAAATTAGGTCGAGACAAAAACTTTCTGATCGTCGATGCGGCAATGAACGATCTCGCCCGTCCTGCGCTCTATGATGCGCACCATGAAATCGTAAATGTCATCGAGAATAAAACCCACAAAGCGTACGCGTTTGACGTTGTTGGCCCAATTTGTGAGACCGGTGACTTTCTTGGAAAAAATCGATCTTTATCGGCTGAAGAAGGCGATATGTTGGCGATTATGTCTGCTGGCGCCTATGGTATGACGATGAGTTCTAATTACAATACCCGGCCCAAAGCTGCGGAGATTCTTGTAAACGGCTCGAAATGCGAATTGATTCGAGACCGAGAAACAATTGAAGATTTGACTGCGAGAGAAAAAATCCCAAGTTAAACGCTGATTGGGCCTTGATTTCGAGAAAACTGCCCCCAACTCAGAGGAAGTGCCGATTACGGTAAAATATCGCTTACAAATTCTCACATAGGAAAAAAATGATTGTTTACAACTTAGCCTGCGACCAATCTCATCATTTTGAGGGGTGGTTTTCGTCTGCAGACGACTTTGATAAGCAACTTGAGCATGACCAGGTGTCGTGTCCAGTATGTGGGTCGGTTTCAGTTTCAAAGAAACTGTCAGCACCTTACGTGAGCACAAAATCGGATCAACCTCAGAATAAGGCTCCCAAAATGAGTCCTGAGACTGCGGTTGCCGGAATGAATCTCCAACAGCTGCACAATAAGTTTATTGACTACGTGATGAAAAATACTGTGGACGTAGGTAAGCAGTTTCCGGAAGAGGCGAGAAAGATTCACTACGGTGAGGTGGAGCACCGATCCATCAGAGGTCAGGCGTCGCCTGACACCATCGAGGAACTCCGCGATGAGGGAATAGAGGTATTCTCACTCCCCGAATCGACCGGTCTTCCGGATAAAACCCACTAAGCATCGCCCTACTCACGGCGCCGAGCTGCTGTGACCCAAAGAAATACGCTTCTCGCACTCGGAGTCGGGGTACTCGTTGTATCAACTGCGTCGGTCCTTATCCGTGAACTTCTGAGACTTGAGGTTTCCGCTTCGACAGTCGCTGCACTTCGGTTGTCAATTGCTAGCTTAGTCATGGCGATTGCCGCATTCGGATCACTTGGCGCGTTTCAAAAATTTCCTTTCGGGCACTTTCCCTCACTGCTATCTCGGGGATCTGTCTGGCTGCGCACTTTATTACATGGATCCAGTCGTTAAAATTTATCCCAGTTGCAACGAGTACTTTCCTTGTGACGACAAGCCCTATCTGGGTTGCCTTATTCTCATTTTTCTTTCTCAAGGAAACTGTTGGGAAAAAACAGTTTTTAGGAATCTTGATAGCTATTGGTGGAGCAGGAATTATTCTTTCCACTTCTCCCCAGAATAGCGTCTCATCGGAGGGACTCTTAGGAGAAACATTAGCGGTTATCGGCGCAGTATCGATCGCGATCTATTTCGTGATCGCCAGATCCTTAAAGGAAAAGATCGATTTACGAGTTTTCGTGTTCTTAGCCTATCTCTTTGCATCCTTCGTGGTCATCATTTGGATGCTAATCGAGAATACCGAATCGATCATGATCCCGAATGACGCCTGGATTTTTTTAATCGCGCTCGCTTTAGGACCTCAAGCAATCGGACATACGATATTTAATTGGGCGGTGAGACGATTACCCGCGACAACAGTGTCAACTGCGATTTTAGGAGAACCCATTTTTGCATCCATCCTCGCTTGGTGGTGGCTATCTGAAAAAATCGACCCGGTGAGTGCAATCGGTTTTATCACTATCGTGATTGGAATACTGATCTCTACTCGCACTGCATTGAGTAAAGCGTCCGCATCAATGTAATTATTTTTTCTGTCGAGCGATAAACCTTGCTGCTAATAAAACAGCAATAATTGCTGCGAATACGAGTGGCTCTGTAGTATCTCGTTTCACGATCAAATAAAAATGTGTCACACCCAAAATTGCTATTACATAGATCAGTCTGTGGATATGAACCCAGCGCTGAGGGCCCAAAGCTAAGCGAATAGATTTTCTTGAGGTATAAGCAAGGATACTTGTGATGACAAAAGCAGACATTCCGATCGTGATATATGGTCGGTCTTTAATATCGAGTAACATCGATTCAAAATCGAAAAACTGATCTAAAACCACCCAGGTTGCCAAGTGCACGCAAGCATAAAAAAAAGCGATTAACCCAAATAATCGCCTCAGCGGAAAGATCCATTGGAATTTAAATAATTTCCTAATCGGAGTAATTGCAAGCGTGATGCTTAAAAAGCAAAGTGTCCACCAACCCGTCGCTTGGGAAACGTACTCAATTGGATTTGCAGTTAATTCGCCGAGATAGGATCGCACTGCGAGAAACACTAGCGGCAGTAGGGCTGCAACAAGTACACAGTTTTTTAAATTTGCTGCTCGTTTATCCAAAATCGCTCTTCGATGGACCCAGCGCGAACTAGAAGAATTTTTCTAAATCCATACCAGAATAGAGACTCGCCACCCACTCTCCATAGCCATTAAACGGTAAAGTCTCACGCTTTCTGAATTCACCAATCCGGCGCTCTTTACGTTGGCTCCAACGCGGGTGGTTCACTGCCGGATTTACATTTGAATAAAAACCATACTCACGAGAGTTAGCAAGATTCCAAGCTGTTTTCGGTTGCGTTTCAGTCAGGTTAATCTGAACAATGGACTTCGCGCTTTTAAAGCCATACTTCCAAGGAACGACCAAGCGAATAGGGGCTCCATTTTGATTCGGTAGCACCTCCCCAAAAATTCCAACTGAAAGAATGGTAAGTGGATGCAGCGCTTCGTCTAACCGTAAACCCTCCCGATAGGGCCACTCTAAAATAGGAGAGCGTTGTCCTGGCATTTGCTCGGGGTCGTGTAACGTAACAAACTCAACGTATTTAGCCGACCCCGTTGGCTCAACTGCCTGAATCAACTTGTGAAGCGGAAACCCCACCCAAGGAATTACCATCGACCAGGCCTCTACGCAGCGAAGTCTATAGATTCGCTCTTCTAGTGGAAATTTTTTGAGCAACTGATCCATGTCGAAAACCGTTGGCTTTGCCACCTCACCACCAACTGAAATTTTCCACCCATCGGTTTTCAGACTATCGGCAAATTTAACTGGGTCTTCCTTACCTGTTCCGAACTCATAGAAATTGTTATATCTGGTCACATCTTTGAAAGCAGTCGCTTCTTCGGATGTTGAATAGAGACTTTTTCTAACGGCCCTAACTTACGACCAGCAGCAGCCCATAACGTCGCGGGAGCAATAGCAGAGCCCACGCTTAAAGCCCCCATCATCTTCAACCATTCGCGTCGATTCTCGAACAGATCTCTCGAGGTCACTTCGTTTTCTTTTATTTTTGGAAGTAAATATTTCACGTGCTAATCGTTTCGAAATTAAAAATAAAGTTCCAGTAGTTAATGGATACTATCTAAACCAAGAAGATTGTCGCGAGCCCTAAAAAAATCAGGAATCCCATACTGTCAGTACTAAAAGTGAGTAGCACCGATGATCCTATCGCTGGATCACGATCCATGCGCTCTAAAATCAACGGAACTAACATTCCGACTGCAGCACCGACAATTAAATTTAGCACCATCGCAGCAAACATCACTACCCCAAGGGCAATGTTTCCATAAATTGCCCAAGCTGCTACACCAGCGATACCACCCCACAATATTCCGTTCACAACTGCGACCCCGAGCTCTTTGATGAGTAGCGTTCGCGTATTGCTCTTATTAACCTCACCAAATGCAAGTGCGCGAACGATTAGCGCAACCGTTTGATTTCCAGAGTTCCCCGCAATCGCCGCGACAATCGGCATAAGTGCGGCTAATGCGACTAGTTTTTCGATGGAACCCTCGAATAAACCAATCACTCGAGATGCAAAAAATGCAGTACATAGATTTACTGCGAGCCACAGCCAACGGTTCTGGGCACTTTTCCAAACAGAAGAAAACAAGTCTTCATCTCTCAATCCAACTTTACCTAGAGACTCCTGTTCGGCTTCTTCTCGAATGTAATCGACAATGTCGGTAATCGTAATCCGGCCAACAATCCGGTTGTGAACATCGACAACCGGAGCCGAAACCAGGTCGTATCGCTCGACTGCACGTGCCGTTTCTTCCGCGTCATCTTCTGGTTGGAAGGTCACGACGTCCGTGATCATAACCTCTGACACTTTTTGGTCTGGGGAAGAAATAATAATTTCACTAATCGGCAACACACCTCGAAGTCCTCGCGCCGATCAACAACAAACAATTTATCGGTATTCGCAGGTAATTTATCGAGCCTACGTAAATATCGTAAAACCACCTCGAGCGTTACATCCTCGCGTACCGTTACCATCTCAAAATCCATGAGAGCACCAACGGTATCCTCTGGATAAGAGAGTGCAGCCTTAAGCTGCGCACGCTCTTCGACAGACAACGAACGGAAAACATCCGCGATCACCTCATCAGGAAGATCTGGTGCAAGATCAGCGATTTCATCCGCATCAAGTTGCTCGGTCGCAGCGAGTAACTCATCTGCGTCCATATCTGCAATCAATGTTTCTCGAACCGCGTCGGAGACTTCAAGAAGAATCTCACCATCAAGATCTGCCTTGACTAAATTCCAAACTGTTAAGCGCTCAGCAATGGGGAGCTGCTCAAGTACCGCCGCAATGTCTGCTGGATGTAAGGAATCAAGCTTCGCCTGTAACTCGTGGAGATTTTGCCTTTGCACCATCTCTTCGACAAGTTCCTGGCGCGGCATATCCTGTCGTTGGACCAAGCCTTCGACAACCTCGTGGCGCTTAAAGATATCGCGCACTTCTTCAGCAACATCCTGAATACTATCAACGCGAATCTTTGCTTTGTCTTGATCCATGTCGGTCATTACTGGTTAATCAATGCAGGCGTCTAGCCGCTTTCCCTATGAGGTTTTTTTCAAACGCGTAAACGGATCTTTGTCACAGATCACTTTTTCACCTTTGAGTTTAGCTTTGTAGAGGTTGAGGACTCCATCCTTCGTCCAATCAAAACCGTAATATCGGAAACCTGTTTTTGATTTTACGTCTTCAACTTCAAGATAGTCACAGGACCCACTCTCGCTAATTAATGACAATTCAAAATAAGATGGATTCTCTGAAGGAGTCTTGATCATTCCCTTGTCCCCAAACTCCCAAGTCTTGCCAGCTTCGTCTCGATATTTTCCAGTGATGACAATGGAATTTAACGATGGGCCCAAGTCTCTTCCAATTCGTTCATAGTGCGCCCATTTGCCCTTCCGAACCAGCGGCTCTTTGATTTCAAGCGCCCTAAACTGACCATCTGCCGCCCGTTTACCTTTGAACCAAACATAGACAACCTCTTCAGCTGAAGTTGGTTGGTTATTCTTTCCTAAAACAATTCGATAAGAGTTCTCTTTTTTATCGGGCTCCACATCAAACACAACCATGAGCGTTGCGTTTTTAAAATCAGTCGCAAAATACGGATGAACCTTACCCTCTTTACGAATTGCGATTACAAATGGTGCCGCTTTCTTGCTCGCAGCCAAAGGACTCTTCGTCTCTCTCAGTACAGCAAGATACGTCTTATCCATCCAGATTCCTTCTAGGTCTTTGATGAAAACACGATCCGAATTTGTGCTGTCCGCACTATATGCAGACGATACGAGTAATGCGGAGATCCCTAAAATGGAAATAAATATTTTTTTAAGCAGTTGCATGATTGTGACCTATCTAAATTTCTTCGACTATTTTTGGTCGAACTTTCCAACACTCGGTTATTTGTTCAAATGCGTGTGCTAGTTGAAGCACCCCAAAATCATCGCGGTAACGACCAATAATCTGTAACCCGACCGGCAATCCATCACGCGAGAAACCGCAAGGAATCGATATTGCCGGATGTCCAGTAGCGCTAACGCGATAACAGGACTTCATCCAGTCGATATAGTTATCCAACTTCTCGCCATTGATCTCATCGATATAAGGCAAGTTGATATCAAACGGGAGCACCTGAACGACAGGGGCAATTATAAACTCATATTCATTCATGAAACGGTTGAGCTGATCAAAAAGAACGGTACGCTTTCGCTCAGCTGCACCAATTTGAGGACCGGTGAGGTCAATCCCCTGACGAATATTCCAAATCAGAGTGTCTTTGAACTGATCGGGATACTGCTCGAGCAATTGGCCAAAATTTAATTCCATGTTCCACGCTCTTAAAACGTGGAAAACCTCATCCGCGTCCTCTAAGGCGGGATCTGCGTCCACAACTGCACAACCCAGATTTTCGAGATGTTTTCTTTGTCCGTCGATAATTTTGCGAACCTCATTGTCAACTGGAAGCCCACCCAAGGTCGGGCTCCAAGCGATTTTTACGTTCTTAAAATTCCGATCAAGCGCCGCCCCAAATTTCTCGGGTGAATCGGTAATGGAAATAGGACAGCGCGGATCCGGACCCGCGATGGCTGAAAGCATCAGCGCAACGTCTTTCACAGTTCGAGCCATGGGCCCAACAACCGATAGGGGAAACCAAGCAGATTGAGTCGGTATTGACGGTACTCGTCCTGCCGAAGGACGAAGCCCAACCACGTTACAAAAACTTGCCGGGTTACGTAGCGAACCTCCCAAGTCCGAGCCATCGGCTAACGGAACCATTCCCGTTGCTAGCGCTACGGCAGCACCACCGCTGGAACCTCCACACGTTTTCGTTTCATCATAGGGGTTCACCGTTTTACCGAAGACCGTGTTAAACGTTTGACTCCCTGCTCCGAACTCTGGTGTATTCGTTTTTCCAACAGTGATCGCACCCGCTGCTTGAAGTCGGTCTACGATCAACGCGTTTTGCGTTGGAATGTGGTCCTTATAAATTGGCGAACCGAATGTCGTTCGAATACCTTTGTTAACGTCAGATCCTTGTGGGCTATTGGTAACCCAGAAAGGATATTTGAAAATCGTTCGTTTTTAGGTTGTTGATCCAGGGTACGCGCCTGATTCACCGCCTGCTCGCTCACCAAGGTTACGATCGCATTCACGCGAGGATTCACTTCATCGATCTGCGCTAAATGAGCACGCATAATTTCCTCTGCCGAGCATTCGCCCGAACGCATCAAGGAAAGTAGCTCACACGCAGATAAAAAACAGAGATCTTTCCTATCCATGAAAAACCCTCGTCGTTATATTCTGGCAAAGAGGCATCATAAAAGGATTTAGATGTCTTTTCCCATGATCGATGTACGTATTGGCGAAAGGTCAGGATTGACCGAATAAGGATGTCCTCCTAAAAACTCGATCGTCAATAAATCAAAAGGCTCGAGATAATTGGGAAATTTACGTTGCTCGACCTGAAGAACCCGTTCAGTTGTGAAAAGATCAGTTCCAGAGATACGATCTAGCTCCTCAAGGATCCATTCACCAGAGTAATCGCTCTTGAAATCAAAACAACAGTCTCGGAATTGCATCAAGACACTATCGAGTGATTGCTGATTTTTACTAGCAATGCGAATCGCAACATCTAGTCTAAAGAAGTAAGCCGCACCACCCCAATAAATCTTTTTATAAATACCTCGTCTACCCGCCTTGAGTGTTGCCTCGGCCACTGAGAACTCTTCCTCTCGCCTTTCACCTTCCACTAAGTTCTCAATTAGTTTTGACCACGCACTCTCGGGCGTAATGACTTGACCTCTCGCCATCGCGATGTACTGGTAATAGGATGGTAGCCCTTCGACAATCCAGTGATCTCCAGATGCAATGTTTGGTAACAGCAAATGCAACATTTCATGTGGCGTGCTCCAGTCCCGCGACAGTTGGTCAGCAGTAGCACTTTCATTCACAAATAAATGGATCCCAGGGCCACCTCCCCTTGAGACATATGCCCACGGTATGACGCCTTTTCCGCGCTGAATTGCCGAAACTACAACTTGCGCTCGTTGAGCCGGAAACGAACCGGTAATGGTTGCGGCCGCGTTCGCGCTCGTACCAATCCATTCCGCAATTTGTTCGGTTGTTAGATTTTCAAATTCCCCCAAAATCGAAAGCTCTAGATTTGCGGATGGAACCTCGATCGGTATAGGGGCCTTTGATGAAAACGTAACAACACCTTGCCATTGAGTCGGAGTGGCTGGCACCAAGTAGGAGAAGTCGTTTGATTTCTCCCACGGGGCTCCAATAAATACGTCTTGCGAATGTTTAAACTCCAACTCAAATGCGATCGGCCCATCTGGCCCTACTGGTCGCCACAACCAATCACCTATATTGGTTAAAAGGGCATCCGCGTTCACATAACGCGTCTCGGGTCCTCCGCGCTGCTCACCTTTGGTTCTTGGATTCAATGAGACGCGGTATTCAACACAGCTATCTGGCTTTAAGTACTCGGTTGCAGCTAGATGACCTTCCACACTTATTTCGCCGCCATCTTTTACTTGCATACTCCGGATATACAAAGCAGCAGTATCATCGGCCTCCAAACGTTGTGGAATAGTATTCTTGAAGCATGCTTCAATTTGTATATCCGTTAGATTGCTCGCAACACTCACTCTGTAATGCGGCGTTTCGCTGGCCACCGAATTTAAACTAAAGACGCTTAAATATAGAAAGCCAGAAAAGAGAGCAATACGGCTCAGCATGACCACAATCCGATATACAAGAACTTTTGTTTTTCCGTAGTCATTAACGGAGACTAAACATTAATCGCGAAATAACTTTGCTTCATGTTGTACCTCTTTGTCTCCCGCCATTATGCGATCTCGCAAATCGCTTAATGGAGCCCTATTGTCGAGCGTAACCTTACGGTCGATGTATTGAAGACCCAGCTCCTCATACAGTGGTAGTACATCTGGAAATTCTGTGGAATCGACATATCGATTCATCAATGACGAGAAGATGGTTGTTTGACTAATTTTGTCGAAGGTTTGTAGAACCTCTGTCGCGGACCATCCTCTCAAATCAGAGTTGCAACATTGATTAAATTCGCGGAGTACTCGATCGAGCGACCATTCGTTCGCCGTATTCTTTCTGAGATCAATGTCTGCATGTAGCATCATCGCGGCGCCGGTCCAGTACACACGCTCGTGTGGGTCACCCATGTACATTAATTGGGTTGCCTCACGTAAGCTAATCTCTTGACCTTTCGCCTGTAAAAATCCGCGCCTAAACCCAAGTGCCATATTCTCCCAGGCCTCTTCTTGCGACATTAATCCAAACCGGGCTCGAATAACATTTTGATAGTAACTCGCAACTCCCTCATATAGCCACGCGTCATCAGGATTGATAAACGGAAGAAACAAATGGGACAACTCATGGGTTGCGGTCCAATCCGCAATAAACTCTTCCTGCGGACGTCGTTGATTAATCATCAGGTGTACCGCAGGGCCTCCGCCTCTCGTTACATACGCCTGCGGGGCTGGCGTTCGCGCGCGCGCATTCGGCACCATCGTAACCTGAACGTGCGGATACGCGAACTTTCCAATCACCGACTGCACCATACCAGCCTCCTTGGAAATCCATTCCAATAGGAACTCGCGATCTACTGGTGGTCTACCGTCTAGCACGGACACATAGAAGTGTGTATTTCCCGCCAATGCAACTTGATCGGGAAAACGTCCAAGCATAATCCATGACGGCCAATCGTAAGGTGTGTTTGCAAGAACAAAATGACCGCGCTCACTACCCTCTCGATGCCACGGAGTGGAAATCGCTATATCTTGTGGGAGCTGAAAGCGAACATGAATTTCCTCGTTTGTGCGAATGGACTCGGGACGCCACAACCATAATCCACTCGCGACTGCCACATCTTTTCCAATTCGATGCACTTTCAATCCGGTCATGTCATGGCGCTGAACCCCCTGAGAAATATCGACAACAAATCGAACACAACCTCCCGAAGCGATTCCATCCATCGGAATAAAACCTGACGGTGTAATCTCCTCCCCAGTCTGCACATTCCACACGCCCTTCAAGGCTACGACGGCATCCAAAGACTCCGCCACAAGCTTCGCTGGTGGATTGCCCTCAAAGCACGCATCCACATCTAGGACATCGAGTGCCTCATCGGTGGTGACCGTGTAGTAATGCTGAACCTTATCCGCGCCTAGAACCGCAGAGGCAATAGCAAAGGAGAGAGTAAAAAAAAGAAAAATAGTGTTTTGGATAACAGACTTCACGCGGCACTTTTTATGTGTTTGGGATCTCTCTATTCGGAGACCCTTTACTATAAAAAGTTCAGCCACCACCCCTCCCATCTAGCCAAAAAACCCCCACCGCACATGGGTTACCTTAACTTAGGATGGATCGTAATTAAGATTAGGCGCTAGCCACCTCTCGGCCTGCCCGAGCTCCACCCCTTGCGTAGAGCGTATTCCTCTACCTGATCGCGGTCAATATTTGCGACTGCAAAGTAACGAGATTCCGGGTGAGAGAAGTAAAAACCGCTCACTGATGCTGCGGGTAACATAGCAAACGACTCAGTAAGGGTAATGTTTGCATGCTCAGTTGCATTAAGTAGAGAAAATAGCGGCACCTTCTCCGAATGGTCTGGGCAAGCTGGATAACCGGGAGCAGGACGAATCCCTCGATACTTTTCCGCGATGAGATCACTTGCGTTAAGTACTTCATCACGCGCGTAACCCCACCACTCTTTGCGCGTTTTTTCGTGCATCATTTCGGCCATCGCCTCAGCAAGTCGATCCGCGAGGGCTTTCAACATGATGGAGTTATAGTCATCATGATTTTTCTCATAGGCAGCCACTCGATCCGTAATCCCTAATCCAGCGGTGACCGCAAACGCGCCAAGGTAATCTTTTACACCAGAGTCTTTAGGCGCGATGTAGTCAGCCAAACAATGATTGAAACGATCGGCTGGCTTTTCCATTTGCTGGCGTAAGAAACTGAATCGCTGCAAGACCTTTGTGCGAGTTTCGTCCGAGTAAACCTCAATGTCATCGTCAACCCGATTCGCAGGAAAGAGTCCAATCACTGCACGTGCAGTAAGCCATTTTTCTTTGACGATTCGATCAAGCATTTGTCGCGCGTCTTTATACAAATCTTGAGCAGCTTGACCGACTACCTCATCATTTAATATTTGCGGATACCGACCTGCCAGCTCCCATGTTTGGAAAAATGGAGTCCAATCAATGTATTCAATAATTTCGTCAAGACTATAGTCATCAAAGACTTGAATGCCCGTCACACTTGGAGTGGTTGGTGAATAATTTTCCCAATCTGTTTTAACTCCATGCGCTCTCGCATCCGCAATAGATCTTCTCGCACCACGCCCTTTTTTTCCAACGTGTAGAGTGCGAGTTTTCTCGGCATCCGACCGCACTTCTGCGATATAACCCTCACGCAATTCCTCTGAAACTAGTTTCGTACACACTCCGACCGAGCGAGACGCGTCCGGAACCCAAACGGTCGGCCCACGTTTGTATTGAGGTTCAATCTTCACCGCCGTATGTACGCGAGAGGTGGTTGCACCTCCGATCAGAAGAGGTACATGAAAATCTTGCCGCTCCATCTCTTTGGCAACATGCGCCATTTCTTCAAGTGATGGAGTAATCAGCCCTGAGAGACCAATGATATCTGCATCAACTTCTTTGGCCTTTGCCAGAATCTTTTCTGCAGGCACCATAACGCCCATGTTAACGACATCAAAGTTATTACACTGCAAAACGACAGCGACAATATTTTTTCCAATATCGTGAACATCGCCCTTTACCGTTGCCAATACGATCCGCCCTTTTGACTTCCCAACGCTTCCAGACTTGCGTTTCTCTTCTTCGATATAGGGAATCAAATGCGAAACTGCTTCCTTCATCACGCGAGCGGACTTCACGACCTGCGGTAAGAACATTTTTCCTTCGCCAAAAAGATCTCCCACAACGTTCATTCCATCCATAAGTGGGCCTTCGATCACTTGGATTGGAAACTCATGGGCAAGTCGCGCCTCTTCCGTATCTTCAAGAATATATTTGGTAATACCTTTCACGAGCGCATGAGTCAGGCGCTCATTTACGGTTCCTTCACGCCAAGAGAGATCTTCCGTGCTGGTTTTTGCATCTGACTGATAAGTCTCTGCAAACGTAACCAAACGCTCGGTTGCATCCTCACGCCGATTAAACAATACGTCCTCGACCCGTTCGAGAAGGTCTTTGGGAATGTCTTCATAAATTCCCAACTGGCCCGCATTGACAATTCCCATAGTCATGCCAGCCTTTACTGCGTGGTAGAGGAATGCAGTATGGATTGCTTCTCTTATGCCGTTATTACCTCGGAAAGAAAACGAAACGTTAGAAACTCCACCCGATATATTTACCAAGGGCATCTTTTCTCGAATCGCACGAGCTGCTTCGAAAAAATCTATAGCGTACGTTGCATGCTGCTCTATCCCCGTGGCTACCGCAAAAATATTGGGATCAAAAATAATATCGTTCGCAGGAAAATGAACTTTGTTTACAAGCACATCGAACGCGCGTTCGCATATCGTTATGCGTCGCTCTAAAGTATCGGCTTGTCCAGCTTCGTCAAATGCCATCACGATAACCGCAGCGCCATATCGTTTTGCTAAGATTTGCTTGTCGAATAAATTCCTCTTCACCCTCTTTCAAACTAATCGAGTTGATAACCGCTTTACCCTGAACACACTTTAGTCCCGCTTCTATGACTGACCACTTTGAGGAATCGAGCATTACCGGAACCCGACAAATATCGGGTTCAGATGAAACGAGGTTCATAAACCGCGTCATCGCCTTCTGCGAGTCCAGCATCGCTTCATCCATGTTGATATCGATAATTTGCGCACCGTTATCAACTTGATGCTTGGCAACCTCTAAGGCTTGCTCATACGACTCCTCTAGAATCATCTTTGCGAAAACGCGAGAGCCAGTAACATTTGTTCGTTCCCCAACGTTTACGAAGAGCATTTCTCTACCGACATTCAAGGGTTCAAGCCCAGATAAGCGAAGCTTCGGATCGACTTCGGGAATATTTCTCGGGCTAACGTTTTCTAGTTGCTTCGCGATTTCGCGAATATGGTCCGGCGTTGTCCCACAACACCCGCCCGTTATATTTAAAAATCCAGATTCCGCAAATTCTCGAACAAAACCTGCGGTTTGCTCCGGAGTTTCATCATAGCCACCAAATTCGTTTGGTAGCCCTGCATTCGGGTGAGCACTTGTGAAGACGTTGCTCACACGAGATAGTTCTTCGATATACGGCCGCATTTCCTGTGCCCCCAGGGCACAGTTAAGTCCCACCGAAATAGGATTGGCGTGCGCTACTGAATTCCAGAACGCTTCCGTTGTTTGGCCACTGAGAGTTCTTCCACTTGCATCGGTAATGGTCGCCGAAATCATAATCGGCAATTCGATTCCTGTACGGTCGAAATAATCGTGAATTGCGAAAATTGCAGCCTTGCTATTAAGTGTGTCAAAAATCGTCTCGAGCATAAGAATGTCGACACCACCACGCACCAACCCGTCTACGCATTCGGCGTAACACGCAACCAACTGATCAAAACTAATGGCGCGATGCCCAGGATCATTTACGTCCGGTGAAATCGACGCAGTCGCATTGGTTGGCCCTAAAACGCCCGCAACAAATCGAGGCTTATTCGGCGTTTTCTTTGACCATTCGGCCGCCACCTCTTTTGCTAGCCTCGCGGCCGATTCGTTTAATCTAAGAACCTGTGACTCCAGCCCGTAATCTGCCATTGAGACGGAATTAGAGTTAAACGTGTTTGTCTCAATGATGTCTGATCCAGCTTCGAGGTACTTACTGTGGATACCTCGGATCAGCTCAGGCTGCGTGAGCGTGAGAATATCGTTGTTACCAGTTTGATCGCACGCGTGTCCATGAAAATCATCCCCGTGAAAGTGATGACTATCCAAACCGTGACCTTGGATCATCGTGCCCATTGCACCATCCAAAATCAGGATTCGCTCTGAAAGTAAATCGCGTATTAAACGATCAGATGTTGACAAGAAAAACTCCAAAAAAACAAAAAACCCGACCACTAAAGCAGTCGGGTCTTAGCCTCACGCTTTAGCGAATTTATTTGGCGCCCGCAAGCTGCGATTCAAATCGGCGCACTAGGGCCACGCACACTAGCGAACCCCCTTAGTCATGTCAATGGCGCGAGCGCCAAATTAATGATAATTATGAACTAAAATTCGTATACGGGTATAAGGCCTGCGCGGTATCAAGGCGCCCGAGTTGCGCACCACCCAACCACAGCTGAATAATTTTGCTATCTCGTAAATACTTTTCAATTGGAGCTTGTGTGCTGTAGCCATAGGAGCCCATGAGCTCCATGGCTTTCGCACAAACCATTTCGGTTACATCGCACGCATACACCTTCGCTGCACTCGCCTTTCCAAGGAGATAATCCTCGTTTACTCCACCAAATGCTTTTCGGTTATCAAACATCTTGGCAACACTCATGTAATACGCACGAGCACTTTCAATGCCAATCGACATATCCGCAATCATCGCTGCTTGTAGCGAATGGTTTCTCACAGGCTTCCCACCATACGATCTTGTCGACGTGTATTCGATCACAGTTTCAAGCACAGCTTGCGCACACCCTAAACTCATTGGCGCACTCGTTAATCGGCCCCAAGCAATATTTGCTCTGAATAATTGCCAATCTACTCCCGGCCCACCCGCCCGGTACTCGACTGGTACTCGAACATCATCAAAGTAGATTGCCGCGTTGACATCCGTCACACGCATACCCATCTTCGGCTCAGGTTTTCCGAAGGAAAGGCCGGGAGTATCTTTGGGAACATAAATTAACGCAAGACTATCTTCATCCGTTTCACCTTCAGCAGTACAAACAACGCAATACAAGTCAGCAACCCCTGCGGCACTCGGCCACATTTTTTCGCCCTTGATTACCCACTCATCCCCTTCTCGACGAGCTCTCGTGCGAATTGTTCTCGCGCGCTCCGCGCTGTCCTCCACATTACAACCACCAGCAGGCTCAGTAATCGCCATACAACCCACCCGTGGTGTATCCGTACAAAACATTGGAATAAATTTATCCATCAGGTATTCGTTACGTGCGCCCATCGCCGCAGATAGCGCCCAAGGAACCAAGAGACAATGCAATGACAAACCAGCGTCACCTCGAGAAATCTCTTCGGTAATGGCACAAACCGTGACAGCAGAACGAATCCCCAAACCACCGTAACGCTCTGCGAATCCTCTTTTCTGAATACCAAGATGAACGAGACCTTGGTTTACTTTTTCAAAAACTGAGTAATCCTCATCTAGCGCCCCGCGAACCGGCATCACCTCTTTATCGATATAGGTGCGCACCGCCTCGACAAACATTTTGTCTTCGTCTGATGTTAAAAATTCCCCGTAGCGCTTCATCCAATTTCTCCGTTAAACCGACGTGCAAGTTATCACTGTTATCAATAATAACAATGATTGATCTTCAATTTTTAAAGCGGATTTCTAGGCTGAGTCGGTTCTAGCGCTAAATAGATTTTTTAAACAATCTGGCTAGTTTTGACAAAGAATGGAGTGATCTCGTCTAAAAAAACAAGCGCATGTTGCTGCGTCTTCGTGACGATATCGCTGGCGTATATATCTTTCGCTTCCGCCTCATTGCGAAACCAAAACTCGACAATACCGTCGACTGGGACCTCATCGTACTCGGCGCTATCTGTACGAGATTTATGAAACCGGTCCACCACTAAATTTTGGGTATAGCCCAAAACATTAGGCCATTGGCGAACCCACTGCGCATGCGTTACCAACCACTCTCGCTTGAAATCTGTCAGCAGATATCCCAGGCAATCTTTTCAACAAGGTCATGCGTTTAATATAAGGTCCATCACCCAAATTGACAGGAACAACAGGGTGCTTTTCACAAACTACGATTTTGACCTCATCAAGAAATGCTTCCTCATCACTCAACGCCCCCGCAAAAGATTGAGACTTTATTGCTCGATGCATGACATCCTGACTCTCAAAATGGAGCTCCGAGAAGCCATCCAAGTCTGCCATACCTCGCTGATGATCAATCCCAAACTGTTCTTTATTGGTAACTAAATGTTGATAATACCTTTGAAGTCCTGGGAATTGAGCTGCGAGTGGCCCGTGCGACTTCAACCAATGCTCGGAGAAGCGCTCAGCTGACAAACCACTACGCGCCTTCAGCAAGCCAAACCGAGCAATCACGAATTCGCCCCTGCCATATGCCTCGCCGCTATGTACCCAAAAGTGCAAGCCGGCCCCAAGGTGATACCACCCCCTGGATAATTGCCACCCATGATCGACGCATTATCATTTCCCGCAGCATACAAACCTTTTATAGGTTGTCCGCTCGCATCGATAACCTGCGCGTCCTGATTGGTCTTGATCCCAGCAAAAGTTCCAAGGTCGCCCACATAGAGGCGTACTGCATAGAAAGGCCCCTGCTTAACTGGAGCCACACAGGGATTAGGTTTATGCGCGGGATCACCTAACGACCGGTTGTAGGCTGTAGACCCTTTTCCAAACTCTGGGTCTTCGCCATTTACCGCATGTCGATTAAATTCAGCAACGGTCTTTTCAAGCTGAGCGCCATCAGCGCCGATTTGATCGGCGAGTTCCTGAAGCGTATTTCCCCGAATCAGACAGCCTTTCTTAATGAGATTGCCATATGGGACTGGAGAGGGTTTCGCGTAGCCGATACCATACTTTCTGAAGGTGCGATGATCCGCAATAAACCAAGCAGCATTCTCTGCTCCAGCACCCCCCTCTTCTTGGCAACGTTTGATCATTGCTTGGCAAAAATCGTGATAACTCTGCGCTTCATTCACAAAACGTTTTCCCGATCTAGTTATTGCAATGATGCCGGGCTTAGATCGGTCGACAAAGTGAGGGAACGTCCCCTGTAAACCATTTGCAGCAGGCGGCCTAGATATAGGAACCCAGGCAGCCGCGTGAGGATACTCGGTCTCAACTTGTCCCCCGACCGACTCGGCCATTCGTAATCCATCTCCCGTATTTCCAGGAGGCGCAGGCGAGACATGCTCGTGGCCGGATGGGGCATGTGGCATCAACTGTTTTCTTCTTACTGGGTCTTGTGGGAACCCTCCCGCTGCCAACACCACGCCTTTACGCGTAATGACCTGAACAGGACCATCAGGTTTATTTACAACTGCGCCAATCACCTCCTGATTTTCATTGCGAATTAAAGAAGCAACTGGAGAAGATGTCCAGATCGGAACTCCTTTATTAAAGGCCGACTTCGCAAGTCGAGCAACCAGCGCATTTCCATTCATCAATCGCATTGCGCGTCCATGAAAAATCACATCACGGAAAAACTTCACCACCAATCCGATAACGAAGAACATCGATATTGGTGATTTCGTCACATTGAAAAAATGAAGCAGCTCTTTACCAGAACCAATCATCATTCCGAGCATGGTAATTTCCCAAAGTGGTGGCCTTAGCCTTTTGATTTCTTTTCCAAGCTCGCGTCCGTTAAACGGTCTAGCAACAATCGATCGACCAGCGTCCATCCCACCAGGAGCAGTACAGTGATAGTCAGCAAATGTTGGCCCAAGGTCAAACTGAAGCTCGGTTTCTTTTTCAAAAAAATCGACAGCTTTTGGGCCAGCCTCTAGAAAGGCCTCTACTCGCGCCGAATCATAGTGCTTCCCAGCCTCATGCTTTAAGTAAGTTCGCGCCTTGTCCAAGCTATCCTCGAAACCAGCTTTCTTACCCAAGGAATTATTAGGTATCCATAACCAACCGCCCGATCGAGCGGTTGTGCCACCGAATACCCGCTCCTTTTCCGCGACCACCACTTTCAGCCCACGATGAGCGGAGCATACGGCGCTAGCTAACCCGCCAGCTCCAGACCCAACAACTAAAACATCGACTTCTATTTTTTTCATAAGAGACTCCAAATTAAGCTGCTAAATAGCCCCCATCGACCGGGAGCATTGCCCCAGTGACGTAGCTCGACGCGCGGGAAGCAAGAAATAAAACTGGACCAACAAGCTCTTCAGGTTTACCAGGCCTTTTCATAGGCGTATGCGCCATAAATCGGCCAATCGCCTCCGGGTTCGCACGGGTCGCCTCGGTCATAGGAGTTTCGATCACTCCAGGACCAATTGCATTGACACGGATCCCAAACTCGGCGAGATCATGAGCAAGACTTTTCGTCATTTGCAGCACCGCACCCTTCGAAGCGGTGTAAGCCACCAACCCTGGACCAGCCGCTATAGACATGATCGATGCGAGGTTAACGATGCGCCCAGAAGTTTTTTTTAGCTGCGGCAGAAAAGCTCGGACCATATTCATCGATCCAGTCGCATTCACATTCATTACTGCATTCCAATCCTCAATAAATGTCTCTGCCTCGGGGACCGTTCGGCGAATAATCCCAGCGTTATTCACTAAGATATCCGCTGGTGCTCCGAAATGTTGTTCGCACAGCACCGCGAGTTTCTCGCACGAAACATAATCGCTAACGTCGATTGGGAAACCCACCGCCTCGTGGCCACTATCGCTAATAGATTTCGCTACATTCAGCGCTTGGTCACTTTGGATATCACAAACTAATACACGACTTCCTTGCGCAGCTAACCCTCTCGCGATGGCCTCCCCATTACCCTGAGCACCACCGGTTACAACAGAAACCGTACCTTTAATCCCCTCCATACTCACTACCCCCAATGCCCTTCCACTTTATCCTTGCAAGTCTTCCCACATCTTTAGATCACGTTCTGCAGTCCATATACGTGGGGTATCGATCCCTTTCGCTTCGTCATAGGCCCGAGCAACATTGAATGGAAGGCAATGCTCATAGATCGCATAATCAGAAAACTTCGCATCACAATTCTCTCTGACCGCATCCCATGCCTCCTTCAGGGTTCCCCCTCTCGAGACAACTTTCTCTACGGGCTTGTAGGTCGATCGAAGAAAATCGGCAGTGTTCGACAACGCCTCATTAACAAGTTTCTCACCAACCAATGCATCACCTCGTCCAGGAGCGATTGATTTCGGTTCAAGCGCCCTAAGATTTTCCAATGTCTGCTCCCAATCGGAAAAGTGCGCATCACCGCAATAACACGCTGAGTGATACTCAACCACATCTCCAGAGAACAGCGCCTCTTGATCGGGTACCCAAATCACAGAGTCTCCTGCGGTGTGCGCTCGGCCAGGCTTAAAAATATCGACTCTTCGCTTTCCGAGAAATACCGTCATGGCATCGCTGTATGTCGTAGTGGGTCTCGTCAATCCTGGTATTTCTTCATGACCCTCAAACAGCCTTGGAAATCTGCCGAATTCACTATCCCAGTCTTCTTGCCCTCTCTCCTCGACCATCGCTGCCGCAACGTCGGACATAATAATTTCCCTCGCTCCGTACGCGGAGGCCCCAAGCACACGAACTGCGTGATAGTGCGTTAAAACGAGATGAGAAATCGGTTTGTCCGTAACAGATCGAACACACTCCATCACTTTTCTCGCTAATTTGGGTGTGGCTTGAGCTTCGACAATCATCACGCTGTCATCCCCAATTATGACTCCAGTGTTTGGATCGCCTTCTGCCGTAAATGCGTATAACCCATCACCGACTTGAGTGAAGCTGATCTTTTTCTCCTCCATGTCCCCCTGAGACGCAAATGCTTTTGCCATACTTTCTCCCGTCTTCTTATTTACTATCTAAGTTTTGAATCGTTTTAGCCGGCATCACAACTCCCTGACATTTTCCAAAACCAATGCGATAGTCTTTTGCTCTCGCGCTCCCCGTAAACGTCACTGTGTCGCCATCCTCTAAAAAACTTCTTTTATCACCACTCTCGAGTTCAATGGGCTCTTTACCTCCCCACGCAAGCTCGAGCATCGAACCAAAGCTCTTCTTGTTCTCTCCTGAAATCGTGCCCGAACCTAAAAGGTCCCCAGTTCGCATTGGGCATCCTGATGACGCGTGATGAGCGAGCTGTTGAGCTGACGAGTAGTAGAGTTCCTTGAAATTCGTTTTTGAAATTACGGTACGGTTGTTCCCGGAAT
Organism: Candidatus Eutrophomonas brisbanensis; assembly: GCA_038141705.1. GTDB lineage: Bacteria > Pseudomonadota > Gammaproteobacteria > Burkholderiales > Eutrophovitaceae > Eutrophomonas > Eutrophomonas brisbanensis. The sequence goes on from JAYQIQ010000004.1 coordinate 759,859, forward strand.
CAGTAAGTTCTACTTCCAAGTCTATGTCGTAGAGCATCGGCTTGAGCTCTCGCAAATAAGGAAGTAGTGCTCGCTCTCGTTTAGGAGTTGAAACGCGAAACTCCTCGAGTGCAAAACGAGTAACAATCCAAGGACTGATTGTGGTGGCCGTAGCCTTCGCCTGAAAGGGTCCCAGAGGCTGGTATTCCCACGCCTGTATATCTCTCGCGGACCAATCGTTTAACAAAACATATCCAAATATCATTTGGTCTGCCTCTTCGACAGAGATCATCCCATTCGACGGACTCCCAACGATTGCCCCCATTTCCAACTCGAAATCAAATCTCTTGGAAACTCCAAAATGCGGGAGCTCTTCATCAGGGGATTTAAGTTGGCCCCAAGGCCTAGTCACCGGGGTACCAGAAACCACAATCGATGAAGCTCTTCCGTTATAGCCTATTGGTATTAGAGAGCCAATTGGGAGGGAGTGCGTTCTCCGGACCTCTAAACATCGTGCCCACATTAAATGCATGATTTTTTCCAGCATAAAAATCTGTATATTCCGAAACAACAAATGGCATGAGCAATTCCACGTCATTCTGAGGAACGAGATGTTTTTCAACTGATGTCTTGTGTTCTCGATCCGACAAAAGCAACGTCAGCCGATCTCGAAGAGACTGCCATACGTCAATCCCTGCGCTCATAAAAGCATTCCAACTACCTTGCTGAAATAACGCCCGATCTAAGCCAAGGTCGATACTCGATACGTCTAGTATCTGATCACCAATTGCCACGCCTTGTTTGGCGCCCCTACCATCCTGGAAAACACCACAGGGGAGATTTTGAATCGGAAAATCCGTGTCGCCGTTTGCGCTATCTAACCAACTCGACCTTTTCATTTGACTCCCGCGCTTCCGTCAAATTTTTTGTCCACCGCATCCCAGCACTTGGGATAATCTTTCTGCAAGGGCGCATCATTTAGTGCATAAGTCGTAACTTGCTGAACGAATCGCGTCTCGAGCTTAAATGACATCGTATCTTTGAGAAGAACAGGATCATCCGATTCGCTCGCGCCCTTTTCAAAAGCTGCGGAATCTGGCCCATGCGGCACGAACATGTTGTGTAACGACATCGCTCCCGGACCGAACCCACTGGGCTTCGCGTCATAAACTCCATGAATATTCCCCATGAACTCCGACATCGCATTGCGGTGGTACCAAGGTGGGCGGAACGTATTTTCCCCAACCAGCCAGCGCTCCTTGAACACTACAAAATCCACGTTAGCTGTTCCGTCAAGTTCGGACGGCGAAGTGAGGACCGTAAAAATTGATGGATCAGGATGATCAAATGAGATCGACCCGATAGGGGAATAATCTCGAAGATCATATTTGTACGGGTAATAATTTCCATGCCATGCAACGACGTCTAACGGGCAGTGGTTTAGTTGTGAGCGAAAAAATTTTCCAGACCATTTATACGTCACGTGGGAATCTTCTTCCGAGTCATGAAAGGAAGCGATCGGAGCTTTAAAGGCCCTTGCGTTCGCCATGCCATTCGCACCGATGGGACCTCTTTCCGGAAGGGTAAAAAGTTGTCCATAGTTTTCACAAACAAAACCCCGGCACGGACCCTCAATGATTTCTACTTTGTAAACCACACCCCTAGGAATTACAGCGATCTCTTGCGGCTCGACAACCAACACGCCAAGCTCGGTAATGAACCTAAGTTTTCCAGTCTGTGGGATTACGAGCAGCTCACCGTCTGCATTACAGAAGTAATCGGTCATCATCGATTTACCAAAAGCATAAACATGCGTAGCCATACCCGTTTGCAGGCTTAGGTCGCCACAGAGCGTCATCGTATGCATCCCACTAATCCAATTCGCATCCATCCCGTCAAGTGAAATCGGATCCCATCGATACTGAGTAGGTACAGTCAGACTCGCTTCGGGTGCGCTACGCCAATTCGGTACGTCTATCTCGTCAGGAACTGCCCAATGTTTCACTGAAGGACGGATGCGGTAGAGCCATGACCTTTTATTTTTGCCACTCGGAGCAGTGAAAGCGGTCCCAGATAACTGCTCGGCATAAAGACCATACTCGCACCGACGGGGGTTATTTCTCCCACGTGGCAGCGCGTTCGGCAACGCCTCAGTTTCAAATTCGTTACCAAAGCCAGATAAATAATGAGCGTTCATATTCAACAACATACGCAGCAGCGTCTGGATTTTCTGTTTTTCGTTTAGATCATTATATGCTAATGTTTTCGTAATTATCAAATTATGCAATTTGCTAAAATCACGAGGTGAAACTTGTCAGAAACGGTTTTGTATGACTACTGGCGATCGACCGCCAGTTACCGCGTTCGCATTGCGCTAAACCTTGCGAGCATTGATTACCGGTCCGTAACGGTCAACCTGCTGGAAGGCGAACACCGCGAGAAAACTCACCTATCTCGCAACCCCCAGGGACTCGTGCCAGTCCTTGAAATAGACGGAATCCAATTGACGCAATCACTCGCGATCATTGAATACCTAAACGAAACTCGCGATCTACATCTTTTATCTGCCTCCGAAAAGGAAAAGGCAAAGATTCGAGCAATGGCCTATTCGATCGCAATGGATCTCCATCCGGTCTGCAATCTTCGTGTTGCAAAGCATGCCGCAAGTGCATCTGGGGATCACATCCAAATAAAGGATTGGATGACGCATTTCATCCATCAAGGATTGACAGAATTCGAGCAGATAATTAACGGCCCAGATTTCTGCTTCGGCGACAAACTCTCGATGGTAGATCTTTGTATCGTTCCACAGATATATAATGCGATGCGATGGGGAATCGATCTTTCGAAATTTCAAAAAATTGTGTCGATCTACCAAAATTTAGCAGATCATCCGGCTTTCCTTGCGGCGCACCCTGAGCAATCATCCGACCGCCCAGGATCTTGAATGATTCGTTAACTTATCGTTTCGTTAGTTATATTTGATACAACCATTTCCGTGACAGATACGCAAAGACTAAAATCAAAAGGCATTCAGTCGGTAAAAGTGTCTGGCTCGATCATGCAAGCGCTAAGTAATTTCCTTCCCCGCTCTCACTTGGAACACTCACGAAACTTGTAAATCTACAGCCAGGGCAGTGTCATGCTTACCTGACGAGTCTCAAAAAAACACATCTAGTCGAACAAGATTCTGAATCTGGTCTCTACACCGTTGGAGCATTTGCAATGGAACTAGGGGTAGCGTGGTTAAAGAGCGACCCAATTGCAATCTCGACAATTGAACTCACAAAAAAAATATCAGAGCGCTCAGGATTAATGTCGCTGGTCTCAATTTGGGGGAAGAATGGTCCAACGATCATTCATGTGAATGAGGCCTCAAAACCTATGGCTCTTAACATCAGGCAAGGGACCACGTTCTCGGTAACTGGGAGTGCCACGGGAAATATTTTCGCTGCTTTTGAACCCACAAAATCTAAGAATCTCGTAACTCGAGAACTAACAAACCGTTCCGACTTTTCCCATAGCTTCGATACCACCAATTCTCAATTCTGGAAAAGAATCGAGCGAGTTAGAAAATTCCAGATCGCCACCACGGAAGGGAACCCCATCCCAGGCATCAATGCGATCGCGATACCCATCATGCGATCAGGAGGAGGTCTGCACTTCGTCTGCACATTGGTTGGATTCTCACACGACCTCAAAGTGGACAAAAATTCGTGGCACTTTAAGAATATGAAGAGCGCGCTCGAGGAAGCAGAACAGTGGCGAGAGCGGTGATCAAAAAAAACAAACCCATGGTCAAAAATGGAGCACGGGGTGTACGCTCGGTTGAGCTCGGGCAGGATTACTGAAAATTTTCTCTGAGCAACGAAGGCCGATGATGTTAAAAGAACTCGCGGAACTCTCCGGGCTCAGCTCGGCTCAGGTACATGCATACCTCGCAAGCTACATCACTCTAGGTTTTGTAGAAAGAAATTCGACGAACGGACTCTATCACTTGGGACCCGCTTGTATCGAGCTCGGCATTGCGCGGATGCGTTCCGCGGATCCCATAACTCTGGCACGTGAAGCAGCGCGAACCCTTTCACAACATACCTCTCTGAGTGTTGCTCTGGTCGTTTGGGGTCCTTTGGCCCCACCGTCACCGAGGTGATTGAGGGGGTCAACCAACTTAATATGAATACCAAGCCTGGTACCGTCTACTCGCTATCCGGTACGGCAAGCGGGAGATTATTCGCTGCATTTGTAAGCCCAAAAACATTTGAAGAAGCCGCCAATGCTGAGAACAAAGAACCAAAGCCCAATGCGCGTATAGGAAACAAAAAGAGATTGCTAAAGCGCGATCTAGAACAAATCAGGATGAATCTTTTTTCAACGATTGATGAACCACCAGTACCTGGTATTAATGCGATCGCCGCACCGGTATTCGATTATGCGGGCCAAATCATTTTGGCGATCACTCTGATTGGCCCAGAGAAAATTTTTCGAAAACAATCCAGTGAGTATGTGAAAGCCCTCAAAGAAGTCTCACAACGGGTATCGCGCGATTTAGGTTACTTCGTATAACCCCTTAGCAGCGCGATAACAAAATTAGTGTTTTAATACGGACCTTCTTTTTGCCAGAGTAAATATCATGACTTCACTGCTTGACCCTATTCAATTCAGACGCGGACCAAAAATTAAAAATCGATTTTTTCTAGCTCCGCTAACAAATCAACAGAGTAATACCGATGGCACTCTTGGAGAAGATGAGTTTAATTGGTTAATCATGCGTGCAAAAGGTGGTTTTGGAATGACCATGACCTGCGCGTCCCACGTTCAAGAAGTAGGAAAAATGTTCCCGGGCCAACTCGGGATTTGGTCTGATCATCACCTACCAGGCCTCAAGCGGGTTGCAGATGCGATCAAAGCTGAGAATAGTTTAGCGATTGTTCAGTTACATCACGGCGGACTTAGAACATCGAAAGAAATTATCGGTTGCGCGCCAGTATCTCCGTCGGGAGACGAAAAAAGTGGTGCGCGAGCGCTTTCCACACAAGAAGTCAAAGAATTGATAGAAGACTTTATATCAGCCGCGGTGCGAGCAGAGCAAGCCGGGTTCCACGGCGTTGAATTACATGGCGCGCACGGGTATTTACTCTGCGCCTTCCTAGCGGTAGGAACCAATCAGAGACAAGATCAGTTTGGAGGAAGTGTAGAGAATCGCGCTCGAGTCGTTTTTGAAATTATCGATGGAATCCGAAAACGGTGTAGCGAGAACTTCATCGTAGGCGTCCGGCTATCTGCTGAGCGCTACGGGCTCGAGACACAACATATGATTGAAACGGCTGACAAGCTATTGCAGGACTCGCGCGTGGATTTTCTGGATATGTCACTTTGGGATATCTTCAAGGAGCCAGAAGAGGAAGCACTCAAAGGCAAAAAATTAATGAGTTACTTCACAGACCTCGAGCGAGGAGATACGAAGGTTGGAGTTGCAGGAAAAATCAGAACTCCGAATGACGCAGAAGCCGCACTTAAACTTGGAGCAGATTGGGTCATGCTTGGGCGTGCCGCGATGCTCGAGCACGACTTCCCCAATAAGTATTCTAATAATCCAAAGTTTGAACCCGTCAAAATGCCCGTTACGAGGGAATATCTTCTCGAGCAGGGCCTAACCGATCGATTCCAGGATTATGTCAAAACACTTTGGCCTGAATTCTTTCCTGAGTGATTTCAGTGAATGAGCTGAACGCCTAGTAGGTGTCCGATGAAATAGGTCACGGCACCTGCAAGCGTTCCAATCAATAGCATCCTGAATCCGCCGTAGATCGCACCACGACCAACAAATAAACTCACCGTTGCACCGACACCAAAGAGTGCAACGGCAGTAAGTGCGATCGAAAGAACGAACGCATTGGCGCTTTGCGCAAATAAAAATGGAAGCAAGGGAATTAAAGCTCCGGTACCAAAAGCGAGAAAAGAAGAAACTGCCGCGCCAACAGGGGACCCCAATTCATCAGGGTTGAGTCCTAACTCTTCACGCGCGAGAGCATCGAGTGCACGATCAGGATCAGCGATTATTTCGTTTGCCATTTTTTGCGCCATGGTTCTTGGGATACCGCGTGCTTCATAAATCAACGCGAGTTCCCCCGCCTCTTCCTCTGGATACTGCTCGAGCTCCTCTGCTTCTAACCCAATCTGATATTCATACATTTCACGCTGGCTTCTAACCGACACAAACTCTCCAGCCGCCATAGAAAATGCACCAGCGAGTAAACCCGCGATTCCCGCAAGCACAATCACCCCAGAATCTGCAACCGCACCAGCAACACCGAGTATTAAACTTAAATTCGAAACTAGCCCATCGTTCACCCCAAACACGGCCGCGCGCAAATTACCGCCACCGGAGAGACCCTTGTGTCGCCCTTCATGTCCCTTTGTTGAGCCTGGAACAAAGTGTCTTGGGTCAGATACCGCGTAGAGCGACATACCACGTACTTACATCGCAATCAGTAAAAGGCGGCTCGATCGCGGCCCAAGTCGCTTAGTTAAAAAAGCGACTAGGCGGCTCCTAAAATCAGGGACATACTCTTTTGGAGGAGAGGTTCCCTCGCGCTTCATGTTCTCGACCCAAATCTCTGCTTGGCCATCTGCCTCATGAGCGAGTTGATTAAAAAGCCCCTCGCGAACTGTTCCTTCTTCGCATTTCGCGACGATTCGATAGAGGAACGCAGAGCGCTTTTCTTCTTTCCAGTTATCAACCAAGCTCAAAATATTTTCCTTCAGTTTTTAATCAGATGAGTCAACAATCGAAAATTAAGCGTTCGATTCGTTCGCGCTCTCTAGCTCTTGAATTTTTTTCTCGAGCACTGCGAGTTTCTCTTGCGCGCGACGTAAGACCGACACTTGCACATCAAACTCTTCCCGCGTGACCAGATCATGACTCGCCAACCAACCCGAAACCGCCGCCTTCACATTCTTTTGGACGTCTCCGACCGGCGTACTTTTCACAAGGTCATTAATTTTCTTAGCGAGATCTTCAATAATTTTTTTATCCAACATATTTCAAAACCCTTCAAACACGACACTATTCATTCGACAACCGATATTGTAACCCGTTGCCAGCAGTTCTCTCTGTAGCGGCCCTCTATCGGGTCAATCGATAAACGATTCTTATTGAAGTCCCCTTCATGCCCAAAATCGAAGCGTTTTGACCATTAGGCCTCAAAAATAATGCACCAAAGTGGTGCTATATACCTCAACCAAATTTCAAATACATATCGATATAAATTTATAACATACTGTTTATTTTGTATTTATTATTATCTGGCACGATTTATGCTTAATGTATTGGTAGGCGGTCTAGGTGATGTTTGCTTAGGCCATTTAATTGTTCCCATTTTGGGATTAAAAAATACATGGAGCAGCCATGAAACTAATAAGTGCAGTAATTAAGCCGTTCAAGCTTGATGAAGTACGGGAAGCGCTCTCCGCCATTGGCGTTCAGGGGATCACCGTTACAGAAGTTAAAGGGTTTGGAAGACAAAAAGGTCATACCGAACTTTATCGAGGAGCTGAGTATGTGGTCGACTTTCTACCCAAAGTAAAAGTCGAAGCCGCCATCTCAGACGACATTCTCGACCAAGCGCTCGAAGCGATCGAAAAATCCGCAAGCACCGGCAAGATTGGTGACGGAAAGATTTTTGTGTTCGATCTCGAGCAAGTCATACGAATCCGCACCGGCGAGACCGGCGCAGCAGCACTTTAAAAAGGGATAAGTCATGTTTAAAAAACTACTTCTTATCATTTCACTACTCGGACTCTTTAGTACGGGCACCATTGCCTTCGCAGATAACCACGGCGAAATGGCAGCAACCGAAGTAACTGCTGCAGACTCAGCACCGGCTGTTGAGGCCGAAGCAGCTGAAGAAGAGGCGACGCTGAACTCAGGAGATACCGCCTGGATGATTATGGCTACTGTATTGGTCATCATGATGGTCATTCCTGGACTAGCGCTCTTCTACGGCGGACTGGTTCGAGCAAAAAACATGCTCTCAGTCCTGATGCAAGTTTTTGCAATCTTCTCCGTGATGTCCATCCTTTGGGCAGTTGCTGGCTACAGCTTGGCGTTTACAGAGGGGCCATTCAATAGCATCATCGGTGGATTCGATAAAGCATTTCTGTTTGGCATCACTCCAGATACACTCTCTGGATCCATTCCAGAATTTGTATTTGTCACATTCCAGCTGACCTTCGCCTGTATTACCCCAGCACTAATCATCGGTGCGTTTGCAGAGCGTATTAAGTTCTCTGGCGTGTTGCTATTTACGTCACTCTGGCTATTCCTCGTCTACATCCCAATTTGTCATATGGTCTGGGGCGGCGGATACCTCGGCGGAAAAGGCGCTATGGATTTTGCTGGTGGTACCGTGGTTCACATTAACGCAGGTATTGCTGGTCTCGTGGGTTGTATCGTCCTTGGTAAGCGAATTGGATTTGGCAAAGAAGCCATGCCACCGCATAACCTTGTGACGACTATGATCGGAGCGGCTCTTCTTTGGGTGGGTTGGTACGGATTTAACGTCGGTAGTGAACTCGCTGCAGATGGCACCGCAGGACTCGTTTTAGTTAACACACAACTTTGTGCAGCGGCTGCAGTGCTCGGTTGGATTTTCCTCGAGTGGTTAGCGAGAGGTAAACCCACCATGCTGGGCGGCGCATCTGGCGCGGTTGCAGGTCTCGTGGCGATTACTCCAGCTTGTGCATTCGTAGGTCCAATGGGAGCCATCATCCTCGGTTTAATCGCAGGTGTCGTTTGCTACTGGGCAGTTACCAGTCTTAAAGCAAAACTTGGCTATGACGATTCGGCTGACGTATTCGGTGTACACGGCGTCGGTGGAATCGTCGGTGCGATTGGCGCTGGCATCCTCGCCTCTGAAGGATTTGGTGGTGGCGGTTATGGCGAAGGTGTGACTATGGCTTCGCAGACCTGGGTACAAGCAGAAGGAGTACTCATCACCGTCGTATGGAGCGGCATCATCAGCTACATTCTGTTCAAGATTGTTGGCGGTCTTGTTGGCGGGCTTCGAGTTACTTCTGATGACGAGCGAGAAGGTCTCGACTCGACATCACATGGAGAGTCAGCCTACCACCTATAAAATCTCCAAGAATCATTTCCCCTGTAGTATTTTCGGGCGCCTTTGGCGCCCGTTTTTTTATTTCTAGCTAACGCTAATCGATTTCCAGCCTCTGATAAAATCAGGGTATTGATGGAGCCAATCCGTGAGCCTTTTAACTATCGATTAACATCGGCGTGAAACTACTATTCATCTTAGATCCTCTCGAAACACTCAAGATTAAAAAAGATACGTCTTTTGCGATGATGTCTGAGGCGCAAACACGAGGTCATGAGATCTGGGTGTGTTTACAAAGCGATCTCTTTTGGGATCAAGGAAAAATCAGCATTGATGCAACTCATATAGAGATTCTTGGTGAACAAGCACAGTGGTATCAAGAAATCACGAGTGAAACGAAAACACCATCAGATTTTGATTCCGCCATTATGCGAAAAGATCCTCCGTTTGATATGGAGTACATCTACAGCACCTACCTTCTAGAACTTGCAGAAGCAGAAGGATTAAAAGTTTTTAATAAACCGAGCGCGATTCGTGACCATAATGAAAAATTGTCAATCGCGCGCTATCCAGAATTCATCGCGCCGACTATCGTCACGAGAAATCTCTCAGCAATCAAATCCTTTATCAAAGATCATGATCAAGTCATTCTCAAACCGCTTGATGGGATGGGAGGATCGTCTATTTTTAGAACAAGTGAGAACGATCCAAACCTCGGTGTAATTTTAGAAACGCTTTCTGGAGTTAGTCGCGAGAGCATCATGGCACAACGATTCATCCCAGAAATTAGCGAAGGCGATAAACGTGTGCTGCTAATCGATGGAAAGCCAGCGGAGTATGCCTTGGCGCGGATTCCTCAAGGTCAAGATCATCGTGGCAATCTAGCCGCTGGTGGTAAAGGCAAAGCGATGCCGCTCACCGATCGCGAACGTGAGATCGCCAATACGATTGGTCCAGGACTCGCATCGCGTGGCTTGCTCTTGGTGGGGTTGGACGTCATTGGCGGGTTTTTAACAGAAGTAAATGTTACGAGCCCAACCTGTATGCGAGAAATTCACGAGCAAACCGGTTTCAATGTTGCCAGAATGTTTATCGATGCTCTAGAGCAAAAAATACAGAATAAAAATTAAAACAGGTCGTAAAAAGATGATTGGAATACTTCTAATTACACATGGCTCACTCGGGGAGAGCCTCATCCAATGTGCAAATCACGTCCTAGGGGGCGAGACCGAAAACATTGCACAAATGGGCATCAACGGATCAGACTCGCTTGAGGCTGCCGGTCAAAAAGCAGAGAGAATCATCGAAGAAATCGATACTGGAAGTGGTGTCATTGTGCTGACCGATATGTTCGGGGGAAGCCCCAGCAACATCACTCAAAAATTGCTCAGCAAAAATGTGATGGGCATCTCTGGCATTAATTTACCCATGTTAATTCGCGTACTCAATTATCGTGGACTTGAGCTTGAGCAAGCGGTTGAAAAAGCAGTATCCGGTGGCGTCGATGGCGTCATGCGCATTCCAAATTAAGGAGAGGTAGATGCTGACAGAAAAAATAGAGATCGTGAACCGGTTGGGATTGCACGCTAGAGCATCTGCGAAATTAACTCAGCTTGCTGGGCAATTTAAATGTGAAGTCTGGTTAACCCGAGACGGCAAACGCGTGAACGCAAAAAGCATCATGGGGGTAATGATGCTTGCTGCAGCAAAAGGGGCAACGCTTGAACTCGAAACCAGTGGCGCGGATGAAACGGATGCAATGGCTGCGATCAAAGCATTGGTTGCGGATAAATTTGGAGAGGGTGAATAAATGATCAACTGCTATACCGAGAGGGCTAGAGCACAGTGAGCTTTACCATCCACGGTGCGGGCGTATCGGGCGGCATCGCAATCGGACATGCACAACTTACCTCCCATGCATTGCTAGAGGTTACGCATTACGCCGTAGCAAAAAACAAAATTCGTTCAGAAAAAGCGCGGTTTGATCGCGCGATTAAAACGGTACAAAAAGAGCTCAAGAATCTAGAAAAACACATTCCGACAGATGTGCCTGAAGCGGAATTTGAAGCGTTCATTAATCTGCATCGTATGATTCTGGAGGACTCAACCCTCTCAGAAACCCCAAAAGATTTAATCGAGTCGATGAGCTGCAACGCTGAATGGGCGCTCAAGCTTCAACTGGATCATTTAGTCGAGCAATTCTCAAAAATAGAGGACTCTTACCTCAGGGAAAGAAAAGCCGATATTCGTCAAGTTGCAGAACGGGTTTTGAAAGCACTAGTGGGCCGACCAGGTCAAGCGCCCGTAGCCAGCATTGAAGAGAACACGATTATCGTCGCGCACGACCTATCTCCAGCCGACGTGGTGGTGTTCAAGCATCACAAATTTGCTAGCTTCATTACGGACTTGGGAGGCGCCACTTCGCATACTGCGATTGTCGCGAGAAGTCTCAATATTCCTTCGGTGGTCGCACTCCATCAAGCTCGCACACTGATCCAAGAAAACGAAATGTTAATCGTGGATGGGACTGCTGGAGTTGTAATCGTAAATCCAGATGAAACAGTTTTGTCCGAATACCGGTTACGGCAAGAGCAGTGGTATCTCGAGCAGCAAAAACTGAAACGCATCCGACGTACAAAAACTGCAACGATTGACGCAGTCGAAGTTGAGCTGCAAGCCAATATTGAACTTCCAGAAGACGTTAAAGCAGCGAGAGAAAATGGCGCAACGGGTGTGGGGTTATTTCGAACCGAATTTCTTTTTTTGAATCGTGGTGACCTTCCAAGCGAAGATGAGCAATACGAGGCCTACCGCAAAGTTGTAAATGACATGAAGGGGTGTCCGATCACGATTCGAACCTTCGATTTGGGAGCGGATAAACAAGTCGAGGGTTTTAGTCGGGTCGCGCCTAATCCAGCACTGGGGCAACGAGCCATTCGCCTCTGCCTTGCTGAACCCAAGTTATTTCACCATCAATTGCGTGCGATCCTTCGTGCATCGGCTCACGGAAAAATTCGTATCCTCATCCCGATGCTCTCTAATGTGCATGAGATCGATCAGGCGCTACATTTGATCGCGGAAGCAAAAAAATCTTTAGATGCCGACAAAATCAAATACGATAAAAACGTAGAAATCGGCGGCATGATTGAAGTTCCAGCCGCAGCACTTTCGATTCAAACCTTTTTACAAAAGCTCGACTTCATCTCAATTGGCACCAATGACTTAATTCAGTACACGCTTGCAATTGATCGCGCAGACGATGCAGTGGCGCACCTCTACGACCCGATGCACCCAGCGATACTTAGTTTGTTATCCACAATTATCAAAACCGCGAACCGTGCCGGAAAATCCGTTGCGGTGTGTGGTGAAATTGCGGGCGACCCAAATCTCACACGCATTTTGTTGGGAATGGGGCTCAAGTCGTTTTCGATGCACCCAGCGCATTTGTTAACGGTGAAGCAAAAAGTGTTAACGTCAAATGTCGATGAACTACGTAGTGCGACACAGAAAATACTTCGTACGCAGAACCCGGATCGTATCGATCAATTGGTCGATGCGATGAACACGTAAGCTGAAAGCGTCATGGCTATCAGCACTGAGGAACTTGCCCAGCAATTAAAACGCAATTCGAAAACGCTATTTGTCGTTGTCGGAGATGAACTGCTTTTAAATCTAGAGGCGGGAGATTTGATTCGGCAACACGCCAAAGAACTTGGGTGTGAAGAACGAACGATCTTAATTGCGGATAGCCGTTACGATTGGTCAAAACTCCGAGAAGAGGGGCAGTCGCTCTCACTCTTTTCGACGAAGCGACTCATTGATCTCAGAATTCCCTCCGGGAAGCCGGGAAAAAATGGCTCAGAAGCCATTACCCAGTTTTGTGAAAACCTGCCGGCAGACACCATAACCCTCGTCTCCCTTCCGGGTCTTGACCGAAATACACTGAAATCCAAGTGGTATCTCGCTCTAGAGAAGTATGGACTAGTCGTTCAAGCAAACAAAATCTATCGTGAGCAACTGCCGCGGTGGATCGCACAGCGCTTACAACTTCAAAACCAAAATGCCGACCGAGACGTTTTGCAAATGATTGCAGATCGAGTCGAGGGAAACCTCATGGCTGCACATCAAGAAATTCAGAAGCTGGGACTATTACTACCGGCCGGGAAAATCAACTTGGATGACGTCACCAGTGCGGTGACGGATGTTGCCCGCTTTGATGTGTTTGATTTGGGACCTACGATTTTGAAACAAGACCGTACTCAGTTTCTGCGAATGATTGATGGATTGGAGTCTGAGGGAGTGGCAGCACCCCTTGTGCTTTGGGCGATCAATGAAGAATCAAGGGCGCTGCTTAGGGTGCAACTTGCACTGGCGAATGGCGCATCGATGAATGACGCGGTCCGTGAGGCTAGAGTTTGGGGGCTTAGACAAAAACTCCTCCCAAGAGCCGCGCAACTCCTATCTCGATCGATTATCGAGCGAGCCATCCTGTTGGCGGCAGAGATTGACAGGCAAATCAAGGGGCTTCGCAGGGGTGATCCTTGGGAAGGTCTACGGAATCTGGGCATCACGCTAATCCCGCAACGATAGTCGTTTACGCAAGGGTTTCGCGGTAAAATGACGGATTAGTCAATGAGCATAAGCCCCACGAGTGTCATGTCCGAACTGGAGTACGTTAAAAATCTAGCCATAGCAGCAAAGCGAGCTTCGAAGGAGATAGCTGCGGCTGACACACGCGCAAAAAATACGGCCCTTCGTAATATTGCTCAGGAAATTCGTCGTCAAGAAAACGAAATACTCATTGCCAACGAGCAAGATGTCACACTTGCGAAAGAAAAAAATCTAGAACCTGCGCTAATCGATCGTCTCACGCTGACATCCAGTACGGTCCACGCGATGGCCGATGGCCTTGATCAGTTGGCCGAACTTCCTGATCCAATCGGAGAAGTTTCCGCTCTAAGTGAGCGGCCCAGTGGGATCAAAGTTGGTCGAATGCGAGTTCCCGTTGGAGTCATTGGAATTATCTATGAGTCGAGACCAAACGTCACAGCAGATGCGGCGGGGTTGTGTTTGAAATCCGGAAATGCCGTAATCCTACGTGGTGGCTCTGAGGCCATTCACTCCAATAAAGCGATTGGGGAGTGTGTTTCTCGTGGGTTAGTCGAAACAGGATTATCAAAAGAAATTGTACAAGTCATCGAGACAACCGATCGCGCTGCGGTTGGGGCGCTGATTACGTTGAATGACTACGTAGACATCATCGTCCCAAGAGGTGGAAAAGGGTTGATTGAGCGCATTACCAAAGAAGCGACGATTCCCATGATCAAGCACCTCGATGGCGTCTGCCATGTTTTTGTGGATAAAGATGCGGATCTCGATAAAGCAATCAAGATCGCAGATAACGCAAAAACCCAGCGCTATGGAACCTGTAACACTATGGAAACTTTGCTCGTGCATCGTGCAGTAGCCGATGCGTTTTTACCGAAGATCGGTGCGATCTACGAAGAAAAAGGAGTAGAACTTCGCGGTGATGATACGGTGTGCGCGCTCGTAAAGAATGCTTCTAAAGCAACCGAAAAAGATTGGTATGAAGAATACCTGGCTCCCGTATTATCGATTCGAGTTGTCGATAGCGATGAAGCCGCGATGGATCACATCGCAACCTACGGCACGCAACATAACGAATCGATCGTAACGGAAAACGAAACAACAGCTAAAAAGTTTTTAAGAGAAGTTGACTCAAGTTCCGTGATGGTAAACGCATCCACGCGATTTGCAGATGGATTCGAGTATGGGCTTGGTGCAGAAATCGGTATTTCCACTGACAAACTGCACGCGAGAGGCCCTGTGGGTCTAGAGGGATTAACGACCTTGAAGTGGGTCGTTTATGGAAACGGAGAAATCCGCCAGTAAGAATTAAAAGTCGGTTGACTCGACTCACAAGGTCGAGTTTCGTTTTAAGGGATAAAAACTATGGCAACCATCAAAGTAAATGTACCGGATATTGGAGACTTTAAAGACATACCTGTTATCGAAGTCTTAGTAAAACCGGGCGACAACGTTAAAAAAGAAGACTCTCTGGTCACACTGGAGTCAGATAAGGCAACGATGGATGTGCCTTCAAGCGCAGAAGGCACAGTCAAAGAAATCCATGTAAAAGTAAACGACAAAGTCTCTCAGGGGCATCTCATTGTCACGATTGAGGGGGGAGCAGACGCTCCAGCGGAAAAACCACAGCCAGCTGCAAGTGCAGCAGTGCCGGAGGCATCCGCTCCCGCAGCGGCTCCAGCACCAGCTGTGAGCGCAACAACAACTAAGGGAGACCTACACGCTCAAGTCGTGGTTTTGGGTTCTGGTCCTGGTGGCTACACCGCTGCGTTTCGCGCAGCTGATCTTGGATTAAGCGTTGTGTTAATCGAGCGTCATGCGACCCTCGGTGGGGTGTGTTTGAACGTAGGATGTATTCCCTCGAAAGCATTACTGCATGCCGCGAAGGTTATCTCTGAATCCGAGGAGATGAGTGAACTCGGTATTAGTTTCAAAAAACCGACGATTGAGCTCGATAAATTACGCGATTGGAAAAACAGCATCATCGGAAAACTCACCAAAGGACTTTCTGGGCTAGCGAAACAGCGCAAAGTGCAAATTGTGAGTGGCACTGGAACCTTCGTATCCGGTAACCTCATCCGTGTAGAAACATCCGATGGCGTCAAAACCGTTTCATTTGACTCAGCAATTATCGCAGCTGGATCGCAAGTCACGAAGATTCCAGGGATTCCTTACGACGACCCGCGCGTGATGGACTCAACCGATGCCCTCGATCTTGAAAGTATCCCGAAGTCGATGCTCGTAATTGGCGGCGGGATTATCGGATTGGAGATGGCAACGGTGTACCACGCTCTCGGTGCAAAAATTTCTGTTGTGGAACTCGCTGATGCGTTAATCCCCGGAGCCGATAAAGATATCGTTCGACCACTCCATAAGCGACTCGAGAAACAATATGAAGCGATTTACCTGAACACCAAAGTGAGCAACCTTGAGGCACAAAAAAATGGACTCAAGGCAACGTTCGAAGGTGACAAAGCACCGGAGCCTACGGTGTATGACAAAGTGCTCGTCGCGGTCGGTCGTCGTCCGAACGGAAAACTCATTGGCGCAGAAGTAGCAGGGATACACGTAAATGACGCAGGCTTTATTCCGGTTGATAAACAGATGCGAACAAATGTTCCGAACATTTATGCGATTGGCGACATTGTCGGCAACCCCATGCTTGCACACAAAGCAACGCACGAAGGAAAACTCGCTGCTGAAGTGATTGCAGGACACAAAGTTGCATTCGATGCAAAAACCATTCCTTCAGTTGCGTACACAGATCCAGAGCTCGCGTGGATGGGAAAAACCGAAACGCAAGCGAAAGCCGAAGGCATCGATTTCGAACGCGCTGTCTTCCCGTGGGCCGCAAGCGGCAGATCCCTTGCAATGGGACGCGATGAAGGGATGACAAAATTACTGTTCGATAAATCAACCAAGAAATTAATTGGTGCAGGTATGGTGGGGAGCAATGCGGGAGAGCTCATTGCGGAAACAGTACTTGCGTTAGAGATGGGAGCAGACGCAGAAGATATCGGATTGACGATTCACCCACATCCAACACTTTCTGAGAGCGTGTTCTTTGCGGCAGAAATTGCCGAAGGATCCATTACCGATCTCTATATGCCAAAGAAAAAGTAATACGGGCAGTTTGCGCGCAATGATTTTTTCGACTCCAAGCCGGTTTGAACCAGCGCTGCAAGTGGCGAGCAATCGATCTGGCCCAGCGCTTTGGTTCGTGTTTCACAAGAACAATATTCTAGTTTTAAAAAATACGGAAACGCAGGAAGTCAGTATTCCCCTAGTGGAACACGCTACGGAACTCGGTCTAATCGTCACGCGCGAACAATACCTCGGGTTACTCAATGGAGTGCCTTGTTATGCCGCGGAAGCTGCCTATGAGGCACTTACCAATCCGACATTGGAGTGGATGGGTTTACGTAGTTTATTTAGTCTTGTGGATGACGAGCTCTTCGCGATTTCTGGACGAGCTTTTCAGATTATCGATTGGCATCGCACGCACCAATTCTGCGGGCGCTGCGGACACAAGAATTTTCAAAAAGAAGGCGAGCGTTGTTTGCGATGCCATGACTGTGGGCAACTACATTACCCTCGAGTCGCACCTGCGATCATGGTGATGGTGCAGCGAGAAAAAGATTTCTTACTCGCACGATCCCCGCACTTTATTCCTGGTATGTACTCGGCTCTTGCCGGATTCTCCGAGCCTGGCGAAACACTCGAAGAAACACTAGAGCGAGAAGTATTTGAAGAGGTTGGGGTGCGGGTGAATAACATTCGGTATTTCGCGAGTCAACCTTGGCCCTTCCCGCACTCGCTGATGATCGCTTTTCATGCAGACTATGTATCGGGCGAAATTACTCCGGATCCGCAGGAAATTGAGGACGCTGGATGGTTTAACGTAAATAAGCTCCCAGAAAAACTACCGAGCCCAATTAGTATCTCCCGAAAATTGATTGACGCGACTATTGCAAGTTTAACTTGATCCCCTAAAAAGCCGGAACTTCGCACACACAAAACACTCGAAAGAGAAAATACTCACTCACGTTAAAAAAAGAGCTACCCATGACCCTACGTAGATATTTTTTAGTTCTCGCAATGAGCTTGGTTCTGTCTCCTACTGTGACGCAAGCTGCAGAGAGCGGTTTAAATATTGAAGTTTGGAAAAGTCCAAGCTGCGGATGCTGCAAGGAGTGGATCAAGCACCTCACGGAAAACGGATTTACCGTCACCGCTTACGACGTCGGTAACAATGCCGCGCGTGCTACTTTAGGTATGCCGCGTAAATTCGGCTCTTGTCACACTGGGTTGATCGATGGCTATGTCATCGAAGGACATGTGCCCGCCTCCGACATTAAGCGTCTGTTAGCTTCCCGTCCCGACGCTATTGGGCTTACCGTACCGGGAATGCCCATCGGGTCTCCAGGGATGGACGGGCCTATGTATGAAGGCCAACAAGATCCTTATGAAGTATTGCTCATAGACCAGAAAAAAGAATCGAGTGTGTTTAACCGCTATCATTACGATAAATAATTTAATAGCGTCCACTAACCAATTAATAAAGCAACAACAAAGGTACGTCATGATGAGAAATCTAAGAGTTTTATGCGCAACACTCCTGCTAGCGATTGGAGTAAGTACTGCGAACGCGAAAACCCTAGCGATTGGTTACACAAATGAGTCCTACCAGGAAGCCGCTGCAATGATTTTTAAGATCGTTTTTGAGCGCTCAGGGTATAACGTCGCAGAAAAAATTGGATCAACCAGCACGATGTTACACGCAGTGGCAGATGGAGAAGTCGACGTATTTATCTCAGCGTGGCTTCCCAACCGCGATGCTGAAGACTACGAATCCCTCAAAGACAAACTAGTACTGATGACTCCCATTTATGATGATGCGCGTTCAGGGTTTGCGGTTCCTAAATACATTCCAAAATCGATCGTAGAAAATATTGATGACTTAACAAAACCTGAAGTACTGGAGCGCATCAATAAAACAATTACACAGGACACTCGTGAAAAAGAATTAAACGAGCAAACAAAGAATGCTGGCAAGACCTACTCGCTTGCCGATCAAGGGTTTGCGATGGAGGCGCTAGATTCCGACTCCTGGTTCGCGACCGTTGAAAAAAAGATTGGAGAGCAAAGAGTGGTTTGTGATTCCAATAACAAAGCCCCACATCTTTAACCTCACAAAAAACTTCAGGTTCCTGAAAGATCCCAAAGATGGCTTCCATAAAAAAGATACGGCCTGGTTAGTCGCGAATAAGAAAACTGAAAAAGAAGTTGCGGAGCATATTTACAACATCTTACTCAAGATGGAGATGTCAACAGAGTGGGTAGCGGAGCTACAGCAAATGATCAAAGAAAAGATTATCCGCCGTATGTCGCTGCGAGAATTTGGATGGCAGCACATCCTTACACGGTTGAATTTTGGATCTCTGGGGAATAGAAAGTTTTCCTAACTCATCTGCAAAAAAACAGAAAAAAGGTTCGGGCATACACCGAACCTTTTTTATTTCAACTACGGAGTTGATTTAACGTCTTATGGACTTGTGTTGGATTTTCTATCCAGACAAAACGCAATTCACCACCACCCGTTCCTCGAATATTGATATCTCCAGCACCAAAAATTCGTTGCAGAATGGATTGCTTGAAGTTCACTTCTTCAATGCGGTTGAGACTGATCTCTTCAGTTGATCGCTTAATCCAACCGATTTTTTTGATTACACGTTTCTCCGTGATCGCTTGTTCGGTTGTCCAGTTTTCAATCATGATTTTTATAAATAGATAAATCCCAATAATGAAAATTCCAAAAAATATCAGATAAAACCAAGCTAAGAATTTACGAATCCAATGTAGCTCGACTTCCAGAATTATTTTTTCATTGTCTGGCAAAGTTGAGCTTATGTAGCGCATAGTTGTTTTTTCTCATTGGAATCGGAAAGAGATTGTAATGCCGAATTTGCGGTTGCGCTTATGTCCCACCAGAAGATCTGCAGAAACCAACTTCGGGATTAGGTCTTAAATTTTTTGATAAGACGATCTATGTTGGATAGATCCTTAACAATCCATGGGACCTCGGCTAAAACACCAATTAGCGTGTGATCAAAGGTAATCGCTTTAGCGGCATATCCTTCAATAAATACTCCGAAGATAATTGTCAGTAGCGCATAACCAATCGCCGCACGAAAAGGTGAAGCATTTTGACGACCGCGTCGATCAGGCGCCCATAACTGCCCACTCCAAGCCAAGCCCCATGCGGCTCCATGAGTGAGTGCAAGACCGAGCATATCCCAGGGCGACAAGAGCCATATAGCTAACGCTGCGCCTGAAACCAGCAAGGCCAAACAGAGCTTGGCAAACATTGACGTAGTCCAGTGCGCGATCCATCTCCGCAACAACACCGCTGAACCGAACATCGCTACAAGATGCGCAAGCACCAACACCTGCGGCGGAATCGATTCTACTCGGCACAGAGCAACCATCACTGGAAGCGAAGCCATCATCGGAAGCATGGCTAGGCCCGCAAGAAGTAACGGCCATTGTTCTAAATCACGCCAAGCGCCTACCGGCCACGCAGGCAGGGAGCAATCAAAAAGTCCTGCACGACAACCAGGGGCGCTTGCACGCTCCTCCAAATGAAACTGCAAGAGTACTAATATGCCGGCAAGTATTGACACAAATATAGCTAGATGCGTACTGAGCGTAGATAAATCTCCCAGATCCCCTAATATCAATCCCGCACTCAACGCTCCGAGAGTCGCTGCAATCACGGGAGGTTCTGGTAACGCTTGACGGAAAAGCCGCAAACTTCTTACTACACCAGACGCTAACGCAGTCAGCGCTCCCCAAGAAAACAGAATCAGCACAACCGAAAGTAACCCACCACCGCGTACGGACCACACGAGCCCGACAACAGCCAACACCGCGCACCCAATAATCGCGAGCGATCGCACACACCGCCGCATGTTCCCCCAAGTTCCCACACTCGCAGCTCCACCGAGGACTAATAGCCACAGCGCGACTAGCGCAAAAGCGCTCGCAAAGTTGGGTGTGAATTGCAAGGCAAGGGCAGCAATACCAATCCAACCAGAGACCAGTAACGCCCATGCGCACGCCCGACCAATCGTGAGACGAAGTAAAGACTGATCAATGAGAGAAGGCACGCGTTCAAACTTGAGCGGTTGATAAAAGCTTACTCGGCCAACTTAAGGTATGCCCAGTTGAAGACTGGAAATGCTCTAAATCTTCTGGCCGATCAATATCAAGAAAAAAATGTTCGTTCTCGGGCTCGAACCAAAAAACAGTCTCGGGATGTTTCTCTCGCCAATTACGGCACGTCAAATTTGCGTTCCCCGCGAGCCATTGTTCGCGAAGTGCCGCATCGAACATAACCGGGTTTCCCGGCGTCGAAATTCCATCTGAGGACAGAGTTCTCGGGACGACCATCGACTTTTCTCCGCGTCGGCGAAACGCGCTAATCAAAGAGGTAACGTCTTGCGCATCAACCAGCGGTTGATCCGCGAGAGCGACGATAACGGAATCGAGTTTTGGGGATAACGCTTCAAGCCCAAGCCGAACTGATGACGCTTGGCCATCATCAGGGTTCGGATTACGCACCATCGTAATCGGAAATTGTCCAATCGCCGCTTCAACATCTTCTGCGTAGTGACCCAGAACGACCGCAACCTCATCCACCCCCGCTCCAGACAGCGCAATGAGTTGACGCATCACAAGCGGAACGCCACCGAGCTCGAGTAAGGCTTTCGGTTTCCCTCCCAACCGTGATCCCGCCCCGGCTGCGAGTAATACCGCGCCCACACTCATACGGCTGTAGAGTCCATTCGCTTTATACGGGCATCCCATGGTGTTCCCTCCTCCTTATTTCAGTGCATCAATCAACTTCGGTAATACTGCTTTCAAACTCGACAAATTCCCAGCTGGTGCCAACAAATCGAGATGTGGTAACGCTTCCTGCATCCCCTTACTGACCGGCTCATACCCTGGTTGGTTCATAAGTGGGTTAAGCCAAACGAGTCGCCTCGCTCGGCGCCGCAATTTTGCGAGAGCGCCAGCCAATGCATTCGTTTCTCCGGTATCATAACCGTCACTCAGTATGACGACTCCCGTTCGCGAGGTAACTAACCTCGAAGCATACTCCCGATTAAACTGCACCAAAGATTCACCGATACGCGTGCCCCCAGCCCAACCCTCAGCAAGCATATGCAAACGTTCCTGAGCACGCGCCGGATCGGGGTCGTGTAGCGCCTGAGAAACACTCGTCATGTGCGTGTGAAAAATAAACGTATGTACGTCGGGCATTTCTGCACCTAACGCACGCGCGAGACGTAGGTAAAAAAAACTGTATTGCACCATTGAGCGGCTCACGTCGATCAATAACACCAAGCGCGGACGAACGCGTCGACGGTTTCTCCAATGTAGATGAAAAGGAGTTCCCCCACTTGCCACACTGCGCCGAATAGTAGAGGGTAGATCTAAGGTGGGTCCTTGGCGCTCTTTCGCCTGACGTCGCATTCGGATATAGCGGAGCTGGCGCGCGAAGTTACGCACAAGTGCCTCCACCTCAAGCAAATGCTCGCGCTGCATGAGCTCTCTAAAATCGGCCGAATTTAAACGCGCCTGTCGGCTCGCAGTTTGGCGCGGTGTAATCTCATCTAACGTATCTTCGACAGTCTCGTCACGAAGGCTGGGTTGCCCCTGTGGTTCCTGACCAGTCAAAAATCCAAGTTGTCGATCAATTTTTTCCGGACGTTGCCACTGGTTCGCAGGTAAAAACCAAGCGTTAAATAATTTATCAAAACGTCGCCACTCATCAGCGCGACCACACAGAAGTACGCGCAAACTATCACGCAATATCTCTTGATCGAATAACCCTACGAGTCGAGAGACCCGAAGGATCTCCATCCCCGCACCCGCTCCTACGGAAAACCCATTGGCGTAAAGAAATGTAGAGAACCGAGCTAGTCGATCGCTGACTCGCTCCCCCAGAGCCGCATCCTCTGCACTTAGCATGCTGCAGCTAAGCGAGCCACAACTTCCGGCGTCATCGTAACGTGGTCCTCACGCGTTTTAATGAGAGAACCAAGCGTTTGCACAATACGATCCACGCCATCTTTTTCAATGGTAGAAATGCCAAGCCGGAGCAATGCTGCGGTCCAATCGAGCGTTTCCGCTATCCCCGGTTTTTTCTGTAACTCAATTCTTCGCACCCCTTGTATAAATGCGACGATCTGACGTGCAAGTGCCGCGGGCGCCTCAGGAGCACGCGCTCGCACAATGGCTAACTCTTTCTCATAATCCGGGTAGTCGATGTATTGATAAAAACATCGGCGACGTAGCGCATCGGATAACTCTCGTGTTCCGTTAGAGGTAATTACGACGAAGGGACGACTACTCGCCTCTATCGTCCCTAACTCGGGAATCGACATCTGAAAATCAGAAAGCAATTCGAGTAGATACGCTTCAAACGCCTCATCGGCTCGATCAACCTCATCAATCAGCAGCACGGGTGATTGGTCACACGTAATCGCTTCAAGCAATGGACGCTTCAGTAGGTAGCGTTCAGAGAAAATATCTTTTTCTTTCTGAGCAACGCCTCGCTCATCGTGTTCGAGTAACTTAATCGCAAGCAATTGTCTCTGGTAATTCCACTCGTACATCGCCGAGTGAGAGTCTAGTCCTTCATAACATTGGATTCGTATCAGTCGGGTTTGCAGCAAACTCGCGAGCACTTTCGCAATTTCTGTTTTACCGACGCCAGGATCTCCTCGAGTAAGAGCGGACGTTTTAACTCCTGCATCAACAACAGAGCAGCAACCAAACTGGGTTCAGCGATATAGCCGGCTCGTGCTAAATCCTCTTCAACTTTGGTCAATGCTTTCGCACGATCAACACTCATTACTACTTCTTCGCAAAAAGGGAACGGAACCAATCTTTGATCATGCCCCATACGAGCCCAAACGCATTGAGCTCTGAAACTTGTGGTTCGGATCTCACATCGGACGCGGACGTCGACGTCCCAGCGCCAGAGGCCGATTCGTTGGCATCAACATCAGCGGCTACATTCTGCAACTGCGCTCCAAAGTTTGCCGCAAACTGTTTTAATACTTGATCAGCTACTGCATTCATCATACGCCCACCAAACGCGGCAGCCTTCCCACTGACTGAGACTTCACTTTGTCCTACTAACACACAATTATCACCATCGACAGATTCAATACGAGCGGTGAGATCCATCGCTGCGCCAGAGCTGCCAGTAGAGTCCGTACCTTTGCCTACCAGATTCAGCGTGTTGGTTGATGCATCAATACTTTTGACTTCAATTTCGCCCCGAAAAGACATCGTTGCAGGACCAAATTTCACACTGACCGTTCCTTTGTAATTTTGGTCGTCCAATCGCTCAGTAATCTTGGCGCCCGGCATGCAAGCCGCCACGCTTTCTATATTTTGCAAAAGCGCCCAGGCACGCTGAGCAGATCCAGCCATGGGAAATGTTTTCTCTAAGCTAACATTCATAATCTCACCCGACCTAAAAAATTGGACCCTCCGAGAGAGGGTCCAGATTAGTCTTAACGTTTGTTCACACCCAGCGCATTACACTGCTTCCAAACACGGTATGCATTGTGCGGCATGTCCATGTGGGTAACACCTAAATGCGCAAACGCATCCACTACTGCGTTTGTAAAACATGGGATACCACCAACGTGGGGCGATTCGGCGACACCTTTTGCTCCAATCGGATGATGTGGACACGGTGTTACCGTATGGTCCGTTTCCCAACTGGGAGTCTCGACTGCCGTGGGGAGGAAGTAATCCATATACGTATTCCCGAGGTGGTTGCCGCTCTCATCAAATGGAAGCTGCTGACCCATCGCGACAGCGAATGCCTCAGTCAACCCGCCGTCGATTTGACCTTCGATAATCATCGGATTAATTCGAGTGCCACAATCATCAAGCGCGTAGAACCGCCGGATCTTTGTCTCTCCCGTGAACTTATCGATATCGACAACACACACATACGCGCCGAACGGATAGGTGAGGTTAGGTGGATCGTAGTAAGACACCGCATTCAGCCCTTGTTCCATCCCGTCTGGCAAATTACCCGTGTGAGAAACAAGACAAATTTCCTTCATCGTTTTAAATTGTGAGGGATTGCCTTTTACCTTAAAGCGATCAATTTCCCACTCAAGATCTCCTTCGGCAACCTCGAGCAAATGTGCCGCAATCTTTTTGGCTTTGTCCTTTATCTTACGTGCGGCCTGAGCGGTCGCAGCGCCAGATACCGGGGTAGAACGCGACCCCCATGTCCCAGCACCGTAAGGAGACTTATCTGTGTCGCCTTCTTCGACAACAATATCAGCAGCAGGCAACCCCAATTCGGTAGCGATAATTTGCGCGTACGTGGTGTAGTGGCCTTGCCCCTGAGTCATTGTTCCCAATCGGGCAATGACACCACCCGTCGGATGTACTCGTATTTCGCAACTATCGAATAATCCGATACCAAGAATGTCTGCAACCTTGGTGGGCCCAGCACCCACAATTTCGGTGAACGTCGACAAACCGATTCCCATCAATGTGGGGCAATCTGGATCTGCGCGTTTGGCAGCTTGTTCTTTTAGAAGACCATCGTAATCCACTGCAGCGAGAACCTTATCTAGCGCGGTGTCGTAATCCCCAGAATCAAGAGTCCAACCAAATGGCGTTGTGAATGGGAACTGATCCTTCTTGACGAAATTACGTCGGCGAATCTCGGCCTTGTCCATTCCCATTTTCTGCGCCAACACATCGATCATCCGCTCAATCAGGTAGACCGCCTCCGTAACACGTAGCGAGCAGCGATAAGCAACACCTCCAGGGGCTTTATTTGTAAATACGGCATCGACTCGGCAATACGCGTTTGGAATTGCATAGGAGCCCGTACAAATCGAGAAAAGCCCCGCAGGAAATTTAGTAGCGGATACATGGGAATTGAAAGCACCGTGGTCGGCCAACGCCGTGAATCGAAGTCCCTTAATCACGCCATTCTTATCAGCCGCTAATTCGCCAACACCATGATAATCACGCGCAAAACTCGTCGTAGAAAGATTCTCCGTTCGCGACTCTACCCATTTCACCGGCACACCGGTAACGATGGAAGCAACTGTAGCTACAACATACCCTGGATAGATTGGCACCTTGTTACCAAATCCACCACCGATATCACCGCCCACGACTCGGATCTTACTTTCGGCGATCCCAGATAGCATCGCAAGTACTGTACGGAATAAATGTGGAACCTGCGTTGAAACATAAAGCGTCAAATTCCCGGTGGACTTAACAAAAGATGCAACACATCCACATGTCTCTAGCGGATTAGGTGCACGCGGGGATTTAAAATTTCTTCACGTACTACCACATCCGCGCTTTCAAACGCCGCATCGGCGGCATCTTTGTCACCGGCTTCCCAAGTAAAAATATGATTTGGATGCGTTCGCGGACCGTGCGTTAAATCATCCTTATCGGCTATGTCTTCTCGCAAGACTGGTGCGTCTGGAAGCATCGCTTTCTTGGGATCCACGATCGCAGGTAGCTCCTCGTAATCAACTTCAACGAGCGCAGCGCCATCGGCGGCGGCATAACGATCCGTTGCCAATACCATCGCAACCTCTTGCAGCTGGAAGTGAACTTTCTCATCCGCAAGCACGGCCTGTACGTCACCTCCAACGGTTGGCATCCAATCCAGTTTTACGGGCTTTAGATCCTCGGCAGTCAACACCGCTACAACACCTGGGCTTGCAAGCGCCTTACTTTTGTCTATCTTTTTAATTCTTGCATGCGCGTAAGGGCTTCGTACTAATGACCCGAACAACATACCCGGTAGCTTGATGTCGTCTACGTATGAGCCTTGACCTCGAATAAACCGGGCATCTTCCTTACGAAGCAGTGATGCCCCCATCCCCTGCAAACTTTCTTCACGTTCTTTTAAATCGGCCTCATTTCCCATTTAAAATTCTCCATTTTTTTGTCAGTATCAGGCAGCAGATGCAGCCAATTTTTTTGCAGCAAGCTGCACTGCCTTAACAATGTTTTGATATCCGGTGCATCTGCACAGATTCCCAGCAATGCCGTAACGAATTTGCTCTTCCGTAGGATTGGGGTTCTCTTGCAGCAAGCGGTACGCCCGCGTCAACATACCTGGTGTGCAGTAACCACACTGCAACCCGTGCGCTTCATGGAATGCTTGCTGAACGGCATGCAATTCCCCGCCCTGCTCTAAACCTTCCACCGTGACTAAATCTGATCCGTCGCATTGAACCGTCAATACGGTGCAAGACTTAAGCGATTTGCCATCCACATCCACTGTGCATGCCCCGCAATGCGAAGTCTCGCAGCCGATGTGTGGGCCCGTATGAAGCAATTTTTCACGAAGGGTATGAATTAATAATTCCCTCGGCTCTACCTCAACACTAGCCGGTTTGCCGTTGAGCGTAAAAGAAACCTGATGCGTAGTTGCCATGTTTAATTTCTCCTCAGCGATTGATCGCCCGATCATGGGCAATTTGTAGGGCTCGACGAGTCATCTCGCCACACATTGCCCGCTTGTATTCTTCATCTCCGCGCAGATCTGGCATTGGGTCACAGATACTCATCGCCAATTGTGCGGCCTCATTCAAACTCGCGTTATTGATTTGCTTACCCGTCAACGACTCCTCGGCAGCGGTTGCCCTTAACGCAGTCGATGCTGCATTAGTAAGCGCAATTCTCACTGAACTCACAACGTCACCATTCATCTCGAGCACTACCGCGGTTGCGGCGGTCGCATAATCACCAGTTTTACGCTTGAGCTTTTGGTAACTGACGCCTGCGCCGGCGGGTGGAATCGGCACGCGAACCTGGGTGAGAATTTCTCCGGGCTCAAGCAAAGTCATGTACAAACCCAAAAAATAACCGTCAGCTTTCACCACACGTTCTCCCTGAGGCCCGGTTAACACAAATGATGCATCCAGCGCCATCATGAGCGCAGGATGATCATTACCCGGATCTCCATGAGATATATCACCTCCGATGGTACCTTTCGAGCGAACCTGCGGGTCAGCAATAAGTCTCGCCCCCTCGACCAACAGAGGTATTTTCTCAGCGAGCAAATCAGAATTTACAAGATCTTCCTCAGTAGTCATGGCGCCGATGTGAATTTCGTTTCCTACCTGACTGATTCCCCGTAGGCTGTCAATTCGACGTAAATCTATTAAATGGGCTGGCTCCGCAAAAACGAAGCTTCATCATCGGCAACAGACTATGACCGCCCGCTAAAATTTTAGCGTCGTCACCTAAATCACCGAGTAACTTGAGTGCCTCCGGAAGTGAATTCGGGGCATGGTATTCGAATGGTGCAGTTATCACGTTCCTCTCCCTTAAGAACTTAGCGAAAAATCATGCTGCTTATAATTTAATTATTGTGCCCCTGTGAACATGGGACTTTTTTATAGCGTATCTACATTGATACTCTCTTATGACAAAAAGTTCTACGTATTAATAGGTACAAATGACGCTGCGGCGCATCAATTCTTGGGCCCATGATCGAGCTGAGAATTTTTTGAAGCAGCAAAATCCATATCAACCACATGAATTTTGTTCTATGGATTAAGGTGTTAGGGGAGCTTAAAGGCCTGCGAACTTTATTGGGTTCCAGTGTAATAATCCGGATGCCGAATCTTGACGACAATACTGTCGGGTGCATACGCGTGGCAACTGCCAATGAGCGCTGGTTTTTCAACCCGTCCCGCTTGGCGATCTCTCGCCACACGATCGTGGTACGTGGTTTGAAAACACGTCGTCGCAATTGGACCCAGTAACTCAACCAAATGTGTGCAACCGTTGATACCCCCTAAGAGCTCGGTAACTTTTTTTCTCCAACCTCGCGTGATCGAGAGTCCTATGAGCCGTTTAAAGTTCGGTGTGATCTCGCCACAAATCTTATATGGCCCCCAAATATTTC
Source organism: Candidatus Eutrophomonas brisbanensis (assembly GCA_038141705.1). Classification (GTDB taxonomy): domain Bacteria; phylum Pseudomonadota; class Gammaproteobacteria; order Burkholderiales; family Eutrophovitaceae; genus Eutrophomonas; species Eutrophomonas brisbanensis. Next base: position 788,560 of record JAYQIQ010000004.1, read on the forward strand.
TCGCTTCAATATCCACCACATTAAGATCTAAGTCCACGGTCAGTCGGATCCACATTTCATGAATCGGCTCTCCGGGTTTGACAAGTCCACGATCCATATTTTCAAAGTCGTGGTCTTTTACGTCGATCAGTGTTCCCTCCACATCATAAAGGCCGTCTTGGCGACGAAATCCATTCACCTCAATGCGACGTGTATGCAGTAATTCTCTTTCAACAGACTCTGGAATAATTGCGTTCACTACTTTCCTTTTTATTCAATTTATTTTGGAAAAATCACCATCGAACCTATAGGCCCATGCGTAGATTGAATCAAATCAATAGCGCCCTTTTTTTGGTGTAGTCTTGTTCTATCAAATCAAGTTAGATTAAACCGCATGGCGCCACAAAAACAAGTAAAACACCAATGTGAGATTGTCATTACCTTTGGTGATTGCGATCCTGCAGGCATTGTATTTTATCCAAATTTCTATCGATTTATTGACCGAACATTCCACGATTGGTTAAGAAAGTGGGGAAGCCATGACAAATTGGCAGCGCGCGTTGATGGACTTGCTCTGGGACTAATAGACTGTGGTGCGACTTTCCATCATGTGGTTCGAGATGGTGATGTGCTCAAGGTAGAGCTGTTCATCACCGAATGGAAACGCAAGACGTTCAAGGTGGAATATGAGGCGTTTACTAATAATATTCTCTGTCTTACCGCGTTTGAAGTAAGAGGGTTATTCCAAATTACTGAGGACAAAATAAGAGCGGGAGAGGTCGCACCATTGAGAGCGATTATCGATTCTCAGTAGTAGATGTAGTATGGGTTTGAGAGCTAATCAATCGGAGAACATGATTTGGCAACAAAGATAAGTAAGTTGTATACGCCACTGGTATTTCTCTTGTGGCTTATTACGACGCCTGCTGCTAGTCATGCAGCTGAAATCAGTGTCGTGGCGGATATCCCGTTTCCTTGGGGCGTAGATCACCTAGATCGAGAACGCATCATTGTCACGAGCAAAATTGGCGGCGTTTACATTGTCTCCCTTGAAACAAAAATCATAACCACGATTAAAAATACGCCGAAGGCACGTGTGCATAGACAAGGGGGCTTTTAGACATTGCAGTATCTAATGGAAAAACGGGGCCGTATATTTATCTTTGCTACAGCAAACCAACTGCAATCGGCACCGCAGTAGCCGTTCATGAGGCGCGTTTAATCAACGACGAACTACAGGATGGAAGGGATATTTACATATCTAATATGGACAGCGGTTCTGGTGTGCATTTTGGATGTCGTTTGCAAATTATTGGGGATGAGTTGTTTTTATCCCATGGCGATCGAGGCCAAAGGCAGCATGCACAGGAAAAAACGATTGATTCGGGATCAATCATTCGCCTCGAAAAAACTAAACAGTCCGAAGGAGCGTGGTCGTGGAAAAAAGAAGTATTTTCTATTGGACATCGTAATCCACAGGGCTTGGCGCTTAACCCTTGGACCGGTGAATTATGGGCGCACGAGCACGGGCCGAGAGGAGGAGACGAGATCAACGTAATTCAATCTAATACGAATTTTGGATGGCCAGTGATAAGTTACGGCGAGGAATATGTGGGCGGCTCAATTGGCCTTAACTACTCACCAGAAGGTTTTAGTGATCCAATTTGGAAGTGGATACCAAGTATTGCACCCTCAGGTATGCTTTTTTATTCAGGAGACATGTTTCCTGAACTCACCAAAAAAGTATTAGTGGGATCACTTAAGTTTGAGAAAATTGTTGCTGTTAAGCTCGACGATAAATACCTGCCAACTAATGAATCTGATTGGGCTGTCGATCTTGGTCGCGTCAGGGACTTAATGGAGCTCGAGGATGGAAGTCTAATCATACTTCTCGATGAGCGAAGAAATGGTGTGGTGCGTATTCATGAACCTTATTAGAAAATATGAGTAACTTTCAAAAAAATTAATTTTCGTAAGCCGCTAATGTACAAAAAACTTATTATTTTTTTAACAGCATTTTTTTGGTCTCCCGGCTTGCTACTCGCGGACTCCATAACAGAGCAGATTGAATCTATTGGTGCGAACGTAATATTTATGCGACATGCAGTCGCTCCTGGAACAGGGGACCCAAAAGAGTTCAAGATTGAGGATTGCGAAACACAAAGAAACTTGAGCGACGAAGGCAGAAAGCAAGCGATTCGGCTTGGGAATTTCCTCAAGTCTAATATTAAGATAGATCGTGTTTTCACAAGCCAGTGGTGCCGCTGCATCGAAACGGCGCAATTGCTAGATTTAGCTGATTCGGAAACATTTCCTGGTCTCAATTCGTTTTATCAAGACCACTTTGATCGGGCATCAGTATTAAAAAATCTTAACAATTTCCTTCAACGATTAGACAAATCAACTCTGACCCTTTTGGTTACTCACCAGGTTGTGATATCCGCCGTCACAGGACAGTATGCGGATAGCGGCGGCATTGTGCTACACAATTCGGCGAGCGGAGAGTCCCACTCTCTCCGACAGTAGTTTTCCAACTTGCACATTCACATCAAAATACCAAAGGAGCAGAAATGATTACATCCCTCTACGCAGGAATAGCCGCCCTCTGGTTTGCATTGCTCTCTGTGAGAGTAATAGCTTTACGAGGCAATCCTATATTCTCATTTTTAGCATTCAGGAATTTAGGTGACAGCACTCTAAACAGAGCGATACGGGCGCATGGAAACTTTGCAGAATATGCGCCCATTATTCTCATCATGATGTACATACTGGAAACACAAAACTCCTCCTAGCGTTTTGCTACATGCGATCGGGTTACTCTTAATCGCTGGAAGACTGATGCATGGAATTTGTTTTGGATTTATGGAATCAAACAGAGTGTTACGAGTCGGCGGGACGGCGCTAACGCTGACTGCTCTCATAACATCCGCGGCATCCTTATTAGCATAAGTGAATATATCTCATGGATGGATTGGGGAACCCGGACTGAACCCGCGGCTGCCTGACCAGATATCTTGCTAATTTTTTCCAACGGCAAATCGATCGAGCACCTGTCTCACCTTACGCAATACGCGAAGTCAAACTTTAGAAACACCAGTTAATTAACCAACGTTCGCTTAATCGACAACCGCCATCCCGCGAGCAAACGATCGCGATCTTCTCTTAACATGAGGGGAGTGAATGTTTTTTCTGGTTGCCACAAATTTTCTGCATCTCGAAGATGTCTTATCTGTTGGCTACCTAACATAGCCAGGACTGCAGCTCCCAGAGCAGTGGTCTCGGTAAACGCCGGTCTTTCTATCGACAAGTCCAACATATCGGCGATAAACTGCATCAACCAGTTGTTCGCCGTCATCCCACCGTCAACTTTGAGCCCCTTCGGCTCGATTCCATCGGAACGCATCGCCTCGATTAAATCGCGACTTTGGTACGCCACTGATTCCAACGCCGCCGTACAAAATGCTCCGGACCCGTATCACGCGTGATCCCATAAATAGCGCCCCTGGCATCTGCTGCCCAGTGAGGTGCTCCCAACCCAGTAAGCGCCGGGACCATGTACACACCTTCGTTACTGGAAATTTTTGTCGCTAGCTCCTCAGTTTGTGAGGCAGAGGAAAAGAGACCCATCCCATCACGTAGCCATTGGATAATCGCTCCTGACACAAAAATGGAACCCTCTATTCCATACGTTCTTTGTCCGTCTATCTGATAAGCAATCGTCGAGAGCAAATTACTTTTGGATAAAAGAACATTTTGACCCGTATTCACGAGCATAAAACAACCAGTACCATAGGTCGACTTCACATCACCGGCTTCAAAACACGCTTGACCGACTACCGCCGCTTGCTGATCCCCTGCTACCCCACAAATTGGTAATGCCTGACCAAAAACCTCGGCCGCGCAATCACCAAAATGGCTCGCACAGTCTCGAATCTCCGGCAACATAGACATCGGCACCCCAAATAATTGACACAAGTTCTCATCCCATTTTCCATTGTTGATGTTGTAGAGATTTGTACGACTCGCGTTCGTGGCATCAGTAACGTGATGCCGTCCTTGGGTCATTCGCCATATGAGAAAACTATCAACCGTTCCAAAACATAAGTCACCATTTTCTGCTCTCCGGCGTGCGCCCTCGACATGGTCTAGGATCCAAGCAATTTTAGTCGCGCTAAAATAGGGATCAAGTAAGAGCCCAGTTGTCTGTTGAATACTCTTTTGGTGACCTTTATCACGTAACTTCCTGCACTGGTCCGCAGTCCGCCGGTCCTGCCATACAATGGCATTGCAAACCACTTCTCCGGTAAATCTATCCCACACGAGCGTAGTCTCTCGCTGATTGGCAATCGCAATAGCGCTTATCTTCCGACCCAATTCCTCAGCCTGCCGCACCATTTCTCGCCCCACTACTACGACAGAATCCCAGATGTCCGAAGGCCGATGTTCAACCCAACCATCAGCAGGAAAAATCTGTTCAAATTCGCGCTGACTGATACCAAGAACCGTTCCATCAGCGGCAAACAACACTGCTCTCGAGCTGGAGGTTCCTTGATCAAGAGCTAATATTGCATTTGAATCTTGGGTCACAAAACGTAAGTAATGCGTAAATTATTTTTAATCAGCCAACTGAGCCAATCCGTTACCGAATGACCAGTTATCTTTTGTTACCTCGACCAAATTAACAAAAATATCATCCGGGCGACAAGCTAAAGACGCAACTAACCGAGACATTAGCTCCTTGTAGAATTTTTTCTTAAGTTCTGCTGTTCTTCCCTGATTTAGAAAAATTTGGATTATCAAAATCTTGTCTGAATAGTTGTTTCCATGAAAGTGAGGGGCAATATTGAGATTTTCTTTAGGGTGTCGATTTATAACTTGAAATTTATCGTTCTCAGGAACACTAAATACTTCCATGAGGACCTCATAGATAATCTCGCCAGCTAACAATATATCTTTTTGTGTCCACTCATTCGTCGTATCAATACGGACCATTGGCATATATTTTTCCCCTACATTTAACTTAATCTCAACCCAGAAATTTCTCCTAGAACCTACAAAGCCTTTTACCAAATATCTCGTAATAATTTAATCATCATCGACACAATCTAAAGTAAATCACTTATAAGTCGAAATACTAAAGGCAGGAGGAGTGCAGTGATTACGCCACTCAACCCCATGGCCACGGCCGCAAAGACACCCGCTGTTTTATCCCGGCTCATAGCTCTTGCTGTACCAATCCCATGACTCGTAAGCCCAAAGGCAAATCCCCTGGCAGACATATTTTTAATCCGGACAAGATCTAGTACAAATGTACCAAGTGCCGCTCCGGTTACCCCAGTAACAATCGTGATAATTGCAGTCAGAGACGGTATACCACCGATCAGCTCTGAGATACCCATAGCAATGGGGGCGGTTACATTTCGAGGCAGTAACGACTTAATAGTCACTAAATCAATATTCAGAAGATAGGAAATCCCAAAGGTAAAGGCTATGGCAAACAAGGAGCCAATAAACACGGTAGCCAGGATCGCTACACGCTCAGTAGAGACGACCTTCCAGTTCAGGTAAATTGGGATAGCTAGAGCGACAGTCGCAGGGCCAAGTAAGAAATGTATGAACTTCGCACCATTGAAGTAACGCTCATACTCAACATCGAAAATAATCAAACAGCCACTTACAAGGGCTACGGAAATCGCGACCGGATTCAGAAGCGGAAAAAGTCCTGATGATTTGTATAAAAAATCCGCAAATAAATAACAACCGATCGTGAGGGTTAACCAAAAAAGAGGTTCCGCTTGGAGATATACCCATACTTCATACAGACGCATTGCATTACTCATCTGCCCCTCGCTTTCTTAACCACTGAAAAAGTAATGCTGTACAAATAAGCGTTAAGAGTGTTCCGATGACAATGACGCCAAGAACTTTGGCCAATTGACTTTCCAACAGTTGTAAATGCATCACAACGCCAACCCCAATTGGAACAAATAAAAGAGAGAGATGCTGGAGTAAAGTGTTAGCGGTACTCATCACTTGCTGACCAAAGCCAGAATCCGAGTCTGAGAGGGCTTAAGAAAAAGCAGTAATCCGAGCATTAAGAGCAGACCTATGACGGGACCGGGAACAGTTAGCTCGAAATATTTTTGTAAGAACTCACCAGCGAGTTGGAGAACAAAAATTAAGAAAATGGCTCGCAGCATAGAATTCTCAAAATAAACGAATTTGGTAAGCGTAACAGAATTAGAATAGCGCTTTGGGAGCCCCAATCAATATGGGGGCACTATTTACCAATCTGTATAAATAATGATCGCAAGTACACATCATGTTTCATGTATGCGCTGCCTAACTTATTAGTAAAATCAGTGAGAAAACAACTACTCGGTCGATGACAAAGTTGGAAGCATCTAGGACAAACATAAACGCTTGCGAATTTTCTCGTTATGTGGCGTTCGTTAATCGAACACAGCCAGATCTGGTGTGCCAAGCGACTTCTCCAGATGACCTTACTCGCATAACGGATTTCTACCTATCGGACGACTCTGTTGATGAACAGAAAATGCTTCGTAATATTCGTCTGGCACGTCACGCGACGATGATCCGATGTGTCCATGAAGAACTCCAGGGCACGATTTCAATCGTTGAATCGATGAAATTACTGTCAACCTTCGCAGACAGTATCCTTTCGCATGTTACGAAATTCTATGAGAATGAATTAGAGCCGACGTTCGGTCACCCGATAGACGAGGATGGAGAAAGAGTCAAACTTAACATCATCGCAATGGGGAAACTTGGAGGCTCAGAGCTCAATTTTTCATCCGATATCGATCTTATTTTTTTGTATCCCAAAAGTGGACGCACGACTGGAAACCACTCCATTAGCAACCACGAGTATTTCCTGAAACTGTCCCAAAAGATCATCCAAGCCCTCACGCTCCACACTGAGAATGGGTTTGTGTTCCGCGTCGATACACGGCTCCGCCCCTACGGGATCGATGGGCCACTCGCAATGAGTTTTGACATGCTCGAGGAGTATTTTTTCTCGCAAGGTCGACCATGGGAGCGTTTCGCTTGGGCAAAGGCTCGAAATGTATACGGAGAGCAGATCGATTTACTCACAAAGATGGTTAATAACTTTGTGTACCGAAGCTATGTCGATTACGTTGTGATAGACAATCTTCGTCAACTCCATCGCATGATTCGCGAAAGAGTTAAGAAGAAAGGTTTAGAAAGCGACATCAAACTAGGTGCAGGTGGAATTCGTGAGATCGAATTCATCGCTCAAGTTTCTCAATTAATCCATGGGGGACAAGACCGGACGCTTCGCTCAACTTCGACCGTTGAGACCCTCGAACTCCTCGAGCAGAAAAATATTTTAAAAACCTCAGAAGTGTCATCCCTTCTCGAGGCATATCGTTTCCTACGAATGATCGAACATCGAATTCAGTACTTGGACGATCAACAAACGCATAAAATTCCCGCAGATAAAGAGGATCGGCTCAAAATCGCAAACTCTCTGAATTTCAATAGTTGGGAATCACTCGACGTAACTCTCCAAGAACACCTCGCATTCGTTCACAAAACTTTCATTGGTATTTTTGAAGATTCATCGGAGGAAAAATCTTCTGATCGGCTCAACACTCAGCTCTTGGATCTCAATAAAGAGCAGTTATTAGATCAAATATCTACATACATCTGGAAGGAGTTCTCACATACATCGGAAAACATATTGTCATTCCTTTCAAAAAGCAAATATCGGAGACTACCAGCCGTTTGCCAAGAGAAATTGGAACTGCTCATACCGACGCTTTTAAAGATCGTCCCGCATGATAACGACTATGAAAAATATATTAGTCGACTGCTGACAGTACTTGACGCTATAAGTTGGCGGGAGACCTACCTTTCACTCCTCATAGAGTACCCAAGCGCGACGCAACAGTTGATCAAAATTCTGCAGTCCGGGCAATGGGCAACAAATTATCTCGCTCGATTCCCAGGTAATTTGGAACAGCTTATTGCGTCTTTGGATGATTTGAGATCATCGGTACTTACCCCTGACAAAATACCTGCGCAAGCCATTCAGACAAATGATTTAGAAGAAGCGATTGACGTCATTCATCGCTATAAGCAAAAAGAGATCTTCAGATCACTTCTAATGGATCTTTTTGAAATTATTGACCTTAGAAAACTTTCCGATCGACTCTCTTCTGTCGCTGATCAGATTGTCACTATTGCTCTAGAACTAGCCATAAAAACACTTGGCATTGAAAGAGAGACTTGTAAACTTGGCATAGTAGGAATGGGTAAGCTTGGTAGCAGAGAAATAGGGTACGAGTCGGATCTTGACTTAATTTTTCTATACGAGCCAGTGAATCCGGATGATTCGCTTATGTATTCCCGCGTTGTTCAAAAAGTCAATTCGCTGATTAATTCAGTGAGTGGACATGGCACGCTCTTCAAAACAGATCTACGACTACGGCCCTTTGGGCAGTCCGGGCTATTGGTTAGCTCCCTTGAATCATTTCAAAACTACCAACAGAATCAAGCAAAAACTTGGGAGCACCAAGCGTTGACTCGTGGACGAGGAATCTGTGGCGATCAACGCGTATTAGAGCAATTTGAGTCCATTAGAAAGCACGTTATTGAAACAAAGAAAGATAGATCGACCTTATCTCAATCCATTCTGGATATGCGACGACTAATGGATTCTGAGTTCCCACCTAAGCCAAACGTATTTGACTTAAAACGTGATGCTGGCGGTATTATCGATATCGAGTTTATTGTTCAATTTATTGTGCTGCTATATGCAAGTAAGCATTCAGAGCTTTCGGAAAATATAGGAAATATTGCACTACTAACAATAGCTGCTAACAAAAATCTTATTTCTCAGGACGCTGCAACCGCTGTTAGCGAGGCGTATTACGATTACCGTAAATTACAGCATGCGCAGCGCCTCCAAGGTGTGCACAAAGTGGTTGTTCCGGATAGCGATCTTTTGTCACATCGCAAAAATGTAATGACGCTTTGGGAGACGCTTTTCCAAACTCAGCGGATATCGACTTGAGGATAAAAGCCGCCTGGAAACTTATTGATACGTAAACTAGAGTCTTGATTTAAATTCGCTCTAGTGTTCCGTCTCACCGCGTCTTTTCTCGACGCTCTCAAGGACAAGTCGTTTTTCCGCATCTGTCATCTCTACCCATCCAGTGATCTCATCCATAGTGCGAAAGCACCCAAGACAAATATCACTAGACATGTCTAATTGACAAATTTCAACGCAAGGAGACTTTACTTCACTCATTGTGTTTACATCCTTATGCAGCGCGCCGCTGTTTGGACATGATGGCCCGCCCTGCTCTCGAGTACGTTGGTCGCCCCAGATGTTCACAAATATATTCTGCGGCAACGAGTAATTTATTCATATCGATACCGGTTTCAACACCCATTCCGTCGAGCATATATAGAACATCCTCTGTTGCAACATTACCGGTCGCTCCTGGCGAGTATGGACATCCACCAAGACCCGCGATTGAACTATCAAAAACGGAAACTCCAACTTCCATCGAGGCGAAAATATTTCCAACCGCTTGACCATAGGTATCGTGGAAATGTCCGCCGAGTTTTTCTACCGGGATCGAGCGTGCTGCTAACTCAAACAATTCTTTTGTGCGTTGGGGTGTACCAACTCCAACAGTATCTCCCATGGATACTTCGTAACACCCCATATCAAAAAGTTTCTTCGCAATATCACAGACAACGGTTGGATCGACCTCACCCTCATACGGGCACCCTAGTACCACCGATATATATCCTCGTACTTTCAGACCAGCTTTAATTGCCTCATTGCACACCACCTTTTGTCTAACGAGCGATTCCTCGATAGAGCAATTGGTATTTTTTTGAGAGAACGTTTCTGTCGCCGCAGCAAATCCTGCCACCTCTTTGACCCCAGCCTCGATTGCTAACTCTAATCCTTTTAGATTCGGCACAAGCACTGGATACTGAACTCGATCGCTCGTTGCCGCACTCAAGAACACCTCTCGGGTATCTGCCATCTGCGGAACCCATTTGGGCGAAACAAAACTTCCGGCCTCAATGACTGATAGACCAGCGTCTGCGAGCTTACGGATCAGTTCAATCTTCACATTTGTCGGAACATGAATTTTTTCGTTTTGTAGTCCATCGCGAGGTCCGACCTCAACAATCTTTACTTTAGTTGGCAAGCTCATGACTCATCCTCTAAAACCAATAACTGCGCCCCCTCTAATACTTGATCTTTGGGCGCAAAGAAAATTTCTTTAATCACACCAGCTTTCGGTGCGACGATCGTATGTTCCATTTTCATGGCCTCAACAATAACCAAAGGCTGTCCTTTTTCGACTTTATCGTCTACGCCCACCAAAATATCCAAGACATGCCCAGGTAGCGGTGCGACCAAACGATCGGACCCGGCTTCCTCAGCATCTGAGTCAAATTGCTGCCGAGCTGAAACGAACCACTTCACCTTCACAAAATACTGTGAAACCCGATTTTTTCTTGAAGACGAAGCCACTGGTCGTTTGAGAACCGAATGTTACCCGAATTTCATCTCCAACCAGTGAAAGATCCGTCAAATCAATAGTCTCTTGATCTACCGAAACCGCTATTCGCCCAGGACCTTTTGAAATCACTACGTCGAGCTTTTCTCCGTCACATTCAAGATTTAAAAGATGTCTTGGCGCTGCATTAAGCCGCCATCCACTAGCGCTAGTCCATGGCGAAAACAGATCCCGCCCCTCATCACCTAAATTGGATTCCCCAACACGCTTATCTTGTAATAGTTCATCTGCAACGATTAACGCCAGAGCACTAAGAGTTCGTCCTGGAGAGGTTGATACCAATTCATGTTTGTGTTTTTCAATCAATCCCGTTGTTAAGCGGTTTGGCTCTTTCTCCGCTTTAACAAAATCCTCTACCGCAATTAATTTCTTAAGAAAACTAACATTGGTCTCAAACCCTGCTAACCGAAACCCCTTGAGAGCTACATCCATTTTTTTTAAAGCAGAAAGGCGATCTGCTCCCCAACAGATTAATTTTGCAATCATTGGGTCATAAAATACTCCGACCTCATCTCCCACCTGAACCCCAGTATCGATTCTTACATCGACTTCACTTGATGATTCGCGTAAATACTCGATCACCCCAGATGACGGGAAAAAATCGTTGCTTGGACTCTCTGCATATACACGCGATTCAATTGCATGGCCTGAGATTTTTATGTCCTTCTGAGAAACCGGTAGCGGCTCGCCCGAGGCAACGCGTAACTGCCATTCAACAAGATCAAAGCCCGTAATCATCTCGGTAACAGGATGCTCAACCTGGAGTCTTGTGTTCATCTCCATAAAGTAGAAACGCTGCTTTTCATCAACAATAAACTCAACCGTACCCGCCCCCTCATAGCCAACAGCTTTCGCCACTTTGATCGCGGTCTCGCCCAGCTGTTGGCTGACCTCGCTGCTGATGCCAGGAGCAGGCGCCTCCTCGACAACTTTTTGATGTCGTCTCTGGAGCGAACAATCTCTTTCAAACAGATGAACACAATTACCCTGTTGATCAGCAAAAAGCTGCACTTCTATATGTCGTGGGGCCAGAATGTAGCGCTCTAAAAGCACATGGTCGTTTCCAAAACTATTTTTTGCCTCTCGGCACGCACTTTGTAGACTTGCCGAAAATTCTTTTTCTGACATGACAACGCGCATACCCTTACCGCCACCGCCAGCGCTCGCTTTTATCAAAACGGGGAATCCAATCTTCTTAGCTTCCTCAAAAGAAAATCTGGATCTTGATTGTCGCCGTGATATCCAGGTAACAACGGCACTCCCGCTTTTTCTACAATTCGTTTTGATTCACTCTTCAATCCCATCGCACGAATGGACTCAGCAGAGGGGCCGATAAACTTGATGCCCTCTTGACGACATGCCTCCGCAAACTCAGCGTTCTCAGACAAAAATCCATAGCCTGGATGAATTGCCTCGGCACCAGTTGATTTCGCGGCCTCGATAATCTTCTCAGCATTTAGATAGGACTCTTTCGCTGATCCAGGGCCAATCAAAACGCCTTGATCGCAACTTCTTACGTGCAAGGCATTTACATCTGCATCGGAGTAAACCGCAACCGTTTGCACTCCGAGGAGGCGAGCCGTACGAGCGACTCGCACGGTGATCTCTCCGCGATTAGCTATCAGAATTTTTTTAAACATCTATCTACTGGGAAGACTGAGAAGTTGGAAGAGCGCTATTAATCTTACGATAAAGCTGCCAGCCGAGTACTGCGCAAATCCCAAAGAACACGATACCTGCAACAGAGCCAGTGATAAGTGCGTGTACCACCACGCTATTCATTCCATCGAGTGACGTCGCGCACTCGGACCAATTTTCGAACAAATCTCGCGAATAGTTCGGTAAATCCGTTGCTGACATTGTTCTCATCGCATTCGCATATTGGTCATACGTAGGAATAGCCCCAACCTTTCCCTGACCATGCGACCACACCCCAATACCAGCAAGCAGGTTCAAGAAAAAGCCGGCTAAGCCAAGGGCACTAAAAAAACAATTAGCTTCGTCTTTATGCGATCTAAATCGGTAAATGGCATTTTTGCCTCCAGCCCGAACGGGATTAAATTTGTAATCACTGTATTTATTCATATTTTACTAATTGTGGCCTAAGGCGTTTCAAGGCGAAGAACTCGCCATGAAGTTTTGCATTGCACCAACATATCTGTTAGCATTTTGCCCACGTTGGTGTGAGGTTATTAGCCTGATTATTAGTTGTTGAATTAATTAACGCTCAAAAGGAAGAATAGATGGGAATTTTAAAAAAATGGTGGTTTTGGGTCATCGTTGTCGTGGTAATCGGTGCCATTAGTAACAGTGGAAACGAAAATAGTGGTGACAGCGCGAGCTCTAGTTCATCAAAATCTGAGAGCAAGCCAGATCCAGTCACCGAAAATAGACCTGCCGACGAAGCAGCGTTTATCGCTGCAGTACAAGGACAGACTGCGGCTAAAGGCGCGGAGAATGATATGCAGAAAGGCGCAGCAAAAGCTAATAGGGACAAGGCAGTATGTGCAGCGCTCAGTAGCGGTATGCGAGTTAGCAACTGGACTGGAACAATCGCAGATATTGATTCAAACAGCGAAGGCAAAGGCGTACTAAGCATTAAGTTAGCCAACGATATTCACATCAGACTTGGAATAACGCACTCTCGGATATCGGTAGCGATACCCTTATGGAGCCAGGCAGCGACTTATTCAATAAAGTCGCAGGAATGAAAAAGAAAATGGCAGTGACATTTAGCGGCAGCTTTATTCAAGATGATGACAGCTGTATTGACGAGCAAAGTCTGAGTCTCGATGGAAAGATAAAAGATCCTGAATTCACTTTCCGTTTTTCAGACGTAAACGCTTTGTAAGATTGGGGTATAAGTAGTATCTTTATAGAGGGCACAGAAAACCGTTTTCTGTGCCCTCTTTATATGAAGGCAGCCAATGCAGGCTCCAAATTAAAAAGGTAATAACGAATGGAATTAATCAGTATTTTCCTTGTTTTACTAATAGCAATCTTTTTCGCGTTTGGACTCCAGAGGGTCACGCAGTCAGAGCAGCGTGTCGTGGAGAGGCTTGGTCGCTACAAAAAAACGCTGGGCCCAGGATTGCACGTAATCATTCCTTTCATCGAGCAAGTTCGAGCAAAAAAATTCGTTACAGAAAATCAGCTCCCTACCGATGAAATATCGACGATTACGCTGGATAACGTAAAAATTGAAATGTATTTGGAAATTCTTTGGCGAATCGTCGAAGCCGAAAAAACCGTATACCGAATTGGCGGAGCCAGAAGTGAGGATGCAGACAACACCCGAGTTGAGAGAGCGATTAATACTACTGTTGTTGGTGTCGTTCGAAGCGTCATTGGTCGTACAGAATTTGATGCGGTTCAATCCAACCGAAGTCAGATCGTCGAGGCCGTTGAGAAAGAACTCAAACTCGTTGCCGAAGAATGGGGCGTTGTCATCTCTCGTGTGGAAATTACTGAGATCAAAGTTGATGAAGACACAAGAAAAGCAATGCAGTTACAAATCAACGCTGAACGGGAGCGACGTGCACTTGTTCGTCAGGCTGAGGGACGAAAGGAAGCGGCTCAACTAGCTGCTGATGCAGAGCTATATACCGCTCAAAAACAAGCGGAGGCGAAGAAGACGCTAGCTGAAGCGGAGGCATATGCAGTATCAGTCGTAGCAAAGTCGATAGCTGATGGAGGTGCGCCAGCAGTTGAATTCGAAGTCAAGAAAATTCAGGCGCAGGCCGTAGAGAGCATTGGAACCAACAAAAGCTCAAAAATCGTCCTCCTGCCTAGTTATGTATTAGATTCATTCGGTTAACTTGCCTCAAAATTTTTGAATAAAAGTTAAGGAGTCGCAATGGAGCTATACCACTGGACCATTATCGCTTTGCTTGGCTGCTTAATTGCCGAACTTTTGACTGGAGAGTTTCTGTTTCTTGGGATAGCAATTTCGTTAGTGCCAATTGGTGTTATCCATGCAACAACTGATGAATTCTCTTTCTCAAGAGATTTTAATATTTTAGAGTCGGTACCGCGATTGCGACTTACGCATTGAGACGGGCATTCCGTCACAAAGGCGATGCTAAATCTACGAAAAAAGATATCAGTAAATATTAGTCTTTTATTTTGCGGAGCTGCTTCACGAAAAAATGCTACGTTCGTGATCAACCCTGGCAAAAGCCACTGAAACAAACGAGTCGTCAATAAAATATCTTGATTTTGTAGTAACGCTGCAGAAAAATCATCTCGGCTAAGCCGCCCAGGATTGGGAGTCACTGAGCTCACCAAATGATTGGCGGCCTCATGCAGCTCGAGGCAAATCCCCTCATGCTCATCCGAGCCTATCCATGGCCGAAGGCCATTCCAAGCGTCCGAAAAATAACTTGGCCATCGCGCTAGCGCGCGATAGTCGGTGTTAACAAATGGTAGATCCAAAGTTTGTCGGATATCTTGATAAAGCGACCGCACTTCACTCGTTGCATGGTGCTCTTCGATCAATACAAGTTTTTCTGAGACGGCTTTAGTCTCTGATCTTTTCTGAAACTCTTGATTTTCGTTTAACTCAAAACCTTCCATCAATCGGCGTGCAATTGTCGCGGTTAAAAAATACGGTAAATTCCCCCGATGAAAGATTTCAATGAGCCCCCGAATTTCGTCAAGCTCTCGCGCTCCAAACCCTTTCGCTTTTAAATCGTCAACCAAGTTTTCAGGCTGGAGGTTTTTAACCTGCTTCTCAACAATTGCCTGTAACTCATCACATGCCAGATCAAACTCTACTGTAGTGGTGAGCGGTTGAAGCCCCTTCCAGAGCACCTCAAAAAAATCCTCGTAGTGTGCAAAGGCCATAGTCACAACCCCCATCCATGGCACCTGGTAGGCGGCTTTCATTTCTTCGTACCAAATCTGTTTTTTTCCAGAAACCAAATATTCCGCTTCTGGAAAAATTTTTGGAATTGGAGATGGTTTTAATCGATCCAAATTCGCCTCACGTTTTAAAAAACTTACGGAACCAGAATGGTTGCTCCCGTCGTTTTTCCACTCTCTAGCATTTGATGCGCTTTCACTGCATCTCGAAGTTTCAATTCATTCGTGATGTTTGGTTTAATGGTTTTGGTTCTTAAAGCGTCGAATACCCCATTGGCAGTTGCAACAAGATCCTCTCGTTTCTCTACGTAGTGCATGATCGCAGGTCGAGTAATGAACAACGAACCGCGTCGCCCAAGATCCTGAATGATAGCGATGGGATCGGGCGGCCGCGAGACATGCCCGTAAGCGGCACAAACGCCTAAATTCTTAAGAGAGTCGAGCGACTGCGTCATCGTGTCTTTCCCAATTGCCTCATACACAACCGATGCCCCCTCACCCTTTGTCACTGACTTCACGACATCAACAAAGTTTTCTTCAGTCCTAATCACTGGATAGTGACAACCCGCTTGTCTAGCCAGCTTTGCTTTCTCAGCGGAACTCACGGTACCAACAATTGTTGCGCCTAAAGCGCTGGCCCATTGGCATAGGATCAGACCCATGCCTCCTGCCGCTGCGTGCACAACAATCGTATCTCCTGGTTTAACTTGATACGTACGATGGAGCAAATAATGCGCCGTCATGCCCTTCATCAGTATCGCCGCTACTTCTTTTTCAGAAAGCTCATCAGGCAGAAGAAGTAATTTTTCAGAAGGATAATTTCGAACCTCTGCATAACTTCCAAGCGGAGGAATTCCGTAGGCAACTCTGTCGCCCTCTTTGAAATCCTTGACCTCATCCCCCGTGCGCACAACAACTCCAGCTCCTTCAAACCCAATGACGCAGGGTGGAGGCGGAACTGGCCATGGATGCGAGATGGCGGCACGATGGTACGTATCTGCGAAATTCACTCCGATCGCAGTATGTCGTATTTGGACTTCATTAGGTTCTAGTTCTGGCACACTCCAGTCGGACCATTGCATGACATCTGGTGGCCCAAAAGCGGATATGACTTGTGCTTTAGTAAATATACCTACGCCTTTTTACTTGGAATCAACCCAATTAGGTTTGCGTTTTTCTAAGAAAGATTGAATACCTTCCTTACCTTCTTCTGATGCGCGTACTCGAGCAATCCGAGTTGCAGTTTCATTGATTAAATCGTCGCTAAACATCGAACGATCAATGAGATCAATGAGAGATTTGGTTTCGCGATGAGCATTGGTGCCGCCCCCGAGGATATTTTCAAGAATAGAATCTACTGTCGACTGAAGTTGAGTGTCTGATACTGCTTCATGCACCAACCCGATACGCTTCGCCTCCATCGCATCAAATCGTTCTGCGCTCACCATGTATCGCGTCGCAGCTCTCCGACCAATCGCAGAAAAAACATATGGACCAATCGTTGCGGGGATCAAGCCGAGTTTGGTTTCCGATAAACAGAAGAGCGCACTATCCACACTGACTGCAATATCACAAGCAGAAACCAATCCCATACCACCTGCGAACGCGTGTCCGTTCACACACGCAATCGTAGGTTTTTTCATCTCATAAAGTGTGCGCAACATCAAAGCCAGCCGACTTGCATCTGCGCAATTCTCTTCGAATGAGTATCCAGACATCTTGCGCATCCAATTGAGATCCGCACCCGCACAAAAAGCAGAACCTCGACCCGAGAGCACCATCACTTTTGAACTAGAATCTTTATCAATCGCAGAAAACGCTTCCGTGAGTTCCGCAATCATTTGCTCATTGAATGCATTGCGGACATCGGGACGGTTGAGCCACACCCTAGCAACTTGCTGCTCTTGCTCAACCTGAATAGTTTCAAAATCTGTCATAAATGTGACTTAAAAGTAAAGGCGTTTCGCAACTTCTTCTAACATTACCTCCGTTGCACCACCACCCACTGCGAGCACACGCGCATCTCTTACGAGCCGCTCGATTGGCGTTTCTCTCATGTATCCCATGCCGCCATGGAATTGTTGACAGGTATACATGACTTCATTCACGAGCTCTCCGGTGAGCGCTTTGAGCATTGAAACTTCTTTGACACACTCCTTATTCTCATTGACAAGCCAGGCGCAGTGGTACAGGTAGGATCGCGCTGCTTCCGTTTTTGCGGCAAGCATGGAAAGACGTTGGCGAATAACTTGTTTATCGAAAAGATTGCCACCAAACGCTTTTCGCTCTTTGACCCATTGGGTTGTGAGTTTCAATGCGGTGAGCGCATGTCCTACTGCCATCGCGCCAAGCGCAATACGCTCAATTTGGAAGTTTTGCATAACCGCATAAAAACCACGATTCTCTTCTCCAAGAAGATTTTCCGCAGGCACTCGACAGTTATCGAAAATGAGTTCTGCAGTATCCGAACTATGCCAACCATGTTTGTTGAGTGAACGCCCCACTGAAAATCCAGGAGTACCTTTTTCAACAATAAACATGGAGATCCCACGAGAACCCTTTGCCTCGGGATCTGTTTTCGCTGCAACAAAGTACAGATCTGCATGTACGCCGTTCGTGATAAACATCTTGGTGCCGTTAATCACATAATCATTCCCATCGCGCTTGGCGTTTGTGCGAATGCCTGCAACATCGGAACCTGCGTCAGGCTCACTCACCCCAACCGCAGATATTTTTTCACCAGAAATAAGACTGGGAAGATATTTTCCTTCTGCTCTTTACTGCCCGCATGCACGAGATGCGGGGAGGCCATATCGGTATGTACGAGTACGGTTACGATAAAACCACCAAAAGTCGATCTCGACAAAGCCTCTTGGAATACTACAGAGGTCATGAAATCCGCTTCCGCACCACCATATTCAGATGAATAGGTCATTCCAAGCCATCCGAGTTGCCCTATCTTTCTTAGGACTTCACGAGGCGTAAACCCTTGTGCCTCCCATTTCTCGCCATGCGGCTCGACTTCTTTTTCTAAAAAACGCGCGACTTGTTCTCTTAGTGCTTCATGTTCAGGTGTGGTGTAAATCATCAACAAGCTTTCAAAACTACATTCGGAAAACGCCGAACCGTGTCTCCGGAATTGGAGCATTTAATGATGCAGACAACGCTAGACTTAAAACCGTTCGCGTTTGTGCGGGGTCAATCACCCCGTCATCCCAAAGGCGGGCCGACGCATAGTATGGATGACCTTGTTTTTCATATTGATCAAGAAGCGGTACTTTAAAATGAGCTTCCTCCTCTTTCGACCAGGACTTTCCAGATTTTTCAAGTCCATCGCGTTTTACAGTTGCGAGCACGCTGGCCGCTTGCTCACCCCCCATAATCGAAATGCGCGCGTTCGGCCACATCCATAAAAATCGTGGCGAATACGCTCGGCCGCACATGCCATAGTTACCCGCGCCAAACGAGCCTCCAATAATCACCGTGAACTTGGGAACCTGCGCAGTTGCAACCGCCGTGACCATTTTTGCACCATCTTTTGCAATCCCACTCGACTCGTATTTTTCTCCAACCATGAAGCCCGTGATGTTTTGCAAGAAAACGAGCGGTATTTTTCGCTGCGCACACAACTCGATAAAGTGAGCACCTTTGAGGGCTGACTCAGAAAATAAAATACCGTTATTCGCAACAATCCCAACTGGATAACCTTCGATACGAGCGAATCCAGTTACTAACGTTGAGCCGTAGAGTGGTTTAAATTCGTCTAGCTCGCTCCCATCCACCATACGCGCAATAATTTCTCGTACGTCGTAGGGTTTTCGAGAGTCTGATGGAACCACGCCATAAATTTCTTCACTCGCGTAAATTGGAGCGATTGGCTCACGCGTCTCAAGCGAAATCGTTTTCTTACTATTCAGATTACTGACGATCGTTCGAACGATTTCTAGTGCGTGCTGGTCATTTTGCGCGTAGTGATCGACAACACCCGAGCGTTTCGCGTGAACATCCGCTCCACCCAGCGTTTCCGCATCCACGATCTCCCCAGTTGCCGCTTTTACAAGGGGCGGTCCACCTAAAAAAATCGTACCCTGGTTTTTCACTATCACAGTCTCATCAGACATCGCAGGCACATAAGCACCTCCAGCAGTACACGATCCCATGACACACGCGATCTGCGGAATACCCGCAGCAGACATATTCGCTTGGTTAAAAAAGATCCGACCGAAATGTTCGCGATCGGCAAAAATTTCATCTTGATTGGGGAGATTCCCACCACCTGAGTCAACGAGGTAAATACATGGCAATCGATTTTGTAATGCAACCTCTTGTGCTCGTAAATGTTTTTTCACGGTCATCGGGAAATACGTTCCGCCCTTCACGGTTGCATCGTTTGCGATGATCAAACACTCGCGTCCCGACACCCGACCAATTCCCGTCAATATCCCAGCCGAGGGCACTACCCCGTCATACATCCCGAATGCAGCCAATTGAGAGAGCTCTAAAAATGGAGAACCCTCATCAAGGAGTGCATCAATCCGGTCTCGAGGAAGCAATTTTCCACGATCCAAATGTTTTTTTCGTGCCGCTTCAGTGCCACCTTGTGAGACCTCGGTACATTTCTCACGCAAATCATCGACCAACGCGGTCATGGTCTTGCTGTTTTGAACGAAGTCGTCCGAGCGCGTATTTAGTTTTGATTTAATTTGAGGCATACACCCTAACCGTTATTGTTTCTGGGAAACTGGTCCACCAGATTTTTTCCAATTGCCAAAGCCACCTTCGATATGCGCAACATTCTCAAGGCCCATTTCCTGCACTACACGCGTTGCCAACGCTGAGCGCCAAGCCGAAGCGCAGTAAAAATAAAAAGTCTTACCGCTGCCAAAAATTTCTTTGTAATACGGACTATCGGGGTCGATCCAAAACTCAATCATACCGCGTGGGGCATGAAAGGCCCCTGGGATCATGCCATCTCGCTCAAGCTCGCGAACATCTCGTATATCAACAAAAACAATGTTTGAATCATCAACCTTCTCGATCGCTTCTTGAATCGGTATCGTCGTTACCAGCGCGTTGGCCTCAGCGACCAGATCTTTACATCCTTTTTTTAGTGCCATTTTGTTTCCTTATTAGAATCCACCGCGCTTGAGCCACTCTCGAACGTGCTCGATTCGATCCGAACCCCAAAAAGGCTCTCCATCCACAATCATAAAGGGAGATCCGAATACCCCTTTTTCGATAGCAGCATCACAGGCGTTTTTGAGTTTTTCCTTCACTGCGGGATCTTGAGCAGCTGCGAGTAACTCCTCTTCGGTGCCGTGAACCTTCGCAACGACTTTCGCAGCCACTTCGGGTGTAGAAATATCTAAGCCTTCGACAAAATAAGCCTGGTATAGAGCCAAAATCACAGCTTCCTGTTTCTCCGGCGCTTGATCCTGAACCCAATAAAACATTCGACAGGGCGCTTGCGAGGAAATCGGAAACTTTGCAGGTTCTTTATAGGGAATCTTTAATAATCGCGATACTCGCTCCATATCTCGTCGGCTGTACTCACCTTTGAGCGGCACCATCGGAAGTGGTGTTCCGCCAGTTACTTTTAATACGGCCCCAATCATGAAAGGTTTCCACTCGACCGTTCGACCAAACTCATTCGCAACTTCCCCAATACTGGAAGCAGCAAAGTAACCATACGGAGAAGAAAAATCTAAATAAAACTCAATTGCATTTTTTGCATCAGACATCCGACCACCCCCAAATCACTAAAGATCCATCATTTCAATTGCCACAGCAGTAGCCTCTCCGCCACCGATACAGAGCGCAGCAACCCCAGTTTTCAGTTTATTTTTTCGAAGCGCACCAATTAAGGTCACGAGGATTCGCGCACCGGATGCCCCAATCGGATGACCCAGAGCACATGCTCCTCCATGTACGTTCACCTTTTCTGGATCCAACTTGTGATCTCGAATCGCGGCCATGGTCACAACCGCAAACGCTTCGTTGATCTCATACAAATCGACATCCGTAGCGCTCCAGCCAGTTTTTTCAAATAATTTTTTCATTGCTCCTACAGGAGCTGTTGTGAAGAGTCCTGGCTCTTGCGCGTGGGTTGCATGCGCAACAATCCTCGCAATCGGTTTTATTCCCAAGGCATCGGCGGTGGCTTGATTGGTCATCACCAAAGCTGCAGCCCCGTCGGAAATAGAACTACTGTTTGCAGCCGTTACCGTTCCATCTTTTCTGAAGGCTGGTCGAAGGCTCGGTATTTTTTCGAGGTTTGCCCGGAAAGGTTGCTCATCTTTTTCTATAAACTCTTCTCGCTTGCCCTTAGTCACCGTCACTGGGATTGTTTCCCATGCGAATGATCCATCTTCGTTCGCGCGCTTTGCCTTTTCCAACGAGTGAATCGCAAAATTGTCTTGCTCTTCCCGTGTAAATGCATATTTGCCCGCGCAGTCCTCGGCAAATGTTCCCATGAGGCGGCCTTTGTCATACGCATCTTCAAGACCATCCAAGAACATATGATCAAAAACCTCGTTGTGCCCCATGCGATAACCTGATCGTGCCTTCGGCAGCAAGTAAGGGGCATTCGTCATACTCTCCATCCCCCCTGCAACCACCATATTGGCGCTACCTGCCTTAATCAAGTCATGAGAAAACATCACGGCTTTCATTCCCGATCCACACATTTTATTAATCGTGGTGCACCCAGCGGACAAAGCCAGCGAAGCACCCAGTGACGCCTGTCTTGCAGGCGCTTGTCCTTGCCCGGCGGGTAAGACGCATCCCATAACGACCTCTTCAACCGACTCGGGCTTTATCGCAGAGCGCTCAATTGCAGCCTGGATTGCCGCGGCACCGAGTTGTGCAGCAGTAAAATCCTTCAACGCTCCCTGAAACCCTCCCATAGGGGTTCTTGCAACGGACAAAATAACTACATCACTGTCACTCATCTTTTTTCCTAAAAAATTTGTGGATCGCGATTAAAAATCTTTTATCCGATCCCTAAAAATTCAATGATACCCGTCTCAATCAAAAACGGCTCGGGAAGTAGCTAGTTTTACTTACTCTATAATGGCGTCTGTTTTAGCTCGAAGCACCCTCAATCGTGCGCGCTTACATGAATCCCGAATTACAGTTTCCTTTTTCTGAACCGCCCGAGGGCGGTGAAATGTTTGAGATCAACGAGAATCTACGTTGGATTCGTATGGCTCTGCCGTTTGCGCTCAACCACATCAATTTATGGCTAATCAGAGACGCAAAAGGATGGACAGCAGTCGATTCTGGGATTGCGAACGACGCGACGCGACATTGTTGGAGCAATATTCTTGGTCACACTGACTTGCGAGACGGACTAAATAAAGTCGTTATCACGCATTACCACCCTGATCATATGGGGAACGCCAGTTGGCTCTCGAAAAAAATGGATGCACCGGTTTGGATTAGCGAGCAAGAATTTGAAACCGGAAAATCTGTGCATCGTGCATCCCCAGGTTACGATCCTGGATCGGTGTCTACATTTTTTCAGCTCAATGGCCTCCCAAAGGATCAAGCGGATCTCGCTGCCCAAAAAGGGGCTCACTACCCACAACTCGTAGATGAGTTGCCAGAAAATCCGAATACCTTGAAAGACAAACAAACCCTCGATATCGGACACTCCATTTGGGAAACCATTGAAGGTACTGGGCACTCACCCGAGCACGTGGCACTTTTCAATGCTTCAAATAAAGTACTGATTTCGGGTGATATGTTGCTTCCAAAAATCACCACGAATGTTGCAGTTTATCCTTCTCACCCAGACAGCAACCCGCTTGCGGCATTCTTACAATCAATTGAGCGATTTCTTTCAATTCCAGACTCAACGCTGGTGTTGCCATCCCATGGGTTACCTTTTTACGGCGTTAGCGCGAGGGTGAGGCAACTCAAGGCTCATCATGAATATCGACTCGCGCGAGTCGCGGAACTTTGTGACACTCCAAAAAGTGCGTTTGAAGTTTTACCGGCGCTCTTTGATCGGGAGTTAGATGCGTATCAAACATTTTTTGCTATGGGAGAAGCCGTGGCTCACTTGCATTATTTATGGTCTGCAGGAGAGCTTGCACGGATTCACGGCAGTGATAAAAAAACTTTAAAATTTACAAAAGCCTAAATTAGAGATCGTGGCGAAATGAACGAGTTAACGCTCCGTAAAAATATTATCCGCACTGCGCTGGAAATGAATGCACTTGGAGTGAACCGTGGCACTTCCGGGAATGTCAGCGCACGCTTTAAGAACGGCTTTCTCATCACCCCTTCAGGACTGGCTTACGATAAAACGAAACCTTCGGATATTGTCTTCGTCGATAACAAAGGAAAACCTTCTGGACGGTACGCGCCTTCCTCCGAGTGGCGATTCCATCACGACATATACTTGAACCGGCAAGATGTTGAGGCGATCGTCCATACGCATTCGAGCTTTGCAACGACACTATCTTGTTTGCATAAAAGCGTGCCCGCTTTTCATTACATGATTGCGGTCTGTGGTGGCTCTGACATTCGTTGTGCCCCGTACGCGACCTTCGGAACGCAAGCATTATCGGATCATGCGGTCAAAGCTCTTCGAGATCGTAAGGCGTGTCTTCTCGCAAATCACGGAATGATTTGTGTTGGAACGACGCTTGAAAACACGCTGAAATTAGCAGTTGAAACCGAAGCGCTGTGTGAGCAGTACTGGAGAGCACTGCAAATCGGAAAACCAAAAATTCTTTCTAAAAAAGAAATGAACGTTGTCTTGAAGAAATTTCAAACCTACGGGCAAGCGAAAAAAAGATCATAATTAAAAAGTAAAAGTTGTCGAATTGACGTTTATGCCTACATCAAAAAAAGATGAAAAATTAGCGACGACCCAACTGGATGTAAACGAGTGGCTCTCGTTATGGAATGAAATCACCGAAGTGGGTACGCGTGCAACACAAGCATATGTCACTCACAGTGTGGCGAAACTGAACGAAGAGCAGACAGACGATATCGGAGCCACTAAAGCATTTTCTGAGTTTGCAAAACATCTTTTTAGTAACCCTGAGAAGTTATCCGAAGCAGCCAGTAACTATTGGAAAGATCAACTGGAGCTTTGGCAAGAGTGGCTCACGAATAGCGATCAGAATGCTCCTGCTAAAACGAAAAAACGCGACCCACGGTTTCGAAACGAGCTTTGGGATACATGGTTATTTGATTATGTGAAGAATGCGTACTTTTTGGCAGCGGGACACTTGCAAGATGCAGTCAAAAATGTCGACGGGTTAGACGAATCAACGAGCCAGAAAGTAAAGTTTTTCACGAAGCAGTATATCGATGCGCTGTCTCCTACCAATTTTGCTGCGACGAATCCTGAAGTCCTGCAAACAACACTTCAGACGGGCGGTCGCAATTTAGTCGATGGATACCGAAACCTACTTCGTGACATTGCACGAGGCGAAGGACAGCTTGCCATCAAAATGGTCGATCCCAATGCGTTCGAGCTAGGTAAGAATGTTGCGAGTACCCCTGGAGCAGTTGTTTTTGAAAATGACTTGATGCAGCTAATCCAATATGCTCCCAGCACTCCAAAAGTGAACAGCACACCGCTTCTGATCGTGCCACCTTGGATCAATAAGTATTACATCCTGGATTTACGACCTGACAACTCATTTATCAAATGGGCAATTGAACAAGGACACACGGTATATGTGATCTCTTGGGTGAACCCAGATGGAAAACTAGCCCATAAAACGTTTGACGATTACTTACTCGAGGGCCCTCTTGCTGCGCTCGATTACATCGAGAAAACCAATCAAGTCGAGTCGACCAATGTGATCGGCTATTGTCTTGGGGGCACTCTTACCGCTGTGATGCTTGGCTGGCTAAAAGCGAACGACCAAGCGGAGCGTGTTTCGAGCGCCACTTTCTTTACGACGATGATCGACTTTGAAAACCCAGGAGAGCTTGGTGTTTTCGTCGATGCAGAAGGTATTGATACGCTCGAGAAGAAAATGGCAACTCGAGGTTTTCTCGAGGGCTCCGAGATGGCATCAACGTTTAATTTATTGAGAGCGAATGATCTGATCTGGTCCTTTGTAATCAACAATTATTTATTGGGCAAAGAACCCATGCCATTTGACCTGTTGTTCTGGAATTCCGACGCAACCAGAATGCCCGCGAAAATGCACTCGTTTTATTTGCGGCAAATGTATATTCATAATCGATTACGTGAACCCGGGGCACTCGAAATCGCCGGCGCTCGAATTGATCTATCGAAAGTTACAACACCGACCTACTTCATCTCGACCCGCGATGACCATATCGCGCCTTGGAAATCTACATTTGCTGGAGCGAAACTGTTTGGCGGAGATACAACCTTTGTTCTTGGCGGCTCGGGCCATATCGCTGGCATCGTGAATCCACCGACTGTGGAGAAATATTGTCATTGGACCAATGCCGGACTCTCTCACGACGCAAATACATGGCTGGAAACTGCAGATGAAACTCCAGGATCTTGGTGGCCCCACTGGAAAAACTGGGTTTCCAAGCGATCGGGAAAGAAAGTAGAAGCGCGTAAGCTTGGTGCCAATAAACAAAAAATTATCGAAGAGGCACCCGGCACCTACGCGAAGAATCGGCTTGATACCGCCGCCAAACCCAAGACGGCAAGCAAACCTAAAAGCACTAAAAAAACGCCCACGAAACGAAAGTCAGCGAAAAAGACTAGCTAAAGGCGCTGTAGCATCGCTCAGACCTGTTTGACTATTGATCGTTTTATTCGATCAATATGTTTATTTTATTTCATTGGACCGATCAATGGTAATCCCTCAAAATTCAGCCATTCCTTCAACTTTAGACGGATTTAAAGGAGAAACACATGGCACTTCAAGACTTCGCAGGCACTAAAGTCCCCAACGTGAATTTTCGCGTACGCGAAAATAACGAGTGGAAAACGATTACCACAAATGAAATTTTTGCAGGAAAAACCGTTGCGGTATTTTCCTTGCCGGGCGCTTTTACCCCGACCTGCTCCTCAACACACCTCCCACGATTTAATGAACTGGCCCCCGCCTTCTTCGCAAACGGCGTAGATGAAATCGTTTGCATTTCCGTTAACGATACTTTCGTCATGAACGAGTGGGCAAAAGACCAAGAGGTGAGCAATGTTCGCTTACTGCCAGATGGCAATGGAGAATTTACTGAGCAACTGGGAATGCTCGTTGATAAAAGTGATCTTGGATTTGGAAAGCGTTCTTGGAGATATTCAATGCTCGTCAAAAATGGCGTCGTTGAAAAAACTTTTATCGAGCCCGAAAAACCAGGTGATCCATTCGAAGTATCAGATGCCGGGACGCTATTAAATTACATCAACCCGAATGCGAAAAAACCAGATCAAGTCGCGATTTTCACGCGCGAGAGTTGCTCATTTTGCGCCAAAGCAAAAGAAACGCTGACTCGTTCAGGCTACGACTATGTTGAGATTCCGCTTGCTCATCAAAACCGAAGCCGAGTGATTGGCGCAGTTACTGGCGCACAAACGGTACCTCAAGTATTCATTAACGGTACGTTAATCGGTGACGGCGAAGCACTCGAGAAATACCTCGCAAAAGCAGCGTAACCCAAAGAAAAATCCCGAGCATTGGTCGATGCTCGGGATTTTTTGAATTTATAACCAACAAATGGCACTCAAATACTGTCGTTTTTTGACGACAGAAACATGTCAGTCAGTTTGTTGTCGGCTTGATATTTATCCAAACTCGGTTTACCGTACCGCACAGAAATAGCTTGTGTACGTTTTTTATTATTCGTGCTAAGGAAAGCTTTGACGACAGTCGATTCTTTGAAATTATTTCTGTATTCTCAAAAATTCTCCACTCGAGAGAGGAGCCTACTTCGCTCCACCAGTTTCCAACCGTTACATGTTTTTCAACTTAGAAATAAGGAGAAACAAAAATGAAAACTGAAATTTTATACCTGGCTTTATCAGCAGCTTTGACAGGAATTTTATGGATCCCCTACATTTTGGACCGGATGTCGACGCGCGGGCTAAGTGATACCGCAGGTTATCCGGATTATCCCAAAGCCCAGTCCGCCTGGGCACAGCGTTTAATGAAAGCACATACGAATGCTGTAGAAAATTTAGTTGTTTTTGCGGTTTTAGTGCTCGCTGCACACGAGCTGGAAATTACTGGAGCAGCCATTGCTCAATCCGCGATGGTGTATTTCTGGGCTCGGGTAGTGCATGCAATCAGTTACACGATGGCGATCCCGTTGGTACGAACGATTGCTTTTGTTGCAGGGTTTCTTGCACAGGCCTGCATCGCTTGGCACATTTTGATGTAATCAAATTTTTGAAGTTAAAAAAAGCAGCCCTGTGGCTGCTTTTTTTATTTTGATCTCCACTTCCTCTCTGCGTCATCCCACGCTTCAAGTGGCTGTAGGTCTGGAACCCAAGCGAGCCCTGTTTTTGCGTCCGATGATTTTGCTTCTGGTGTTACCACAACATCCAATAGCGCCGGGCGATTTTTCATCGCTCTTGAGATAGCTCCCTCTAAGTCATCCGCAGACTCCACGCGCTCCGCGTATAGTCCGAACGCTTTTGCCATCTGCGCGTAATCAGAAAACTGAAGTTTTGTACCCACTACTTTTCCATGTGTATCGGTTTGATCGTGTACTTCAATTTGCCACGCACCATTATTCGCGACCACAATGAGAACGGGCGCCTTGTGACGAACCGCCGTGTCAATTTCCATCGCATTAAAACCGAATGCTCCATCACCGGTTGCAACCACGACGTCTTGATTTGGTCTCGCCAAACTTGCCGAAATACCAAACGCGGTTCCGATTCCAATACAACCAAGAGAGCCCGGATCTAAATACGTAGATGCATTTAATCCTATTCGCGCAAACGCGAGAAAATCGCCGCCGTCCGCGACAACGATGGAATCATCTTTCAACTGTTTTTGTAATTCAGCAAGCACGCGATTCGGATGAATACGTCCTTGACTGTCTGACGGAGCAGATAACATCGTATCTTTCAATTTCTTTGCGCGCGCCTCATGCTGCTCCCGTAATCCATTGGCCCAAGCAGTGTCTACTGCTGATTTTCTACCGCTTACTTTTTTATTAATTGCAGCAAGTGCTGCCTTTGGAGTTGCGAATAACTCGACAGCACCTCTACGGTTATCCCGCATCTCGAGAGGAACATCTCCGATACGAACAAATTTTGCCTCACCAAAAACCGCGGGTGAGCCGTAGGCCAATTGGAAATCAAGTCGTCTACCAATTGTGACGACGAGATCTACATCCCCCATCACTTTTCCGCGCATTGCAGCGACTACCGATGGATGAGAATCCGGGACCAAGCCCTTACTCTCACCCGTGTCGAGATACACCGCTCCTAATTGATCGAGAAATTCACACAACTCTTTTCCGGCACCACGCGCGCCGCGCCCACTGATCACGAGTGGACGCTTTGCATTCCACATGAGCTCAATCGCTTGATCTACGTCATCCGCGTGGGGCTCGATATCACGTTTTGTTTTTGGTCGGAAGTGCTCTTCCATTTGGATAGCAGCAGGAACGTCATCACGCAACACATCTGTCGGAAAATCCAAATACACCGGTCCAGGCTCTCCACCATAACCTTCGGCCCTCGATACTGCCTCATCAAGTTCTTGTAATACCAAACTTGATTCACGAACTGTGCGCGCGTAGCGCGTTATGGACTTCAATAAATCTGTATGTACGATATCTTGTAACGCGCCTCTATTCTCTTGTGGCCTTGGTGGCAATCCCGATAGAACTAAAACGGATGCACGTGCGACGTGTGCATTCGCGATACCAGTCATGGCGTTGGTAACTCCTGGGCCCGCAGTGACAAGCGCGACTCCGAGCTTCCCAGTCAACTCACTGTAAGCATGTGCCATATAAACTGCCGCGCGTTCATCGCGAACATCAATGATCTCAATGCCTTCGGTATCGGCTCGCATCCACATCGGCATGATGTGTCCGCCACAGAGTGCGAAGATGCGATCAACACCGCGAGCTTTTAAAAATCGCGCGATGACACCCGCGCTGGTATTTGCATGTAAAGGAGGTACCGGCATGATTTTTCCTACAAAGTCTTAGTGAACTTTTTTCTGTTTTTTTCGGCTACGCAAATCGATCGCCCCAGGCTGCTTACGCGGATCGGTTCCAGCCGGGAAGATGTGGATTTTTTGTACTTTTGCAGATGTCCCCAACGGAAGTGAATCCATAAAGAGCACCCAGCCTGGCGCTTTGAAGTAAGCAAGCTGATCATAGCTCCAATCAAACAAAGCGCTCGCAAGCTGCTCTCGCTTCTCTTCGGTGGCGATGTCATCTGCATTTTTTGCGATCACACACGCCATCACTTCTTCTTCTCTCACTTCATCAGGCGCCGCGATAACAGCGACCTGTTTTACCTGATCATGAGCGGTAAGACACGCCTCCACTTCTGCAGCAGCAATGTTTTCACCAGAACGACGAATGATATTTTTCATCCGATCCACAAAATACAAATAACCATCCTCGTCTTTTACAACAGAGTCTCCAGTGTGGATCCACCCATTTTTCCAAGCCTCTTCCGTTGCTTCTTCATTTTTTAAGTAACCGGAGAAGAATCCCTTTCGCGGCTCTTTGGCGCTATACCGAATAACGAGTTCGCCAGGCACATTTGGGCCCACTTCTTGGTCGTTCGCGTCGAAGACTTTCGCTTCAACGAAATCGCTGTCTTTTCCAAAACTGCGCGTATGAATTTTTCGAGGCTCAAAGTTATCCGTAATAATTCGTCCAGTCTCACTCATTGCCCACATCTCAACAACTGGAAAACCAAAACGCTTCTCAAAAACCTCGTGCTGACTTGGCTCAATCCCGGCGCAAAGCGCGAATCGAACTTGGTGTGAAGTTTCTTCTGGAGTTTCAGGTAGTTTCAGAAGAATATTCGGGATGATGCCTTGAAACTGAACCGCAGTCGCTTTGGTTTCCACTAGATCCTTCCACCAAGTACTCGCGTGGAAACGATCTGGGAAAATCACACAACCACCAGTCATCAACATAGCCGGCACAGAGATCGATAAACAATTCGCATGATGTAGCGGCAACGGATTGTAAAGACGCTCACCCTGATCCCGAAAGTCGAGTAAACCTCCCACTGAGATATAGCAACCACCGAACATATGGAAGTATTCATTGGTGAGTATGCAGCCCTTCGGCTTACCTGTCGTTCCCGACGTATAAAGAAGTGCTACTTCTGTGTTGGCATCGGGCTTACCCGCCAGCACTGGGACTTTCGCTCGCGGGAGTATCTCTGGGAATTGATCGAGCGATATAACGGGTAAGTCCGCTTCAATTTGATTCGCAACTTCGAGCATCTCATCACGACGACGATCTACACACAGCGCTAAGCCTGCCTCCGAGTGCTCGACTACATATTTAATTTCGTCGACTCGATAATCAGGGTTGATTGGCACAATCCCCGCTCCGAGTGCATTTAACGCAAAGTAGTGAAAGAAAAACTCTGGGCGTTGCTCAAAAAGAATAGCAACCCGATGACCCAAACCGATACCAGCTTGTGCGTACGCTTGTTTCTTTTTCTCCACTTCTACAAGCAAATTTTTGTAGGTAATTTCCCACCCAGCTGGATGGTAGCTCCGACCCTCCATTGGTGGGACACAATACGCAATACGGTCCAGATATTTTTCGGCCGTACGGAGAAGTGTGTTGTATAACGTCGTGTAAGCTGCAAGGTCCAGTTTTTTGGACGGTGCATTTTTTAATTGTAGATCTACGCTACCCATAAAAGAATTTCACCTTCAATTTATTAACCGAGACGAGTCGCCAAGGTTCCAGATGCTTCAACAATGTGATGCTCAGCAAGACGTTTTGCAGTCTCAACATCGCCAGCAATAATTGCTTCAAGAATTTTTTCGTGCTGATCCCATATATCACCCGGCGTTTCACCTTTGAGTAGCACTTGACCCATCACGCGCCTTAAATAATTCCATTGCGTTTGACCTCGCTCCGAAATCAATGGGTTTTCAGATAATCCATATATAAAGAAATGAAAGTCCATGTCCGCCGCGATCATCTCAGCGATTGATCCTTTGTCGACCGCCGCCCTTCCACGCTCGATAAATCCCGCGCCCTCTTCCTTCGCGTGCTTACTACCTCTTTCTGCAGCAAGTCCCGTTGCTAACCGATCAAGTGCACCTCTTAATTCGTACAAATCCCGTACAAAATTAACTTCGAGAGATGCGACCCGTAAACCTCGGCCGGTGCCTTCGCGCAATATTCCATGATTTTTGAGAAGCAACAGAGCTTGCTGAACGGGCTGACGCGACACCCCCAAGGATTCAGCGATTTCCTCTTGCTTGATACGTCTACCGTCATCGAACTTTCCCTCGGTGATTTCCGAGAGAATCGCTTCGTAAACTTGATCCACCAAAGTGGGCTGAGGTTGCAGCTTGTTCATCCAAAAACCTTTCTTTTAACCGCAACTAGAATCTTATCATTTTGAATTCAGAATACAAAATGGAATATTATAAGAAGATCGCTTATTTCAAGTTTTCTTTCGTAAAATCATATAGATACCGTAATCCACCGATAGCTCGACTACCGTACCAAGAGGTCATTTCTGCGTCGATTAGGCTAACTTTTGGCTTGCCCTGCGGACCAATTTCAGCCCGCAACCCCACAACATCCTTTGGTCGAAAAGCGTAGGGCTCTGTGGATAACAATATTCTGTCGACTTTTTCGTAAAGCTGCGAGAGATTGATCACCGGATAACGATCTTTTTTCTGCAAATCGATGTGCTCCCAACCCACGAGTTTCAGCATATTCGCAATGTAGGTGTCATTTGAAATGGACATCCAGGGTTGCTTCCAAATAACGTATGCAACCCGCTCAATCGGAAAACTTTCTACGTTGATCTCGTAAAAATTTATACGCGCTTCTAAACGCATCGCTAAGGCGCTTCATCTCCTGGTCTCGGCAAAAGATACTTCCGAGTAACTCGTAGAGCTTAATGTTGTCCACCGGAGTAATCGGATGCGTGACAATAATATTCGGAACAATTGCTCTCGCCGCATCGACCAACTCTTTCGGATTCTCATCAATATTTACGATGAGATGCGTCGCCTTTAGCGCTGCAAGTTTTTGCAAATCAAAATCTTTTGTTCCTCCTATTTTCGGAACCGATTTCACTTTCTCTTTGGGATAAAAACAAAAACCAGTGCGCCCAACGACCGATTCTCCGAGACCCAAATCAAACAAAAGCTCCGTGATACTGGGGACAACACACACAATCCTCGCGCCACTCTTCACGCGCAGGTGTTCGACCCCATTATCATCGATCGTTGCACCCAAAACTCTATCCCTGCGCACTTTCTATCGGCAAAGGCACCGCACTACTCTTTAATGTACGAAGCACAAAGTTTGATTTTGTTTGGCCGATCCCGGGAATCTTATAAAGACTTTCTCTTAATAGTCGCTCGTAGTCTCTCGTATCCTTCACAGCAATACGGATGTAATAGTCATAATCACCCGATACCAAAGATGCCTCTATAACCTCAGGGATCTTCTCAAGTTGCTTACCAAATTCAAATAATGTCTCATCCGAATGGTTATCCAGGCTTACCTGCACAATCACCGATTCGTTATAACCCAGCAAATTTGGGTCGACCTGGACCGAATACCCCGTAATCACCCCCATCGATTCCATTTTTTTAATGCGATTCCAGCATGGAGTAGTCGAAAGGCCCACTTTCGCGCTGATTTCTTGGAGGCTCGCTCGAGCGTCCTCTTTGAGGATAGATAGGATCTTAAAATCGTATTTTGTAAGTTTCATCCTATTTTTTACCTATTTAAGGAAAATTTTTCCCATTTTAACAAAAATACAAAGAAAAATAAGAAACCTTTTTCGAGAATGAGTCTGTAAGATTTGCAAATGAAAAGTTTAGAGACTACCCCCGTAGTGACCACCACTGGCTCCCTTCCTACATTGGTAAGTTCGGGAGCCAGTGCTCTGGTTAATACGCTCGTTAAATTGGGGGTAGATACAGTCTTTGGCTATCCTGGCGGGGCCGTCCTCCCAATTTACGATGCCCTTCACGGCGAGAGTCGCCTTCAACACATTTTAGTACGCCACGAGCAAGCCGCTGTACATGCGGCCGAGGGCTATGCGCGAACAACCGGAAAACCGGGCGTCGTAATTGTCACATCAGGTCCTGGCATGAGTAACACCACCACTGGATTACTCGATGCGATCAGCGACTCGATTCCGATCATCTGCATTAGTGGTCAGGTCGCGAAGCCTCTTATTGGTACGCAGGCGTTTCAAGAATGTGACGCCATCGGCATCGCCAAAACTGTTACCAAATGGTCCAAACAAATTACTTCAACGGATGACGTCATCCCAACGACTGTAGAAGCTTACAACCAAGCTATGGGTGGACGACCAGGCCCAGTTCTCATCGACTTCCCGAAAGATATTCAAGCGCAATCTGTTCAAGACATTGATATTAGCCCACTCATCAAACGCATAAGACCAAAAACCGCTGACGCAACTTCATTTCAAGCGGCAGCGAAATTAATACTCGATGCCAAAAAGCCGATCTTTTATGGCGGTGGTGGACTCATTAATTCGGGGGCGAAAGCCTGTGAACAATTCACTGAGCTCGTTCGGTTAATCGAAGCTCCGTGCACTTTGACGCTTATGGGGCTAGGAGCCTTTCCGGGTTCTGATCCATTGTTTGTTGGCATGCCCGGCATGCATGGCACACTCGAAGCTAATCTTGCAATGCATGGCACCGATCTCATCGTATGCGTGGGGGCTCGCTTCGACGATCGCGTAACAGGAGAGCTCAACGCGTTTGCCCCAAACGCGAAAAAGATTCATATCGACATCGATGAGAACAACATTAATCGTTTAGTGAAAGTTGACGTTGGACTTCCAGGTGACTGCAGTGAAAATTTATCTGGACTTCTCGCAGCTATCAAACCTCAAGTCAACGAAAAACAAAATCTCAAACCGTGGTGGAACACCATTCAAAAATGGCGCGATGTTAAAAGTTTGGCGTACGCTACCAATGAACAATCAATCGTTCCACAACAATTAGTGAGCGCGGTAGAACGTGCAACAAAAGGACAAAACCCAATCATTGCAACCGATGTAGGTCAGCATCAAATGTGGTCTGCGCAGCATTTTTGTTTTGATAAGCCTGGTCGCTGGCTCACCTCCGGCGGGGCGGGAACCATGGGCTATGGCCTACCTGCAGCGATCGGCGCACAACTTGCGCACCCAAATGATCTCGTAATTTGCGTGAGTGGAGATGCATCAATCTTAATGAACATTCAAGAGCTATCGACTGCCGTTCAACATCGCACCCCGGTCAAAGTCATTCTTTCAAACAATGGCTACATGGGTATGGTGCGTCAATGGCAAGAGTTTAATCACGGTGGCCGTTATAGCCATAGCTACACTGAGGCGCTTCCAGATTTTGTATCGGTCGCAAGAGGATTCGGGTGGACCTCAGAACGCGTCGCAAGTCCTGCAGACCTTGATGCCGCTATCGATCGTTGCTTAAAAACTGAGGGGCCTTATTTTCTTGAAGTCGCAGTGGAGAAGCAGGAGAACTGTTTCCCCATGATGCCATCAGGAGTTGCACACAATCAGATTTTGTTGAAAGAAGGGGTCTTTTACCAAGACGACTCCACTGAATAATTTTTATCCAGATTAAAGGCTCACGGAGTTCACCAAACTCTATAAGTCCTGATCGGATCCCACGAGGACAGATCGATGAGAACAGTAAAGCTGGACGACAAGTACACCGCAACAAGCGGTCACGTATATCTCACTGGCATTCAGGCACTAGTGAGACTCATGATGGTGCAACAACAACGCGATGCCGCCAATGGATTAAAAACCGGTGGCTTTGTTTCTGGCTATCGCGGCTCACCATTAGGCGGGCTCGATGAAGCGCTCTGGAGAGCTCAACCCTTACTCGATTTACACAATGTCAAGTTCACCCCTGGAGTCAACGAAGAGCTCGCAGCAACCGCAGTTTGGGGAACACAACAAATTCACTTAACCGGCGAGATAGATTACGACGGTGTCTTTGCACTGTGGTACGGAAAAGGTCCTGGTGTTGACCGATGTGGCGATGTGTTTAAACACATGAATCATTTTGGTACATCAAAACATGGCGGCGTACTTTTGATTGCAGGAGACGACCACGGCGCCTACTCCTCAACATTGCCGCACCAAAGTGACCATTTATTCTCAGCATCCATGATCCCGGTTCTCTATCCGAGTAATGTCGAAGAATATTTGACGCTTGGACTGCACGGTATCGCCATGTCGCGGTTTTCCGGTTGCGCAGTTGGCTTTAAAGCATTAGCTGACACCGTCGAATCATCCGCATCCATTGATGGCGATATTTTTCGTCCCGAGATAAAAATCCCAAGTGACTTTGTCATGCCGGAAGGCGGACTCAACGGACGACTCTCGACTGACACGCTAGGAGTCCAAGCTCGAAAACAAGAAGCACTGATGCAGGATTACAAGATTTATGCAGCACTTGCTTACTCACGTGCGAATCGACTCAACCATACAACCATTGATTCTCCGAATGCAAAAATCGGTATCGTCGCGTCAGGCAAATCCTACATGGATGTCTTAGAAGCGCTCGATGAACTCGGCATTGCAGAATCGGAAGTTGCGAATGTTGGAATTCGACTCTTCAAAGTTGCCATGCCATGGCCGCTGGAACCAGATGGCATTCGCGAGTTTTCTCGAGGGCTAGAGGAGATACTCGTTGTCGAAGAAAAACGACAAATGGTCGAGTATCAATTAAAAGAGCAGCTCTACAACTGGGATGCCGAAGTCCGGCCACGTATCATCGGAAAATTCGATGACAAAGGTGAGTGGGTTCACCCGAGAGGGGAATGGCTACTCCCTGCAAAATCTGACTTTTCAGTTGCGCAAATCGCACGTGTTATCGCCTCCCGTATTGCTCGATACCACAACTCAAACGCATTAAAAGAGCGCCTGGAATTTTTAGAGTCGAAAGAGTCCGTATTAGCTAAAGCGGTAGACACTCCCAATCGGCCTGCATGGTATTGCTCAGGGTGCCCACACAACACCTCAACAAAAGTCCCCGATGGCAGCCTCGCGCTTGCAGGAATTGGTTGTCACGTTATGGCGACCGCAATCTACCCAAAACATAACAAGACCATGAGTCAAATGGGTGGGGAAGGCGTAACCTGGATCGGACAGGCACCGTTTTCCAAGCGAGAGCATGTGTTTACGAACCTTGGAGATGGAACCTACTTTCACTCTGGACTACTCGCGATTCGTTCTGCCGTTGCAGCGAATATCAATATCACTTACAAAATTCTGTATAACGATGCGGTCGCTATGACAGGCGGTCAACCGATCGACGGTACGTTAACAGTGCCGATGATTGCGCAACAATTGACCGGGGAAGGCATTGAAAAAATTATAATCGTCACCGAAGATTTAAGCCGATACCGTGATCGACAAAACATTGCCTCTCACATTGAGATCAAGCATCGCGATGCGCTTGACCAAATTCAAAAGCAGCTTCGGGAAGTTAAGGGCGTGAGCGTTTTGATCTACGATCAGACGTGTGCTGCAGAAAAACGCCGTCGCCGCAAAAAAGGGGAAATCGCAACCCCGACAAAACGGCTCTTTATTAACCCTGAAGTTTGCGAAGGCTGCGGTGATTGCGGAGAACATAGTAACTGTACCTCTCTCCTTCCACTTGAGACCGATCTAGGCAAAAAACGTCTCATCGATCAATCATCCTGTAATCAAGATTACTCATGCGTGAAGGGATTCTGCCCAAGCTTTGTATCGATCGAAGGTGGATCACCGAAAAAGAAATATTTGTCGAAAGATTATCAAGAGCAAATTCCAACGCTCCCAGCGCCAGTATTACCGATGGAAAATGGCGCTCCTTATAACATTTTTATTACCGGTATCGGCGGCACCGGTGTGATTACGGTTGGCGCATTAATCGGAATGGCTGCACACCTCGAGAAAAAAG
Organism: Candidatus Eutrophomonas brisbanensis; assembly: GCA_038141705.1. Classification (GTDB taxonomy): domain Bacteria; phylum Pseudomonadota; class Gammaproteobacteria; order Burkholderiales; family Eutrophovitaceae; genus Eutrophomonas; species Eutrophomonas brisbanensis. The sequence continues at coordinate 826,079 of JAYQIQ010000004.1, forward strand.
GGGTGTCTGTTTTAGATATGACCGGTATGTCACAGAAAAATGGTGCAGTGACTTCGCATGTACGGATTGCGCAGCAACCGAATCAAATTCGCGCGCAGCGTATCGCTACAGGGGAAGCGGACCTAATACTCGGATGCGATATGCTCACTTCCGGTAGTCAGGATGCGATTTCCAAAACACGCACCGGTAGAACCACTGCGATTATCAACACTCACGATCAACCCACTGGCGCATTCGCACAAGATCGCGACTGGAATTTCCCAATGAGTGAGGTGCAGTCACTTATCAACGAAGCCGTAGCGGATAAAGCAACGTTTCTCAACGCAACTCGTATGGCTACGAACCTCATGGGTGATGCCATTGCAACAAATTTATTTATGCTGGGCCTTGCTTTCCAAAAAGGACTTATCCCACTAACCGAAGCATCACTTTTAAAAGCCATTGAACTTAACGGCATAGCAGTTGAAGCGAATAAGAAAGCGTTCCAATGGGGACGTTTCGCAGCAGTTGACCAAAGCGCTGTAGCGCGCATTGCCGAACCCACTCAACCGGTTTCTTTCACAAAACTCGAATCTGTGAAAGCGATTGTGAGCGATCGCGTTAAGCGATTAATCGATTATCAAAGCGAAGAGTACGCGGAAAAATACCGCTCACGCGTTGAAGACGTACTTGGCAAACTGGAAGGCAAAGATGTTCGAGATCAGCTTGGGAAAACTTTCGCCAAGAGCCTCTTCAAGGTCATGGCCTATAAAGATGAGTACGAAGTTGCTCGCATGCATAGCGATCCGGTTTTTCTACAAAAAGTACGCGACGCTTTTGATGGTAACTTCTCACTCAAATTTAATCTTGCACCACCACTGATTTCGTCACTTGATGAAAATGGACACCTCCGTAAACGAGAATTTGGATCTTGGGTGCAGGGTGTCTTTAAAGTGCTAGCGAAACTAAAGCGAGTTCGTGGTACCGCGTTTGACATCTTCGGATACACCGAGGAGCGCAGATTGGAGCGTCGCTTGATTCTCGACTATATCGAGCTTGCAAACGAGGCGGTTTCCGCACTAAACGAAAAGAACTACGAGATCGTCAAAAAACTCATTGGACTACCCGAAGAGGTGAAAGGCTTCGGACATGTAAAATTGGCTGCAATCGAGCGTTTCTACGATCAAAAATCAGCACTTCGGCAACAGTTACTGGCCGAAGGCTGGAAAAAAGCTGCCTAAACCGATTAGCAAACGTTATTTATTTTTAGCGCAGGCTGAATCATAATGAATGATTATGCTCAAAAAGCCTGCCAAAAAAGCTTTGTGGAGAAACTAAAAGCATGACAAATCTGAACGATAGCCCGATTGTCGAACGACCCAATATCAAAGCGAACGTGCGATTCGTTACAGCAGCAAGTCTATTTGATGGTCATGACGCCTCGATCAACATTATCCGCCGAATGCTTCAAGGCACTGGTGCGGAAGTTATTCATTTGGGCCATAACCGATCAGTTGAAGAAATCGTTACAGCGGCCATTCAAGAAGACGCGCATGGTATCGCCGTTAGTTCTTACCAAGGTGGTCACATCGAATACTTCAAATACATGATCGATCTACTTCGAGAGCGCGGAGCAGGTCATGTGAAAGGCTTTGGTGGTGGTGGTGGCGTGATCGTTGCCTCGGAAATTAAAGAGCTACACGACTACGGCGTTTCCCGCATTTACTCCCCGAAGACGGTGCGAGCATGGGGTTACAAGGCATGATCGATGATATGGTGGCGCGCGCAGCTCAGGCGGAAAAACCTCCCGTTACAGAGAGCGTGGACAACATCACGACAACAAACCATCCACTTCTCGCGCGGATTATTTCATCGATAGAGCTTGCAACACTCCCCGAAGATCTTCATAAAGATATTCTCAAAAAATCGGATACGCAAAAAAATATTCCAGTGCTTGGGATCACCGGCACAGGCGGAGCAGGAAAATCATCACTGACCGACGAGCTCATTCGCAGATTCCGGTTAGACCAAAAAGATAATCTGCAAATCGCCGTTATTGCGATTGACCCTTCTCGCAGAAAAACTGGCGGCGCACTTTTGGGCGACCGCATTCGCATGAACGCACTTAGCAGCGAAAAAATTTATATGCGCTCCCTCGCGACTCGTGGAGGTGGAAGCGAGATCGCCGCATGTCTACCCGATGCGATTGCTGCGTGTAAGTGCGCAGGATTCGATCTCATTGTGGTGGAAACATCTGGAATCGGCCAGGGAGACGCCGCAATCGTTCCCTACGTCGATGTATCACTCTATGTGATGACCCCTGAATACGGTGCCGCTAGCCAGCTTGAAAAAATCGACATGCTGGACTTCGCCGATTACGTTGCGATCAATAAATTTGATCGCCGCGGCGCAGAAGATGCACTTCGTGATGTTTCGAAACAATACCAGCGTAACCATCAATTATTTTCACAAGCACCTGATGCTATGCCAGTATTTGGCACGACTGCGTCGCGATTTAACGACGATGGAGTTACTGCGCTCTACCACGCATTAGCTGAGGCGCTAGGGAAGCATGGTTTGAAACGTGGTGAGATTCACCTTCCTTTGATTGATGTCAAGTCATCTACAAAAGTTTCGAGCGTGGTGCCACCTGATCGAGTTCGGTACCTTGCAGATATTTCCACGTCGGTTCGGTCTTACAAACAGGATGCGATCGAACAATCGCGAGTCGCGAGACAACGACAGCAGATTAGCTCCGTTAAGAAAATGCTTGCAGACGAGTGTGGGGAAGAAGTTGCAAACCTGGATCAACTGGCGAGCAAACGTGATTCCAAGCTCACTGGGGAATCGAAAAAATTATTGGCAGACTGGCCAGACCTCAAAAAAGCGTACTCGGGTGATGAGCACGTTGTAAAAATACGCGACAAAGAAATTCGCACGCAACTTAAACGCGAATCGCTCTCTGGAACATTGATCCCACGGGTCTCGCTTCCAAACTTTGAAGATGAAGGCGAGTTACTCAAATGGCTCTTGCTTGAGAATGTTCCCGGCGCATTCCCATACACCGGCGGAGTGTTTCCATTTAAGCGAGAAAACGAAGATCCCACTCGCATGTTTGCTGGCGAAGGAGATCCGTTTCGAACAAATAAACGTTTTCATTTGCTCTCAAAAGATATGCCAGCAAAGCGGCTCTCAACCGCTTTTGACTCGGTAACGCTTTATGGATTCGATCCAGATTTACGGCCAGATATTTACGGCAAAGTCGGAAACTCCGGAGTGTCGATTGCAACACTAGAAGACATGAAGGTCCTCTACTCTGGGTTTGATTTGTGCGCACCAAACAACAGCGTCTCGATGACAATCAACGGACCAGCGCCGACTATCCTCGCGATGTTTATGAACACTGCGATCGATCAGCAAGTTGATAAGTTTAAAGAGGAAAATTCAAGAGAACCCAATCAAAGCGAATATCAGGCGATCAAGAAACAAACGCTTGAGACTGTTCGTGGAACCGTTCAGGCAGACATTCTGAAAGAGGATCAAGGCCAGAACACCTGCATTTTCTCGACTGAGTTCAGCTTAAAGGTAATGGGGGATATTCAGGAATACTTCATCGCGAACAAAGTTCGCAACTTTTACTCAGTCTCCATATCTGGTTATCACATCGCGGAGGCAGGTGCGAATCCAATTTCACAACTCGCGTTCACGCTGAGTAACGGCTTTACATTTGTCGAAGCTTACCTTGCGCGCGGAATGCATATCGATGACTTTGCACCCAATTTAAGTTTCTTCTTCAGTAACGGGATGGATCCCGAATACTCTGTACTTGGCCGAGTCGCACGAAGAATTTGGGCGGTCGCAATGCGCGAACGATACGGTGCGAACGAAAGATCACAGAAACTGAAATATCACTGCCAAACATCCGGACGGTCACTTCACGCCCAGGAAATAGACTTCAACGATATTCGAACAACGCTACAAGCGCTGATCGCGACGTACGACAACGCCAATTCGCTTCACACCAACGCATACGATGAGGCAATCACCACACCGACTGAAGAAAGTGTACGTCGCGCAATGGCGATTCAGCTCATCATCAATCGCGAATGGGGGCTTGCCAAGAATGAGAACTCCAATCAAGGAAGTTTCGTTATTGAAGAGTTAACGGATTTGGTCGAAGAAGCTGTTCTCAAAGAGTTTGAAGCAATCTCCGAACGTGGCGGCGTACTAGGAGCGATGGAACTTGGGTATCAAAGAGGAAAAATCCAGGAGGAGTCACTTTACTACGAGCATAAGAAACATGATGGTAGCTACCCACTAATTGGTGTGAATACCTTTAGAAACCCAAAAGGCAATGCGGTTCCAGAAACCCTCGAACTGATTCGTTCATCTGACGAAGAGAAACAATCACAACTAAAACGACTCAAGGATTTTCAGACGACAAATTCCAATGACTCTGAAGCGATGCTAGAAAAACTCAAAGCAGCAGTCATTGCGGACTCAAATGTTTTTGAAGTCTTAATGGAGGCGGTTCGAGTCTGCTCGCTCGGACAAATCACGCACACGCTTTTTGAGGTGGGTGGGCAATATAGACGATCGATGTAAAAGTCGACGTATCTTTTAAATTAGCTTTTCTAAGAATTGCTTTAATGCGGGATGTTCTGGCGCATCGAAAATTTTCTCTGGCACTCCGTCTTCCATAATTTTTCCTTCGTTAAAGAAGACTACGCGATCTGAAATCGCCCTAGCGAAACGCATTTCATGTGTGACGATTACCATAGTTGTCCCACCCTGATCCGCGATTCGACTTAATTGATCCAGCACATCTCGAACAAGCTCCGGATCAAGGGCGGAAGTTATTTCATCAAAAAGCATTAACTCTGGCTGCAGTGCGAGAGCCCTTGCTATCGCGACTCGTTGCGATTGACCTCCAGAAAGAGAGGAAGGAAATGCCGATAGTTTGTCAGAGAGCCCCACTTGGGCCAAATAATCACGAGCAATATCGCGAGCCTCTTTAGGTGGTTTCTTTTTCACCTTTTTGAGCGCTAGGGACACATTCTGTTCAGCCGTCATATTAGGAAAAAGATTAAAGCTTTGGAAAACCATTCCGATACGGGAGCGAATATCCTCTCGGTTTCTTTTGTCAACAAATGACTTTCCATCGATGAAAATGTCTCCACTATCCGGTTGATCTAATCCCATCAGCAAACGAAGTAATGTCGATTTACCAGAGCCACTGGCCCCAATCACACTGATCACTTCATTTTTCTCAATCCTCATGTTTAAGGAGTCGAGAACAACATTTCCCCCAAAGGATTTGGAAACATTTTCACACTCAACGAATGGTCTATGCATAGGATAACTCCAATTTTCGCTCTAACTTCCTAACCAGGTAGGCAGCGACAAGACTCACCAAAAGAAATAGGAAACCAATCGCAGTCAGCGGTTCGAGATATTTAAAGTTATTGGCACCTAATATTTTTGCGACCTGCAGCACCTCAACAACCGTAATCGCTGACAACAATGGAGTGTCCTTAAAAATTGCTATCAAATAGTTGCCCAACATAGGAGTCACCACCCGAAACATCTGCGGGAGGATAACCGCACGTAAGGTTGTAGGGAGTCCCAAATTTAGAGCTTTTGTAGCATCCCATTGGCTCTTTGGAATAGCACGTATTCCGGATCGATAAGCCTCCGAACAGTAACTAGCATAGTGAATCCCTAACGCCAGTATTCCCGCTTGCATAGGCCCGAGTTTGATACCCCAATCCGGTAGAACATAAAATAAAAAAAACATTTGCACGAGAAGTGGTGTTCCTCGAACAAATTCATTTCCCCAAAGTAGCGCTCGATAAAGTATTGGAACCTTAATCTCGACTATCACCGCCACTATTAGTCCAATGATGGACGCAAACAAAAACCCTAATATTGCCGCGCTGATTGTTATCAAAAACGCATCCGTAAGTTCAGGAAAACAAGCGATAAGAAAATCCCAATCAAACACCTGAGCTCCTCCACTTAAATCCACGTTTTTCTAAAGCGCCAAATGAAAAAGAAATAATCTGCGAAAGGATGAAATAGAGAATGAGGACAATCGAAAAAATTTCTGTACTTTGATAGTTTTCAGACCGAATAATTTGCGAAACGAAAGTTAAATCTGAAATCGTGATCAATGAAACTAAAGCGCTATTTTTTAGAATTTCGATACAAAGAGTGGCAAGCCCAGGGAGTGCCACAACAATAGCTTGAGGAAAGACTACGTTTTTCAATGTGTCCCATGCGCCTAGATTAATAGACGCGGCGGCATCCCATTGCCCCTTCGGGACAGACCGAACCGCAGCTTGAATAATTACAGCGCCATAGGCTCCCGCGTTCAACGACAAGGCTATTATTGCAGTGGCAAATGGAGAGAAATTTACTCCAAATAGAGGCAGTACAAAAAAAAGCCAAAACAGCTGAAGTAATACAGAAGTGCCCCGAAAAAACTCTACATAAAAGAGAATCAATAATTTCGAAAAACCAGAGGCTCTGGCAAGCATCCATCCCGAAAATGCTGCGATTAAGATTGCGCAGAATATACTAGACAGCGTTATGACTAGCGTGGCATGTAGGCCCTCTAACAGCAAAGATAACACTTAATACTGCCTTCTTACGTCAACGGTTTAGCGCAAACACAACTCAGACGTAGTAACGCCTTTGGGCAACTCGCTTTCAGTAAAACCGTATTGAAGGACCATATCTCGATGTTTCTCCGATCCAATAAACTGAGCAAGTTTTTCATTGAACGCATCTCGAAGGCGGACATCGTTTTTTCGAAAGGCAAATGCGCCATAACCTCGAACATTCACGCCAGCGATCACTGGATCTTCAAAAGGAAACGCACGCTCCAGCAATTGAGACGTATCTTTTTGAATAATCCGCTGAACTGTAAGACTCGTTCCGGCGAAGGCATCTGATCGCCCAGCCTTCACACCCGATACCGCACTCGCGATGTCTGGATAGACAATAATTTGCCCTTTCGGAATATTCAACTTGTTAGCATAAGTTAACTCGACAGTCCCCGACACCACACCCAATTTTGTATTTGGATTTTCTAAGATATCGCTATACGCATTTAATTTATGAGGATTTCCTGATTTCACTAAAAACGATTCTCCAACTGAATATGTTGGATTCGAAAATATTACTTCCTTACAGCGTTCGGGTAGCACGTACATACCAGCAGCGATTACATCAAAACGGCCAGCCTTGAGTCCCGGAATTAATGAGCCAAACTCAGTCAAAACAGAGGTAACTTCGCTCACCCCAAGTTCGGATAAAACATGCCGCGCGATATCTGGCGCCTCCCCTGCAAGCTCCCCTGATTGCGGGTCAACATATGCATATGGCGCCTCATTTGCAAACCCGAGACGTATAGCGCTTTTCTCCAAGGCCACCTCAAGCGTATCATCCGCAAGATTATTTGCATTATCTGAACACCCAGTAGCACCGATCAGTACCAATACCAAGAGTGTTGAATATTTATTGATAAGTTTGTATAGCTCTCTCACGCTGCCACCTTTAATGCTCGGAGCGCTTCGAATGATTCACGAGTTGCAACGTACTCCGGACGAGGTGACAAGCCATACTTGGGTTCTTCGAGCGAATTTTCAACGCTGTTGTAGACAAAGAACAAATTTCTTCTATCAAAAGGTGAAATATTACTGTTCGACCCATGCATGGTATTGCAGTCAAAAAACACAACTGAACCCGCCCTTGCTTTAATCGTTTTAATGCCGCACTGTTTCGCTAAGAATCTCAAACTGTCATCGTCTGGAACGCCATATTCCTGTTTTTTCAACGACTCTTTGTAATGGTTATCCGGTGTTTCACCAACACAGCTAATAAAGTATTTTTGGGAACCCGGCATAAGCATGAGAGGACCATTCGTATCATCGTTATCTGTTAACAGCACCGAGCAGCTTATCGCTCTCATTGCGGGCATACCATCCTCTACGTGCCAAGTTTCAAAGTCCGAGTGCCAATAAAACTCTTTTCCTCTAAATCCAGGTTTTAAATTTGCTCGAGATTGATGGACATAGACGTCAGACCCTAAAATGGTTCGGGCCAAGTCTAAAAGTCTAGGATCTCTAACCAATCGATCTACAAGATCACTTAACATGTGTACCCTGAAAATTGACCGAACATTAGTTGATCCTGGTTCTAAAAAAGATTCATCCCGCTTTTTTATTTCCTCAGTCGCAGCAAGCGACTGAATTTCCGCATCCCAAGATGAAACCTCTTCTTCAGAAAAAAGATCCTCGATGAGAGCATAACCGTCACGCTCGAAACCATGAACAATCGATTTTGTTGACTCGTTAGCAATAGCTTCAACATTGGAATATACAACGGGCTCTCGTCTCGAAATAATCGCCGAATCCTTATTTGTTCGAGATCGATAGTTATCTGAAATTGGTGCCATATTTTTTCTACTTTCTTTGTTGCTAATTAATCAACAATTGGATAAACGCCATGTTCGTCATGAACCTCTCTGCCAGTCAAAGGAGGGTTAAACACACAGATCATCTTCATTTCCGTTTTAGCACGCAGGTAGTGATTGTCATGCTCATTTAAGGCATAAAGCACTCCCGGCTTAATCGGATAAATTTTTCCATCAGGAATCGTTTCAACTTCGCCCTCACCCTGGATACAAAAAACGGACTCCAAATGGTTCTGATACCAAATATGCGTTTCTGTGCCGGCGAAGATGGTAGTTTCGTGGACCGAGTAACCCATCCCATCTTTTTTTAGGATGATTCGTTTGCTGCGCCACGTATCAGTTACAACGTCGTCTTCAGTTCCGTCAATATCTCTTATGTTTCGCACGATCATGATGATCTCCCTGCTGACTTAAGCGGAAGAACATTTTCTTTTTTCGGCTGCTCACACCCAGCTCTTGTGCCACACAAGATTCGATGGTCAACAAGCCTTCGCGCAATAACTCATCTGATATCGTTAGTGGCGCTAGAATTTTTAACACGTCATCTTTTGATCCGGACGTCTCTATTACTACCCCATGTTTGAACGCTGCACTAGCAATCGCATGTATGAGCTTTGGATCTTCCGAGTGCAATCCTCGCATCATCCCTCGCCCTCTAACGGAAAAATTTCCCTCTGGGTAGATCTCAGAAATGTGACGTAACCATGATTCGATAATTGCACCTTTGCGCTCGATATCATCTTGGAAAACATCGTCATCCCAAAACTTTCTCAGTGTTTCCGTTGCAGTTACAAACGCTAGGTTATTTCCGCGAAATGTTCCATTGTGTGCGCCAACATCCCACACATCATGCTCTGGCTTCATTAACACCAGAGCCATTGGTAGCCCATACCCACTCAAAGATTTGGACATGGTGATAATGTCAGGAGATATATTTGCTCCCTCAAAGCTAAAGAAAGATCCGGTTCTGCCGCAACCGACCTGAATATCATCGATGATAAGTAACATGTCATGCCGCTCGCATAACAACTCCAGACGTTTTAACCATGCGAAACTGGCAGCGTTAACACCACCCTCTCCTTGAACGGTCTCTACGATTACGGCCGCCGGATGATCTATTCCACTGCTCGAGTCACTCAGAAGTTTATCTATATGGTCGATCGTATCAACACTCTCTCCGAAGTAATCGCAATAGGGCATAAACACCACATCGCCAACAGATACTCCTGATGCATTTCGAAACTTGGAATTACCAGTAGTGGATAACGATCCTCCGCTCACACCATGGAAGCCGTTAGTAAAAGAAATGATATTGCTACGTCCTTTTACTTGCCGAGCTATTTTCAGCGCAGCCTCTACAGCATTCGTTCCAGTGGGCCCCGTAAATTGCAGTTTGTATTGCATACCGCGAGGCTGAAGAATTAGAGAGTCAAACGTCTCTATAAAATCTTTTTTTGCCTCTGTAGCCATATCGAGGCCATGAATAACGCCGTCGCTTGCGATATATTCGAGCGCCACTTCCTTCAAAGCTGGGTGGTTATGGCCATAATTTAATGTTCCAGCCCCACTAAAAAAATCGATGTAATTTTTATTGTTCTCATCCCAAAGTTGAGCGCCTTTTGCCCGCTTAAACAGCACGGGAAATGAGCGGATATACCCCCTAACCTCAGACTCTAATTTTTCAAATATTTTTAAACTCATTTGACTCCCTTTTTTATTACAGCCCAACTCATCGAGTTTTTATTGAGATCAAATCCTCATTTTCATGTGACTCTTTCCCAAAAAAACTTGAATCTATAAATTTTGTTTTTTCTAAATATGCAGAGTTCGATTTTGCAAATGATTCGAACAAAGATAGAGACGGCAAATTAGCAGGAGCTACCGTTGTATTGATTTCAGATACTCCTTCAGGGACTAGCCGATCCCACAAACTTTGCAACATTCGGTTTCCCAATCCATTGCCTCGATACTTCGGATTTACCGCTACTTGCCAAACGAAAAGTATTTGTGGGTTTTGTGGTGTCCGATAGCCAGTTATAACCCCGACAATTTCTCCAGACATCTCTGCCACCACGCTTGTTTCAGCGAAATGTTCGCAAAGAATCAGATAACAATAGGTGGAATTTAAATCTAGGGGAGGGCATGTCGAGATTAATTGTTTCACCCCTAGACCGTCCTGAATAGTTGGAGCCCTTAAAACAGGCGCACGCTTGCCCACTCCGCCATCTCTGGCTGACGATTCAGTTACAGCAAAACTCAAAACTCTTGGGGTCCCTTATCTTCTTGTGTGGTTTTTTGCGGGATCGGACCAAGTTCCAGAATAGGGGCAGCCTCCACGTGATCAGCCTCCATTAACTCCACAACCCTCTCGAGCGAACGGGTAATATCTTCCTGTTCGCGTAGTGGCAACTCTTGCAAGCGTCTTTTCAGAACATCCTGAATTGGCGACGGAGCTCGTGCGACCAGAGTTGTACCAAGAGGAGTTGCGCTGACCATCACGATTCTGCGATCTTTCTGCGATCTCTCTCGCTTCACAAGCCCTTTTATCTCAAGCCGGTCTAGGATGCCAACGATAGTGCTTGGACTCAAAAACACCTCTCGACTAACACTTGTTGCGCTCATGGGTCCGTCTCTGACAATCGCAAGCAGGCAAATTAATTGCGGCGCAGTAACTTCGGATTTGTTTTTCAACTCCCTAGAGTAGAGGTCTACCGACCTTATGATTTTCCTGAGCGCAGTCAATACGCGCAAATCTAATGCATTTGGAACTGACGGATCGAGCATTACAGCGTTGGTATCCCCCACCCCTTTTTCAGGGCTATTGAGTTGAGAGGAGCTGATTGCTTGTGGCTTAACTCGGGACAAAATACGTATCGGTGCTTGATTATTCAATTACTTATTATACCAATTATTGGTATACAAATTATTTGATCAAGTATTGTTGTTTCAAGTCAGTCGAATATCAGAAAAAATAATCCCTGATTACTGAAAACTTTTTTCTATCCCTAATACCTTATTGATACGCTAAATTAAGGTCGTATATTAGTATTCGGTATACAATGTGGGGAGAAAATGTAGCTTTTACAAAATTCACCATAAAAAATAGAAAATACTTTAATATAAATAATATTATTGATAGTGTGTACTTACAAACTAATAGTTTTAAAACCGTCTGGAGAGGATTATGAGTTCACCAATTAGGGTTTTATTGGCGAAAGTTGGATTAGATGGGCACGATAGAGGCGTAAAAGTAGTTGCGAGAACATTGCGCGATGCGGGCATGGATGTGATCTACACGGGTTTACATCGCACTCCTCTAGAAGTCGTGAATGCGGCAATCCAAGAGGACGTAGACGTTCTTGGAATTAGCCTCCTTTCCGGTGCGCACATGACGATTTGCCCAAAAATCATGGATCTTCTTAAAGAAAAAGACGCGGCAGACACCATTGTTGTGGTTGATGGCGTCGTCCCAGATGAGGATGTAGCTTTTCTCAAAGAAATCGGAGTTAAAGAACTACTATTGCAAGACACTCCACCCGCCAAAATTGTTGAGACGTTAACTCGGTTAGTGGAAGAAAGAGGTCCGCGTTAAACACCGCGAGTCTTTATGCCAACACCTTCAGCAGAATTATTCTCGAGACTAAAAACGGGCGACCTTCGGGCTGCCAGTCGACTAATGTCTCGAGCGGAATCCCATGATCCCGCGACGATCGCGACGCTTGGCGAAATCTATAAATCTGCAGGCCGAGCCCATATCGTCGGGCTGACTGGCGTACCCGGCAGCGGAAAATCAACACTCGTGAGTCGTCTCGTATCGGAAATCCGAAAAAACGGCAGAAAAGTAGGTGTGATAGCGATCGATCCATCAAGCCCCTTCTCTGGAGGGTCGATATTGGGAGACCGCATTCGAATGACAAACCTTGTCTTAGATGAGGGCGTCTATATTCTAAGCATGGCAACACGAGGATCGACGGGTGGTTTAGCAAAATCCGCACTCACAGCAGTCGACATACTCGATACCGCTGGATTTGATGTGATCATTATCGAAACGGTAGGGGTTGGACAAGACGAAGTGGAAATAGCGAGAGCCTCACACACCACTATGGTGGTGTCCGCTCCTGGTTTAGGAGATGACGTGCAGGCGATTAAGGCTGGAATCCTGGAGATCGCAGATATACACGTTGTCAGTAAATGTGACCGACCTGATTCAAACCGCACCATCACAGACTTGAAAACTATGCTCGCGATGGGAATCAATATCTCTATAAAAGATCAATCGAATAAACCCGTATGGCAAGTTCCAGTGGTGGGCACGAGCTCAGAGACAGGCGAGGGGATTGATAAGTTACTTGCAACAATGGACAAACATCGTGAAGCGCACCTAACGAGCGAGCTTGGCGAAGAACGATTGAAACGAATCGCGGAATACAGGACATTTAAAACTGCGGAAGATCTATTAAGGAATAAATTTTTCGACTCAACGAGTGAGAGAATTTCAGCGCTCGTAGAAAAAATCAGCAAGCGGGAGCTAGATCCGTTTACTGCCTCAGATGAACTGCTTGGAAATATCGCTTTTTAAAGGTCCGATAGAAATGACAACTCTTAACAATATCAATGCCGCACAACTCGAGGAGCAACTTGAGCTTTGGGAAAAAGAAGAAGTATCAACTTTTTTAAGTAAACAGCCTGAGCGTGAAGAAGAATTTTTCACACTTGGCGGTTTTCCAGTTAAGCGATCCTACACGGCACTCGATACAAAAGATATTCCTATCGAAGATATAGGACTCCCGGGTCAATACCCATTTACGCGTGGCCCATATCCAACCATGTACAGAAGTCGCTACTGGACGATGCGACAGATCGCCGGATTTGGAACAGGAGAGGATACGAACAAGCGATTTAAATATCTAATCTCTCAGGGACAGACTGGCCTTTCAACAGACTTTGATATGCCAACACTCATGGGTTACGACTCCGACAACGAGATGAGTGATGGTGAGGTTGGCCGTGAGGGTGTAGCAGTCGACACACTTGCTGATATGGAAGCGTTATTTGACGGCATTGATCTGGAAAAAATCTCGGTCTCAATGACGATCAATCCGACCGCCTGGATTCTTCTTGCAATGTATGTGGCGCTTGCCAAACGAAAAGGCTATGACCTGAATAAACTCTCCGGGACGATTCAGGCAGATATCTTAAAAGAATACATGGCGCAAAAAGAGTACATCTACCCGATTGCGCCATCCGTTAGAATCGTTCGTGACTGCATCACGTACTGTGCCGATCATATGAAACGCTACAACCCGATCAACATTTCGGGTTATCACACGAGCGAAGCGGGATCGTCACCACTACATGAGATTGCTTTCACGATGGCAAACGCAGTGACGTACGTAGAAGAAGTTACGAAAACTGGAATGGACGTCGATAAGTTTGCACCAAGGCTTGCATTCTTCTTTGTGTGCCAAGCAGATTTCTTTGAAGAGATTGCGAAATTCCGTGCAGCACGTCGTGTCTGGGCGAAAATAATGAAAAACCAATTTGGCGCAAAGAAACCGGAGTCAATGCGGCTTCGCTTCCACTGCCAGACGGCTGCGGCTTCCCTTACGAAACCCCAGTACAAAGTAAACATCATTCGGACGACCGTTCAGGCTTTGGCGGCAGTTTTGGGTGGGGCTCAAAGTCTTCACACAAACGGAATGGACGAGGCATTCGCAATCCCAACTGAGGAGGCAATGAAAATTGCACTTCGAACACAGCAAGTGATTGCAGATGAAACGAATGTAGCAAACGTCATCGATCCAATGGGCGGATCGTACTTCCTAGAAAATTTAACTTCAGAATACGAGAAAAAGATTTTTGAAATCCTCGACGAGGTCAAACAAAATGGCGGTACGGTCAAGCTGATCGAAGAAGGCTGGTTCCAAAAACACATCGCTGATTTTGCATATGAAACGGCCCTCAGAAAACAAAGTGGTCAAAAACCCGTGATCGGTGTAAATAAGTATGTCGAAGAAGATGAGAAAGTCGATATAGAAACGCACCCCTATGATCCAACCACAGCTGATCGACAAATCGCGCGACTTCAAAATGTTCGCGCAACTCGGGATAATCAAAAACTAAATGCTTTGCTAGAACAACTTGTCGAGGTTGCAAAAGACGAGACTCAAAACATCATGCCAATTACGATTGAGCTTGTTGAAGCTGGAGCAACGATGGGAGATATCGTAGAAAAGTTGCGCACGCTGTGGGGCACTTACCGCGAAAATCCTGTCTTCTAGGAAGTTAAAACAGATATAATCTCGGCGCTTCTCGAGAGAGAAGCTCTATATTTTTTTACCTTTTTTCATGAACATGAATATTCTTCCGTATCTCAATTTCGAACCAAAACTTGGAAATAACATCACCGCTGGGGAATGGGTATCCATTATCGGACGCACTACCGTCGGCGATAACTGTCACTTTGGAAATATTGTCACACTACGAGCAGACGGGGAATCAATCGCCGTTGGGAATGACTGCTGGTTTGCAGAATCGAGCACCGTGCATATTGCGGATAGTATGTTTGGAACTACGATCAAGAACAATGTAACTGTAGGGCGCTATGCTCTCGTGCATGCATGTGAGATTGGTGATAACTGCGTTCTTGGAGAGCATGCAGTTGTGATGGATAACGCAGTGGTTGTTAGTGATACCGTTATATGTGCCAATAGTGTCGTCCCTCCAGGCAAAAAACTCGAGGGTGGATGGGTGTACTCCGGGGTTCCAGCGAAACCGCGCCGCCAACTTGAAGCAGCTGAGCTTGAGAAACTGCGACAAATAGTCAAAAGCCGTGAAAAACTCGATGGCTCAGAACTAGTACTAGCGAATAACCCCGTGAAAAAACTACTTCTAACTCCAGGCGAAGGTGTAGCACAAAATACGAATAGCCATTCTTACGTAGCGCCCACTGCCAGTATTACCGGGGATCTCACGCTTGAGAAAGATTCCAGCATCTGGTTCGGAGTGGAGATTAATGCGGGCGGCGGGAGCGTAATCCTAGGCGAAGCAAGTAACATTCAAGATAACTCACGGCTTTACGTGAAAGCGGGCGAACAAATAAAGATTGGCAAACGCGTGACAATCGGACACAACGTGCAATTGCATGCCTGCGAAATAGAAGATGGCTGCATCATTGGAATGGGCTCTACCCTTTCGAAAGGAACGATTGTGAAAAAAGGAGGCGTGGTCGCGGCCGGCGCTGTCACTGAGCCTGACACAATTGTGGCGGAAGGAATGATTTGGTCGGGAAATCCTGCGAGACAATCGCGAGCACTATCTGAGGAAAATGCTCGTTTATTCTCGATCGGGGTCGACGTTTACAAAACCTATACGCAAAATTACAGCAAACTAAGTTCCTCTTCGTAATTTTGCGAGACTGAGTGGTAATGTGTCTAACATGATCACTCATCGTTCCATATTTTCCATCGCCGTTCCGGTGATGATTTCCAACATGTCTACCCCGTTGATCGGTGTGGTAGACACTGCAATCATGGGTCGTATTCCT
Organism: Candidatus Eutrophomonas brisbanensis; assembly: GCA_038141705.1. GTDB lineage: Bacteria > Pseudomonadota > Gammaproteobacteria > Burkholderiales > Eutrophovitaceae > Eutrophomonas > Eutrophomonas brisbanensis. Next base: position 842,083 of record JAYQIQ010000004.1, read on the forward strand.
GACCCAAGCCTTATTGGCTCCGTGGCACTCTCGTCGCTAATCTTTACGTTTATATTTTGGGCGTTTGGTTTCTTACGCATGGGAACCACTGGCTTAACTGCCCAAGCGGTTGGAGCAAAAGATGATGGGGAAATTAGTGCAACGTTGACGCGAGCGCTCCTTTTAGCTCTCAGCATTGGTGTTGTATTGATAATCCTTCAAATTCCGATTCGGTCGGCTGCCTTTGCAATAAGCGATGCAAGCCCCCAAGTCGAGACTCTCGCGATGAGTTACTTTGACATCCGAATATGGTCTGCTCCAGCTGCCCTTCTAAACTACGCGCTACTAGGTTGGCTTATCGCGATTGGCAAACCAAAAGCTGCGCTAGCGCAACAGCTCACTCTCAATATATCGAACATGGTTCTTGATGCTTTCTTCGTACTGCACTTGGGCATGGGCGTTGAGGGAGTAGCACTCGGAACATTGATTGCTGAATATCTAGCGGCAATACTTGGGCTCATCATTGCTTGGAAGATGACTCCGTTCTTCTTAGCGGGATCATCCGCATCTGTTTTCCAAAGAAAATCGATCGTGAGAATGTTAACGATCAATTCTGACATTATGATTCGCTCGCTTGCCCTTACTTTTGTATTCGGCTGGTTCACCTTCCAAGGAGCAAAATACGGAGACATCACGTTAGCTGCCAATGCGGTTCTTATCCATTTCCTCGCCGTGTCAGCAAATTTTCTAGATGGCTTTGCCTTTGCCACAGAAAAACTGGTGGGTGAATCGATTGGCGCTAAGCAAAGACAACTATTTAGACAAGCAATCAAGTTAACTTCCCTTTGGGCAGCTATGTTTGCGCTCGCGATTTCAATTCTTTTGTTCGCAGTCGGCAATCATGTTATTCATCTTTTGACCGTCGACCCTGATGTACGATTAGTAGCAGAGGAGTTTTTAATTTTGGGCGCAATCACACCCATCATTGGAGTATGGTGTTTTCAACTCGATGGAGTTTTCATCGGCGCCACTTTTTCTCGAGAAATGCGAAACAGTATGTTGCTCTCCACTGCTTTGTTCTTGCTGCTATGGGTTTTCCTAAGCCGTTACGGAAACGTGGGGTTGTGGCTTGCCTTCATATCCCACTTTATCCTTCGAGCGATTACGCTTTTAGCGTATCTCCCACGCATCAAAAGGTCTTTGAAAACAGTTAGCTAGACATCCATATTTGTTTTTTCGCCCTGCATCCTCGCGATAATCGTTGCACATACCGCGTCACCCCAAATATTGACGCTGGTACGACACATATCGAGCACGCGGTCGAAAACCAACAGTACGCCGATCGCCTCGACCGGAAGACCCACTGCTCCAAGAATAATCGCAATCGCAACCAAAGATGCCGATGGAACCCCTGCCACTCCAATCGACGTGAGAAGTGCAACCACTACAATCGTGAATTGAATCCCGAGGCTTAGGTCCAGTCCATACGCTTGCGCGATGAACATCGCAGCTGCGCACTCATAGAGCGCAGTTCCATTCATGTTGACCGTCGCGCCAAGCGGCAACACAAAACTGGAAATACCGTTTGACACACCAACATTATTTTCTAAACTTCGCATCGTTACTGGAAGGGTCGCCGACGAGGAAGCCGTGGAAAAAGCCGTGAGCATCGCTGGAGACACTGCCTTAATCGTTGCGTAAGGTTTAACTTTGCCTACATAGCGAAGCAGCAATGGCAGTATTACCAATGCGTGTACACAGAGTGCTGCAAAAACAGTTAAAGAAAATATGGCCAGGGGTTTTGCCGCCGCAAAGCCAGTCTTTGCTATAACTCCAGCTACAAGCCCAAAGACGCCAATCGGCGCAAACTTCATAATCCATTCCGTCATACTCATCATGACTTGGAATGTCGCTTCCCAAAAACGAGAGAAAGAATCACGCAAGTTATCCGACAACTTAGTGATAAAAAAACCAAACAGCAGTGCAAAGAAAATCAAACCGAGCATCTGTCCCTCGGCCGCTGCTTTAATAATATTCGGTGGCACCATACGAATAAAAATTTCTGCAACATCTCCAGCGCCCTTTGTTTCAATCGATGCGCTTATTGCTGGGCCGTCATCATCGTCTATGGCAAGCAATTCTCCGACTGGGCGACCGTCGAACGTTCCAGGAGAGACTAAATTGATAAGCGCGAGGCCAATAAGGATTGCCAATAACGTCGTGGTTGCATAAAAAACTAATGTTCGCATCCCAATTGCACCAAGATTTCCTGACGAACCGATTCCTTGCATACCCACTACGATTGAAGAAGCGATCAACGGAACGATGATCATCTTCAAGGCATTTAAAAACAGTGTTCCGATGTATTCAAAGATAGAGAGATAAGTAACACCAAAGATCGCAGCTTCGTTACCCCCAAATGAAAATTGTTTGACGACGGAACCTGCAACCGCCGCAAGCGCGATTGCAATGAGAATCTGCCAATGCAAAGGTAACTTCCGCATACTTTTCTCCGATCTAATCAACCTTACGTAACCTTAACCCGAGTTTGAGGATTCACAAAATATCGGACCTCTACTCAATCATCGATCGACTTTAGGAAATCCTCTATGAGCGTTCCCTCAGCTCGGATTACATGCTCGGTCGCTGGGAACGTTCCGCGCTGAACGTCGTGGATGAAATCCTTAAACCCCCCAACCCGTTCTTTGTGGAGCTGCTCTTTTAATTCGTAAATTTTCCGGTATTGCTTTGAGTGTCTTGGATAGGGCGGTCGATTATTTCCCAGAATGTCCTCTGCAAACAAAAACTGGATGTCTCCTCCTTTTCCGCCCCCAATCGAAGAAGTAAGCAGCGTCGTTCGCTTACTGATTTCTATCAAAAGCTCCTCTGGTATCACCTCTACTTCTACCGCATACGCTCCGGCATCTTCTAAAATTTTGATTTCTTCATATACCCATCGCGCTTCTTCGAGCGTTTTACCCACCGCTCGTAGTCCCCCGGTCCAAGTGCTTTTTCTCGGCACCAAACCCGCATGGCCTTGCACGGGCACTCCTGCCTCTGCAGCCACACTTATAAAACGTGGGGACCACTGACACATGATTGCATCTGCGCCAAGCTCCATTGCGGTGTAAGCCAAACGAACCGCTTCGGTTTCACTGGCGGCAGCCACGAGCGGAACAGAGAAAGCCATGAATGTCTTCGGTGCGGCATCGCGAATTGCTTTTGCCAAATGCGGCTGCTTTGGATCGAAACGAACTTTCATCGTATCAATTCCTGCCTCCTCGGCAGCCGCAGCCTCTTCTGGGGAGAATGGGAGCGTTTCACATAACACTCGCTTACCCTTCGCGTCTCTTAAATCTTTCACCGTGTAATTCCGAACGCCGTAAGCGCCCCCCAAGGTCATAATGCGTTTCAATCCTTCTCTGGTTGCCTCCCGCGAAGGAATTCCGCCATCTCCAGTTGCATGACTTGCCATCGATATTTCTCCTATCCGTCTTTTTTAATTACAAAAGGGGCACGCCCCTTCGATTCCCGTAAACGATTTATCGGTACGAGAATCGTCGGTGTCTGTAGCAGTTTAGCAATGAGTCTTTTTTTACCAGGCAGATTCGTGAGGACCAGCCCAATTAATATGGCGAGTAACCCCGGGCCCGGTAAAAACAACATCAAAATCCCAAGCACCAAAAGGAGTACTCCAACAATGTTTTTTAGCGCAAAGACGAGAAGTTGTTTAATCGATCTTCGGGTAACTAGACTAGCGCTGTCATTTACCAAAAAATAATCTGCGGGCAGACGAACCAACACCCAGGGCATCATGAGCAAGCTAGCAATAAAAGCAATGAAAGAAATCGTCGCTACCCAAACGACGATCTCCTGATTGCTCGCTAGCCAATTCATGATTAGATCCATCTTCATAACAACTCTGCCAGTAAAAAACGTACGTTATTTTCTGCTAACACTTAATAGATAAGAAAGGGATCTCTTTCAGCTTTCCACTCCATCTCATCGATTGCCACTTGCTCGTATAAGTCTGCTGCAGACGATTCTCCATCATCAATCCAATCGCGTAGCAATGGACTCCCGTTGATTAGGTCAATCGCCAATCGGTCATGCTCGTACTCATAGGCAAACGAGCGCCACAAATCAAATGAAGGAGATAACGTTTTTATCGCCTTAAAGGCTACCGCCATTAAGCGCCAGGGATTGAAATGGTCGGGGTTATAGAACGCGTCATTATCGACATGAATCTGGATCCCCTCGCAAAGCTCACCCGCGTGTTTATTAAATGTCGGTTCAAACCAGCATTGACGCAAATGACAACCCGCCGAGATGTTGGGATCAATTGCCAACATCTTTTCAACAAGTTTTTTTGCCTCTATTTCTGGGGCGCCAAATAATTCCAAGGGTCGCGTAGTCCCCCTGCCCTCAGATAATGTCGTTCCCTCAAGCATGACAGTTCCGGGGTAACACCGCGCCATTGATAAATTCGGTGCATTCGGACTCGGGTTTATCCAAGCGCGTTCGAGCGATGGCCACCCAAACCCTGGAGCCGCTTGCGGATCCCAATCACGCATTTCGATAACTTTTAAATCAACGTCAATCTTATTTTTATCTACAAACCAAAGCGCCAACTCTCCCATGGTCATTCCGTGACGCATCGGCATTGGACCGGCGCCTACAAAACTTTCCCAACCCGATCGCAATTTATATCCCTCTATCTGTCTCCCGATTGGGTTCGGGCGATCTAAAACCCAAACGCTTTTTTGCTGTGCAGATGCAGCCTCAAGGACATAGAGAAGTGTTGTAATAAACGTGTAAATTCGGCAACCCAAATCTTGCAGATCAACAAGAATGACATCGAAGTCTTGAAACATCTCATCAGTAGGACGTCTCACCTCCCCGTATAAACTATGGATCGGTATTTGATGGGTCGGATCCACAAAATTGTCGGACTCCACCATATTGTCTTGTTTGTCGCCCCGTAACCCATGCTGCGGCCCAAACGCTGAGACGAGCGAAATCCCAGGAATATTAGCTACGACATCAATGGAGTGGACGAGTCTTGCATTTACCGACGCGGGGTGTGCCAAAAGCGAAATCCTTTTACCCCTCAGAGCTTTTTGAAGCTCGACTTCCTCCTCTAATCTTTCAATTCCAAATTTCAACTTGGCTCCCTGGTGCTTGCTCTTTAAAAAAATCTACATAACTCGTAAACCCGTCTTTATGATGGAAATCAGGGTTTCCACTCGGGAATCGTAACCCGTAATAGCAAAAATTCCCATCTCGTTTTTGAATCACCGCGGTTGGGGAAAAGCTTAGTGACTCCACCGGTCCAAGTACATCCATTACGGCATGAAAATCAAGATGAGTACTCACGCTTAATTGCTCAGCGGATTCCATCGCCGTCGATACACGTAGTGATATTTCATCAACGATCGACATCCCTTCACGGTAATCTGAAAAACAATATGCCGCCCAATTTTCAGATGGAGATAGATTGAGCTCAATATATTTGCCATCTCTTGCCAAAATAAAAAACTCGAAGCAAGTCTCCTTCCAAAGCCCATCTCTGCGCATCGCCGGACCAGTGGGCGGATAAAGTACTTGGGGCGACTCACTTTGCACCGTAAAAGTTATTCCTAGTTGAATATCTTTCTTCCAAACCCCTTCAAAAACAATGTCGATATTCTCAGCCTGAGAGTTGCCCGGGTGCGGTAGTAGTTTGTGCGATACACTCATAGGAGCCATTACGAATAAAACACTTTGGTATCAGAGTACATGAAAAGAACGTCTCCGAAAAAATCCCTCGTCAAGAGAGAAATGTTGGAAAGCGATGGCGTTCGCAAGGCAATTGAGGCCGCAGGAGAAAACATAAAACTCTTGAGCCGGGAAGAACTTTCTCAATCACTACACAGAACGATCGAACAGGCTCCAAACAAAAAATCAATTTGGGTTTTCGGGTATGGATCATTAATTTGGAATCCAATGTTGAATTTCACAAAAAAAGCTTTGGTTACGATTCATGGATATCACCGCGGTTTTTACTTGTGGTCACGGATCAACCGGGGGAACCCCGAAGTTCCTGGTCTGGTGCTCGCACTGGATCGTGGCGGATCGTGCAGGGGCATGGCATACAAACTTCCAACAAAGACATTCCGAGAGGAACTTGAGATCCTTTGGAGACGCGAAATGCTTGGTCGCGCCTACTCGCCTCGATGGGTCAACATCCAAATCGATGGGGTATCGCACCACGCGCTCACGTTTGTGATCGATAGAAATTCTGAGGCTTACACGGGAAAGCTTAAAGACAAAGCGATTATCAAAATTATAAAAACCGCAAAAGGACACTACGGCTCGAGCTTAGATTATTTGTACCAAACTGCGGAGAGCTTTCGTGAAAACAATATTACTGATCGAAAAATCTTTAAGCTCGAAGCGCAATTGAAAAAATCTTAGCGCATCGAAGAGTCAGGTTCTATGCCGCGAGACGATTCGAGCGTGCGCGAAGCATTAACCAAGCCGATGATTAATATCGTCAGAAGATTCCAAGAAACTCCATTTAAGAATGCCGCGACATACGATCCAGTAACGTCAAAGATATAGCCCGACAGCCATCCACCCATTGCCATTCCAATTAGTGAGGAAAACATCACCAAGCCGACGCGAAAACCTGCTTGAGCCTCTGGAAAATACTCCCTTACAACCAGTGCGTACGCTGGGACAATACCGCCTTGGAAAAGACCAAACAAAATTGAAATGACATATAGCGAAGTAATTTGATCACTTAATAAAAATAAGGATAGTGCGAACGCCTGTAAAACGTTTCCAATAATCAGTGTTTTTAAACCCCCCCACCGATCGGACAGCCATCCAAATGTCATTCGGCTCGCCACACCACAAGCAAGTAGTATTGAAAGCAGCTCAGCACCCTTCGCTGGACCGTAACCTAAATCACTGCAAAACGCGACCATATGAACTTGTGGCATAGCCATTGCGATACAACACCCAAAGGCCGCGAAAATAAGTAAGCCCTGAAAAAGATTGCGATTACAGTCAATGGTCTTCAGCTGCTTAGAAACCACTCCGTCAATTCCGACTTCGATCGGTTTCGGTTTAGCTCTGAGCGCAGTGGCCAAAGGAACCATCAGTATGACTACCAACACCCCGATGATTGTGTGACTCGTTCTCCATCCGTAATCAACAACTAATCGATCTAACACCAGCGGCCAAAATGCGCCAGCCAAATACTGCCCGCTCGCAATAATCCCCACAGCCGCACCACGCCGCACTACGAACCACTTTGAGACGTGGGCTATCACTGGTGCAAACGTAGTCGACGTGCCAAGTCCTATTAGTAAAGCATGAATGAGACTTAGGACATAAATATTGCGAGATAACGCTGCTAATACATAGCCAATACTCACTAAGAGCAATTCCAACAATGACCGCCCTATAAATTCCCCGCTTATCTGAAAATGCGCCAAATAGAATTCCTCCTAAACCGTAACCGATCATCGTTAGGGTGTAGGGCAAAGAAGCATCCGCACGACTAATACCAAAGTCCGCTTGGAATGTTGGCAAGAACACGACAACTGACCACATCCCGACGCCAGCGACGATGCAAAAAACGAGAACAATAAAAAGTCGAATCCAGGCGGATCGAGAGTCGGGCTCAATGTATTGTGTAGAAAAAATATTACCTCCTAATACGTCGCTCATCACGTTTGATCGATTCAATATCAAAGCAAATAAGGTACAGGAGATTAGCCTATTCTTACCCTTCTTTTTACGTTAAAGTAGGCCGCAAACTAAAAAAATATTGTTGGAGGAAATTTTGGGAGCGATTGACATCCCAGCAGCAAGGGAGGGTACGCTGCCGGCTATTCTCGTTGATAACGCACGTCAACGCGAACAAAGAACGGCAATTCGCGAGAAAGCACTCGGTATTTGGCAAAGCTGGACCTGGTCAGAAGCAGCTAAAGAGGTAGAGTGGCTCGCCTGTGGCCTTGCAGAGAAGGGACTTACCCGAGGTAAAAATTTAGCAATCATCGGCCAGAATCGGCCGCGACTTTATTGGGCATTTGCTGCATCGCAATCTCTCGGTGCCGTACCAGTTCCCTTGTATCAGGATTCCATTGCGAACGAGATGGAATATGTATTAAATGATGCAGATATTGAGTTTGCAATCGTAGAAGACCAAGAACAAGTAGACAAATTATTAGAAATACTTCCGCGATGCAGCAAACTCAAGCATATCGTTTATTGCGATCCCAGAGGACTGCGGCATTACGAAAACAAAGAACTGATTAACTACACGGATCTGAGCGATCTTGGGCAGCAGCGAGCAAAAAATAGCCCTGATTTTTTCGAAAGCGAACTCAATCAATGTCGCCCGGATGACATATCGGTAATCCTCTATACCTCCGGAACGACCAGTAAACCCAAGGGCGTGTGCCTGACTCACCGAGCGTTCGTGGATGTAGCGAATGGGGATATCGGGTTTGATGGTTTTAATGACCGCGGCGAAATTCTCTCTTACCTGCCGATGGCTTGGGTGGGTGATCACCTGTTTTCTTATGCTCAGTCACTCGTCGCGGGCTTTACGGTGAACTGCCCGGAGTCCTCTGACACGGTGATGATTGACCTTCGGGAAATCGGTCCGACCTATTACTTCGCGCCACCAAGCGTATTTGAAAACCTATTGACCCAAGTGACCATCCGTATGGAAGATGCTGGGAAAATAAAACAGTGGCTCTACAAAACATTCATGGGAGTCGCCAATAAACATGGCCCCAAAATTATGGATGGTGAATCCGTAGGGTTAGTCGGTCGCCTTCGCGTACTTGTTGGGTAACGCTTTTGTTTACGGCCTCTGCGTAATAATCTTGGGATGAACCGTATTAAAGTTGCTTACACCGGTGGGGCAGCAATTGGTCCGGATCTATACCGCTTTTACCGATCGATTGGCATTAACCTCAAACAACTGTATGGCCAAACAGAAACGGTTGCATACGTCTGCAAGCAGCCGAACGGACAAGCAAAGATCGATTCGGTTGGCGTGCCCATGCCAGGAGTAGAAATTAAGATAGCCGATAAGGGAGAAATATTAGTTAAGAGCCCTGGCTTATTGAAGGAATACTATAAAAACGCAGAAGCAACACAAGAGGCGCTTACCTCTGACGGTTACTTCCGGACTGGAGATGCTGGATTTTTTGATGATGATGGACATCTCAAAATCATTGACCGAGCAAAAGATGTTGGCGCACTCAACGACAACACGATGTTCGCGCCTCAATTTTTAGAAAATAAACTTAAATTCTTCCCCTTCATTAAAGAAGCAGTGTGTTTTGGAGACGGGAAAGACGCTGTATGTGCGTTCATCAATATTGAAATGGATGCCGTTGGCAACTGGGCCGAACGGAAGGGCATCGGTTACAGCGGCTACGTAGATCTCGCGGGTAAAAACGAGGTTTACGACTTGATTGCTGAATGCGTAGCGAAAGTGAATGCGGATTTAGCAAAAGAAGAAAGTCTTGCTGGCTCTGTGATCAAACGCTTCTTAATTTTGCATAAAGAGTTAGACGCAGATGACGATGAACTCACGCGTACGCGCAAAGTTCGTAGGGGATTTATCTCGGAAAAATATGGTTTGCTGGTTGATGCGCTCTATAACGGATCAGACTCTTGCTACATAGAGACACAGGTTAAATTTGAAGATGGTCGCAGTGGTGCGATCTCAGCAACGCTAAACATTAGAAATATGGACAACGCAACAGCAAACCAAAGCCAGGGAGTTCAGTAATGACTGGCGATCGAAGAATAGGCGAAACGATCCTCCGCTTGGATGACATCTGTTTATCTTTTGGCGGAGTAAACGCGCTGTCCAATATCAGCATCGATGTGAAAGAGCATGAAATCTTAGCAATCATCGGACCCAATGGAGCAGGAAAAAGCTCACTCTTAAACGTGATTAACGGCGTTTACCATCCTAGTAGTGGGTCGGTCACTTATAAAGGACAAACTCGCAATCAAATGCGCCCGCATGATGCCGCCACGCAAGGAATAGCAAGAACATTCCAAAACATAGCTCTTTTTAAAGGAATGTCAGTTCTGAATAACATCATGACGGGTAGAACCCTGAAAATGAAAGCGGGGTTCTTTTGGCAATGCCTGCACCTAGGCAAGGCAAGAAATGAAGAAATCGAACATCGAAAAAAAAGTTGAAGAGATTATCGACTTTTTACAAATTCAGTCCATACGAAAAACGCCTGTTGGAAGGCTCCCTTATGGGCTACAAAAACGCGTGGAACTCGGGCGCGCCTTAGCCGCGGAGCCGGAGATCCTTCTGCTCGATGAGCCAATGGCAGGAATGAATATCGAAGAAAAAGAGGACATGAGCCGGTTCATATTAGATGTGAACGACGAATTTGGAACGACGATCGTGCTGATTGAACACGATATGGGTGTTGTCATGGATTTATCGGATCGCGTCGTGGTACTTGATTATGGTAAAAAAATTGGCGATGGCACTCCTGATGAAGTGAGAAACAATCAGGAAGTAATTGATGCGTACCTTGGGGTTGCGCACTAGAACAACATAACGGAGGAATTGCGAAACTAATTTGGGTACGTTTAATTAGTTAGCAAAAAGAGAAATGGGATTTTTTGTTGAAGTTTTAATCGGCGGATTAATGGCTGGGGTGCTGTACTCATTGGTAGCCCTTGGGTTTGTGCTGATCTTCAAAGCCTCGGGCGTTTTTAACTTTGCTCAAGGTGCGATGGTTTTGTTTGCAGCTCTTACCTTCGTCCGGCTCATCGATATTTTGAAAGATACGTTTGCGCCAATTATGTTGTCATTGCTTATCACAATCGCGCTCATGGTCGTACTGGCAATGGCCGTCGAAAAATTGGTGTTACGCCCGATGGTTAACCAGCCTGGCATCTCACTTTTTATGGCAACGCTTGGGATCGCTTACTTCCTCGATGGATTTGGTCAGACACTCTGGGGTAGCGATATTTATACCCTCGACATTGGCATTCCAAAAGAACCGCTTATTTTGTTGGAGTCGGTGTTCGAAGGGGGGGTCCTTGTCGCGAGCGAAGACTTAATCGCAACAGTCGTCGCAGGACTTCTCGTTGTCGTTTTGGCGATCTTTTTCCAAAGAACGCGAGTGGGTCGAGCGCTAAGAGCAGTGGCCGACGATCACCAAGCCGCACAATCAATTGGAATTCCACTCAATTATATTTGGGTCGTCGTTTGGACGGTGGCTGGACTTGTCGCTTTGGTAGCTGGGATTATTTGGGGATCCAAACTTGGCGTACAGTTTTCGCTCTCCTTGATTGCACTCAAGGCCTTACCCGTATTAATTCTCGGCGGCTTTGAATCCGTATTGGGCGCAATTATTGGTGGGCTCATCATTGGCGCTGGCGAGAAGCTCTCAGAAATTTATCTAGGGCCATATGTTGGTGGCGGAATTGAATATTGGTTTGCATACATGCTCGCACTTTTCTTCCTATTGTTTAGACCTCAAGGTTTGTTTAGTGAGGTTCATATCGATCGCGTGTGATTAAGTCGTAGCTATTTAAGAAAAGAAAAAGAATTATGTTTTATCGAGAAACGGGACAGTTCAAAACTTCATACCGAGCGGATCAAGCGATTTTTCCGATCCGGCAAGATCGAATATTTATTTTGATTTGGCTACTCATCGGATTTGCCGTGATCCCGTTCATCGCGAGTGAATACGCCTTTAGAGCAATTCTGATCCCCGTAACGATCATGGCATTAGCCGCATTGGGTTTAAATATTCTCGTGGGTTACTGCGGACAAGTATCACTCGGTACCGGGGCTTTTATGGCCGTCGGCGCGTACGCTGCCTACAATTTTATGATTCGTGTGCCAGGGCTCAATCCTCTTTTTGTTTTTTATTGGGCGGACTTTCTGCGACAGGTGTCGGCATCTTGTTTGGAATACCGAGCCTTCGGATTAAAGGTTTTTATTTGGCGGTCGCAACACTTGCGCTTCAGTTCTTCACAGACTGGGCCTTTAGTCGTATCGGCTGGTTTACGAACTACACCCCATCTGGCTCTATCGCCGTACAACCCGTTGAGGTTTTCGGGTTCGCATTTAATACACCACTGCGTAAATACTTTTTGTGTTTAACGATCCTCTCAATATTTGCCTTAGTCGCAAAAAATATTGTGCGTGGCCGAATCGGTCGAGCGTGGATGGCTACGCGAGATATGGATGTGGCCGCTGAGATTATTGGAATTCGCCCGATGTATGCCAAACTTTCTGCATTCGCCGTGAGTTCATTTTTCATAGGAATCGCTGGGGCGCTTTGGGCCTATATTTATCTCGGCTCATGGGAGCCGCTCGCATTCGATATCAACGTATCCTTTAATGTGTTGTTCATGGTCATCATTGGCGGATTGGGGTCTATCGTGGGCGGGCTCATGGGGGCGGCGTTCATTACCCTACTCCCACTCATGCTGAATCAAATTCCGGGCGCACTGGGTTTTGAAATGTCCACTGCTTTGATCAAGCATTTAGAGATTATGATTTTTGGGGCGTTAATTATTTTCTTCTTAGCGGTTGAGCCATTAGGATTTGCAAGACTATGGCAAATTGCAAAAGAAAAACTTCGACTATGGCCATTCCCGCACTAAGGGAATGAGGCATTGTCGAATAACTGGAAGTTAAAAGAAGGTTGTATTTTTTTGGGAGGGGAACAATGGGGTACTCAAGACTAATTAAAAGCTTATTGCTGAGTATGCTTCTCGTGATCATCGGTTGCGGTCAAAAAGAAGAAGGTACTAATGCTGACTCTTCGTCAGATAGTCAAACAAGCTCAAACACAAATAATCAAGCATACGCGCCAACGCCAGATGGAAACGAGCAATTCGTTCCTGTGCTTTCTTATCGCACCGGACCCTATGCTCCAAATGGTACTGGGGTTGCGAATGGTTTCGTAGACTATCTCAAGCTCGTTGATGCTAGAGACGGTGGCGTGAATGGTGTTCGTATTTCATTTGAAGAATGTGAAACAGAATACAAAACCGACCGAGGTGTCGAGTGCTACGAGCGCTTGAAAGGTTTAGGGCCAACTGGCGCTTCGGTATTTAATCCAAACTCGACTGGTGTCACGTTTGCGTTAACGGAAAAAACTACTACTGACAAAATTCCGTTGATCACGATGGGTTACGGCCGATCGGAGTCTCGAGATGGTAGCGTATTTCCTTGGAACTTCCCGATGATGGGAACATACTGGACCGCTGCTGACGTACTCGTTCAACACGTTGGAAATCTTAGCGGCGGCCTCGATAAATTAAAGGGTAAAAAAATTGCTTTGATTTATCACGATTCTCCTTATGGGAAAGAGCCGATTAAACTATTAGATAAACGCTCCGAAATGCACGGATTCCAGCTCACAAAGCTTCCGGTCACTCACCCTGGTGTCGAGCAAAAAGCTGCTTGGTTACAGGTCCGTCAAGATAAGCCCGACTACGTGTTCCTTTGGGGATGGGGTGTGATGAACTCAACTGCGATCAAAGAAGCAGCGGCAGTGAGATATCCACGCGAACAGATGTTTGGGGTGTGGTGGTCTGGCGCAGAACCTGATGTCACTCCAGCGGGTGATCAGTCTATCGGGTATTCATCGGTGACCTTGCAGCACTCTGCCGGCAATGATAATCAAGTTCATAAAGATATTTTCAAATATGTGTATGACGCTGGCGTTGGTAGTGGAGACCGTGACCGAGTGGGCGAAGTTTTATATAACCGCGGCATGCTCAACGCAGCGATAGTGGTTGAAGTTATTCGAAATGCTCAGAGTAAGTACGGTCAAAAACCGTTAACGGGTGAACAGATTCGTTGGGGGATTGAAAACTTTGAACTCACGCAAGCGCAAATCGACAAACTGGGTTTAAGCGGCATGGTTCAGCCAATTAAGCTTTCATGCTCCGATCACGAAGGAACACGTATAGCTCGTATCCACACATGGAATGGTAAGAGTTGGGAATACAGTTCTGACTGGATCGAGGCGGATGACGCTGTGATCAAGCCTTTAGTTGAAACAGCTGCAAGTGATTACGCGAAAGACAAAAACATTACGCGCGCAAGTTGTAAAAGTTAATTGAGAAAAGCCCTTTAGGACAACAGCAGGAAAAGAGATGACAGAGCAAGCTGAAAACCGCACATTACTTTCGATTAAAAATATCGAGGTGATTTACGACCATGTCATTCTCGTTCTAAAGGGCGTCTCTCTCGAAGTTGAAGAAGGTTCGATCGTAGCGCTCCTTGGTGCAAATGGCGCCGGGAAATCCACGACCCTTAAGGCAATATCTAATCTGCTAAAAGCAGAGCGTGGGGATGTTACAAAGGGTTCCGTGGTCTTCGATGATGAACGGATTGATCAACTCAATCCATCCATTGTCGTCAAAAAAGGAATCGTGCAAGTTATGGAAGGTCGGCATTGCTTTGCTCACTTAACGGTTGAAGAAAATCTTCTCACCGGAGCATTCACGCGCTCGGTCTCTCGTGCAGAAATTGCAGAAAGCCTTGAAAAAGTTTACAGCTACTTCCCTCGACTCAAGCAACGACGCTCAAGTCTCGCTGGATTCACCTCTGGGGGAGAGCAACAAATGACTGCAGTCGGGCGGGCACTCATGGCCAAGCCTCGGATGATCCTCCTTGATGAGCCATCGATGGGGTTAGCTCCGCAGATTGTTGAAGAAATTTTTGAAATCGTTGAAGACTTAAATCAAAAAGAGAAGGTGAGCTTTCTCCTAGCTGAGCAGAATACGACCGTCGCACTTCGGCATGCTAAATACGGATATATATTGGAGAACGGCAGAGTGGTCATGGATGGCCCAGCGAAGGACCTTGCCAGCAACGAAGATGTGAAAGAGTTCTATTTAGGTATTTCAACCTCCGGTCGTAAAAGTTTTAGAGACGCGAAACATTATCGCAGAAGAAAACGCTGGCTCGCTTAAGCGACTAGCAAAAATCCTACCTATCGATTGGCATCACCATGACCGACAGTAAACTTTTCTTTGACGAAAACGAAACACGGTCCGCACAGGATCGAAACAAAGACCTTTTAATCCGATTGCGTGACCAGCTGACGCACGCAAAAGCGAATACCCCTTACTATCGCGAACATTTAAAAGACATTGATGTGGGAAGTATTGGAGATCTTAGTCAACTGCAAAAAATTGTGGTTACCCGAAAATCTGAACTTAAAACTCTTCAAAAGAATAATTTTCCTTTTGGCGGCATGACTGCCGTTCCCGCTGGAGAGCTTCAACACGTATTCTTATCACCAGGTCCTATCTACGATCCAGAGCCAGGAACTCCAAACTATTGGAGGCTCGCTCGAGCGATGTGGGCCGCGGGAGTACGGCCAGGCGAAATTGTTTACAACACGTTCTCGTACCACTTCACTCCGGCTGGCTTCATGGTGGATTCAGCGGCTAAAACGATCGGATGTGCGGTCTTCCCCGCTGGGATCGGACAAACCGAGATGCAAGCGCAGACTATTTCTGAGTTAAGACCTAGTGTTTATGCGGGGACGCCCTCTTTCCTGAAGATTATTTTAGAAAAAGCGGACGAGCTAAACCTTGACGTTTCATCGATCACCAAGGCACTGGTTTCCGGTGAAGCGCTTCTTCCTGCGACTCGTAAATTTTTCTCAGACCGGAAAATTGAAACGAGACAAACCTATGCGACTGCAGATATAGGGCTCATTGCGTTTGAGAGTATTCCTGATCAAGGGCTAATCATTGACGAAGACGTGTTGGTCGAGATTGTTCGTCCAGGCACCGATGAAACCCTTCCAGACGGACAAGTCGGTGAAGTCGTTGTCACTACATTTTCGAAAGATTATCCGTTGATCAGATTTGGCACCGGAGATCTATCGATGATTATCGAAGGCCAGAGCGCATGTGGTCGAACTAACCGCAGGCTCAAAGGATGGATGGGCAGAGCGGACCAAACGGCGAAAGTGAAGGGCATGTTTGTCCACCCAGAGCAGATCGAAAAAATTGTGAAGCGCCATAAAGAAGTTCTTAAAGCAAGACTCGTCATTGAACATGACGAGAGTAGCAACGACCTTATGACGCTCCATTGTGAGTCGAGCTCCACTGACGGAGCGTTTACAATAACAAATTGTCGAAAGTATTCGAGAGGTCACAAAACTAAAGGGATCCGTGAAAATCGTGTCTTCAGGATCTCTCCCCAATGACGGTAAAGTCATTGATGATTTAAGGAAGTTCGACTGAAATACAAGTTTATAATGTGAGTGACCACTCACATTTATTTTGTAAATCCGCGCATTGAATCCATTTTAGAGGACTACCATGACAGAAAAGCCTATTAGTTCCTATCCTGTGCCGGAGGTGAATAACCTCCCAGATGACATCAAAGCAATGATGCTAGGGGTACAGGAAAAAGCGGGTTTTATACCAAATGTATTTTTAGCACTTGCTCATCGCCCTGATGAGTTTCGCGCATTTTTCGCGTATCACGATGCACTAATGTTGAAGGAGTCTGGTTTAAGTAAGTCAGAAAAAGAGATGATTGTGGTTGCCACCAGCGGCGCGAACAATTGTCTTTATTGTGTTGTTGCTCACGGCGCGATTTTACGGATTTACGAAAAAAATCCTGTAATCGCCGATCAAATAGCGATCGATTTTCGTAAAGCAGACATATCCGATCGGCAAAAAGCCATGCTGTCCTTTGCAGTAAAGCTTGCTAGAACTCCAGAGCTCATTGAAGAAGCGGACCAAGAAAAACTCCGCGTAGCCGGTTTTAGTGATGAGGATATTTGGGATATTGGGGGCATTACCAGTTTCTTTGCTCTTTCCAATCGGATGGCTCATTTAACCAGCATGCGGGCTAATCAGGAATTTTACTTAATGGGCAGAATCCCGAAGCAAAAGTAATATTATGAATGATATATTCCTTAATGGAATGAATGTTATGCTAATTAGATGATAAATAGCTATTTATTCCACCAAATTTGTCGTATACGGTTGTATAATTTCGTAATGCGCTAAATATATTTCCCATTACCATGGGGCGGCGCCGACAAAATCGGGGGTAATTAGATGTCATTTTTATCGGATGACGATCCTCAAGAGACGCAAGAATGGCTTGACTCTCTTGATAGCGTCATAAAAAACGAAGGTCCGGAGCGAGCTCACTTCCTTTTAGAACAGCTCGTCGAAAAAGCGCGGCGTTCCGGCGCTCATTTGCCGTACAGCGCGAATACAGCTTACGTCAATACCATCCCGATTGGCAATGAGATCAAATCTCCCGGAGATCACGAGCTTGAACATCGAATCCGCTCATATGTTCGTTGGAATGCTGCAGCGATGGTACTCAGAGCAAATAAAGACACAAACGTCGGCGGACACATCGCGAGTTTTGCGTCAGCAGCTACTTTATATGACGTCGGCTTTAACCATTTTTGGCACACTCCGTCGGAATCGCATGGTGGAGATTTGGTTTTCTCGCAAGGTCACTCAGCGCCCGGTGTATATGCGCGCGCGTTTATGCTAGGCCGACTCACAGAGAAACAGCTGGACAAATACCGGCAAGAAGTTGATGGAGAGGGCCTCTCCTCTTATCCGCATCCATGGTTAATGCCTGACTTTTGGCAATTTCCCACAGTATCGATGGGGCTTGGCCCAATCATGGCGATTTATCAGGCTCGATTTATGAAGTACCTCCAAGATAGAGGACTCGCAGATACAGATGGTCGAAAAGTTTGGTGTTTTCTGGGCGATGGAGAGAGTGACGAGCCAGAATCAATGGGGGCGATTGGTGTTGCCGCCCGAGAAAAACTCGACAACTTAATTTTTGTTGTGAACTGTAACCTTCAAAGGCTCGATGGCCCCGTTCGTGGAAACGGAAAAATTATTCAGGAATTGGAAGCCGATTACCGCGGAGCCGGATGGAACGTCATAAAAGTTATATGGGGATCGTACTGGGACCCACTTATTGCAAAAGATGTGAACGGCACACTTCTGAAGGTAATGGAAGAAACGGTTGATGGTGAATATCAAACCATCAAATCAAAAGATGGCGCGTATGTAAGAGAGCACTTCTTTGGAAAATATCCAGAAACTAAAGACATGGTATCGAACATGTCGGACGATGATATCTGGAGGCTAAACAGAGGAGGGCACGACCCCCATAAAATTTATGCTGCTTACGCAGCTGCGGTCGCTCACAAAGGTCAGCCAACTGTTATCTTGGCTAAAACCATCAAGGGCTACGGAATGGGTTCTGCGGGTGAAGCACAAAACATCACGCACCAACAGAAAAAAATGGGCACCACTTCTTTAAAAGCCTTCCGCGATCGATTCAAACTACCGATTGCGGATGAGGACTTAGATAAGATCCCATATTTAAAATTTCCAGAAGACTCTGCCGAGCATCAATACATGGCCGCAAGGAGACATGCACTCGGTGGCTATCTTCCTTCGCGTCGACAAAAAGGAGATGTCCTAGAAATTCCTCAAGTGTCAGCGTTCAACGCAATTCTCGAGGGCTCAGGAGAACGAGAGATTTCGACAACCATGGCGTTTGTCAGAATTCTTGGGACACTTGTCAAAGATCGAAATATCGGTAAACGCGTCGTTCCGATTGTTCCAGATGAGTCGAGAACATTCGGGATGGAGGGCATGTTCAGACAGTTAGGAATCTGGTCCTCGGTTGGGCAGCTTTATACTCCGCAAGATGCAGATCAGCTGATGTTCTATAAAGAGGATAAGCACGGTCAAATTTTGCAAGAAGGCATTAACGAAGCTGGCGCAATGTCCTCTTGGATTGCTGCTGCCACCGCTTACTCAACGCACGGCACCTCGATGATTCCTTTTTACATCTACTACTCGATGTTTGGATTCCAGCGAGTTGGAGATCTTGCGTGGGCTGCGGGCGACCAACGTGCACGCGGGTTCTTGCTAGGGGGTACGGCTGGGCGAACTACGCTTAACGGGGAAGGACTACAACACGAAGACGGACATAGTCACTTAATCTCGTCGACGATTCCAAACTGTGTTTCTTATGACCCAACATTTGCCTATGAGCTTGCTGTGATTATTCAAGACGGTATGCGTCGAATGTATGCGGATCAAGAAGATGTGTTCTATTACATCACCCTAATGAATGAAAACTATGCACACCCCGCAATGCCAAAAGGATGTGAGGAAAACATTATCAAGGGGATGTATCAATTACCATCACCAAAACTAAAAACCAAGAAGGGACCAAAGGTCCAGTTACTCGGTAGTGGCACGATATTACTTGAAGTTATCGCCGCTCAAAAACTCCTAGATGAGGATTTTGGGGTCATCGCTGATGTGTGGAGCTGTACGAGCTTCAACGAACTTCGCCGTGATGGGATGAGTACTGAGCGCTGGAACATGCTGCATCCAGAGGAAACTCCTCGTAAGAGTCATGTTGAAGCATGCTTAGCAGGAACGGAAGGGCCTGTAATTGCCTCAACCGATTACATGAGAATTTTTGCTGACCAAATCCGACCCTATATCAAAAAACATTTTGTTGTACTCGGCACCGACGGTTTTGGACGGTCCGATACACGTGAGAAGCTGAGAGAATTTTTCGAGGTAAACCGTTACTACGTGGCTGTTGCAGCACTTACCGCGCTTGCAGACAACGGAGAAATTCCACGTACTGTAGTTGTCGACGCAATGAAAAAATACGGTATTAACCCGGAAAAACCGGAGCCCACAACGGTTTAAAACATTTTTATATTCGAATATGAAGTAACTGAGTAAGGAATTTTCATGGCAAATCTTAAAGACGTATTAGTACCCGATATTGGAGACTTTAAAGATATCCCCGTTATCGAGGTGCTTGTGAAGCCGGGCGACAAGGTGAGCGCAGAGGAATCCCTCATCACCTTAGAGTCTGATAAGGCAACAATGGAAGTTCCCGCACCGTTCGATGGCGTTGTTAAGGAAATGAAAATCAAAGTGGGGGATAGCGTTTCTGAGGGAACGGCGATTCTTACTATCGAAGCGCTAGGGGATGAGCCGAGCGCGGCACCGGAGAAGAAGGCGGCAGAGCCTGCCGCAGAAAAAACCCCACCGAAGCCGGTAGAAGAAAAAATATCCCCAACTCCACCGCCAGTACCAAAAGCTCCATCAGCGCCAGCGCCGAGTGTAAGCAAGCCGATTAATGAGGAGAATTTCTCTGCGGCACACGCGAGTCCAGGGGTTCGACGATTTGCGAGAGAACTCGGAGTAGATTTAGGGTCAGTCAAGGGTTCTGGGCCGAAAGGCAGAATCTTGCGTGAAGATGTGCAAAGTTTCGTGAAGTCCGTGATGCAAACTGGTGGGACGGCTGCTGCCAGTGGAAGTGGTTTAGGGTTTAATCTTCCAGCTTGGCCTGTTATCGACTTTGAAAAATTTGGCCCTACAGAGAAACAAGCACTATCGAGAATCAAAAAGATTTCAGGCCCCGCGCTTCATCGCAACTGGATTACGATCCCTCACATTACTCAGCACGATGAAGTCGATATCACCGAGTTAGAAGCATTTAGAAAATCGCTTTCTAAAGATGCTGAAAAAGCGGGACTAAAGATCACACCACTCGCTCTTATCATGAAAGCGGTAGTTGCAGCATTGAAGCGACATCCAGAATTTAATTCCTCGCTCGCGCCAGAAGGAGATTCCTTAATTATCAAGCGCTACTTCCACATTGGAGTCGCAGTTGATACCCCCGGCGGGCTAGTTGTCCCTGTAATTCGCGACGCCGACAAAAAAGGAATCATGGAAATCGCTGAAGAATTAGGTAAGGTCAGCGCAAAAGCGCGCGATGGAAAACTGGGGCCAGCGGATATGTCTGGCGGCACCTTCTCGATTTCAAGTTTAGGTGGAATCGGAGGAGGACAATTTACCCCGATCGTAAACGCGCCTGAAGTCGCGATACTTGGAGTTTCTCGATCGACAATGAAGCCGGTTTGGAACGGAAAAGATTTCGAACCTCGATTAATGTTGCCGCTTTCATTGTCTTATGATCACCGAGTGATAGATGGAGCGGAAGGAGCACGATTCATCACTTACCTGAATCAAGTCATGAGCGATATTCGTCGAGTATTGCTCTAGTCGGAATTGACGGAAAAAACGCGCAATCGAAAACATCGGATCGGAGTGCTGGGAGGCACCTTCGATCCGATCCACTTTGCGCATCTACGCTTAGCCGAGGAAGTCAAAGAACATTTTAGCCTTGACGAGATACGCCTAATTCCCTCAGCGAACCCTCCGCACCGCGGTACCCCCGGCGCAAACCCTGAGCATCGGTTTGCAATGACTAAACTTGCGGTCAAAAATCATCCGGGGTTGGTTGCCGACCGGCGAGAACTGGACCGTTCAGGTAAAAGTTTCATGGTTGATACCTTAGCAGAGCTTCGAGGTCAGTTTTCTGAGGCATCAATACTTTTAATTCTAGGAACCGATGCATTCCTTGAACTTACCACCTGGCATCAATGGCGCGATTTGTTCACGCTCGCCCATATCGTAGTTGCCTCGAGGCCCACAAATCCACTGTCCAAGTTAGCGAGTCAACTACCAACTGAGCTTCTCGAAGAGTACCAAACCCGTAGAACTGATGACGTCGATGTGTTGGACAAAGAAATGTTTGGGCAAATCTTTGGCTATAACTTCACGTCTCTAGAAGTGTCGGGTACGGCGTTACGCGATAGGGTCGTATCTGGGAAAAGCCTAAAATATCTTCTGCCGGATGATGTATTAGACTATATTGGCAAAAATAAGCTTTATAAAGGAGATTAGCCCTGACAGAACAACTCAGCCATATCACTGTCGACGCACTCGAAGGAATAAAAGCACAAGATATCGTTGTTATCGATATTAATAAAGCCAACTCACTATTCGATCGGATTATCGTTGCAAGCGTCGATTCCACACGCCAAGCAAAAGCACTCGTAAACCACCTCAAAGAGGAAATTTCTAAGATAGGGCAAAGCATCGTTGGAGTAGAAGGAGAGGACTCTGGCGAATGGGTGCTTATTGACCTTGGAGATATTGTGGTGCACGTGATGCAGCCCGCTATTCGTGAGTACTACAATATCGAAGACCTTTGGATGGAAAACACCGCCTCAAAATTCAGTCAACCGGATGCTGAGTTGGCAGTAAATTCCTAACCTAAGGATTCAGCGAAACTCGCGGCGATAGATCAATTATGAGAGTTCGTATTCTCGCCGTTGGACATAAGCCTACAAGCTGGGTTACCCAAGCCTGCGAAGATTATCTTAAAAGATTTTCTAAAGGTATTTCCGTAGAGATCGTCGACATAAAGCCTGGGGTTCGCTCGAAACAAACTGCTAAAGATGAAGCCGCTCAAGCAATCGAGAAAGACCGTTTGCTCACCACCACACACAAAAACTCTACGTTAATCGCTCTCGATGAAAAAGGAAAATCTGTCACAACGAAAGAGCTAGCGGGGATGTTGGATGACTGGATGAGCTCAGGAGACAACATTGATATTTGTATTGGCGGCGCAGATGGACTACATCCAGAAGTCAAACAACAAGCATCAAAAATTCTCTCGCTCTCGTCAATGACCTTGCCGCACGCTTTCGCAAGACTCCTGATAGTTGAACAACTCTACCGCGCGCACTGCATCAACGTTAATCACCCGTACCATCGCGAATAAACTTACGAATATGTCTACGTTTTTTTACCTGGCCTCTCAAAGTCCACGAAGAAGGCAAATTCTGGATGAGCTGGGCGCTCAATACAAAATTCTTGACCTTGAAGAAGGCTCAGGTGACTCATCGGATTTTGATGAAACTCCTCTCGCAAATGAAATTGCTGTGGATTATGTCAGACGTGTCTCACTTTTGAAGGCTCGAGCGGGTTGGGCTCAAGTATTAACACTGTCCCTCGATCCCAGCCCGGTGCTCTCGGCGGACACCACTGTTGTTCTTGATGATTTAATTCTCGGTAAGCCAGAGAGCCGTGACCACGCGATAGAGATGCTAGAAGGTTTACAGAACCGCTCACATAAAGTGCATACTTGCGTAACAGTAAAATATCAAAGTCGAGAGGAACAAGCGCTTTCAACAACTGAAGTTACATTAGCCTCTCTGAGCCAATCAGATATCGTTAAATATGTTGACTCCGGAGAGCCATTCGGGAAAGCTGGTAGCTACGGGATCCAGGGTCGAGCAGGACTTTTTGTCCAAAAGATTGAAGGTAGCTACACTGGGGTAGTAGGATTGCCCACATATGAAACTGCGGAATTATTGAAAAGATTTGATTACGATCTGCTATGAACAACGAAATATTGATCAATGTTACTCCGCAGGAGAAGCGCGTTGCCATCATACAACGTGGCATCGTTCAAGAACTTCTGATTGAGCGCGAAGCAAATCGAGGGATTGTTGGAAATATTTATAAGGGGATCGTGAAACGAATCCTGCCTGGTATGCAATCAGCCTTCGTTGAAATCGGGCTTGATAAAGCTGCATTTTTACATGTTGCTGATGTCATTCAGCGCAATGACCCTGATGCGCAAACAACGCCCATTGAGAAAATTCTCCATGAAGGACAAAAGGTTTTAGTCCAGGTTATCAAAGACCCGATCGGAACCAAAGGCGCTCGGCTCTCGACCCAAATTAGTGTTGCGGGACGACTACTAGTGCATCTGCCATATGAAAATCGTATTGGTATCTCTCAAAAAATAACGGAAGAAGACAATAGAGATAAGTTGAGAGAACGCCTGCAGGGAATAATCGGCAATGAGGATGATCAGGGGTTCATTATTCGAACGCTCGCAGAATCTGCAACCGATGAAGAGTTGAAAGCGGATATTGATTACCTTAAACGCATTTGGAGAGACATCCACGAAAAATCAACTCAAGCAGAAGCCCCTGTCTTACTTTATCAGGATCTCGATCTGAGCTTGCGTATCGTTCGAGATTATGTAACTGTCGAATCGGAAAAAATACTCGTTGACTCACGAGAGACCTTTCAGAAAATGAAAGAATTCTCAAAACTTTTTATCCCAGAGTATGCTGACCGCGTCCAGCTCTATGCAAGTGAGCGCCCCATGTTTGAACTTTATGGGGTTGAAGATGAAATTGAAAAAGCCCTAAGCCGCAAAGTATCACTGAAATCCGGCGGATATCTTGTTATTGATCAGACCGAAGCACTCACCACGATCGATGTAAATACTGGCGGATTTGTTGGTGATAAGAATTTTGAAGAAACCATTTTTAAAAATAACCTTGAAGCTGCGCAAGCAATCGCGCGTCAGCTACGATTACGAAATTTAGGCGGAATTATTCTCATTGACTTCATCGATATGGAGAGTGACGGACATCGAGAATCCATACTGAATGAACTCAATAGCGCGATTTCGCTCGATCGAACTCGCATCACAATCAACGGATTTACCGATCTGGGTCTTGTTGAGATGACTCGAAAACGAACACGCGAATCGTTGGCTCACATCCTTTGTGAGCCCTGCCCCACATGCTCGGGACGCGGAGAAATAAAGACCGTACATACGATTTGTTATCAAATTCTCCGGGAGCTAGTTCGAGAATCTCGACAATACTCGCCTGATCACTTGCGTGTGATTGCGTCGAAAAATGTTATCGATTATTTCCTGGAAGAGAACTCACAAAGTATCGCGATGGTAGAGGAATTTCTCGGTAAACCCGTTTCGTTACAACCTGATTCCACCTACGCCCAGGAAAATTACGATATTGTCTTGGGGCGAAATTAAAAAACTTAACCTCGCATCAAAAGCGCGACTAAGCGATACATTGACTCGATCGGCCACATAAGTAGCACTTGGCAAGCCACCAAAACAAAAAGTGCCGATAGATCGATTCCTCCAATTGGCGTGGAATTCTCTTTCTAAAAACGTTCATGAATGGCGCTGTCATTCCATGCAACAGTGACATCACCGGGCTAAATGGGTTGATCCATGAAAGAACCGCTAGCGCAAAGGTCGATACCAGCACGATATAGATCAACATCTTCAATACGTTTATCAGCGCTAAACACATAACACCAATAAAAATGTTACCGGTAATTATCTCCAAATCGATCGTGCTCACACTCAGCACTAGACCCACAAGAAGCACCTCAGAAATCCAACACAGCACGAGGCCCGAGAGATCATACCCACGAAATCCGGGGATAAATTTTCGGGCAGGCAGCACGAAAAAATTGGTGAGCGACTGTACAAAGTTACTAAGCGGATTACTTGCGGTCGCGCGTGTTACTTGCAAATAAAAACGCAACAAGAACGCTAGAGAATAAAGACTCAGTGCAGTTTTAGGATAAACACTAACGCGTTGGTCATTTGAGCTTCTCCCCGAACTCTGCTCCTAGCTCCCGCGCTCGCGCCTCAGAAGCTTTCACACCTTTGATAAATAAGTCAGACAATTGGTCCGATGCAAAGGAAGCAAGCGCCGCTGCCGTAGTGCCCCCTTTGGATGTAACTTTTTCACGTAAGACCGATGGCGGATCGTCCGATCGCGCAGCAAGGCGCGAAGATCCCAAAAAGGTCTCAATCGCAAATGCACGAGATGCTTCTGCGTTAAATCCAAACTCTAGAGCAGCTTTTTCCAAAGCCTCTATAAAATAAAATACGTACGCGGGCCCACTACCGGAAAGTGCTGTTACCGCATCAATCTTTGATTCTTCATCGCACCACACGCACTTTCCTACTGCGGAAATAATCTCCTCAGCCATATCGCGATCACGACTATCAAGAGTTTGAGGCGCGAATAGCCCAGAGATCCCCGCTTTAATAAGCGCTGGTGTGTTGGGCATAACGCGGACGATCCGTTGATGGCCTTCTAGCCAATCGGCAATCGTGCTGGTTTGGATACCCGCAACAATCGTTATGATCAATGACTTTGGCAGCAGTGCTGCGCAAGAATCTACAACGATTTTCAAATTCTGAGGCTTAACTGCAAATACCACAACGTTAGGATTAAAACCGCTGTCCTCGTACGCTGCAGCAGTTCGAACCCCAATCGCATCAAGCTTCGAGCGCGCTTCTTCAGAAATATCAACACTTAAAATATTATCTGCAGCAATTCCCTTGCTTAGCAGTCCACTGATGAGCGCAGTGGCCATATTTCCGCCGCCGAGAAAAACGATTTTCATGGGGTCATCCATTTATTATTATTTAGTCTTCCTAGCATTCTACCGATTAACGTCTAGTTCGTTCTCCAAAAATCCCACGACCAATCCTAACCATTGTGGAGCCCTCCGCTATTGCTATATCCATATCATCGGACATGCCCATTGAGAGTGTATCTACGGGAATACCCGCAGCTCTTAAATCATCGCGCAGTGATCGCAGCTTTGCGAAACTCGCTTTGGTTTTTTCGGAGTCAGTCGTTGCCTCTGGGATTGTCATCAAACCTCTTAGTTTTAAATTTGGAAGTTTGATAATTTGCTCAGCGAGTGCTTTAACTTCAGACGGATTACAACCTTCCTTTGATAACTCTCCCGATACATTCACTTGCAAACAAACCTGTAGGGGCGCTCGATCAGCATCCCTCGCATCCGATAAGCGTTGTGCAATCTTTAATCGAGAAATCGAATGAACCCAATCGAAATGTTCGGCAATAAGTGTGGTTTCATTACTCTGGATAGGACCAATAAAATGCCATTGGATATTCAAAGCGTTCAAGCTCAAGATCTTTTCAACCGCCTCTTGTACGTAGTTCTCCCCAAAAGCCTGCTGACCGACTTGATATGCCCGTTCAATCGCGGCGGCCGGAAATGTTTTACTCACTGCTATGAGCTGAGCTGATTCCTTATCCCTTCCATGAATCGCTAAATTATTTTCGAGCCGCTTTTGGCAATCGATTAAACGCGAAGGTATCGATTCAAAGCCTTGCAGATTGGAATTTGATATTTCCATGATGCTTTGTTGATGAGATTTAGAAGGGTTTTAACACCACCAAGAAAACAACGCCAACTAATATGAGAACCGGGAACTCATTGAACCACCGAAACCAAACATGGGAACGCGCATTCTTATCTTCTTTAAACTCTTTAACGATTCGCCCACACCACAAGTGATACACCACCAAGACCGCAACAAGTGCTACCTTGAGGTGAATCCAGCCTCCAGAGAAACCGTATCCTTGCCATAACCAAACACCTGTGATGAGAGTAAGGAGCCCTCCTGGCGTCATAATTCCAAAGTAGAGTTTTCGTTCCATGACTTTGAAGCGCTCAAGACTAGGCGCATCGTTAGACATTGCGTGATATACAAATAAACGAGGCAAATAGAATAAGCCTGCAAACCAGGTCACCATGAAAATGATATGAAGCGCTTTTAGGGTAAGCATTTAGTATTTCGCTCCGTTTATTGTTCCATTAGGTTAAATCTGTACACTGCTTTTGAACAACATTTTGCAGACGAATCAGATCTCCATGGAAAAAATGGCCAGCTCCAGGAAAAACGATCACAGGCAAATGTTGCGGTCTCGCCCAATCATAAACATCCGTTAAAAGAACCACGTCATCCTCTTCACCATGAATCACTAAAGTATTGTCTGGCACATTCTCAACCGCAAATTTTCCAACCGCAGGTGCGATTAAAACTAATTTATCAGGCGAGATGGTTTTAGCAGCCACAGATACCACATAGGTTCCGAATGAAAATCCTGCAAGAATTAACTTCTGTAGCGCATAACGTTCAGAGGCGTATTTCTGTACCGCATAGAAGTCATCAAGCTCGCCTTTGCCTTCGTCGTAGACACCATCGCTTTTTCCAACTCCTCGAAAATTAAAGCGAACTGCAACATATCCTAAACTCAGAAATGATTTTGCTAAGGTTTGCACCACCTTGTTATCGAGTGTTCCGCCATACAGTGGGTGCGGGTGAGCAACAATTGCCAAGCCAACTGGGTTTTCTAGAGGCTCGGCAACCACCAACTCAAGATTGCCAGAAGGCCCGTCAATACAGAAACGATCTTCTTTACCACCCTTCAAAGCTTAAGCCTCTCAACCACCTCTCCTTCGATGAGGTGCTTTTGGATAATTTCATCAATATCCGATTCATCGACAAACGTATACCAAGTCTCCTCTGGATAAACCACGAGGACTGGGCCTTCTTCGCAGCGATCTAGACAGCCCGCTTGATTTACTCGGACCTTTCCTCGACCAGATAAACCAAGTTTTTTATTTTCGCTTTTGCGTAGTCTCGAACGGCCTGAGAGCCGTGGTCATTACAGGAAGGCCTTCCATCGTCGCGCTGATTGCAGCAGAAAAAAACATGATGTTTATAAAAACTCATTATCCGTATCGATCCCGTATTTACTCGCCCAAATTATAACGGACTGGCAGGCGTCAGCTACTTTTTATGGCATCCAAGCGTAAGGTGGGCTGTAGTAACATAGATTTATGGAGTTACTTGGGTCAAAGAAGTCATGATGGATTACGACGTCTTCAATGGTGATGCGGATGGCATTTGTGGGATCCTGCAATTGCGGCTCCACAGTCCACGCAAATCGACTCTGATCACAGGTGTTAAACGTGATGTTCAATTATTAGAGCAAGTTGACTCCGCTCGAAATATCACGGTCGTCGATATAGCGATGAGCGCCAATACAGAGCCATTACAACGACTACTCGACGCTGGATCTCGAGTCGAATGGTTTGACCATCATTTCGCCGGCAACATCCCAGAACACAGCAACTTAACGCCCCATATCGATACAAGTCCCGAGGTGTGTAGCAGTGTAATTATCGACAAGGCGCTTGGGGGCACTTTCCGACACTGGGCCGTTGTCGCTGCCTTTGGAGATAACCTAATCGCTACCGCAAAAACTTTAGCTAAAAGTTTAGGGCTAACGACCTCAACCCGAGACTCATACCAAGAGTTGGGGCAATGTATAAATTACAACGCATATGGAAATACATTGGACGACCTTACTGTGAAACCAGCAGATCTGCTTTCGGAACTAGAAGCTGCAAAGACCCCCTTACAGTTTCTTCAAGAATTTGATACTTTTCCTAGGATAAAACATCAAATGAAAGACGATCTCACCCGCGCCGAATCTCTAACGATTGAGAACACGTCAAAGAGGGTTCGAACTGTTCTCCTTCCCGATGGTGCTTGGAGCAGAAGGGTTTTGGGCACGTATGCAAACACCTTAAGTCAGTCACATCCAGATCATGCACACGTACTACTGTCCAAGACTGGAGGAAGGTACGTGGCGAGTTTACGCGCGCCAATAAATGAGCCTTTTGGAGTTCATGAAGTTGCTCGGCTTTTTACAACTGGCGGCGGTAGAGAAGCTTCAGCGGGGGTGAACGCTTTGGCTGAAGACGACATTAGCAAGCTTTTAGTAGAGATGGAGAAACGCTATGGATAAAAATATCTTGGCATCTAAGTGCCCAAGTAAAGGTTTATCTCACTTGCTCAAAATACCGAGATCTAAAATATAGCGCCAGAGATACCAAGGCAATCATTATAGGGACCTCGACAAGCGGTCCAATCACAGCGGCAAACGCTGCACCAGAATTAATTCCAAACGCCCCAATTGCAACAGCAATTGCAAGTTCAAAATTATTACTCGCAGCGGTAAAAGAGAGCGTGCAACAACGTCGATAGTCAATAGCTGCTTTTTTAGTAAGTAGAAAAGTGACTAAGAACATTCCTGCAAAAAATATTATCAAGGGTATTGCGATTGTTATAACGTCCATTGGGATAGATACAATTAATCCGCCCTTCAGACTAAACATCACTACGATCGTAAATAGTAAAGCAATGAGTGTGAGCTTCCCAATGCGCGGAACAATGTTTTCCTCATACCAATCTGGACTTACGAATCTCAGAAAAATAAAACGCGTGCCTACCCCTGCGATGAATGGAATACCAAGATAAACAAATACCGTTTTTGAGATTTCTTGAATACTGATCGACAGCTGCGTAGCTTCTATCCCAAAATATGGCGGCATTACCGTCAGAAAGAAGTACGCCCAGACACTAAAAAATAGAACTTGAAAGAACGCATTAAACGCAACAAGCGCTGCCGCGTATTCGGCCGACCCTCCCGCCAAATCGTTCCAAACAATCACCATTGCAATACACGGAGCAATTCCAATTAAGATCAGACCAATAAAATACTCAGGTTGATCTGGGACGAACGTTACGGCCAGAAAAAACATCAAAGTCGGCGCCACAATCCAATTTAGCAAAAATGCCATCCCAAATATCTTGCGGTCTCGGATCACTTTCGGTAATTCCTCATACCGCACCTTCGCAAATGGGGGATACATCATAAGAATTAATCCAATCGCAATCGGAATGTTGGTAGTTCCGACTTGAAAGGAATCGATAAACAATTCAATTTGAGGGAAAACATATCCTAGTGCAATACCGAGGATCATCGCCGAGAAGATCCAAACGGTTAGATACCGATCTAGGAATGAAAGGTTTGCGCTGACTTCTTTCATGATTTCCCCAATAACCGTAAATGATTTTCGATATCGCCCGATGACATAGTCGCTAGAGGCATTGAGCACAATACTTGTATTCGACGCGTTAATTCAGTCGCTACCAGACGGAACGCAGCTCGTTTGGCATTTTCGTCCCCTGTTACTTGTGAAGGGTCTTCGAACCCCCAATGCGCGCTCGTCCGATTACCCGGCCAGATCGGGCAAACCTCGTTGGCCGCATTATCACAAACAGTAATGATGAAATCCATCTGGGGTGAACCAACTTTTGCAAACTCATCCCAACTTTTCGAATACAGGTTTTCTCGACTAACTCCAAGTTCATCTGCAATTTCTAATGCAAAAGGATTTATTTTCCCACTCGGATCCGAGCCAGCCGAGAACCCCTTAAACATACCCTTTGATTGACTCAAGGCTACGACTTCCCCCAGGACCGAACGAGCAGAATTATGAGTGCACAAGAAAAGAATGTTATACATAATCTGTTCCGAATTCTTTTAGAGATTGAGGGCTGTCGGTCAGTGATTTCAGTGCAATGCTCGGAAATTAAACTATACAACCTATCATTAGTTAAAAAACCGATAGCTTTTTTTCTTATCAAAAAAAACTGCCAGCTTTTTCTGCTGGCAGTCAAATCAACTTAAAAGGAAAATTACAGTCTTAGAAGTCCAACTGTGTTCGCAAGATATAAGCATCTTCTTGAGTTGTGCCGTAATCAGTACTAATAGCATTTAAAATGAACCGAACTTTATGGTTAGGAATCCACTTGATGCCATAGGTCGTTGATGAACCACCGCTTCGGGTACCACTACCTCCGAGCGCAGCATCTACGTCAAAGGTAGATTTTCTAACACCGATTTCCCATGCCCCTATACCGCCGTTGCCAAACGGAGAATTAGGCTTGATCGCCTTCATGCCTCCAAGGCTATAGTTATCTGCGTATCGCTCACCAGTTATTAGGTAATTCAAAGCAATGTAATCTGTGGTAATCGCACCATTGGTTGAACTATATTCAATGTTGTATTCATTTCTTTCTGCCTGGAGCTTGATGTTGTCCCACATTGCAGACATGCCAACGTTAGTGAAAGTATCCTTAGAATCAACCGTTGGTTGAGTGGTATCCCATCCCTTAGTGGAATTTTTCATTTCGTTTGATACATCTTTCGCGTTTCCAGCTGGATTATTGACGATAGCGCGAGCGATATCGAAGTGAACCACCTTTCCAGTTTTTTTACCCGCGTCTCCGGTCATATTGTAGGCAAGCCTTACTACCTTACCCTTGCCATTGTTGTCATCGTCATCTTTTGCGTTTCCATTAAAATATCCGACCGCGTAAGCGAAGTGATTTTTTATAGGCTCACCAAAAACTGAAACACCGCGGTCTTTACCAATAACCATTTTATTTATGAGTGAGCGCTCTACAAAGTCAGTAAATCTCGAGCTAGTAATTTCCTCAAAGCTGTAGGAGAATTTTTGCGAACCGATTCTTACATGAGCGTTTTTGTTTCCAGCGTACTCGATAAATGCATATTCAACGGCATCGTCATCGAAGTTTTTTGTTAACTCATATTTCCAATCGCCATAAACGTGACCCTTGATGCCAAAATACAATCGACGAATGTCCATAGCGTCTGTACCGGTACTGGTTGAGTCGTAGTCTCGGTAATCTTGTTGGATTCGACCAGCTATCTGGAACCCAAACTGTCCATCTTTAGATTTACATTTATATCCGTCTTTATAGCCACAAGAAATTTTATTTGGGTCGTTGTCTTTAGCAGCCTCGGCAGCAGCTTCTCTTCGCTCCTCCTTCGCCTCTTTGCTTAGTTCTGCATAATCTTCGTCGTTAAGCACGCCAAGCTCATACAGCTTATCTATAACGCTCGATGTATCCGCAAATGCGGGTGCGCTAAATCCAGCGAAGATCGCTAAACAAACACTAGCTATCGTTAGTTTGCTCAATTTAATAATGGCCACTTGCCTCTCCTTAATATAGATCTGACTAATTCTTTTGGGGCGCTCATGTTGATCACCAAATGAGGTCTGAAAACCACCAACGCCCCAATCAATGACATTGGATATTAGGGATTGTTTGTTACAGTTTCGTTACTTAGAAAAGATTGTTGCTAGGCCGCAACAACGAAAGAGGTCTAGATCGAGAGCCCCAGAATAAGCAAAAAAACAGCCAGCGCCAGACCCGCTACGGCATACCTTAACTGTTTGTTTTCTTTGTGAATTTTTTCTATTAAATGATCGTTACTTATCCCGGATGCTTCAGATTTTTGGCTAAGGAACTCCTCGATCAGCCGTGGCAGACGGGGTAGGGTCGACGCCCAAAGCGGAGCTTCTTTTTTCAGATTTTTAATAAATCCCCGAAGCCCGATTTGCTCTTTCATCCAACGCTCAAGAAACGGTTTAGCGGTCTTCCAAAGATCGAGATTCGGGTCCAACTCCCTCCCAATACCTTCAATGTTTAGCAGCGTCTTTTGTAGTAACACCAGCTGCGGTTGAATCTCCACATTAAATTGTCGAGCGGCATGGAAAGGGTTAAGGAGTAATTTTCCTAAGGAAATTTCTTTCAACGGTTTATCAAAAATCGGCTCGCAAATGGAGCGGATCGTTGCTTCGAACTCGTCGACACGAGTATCCGCAGGGACCCACCCCGCATCCACGTGTGCTTGCGCAACCCCGTGATAATCTCGCCGGAAGAAGGCTAGGAAATTCTGTGCAAGATAATTTTTATCGACTTCATTAAGCGTTCCCATAATCCCGAAGTCGAGCGCGATGTAACGCCCATCGAGATCCACGAGAATATTTCCTGGGTGCATATCCGCGTGAAAGAATCCATCTCGAAATACTTGTGTAAAAAAGATTTCCACTCCAGCAGCAGACAACTTTTCGAGATCAATATTATTTTCACGCAATCGATCCATCTTGCTAATCGGTATGCCTGCCATGCGCTCCATAACCATGACCTTGGTGCCACAAAAATCCCAATACACCTCTGGCACACGCAACAGCGAAGAATCTTCAAAGTTTCTTCTGAGCTGGCTAGCACTGGCAGCCTCACGCATCAAATCCAGTTCATAACGAAGATGCTTACGGAATTCATTTACCACCTCACGTGGTTTCAAACGTTTTCCATCGACGAGTGTACGCTCCGCAAACGTTGCTGCAAGATCCAAAAGCGCGATATCTTTTTCAATGGTCTTAAAGATATTTGGCCGAAGAATCTTCACAGCCACATCTCGACCATCTGCAAGCGTCGCGAAATGAACCTGCGCGACAGAGGCACTCGCGACGGGACTCATATCAAAAGACTGGAATATGTCCTTAGCTCTCCCCCATACGTCTCTTCAAGGATGCTGGTCACCTCATCTGCAGGAAACGGTTCTACTCGATCTTGAAGCAGCGCAAGTTCATCCGCGATATCCAGCGGAATCATATCTCGACGAGTCGATAGAACCTGGCCAAACTTAACAAAAATCGGTCCTAGTGTTTGTAACGCAAGTCGCAGGCGTTCCCCGCGCGGCCGGTTTAGATTTCTTGCAAAGAAAAGGATACGAATCAGAAAGCGAACAAACCGTAAGGATCGCGTGGAACTCGCGTACTCATCTAACCCGAACTGGATCGCCACACGCGCAATATGGAGAAAACGAAAAATCAACATGGGCGTTATCTTAAGGTCCCTGTATCGGACTTCACGTTGAGCTTCTGAGCTATCAATGCAACGCGTTTCTCCAAACGACTGACTGCGTCATTTAGGTCATCAACATCCTGTGAAAATAATTCGATTCTTAATTTAGTCGCTAATAACTTGCTCTCCTCGGTGAGGTACTCGCCAACACTCGAACGAATAGTTTCCTGAGAATCCTTCAGCCATTTTGCGATACCTCGCAAAAGCTTACCCATGCGATGCGCAAGTACGTCGCCAAAAACTTTTGCGAGATCCTCTTCGTAATCCCAACTGATTTTATTAAGCACTCGGGAGAGGTCAGAAGCGAAATGTGCATCACCTTCAATTTTGACTCCCTTAAACCCCAACTCGCGATCCTTAAGCCAATTGATCGCCACTTCGGGCGTAAGATGAATCTTCAGAGCGAATTTGTCGGCGCCCATGGTTTCGGCAGGATAGCCATCTTTATCAATGGTGATATAAATTGGCCCTAGCGGTGCTTCTATACAAATGGTCTCATCTGCGTGGCTAGCTAGTTGAGAGCGAGCCTCCTCATTATCAGCAAGGATATGTCGAATAAAATTCAGCGCGATCGTAATGGGGATCATTCGATCTTTGCTCCTCGGTGCACCGCCACCACACCACCGGCTAGGTTGAAATAATCTACATGCGCGAATCCAGCGTCTCGCATCATTTCCGCTAGCGCTTCTTGGTTTGGATGCACTCGAATCGACTCAGCAAGATAGCGGTAGCTCTCTTCATCTTTCGCAATCAGTTTTCCCATCAGAGGCAAAATTTTAAATGAGTAGAGATCATAGAGCGGCTTTAAGGGCTTCGCCACTTCTGAAAACTCGAGGATTAATAGTTTTCCCCCAGGACGCAACACACGTTGCATCTCAGCTATCGCGGCTTCTTTATGGGTCATGTTACGAAGCCCAAAAGCAACGGTGACACAGTCAAAATAATTCGATGTAAACGGTAGTGCCTCAGCGTTACATTGACACAAAGGAGTCATGCGCCCACTGTCCAGTAGTCGATCTCGGCCCACGGTTAACATATTTGCGTTGATATCGGTGAGCCAAACCTCGCCCGTATCACCAACTCGATCTAGAAGTAATTTGGTGATATCCGCTGTTCCACCGGCGACATCCAGCACCCTAGATCCCTCGCGTACCCCAGTTAATTGAATCGCATATCGCTTCCAGAGGCGGTGCAACCCCCCCGACATCACGTCATTCATGAGGTCATAACGGGAAGCAACGGAACGAAAAACTTCTCCGACGCGATCTTCTTTTTCGTTTTCAGGAATTTCCTGAAAACCGAAATGGGTTTTTTTTGTTTCCATACTCAATTAAGTTTTCTTAAGCTCTCGCCAGGTAACTGGCTTTCCGCGAGACTCTCCGGCTTTCCTCAGGCGATCCAAATAATCCGCCCAATTTTTCTCCTGGTTTTTGCCGAGCTCATACAAGTAGTCCCAAGAATAAATACCGGTGTCGTGCCCATCACTAAAGCGTAATTTTACGGCGTAATTGCCCATGGGTTCTATTTCATCAATCTCCACGTCTTGCTTCCCAACCTGCAAGACCTCTTGACCCGGTCCATGGCCGCGCACTTCAGCAGAGGGGGAATAGACCCGAAGATACTCTGTGGGGAGCCTAAATTGGTCGCCAGAATCATAAGTGACTTCTAGAATCCGGCTTTTCTTATGGTGCGTTATCTCTGTAGGGTTTGGTTTTGAGGTTTTCACATCAAATCTCTTTTCATTTATCGCTAAAGGCCCAACAGATACTTCAGTGCCCAAATAGTTTCCAAAAAGACACCTTATTCCAATAGACCAGCTCGTAACAAATATGTAATAAAGCCGTCATAATATATGCAAAGTCGTTTAACCAGACCAAATTAGGAATCACAATGTCAGGCACGATTTTGGTTGTTGAAGATGAGCCCGCAATTCAAGAGCTTATTGTAATGACCCTCAAGAGAGGAGGCCACGAGACGATCCGCGCTGGATCTGTTGAAGAGGCGAGCAAATTGATCGACCATGCGCTTCCCGATCTTGCCCTCATTGACTGGATGTTACCAGGTGCGAGTGGTGTAGAGCTCACCCGTCGGCTGAGGGGAAACCCGAGGACTCAGTCCATACCCATTATTATGCTCACGGCGCGCTCCGATGAAGATGACAAATTACTGGGTCTCGATAGCGGAGCAGATGACTACATCACGAAACCTTTCTCTCCTAAAGAATTAAACGCACGGATCAAAGCAGTACTTCGAAGAAGAGCGCCGGAAATCACCGATGACATCGTTGAAACAAACGGCCTTGTGGTGGATCCCGCTACCCATCGCGTCTCCGGTGATGGAGTCACTATCGAAATGGGACCAACCGAATTTCGATTACTCCACTTTTTATGACACATCGCGAACGCGTGCACTCTAGAACACAACTTTTAGATCAGGTATGGGGTGATCATGTTTTCGTAGAGGACCGCACCATCGACGTTCACATCCGTAGACTCCGACAAGCGCTCGAGCCAAGCGGCTACGACACGTATGTCCAAACCGTCAGGGGTGCAGGGTACCGTTTCTCCAAGCCTTAAAAAGGGCATCGGCTTTTTGATACCATTCGGATTCATTCTGCCCCGATAGGATGGGTCAACTTGGGACACTGGAAAAATGCGCTGTCTGAATTAATTACGCCAACGATCGTTGGCTTAATTGTGTGGGGCCTGTTTGGCAGAGTCGCTGCTCTGGTTATCTTTGCTCTCTACCTCAGTACGTTGTTAATTTTTCATTATGTCTACCTCTCGAAGTTTAGAGCCTGGCTCCTAGACCCCACAGTGGACAACATCCCCACCGCGACTGGGGTATGGGATTATCTTTTCACGCGACTGGTACGACTACTGAAACAACAACGCACCTCGGAGATCACTCTTACGAAGGCGCTGGATCGCTTTCAAAAAGGCGCACAAGCGTTACCTGATGGGGTGATTTTTCTGGATCGATCGACTGCGAGCACCTGGTGTAACCCCAAAGCTGAGGAATTCTTCGAAATCTCCCTCGAGCGAGACCGTGGGGTACAAATTAGCTACCTCTTCCGACAACCGAAGTTCAGAGAGTATCTCGTGAGCCGAGATCACGATGAACCGTATATTCTTCGCTTATCGCGCAATAACATTAGCCGCGTTATCGCAATTCAAATTGTTCCCTACGGTAGCGCACAAAAACTTTTGCTTGCAAGAGACATTACCTCGGTGAGAGACTGGAAACCATGCGGCGCGATTTCATCGCGAATGTTTCCCACGAATTACGAACACCGCTAACTGTGATTCAAGGTTACCTTGAAACATTTGAAGATGAGGATATGCGTGACGCGGAAACGCTCACACGTGGGATCGAGTTAATGTCCGATCAATCCAGCCGAATGACGCGGTTAGTTTCTGATCTTCTGACACTTTCGAAATTGGAAACGTCATCTGATTCTTTAAAAGAGGATTACATCGATATTCCTGCGTTACTAAAAAGTCTTGAATCCGAATCAATTGCGCTCTCCGCTGGCAAACATCAACTCACATATTCAGTCGATGCGAGCCTCTGCCTCATCGGAAGAGAGGAGGAGATCCGAAGCGCATTTGCCAATTTAGTGAGCAATGCAATTCGTTACTCCCCGGATGGTGGGAACATACAAATCACTTGGAGCACAGTCGATAGTCACCCTACCTTTAGTTGCAAAGATAGCGGCCTTGGTATTGAGCAACAGCACATCGAGCGATTGACGGAACGCTTCTATCGTATCGATAAGAGTCGCTCACGCGAAACGGGGGGAACCGGATTAGGGCTGGCGATCGTCAAACACATCGCAAACCGGCACGCTGCTGATTTGGTAATTAAAAGTAGGCTTGGCGAAGGAAGTATTTTCTCACTTCGATTTCCGCCAACACGCGAAACGCCGGCAAGAAACCAGCCCGCTAGCGATTGAGTTGGGCGGATATATTTTTCTCGAGTAAACCCCAAAACTCAGCAGGAACCAATCGCTGCGAGTCTCTTAACTGCTCTCCCCAGATCGGATTTGGAAAATGAGGGTCATCTTCAAACCGGGGAATAACATGCCAATGCAAATGCGACACCATGTTCCCAAAAGATGCCAAGTTAATCTTTCGCGGATTTAATACGTCGAGCATTGTACGTTCTACGACGAATACCGCATCCATCAACTGGTAGCGCTCGTCACTCGAGAGGTGCGTCATCTCCGTTACATGGCGATTCAATATGACTCGACAAAACGCCGGATACTTTTCATCATGAACGCGAACGACGCGCAACAAATCATTCGAAGCGATAAGCTCGCCACCTACGCTCGAACACAGTTCACAATTTTCACGTTCCATTTATGATGACGCTCATAGCAATACACGCTCGATGCCGCCAGCGTTCGCCTGGTCAACGTAAGCTTTTAACCAATCTTCCCCTAAAACCTGCTTCGCAATTTCAACAACGATGTAGTCCGCATCTAGGTCCACATCATTCTTAAAGCGTGATAGGCCTTGTAAACACGAAGGGCACGAAGTAAGAATTTTGGTAGTAGCGCCACTGCCCGCTTTATTCAGTTTCTCTATTCCTTTGGTGAGCTCCTCTTGTTTTCTAAAACGTACCTGCGTAGAAATATCAGGACGAGTGATCGCAAGCGTTCCGGATTCTCCACAGCAACGCTCTTTTAGCGGAACATCCTGGCCCATTAATTCGGAAACGACCTTTGTTGGCTGATAGGTTTTCATCGGCGTGTGACAAGGATCGTGATACATATATTGGACCCCCTCGACCCCTTCGGTGCGAATTCCTTTTTCAAGTAAATATTCATGGATATCAAGAATTCGACTTCCAGGAAATATCTTATCGAATTCATAGTGCTGCAACTGGTCCATGCAAGTGCCGCACGACACCACAACCGTTTTAATATCAAGATAATTGAGCGTGTTAGCAAGACGGTGCAATAAAACACGATTATCCGTAATCATTGCCTGGCCCTTTGCCTCCATGCCAGCAGCCCGTTGCGGATACCCGCAACACAGATAACCTGGTGGCAATACTGTTTTCACGCCCACGTGATACAACATCGCTTGAGTCGCCAAGCCCACTTGCGAGAAGAGTCGTTCGCTACCGCAACCTGGAAAATAAAAAACCGCGTCAGACTCATCATTCGTTTTTTGCGCGTCACGAATGACCGGAACGATACGAGCATCTTCAATATCGAGAAGACCTCTGGAGGTTTTTTTTGGAAGATTCCCCGGCATGGGTTTATTGACAAAATGGATGACCTGCGCTCTGACGGGAGTCTTTCCTACGGTCGCGGGGGGCGTCTCGTTTGCGCTTGAGCTAGCCCTACCGCCCGTACCAGCCGATTAGCGAACCGCTGGACACGATAGCCCACAGATATAAAAGCGCCCCGTACGAGTTTTATGGTGCGTGGGTCTGTGAGATTTAGAAACAGCATTGCCATGCTTGTTTTGATATTTGATTTTTTCTTTCCCTGCTTTCGTAGAAAGCTCCTCATGGCCATGGACACGTCACCGAAGTCGATGTTCACAGGGCAGGGGTTCAAACATTTATGACATACGGTGCAATGCTCCGCGACGTCATCAAATTCTTCAAAGTGTTCTAAAGCTATACCTCGACGCGTCTGCTCCTCATACAAAAATGCTTCGATCAGAAGCGATGTCGCCAAGATCTTATTGCGAGGGCTGTATAGAAGATTTGCGCGAGGCACATGGGTTGCACAAACAGGCTTACATTTCCCACAACGCAGGCAGTCTTTAATAGAATCAGCTATCCCTCCGATGTCACTTTCTTCAAGAATCAGACTCTCTAAGCCAAGCAACCCAAAACTGGGAGTGTATGCTCGCGTTAAATTTGCACCCGGCTGTAACTTCCCTTTGTTAAAACGCCCGTCAGGATCGACTTTATTTTTATATTGCCAAAACTGCTCAAGCTCTTGATCCTCCAGAAAATCAAGCTTAGTAATTCCGATTCCATGCTCTCCCGAGATCACGCCACCTAGAGAGCGTGCGAGTACCATCACCTCATCAACGGCCTGATTCGCTCGCTGTAGCATTTGATAATCATCAGAGTTCACGGGGATATTCGTGTGAACGTTTCCATCGCCCGCATGCATATGAAGCGCGATGAAAACACGACTTTTTAAAACTTTTTTATGGATACTGTCGATTGCTGACCGAACTTCCTCAAACGCCCGGCCTTCAAAGAGTGCGATCAGCTCTTCTCTTACTGCCGATTTCCAAGAAACACGTAACGCGTAACTTTGAATAAGACTAAACACAGAAGCATCCTGCGGGCAACCTTCAGGTAGCAGGACGGCATCCTCAGGATAAATCTTCATGTGTTCCTCGACAGAATGATCAAGGGATTGCAACAACCAACTCCATTTATCGACCACCCGATCAATGAGCGCGTTCGCTTCAAGGCAGCGACTGATAAATAAATCTTTACCAATCTCCTCCTCGATCGTTCGCTTGAGCGGCAATTCAAGGGAAATGTATTGCTTTATCGCAGCAAGTATTGAGAGTTTGTTTTCAATTGACAAACGAATATTAATTTTTTCGATGCCATCAGAGTAGGCCGCGAGTTGGTCTAGTGGAATTACCACGTCCTCATTAATCTTGAATGCGTTCGTGTGCTTAGCAATTGCGGCTGTCCGCGCACGGTCCAACCAGAACTGACGCCGCGCTTCAGCGCTCACCGCTACAAATCCTTCGCCATGACGTGCATTTGCCATCATCACGACACGAGATGCCGCTGCTCCCGCCGCTGCTTCATCATCACTTACGATATCTGCGAGAAGCACCATTTTTGGTTTACCGTGACGTTTGGCTTTAGGTGTATAGCCGACCGCCCTCACATATCGCTCATCTAAATGCTCAAGACCCGCGAGCTGTACCTCGGGGTTTTGATCAAGCGCCGTTTTAATCTCAACGATTGATGGCACTGCTTCCGCGACTGTCCCGTAAAACTCCAGGCACACCGTTCGCGTAAAACTTGGCATACGATGCAAAATAAACCGGGCGGACGTGATAATCCCGTCGCAACCTTCTTTCTGGATTCCAGGAAGCCCTCCCAAAAACTTATCGGTGACATCCTTCCCGAGACCAACCTTTCGAAAGGCCGAACCCGGAATTTCAATATTTTCCGTTCGGAGCAGCTGATTTTTTGGCGAGCAATACGTGAGCCGAAAACGCGCCATCTCTACATCATGGATCTTTCCTAAATTGTGACCAATTCGCTCAACCAAAAGTTGGTTGCCATCGGGCATCACCATCGTCCAAGAAGCAAGGTTGTCAATCGCGGTCCCCCACAAAACTGCTTTCTTACCTCCCGCGTTCATTGCAACGTTTCCACCGATACAGGACGCGTCTGCGGATGTGGGGTCTACTGCGAAAACTAAACCTTTATCATCTGCGGCCTCCATAACGCGGCGGGTGACAACGCCAGCGCCACAGTTAATCGTAGAGACTTCTACATCAACCTGAGGTAACCGGATTTTCTCAACCTCACTAAGACGATCTAATTTTTCTGTATTGATAATTGCAGAAAAGGGGGTGAGCGGTATTGCCCCTCCCGTGTAACCGGTACCACCACCACGAGGAATAATCGTGAGCCCAAGTTGAACACACGCGTGAACAAGCTCACTCACCTCCTCCGCGCTATCTGGATGCAACACCACAAATGGATACTCGACTCGCCAATCCGTCGCATCGGTCGCGTGAGACA
The DNA here is from genome assembly GCA_038141705.1 of Candidatus Eutrophomonas brisbanensis. Lineage (GTDB taxonomy): Bacteria > Pseudomonadota > Gammaproteobacteria > Burkholderiales > Eutrophovitaceae > Eutrophomonas > Eutrophomonas brisbanensis. The sequence continues at coordinate 884,006 of JAYQIQ010000004.1, forward strand.
CACGAGCCAAGCCATCGAATGCAACATTATCTTTTCGAGTCACTCTCTTGAAAGCTCGAATGGCTTTTTTTCGAAGCGAAATGATTTCTTCGAACTGATTAGCAAACCGTTCGATTGCTTCCGAGACACTTACAATTAAGTCGATAACTCGCGCGTCTTTACTAATCGCCCTTTTTTTACCTCGCTGAGGCGGTGCCAGAGCGCACTGATGAGTAACCCACGTCGATTTTTGTTGTTAATCAAATCGTCTTGGAGATACGGATTGCGATCAATTACCCAAATGTCCCCAAGAATCTCATACAACATCCTCGCCGAGCGTCCCGTGATCCGCTGATCACGCAAATCGACGATCGTTTTCCACGCCTCCTCACCCAGTAGGCGAATGACGATCTCTCTATCAGAGAATGAGGTGTAGTTATAAGGAATTTCTCGAAGTCGTAACGGGGCTGCCAAAAAGCCTGGGGAGGGTTCCATCTGTATCCGATTTAAGTAAAAAAGTTACCACAAGGCTAAGTTTATCGTACCGAAGACTCGCGTGCCGGCTCACGTTAGTAAAAGCAGCAAACACAGGTATCGAAAAAATTTACCTACGAAGATTGCCACAGAGCACACCAGCACATTCATTCGAAACCACCCTGCCGCAAGACAGAGCGCATCACCGATAATTGGGACCCACGACAATAAAAGCGCCCAATAGCCCCATTTCATTAAAAATTGTTTACTAAACTTAGTTGGTAATTTGCGCTCCGGAATCATCCGTGCCAGCAAAAGTGAAGAAATCCCACCTAACGTATTCCCGACCGTAGCAATAACGAGCAAATACGATGCGCTAACACTGCCCCCTAAAACGATGGCAGCAAAAACCGCTTCGGATGAGCCAGGAAGAATCGTTGCTGAGGTGACACTACTCACAAACAAGCCCCACAAACTCAATGTCTCTATATCCACTGCTAAACCTCAGTACGTCAGTATTCGAAAACGTTTTAACTTATAATTCTGCCTCACTAAAGTTTTTGTATCTGGAGGCCGTAACTTGATCAAAACACCAAAACAACTCGTCACCGTAGTGGTGCTTTCGTTTATCGTTCCTATCGCCCTAATACTTCTGACAATCAACGTCATAACGGGTGGCATACACGTCGATCCTGACAGTCCGGCGATGAGCGACGAAGCAGTTGCAAAGCGGTTGAAGCCGGGAAGCGAAGCGCCAAAGAAAGCAGGTGGTGGCGCTACGGCAAGCGTCGCAGTGGTGAATGCTAATCCTGGAGAAAGTTTATACAACAAGGTTTGTCAGACTTGTCACAATGCCGGAATCGGCGGCGCCCCCAAATTCGGCGACAAGGCTGCCTGGGGAGAACGACTGAAGCAAGGTAAAGAGACGTTATACAAAAGCGTGATCAACGGAAAAAATCTCATGCCCGCAAGAGGGGTGCTGCGGGCGCGACAGATGATGACATCAAAGCATCAGTGGATTATATTTTGTCAAAAGTTCAGTAGTTGATCGACATAATTAAAAACGCGGCGCTCCTCGTGAGCGCCTTTTTTTAGTAGGGGGCTAACAATGGCGCGCTATGCGATTGGGGATATTCAGGGCTGCCACGACAGCCTAGAAAAACTTCTTTCTGTGATTGACTTTGCTCCAGAGAAAGACCAACTTTGGCTCGTGGGAGATGTCGTCAACCGTGGGCCCAAGTCTCTTGAAACCTTGAGGAAAATATTCTCGATGAAAGACTTGGTCAAATTGGTTCTTGGGAATCACGACCTGCATTTGATCTCATTGGATGCGGGGTTCGGAAAAATTCGTGATGACGATACCCTCAATGAAATTCTGGAAGCTCCTGATCGAGAAGCTTTGGTGAGTTGGTTAAGAGCACAGCCGCTCATGTATGTCGAGGATAACCACGTTATGGTTCATGCTGGCATTCTCCCCAATTGGAGCATCCTTGAGGCTCAAACACGCGCAAAAGAAGTTGAGGAACATTTGAGCGGTCCCGACTATCGGCTTTTCCTCGAAAATATGTACGGCAGCAAACCCACCAAGTGGAACGAGGAGCTACAAGGGTGGGAAAGATTACGTATTATCGTGAACGCATTTACCCGTATGCGCGTCTGTCAAAAAAATGGCGAGTTAGATTTCAAATTTAAGGGCAAACCTAAAGACCTCGCTGATAACTTAGTCCCTTGGTTTAAAGCGGCCAGCTCGAGAGACAAAAAATTTAAAGTATTTTTTGGCCATTGGTCGGCGCTCGGGATTTACATGGGCGAATCGGTCGTTGCACTTGACTCCGGCTGCGTTTGGGGAGGCAAGCTCACAGCAATCCGGCTCGAGGACAACGAAATATTCCAGGTCGACTACTGTGGCTAGGATGTTTTTAATTCAATTTAATAGTCGTACCAAATTCGTCTTTAAATTTCGATTCGATTTCGACTTTATCGAAAAGATGATTCTGAGGTCCTCGACTTGCGATTTTTATCGCGCCCACTAACGAAGCGAGTTGGCCTGTTAATTTCCAGTCCCATTCGTGTTGAATTCCATACAATAAACCCGATCGATAAGAGTCACCGCAGCCAGTAGGGTCTAATATTTCCGCTGCCGATACGGCCGGAATATTGATCTCCTCGCCTCCCGTAAAAATCACCGAACCCTCACCCCCTTTTGTCACGATCAGGGCTTTCACTTGTTTTGCAATTTCGTCGATCGATTTTCCAACCTTCTCTTGTAACAATTTCGCTTCGTAATCGTTCACGGTTAAAAAATCTGACAACCCGATGAAGTGGACAAGCTCAGCTTGATCAAACATTGGGAGACCTTGGCCTGGATCAAAAATAAACGGTACACCACTCTCGATGGAATTCATTCGCATGTTTGATCATGCCGCTCTTACCATCCGGCGAGACAATACCAAGGCTAATGCCCTTCGCGTCCAGGACGCTATTCTCATCAGAGAAACTCATCGCACCCGGGTGAAACGCTGTGATTTGATTATCATCAAGATCCGTGGTGATGAACGCCTGAGCAGTGTACGCATCATTGATCACTCGAACGTGACTCGTATCGAGACCAAGCGCCGCCATCCTCTCGGTATAGGGCTTGTGATCCTGCCCAACTGTCGCCATAACCACCGGATCGCCTCCAAGCAACTTCAGACTATAGGCAATATTTCCAGCACAGCCACCAAATTCCTTCCTCATCTCAGGAACCAAAAACGCAACGTTTAGGATGTGGATTTGATCGGGAAGAATATGGTTCTTAAATCGATCGGCAAAAACCATGATGGAATCAAAAGCAACAGATCCACATATTAACGTTCTCATTTTTTCTCCAAAAAGCTAAATTTATTTCTCGATGTTTACGATCAATTACGTCTGGACAAGCCGTCGGTTTTTATCAATATTCATCAAGATACCAAGTCCCAAAAGCAGCGTGACTGCGGAGGTCCCACCATATGATACGAGTGGTAACGGAACACCAACGACCGGCAAGATTCCTGTCACCATACCAATATTGACAAATGCATAAATAAAAAGTGTGAGTGTTACCGAAATCGCAACCAATCTAGCGAATAGTGTCGAGGCGAGCGATGCTATATGTAGACCTTTATAAATAATAAAACCATATAAAGTGGCTAAGACAAATATTCCGATTAATCCAAATTCTTCTCCCAACACTGCAAAAATAAAATCTGTGGATCCCTCAGGTAAAAAATTCAGTTGTGATTGCGTACCATTCATCCATCCCTTACCAAAAAAACCGCCCGATCCGAGCGCTATCGCAGATTGAATTGTATGGTATCCACTTCCCAGCGGATCTGCGTAAGGATTTAATAAAGTTAACACTCTTTGTTGCTGATACTCATGTAAAAACTCCCAAGCAAACGGCAAGGCGAGAAGACTCAGAATAATGAGAGATACAAGAACTCTCATAGATAGTCCAGCAAAAAATATGATGAAAAACCCAGATGCTGCGACAAGTATGGCGGTACCTAAGTCTGGCTGGTCTAAAATTAAAGCTACAGGGATTAACAGCAAGATCGTCGCGACGATAAAGTTACTAAGGCTTAAGACCTTTTCATAACGATCGAAATACCATGCTAGCGTAAGCGGTACTGCTATTTTCATCAATTCTGATGGCTGTAACCGAATAAATCCAAAATCAAGCCAGCGTTGAGCTCCCTTTGATGTATCACCAATTAACATTGTTAAAACTAACAGTAATACCCCTACGACATATAACGAAAACGCAATCCGGTGCAAATACTGAAAGGGAAGATTTGCGATACACCACATCAAAAATATAGCAATGGAGATATTTACTAAATGTGAATAGAGCTTATCCCAACTACCTTGTGAAGCACTGAAGAGCACTAAAAGGCTAATACACAATATCGCAACGACTGCCACTAACAACGACACGGTTACTTTCTTGAGAACGAACGCTCGAATAGACGCGAACATCATTGTGTAGCACCACCATTGGATGGTTCAGGTATCAAGTAGGTGTCGAAAACTTTTCGAGCAATCGGTGCTGCCGCACTCCCGCCATGCCCTCCATTTTCCACCATCACAGCTACGGCTATTCTCGGAGCCTCAGCAGGAGCGTACGCGATAAATAATGCATGGTCTCGTAATCGCTCATCTATCTCTGCCTCATTATATTCTCCACCCTTTAAACCAAATACTTGCGCGGTTCCGGTTTTGCCGGCAAAAGCGTACTTTGCGCCGGACGCGGCTGCGGCAGCTGTTCCTCCTGGTCTAGTTACATCCGACATCGCTTGGTGAACTACTTTTAAGTTTTCAGGATGCAAATCCAGCGAGTGGCTGGGAAGCGGGTTCGTTAGTTCTAATTCCTGATCACGATTATCCTGTATCCCTTGCACTAGTCTGGGTACAAATACATTTGAGCCGTTCGCCAATCCACCCGTAGCTACGGCTAACTGAGTGGGCGTAACAAGGTTATAGCCCTGCCCAATTCCAACTGAAATAGTGTCCCCCAAGTACCACTTCTGTCCAAAACGTTTTCGCTTCCAAACAGGATCTGGCGCAAGACCAGAATACTCACCTACGATATCTATTCCTGTTTGAGTCCCGAACCCGAAAAGAGTGGAATATTGATGTAAAACCTCGATACCTAAATCATTTGCAAGTTGATAAAAATAGGTGTCGCATGATTCCACAATCGCCTTGTGCGCATTAACAATTCCGTGTCCCTCTTTTTTCCAATCTCTGAAGCGATGCTTCGCACCTTTAATCGTGAAGTAACCAGGATCTGCCATAGTCCATGAGGGTGTTCGGGCTCCACTCTCCAACCCAGCAAGTGCGAAAAAAGGTTTCATCGTTGAGCCGGGAGGATACATACCGGCGATGGCTCTATTAAATAACGGTCGATCTGAAGATTCCTGCAATACCCTCCAATTCTCTCTCGTGATCCCGAGAGAGAATAACTTCGGATCATATCCAGGCTTAGATAGAAATGCCAATACACTTCCATCATTTGGATCTACCGCCACAAGCGCCCCACGCCGATCTCCAAATGCCTCTTCCGCTGCTTGCTGTAAGCGAATATCGATGGACAGATATAAATTTTTACCGGTAGTTGGCAATTCGGAATCTATAGTCCTTATCGACTTCCCTTTTGAGTTCACCTCAACATAGTCATAACCCAATTTCCCGCGTAACGCCGATTCGTAATAAGCCTCAACTCCTAATTTTCCAATACGATCAGTGCGAAGATAATTACTGCGTTGTCCTTGACGCTCGAGGTTCGTAAGATCTCGGTCGGTTACTCGGCCCACATATCCAAGCAAATGAGATGTAAGCTCGCCGTAGGGGTATTTACGATAGAGCCGAGCTCCAAGTTTTACCCCAGGGAACTTATAAGAATTAGCGAGGAAAATGGCTGCCTCTTCATCGCTAAGCTCACTGCGAATAGCGATCGTTGTAAATCTGCTCCGTCGGGCCAGCGCTTCTTCGATTCGCTCACGATCATCGCTTGTTATCTCTATCAAACCAGAGATGCCATCGACCACATCCCAAAAATCCTCGTCTTCTTCCGGAGGATTTAGTTCAAGCGTATAGGCAGAGTAATTTTCAGCTAGAACAATACCGTTACGGTCAAAAATCATTCCACGACCAGGTATCCTAGGAACAACTTTTATTCGATTATCGTTTGACATAACCGAGTAATGCTCAAAGCGCATAATTTGCAAATAAATTAATCGCGCGCCCAGTAAGCTTGCAAGAATCACTAAGGCAACGACCGTTGCGCTAAGTCTTTTCTTAAAGTCAACAATCTCGCCAGATGAGCGGCGTGCAGATCGGTTTTGAGTTCTCACTGTTTTCTAAATAAACAACGTGGAAGTTTTACCTTCGCGAAAAAGTAAGAGAAAGAGTCGCCCTAATCGCGGGCCAACAAAGCGCCATAATCGCAATTCTATATATATCACCAAGCGCGATTAACGGCTCAGATATCAAAAGTCAAATCAAAGCCGAGATGCTTATTACAATGAAAGCGAAAATAAGAAATACTCGCAGTAACTGTTGCATTACCGTTGCGGTTTGAAAGTACACAGACTGCCTACTAGCAACTATTGCGACCAACACAAAAACAATCGAATGGAAACCATAAATCCCTCCTGAAAGCCAGTCAAAGATTAAGCCCACGAGAAATGCTACACCTAATGGGCACTCTAGCCGCTGCGCATTTACGGCCCAATGGAGCATTACTAACCCTACCAAATTTGGGAATAGCTCTGACCAAAGACCTCCGATTGGAAGAGTCGAAAAAATAAGTGATAACGCAAATGACATGAAGACACGCCAAACATTTCTTTTATCTCGCCAATTCGCGATTGAGTACTGCCTCACCTGGATTCCTCGGTGGATGACCCAAATAAACGATCGCCGCTAACTGCCCCTGTAAAAATGACGAGTTCCATCCGAGCGCTGGGATCAGAAATTGGAAGGAGTTTCGCCTCTACAAATGGCGGCGGAGCATCCTTGTTGATCGCGTCCAATTTACCCACTGGGATCCCATATGGATAAACGCCATCCAGCCCCGAGGTAACAAAAACATCTCCAATTTCGAGATCTGTCGTATTGGGGACAAAACGCAAGGCCAATCGATCCTCTCGCCCCAACCCAGTAACTAAGGCTCGATATCCGGTCCGTAAATTTTGGGTGGAGACGCTGAAGTCACGATCCGTAATTAACTTCACAAAACTATGTTCAGAGAAACTTCGTTGCACCTGGCCAACCAACCCCCCAGAATCGACTACCGCCGCACCCGGCATCACTCCATCAGCCTCACCCACATCAATCCCTACCGTCTTTTTAAATGGATCTGGAGATATGAACGTAATCGAACCAACAACCGTATTTTCTGGGCTCTGCTCCTTTAGCGAAAGAAGCTTCTCTAAATTTTTTAACCGGGATGCTTGAGCTTTTTGACGTTGATCGGCGACATAGTCTACGAGATTGTCTTTACGCAGACGCTCGTTTTCAAGAATCAATTGTCTTTTTGAAGCCAAGTAGGATGTGGCAGAGCCAACAATTCTTAACGGGAGGTCGACAACAGAGAATATGGGCTCGTAGAAATCCTCTGCAGCCTGCCGTGGCCCAGAAAAAAAAGCGGTTCTTAAATCAACGACGATCGCCATAGCGGCTATAGAAACATAAAAAGCCGCCCTAATATACTCGCGAGAAACAGACTTAAATGAAACGCGTGGGCTGGATTCCATTTAGTAAAAACAATACCTATTAATCAAGCCTTCATCGATCGCGAAACGACATATTACTCAGAGGCAAAGATGCCTGTAAACGGGTCGTCAAGTTTATCAAGCGCGATACCCGAACCACGAACCACACAAGTTAACGGATCATCACTCACGACAACCGGTAATCCAGTTTCCTCCGCAAGCAATCGATCTAGATCCCGCAGCAGCGCACCGCCGCCAGTAAGGACCATGCCTTTATCGGCGATGTCTCCCCCAAGCTCTGGAGGAGTCTGCTCAAGCGCGTTTTTCACTGCAGCAACGATGCTGTTGAGAGTGTCAGATACCGCCTCCAGGATTTCTGTGCTGGTAACTTTGATACTCCGCGGAATCCCCTCTGCTAAATTTCGACCTTTCACCGTCATTTCCTTGACTTCACCACCAGGATAAGCGAGTCCAATCTCTTTTTTAATTTCCTCGGCGGTAGCTTCACCAATGAGCATCCCATAGTTACGCCGCACGTAGTTAATGATGGCCTCATCAAATTTATCGCCACCAGTTCGAACGGAGCCAGAATACACTACGCCGCCGAGCGATATAACGCCCACCTCCGTAGTTCCTCCTCCAATATCTACGACCATCGAGCCAGACGCATCTTCCACCGGCAAACCCGCGCCAATTGCAGCTGCCATTGGCTCCTCGATGAGTTCTACCTTACGCGCCCCAGCGCCGTAAGCTGACTCCCGAATCGCTCGGCGCTCGACCTGTGTCGAACCGCAGGGCACACAAATCACGATTCTTGGACTAGGCGAGAAAAATCGTGAATCATGTACCTTCTTAATAAAGTGTCTGAGCATTTGCTCTGTTACGGTGAAATCCGCTATCACCCCGTCCTTCATCGGGCGTATCGCGTTGATATTGCCCGGCGTTCGCCCAAGCATTTGCTTCGCCTCAACCCCTACAGCGCGGATGGCCTTTGTCGCTGAACCAACAGACTCATAACGAATGGCGACCACCGAGGGTTCATCAAGAACAATCCCCTGGTTTTTCACATAAATCAGCGTATTCGCCGTGCCGAGGTCTATGGCAATATCGTTCGAGAAATAACGGGTAATAAATCCAAACATATTCACGTACCAGATTTTATTTATAAATATTAGTCCTGCAGTGGGATTATGATAACCTATCGGACCTTAAATAGCGTAACACTTTGAGGCCTCGGCGCGAAGCTCAAGAGAGCCAACCCCGAAGGAGTCATGGTGGGACTGCTTGAGAGAGCTAACCCCGAAATTTTTATACCTATGTCGCTTGAAAAAAAAGATGTCCAGCGCGCAGCCGTTTTGGCTCGTATCGAAATTACCGAGACCGAGGCGAATGAGACATTCGAACAACTAGGGAAAGTGTTCGACCTCATCGAACAAATGAAGATTGTCAACACTGATGACATTGCGCCTATGGCGCATGCTCAGGATATCTCGACCCGATTAAGAGATGATGTCGTCACAGAAAAAGATCCCCATGAGGAATTCCAGGAGGTGGCTCCTGCCACAGAGCGAGGACTTTACCTCGTACCGAAAGTGATTGAGTAACATGTTCGACAAATCACTTAAAGAATTAGCGAGCTCGCTTGCTAGCAAAGACTTCTCGAGCGTCGAGTTAACGCAAGCCTATCTAGATCGCGCAAAAGAACTCAATACATCGATCAATGCTTTTGTGACGATTGATGAAGAGCAGAGTCTTGCGCAAGCAAGATCTGCAGATCAAAAAATTGCGCAAGGAAATATCCAGGCTCTCACCGGAATCCCGATTGCTCATAAAGATATCTGGTGCGCCAAAGGGTGGATGACAACCTGTGGCTCCAAGATGTTGGAAAATTTTAGAGCGCCATACAACGCTCACATCATCGATCGATTTAACACGGCTGGATCCATCATCCAAGGCAAAACAAACATGGATGAATTCGCGATGGGATCGTCGAATGAGACTTCATTTTTTGGTCATGTCAAAAACCCATGGGACTCCAGTCGAGTACCTGGAGGCAGCTCGGGCGGATCCGCAGCAGCCGTTGCTGCACGTATGACTCCAGCTGCAACCGGAACTGACACTGGTGGCTCCATTCGACAACCCGCAGCACTTTGTGGCATCTCGGGTCTAAAACCGACCTACGGTTTAGTGTCGCGGTATGGGATGATCGCTTTTGCGTCGAGCTTAGATCAGGGTGGCCCAATGGCTCGATCGGCAGAAGATTTAGCAATTCTGACTGAAGTCATGGTCGACTATGATACGCGCGATAGTACAAGCCTAAAACGCGATCCAGTTAACTATTCGGCTAATTTGGAAACCACGATAGCAGGGCTAAAAATCGGATTACCAAAGGAGTACTTCAGTGATGAAGTCTCACCAGACGTGCAAAAAGCTGTTGCTAGCGCAATCGACGAATATAAAAAATTAGGAGCAGAAATCGTCGATGTCTCCCTTCCGACTAGCCCACTATCTGTTGCGGCTTACTATGTGATCGCCCCAGCAGAAGCGTCCAGTAATCTATCGAGATTTGATGGGGTTCGATATGGTCACCGAGCGAAAGAATACAAAGACCTCAATGAGATGTACGCAAAAACCCGGGCTGAAGGATTTGGCGCCGAAGTAAAACGACGTATTCTCATCGGGACTTATGTTCTGTCGCACGGATACTATGACGCCTATTACATCAAGGCTCAAAAAATACGAAGACTCATATCACAGGACTTTGCGCAGGCCTTTGAAAAATGCGATCTCATTTTGAGCCCAACTGCGCCTGGTACTGCGTTTGGAATTGGGGAAAAATCCTCTGACCCAGTACAAATGTACTTGTCAGATATTTTCACGATTGCCGCAAATCTTGCTGGCCTACCTGCGATGTCAATTCCGTGTGGGCTCGACGATGCGAACCTACCAATCGGTTTGCAACTAATCGGAAATTATTTTGATGAAGCTCGAATGTTAAATGCCGCACATATGTATCAAAAGGCGACTGATTGGCATCTAAAACAAGCCCCTTTGAAGTGAACGATATGGAATGGGAAATCGTAATCGGAATTGAAACCCACGCTCAACTCTCCACCGAGTCGAAAATTTTCTCGGGAGCATCTACGAATTTTGGCGCTGATCCAAACGTGAATGCGTGCGAGGTGGATATCGCTTTGCCTGGGGTTCTGCCAGTTTTAAATAAAAAAGCAGTCGAAAAAGCGATCCAGTTCGGGATTGCAACCGGTGCTCGCGTCAATCGTCAATCCATTTTCGCCAGAAAGAATTATTTTTATCCTGATCTTCCAAAAGGATATCAAATTAGCCAGTTCGAGAATCCTGTTGTTGAAGGCGGAGAGATAAAAATCAACGTTGATGGTGAGGAAAAAGTTATCCGCCTGACTCGGGCACATTTAGAAGAGGATGCCGGGAAGTCTCTCCACGAAGACTTTGTGGGGATGAGCGGAATTGATTTGAATCGCGCTGGCACACCACTGCTTGAAATTGTAAGCGAGCCTGATATGCGCTCAGCTCAAGAAGCAGTTGAATATGCAAGACATCTCCATACGCTTGTTCAGTGGATCGGCGTTTGTGATGGCAATATGCAAGAAGGAAATTTTAGGTGTGATGCAAACGTTCTCAGTCAGAAGAAAAGGTGAAAAAGAATTCGGAACAAGACGCGAAATCAAGAACCTAAATTCCTTCCGTTTCCTCCAGCAAGCGATTGAATTTGAGGCGCAGTGGCAAATTGAACAAATTGAAGACGGTCACAAAATTATTCAAGCGACCGTGTTGTTTGATCCAGATTCTGGAGAAACCCGGCTCATGCGAACCAAGGAAGACGCGCATGACTACCGCTATTTCCCAGATCCAGATTTGCTCCCCTCAACATCGATGAGGAATGGTTTACTTCGGTAGAGCAAGCAATGCCTGAGTTGCCCTTGGCAAAAATTGAGAGATACATGAAAGAGCTTGGTCTGAGCGCTATCGATGCGCGATCGATGGTGGCAAGCAAAGGCATCTCCGACTTTTTTGAGTCGGCCATTTCTCGCATTCCAGAATCGGAAACTAGCAAAATATCTAAGTTAGTCGCGAACTGGATTAACGGAGACCTAGCTGCTGCACTCAACAAAGAACAAGTTGAGCTCGTCGACAGCCCAGTTACCGCAAAAATGATCGGGGATTTAGCCCAACGTATCGCAGACAACACGTTGTCATCAAAGCTTGCGAAACAAGTTTTTGAAGGACTTTGGAATGGCTCGGGATCGGTTGATGACATTATCGAGAAAGAGGGCTTGAAACAACTCTCCGACTCTTCTGAGCTAGAAACATTTGCCGATCAAGTGATCGCCGCAAATCCGCAACAAGCTGAAGATTTTCGTGGTGGAAAAGAAAAAGCACTGAATGCTTTAGTTGGACAAATGATGAAGCTCACGAAGGGGAAAGCGAACCCTGCCCAAGTTAACGAAATTTTAAGAAAGAAACTCGCTTAAACGTCGACACCGTATTGCAGTCGATATGCTTTTATTTTCTCCAAATTTTGCTTCAGATCATTTTGTTGTTCTAAAAAATTTACCAGGTCAGAGAGATTAAACATACTAATCACTTTGATTTGCAAATCCTCCTCTATCTCCTGAATCGCAGACCGCTCGCCCGTACCTTTTTCTTGGCGATCGAGACACACAACAATCCCACAAACACTCGCACCGCTTGCCGAAATAATATCAACGGACTCTCGAACCGACGTCCCCGCTGATACAACATCATCAATAACCAAGACCCTTCCGGCGAGAGGCGCACCGATCGTCGTTCCACCCTCACCGTGATCTTTGGCTTCCTTTCGATTGAAGGCAAATGGAGTGTCTACCCCCCTATTGGCAAGCCCTATCGCTGTGGCAGCAGAAAGTGGTATACCCTTGTAAGCTGGGCCGTACAACATATCGAAGGAGATCCCGGATTCTAGTATCGCCTGCGCATAGAAATTTCCGAGCTCGCGGAGCCTCTCTCCGGTATCGAAGAGTCCCGCATAAAAAAAATATGGAGATAGGCGGCCTGCTTTAGTTTTGAATTCTCCAAAACGCAGTACATTAGAGGAAAGTGCAAATTTAATAAAATCAGATTTCAGTTCTAATTTTCTATCCGTCATGAGAATAATTTCACTAAATTTAAATGGTATTCGATCTGCCTTCAATAAAGGGGTTCGACCCTGGTTGGAAAACGCGAAGGCTGATGTGGTTTGTTTGCAAGAGTTAAAGGCCCAAGAAGATAAGTTGTCAGATGAAATGAAGGCGTTTTCTAAATACCAAGGCTTTTTCCATTACGCGAAGCGACCTGGATACAGTGGTGTCGGGATCTATTGTACACACGAACCTGACGATGTCATTTATGGTTTAAATATCGAGGATATCGATGCGGAGGGCAGATATATTGAAGCTCGGTTTGGTGACCTGTCAGTAATCTCCGTCTACGTGCCATCGGGATCGAGCTCAGATGAGCGATTACAAATCAAGTTTAGTTTTATGGAGCGATTTATTGCGCCTTTATACGAACTCATTCAGAGCGGACGGAAAGTCGTCATTTGTGGCGATTGGAATGTGGCACATAAAGAAATTGATCTCAAGAATTGGCGTTCGAATCAGAAGAATTCGGGGTTTCTTCCAGAGGAGCGGGATTGGTTTGATGGAATCATTCACAAGTTGGGGTATGTCGACGTGTTTCGATCTCTGAATCCTGAGCCAGACCAGTTCACATGGTGGTCAAACCGAGGCCAGGCTTGGGATAAGAACGTCGGGTGGAGAATCGATTATCAGTTAGCCTCGCCCAATATCGCTGGTTGCGCCGAACGCGAGGAAATTTACAAATCGGAGCGCTTCAGTGATCACGCTCCTTTGATCATTGATTACGACTACCGAATAAGATCTTAAGTAATGGAAAGCCTTATCCAAAGTTTGCGTGTCTACACGAAGATACGTGTTATTAGGATGCTCTTTCTAGGTTTTTCTGCGGGATTACCACTATTACTGCTACTGGGCACCTTATCCTTTCGCCTACGAGAGGCCGGACTAGATCCAGCACTCATAGGATTCTTTTCTTGGATCGGCCTGACCTATGCCTTCAAGTGGGCATGGGCACCGCTAGTTGATCAGCTTCCGGTTCCCCTACTCACGAAGGCACTCGGAAGAAGAAGGTCTTGGCTTGTTTGCTCACAATTATTGGTAATTATTGGCTTAAGCGGTCTTGCCTTCAGCGACCCATCGATATCCATCACGGCAGTCATATGGTTTAGTCTCTTGACCGCTATCGGCTCTGCGACCCAGGACATAGCACTTGATGCTTTTCGAATCGAATCCGCTGGAACCGAAGATCAAGGAGCCATGGCTGCGACCTACCAGATCGGATACCGAGTCGCTATGTTGGTCGCATCCGCGGGAGCACTGTTTTTAGCTGACCTGTTTTCGAGTAATAGTTCCGGCTATGACGACACAGCCTGGTCCGTTAGTTATTTGATCATGGCAGGACTCATGTTAATCGGCGTAATTACTGCCTTACTATCCCCCGAGCCCAGAGTACCGTCGACATCCGAGGAAGAAATTAAATCAACAAACAGAGCGTCACCACTTTTGCGACTAAAAAGATGGTTAGTAAATGCAGGAATCATGCCGTTTGTAGATTTTGTCAAAAGATATAAACAACAAGCAATACTAATTCTTGTCATGATTTCTATATACCGAATATCTGATGTCGTGATGGGGGTGATGGCCAACCCCTTCTACGTGGATATTGGTTTTTCTAAGCAAGAAATCGCCACAGTCACCAAACTATTCGGCGTAATTATGACTTTGTTAGGCGCTGTGATTGGTGGGGTTTTCGTCAAACATTTTGGCGCCCTCCGCATGCTCATTATCGGAGCGATACTCACAAGCAGTACAAATCTCCTATTCGCATGGCTCTCAAATATTGGAGCAAATATCCCGGCGCTCGTTCTTACGATATCCGCTGACAATTTGAGCGCTGGCCTGGCAACAGCCGCTTTTGTATCCTATCTCTCAGGGCTGACAAACATAAAGTATTCAGCCACCCAATATGCTTTATTCAGCTCTGTAATGCTTTTGATTCCAAAGTTCCTAGCTGGGTGGTCAGGAGTTTTTGTAGAAGAGCTCGGCTATGAGAATTTCTTTTTATTCTCCGCCGCTTTGGGCATTCCGGTGATTTTACTTTTGCTAATGTTATACCGACGCGGCATAAAGACTGCTTGAATAAATTCATTTAAGAATTCATATTTTATTTCTTATCAAAACGATAAATAGCGAGCATCCCAAGAAAATTTGGCAATGCCCTGATCGGATTACCTGCCTCATTCAAGACAATCCGATCAATGACATTCATATTGTGGGTATCACAAAACATCTCGAAATCCTTAATCGTCAGCACGTGTATGTTAGGAGTGTTGTACCACTCATACGGCAAGGATTTAGAAACGGGCACTCTTCCCGTAAAAATTTGGATCCGATGTTTCCAAAAGCCAAAATTTGGAAATGTGACGATGACTTGCTTTCCAACACGGAGCATTTCACGAACGATCTTCTCAGTGTGGTGAACGGTTTGAAGTGTGAGCGACAGAATCACGTAATCAAAGGAGGAATCATTAAAGCCTGATAGACCACGCTCAAGATCAGCCTGCACAACATTGATGCCATTCTTAACACTAGCGCGCACCTTAGCATCATCTAACTCTATCCCGTAGCCTGAAACCTTTCTCACATCTTGTAAATGCGATAGCAGTGCCCATCTCCACAACCCAAGTCTAAAACTCTTGCGCCTTGATCGATCAATCCAGAAATGATTTGATAGTCCCGTCTATTGGTCGCAGCTGCTCTCATATCACTGAAGCCCTTCCCATATGCGATCGAAGTAGGCGCGAATTAAATCGTGGTAAACAGCATCATCCATCAAGAATGCATCATGCCCATGCGGTGCTTCAATCTCCGCATAAGAGACATTGAGTTGATTATCGACGAGTGCTTTCACTATTTCTCGGGAACGCTGTGGCGAAAATCTCCAATCTGATGTGAACGACACAACTAGATAATCTGACTGGCTCTTGGCTAGTGCTTTTGCAAGGTCACCCCCACTACTCGCCGCTGGATCAAAATAATCCAAAGCCTTAGTAATCCTCAGGTACGTGTTCGCATCAAAACTATCCGCAAACTTATCCCCCTGATAACGTAAGTAGGATTCGATTTGAAACTCGATATCGAGAGAAAACTTCAAGATATCTTCCCGTAGATTACGGCCAAACTTTTTGTTCATAGCATCGTCAGATAAATAGGTAATGTGCCCTATCATCCGAGCGATTTTTAGCCCTCTTCGCGGTACTACGCCGTGCTCATAAAAATTGCCATCGAAAAATTCTGGATCCGATGTAATCGCTTGACGAGCGACTTCATTAAATGCAATGTTTTGTGCAGAGAGCTTTGGTGCGGCCGCTACGACAATCGCATTTTTCACTTTTTCAGGTTTGTCTATCGTCCACTGCAGCGCCTGCATACCACCCAGACTCCCCCCATGACTGCAGCGAATTGCTGGATCCGCAATCGATCGGCCAGACGAGACTGCACCTCTACCCAATCCTCAACAGTCACAAATGGGAAAGACCCGCCCCATTGCTTACCGGTTACAGGATTAATAGAGGAGGGTCCCGTTGATCCATGACACCCTCCAAGATTATTAACTCCAATCACAAAAAATCGATTGGTATCTAGCGGCTTGCCGGGTCCGACCAGATTGTCCCACCAGCCAATATTTTTTTCATCTTCCTCATAAATGCCAGCCACATGGTGCGAAGCGTTAAGCGCATGACATACGAGAACCGCATTGCTGCAATCAGCGTTTAACTCGCCGTACGTCTCATAAACGAGATCATAGCCTTGGAGAACAGCCCCACTTTTTAGGTGAATGTTCCCCGGAAAGTTCTCAAACTTCGGCGTGACAATCATGCTTGAGATAGTCGACATTATTGAATCGTGGTAATCAATTACCACTGGCCCTGAAGAGAGCAGACACTCTAACAAGCAAAGCCCGGCTTGCCTCCGAATACATATCTTTAATGAGCGAATCCTCCTCCGAATTCTTCGCAACTAAATTATCGTCACTGTAAGTCATTAGCCTTCTAATCACCAATTGGTCGACGACCGCATCTACATCGGCTTCAGATTTAGTAATTTCGTACTCTAACTTTAGGAGCAACTCATACTCAGAAACCTTGCCCGTACTCGAAATTATAGAGTGCTTTTTCTCTAAATTTTCCTTCAAAATTTTAAGGCTGATACCGGCATCTCGCGGATCGGAGACCACATTCACCGTTTTCTTTCTTTTTAGTCGGTTCTTTGATTCGCTTCCCTACTTCTGAATTAGCTGATCCATCTATATAAATAGTATCGAAAGACAAATCAACTGATCCTCGCAAATGCCAGCCACATGCCCCGATACTGACGATAAGTAAACATGATAAAAGCAATCGGATTATGTGCGTTTTCATTTGGTCACCTATCAGACAGCTACCACATTAACAAGTCGGCCTGGAACCACGATCACTTTTTTGATCGCCAAACCGTCAGTGTGAGCCGCCGTTACAGAATCACTCAAGGCTAAAGTTTCTATCTGCTCTTTTGTTGCATCCGCCGGTACTAAAATTTTACCTCTCAATTTGCCGTTGATTTGTACTACCAATTCGATTTCATCCTGGATTAAAGCCATTTCCTCAACCTCTGGCCAATTCGAGTACTGGATGTCACCCTTGTACCCCAAGCAACGCCAAAGCTCATCAGTAACATGAGGAACAATTGGAAACAGTATTCTTAGGAGAATACTGAATCCCTCAAATTTCACTTTAATAACATCTGGGCTATCAGAGGAAACTAACTCGTCATTCTCTAACGCATTGAGAATTTTCATAGCCGCAGACGCTACGGTGTTGAATCGCATTCTTTGATAATCAAAATTTGCCTGCTTCAAGGCGAGATGTATTTCTCGCCTGGCGTTCGCTACATTTTTCGAAAGCGATCCCGTAATATCTACCGAAGTATGTACGCCAGCCCCATCCTGCATCTCAGCACCGTAACGCCAAACCCGTTTTAAGAATCGGTACGACCCTTCTACTCCATCATCATTCCAAGCAAGTGTATCTTCTGGTGGGGCGGTAAACATCATAAAGAAACGGGCTGTATCCGCTCCGTATTTGTCTATCAGAAACTGCGGGTCGACCCCATTGTTTTTTGATTTGGACATGGTGCGGATACCTGCAGTCTCTACCGGCTTACCGTCAGAGAGCGCTACTTGACCCGTACGTTTTCCCGACTCATCTACCAAAATATCTATATCTTTCGGGTTAAAGTAGGATATCCGGCCAGATACCTCGTTTCGGAAAAATACTTCGTTTAGCACCATGCCTTGCGTGAGGAGATTAGAAAACGGTTCATCTAAATTTATCACTCCTAAATCACGCATCACCTTGGTCCAAAACCGCGAGTAGAGTAAATGTAATATGGCATGCTCAATCCCGCCGATGTATTGATTAACAGGCAACCAATAGTTGGCTCGATCATCTAGCATTGCGTCCGAAGAATCAGAGCTGGCGTACCGCAAGAAATACCACGAGGAGTCAACAAACGTATCCATCGTATCTGTTTCGCGACGCGCATCGCCGCCACATTTCGGACACTTGCAATTTAAAAAGCTATCTAGCTTGTTGAGCGGATTTCCCGATCCATCCGGCACACAATCTTCCGGCAGCACTACTGGAAGATCCGATTCGGGCACAGGAACGTCTTCACAAACTGGGCAGTGAATTATTGGGATAGGAGTTCCCCAATACCGCTGGCGAGAAATTCCCCAATCGCGTAAACGCCATTGAATATGTTTCTCGCCGAGATTCGCATTCAAAAGATCTTCGGTTATTTTCTGGCAAGCGTCAGCGAAACTAAGTCCATCATACCGCCCTGAATTCACGCATACGCCTTTTGAGGCATACCACTCTTGCCAGGCATCAACTGAAAAATCCTGGCCTTCGGTTTTTATTACTTGTTGAATCGCGATATCATATTTTTTTGCAAACGCGAAGTCTCTCTCGTCATGGCCAGGCACTCCCATGACCGCACCTTCCCCATAAGTCATGAGCACGTAATTACCGACCCAGACCTCAACCTCTCTACCGTCAATTGGATGCTTTACGAATACTCCGGTGGGAACGCCTTTTTTTTCCATAAGCGCCATATCTGCTTCCATGGTGCTGCCCTGTTTACACTCCTCGACAAACTCGGCTACTTTTGGGTTTTTTGAAGCGACATACTGAGCAATTGGGTGCTCGGCTGCTACCGCACAGAATGTAACTCCCATCAACGTATCTGGCCTCGTGGTAAAGACGCTTAATACTTGATCATCCCCACCGAGCGAGTAGGGAAACGATATCAACGCGCCCTCACTTTTTCCGATCCAATTAGCCTGCATAGTTTTCACGCGCTCAGGCCATCCGCCGAGAGTATTCAGAGCTTCGAGTAACTCAGGCGCATAGTCGGTTATACGCATGTAATACATCGGGATCTCTCTTTTCTCAACGATAGCGCCCGTTCGCCACCCCTTGCCATCGATTACTTGCTCATTAGCAAGAACCGTCTGATCAATCGGATCCCAATTAACAACTCCCGTTTTTTTATAAACGAGTCCTCGTTCGAACATCTTCACAAATAACCATTGGTTCCATTTGTAATAACTCGGATCACACGTTGCCAACTCTCGGCTCCAATCGATAGCGAACCCTAGAGACTGAAGTTGTTTCTTCATGTAAGCAATATTGTCGTAGGTCCACTTAGCTGGTGGCACGCCATTCGCCATGGCCGCATTCTCAGCGGGCAACCCAAACGCGTCCCAACCCATTGGCTGCAGCACGTTAAACCCCTTCATGCGGTGATAACGAGTCAAAACATCACCTATGGTGTAATTTCTGACGTGTCCCATATGTAACTTCCCAGACGGGTAGGGAAACATCGAGAGACAGTAGTATTTATCTTTTCCCTCGAGCTCTTCCGCTTTAAATGCGTTTGTTTCAGTCCAGCGCTTCTGCGCTTCCGACTCTATCAGCGAGGGGTGATATTGACTTTCCATGGTCTGACCTACGATAAAATAATGCCTAATTATAACTTTCCGTCCAGCCTTATCGTATATAAGTAGGCCTAGGATAAAGCGGACAGATTATTTTTTAATCCTCATCCAATAAATAGCTGGAAACGAGAGCCACAAAAAACATGTCAAGAAATTTCCCTATCGTCTCGATAACTGGTGCCTCAGGCGCTGGGACTACCACGGTCCACAAAGTTATCGTTGATATCTGCCAGTCGCTAGGGGTTAGAGCGGCATTTGTTGAGGGAGATAGCTTCCATCGTTACGACAGATCCGAAATGGCTGCTCTTATTAAGGAATGGGAGCGAACAGCAGGAAGAGCCATCAGCCACTTTGGGCCTGAAGCGAATCTCCTCTCAGAACTCGAAGCACTATTCCAGCGATTTGGAAAGTCGGGAAGCGGCAGGATTCGTCACTATATCCACAACGAAGGGGAAGCCAGCATTCATGGAGGACAGCCAGGAACATTTACAGGCTGGAAAGATATTGACGCAGGAACAAAGATGCTGGTGTACGAAGGGTTACACGGTGGCGCGAAAGTCGATGATATAGATATCGCGCATCATGTTGATCTTCTGATTGGTGTCACTCCAATCGTCAACCTTGAGTGGATACAAAAATTGCACCGCGATCAGAATGAACGGGGACGATCGGTAGAGGATGTGACTGACACGATTCTTCGACGAATGCCCGACTACATCAAATATATCGTCCCTCAATTCTCACAAACAGACATCAATTTTCAGCGTATCCCGCTCGTAGACACATCGAACCCTTTTGCTGAGCGCGACATTCCCGACCCAGAGGAAAGTCTAGTGATTATTCGATTTCGAATACCAGATGCATTTGAAATGAGACAACTTCTCGACAGCTTTGAGTTTTCGCGAATTAGTCGTAGCGACTCACTGGTGATTAGAGGCGAAGACCTGCCCTCTGCGATGCGAACTATCCTATCGCCCCGGATTGAAAAGTTACTACGTGATAGCGAATCATAGAACTCTGATAACTTGTCTGGATCAACCAAAAAGAAAAGTTAATGAATTCCATCTTAGAAGGCTTAAATAAAGAACAACTAGAAGCAACTACGTTTCCATCCTCATCGTCTCTCATTTTGGCGGGTGCCGGCTCGGGGAAAACCAGGGTTCTGACGACTAGAATTGCGTGGCTCATCCAAACCGGCCAAATAAATCCATTTCAACTCATGGCTGTGACATTCACCAACAAGGCAGCCCGGGAAATGCTCGTTCGAATTTCCTCAATGCTTCCGATTAACACGCGTGGAATGTGGGTGGGAACCTTTCACGGTCTTTGCAACCGGATGCTCCGTTCACATCACCGAGAAGCGAAGCTACCACAAACTTTTCAGATATTAGATTCCGCTGACCAACTATCAATGATAAAGCGCGTCATGAAGTCGATTGCAGCCGATGAAAATAAATATCCATACAGACAAGTTCAGTACTTTATTAACTCCAACAAAGAGGAAGGGTTGCGCGCTAGTCAAGTTGACGTAATTGATGAGTTCTCGCGTAATCTCGTTGATATATACGAGCAATACGATCGCGCTTGTCAACGAGAGGGGGTTGTCGACTTCTCTGAATTATTGCTTAGATCCTTCGAACTTCTATCTGGTAACGAAAGGCTCTTAGAGCACTACCGAAGCCGATTCAGACATATCTTAGTCGATGAGTTTCAAGATACAAACAAGCTTCAGTATGCTTGGCTGCGCCTTCTAAAAGGCGTGTCCGCTGCCGTCATGGCTGTTGGCGATGATGATCAGTCGATCTATGCATTTCGTGGCGCACGAACCGGTAATATGCTCGACTTTGAAAAAGACTTCGGGGTGCAAAAAATCATACGTCTTGAGCAAAACTATCGATCTCACGGAAACATTCTTGATGCGGCCAATGCATTGATCAGCAACAATGACGCTCGGCTTGGAAAGAATCTTTGGACTGACGAAGGAAAAGGTGAGCCTATACGCCTGTATAGTGCCGCCACCGACAGCGAGGAAGCGAGTTTTCTATTAGAGGAGGTGCAAACGCTCGCGAGGGAAGGCATTGCTCTTAATGAAATTGCCTTGCTTTATCGTTCGAACGCCCAGTCTCGAATACTGGAACATACGCTGTTTAAAGCAGGAATGTCTTATCGAGTTTATGGTGGGTTACGTTTTTTTGAACGACAAGAAGTTAAACACGCCCTCGCTTATCTAAGGCTAATTGCCAATCCTAACGATGACGGCGCATTTCTAAGAGTCGTCAATTTTCCGACGAGGGGAATTGGAAATCGCACGCTGGAGTCGATACAAGATATATCTAAACAAAGTGGGACGTCACTTTGGCAAGCAACGTGTTCTTTTCCTCCGTCGGGAAGAGCAGGAGTCTCTCTGTCGAGCTTCGTATCATTGATTGAGAACATAAAACTACAAACTGAGGGCTTCAATCTCCCCGACCTAATCGAGCACGTTATTGAGTCAAGCGGACTCATTCAGCATTACCAAAAAGAAAGAGAAGGACAAGACCGAATAGAGAATTTGAAAGAGCTCGTAAATGCCTCTACAACATTTGTGAAAGAAGAGGTCGTAGTAGAAGAAACGAACGAGGCCGAAGCACCAGAAATGGATCCACTTACGGCGTTTCTTGCGCATGCCTCATTAGAGGCAGGAGACAACCAAGCACAAGCGGGTGAAGATGCTCTTCAACTCATGACTGTGCATTCCGCGAAGGGTCTTGAATTTAACTCCGTGTTTATCAGTGGGCTTGAGGAAGGAATTTTCCCCACGAAAATAGTCTGAATGAGCAGGGAGAGCCTTGAAGAGGAACGTCGACTGATGTACGTTGCAATGACTCGAGCGCGACGTAGACTTTACCTCTCCTATTCACAAATTCGTATGCTTCACGGTCAAACTCGCTATAACGTTGAGTCTCGATTTGTCGAGGAGATTCCAAGTGAAACACTCAAGCGCATCAACTCTAAAAACAAGGAGTCAGCGAATACTGTCATGCCCAGAATTCCTAATCGACGGATGGCAGCGACTATCGGGGGCTTTAGAATCGGCCAGCAAGTATCGCATCCAAAATTTGGTATTGGCGTAATCGTACAAGCCGACGGAAACGGTCAAGACGCGATGGTACAGGTTAATTTCAGCCATGAAGGACTCAAGTGGCTTGCACTAGAGTTTGCAAAACTTAGTGCAGCGTAACTAAGCTAAGAAAACTAGATCTCCGTGCTCCACTCTTTTTCGGTGGCTCATTAAGATTTTTTTAAACTGTAATGGATCGTGTGCGTGGGTCATCTCCCCTGGTCTAGGAAGATGAAAATCGTACAAACGCGAAACCCAAAACCGAAGCGCACCAGCACGCAACATTCTTGGCCAAACTAATTTCTCATTGTCATTAAAGTCGCGAATACTTTGATATCCCTCAAGTAACGCCTTCACTCTTTTTTCCTCAAGAGAACCATCTGGCTTTACACACCAGTCATTTGCCGTAATTGCTACGTCGTAGATCCACAGATCGACACACGCAAAATAAAAATCGATAAACCCGCCAATTCGACCACGATCAAATAACACGTTGTCGCGAAACAGGTCTGCATGAATGGGGCCTGTCGGCAGATCTTTGGGTAAAGCTTCAGCCTGGTAATTTATCTCTGACTTTAGTAGGGATTTTTCGTCGTCACTTAAAAAAGGATAAATTTCAGGTGCAACGTTACTCCACCAAGAGTGTCCACGTAAATTCTTGAGCACCATCGGGTATGATTGGCCTGCTTTGTGTAAACGGGCTAGATGCTCGCCAACCTGATATACATGCTGCTCCTTGGGGTTCAGTACTGGCGCTCCCGGTAGCTTGGTCACTATAGCCGCTGGCTTGCCGTTCAATGCGCGAAATAGCTTTCCATCAAAACCTTGTATAGGGTTCGGCACTAGGATCCCATGGCTACTTAAATGTGACATGAGTTGGAGATAAAACGGCAGTTCGGCGTCAGTGAGCTTCTCAAATAAAGTGAGCACAAAGGTCTCTTGGTCTGTATCCAAGAAATAATTCGTATTCTCAATGCCAGAGAGGATCCCTCGCAGATCGGTCACCCTACCAAGTGAGAAATTGCCCTTAACCCACTTGTCTGCCTCTTCTATACTAACCTTGGTAAATACTGACATGGAAATACAAATAAATAATTCGTTTATAAACTTGGCTTAGCCAAAATACTCCTGACACGTTTGAAAATTACAAACTCTGACATAATAAATATCTTACGCTTTGGCCTAACAAAAATTGCTTTGTCCTAAATGAAAAAACTCTTGCTCATCGACGGATCATCTTACCTTTATCGAGCTTTTCACGCGCTGCCAGATTTTAGGAACCCACAAGGCGATCCCACTGGCGCCATCTACGGCGTGGTTAATATGCTCAGACGTATCATCGATCAAATGCAATGCGATTATATCGCTTGCATATTCGATGCAAAAGGTAAAACGTTTAGAGATGAAATTTATGCGGAATATAAAGCGAACCGGCCAAGCATGCCAGACGACCTAGTTCGTCAGATTGAGCCGCTGCACCGATGCATTAAAGCTCTCGGGATACCCCTAATTTCTATCTCTGGAGTTGAGGCAGATGACGTCATCGCGACACTCACTGAAAAAGGGACTGAACAGAGTTTGGAAGTAATCATCTCGACAGGTGACAAAGACATCGCCCAATTGATTCAACCTAACGTAAGACTAATCAATACCATGACCGAAGAAACACTTGATCGAGAGGGCGTCAAGAAAAAATTCGGGGTCTACCCAGAGCAGATGATTGATTTTCAGACGTTAGTTGGTGACACAGTTGACAACGTTCCCGGAGTTGAAAAAGTTGGGCCCAAAACAGCCGCCAAATGGCTAGATCAATATGGAAATTTGGACGAGATTTTAAGAAACGCTGGGGATATCAAAGGAAAGGTGGGCGAAAACCTTCGCACAGCAATAGAGTGGCTTCCCAGAACAAAAGCGCTCGTAACCCTTAAAAAAGATGTAACACTCGATTTCAGTATCGGTGACCTAGTTAAGAAGACTGAATCTAAAGACGAGCTAAAAGAGCTCTTTACTGCATTAAATTTTAAAACTTGGCTCGCAAATCTAGAGAAGCAGCAGACTGATACACCAGCGAAAACGCCGACTAGCCAAGCCCCTAGTCAAAAAGACTATGAGCTAGTTCTCACCACTGACCAATTGGATTTGTGGATAAAACGAATTAGTGATGCGACGCTCACCTGTATTGATACGGAAACCACTGGGCTTGACTATATGACTGCTCGGCTTGTTGGCGTATCACTCTCGGTTCAAGCGGGACACGCCGCCTACATTCCAATTGGACATATGTATTCGGGATGCCCCGATCAAATAAATGAGGAGACCCTCCTCTCCAAACTCCGGCCCTGGCTTGAAGATCCAAAGCATAAGAAAGTTGGTCAAAATCTAAAATTTGATCTTCATATTTTCAGAAATCACGGGATCGATGTTAAAGGGGTAGCGCACGATACGCTGTTGCAATCTTATGTTTTAGAGAGCCATCTCAAACACGACATGGATAGTCTTGCCGAGAGACATTTGGGGATCAGAACTACCACTTACGATGATGTCACTGGAACGGGAGTCTCTCGTATTCCGTTCTCCCAGGTACCGTTAGATGTTGCGACTAATTATGCTGCAGAGGATGCAGATATCACTTTACAGTTACACGAAAAACTGTGGAGTGAAGTTTCCAAAAACGAATCTTTGAATCGTATTTATGCTTCCATAGAAATCCCTACAATGCTTGCTCTGTTTGAAATTGAGCGACAAGGTGTTTTGATCGACTCTGAAAGTCTACACTCTCAAACCAAGGAATTATCCGAGAAGATATGCGTTATTGAGGAGGAAGCATTTAAAGATGCTGGTGAAAAGTTTAATTTAAGTTCTCCGAAGCAACTGCAGGAAATTCTTTTCACAAAGAAAAATCTCCCAGTCATAAAAAAAACACCTGGTGGGCAGCCCTCTACAAACGAAGAGGTGCTCCAGCAGCTTGCGCTTGACCATCCGCTGCCAAAACTAATCTTGGAGCATCGATCCCTTTCGAAATTAAAGTCAACTTACACAGAAAAACTTCCCAAGATGGTCTTGGAAGAGTCTGGGCGTATTCACACCAACTACGCTCAGGCGGTTGCAATAACAGGTCGACTAGCAAGCAATGATCCGAACTTGCAAAACATTCCAATCAGAACACCGGAGGGGCGCCGCGTTCGGGAAGCATTTGTCGCATCACCTGGAAACATCATCGTTTCCGCTGACTATTCTCAAATCGAACTGCGTATTATGGCGCACTTATCAGACGATAAAGGTCTTATCCGAGCGTTCAAAGAGGGAGCTGACATTCACCGAGAAACGGCTTCCGAGTTATTTGGGATTACGACACTAGAGGTTAGTAACGAACAGCGTCGATACGCAAAGATCATAAACTTCGGATTGATCTATGGAATGTCTGCTTTTGGTTTAGCTCGACAAATGGGTATCGAGCGAAACGCTGCTCAGCAATATATTGATCGTTATTTTTCACGCTATCCCGGCGTTGCAAAATATATGGAAAAAGCGAGGGAGAATGCTGCGCGCGATGGCTATGTAGAAACGGTATTTGGTAGAAAGTTAACGCTACCGGAAATTCACTCATCCAATCACCAACGCCGTCAAGCTGCAGAAAGAGCTGCAATAAATGCACCTATGCAGGGAACGGCAGCCGACTTGATCAAGCTTGCTATGATCCGAGTTAATGACTGGCTACATGCAGAGGGCCTAAGCTCGAGGATTATCATGCAGGTGCATGATGAACTAGTGCTTGAAACTCCTGATACTGAAGCTGAAACAATATTAAAAAATATACCTGTCCTAATGGCGGGCGTAGCAGAACTTCGAGTGCCTTTGCTTGCTGAGGTTGGAAGTGGGTTGAACTGGGATACCGCGCATTAAACTGATCGAAGAATTTCTCTACATTTTTCGGGGGCAAAAATGAAAGAGCAGTTATTTTTTAATTTGAACGATCTTAGTCAAGGAATACCTAGGGATCTGACCGATGGCGTAAAGACACGAATTTTCCCAGGCGATAATGTCATGATCTCAGTCGTTCGGATTACGCCAAATAGAAAAGGGGATATTCATAGCCATCCACAAGAGCAGTGGGGAGTCTTACTTGAAGGCAGTGGTGTCCGGATTCAAGATGGAGTTGAACATACAGTTACACAAGGTGATTTTTGGTGCACTCCTGGCGACGTTCCCCATGGATTTATAGCGGGACCAGACGGTGCCGTGATTTTGGATATTTTTAGCCCACCGCGTGAAGAGTATAAAAAAATCGGCCAAGGCTATGGGGCTTAAAAATGGATACTCACCTCGACCGTTTGTGTCTTAGTCCTAATAAAAATATCGAACCAATCAACTTCGCGTTACCCCCATCGTCCTGCGATTGCCACTCGCATGTGATCGGGCCAGAGAAGAAGTTTCCGTTTGTAGAAAACCGGTCTTACACTCCGCCACCTGCATCGCTCGAAGATTATGTTGCGCTTCACAAAGCACTCGGAATAGAGCGGGCTGTTATCGTACAACCATCGGTTCATGGAACGGACAACCGAGTAACGCTAGATGCTATTGCTCGCTATGGAAAAAATGCGAGGGGTGTTGCCGTTGTGGAGCCAACCATCACAAATAGCGAAATCGAGAACTTACACAAAGGGGGAATTCGTGGAGTTAGGCTAAACCTGCTCTTTAAAGGTGGGGTAGGTCTCGAAACGATGGAATTGCTCTCAGAAAAAATATCACCATATGGATGGCACGTACAATTATTGATTGATGTTCAAACCCTAACCGAACTATCTCCACGCATCCGAGCGTTACCAACGCCAGTTGTGATCGATCATATTGGCCATATGGCGACCGAGCACGGGATCATGCATCCTGGTTTTCAGGAGCTTGTTCGTTTAACTGCTGAGGGTGTATGTTGGGTGAAACTTTCTGGGAACTATCGCATATCGTCGGCCGGCTTTCCGTTTGTAGATGCAATTCCGTTTGCAGCAGCGCTCGTAGCGGCAAATCCTGATCAACTAGTCTGGGGTACGGACTGGCCGCACCCAGCGTTATACGAATATATGCCAAATGATGGTGGGCTACTTAATGCACTTGAAGACTATGCGCCTGAGGCCTCAGTAAGAAAGAAAATATTGGTCGACAACCCAGCAAAACTCTACGATTTTTAAACCTAACTTTTTAAAAAATGACAATAACCGACGCGCGCATTTTTGAACTTGGCGATTATCGAATTGATGTGATCGTTCACGGATTTCCCGGAAAGAGCGTCTGCCATGGGCCTTTAGGATTTAGTACGATCGCACTAGTGCGCTATAAAAATAAGGTCGCACTCATTGACGTTGGTGGATTTGGTCAACGCCTTATTCTGTTGGATAGACTAAAAGAATTGGGGGTTACGCCTGAGGGCGTAACGGATATCCTGTTGACCCATTCCCACTTTGATCATGCAATCAATTGGGTGGCGTTCCCGGAAGCGACGATTTATATTTCTGCAGAAGAGATGGATTGGGCGAAAAACCAACCACGCGGACAAACCTATGTACCCGAACTTTACGTAGAAGCGCTCTCGAAAAATGACAAACTTAAACTCATATCTGATGGTAAAACCGGCTTTCCCGGAATCACAGCTATTGTAACTCCAGGGCACACCCCGGGCAGTCTTGTTTTCGTGTTAGACGCTGGATCAGTTGATGTCGTTTTTACAGGCGACGCTTGTAAGAATCGTGCCGAATTAATATCTCTCAGCGCTGATATGACCTATGACAAACGTACAACTGAAGACTCCATCAAAAAAATTTGGGCTGAATGGAAACGCCGTGAGAATGGGGTACTGATACCTGGTCACGATCTACCAATGATCACGAGAAACGGAGAAATTCAATACATTGGATCACGCGAGGCCGCCATCAAAGCCTGGTATAGCGATGATCTAAATAAAACTACAATCTTCTCGTTGCTCTAAACTCAGGCCGGTGTTTCACCTTTGACCGTTGTTCGATACATCTCTCTACGATAACCATCGTAATCGTTAAACGCATGATGACAACAAATACGGTTATCCCAAACCACAAATGTTCCAGGCTCCCATCTTAATCTGCAACTGAATGCCGGCTGGGATACATGCTCTTTTAAAAAACTAAGGAGACCGCCTGCCTCGTCAGCGCTCATACCCTCAATACCACTGGTATAAGTTTGATCTACATACAAAGCCTTTTCTTTTGATTTCGGATGTGTACGCACCATGGGGTGATAATTGCCCGTAACCATTTTCTGAGTTTTCATGTCAAGGCTCATTGTTCCAAAACCTTTTTTTTGCCCATCACTAGCCTGATCTTTTTCTTTGTTCTGCGCCTCGAGGGCTAGTTGATCTACAACACTACGCGCAGAAAAATGTACCTTTAGGTTTGCGATAACTGATTTCATTGTGTCGCTCAACGTCTCATAGGCAAGTACTGAGTTGCACCACATGGTATCGCCACCATAAGGAGGAATATCGATGCCATAAAGCATCGATATCGCTGGGGGTTGCTCGAGGAACGGTGAGTCGACATGCCACCCGTTGCCAAAGACCATTTCCACTCTAGTGTCTGCCTCCATGATTACTGGCTGTACGTTTCGATGTCCCTCAACGCCAGTGGTGTAAGCATCGTCGGCAAACTCTCCGAATCTTAGAGTGAAGGACTCTTGGTCGGCATGGGAGAATTTTTGATCTCGAAAGAAAATCATTTTATGCCGGTAAAGCGCGTTTTCAACTTCTAGAAACTGCTCATCGGTAATTTTACTAATGTCAACCCGACGTATTTCTGCCCCCATTGCAGCTGCAAGCGGCACCGCCTCAATGTGTTCGTAATCTCTAGCCTTATTGTCAAATTTTCGTGTTGGATGAACCTTCATCAATTACCCCCGTTTAAGAAACACGAGTATACCGCCATCTCCGACGTTAGATTATCCAGTTACTACGATCCCTCGTGACAATTACAAAACAAAAAGATTAATAACCTATTCGCCCGGTTCCTCACCTTTTGAGTAACTATCGCACGCGGCATCACTCTCTTTCCCATCCGGATTGCAATTGATGGCCTCATTTCTTATTTGGTCAATGTCTTTTTTCTGTTCGAGCTTTTCGTTATTTGCTCGATCGAGGGCGTAGTCAATGCTATCTTTCATTTCGGTTGCCATAGCACTGATACTCAGGAGCAAAAAGACCAAAGTAAAAACCCATTTCATCGCAATCTCCCCAAACGCCAATAGTTCGTTAACTTGCGCTCTAATAAAATTCTAAATGCTGATTGCATACAACTAAGTCAAAAGAGCTATTAAATTAACTACTAGTTTGTTTAATTCTTGACCATAACGACTTCGAGATAGTCAGCCCCAACCACTAAGGTTGTATCCTCGGATACATTGAACCTACTCAATATTTCTCGTAGCTTGTGAATAAGCTCTTGCTGCTTGTCGATCTCCAGGTTTCTTAGAGCAGACATCAGAGGACCAAAGTTTTTTTGTAAAAACCTCTATCCAATGATCAACACTTTCGTAACGAAAATACGCGGTACGCTTTTTATATTGAACGAATTGACAATGCGTACCGAATAATTCATTCAGAAAAATTTCTCGGCCCCAATCAATTGGCGAATTAGGTAATTTCGGTAAATTTGAAAAGCGGGCCAAGACAGAAAACGCCTCTCCCCAAAAGCCCTCAGGAACCCAATTGCCAAGCGCCACTTTTCCACCTGGTTTACAAATCCTAATCAGCTCATTTGAAGCCTGAATTGGATCGGGTGAAAACATTGCACCAAAAATAGAGAAAACTCTATCGAAAAAATTATCTTCAAAAGGTATCTGCTCGCAATCCGATACAGAGAAATCGGCCGATAACCCTTCAGCAATCGCCCTCGCTTTTGCTCGGTCTATTAAAGCGGGAACATAATCAATACCGTACGCAGCACAGTTACGTCTCGCCGCGGATAACGCTAAATTTCCCGAACCACACGCTACATCAATTATTCTCTGGGAGGCACTCACACCGGTCGACTCAATTAATGTTTCTCCTGGGTATGCGGTGTTCCACCCTATGATCGAGAAATCTCCAGTCGCCCAGATATCTCTTTGTTTATTTCTGATGTGTTTGATATCGTTGCTCACAAATATCGCCAAACCATCGATTCTCTACTGTGATCCGAAGTGAGTAGATAAATAATCGAGAATTAATGCCCACTTTTCGTCGGTGGGTCTGGACATCCCTTGCTCCTCTATCATCCAAACGAGGGTGGCCTCCCAACGATCTCTGCTTAATCCTTGCTGCTTTACCAACATAAGTGAATGACACGACCCACACTGGTAAAACACTTCTTCTTGCCCAGCGCCTTTGGGCAATCCACCCCAGTCATTTTCGGCGTCTGAGCATTGATCGCTTGAGTGATGCCAACCAACACACAAGTGAGCGAGATAAGAAACAATCGATTGGCTTTAAACATATAATTATCAGAACAAAGACGGCCCTAGCCTACATACACTGCGATCCGGTGCATCATATTGTTAAGATACCCCTTCGGATTCCAAGCGATACTGAACGGCTGTTGAACCCCAGTATCATCCGTCGCTCGAGCCCAAACCTCGTAATAGCCACGCTCCGGAAAAGAAACTTGTGTCGAAAAAGTCTGCCAGGCGAAGGGGTTAGCCGGAGCATTTAGCTCGGCACTTACCCAGGTGCGACCGAAATCAATTGTGATATCAACCCTCGATACACTTCGATCTCCAGCCCAAGCATGACCTCTCACAAGTAACTTACGATCGCCAACTTTCACCCCAGTTTGAGGCGATGTGATCAAAGACTTAACAGGCATCGACTCTATGATCGCAAAATCCTCTTTCGCAACCTCTTCTCCCGGAGCCACCGGATATCGAGGAACACGGTAGGAAGTACCCGTCATCTTGGCGCCATCATGCACTTGGTCTCGAACCCAAATTCTATTGAGCCACTTTTGCGAACACGACCCCGGCCAACCAGGCACGACAAGTCGAAGAGGCGCTCCATTCTCGGGATGGATCGGCGCACCGTTTTGCTCGAACGCGATTAAGTTATAGGGGTTCATCGCTTTAGCGATTGGCACGCCTCGAGAAATAGCTTCTTTTTCTGAATTCCCAGAAAGGTGCAAATCCGCCCCGTAATGTCCGGTGTAGACAGCCGTAGATTTGATACCCGCCGCATTTAATACATCGGCTAGCCTCACACCAGTCCACTGCGAGCACCCTACGGCTCCATAAGTCCACTGGTTACCTTTCGCCTTTGGCTCAAAAAATGCTCGGCCGTTGCCTCCACACTCGAGCTGAAGGTTAAGTTTAACGACCTCAAACTTTGATCGAAGATCATCCAGCGATAAGGAAAGCGGTTTATCAACCTCCCCATCTATAAGCAATCGCCAGGCTGCCAAGTCGATGTCCGTTGGCGGAATGCCATTATTCCGAACAAAATGTCTCGCGGTGGGGGTGACATCGTCATCCAAAAGATGAGGGGGCGTTTCGGCATTGACTGGTCTATCATTTAATACAGTTAGCTCTCGTTTTCCGTCAATGGAAAATTGATCTTCAGCCATTGCAATCGGAATAAATTCTCCGGGCAAATTTCTCCAGAAAGGTATTACATCACCAACCGCTGCGGCAATTGCTGCAAGTCCCGTCGCACCACCAAGAAATGTTCTTCGATCTACGCCAGATGGCTTAACTTTTGTTTCACAGCCTGCTGCCGTTTTTTTTCCGACCCCTGACTTCTCCACGACTCTCTCCCCCCGTTTTTTATTAGTACATTACCGAGCCATATTTACACTTATCTAGTTCAGAGGAAAACTCACCTCCTTTTTGAAGCGCAACCATCTTCGAGTAGATGCCTCCTTTTGCAAGTAGCTCCGAGTGCGTCCCCATTTCCACAATCTTGCCACGCTCAAGTACAACGATCCTATCTACATTCTCAATAGTCGAGAGCCTATGCGCGATGATAATCGTTGTTTTTTCGTGTGTCAGATTATCGATCGCCTCTTGTACGAAGCGCTCAGACTCTGAGTCAAGCGCAGAAGTTGCCTCATCAAGAATTACGACTTTTGCCTCCTTCAACACGGCTCTCGCGATAGCGACTCGCTGACGCTGACCACCCGATAAGTTACTACCTTTTTCTCCAACTGAACTACCGAGTCCTGCTGGCAACCTTTGAGAAAATTCGGTTACGTTTGCAGCGTTTGCCGCTCGCTGTATTTTTTCTTCCTCAGAGGTGGAATTTGAGCCATAGGCAATATTTCCAAGTATTGAATCGTTAAACAGCATCGTTTCTTGACTAACGAGAGCGATATTTTTTCGCAAGCTCTTTAACGTAAGGGCGCTGATGTCATGTCCATCAAGTCGTATACACCCAGTTGTTGGCTCGAAAAACCTTGGGACCAAATTTGCTAAAGTTGTCTTGCCGCTACCCCATGCACCCACAAGTGCAATTGTTTCGCCAGGGTTAATGTCTAACGATAAACCATCGATCGCATTTGAGTTTGCATCACCGTAACTAAATACAACATTGTCAAATTCAATACGCCCACTTACATCACTGATGTCAACAGAGCCTGTTTGTTTCTCAGGCACCTCATCTAACAAACCAAAAATACTTTCTGCTGCCGCTAGCCCGCGTTGAATATGCTGGGTTACACCGGCCAATCTTTTGATTGGCGCTGTCATCATAAGCATAGCAGCGAGGAATGAAACAAAACTTCCGACCGTCGCTTTATCAGCCTGGGCCTCTAGGATCACGTAATAGATAACTACGCCTGTAGCTAAAACAGCGAAGAATTGGACCAAGGGGACGTTAGCTGCGGCTGCGGATATTTGTTTCATAATCACACCACGCAAATTATTCGCTGTTACCTGGAATCTTTCGGCCTCAGTCTTATAACCATCATAAATCCGGATAACCTTGATACCCTCGACAGTTTCTTGGACGTTTGCCGTTAATTCTCCCATCGCGGTTTGTATCGCTCGGCTACTTGCTCTGAGCCGCGCGTTGAAATATCTGACGATAATTGCGATTGGAGGAACCATGATTAATGTAATTGCGGTCAACTTCCAATCAAGGTAGAGCAGATAACCCAACAACCCTGCAAGAGTAAGAAAGTCTTTTACTAATACCGTCACTACTTGCGTAACCGAATTTTCTACTTGATAGACATCAAACGTAAAACGTGAGATGACAGAACCCGACTTGTTACTACTAAAGTACGAGAGTGGCAACTCTAAAATCTTTTGATGCATTTGCAATCGAAGATCCATGACGATCTTATTTCCAACCCAGGCGCTCCCAAATTGCGCCAAAAAACCACCGCCCCCACGGCATACAACGATGAGGATAAGCGCGACGGGAGTCCAGACCAAAAGGCTTCGATCCTTCTGGATAAAGGTGCCGTCCAAAAAGGGTTTTATGAGAACTGGAAGCGCCACCTCTGATCCGGCCGCTAGCACCATGCCCAGAAGAGAAAGAAAGAACACGAGCAAGTACGGCCGCAAGTACTGCAGGAGCCTTAAGTAAAGCTGAGTGCTTTTCGCGTACGCCATTCGCTGCACCTTACCAGACGATTGATAAAACAACCAGTTGCTCGGCCGTTCACCTAAGCGCTGGTTGTCTATCGATTAAGATCAAAGGCGTATTCTAATGTTAAGAAGGCAGCACGTCCCGCATGAGGGTAAACATTGAATTTGTCGTTCCCCGAAGTCTGAGATCTTACAGCGTAAGAGTAGTATTCTCGATCTAATACGTTGTTGACACTTAGCGCTAAAGAATAGTCACCACATTTCATAGATGCTTTCACATCCAAAACTGAGAACCCGGGTATTTGTCTTCCAAGCGAATTGGACTCATCGTTATCCATAAATTGTTCGCTGAAATAACTCCAAGTTGAGTCCAATCGAAACGAGTCATTAAATTTCTTTCCCGCGTTAATGGAGAATCGATGTCTCGGGACCATTGGTATGGTTTTATCTGTTAGATCGATGTTGGAAATATAGCCAGACTGTCCCTCTAAGTAGCCCGTTAGGAATTTTGCTTGAGTATAAGCATAGTTTGCCACCAGGCTCCATGTGGAGAGATCTAAGCCGCCCCTTAACTCAACCCCGCGACGCTGGGTAAAAGGGTAGTTCGTATTTCCAACTCCCGAGGTCAAATTTTCCAAGCGAATCTCATCCTTGGTGTCAATCTGGAAAAGCGCTGTTTTGAGGTAAATATTGCCATCGGTGATGTCCAGGCCAATTTCATGAGTATGGGAAACCTGGGGTCTCAAGAATTGGAACACGCGGTTCCATGAGGTATCGTATTCGCTCGAGAATCCCACCTCATCAGCGTTAGCTGTTCTAAAAGCTTTGCTAATGCTCGCTCTAAATGTGACTGTGTCGCTAAGATCATACTTCCCGCCAAAGTCGTACGCCGACATATTTTGGTCTTGGCTGCTAGAGGTTATATCTTTATCGGATGCATCTATCTTTTGATTTTCATATCGATAACCGCCCGTCACCAGAAACTTGTCGGAAATCTGTATCGTGTCTTTGACGTACACCCCAACATTTCTCTGGTCTAACATCGTCAACTGCGATAGCGTAGTTCCCCAGGGGGTTATAGTGTCTGTCTTGTATAAGTCCCAGTCGTACAGATCTGCTCCTAAGATTAATTCATTTTCCTTACCAAAGGCTTTTGATAAATGCTTGACCCGTGGGGACAAATGAAAAACCCGCGTATCAGTAACGATGAAGTTTGAGTAATTACTGGACGCATAATTTGAATATAAGAACCCGGTAGATTTCCTATCTCGGTAACCAATTTCGCCTACAAAATCGGTATTTTGGGACACGTTATAGTCAGCGAGTAGTGTCACATAGTTACCATCTAAAATAGAATAGTCCCCTGGATTTTGCGTTGCCCTGCGATCTGGCTCTGTCTCATTTAGACCGGTGCTTGGCTTTATTCCCAGCGCACCGGGTAACCGGAGGTCCTCGCGATTTAGTCCAAACTTAATCGCGTATTCTCCAGGACCGACATACATTCGGTATTCGCCGTCAAATATACTTTCTCGCTCCTCATTGTTTTCTCTGTAGTTATCGGAGTTGTAGCGCTGAGCGTAAACGTAGAGCCCCGAACTATCTCCTGTCAATGTAAGGGATGTGGCAAGAGAGCGCGTACCAAAAGAGCCTGCTTGAGAAATTATTTTCGCTGAATCATCTCCGGGTTCTGGAGATCGGGTAACTATGTTGATAGCGCCTGCCGTTGCGCCGCCGCCATATAAAACCCCACCGGACCCTCGTAATACCTCAATGCGCTCGATCGAGTCCAAAGGTATCGCAGACCATTGGATCGAACTTAAATCATTATTTTTTAACCTACGGCCATCGACAAGTATTAATGTGTTTTCGTCTGCTACTGCACCGAACCCGCGTAAATCCATAGCCGCGCTTTTTGTTCCATTTCCATAAAAATCAAAAGTGGTAAAGAGTCCTAATTCGCTCGATAGCAATTGCGGCACATTTTTAGCTGCCGATTCTCTAATTTGTTCGTTCGTAATTACCTGAACGTTGGCTGATTGCTGTGCTAACGGATTGGTAAATCGGTTTATCGTAATTTCGATATCCTCAATTGTGACTTCATCTGCGACGACTCCCCTCGACAGAATTAATAGAGACACAAAAATAAAAGCAGGGAAAAAACCTAAGAAACGCACTCCAGAAACCTCCTCATATCACACCCACCGTGTGAGAAATTTAGGGTAATTAACGAAGCTGACAGGCTGGCACTTACAAAGAAACCATTTAATTCCAATCTGCTCGAAAATCATCTTTTGGTTAAGGCCGGTATCCGGGCTTATGAGTATTGTATTAGAGCCTTCCCAGAATAAGTGAGTACTAACATTCCAGTGGCTGTTAGGTGCGATAAGCACCTTCTAATACCGCTCTCAATTACCGTTGCGGGGGCAGCACAGGATTTGAGGACATTAATTTCCTCTCACCTAATTTCCCGTTTAACGTGCTCAAAAAAGCAGCACCTCAACACATTCAAATTGTACACCGTATACAAAAAAATCCCTATCCTCTATGGCTCCGATAGAGTTGACTTTTACGCTACCTAAAATATATTAGGCCGATGCAAAATGACTTGAAAAATCTTGATAGCAAAATTTCCTCCCTCATCGAACTTTGTAACAAACTAAAGACGACGAACCAGAGATTAAGACAGAACGTCGCGAGGCTTGAAAACGAAAACCAAGATTTGAACACCCGAATAACGCTAGCGTCAGAGAAAATTTCCAGCATCATGGCGCGACTTCCCGATGAGGTCGAATGAATAAAAAACCTCCAGTATCGAATTCACCTTGTTGGGTCGATCGTATCGCGTCGCATGTGCAGAGAAAGAAAAGGCTGGGATCTTACAAGCCGTAGAGTTTCTCGAGAGGCGAATGACGGATATTCGAGACATGAATAAGATTGTCGGCTCTGAAAAGATAGCGGTGATGGCAGCCCTTAACCTAGCTCACGAACTCATGTCCTTAAAAGAGGGTGGATTAGACCTAGGAGACCTCCAGAGCAAAATAACGACCATGAATAACAAAATCGATTCCGCACTTGTCGATCAAAATAACCTCTTTTAATATAAGCACATCCTTTGCGTTGGAGTCACTCGATATATTTTCTGAACCAATGACATAAAAATTAGGACGCCGACTCAATAACACTTTTGTGCGCGTTCCACGTGAATGTACCTACGGTGTTTGGAAGGCGACCGCCTTGAACCTTAGGTTCAGGATGATTACGAGTGACTCTAGCGTCAAGGGACCCGCGCCAAAACCCCAGGTCGGGGGCTCAAGTAACCTTGATTAGCTAGTGGAGAGAAAACTAATAATGCCCGTAGAGCAAGCAAAAAACTTTTGGCTGATGAAATCAGAGCCAAATGTATTTAGCATCGACGATTTAGCTAACTGCAATAAAAAAACTGAGCCGTGGTCAGGAGTTCGAAATTATCAAGCAAGAAACTTCATGCGGGATGACATGGCAGTAGGGGATATGATCCTTTTTTATCACTCGAGCTGTGCGGAGCCCGGTATCGTTGGCCTTGCCAAAGTCGCTAAGAAGGCCTATCCAGATGCGACCCAATTCGATGTTAAAAGTGAGTATTACGATCCAAAAGCAACTCTAGAAAAACCAAGATGGTTTAATGTCGACGTAAAGTACGTAAAAAAAACAAAAACGGTACCGATCTCGGAGCTTAGAAAACACAGACAATTAGAAAAAATGGCGCTATTGAGAAAAGGCTGTCGACTATCGATTACTCCTGTTTCAACGAAGGAGTGGGAATTTATTCAAAAACTTTTGTAACGCTTCGAAATGGATTGGTTAATCGCCTATTTACTTCTTGGTCTATTCGTCGGCTTTTTCGCTGGGCTACTGGGCATCGGTGGAGGAACGCTGCTTGTTCCACTAATGGTCTTCATATTTTCTGCGCAACAACTATCTCCAGATAAAATTCTGCACCTAGCGCTTGGAACATCTCTCGCATCCATTGTTTTTACGTCGCTATCTAGTATCCGTGCGCATCATTCTAGAGAGGCGATTCTTTGGCCTTTAGTAAGATCGGCAGCTCCAGCATTGATCGTAGGTACGCTCGCTGGCAGTTTTTTCGCTGATAAGCTTGATGCGAGGTATTTAGCGGCATTGTTTGTATTGTTTGCTGGCTACTCGGCCACTCATTTACTTCTAGATATCAAACCTAAAGCCTCACGATCGTTACCAAATAAAATTGGTCTCGGGTTGGGCTCTGCCTTGATTGGAATCTTATCCAGCTTGGTCGGGGTAGGAGGGGGTGTAATTACCATCCCGTTAATGGTGATGTGTAACGTACAGATGAGAAACGCAGTTGGGACATCTGCTGCTTTAGGTCTCCCGATCGCGGTAGCGGGAGCGATCGGATATATATCTACCGGCTATGGAAATAGTGACTTGCCAGACCACACGATTGGATATGTGTATCTTCCGGCACTTATCGGCATTGTCCTCGGAACATTCATCACCGTGCCATTCGGAGCGAAGCTCACGCATAGCCTACCGGTCACAACATTAAAAAAGATTTTCGCAATTATTTTATTAGGGCTAGCGGTTAAGATGTTTACCACTATTTTTGGATAATTATCTA
This sequence comes from Candidatus Eutrophomonas brisbanensis, assembly GCA_038141705.1. GTDB lineage: Bacteria > Pseudomonadota > Gammaproteobacteria > Burkholderiales > Eutrophovitaceae > Eutrophomonas > Eutrophomonas brisbanensis. The sequence continues at coordinate 923,187 of JAYQIQ010000004.1, forward strand.
ACCCAATCGTCACTAAACATTTTTCTTAGCTCAGCTTTTTGAACTTTACCCATTGCATTGCGCGGCAGGTCATCAAGAAAATGTATTGTCTTCGGCACCTTGTAAGGGGCCAGTTGCGATTGGGTCTTGGCCATTATCTGAGCCACACCTAAGTCGCTTCCAGACTCTAAAATCACCCCGGCCGTAACTGCCTCTCCAAAATCAGGATGTGGCACACCAATAACTGCGGATTCTTTTATTCCATCAATTGCATCTATCACCAATTCAATTTCTTTTGGATAGACATTAAAACCACCAGAAATAATTAGGTCCTTACTTCTTCCTACGATCGATAAATAACCATCGCTATCCCACTCGCCGATATCTCCCGTTTTAAACCAACCATCTGCTGTAAATTCTTCCTTTGTTTTTTCCAGGTTATTCCAATAACCCGAAAAACATTTGGGCCCGTTATTTGTACATGTCCCTTTGCACCATCTTGAGTAACATTTCCATCGTCATCGGTAATACGTACCTTCACTCCAGGTAAAGGACAACCTACTGTTCCGGGTTTTCTCTCTCCTTTATATGGGTTACTCGTAATCATTCCTGCCTCTGACATACCGTATCTTTCTAGGATCCGATGTCCAGTTTTCGCCTCGAAAAGAGTATGAGTTTCCTCAAGTAGTGGTGCAGAACCTGAAATAAAAAGTCTCATTTTCGTGACGAGTTCTGGTGTTAATCTTTTATCGCCTAGCATCCGGGTATAAAAAGTTGGAACTCCCATCAAAACAGTAGCCGTTGGCAATGCATTCATTATCTTATCTAAATCAAATCGTTCGTGCCAAATAATCGTAGCCCCCGAGGTAAGCGCACAATGGTTAGCGACAAATAATCCGTGCACGTGAAAAATCGGCAACGCGTGAATCAACATGTCTGCGTCAGAAAATCTCCAAAGATTTATCAAGGCATCAGCATTAGTGATCAAATTTTCATGCGTCACCATCGCACCTTTGCTACGCCCAGTAGTTCCGGAAGTGTAAATAATGACAGCGGTATCGCTGCTATTCGTCGCTACAATCTCGGACTCGTCAGACGCGTGCTGTACTAAACTCTGAAATCGGCTCGGCTCTACCGCCCCTAGAGTCTCTGACTGTATATTTATCGATTCACAAAAAGATTTGATTTTTCCAGAAGGCTCGCGAGACGTTATAAATAATTTTGGTCTAGCGTCTTCAAGGAAATACTGTAACTCCTCATCGCGGTAACTGGTATTTAGCGGCACAAAAATCACACCGGTGCGAAGACACGCCAAGTATAAGAGTAGCGCCTCTATGCTTTTATCCGCTTGGCTAACCACTCGATCACCAACATTTACACCAGACAGGATAAGAGCATGGCTATACCTCGCTACGAGTTTATCTAATTCTGTATACGTAACTGAGCTTTTATTTCCCAAAAGGATCGCTGTTTTCTGAGGATATCGTTTGCACGTATCACTAATTTTTTTATAAAAATTCATCTTTGAATAGGCTTATTATTTTTTGGCACACTTTCAAGCTGACTCGATAGCGTCAACGATCCCAAAATGTTTCGCCACTTCTAACGATTCCACTTGTTGCTGCGAATTCAAGACTTTCCTAGTTGACGAATCCGGCAGGACTCGAATACGCGCATTCGGCCTGGCCACGACCCGATTTGCTGCAGCCGCAAGCGCAACATAGATAGCGCCAGATATACTTCCGGTGATCGTCACCTTTACATAAAGCCCCTCTTTGACTTTTTGCCTCAAAATCACAGCAAGGTATGCAATGTATTCGGATAAAAATAGTTGCTCCTCCTCCAACGAAACCTTTTGCCCATCACAGTCCACGTCGATATTGATTTCACCCTCCTCACGCTGCTTACTGAGCCACTCTGCTAGCTGAAAACATTCGATAGAACCTACGGGACCACCAAATCCGAACGTCAACGAGCTAGCGGTTACATCTAATGCGTTGAATTTACCAACATGCCTCACGAGACGTAATCGTAAACTCTCTTGCCAACCTTCAATCGATTGAGCTTTAAGTGGATAAGTAACAAGTAAATTTTCTAGCAATTCAACTCGACTTGCTCCGGCTTCAAATATGGAACACAACTCGTTTCTGTGGCGCTCTCTTGCGGAAATGATCAAGGAAATTGAATCAGTCGCTGTATCACGCACTGAAACGTTCGAGATATCAGCGTTTTTTAAGATGCGTGGGCCAGATATCGCGATCCGACTTGTCTCGCTAGCCGCGAGGACACCACTCAGTGCGGCCATAACACTAGCCCCACCAAAACAGTTTCCCTCGACGACCGATATGAGCGGAAGCCCAGCGATACGATAGTCAACGGCAGATCTAAACATACGGGTAAATGCGCTAAGGCCTTTCAAACCATCCGTGATACGCGCTCCAGCAGAATCTATTATGAAAATTACAGGAGAACGCTGTGAAAGTGCTTCTGCAAAAGACTCGTCAAGTGCCTTCGACTCCCCTACGCCGATACTACCCTTGATCTCATTTGGATCAGTTAGCATCACCATGCACCCCTGATCGTTTAAGCTCAGCACTGCCCGCTCAGCACAACCGACCTTACAAAGTTCACGCAGCGATCTTTTCTTGAAATAACTAAGGAGTCGCACTATTACTCTCGCTACTAAAAAGAACTACACTTCACACCAATCCTTAATGATATCTTTGTAGAGAGCTACAGCTGCTTCGACTCTTTCAATGACACAGTATTCATCTGTTTTATGCGCCATATGAAGTTCACCTGGGCCCAAGATTAAAGTCGGCGGCGAGCCATACGCCGGAGTAAGCGCAGCCGCATCAGTAAAGTACGTTCCAATCTTCGGTTCCGGTCGTCCGCCAAGATATGGGGCTGTCAGATCTAACACGCGCTGAATCCATGGGTCCTCAGGTTCAGAGTAAACACTTTCAAGGTCTATGAATGTCTCGAGCTCAACCTCTGGTCCTAAACATTTATGCAAATCATTCCGTATGCTGTCATGCCCAGAGGTCGGCACACTCCTGATATCAATCGTTATTTTCGCTTCATCCGGTACTGAGTTGATGTTTAACCCCCCGTTGACCATTCCGACATTTAATGTGGCTTGCCCCATGAGCGGATGGGGCGGTGTAGAAAATTTGAAATGCTCAAGCGCTGTTATAGCTTTGGCCATTTTGTAAATCGCGTTGTCGCCAAGCTCTGGCATTGAACCGTGGGCAGTTACGCCTTTTGTTTTTGCATACAACCAAAACGCACCTTTGTGTCCAATATACGGAATATTCGAGCTCGGCTCGCCGACTAACACTGCTCCCGCACGTCCAAGTGCTCCTTGTTGTCGAACGAGATCAAATGCACCATCGCAGCCAACCTCTTCACCAGCCGTAATCACGAGCTCCAACCCCGGCGAAGTCTGAAGCTTATTGCCAAAAGAAATGGCCGCAGCCACCATTGCAGCTACTCCACTTTTCATATCACTGGTACCTCGGCCGTAGAGGCTACCGCTATCGGTTTCGCCAGCGAATGGATCCTTCGTCCATGGAGCTGCGCCCAACGGCACCGTGTCTATATGGCCAGTTAAGCACATGGGCTTTTTACTGCGAGATCCTCCGATTCGCGCAACCAAACTAGCCCGCCTATCACCGAGCGGATAATAAGAAACGTCAAAACCGGAATCGCTCAAAAGCTTACCTATCACCCTCGCGCAAGCCTCTTCATCGCCTGGCGGGTTTACGGTGTTCATTCGAACCAGTTGCTTCGTTAATTCGACTGCATCTACCATTGTCTTCTCCTCGCTGGGTGTGCCAGCCTAACCTCCAAAGTACGCTGCTTTAAGCGCATCACTTTCTCGCAAAGTTTCAGTATTGCCCGATGTAATAATTTTACCTTGTGCCAGCACATGTCCTACGTGGGAAATGGCGAGGGTTTGCCTAACATTTTGCTCTACCAGCAACACACTTATACCCTGCCCATTTATCTCTTGAATAACTCGAAAGTTTTCCTTTACAAATAACGGCGATAAACCAAGAGAGGGTTCATCAAAAATTATCAATTCTGGATTGCCCATTAATCCTCGCGCAATCGTCAACATCGCCTGCTCACCGCCGGACATCGTTCCGGCTAACTGACCAACGCGCTCCTTCAATTTCGGGAAAATTGTAAATGCGTAATCTAGTCGCTCTGATATATCTGACTTGCTCTCATTAAGATAGCCGCCCATTCGCAGGTTTTCTAAAACCGTCATTGAGGGAAATACGCGTCTACCTTCGGGTACGCAGGTTATGCCCAATCTCGCTATTTCATGAGTTGGCCACCCGGTTATTTCTGTCGATTTAAAAAATACTTTTCCTGACCTGATTGGGTTAAGCCCCAACAACGTTCGGATCAATGTTGTCTTACCAGCACCATTAGCCCCCAATAAGCAGGTGATCTCTCCTTCCGCCACATCGAGAGAGACCCCCGCCAAAACATCCGCCTCGTCGTAACCACTAACAGTATTTTCGATCTTTAAAAGAGGCGTCATTACTTTTTACTCCTCTCCCAGATAAGCAGTTTTAACCAATGGATCTTGAGAAACAATCTGGTATTCGCCCTCAGCAATTTTCTTGCCGTAATTCAGAACGACACAACGATTTGTCACTCGATCTATCACACCCATTTCATGTTCGATCAATACTATTGCCAACGACGGAGAGCGCTCTTTCCACGTCAACAGATCCTCCATGAGCATTCGGGTCTCTTCATGTGTCATACCAGCAGACGGCTCATCTAATAATAGAATTCTCGGCTGACTGATGAGCGCTCGACAAACCTCGATGCGCCTGCGGTCTATCATGGACAACGTGGATACAGGACTAAGTAAAGTTCCGACTAACCTGGGGTTAAATTGGGATAACAGATCACTACAACGAGATAATTCTTCGTCAACTTTTTTTCTCAGGCCTGCCCTTTTAAAAATATTCCACCAAAGATTAGTATTAAGCCCTCGCTGACTTCCAACTATTAAATTATCGAAAACCGATAACGAAGGGACAAGTCGCAAACGTTGGAACGTCCGAGTAACCCCAACTTCATACATTGCTTGAGGTGAGGCTTTTGTTACATCATTCCCATCAACTGACACGCTTCCAAATTGTGGTTTATAAATTCCCGTGAGCGCGTTGAAGAAGGTTGTTTTACCAGAACCGTTAGGTCCGATGAGCCCCACAAAATCCCCCTCAGAAAGGGAAAAACTAAACTCATCAAGCGCCCTCAGTCCGCCAAAGGAAACCGTGAGTCGATCGACCGAGAGCAAACTCACTTCTTCACCCCCAAGCTTGGATAATATCTTCTGGCCCCTCTAGGCATGATTCCTGAGGGCTTAAATCTAAGAATTAGGATGACGACTATTCCAAAAATCAGAAGCCGATATTCTTGTATTAGCTGAAGCTTTTCGGGTAAAACAACAACGAGGAATGCGGCGGGGATAACACTAAAAACATTTCCTAAGCCGCCGAGAAGCACAATCGAAACTAATACCAAGGAATCTGCAAAGTTAAAACTAGCTGGCGCGATAAAGCCCGACATTGACGCGTAAATCGACCCAGCTAGTCCAGCAAAAAAATTTCCCAACGTAAATGCAAGTATTTTCCAACTTGGCGGATAGATACCAAAGGAGGCTGCTGCAATCTCATCGTGGCGCACCATATCCATGTTGAGCCCAACCCAGGAGTTTTCCATACGGCGAACAAAAACAAAGGCCACCAGGCACAACACTAGGGCTAGTATTGCGTAGGTAACATAAAAAGAGCCTGTGCCAAGCATTCCAAGATTAATGTTTTCGTTAAAAGACAAACCGAATACACTTATTCCATCTACCTTTAATCCTTGTGGCCCACCGAGCGTATCGTTAACTTCCAGAAATGTTCGGAATAGGACTCCAAAAGCGATAGTAATTAAGGCGGCGTAATGCCCCTTAGTCCTAAGAATTGGCAAAATAAGAATCGAACCAATTACAGCAGCTACCAACCCACTGGCAACTATTATTAGAAAATCTGGAATGGCAGCGTATTGGTATAGCACCGCAGTCGTGTATGCGCCAATCCCAAAAAAAGCGATGCCAGCAAAATTAACGAGGCCTACAAAACCAAATTGAGCGGTCAGGCCAAAACACACCGTGATGTATAGCAACACGGTGGTCAACATTAAGAGGGCGAAGTGCTCGGAGCGCAGGGCGAAAATTATGACTACCGCTGCGACAAAAAATACGGAGATTGAAAACTTTGGTTTTTGTAAACATGTTTCTTGAGCTCTCTCTATCAAATTTTTTCTTCGAGACACCAGCATCGCTAATACTGCGAGACCAACAACGAGAACAATCTCCCATGATCGCTCTAGGTGTAAGAAAAAATAAATAAACAATCCAGCGATAGTTGCCAAGATCGTGATCAAAAAATGTCCCTTTACAAAGTTGGCCATTTCCTAAACCCGCTCTTCGTTTCGTTCTGCAAGAAGTCCTGTTGGGCGCCATGCCATCAACATAATCACAACAGCAAATGCAAAGACATCTTTGTACGCCGGCACTGCGAACCAAACTGCGCCTACCGTTTGTAGCGCTGCAAATAAAAATCCCCCTGCTATTGCTCCATACAGACTACCTAGACCGCCCAAGACCGCGGAACTAAAACCGATCAAACCAAGCATCAAACCCATCGCAAAATTTATCTCTTGATAATAAAGTCCCGTACTAATTCCACCCACCGCGGCAAGAGCCGACCCCAATGCAAACGTCAGCAGCACTACCGTTTTAAAATTCACGCCCATTAAGCGGGCAGTCTCCTCATCTTGGGCTACTGCCCTGATGGCTAATCCAAACTTGGTTTTTTGTATGAAAAGTTGTGTGAGAATAATAGCCACGATTCCTAGCAACACGATGATGCAGCTATCAAGTCGAAGCGTCAGATTACCAAACTCAAACGCGTTATCGGGAAGGAGTTTAGGGAACGGTTTAGGGTTGGATCCGCTGGGATAGAAAAGCCTAACCGATTCTCTTATTACAGTGCCAAACATCAACGTTATCAGTAACGTATTGAGTTGCGGTGCACCTCTGAGTGGCAGCACCAGAAACTTACAAACTATCGCCCCAACAAATGCCATGCCAGCTATACCTGCTACGAAAACCAAGATTAGTGCCATACCGGGTGCAACACCGATATCGCTTAATCCCAAATAAGTAGCAAGGGCCGTAAACGCTCCAAGCATCAAGACATCGCCATGCGAAAACTTTATTACATCTAATACTCCGAAGAATAAAGTGAAGCCCACTGCGACTAACGCATAGATCACTCCTAGCACCAAGCCGTTTACAAAAAATTGAGCTAAGAATCCGAGATCCAAACTAAACTCTTATTATCTTGTTAAGCGCTTAGCACCGGCGGCATAGGCGCTATCTTCCCACACGGTCCATTTGCCATCTTGGATTACATATTTTGTTATTACGGCAACCGTATTTTGCCCATGATCATCAAAACTAATTTTTCCAATAATCGAATCGTGATCGTTGGTAGCGTTAAGCTCAGCCATCACGGCAATACGGTCGGGCCCAACCTTCTCTACTGCATCCATAATTAGGTTGGCGGCCGCGAAAGAAAATGCACCGTAAGCCTCAGGTGGTTCGTTAAAATTCGCTTCGGTATACTTTTCTATAAACACTGCGCCCCCTGGTAATTTTTCAGTTGGAGCGCCCTCTCGAAACGCTAAGACTCCCTCCGCCAAATCTCCTGCCCCCTCGATGAATGCATCAGACACAATTCCAGACGTTCCCTGGAACACTTGATCCATAGCTAGTTTTTCCATCTGGGCTCTGATGCGAACCCCGGTTGGGGCTAATCCGCCAAAATAAATCACGTCTGGGTTTAGTCTCTTTATTTGAGTTAATTCCGCCGTAAAATCCTGCTGTTCTGCATTCACTGCAAAAGTACCCAATATTTTTCCGCCAAGAGGACTTAACGATTTTGAGAAATACTCGTTATGCCCCTTTCCATAATCCGTCGTGTCATGAATTACAGCCCAGGTTTTATAACCACGCTCAATCATAAAGTTCGCGGCAACTTCATTTTGATTAATCATGGTTCCGTTAACTCGATGGATTTCTTTGTAATCGTTTGCATAAGTGATGTCAGGTAACACTGCCCCCCAAACCACCACTGGTAAACCAAACTTGTGATAGATGTCTACCGTTCCCATCGCAACCGCGGAGCAGTAGTGCGTTACACCCGCTATTACTGTCGGATCTGCGGAAGCCTTTGTTGCAACCTGGACGCCAATGTTAGGCTTACATTCATCATCTAGAGGAACCAACTCATAGGAATATTTACTCTGCCCAGAAGCATTACGAAGCCTCACTGCCAACTCCGCGGAATTTCTGCCTCCTAAACCACCAGCGGATACTCCACCAGTTAAAGGCCCTATAAAGGTAATCTTTACTTTATTTGAGCTATCCGAACAACCAATTAAAGTCGCTAAAAAAGCCATTAGAAGGATTTTCACAATCACTTTATTCATTCTGTTGCTCTCTTTCGAAGGATGAACGCTAGAGTTTATTTTTATAATTGATCATAACAGACAAAAAAAAGAGCAGCCAAAAGCTGCTCTTTTTTCAACTTGCGTTACTGCTAATTCTTACGTAGCTTCTTGATAGCGGCTAGCTGGGCAGCCAGTGTTGCTAATTCTGCCTCGACGGTTGCTATCTCTTGTTTATCCGTAGCAGATCTCAACGCATCTTCTGCTCGCTTTTGCGCTTCCAATGCTTGGGCTTCATCAAGATCTTTACTTCTAATCGCTGTATCTGCCAAAACTGTTACTACGCCAGGCTGAACCTCTAAAACCCCTCCTGCCACAAAGATAAGCGTGTCCTCTCCGCTCTCAGCAGATTGAATACGGATCGAGCCTGGCTTAATTCGCGTGATAAGCGGAGTATGCTTCGGATAAATTCCTAGTTCTCCGCTTTCCCCTGGCAAGACCACGAAGCTAGCAACACCAGAGAATACGGATTCTTCTGCGCTGACAACTTCTACCTGTATCGTACTAGCCATAATATTCCTTCAATGGAAGTTCAATAAATAAGGGTGTATTTTCTTGCCACCACTATTACTGAAGCGTCTTAGCTTTCTCGAATGCCTCTTCAATTCCGCCCACCATATAGAAGGCCTGCTCGGGCAGCACGTCACACTCACCATTTACGATCATCTTGAATCCACGGATGGTTTCTTTTAGTGGCACAAACTTTCCTGGTGAACCAGTGAACACCTCAGCGACATGGAAAGGCTGAGACAAGAATCTCTGAATCTTTCTAGCGCGAGATACGGCGAGCTTATCTTCTGGAGAAAGCTCATCCATACCCAAAATTGCAATAATGTCACGCAGTTCCTTGTATCTTTGAAGCGTAGACTGCACCGCACGCGTAGTGCTGTAGTGATCTTCCCCGATTACGTTCGGATCCACCTGACGAGAGGTTGAATCCAATGGGTCCACAGCTGGGTAAATTCCAAGCGATGCGATATCTCTACTCAACACCACCGTCGCGTCCAGGTGACCAAAAGTCGTTGCTGGCGAGGGATCGGTCAAGTCATCCGCTGGAACGTAAACCGCTTGGATGGAAGTAATAGAACCAACTTTAGTTGATACGATACGTTCTTGTAACTTACCCATTTCCTCAGCCAACGTTGGCTGATAACCCACAGCGGATGGCATTCGACCAAGCAGTGCTGACACCTCTGTTCCTGCAAGCGTGTATCGATAAATATTGTCAACGAAGAACAATATATCTCGACCCTCGTCTCGGAATTTTTCCGCCATGGTGAGTCCGGTCAAAGCAACCCGCAAACGGTTTCCTGGTGGCTCATTCATCTGACCAAACACCATTCCAACTTTATCTAACACGTTGGACTCTTTCATTTCGTGGTAGAAGTCATTTCCCTCTCGCGTTCTTTCCCCTACGCCTGCGAACACAGACAAACCAGAGTGCTGTTTTGCGATATTGTTGATGAGCTCCATCATGTTCACGGTTTTACCAACACCGGCTCCACCGAAAAGACCGATCTTTCCACCTTTTGCGAACGGACAAATCAAATCGATAACCTTAATCCCGGTCTCCAACAAATCGACCGATGGAGATAGATCAGCAAACTTTGGAGCGGCCGCATGAATCGGGCGAAGCTCATCAGCATCAACCGGGCCAGCTTCGTCAATAGGTCGGCCAAGCACGTCCATAATACGACCCAACGTTCCATGTCCAACCGGCACAGAAATCGGAGCACCAGTTGCGCTCACATTCATCCCGCGTCTTAGTCCATCGGTAGACCCAAGCGCAATACACCGTACGATTCCATCTCCGAGCTGTTGCTCGACTTCAAAGGTTAGGCCCTCTTCAGCGAGGCCCCCCTCTGCATCATTAGCGAGTTTAAGCGCGTCGTAAACATTTGGCATCGCCTCTCGAGGGAATTCAATATCGACGACCGCTCCGATACATTGCACGATTGTTCCGGTTGCTTGTGACATGGTTTTCTCTATCCGTTAAAAGTATAAATAAATGTGTTTATCAGACTGCAGCTGCTCCACCGACAATTTCGGAGAGCTCCTTGGTAATTGCTGCCTGACGCGATTTGTTGTAGACGAGCGTGAGCTCATCAATTAGTGTTGCGGCGTTATCCGACGCAGCCTTCATGGCAACCATCCTCGCTGACTGCTCTGAGGACATGTTTTCAGTTACCGATTGATACACTACGGCCTCGATGTACCGAGTAAGAACTTGCTCGAGAACGTCTTTTGCCTCCGGCTCATATATGTAGTCCCAAGACCCCTCAGGAGCTCCCATACGATCACCTTGAATCGGCAACAATTGCTCCATCACAGGCTCTTGTTTCATGGTGTTAATAAATTTGTTGTAGACCAAAATGATCCGATCAAAACGGTCTTGCATGTAACCGTCTAGCATCACCTTAATCGCACCAATGATGGTCTCCATACGAGGAACGTCGCCTAGGCCGCTGACCTCTGCGATAACATTGGCTCCCAAACGTTGCATGAAGCCCAAACCCTTACCGCCGATGCAACAAACGTCGATCTCTTCGCCTTCATCTTGCCACTGCTTGTACTGGGCGAGGGCCATACGCAAGACGTTGGTATTGAGCGCTCCACACAATCCCTTGTCTGTAGTCACGACGATCATCCCTGCACGTTTGACCGTATCGCGTTCGACCAAGAATGGGTGACGATATTCTGGATTCGCATGTGAAATATGCGCAGCCACTGAACGAATTTTTTCAGCAAATGGTCTCGCGGCTCGCATCCGGTCCTGCGCTTTACGCATTTTCGATGCAGCGACCATTTCCATCGCCTTCGTAATTTTGCGAGTATTTTGAACGCTTTTAATTTTCGTTCGAATCTCTTTTGTTCCTGCCATAAGAAACTTTCAGCTCTCTTATTATTTTCTCAAGGGGTTAAGTTTCAAACTGGTTAATAAACCCCGTTTGATTTCCAATCCTGGATAGCTGCCTTAAGCGCCTCTTCATCTTCACCTGAGAGATTCATCTCGCTATCGATTTTCTTCACGAGATTTGCATACTTGCTCTTCACGTAGTCTCTCATTGACTTCTCTGCCACGAGCGCTTTGCTAACATCAATGTCATCAAAAACGTCGTTATTGACCGCGAACAATGTAAGCGCCATTTCCCAGACCTCCATCGGCTGGTACTGAGCCTGCTTCATTAACTCTGTAACTTTTTGACCACGCTCTAACTGACGTCGGGTTGCCTCATCCAGGTCAGAAGCAAAACTGCGCGAATGCCGCTAGCTCTCGGTACTGCGCAAGCGCCAATCGTACGCCGCCACCAGTATCTTTTCGCTTCATGATTTTTGTTTGTGCCGCACCACCCACTCGAGATACGGATACCCCAGCATTAATCGCCGGCCTGATACCCGCATTAAACAAGTCAGTCTCTAAGAAGATCTGGCCGTCTGTAATTGAAATCACGTTTGTTGGAACAAACGCTGAAACGTCGCCCGCCTGGGTTTCGATAATCGGTAGCGCGGTTAAAGAGCCAGTTTTGCCTTTCACTTCGCCGTTGGTGTGTCTCTCAACCCACGCAGGAGAAACCCTAGCTGCCCTCTCGAGAAGACGAGAATGCAAATAGAAAACGTCTCCTGGATATGCCTCTCGTCCTGGCGGTCGTCTTAGAAGCAACGAAATTTGACGATAGGCCCAAGCTTGCTTTGTCAAATCGTCATAGATAATCAATGCGTCTTGGCCTCGATCTCTAAAATACTCGCCCATCGTACAGCCAGAATATGCGGCGATGTACTGCATAGCGGCAGACTCAGAGGCGGTCGCAGCTACCACTATGGTGTAGTCCATCGCGCCATACTCTTCTAGCTTTCTAACAACGTTAGCAACAGTCGATGCTTTTTGACCGATCGCCACGTAAACACAAACCAAGTCCTTGCCTTTTTGATTGATGATCGTGTCAATCGCTACGGCTGTTTTTCCCGTTTGTCTATCGCCAATAATAAGCTCACGCTGACCACGTCCGACCGGAACCATTGAGTCAATGGATTTCAATCCTGTTTGTACTGGCTGGGATACTGACTGCCTCCAGATAACCCCAGGAGCAACTTTCTCGATAACGTCCGTTTCCTTCGCGTTAATCGGCCCCTTACCATCGATTGGCTGTCCAAGCGCATCAACAACTCGACCCATTAACTCTGGGCCAACAGGCACTTCGAGAATTCGTCCGGTACACTTAACCGTATCACCCTCGGTAATGTGCGTGTAATCCCCTAGAACAACGGCACCTACAGAATCTCTTTCAAGATTCAGCGCGAGACCGAAAGTGTTTCCAGGAAACTCCAGCATCTCCCCTTGCATCACATTAGAAAGGCCGTGAATGCGGCAGATACCGTCCGTTACCGAGACGACTGTACCCTGAGTCTTCGCTTCGGTAGCTGGAGCAAGATTCTCTATTTTGCTCTTGATCAGCTCACTGATCTCTGATGGATTTAACTGCATGGATCGACGCTCCTATTTAATTCGTTAAATTCGTTTCCATGTCTTGGAGGCGTCCTCTCACAGACGCATCCCAGACCTGATCCCCTACATTTATTCTCACGCCACCGATCAGACTTCGGTCCACGTTGACTGAGGGGTCAATTTTCTTATTCAAGCGCTTGGCAAGAATCGCCACAATGCCATCAACCTGTCCCTGTTCGAGTTCGAAGGCCGTTTCAATTTTTACTTCTACGACGCCATCGTCCTTGCTCTTTAGCTCTTCAAATTGATTCACAATCTCACTTAGAACTGTCAATCTTCCATTTGAAAGCATGAGTTTTAGGAGGTTGATAACTTCGGCATCAACCTTGTTTCCGCAAACTTTAACAAAGGCGTTTTCGATATCTACGGTCTTAACGTCTGACGCGCTGATGAGAGCTCGAAACGCTTTATCAGAGTAAACCCCCAAAAGAATCGAAAGGTCCTCAGACCATTTCGCCAATGCCCCTTTTTGCTTTGCCAGCTGAAACGCAGCCTGGGCGTAAGGTCTAGCTAATGTTGCAAGTTCTGCCATATCGTCGCTCTCTAACCTAGTTCGGACTCGAGACCCTGAAGAATCTCCGCGTGCGCCTTGGTGTCGATTTCTTTCTTCAAGATTTTCTCGGCACCAGAAACAGCGAGCGCTGCAACCTGAGCCCGCAACTGTTCCTTCGCGCGGTTGACCTCTTGCTCAATTTCCGCCTTCGCGGCAGCCACTATTCGATCACCCTCGTTTTTGGCACTAGATTTTGCCTCTTCGACTATTTCTCCAGCTCTTTTATCTGCCTGAGCGAGAATGTCATTAGCCTGCTCTTTCGCCTTTTGAAGCTCTAGAGTGACCTTTTCAGCGGCGGCCTCTAGCTCTTGACGGCCTTTTTCTCCAGCGGCAAGTCCATCTGCTATTTGCTTCTGACGGTCCTGCATCGCCTTTTGGATAGGCGGCCACACATACTTCATGGTCAGCCAAATGAAAAGAGCAAACCAGAGCGCTTGGCCTAAAAGTGTTGCGTTAATATTCACGCTTGCCTCCTGCGCCTAGAAATTTGTTTAACCCGCAACCAATGCTACAAAAGGATTTGCAAACAGCAGGAATAGAGCAATACCAACGCCGATCATGGTAACCGCGTCAAGCAAACCTGCCACGATGAACATTTTGACCTGAAGGGTTGGGATCATCTCAGGCTGACGTGCAGCACCCTCGAGAAAACGGCCTCCGAGAATACCAAAACCGATCGCGGTTCCAAGTGCTCCCATGCCAATTAGCAAAGAGACTGCGATTGCCGTCATACCTAGTACGGATGCGAGTTCCATATTTTTCTCCTAATACAAAAGTTTTTAAGTGATAAAAGTAATAAATAATTAGTGATGCTCTGCCGCCATACTCATATAGACGACGGTAAGCATCATGAAAACAAAAGCTTGCAAAGTAATAATCAAAATGTGGAACAATGCCCACCCAAGGCTCAGCACTGCGCCAGCAGGAATCCACCAGTAAGAAACGCCCATGAGCACGGCAAGCAAAATAAATACCATTTCGCCCGCGTACATATTTCCGAACAATCGAAGTGCAAGTGAAATCGGCTTCGCTATGTCTTCGATAATCCTAAACAAAAGGTTGACGGGAAACAGATACTTGCCAAAGGGGACGGTTAACGCCTCTTTCAAGAAACCCCCGACGCCCTTAAATTTAAAATTGAACGCGAGCATCATCAAGAAGACTGTAAATGACATACCAAAGGTGAGATTTAAATCCGTCGTAGGCACCACCTTCAGGTACTCTACCCCGGCGACCTTCGCGGTCTCTGGTAAGAAATCGACCGGAATCAAATCCATGGCGTTCATCAAAAACACCCAAACGAAAATGGTGATGGCCAAAGGGGTGACGAGGGCGCTCTTGGCATGAAAAGTGTCTCGCACCTGCTCGTCGACAATTGATACAACCATTTCAACGAAATTTTGCACTCCAGAGGGGACGCCACTCTGGGCCTTACGTGCCACGATCATCATGAGGCCGAAGGCCAATAATCCTAAAACGCCGGAAACGATAAGTGTGTCTAAATGAACACTCCAAAACCCATGCCCAACATGCAAGTTATGAAGGTGGTGAGCAATATACTCTCCGGATGTCTGTGCGCCTGTACTCGCCATAGTTCCTCGAATTCTTACCTTTATCTAACCAACAATAGTGCTGCCCAATTTGCTGCTATCACCGCCACAAAGGCGACAAACAAAACAACCGCATTCAGTGGCTCTAAACGAGAGAAAGCGAGAGCGAACAATAAAAAAGTCGTCACTAGCTTTACCGCTTCGGCAATGTAGTGTGATCGCAGTACCTTTTGGGGGTCTCTCTTGGTAGTCCTCGAGACCCTCCAGGCGTACATGGCGTTGGGGATTACCCCAATAAATACACCGACTAGTGCCGATTTACTGTCTAGACCCAAACCGGAAATGCCTAAGCACACTGCTACCACGACCAGACCGGCTAGCAGCTGTAGTATTAACACCGCCGCCATACTGCCAGCTATACGCATTTTTTTATAAATACAAAGGGGCTCGACCCCGACCGGGAAGCAAAATTTTCCAAGGTTTGGAACCACGAAAAGCCCGAGATTTTAGTGATTTTGGGCCTCGGTGTCAATTTTGCGCCAGCATGATCAGGGCTATCTCTTCAGCTTTTTAACGATCTGGTCAAGTTGATCCAAGGTTTTATATTTGAGCGTTACAGCCCCGCTGCCGGTTTTTTTTGAGTGAGAAATGGTGACGGCCATACCAAGCCCCTGAGCTAATGTCTCTTGCAAATTGATAGTGTCCCGATCTACTAATTGTCTCACGGAGACACCCTTGGTTTTAGGCGACAAATCGAGGCTACCAACTAAAGCCTCCGCCTCACGAACCGAAAGCCCTAAAGAGACGATCTTCCGCGCTAGGTTTGCCTGACGCGCAACGTCGACCGAGATCAGTGCACGCGCGTGACCCATATCAAGTTGACCATTGGACAACATTTCCTGCACTAAGGGGGAGAGGCCTAGAAGTCTTTGCAAATTGCTAACAGCGCTTCGGGATTTTCCCAAGACCTTTGCCACTTGTTCATGGGTCATCGAAAACTCATCCACCAGGCGCTTTATGCCCCGCGCCTCTTCCAGAGGGTTTAAATCCTCTCTCTGTATGTTCTCTATAAGCGCCATTGCAAGCGCGGAGTTGTCATCTACATCTCTGATTCTCACTGGCACTTCAGTTAAACCAGCCATTTGTGCCGCCCGCCATCTGCGCTCACCCGCGATAATCTCATACCTGTCATTGGCCACAGGCCGAACGATAATTGGCTGAATAAGACCCTGCGCTTTTATCGATTCCGAGAGCTCAGAGATCAACTCGTCATCCATTTGAGTTCTCGGCTGATATTTTCCGGGTTGAAGTTTCTCCAAAATAAGTGTCTCCGGAGAGACCTTATCTTGCGTTTTCTCCTTTACGGCTAAAAGTGCATCTAACCCTCGGCCGAGACCTCTAGATTTAACCATTGCCACCTTCCATTTCTTTAGAACCTTCAAATTTTTGCAGAAACTCCTCCGTTAGCGCCTCGTAAGCGAGCGCCCCTTTTGACGTTTTATCGAACATCATGATGGGTAGCCCGAAACTGGGGGCCTCTGCCAACCTAACGTTTCTCGGGATGATGGTTTTGTAAACCTTATCGCCGAAATGAGCTTTAAGTTGATCTGACACCTGGGTTGTCAGCGAATTTCTTGCGTCGAACATCGTTCTCAAAAGCCCAGCTATTTCAAGATCCGGATTCAAGTTGGACCGTATTCTCTTGATCGTGTTAACTAAGTCACTGAGGCCCTCGAGCGCGTAATACTCACACTGCATCGGGATAATCACGGTCTGCGCCGCCACTAAGCCGTTAACGGTCAGAAGACTCAGAGCAGGGGGACAATCGAGCAAGACGTAGTCATAACCCGCACAATCTGCTAGGGCAGATTTCAAACGTGCCTCTCTGCCAATTACGTCCACTAACTCGATCTCTGCGCCCGCTAGCTCTTGATTGGCGGGAAGCACATCAAGCCCCGTACTTTCCACCCTCATAACGGCATCGTTCACTGCGACATTGCCCAATAACACCTCATAGACACCCGCACCAATTTCTCGCTTCTCGATGCCACTTCCGGTGGTAGCGTTACCTTGCGGATCCAAATCTACTAAAAGGACTTTTCGGCCTGCCTGCCTCAATCCCATGGAGAGATTTATCGTGGTGGTTGTCTTTCCGACACCACCTTTTTGATTCGCTATCGCAACAAACTTAGTCACTTACTGTTTCCCCTCAAATCGTGTTTATTGGTTGCGATCTGCTGACATAGACACTATACATCGTGAGGCCTCTAACCCGGGCACATTGATTTGCGTAACCACCGGCTTGGCAGTTGCTGGCAACTCGGTTATTTCCTCCTCAGGTGTCTTTCCCTTCATCGCCAAAATTACCCCTCCCGCATCACACAACGGGCGAGCTAAAGCGTAGTAGGTTGGCAAATCCGAGAAGGCACGAGACACCACCGTGTCAAACTTTACCTCGGGAACATACTGTTCGGCGCGCGCCGTCACGACACGTATATTTTTTAAAGATAGCTCACTCACCACCTGCTGTAAAAAACTAGTTTTCTTCGAATTACTATCCAGTAGAGTTACATTTTTTTCCGGACAAAATATACCGAGTGGCACACCAGGAAAACCGCCGCCAGATCCCATATCTAATATCTTGTTGCCTAATACAAATTTCGCTATGGCTAGAGAATCATATAAGTGAGCGCTCACCCATAAGCTTCTTGGCTTCACCGACGTAATGCTGTAAACCTTATTCCATTTATCCAAAATCTTCATAAAACTAACCAAGGATTCAGCGACCTTCGCATCGAGCAAAAGGCCAATCTTTGATAAGTCCTCTGAAGATAAAACGAAGTCTAAATGAGACAAAATCTTACGGTTACGCGTACTTAGAGAGAGGGGTAATTTGCTCCAAATTTCTTCTTTTCATGTGAACCATAAGAATCGAAACTGCAGCTGGCGTTACCCCTGATATCCGGCTTGCCTGACCAAGAGTATTGGGACGATGCGTCATCAATTTTTGGGCAACCTCTGTCGACAGCCCCTTGACCACCGAGAAATCAAATCCATCCGGGATAGATATATTTTCTACCGCGCTAAGTTTCTCAACTTCCTCCTGTTGCCTATCGATATAGCCTTTGTATTTTGTCTGTATCTCGACTTGCTCACATACGCGTTCGTCATCCACCCCAGGGCCAATCCGATCGAGGACCATTAGAGTTTGATAACTTATCTCGGGTCTTTTTAGTAATTGCTCGGCTGAGTACTCATGGTCAAGTTTTTTACCAATGACTCGGCCCACCTCCGATTCATTGATCTCATTCGGACCAACATAAATTTTTGAAAGTCGCGAGAGTTCCTTCTCAATGGTTTCTCTTTTTTCAAGGAAAGAGGCCCAACGCCCATCGTCAACGAGCCCAAGCTCTCGCGCCACCGGAGTAAGCCTGAGGTCTGCGTTATCTTCTCTCAGGCTCAAACGATACTCTGCGCGACTGGTAAACATTCTATAAGGCTCGGTAACGCCTCTTGTTATCAAGTCATCAATTAGCACCCCCAAATAGGCGTCGCTTCGTGTGGGATACCAGCCTTCCAACCCCCGAACCTGTCTCGCAGCATTAAGGCCGGCAATTAGGCCCTGCGCGGCAGCTTCCTCATACCCAGTGGTACCGTTTATTTGGCCAGCAAAATAAAGCCCTGATATTTCCTTATTCTCCAGGGTCGGGCGTAGGGACCTCGGGTCAAAATAATCATACTCAATGGCATACCCAGGTCTTAGAACATGAGAATTCTCTAAACCATTGATTGAATGAATAATTTTTATCTGTACATCATAAGGTAGGCTAGTGGAAATGCCGTTCGGATAGTACTCATTTGTCTCCAGCCCCTCTGGCTCCAAAAAATTTGATGAGAATCCCGATGCGAAAATCTAACGACTTTATCCTCGATAGATGGGCAGTATCTGGGGCCTACACCTTCGATGACGCCGGTAAACATTGGAGATCTATCGAGACCCTCTCGAATGTGGTTATGTGTTTGTTCGTTCGTATGCGTAATCCAACAAGGAACCTGCCTTGGATGATCTTCCCTCCTCCCCATGAAGGAGAAAATTGGCGATGGCTCGTCGCCATCCTGTCTCTCAAGAACACTGAAATCAATAGTTCTGCCGTCGATTCTTGGTGGGGTACCAGTTTTTAATCTGCCAACCGGCAATTTAAGCTCTCTAAGTCGATCCGCTAAAATTGTGGCTGGTGGGTCACCGGCCCTACCGGCCGAATAACTCTCTAAGCCGACATGTATTTTTCCGGCGAGAAAGGTTCCGGCCGTCAACACAACGGTGTCACACGATATACGCAATCCGATGTTGGTGACCACGGCGACCACCTTTCCGCCAGATACCTCAACATCATCAGCAGCACCCTGGAAAATATCCAGATTGACTTGATTCTCCAGCCGCCCCCGTATCGCCCTTCGATAGAGAACTCTGTCGGCCTGCGCGCGCGTCGCCCTCACAGCGTGGCCCTTGCTGGAGTTTAATATCCTAAACTGAATTCCAGCCTCGTCAGCCGCCCGAGCCATGGCCCCGCCCATTGCATCAATTTCTTTGACCAAATGCCCTTTTCCAACACCCCCAATGGAAGGGTTACACGACATTTGGCCGAGCGTTTCGATGCTGTGGGTCAACAATAGAGTTTTAACCCCAGACCTGGCGGCAGCAAGCGCCGCCTCCGTGCCGGCGTGTCCGCCCCCGATAATCACCACGCTGTATTTTTTCGAAAAATCCATATTCCTAAAATCAATCAGGTAGACGCAGATGATAAATCATTTTTTTACTGCGCCCTTGCGCGTTTCACGTGAAACATATCCAAAACCTATTTACCAATACAAAACCTGGAGAATATCTCTCCCAATAAGTCGTCAGCGTGAAACTCTCCCGTTATTTCGCTTAAAGACTGTTGGGAATACCGCAGCTCCTCTGCGCAGATATCTAGATTTGATAAAGAAGACGCGGCTCGATCTAAAAACCCTCCCGCTCTGGAGAGGGCGTCGATATGTCTTTGCCTAGCGGTAAAGGCGGCCTCGTCACCTCCGCCAACACCGACCGCTTGTAATATAGACTCTCTCAATAAATCCAACCCATCACCAGTTTTAGCAGAAAGGCTTATTGTGTCAATCCCGTTACTGGTGGTTCGCGACGAGGCCTGCCCTAACTCGTCTATCTTATTGATTACATTTATATTTTTTAATTTTTTTGGCAGGTCGGACTCATCATATGAATCGGCATCATGGGTGCTAATGTTTATGATTAGGTCGGACTGTTCGATAGCCTTCTTGGTTCTTTCTATCCCCAATTGTTCGACCAAATCAGCTGTATCTCGTAACCCAGCTGTGTCCGCTATATGTATAGGATAACCATCGATCGATATTTCTCTAAAAATTGTGTCCCTGGTTGTCCCCGGGACATTTGTAACTATCGAGGCGTCCTCTCCTACAAGTTGGTTCATTAGGCTCGACTTTCCGACGTTTGGGGGGCCTACCAACGCCAAGGTAATTCCGTCACGCAGCGCCCTTCCTCTTCTTGCCTCTGCGACAAGCTTCGCAATTTTGTCTTGTAACAAGATCAAACGCCCACCAATTCCTTTGAGCTCAACCAAGTCCAGGTCCTCTTCCGGAAAATCTATCCCGGCCTCGACATACATTCTTATCTCTATCAATTCGTTTTTAATATGCTCGATTGCTTCTGAAAACTTTCCCGACAAAGATCTTTGAGCAGCTAGAACCGCCTGCTGCGAAGACGCCTCAATTACATCTATTACGCTCTCTGCCTGAACGAGATCGAGCTTATTATTCAGAAAGGCGCGTTTTGTAAACTCTCCAGGCTCTGCCAACCTAGCGCCGAGATCGAGACATCTATTTACGATAGCTTGCAGTACTGCCGGTCCGCCGTGGCCTTGTAGCTCAAGCGTGTCCTCCCCGGTGTAGGAACGAGGAGACAAAAAAAGTATGGCTATTCCCGAATCAATTGTCTCGGCGTCAGCAGAGAGAAATTTTTTATATGTCGCTCGACGCTCATCAGGCGCAGCACCTAGGATGCCTTCGCTAATTTTTTCGCTAAAGGCCCAGATACCCTTACTACCCCTACTCCTGATTTTCCTGCCCCACTCGCTACCGCTATGATCGTATCAACGCTTTCCATGGGCTGGTTTCTTGCCCCCCTCTATCGCTCGAGTAATGGTCCATTGTTGCGCAATGGACAATATGTTGTTTACTAACCAGTAGAGGACCAACCCTGCGGGGAAGAAAAAGAAAAATATGCTGAAAACTAGAGGCATTATTTTCATGATCTTTGCTTGCACAGGGTCAGGAGGTGACGGGCTCAACCAAGACTGAGCAATCATGCTTAGCGCCATCAATACCGGCAACACGTAATACGGATCTTTCGCCGATAAGTCTTGTATCCAGAAAACAAAAGGCGCGTCTCTCAACTCCACGCTGGCAAGCAAAACCCAATACAAGGCGATGAAGAATGGGATTTGAACCAAAATTGGTAAACACCCGCCGAGTGGGTTGATTTTTTCTTTCTTGTACAACTCCATCATCGCCTGTTGCATGCGTTGCCGGTCGTCCCCGTAAGTCTCTTTCATCGATTGAAGCTTCGGTCCCAGTACGCGCATTTTTGCCATCGATTTGTATCCGGCAGCCGAGAGCGGAAAAAACACAAGTTTGATAATGATCGTCAAAAACACTATGGCAAAACCCCAGTTTCCGATCAGCCCGTGTAATTGGGTTAACAACCAAAAAAGAGGTGATGCGATTATCGTTAACCATCCATAGTCAACCACCAAATCAAGACCTGGTGCTATTGATTCCAGCACCTTTTGTGTTTGAGGGCCTACGTACAGCTCTGCGCTCGATGAGGCCTCGGTTCCAGGGTTTATATCGAGCGGCTCCAATAAAACCCCCATCGAGTAGAGCCCACCTCCTAGCGCTTTCGTATAGTACTCTCGACCTACGCCTTGTTCCGGTATCCACGCTGCTAAGAAATAATGTTGGATAAAGGATATCCACCCATCTGAGGCTTTTGATGGGTACTTAACCTTAGTCTTGTCCATATCCTTAAAATCAACCTTGGTAAACTTGCTTTCATCGGTGTAAACGGCGGCACCAGTGTAGGTTGGTTGTATTCGCGTATCTCCATCAGCGCCCCGTCCATCTCTTAATAGTTGATAGTAAGCGCTTGCTTTTATGTTTTTATCTTTATTGTTTTTTATGGCGTAGCCGACCTTAACTAGGTAGCTTCCTCGCTCAAACGTAATAGTTTTAACCACGGTGATATCTTGGTTCTCACTGGTTAAGGTGATAACCAACTCATTAGATCCGTCGGTTAACGAATACCTATCTGAAGCGGCCACGAAGCTACTTGTGTGATTTGGTAGCCCCTCTCCAACCAGCCCTGATTGGGTTACATAAGTACGCCCGCCCTCTTTCCGAAATAGGGTTAGGCGTTTAGTTTTGTCCTCTTTGCTGTGGTGCTCTTTCAAAACCAGACGGACGATGTCACCGCCTTTTAGGTCTATTGCGCCTTCAAATAAATCGGTATCAATCGCGACCAACGAACTGGTTTGTTGATCTTGCGATCCTGGAATCTCTCGTACGACTTGCTCTGTGTCAGTGCCGATTGAGTTAATAGTGGGGACGCTACTCGTTCCTTCAGTAGACTGTGTTTGAACCGTGGCTACCCCTTTTGGTTGATCCTTTTTTAGCCATGCGTCCCCAAGTAAAACCAGGGAAGCAACAAAAACTACAGTTGCGATAATGCGGGTGGTGTCCATCTCTGTGCCTAGTGTTTATTGTCCGTGTAGATTTTTTGTTTTTATTGTTACGGGATCGTGCCCGCCCTCGCAAAAAGGATGGCAGCGCATCAAGCGCCACAAACCAAAAGCGAGCCCCCTCACTGAGCCGCGAGCCCTCAAGCTCTGTAACATGTACTCGGAACAGGTCGGATAAAACCGGCAGCTAGACCCTATTCCAAAAAGAGGTGAGACAAATCTCTGATATTGTCGAGTCAACCAAATAAGAACGGAGTTCATTTCTTTATCTTTTTTAGCAGAGTTGATATCTCCTCCGCTATTCCTGGTATGTCCTGCTTTTTAATCCCCTTAGTTGGTCTTATAACCAAGTCTACCCCTCGAGGGCCTGGGAATAGGGTTCGGAAGTTTTCCCTGACGGAGCGTTTTATTAAATTTCTAACGACTGCAAGAGGAACCCTTTTTTTACTTATAGCGGCGCCTACTCGGGCGATCCCTACCTGATTCTCTCTGCTTAGCATTACAAAGTTAGAAGTGTAGTCACGCCCTTCGAATTTACCCAAAAAATCGCGCGCATTAGTCAATCGCGCGACTCTTGGGAGCGAGTTTTTTTTCACACGCTGAGGCGGGCTCTTCCTTTAGCTCTTCGGGCGTTAATAACCGCTCTTCCGCCCTTGGTCTTCATTCTCACTAAAAATCCGTGCGTTCTTTGGCGCTTGGTCTTTGAAGGCTGGTAAGTGCGCTTCATAATATTTCTCCACTCAGTATTTATTCGGAAAAAGCCCGCTATTACAACGTTATTTGTTCAGTATGTCAATCTAAAGAGATATGTGCTCTTAGCTGTGGATAACTTTGACCTTTCGATATAGAATCGGGTCTCACCCCGTTTTTTCGGGAAAGTTCAGTTAAATAACAGCGCGCCTTTCCCTCGAATTGTATTGCCATGGACTCATTCTGGAATCATTGTCTTGAACACTTCCGCTCGCAGCTAAGCGGCCAGCAGTTCAAAACATGGGTCCAGCCTCTAGCGGGCTCGCTCGACGGAAATATCGTAGCCATTACAGCCCCCAACAGATTTCTCCTTGAATGGGCTCGTGATAATTATCAAAAAGACCTTCGGATGATAGCGTCCGGTCTTTGTAAAGAAGAGCCAGAGATTAAATTTATTCTTTCTGCCGTAAGTCATGAGCCGGAAGTTGCTCCGGATGAGCCCGATCCCATACCGACTGTCCAAACGACGGACAACAGTAAATCTGCGTTTAGCTCGACTCGGTTAAACTCTACTTACAATTTCGACAATTTTGTGACGGGTAAGGGCAATCAACTGGCTCGCGCAGCAGCGCTACAGGTTTGCGAAAAACTCGCAGATGCTTACAACCCGCTCTTTGTTTACGGTGGGGTTGGCCTTGGAAAAACGCACCTAATACAAGCCATAGGAAACGAGATATCTCGGCGCGACAAAAACGCAAAGATTCTTTATATACATGCTGAAAAATACGTTTCCGATGTTGTGAGCGCTTACCAACATAAGTCGTTTGAAGAATTCAAGCGGTTTTATCACTCTCTCGACTTGCTCTTAGTAGACGACATTCAATTCTTCGCTAAGAAAAATCGTACTCAGGAAGAGTTTTTCTACTTATTTAACGCGCTCACCCAGTCGAAAAAACAAGTCATCATGACTTGCGATACGTTCCCGAAGGAAATTTCTGGCATGGAGGACAGACTGGTCTCTAGGTTTGGTTCAGGTCTGACTGTAGCTATCGAACCGCCGGAATTAGAAATGAGAGTTGCAATCCTTTTAAAGAAAGCCGAAACGGAAAGCTTGTCGTTACCGGAAGAGGTGGCTTTTTTTGTGGCCAACCATATTCAATCTAACGTTAGAGAGCTGGAAGGCGCTCTAAAACGTATCAGTGCATTTTCAAGTTTTACTGGTGACCCGATATCTACCGCTTTAGCAAAAGAGGCTTTAAAAGATCTGTTAGCGGTACAGTCTCGTTTGATAACAGTTGAGCACATACAAAAGTGCGTAGCCGAGTATTACAAACTGAAAGTGTCAGACATGTTCTCTAAAAAACGGGCAAGATCAGTCGCTCGGCCCCGACAAGTGGCTATGGCCTTATCAAAAGAGCTGACCAACCTTAGCCTTCCAGATATTGGAGAAGCTTTTGGCGGCCGAGATCACACCACCGTTTTACATGCGTGTCGAAAAGTTAATGAACTCAGACAATCTGGTAGTGACACAAATAGGGATTTCAACGCTTTGATACAGATCCTTCGTGCATGAGTATTACGTAAATATGGTGCATAACCCTGTTGATAAGCTTCGCATAGATATTTAACAAATGGATAAAAAATTTGGCTTTTTTATTTCATCAACAATTCATACTTCGACTTGAACAATAAATTATTTCATAACTAAGATGCTTTTTACTTTGAAAATTATGTAGTTATTGATGTTACGAACAAAAGCCGCTTTCCTTATTAATATCACTAAGGTTTTATATGAGTAAATTCAATATATATAGAAACGAATTGTTGAAACCATTACAGGTGGTAACGGGTATCGTAGAACGTCGACATACATTACCAATACTATCGAACGTTTTACTGAGATCTAAAGACAAAAATCTAGAACTTATAGCTACTGATTTAGAGATACAAATTGCTACAGCAGAAAAAACAACTGAGTCGCTACCAGAGATGGAGATGACAATATCTGCTCGAAAACTCCAGGATATTCTCAGGTCCTTACCAGAGAAATCTTCGATATCAATAGAATCTAATGACTCGAAGGCTGCACTAAGAGCTGGGAAAAGTAGATTTAATTTACAAACTTTGCCAGTGAAAGATTTTCCATTAATCAAACAGCGGCCTAAAGGATCTATCGAAAAGATAACGCTTCAGCAGGGCATACTAAAAAATATGCTGCAACAGGTGCAATACGCGATGGCGCAGCAAGATATTCGCTATTACTTAAATGGTTTGTTGTTGGTTTGTGACGAAAAAAAAATCTCGTTGGTAGCCACTGACGGACACAGACTGTGTCATATATCTACGGAAGTCGCGCAGAAGATTAGCAATATCAGCGTTATAGTTCCAAGAAAAACTGTACTAGAGCTCGTTAAATTATTGTCGGACGACGACACTCCAGTTGAAATACAAATCACCGAAAATCAAATTAGTACCAATTTTTCAGGAATAACCCTGGACTCAAAGTTGGTGGATGGAAATTTCCCAGATTACAAGAGAGTTATACCTACGAATCTAAATAACGAATTAGAGATAGAAAAAGAAGCGCTTCAGCAAGCTTTACAGAGAGCATCAATCCTATCTAATGAAAAGTTCAGAGGTGTACGGTGGGTGCTTACAAAAGATAAATTAAAGATCGTATGTAACAACACAGAGCAGGAAGAGGCTGAGGAAGAGCTTGAAGTAGACTACAGCGGCGAACCGATAGATATAGGTTTTAATGTTAATTACCTTTTAGATTGCTTGAATAATCTGTCGATAGAAAAGGTCAAATGCCAATTAGGCGATTCGAATACCAGCATGCTAATAACGGTGGAAAAAGACTCATCATTCAAGTATGTCGTTATGCCGATGAGAATTTGAAATAGGAAAACAAATGGAAGCTACCAACGAATATAACGCCGATAGTATTAAGGTACTAAAAGGACTGGAGCGGTAAGAAAGAGGCCGGGGATGTATATAGGTGACACCAGTGATGGCACTGGCTTACACCATATGGTCTTCGAAGTGGTGGACAACTCTATAGACGAGGCGTTAGCAGGACACTGTGATGAAATAAAAATAATAATCCATACAGATAATTCCGTTACAGTTTCAGATAACGGCAGGGGCATACCTACAGATGTTCACCCGGATGACGAAGAAGGAGAACCACCCCAGAGATCGTTATGACCGTCTTACACGCTGGTGGAAAATTCGATAACAATTCGTACAAGATTTCGGGTGGATTACATGGTGTGGGTGTATCGGTGGTTAACGCTCTGTCGACGAAACTTAATATGAGGATTCGAAGAAACGGCAGTTTGTATGAAATGTCGTTTACAAATGGTGCGCCCGATGGACCACTAACGCAGACAGGAAAAAGCGAAAAGACAGGGACAGAAATCCATTTTCTACCGAGCACGGAGACCTTTAAGGAGGTCGAGTTCCATTACGATATATTAGCCAAAAGACTTCGCGAATTGTCGTTCCTAAATAATGGAGTCAAGATTAATCTCATTGATGAAAGAGCAGGAAAAAACGAAGTATTCAACTTTGAAGGTGGGGTGAGCGGTTTTGTAGACTTTATTAACAAGTCCAAGAACGTGCTCCACAAAAATGTATTTCATGCGGAGTATGAGCAGGACGGGATAACCGCGGAGATCGCGATTCAGTGGAATGATTCTTATCAAGAACAGGTTTTATGTTTTACAAATAACATACCGCAAAGAGATGGAGGTACCCATTTAACTGCGCTTCGTAGCGCGATGACGCGAACATTAAATCAGTATATCGAAGCCAATGAGTTAGCAAAAAAAGCAAAAGTAGATACAACGGGTGACGATATGCGAGAAGGGTTAGCATGCGTACTTTCAGTCAAAGTCCCAGACCCGAAATTTTCATCTCAAACGAAAGACAAGTTGGTCTCCTCGGAAGTAAGGCCCGTCGTAGAGGAAGCGGTGAATAGGAAGCTCGGGGATTGGTTACTCGAAAACCCGACAGAGGCAAAAATAGTAGCGAGCAAGATTATAGAAGCCGCGCGAGCGAGAGAAGCCGCTAGAAAAGCTCGAGAAATGACTCGACGAAAAGGTGTTTTAGATGGACTAGGATTGCCGGGTAAGCTGGCGGATTGTCAGGAAAAAGACCCATCACTTTGTGAAATATATCTAGTGGAGGGAGATTCAGCCGGTGGATCGGCAAAGCAGGGAAGGGACCGAAAATTCCAGGCGATATTACCCCTAAAAGGAAAAATATTAAACGTAGAAAAGGCGCGCTTCGAAAAACTGCTGTCGTCTCAAGAAATAGCTGCGCTTATAACGGCGTTGGGCACCGGGATAGGGAAGGAAGAATATAACCCGGAAAAACTGCGCTACCATCGAATAATCATCATGACGGATGCAGATGTCGACGGGTCGCACATTAGAACACTGTTACTAACGTTCTTTTATAGGCAAATGCCAGAGTTGATCGAGGGCGGACATGTATATATCGCCCAACCTCCACTATTTAAAGTTAAGCACGGTAGGGATGAGCGATACCTGAAAGACGAACAGGAGCTCAATGACTATACACTTTCAATAGCGTTGAGAGATTCTACATTCATTCCAGGGAAAAATGCCGACCCGCTCCCAGAGGAGGCCATGGGAGAGATTGCTCGCTCTTATATTCTGGCAGAGGCCATAATCAATCGAGCGTCGCGTCGTATAGATCGGAGCGTTTTAGCCGCTCTACTGCGAGGCATCAATGTTTCCTTGGGTAGCGAAGACGACGCCGACAATAGCGCAACCGCTTTAATGAGCGCGATTAATGATCCATCATTAAGCATAGAGAAAATTAACGATGAGGAAACTGGGATCTCAGCTTTACGGATTATTAGAACAATTCATGGAAACCAGTTTATTACTGTGCTGGACAAAGAGTTCCTAGAATCTGGTGAAATGTCCCAGATTCAAAAAGCCGCGTCGTTAACAGAAAAGTTGGTGCATGCTGGGGCCGTCGTTAAAAGAAAAGACAAAGAAGCGTCGGTCAGCAGTTTTAAAGAAGGCCTCGACTGGATTTTAGACGAATCCAAAAAAAGTATTAACGTACAACGTTACAAGGGCCTTGGCGAGATGAACCCAGACCAACTTTGGGAAACCACTATGGATCCCGGAAGCCGTCGCTTGCTGAAGACCCAAATAGAAGACGCCATATCGGCAGACAATATATTTACGACACTGATGGGCGATCTAGTGGAGCCGAGAAGAGCATTCATAGAAAGCAACGCGCTTGGAGCAAGAAACTTGGATGAACCTTTTTAGACCCTAAGAACCTTTTTCGGTTTACCAGCTGCTGCCTTTTTCGGTTTACCAGCTTTAGCTTCTATGAGAGGAAGCGCTTCCTCAAGGGTTATCTTCTCAGGATCAAACTCTTTCGGGATCGTAACGTTTACGGCGCCGTACTTAATGTATGGTCCATAGCGACCACTTTTAACGGTGACGGCTTTGTTGTCTTCTGGATGTTGCCCGAGAGATCGACCGGCATTAGGAGAGTTGGATTTTTCCGCTAGTAACTGCACGGCCCGAGCGAGATCAATGTCGTATACGCTATCGGTTTTGGGTATCGACTTAAATCCCCCGTCATGCCTGATATATGGACCAAAGCGCCCGATATTGACATCCACTGCTTTCCCGCTTTCAGGGTGATTACCAAGCAGTCGCGGCAAACTCAGCGCCTTATGCGCGAGCGCTAAGTTTTCCTCGTTCGCCTCCATGGGTATCGGCGTGCCTTTGGGCCATGCCGCTCGTTTTGGTTTTTTTTCTTTGCTACCGGCTTCCGGTGTTTCGCCTATTTGAACGTAGGGGCCATAGGGACCACTGAGAAGGTAAATTGGTTTGTCCTGTCTCATCGTGGTTGCCTAACATTAAAGGCTCTTTCTGAATGGGGCCAGAGCCGAAGGGCTCGGTGAAATCGCATTTAGGATATCCGCTGCAGCCTACGAAAAGCCCGCGGCTGCTATTTTGTAAGAGCACTTCTTTTTTGCATTTCGGACACGCCTCAAGCTTTTCTTTTTTTACCCATTCCGAGTCTATGAGCCGTTTTGAGAAATCCGCCCACGTTCGCACTCGAGTGGGTGATTCAGGAATAGGTACACCTCGGTTAGCGCCGCCTTTGGATTCAACCTGTTTCGAGAATTTTTTCCAAAACCCACCGATGACTTTTATCCAGTCTAGCTTCCCGGCAGAGATTTCATCAAGTTCCGTCTCCAAATTCGCTGTGAAACCATAATCCAAATATTGCTCGAAATGAGAGATCAAAAAACTGTTGACTATCCGGCCGACATCGGTGGGTAAAAACCGTTTTTTATCGAGTAACGCGTAGCCCCTCTCTACCAGCGTGGAGATAATATTCGCGTACGTGGAGGGCCTTCCTATGCCGAACTCCTCCAGCGTTTTGACTAGGCTGGCTTCGGAGTACCTAGGGGCGGCTGCGTGAAATGTTGTTCCCCAGAGATTTCGTTGACGGTGAGCACTTCTTTTTCTTTGAGCGATGGTAGCTTAGCTTCTTCCTCGCCAGACGCATCGTCGGAGTCTTCAAGATATACCGACATGAAACCAGGAAATGTCAGAACTTGCCCGCTGGCACGAAAAATAGCCTTATTTTTTCCGACAACAAGATCAACGCTCGTAGTATCAAATTTAGCTGGAGTCATTTGAGAAGCTAGAGTGCGTTTCCAAATCATTTCATAAAGAGCAAATTGATCGGGCGACAAATATTTTTTAACAGACTGGGGGGTTCTGGAAATTGCAGTAGGCCGGATCGCTTCGTGAGCCTCCTGAGCGTTTTTTGCTTTCGTTTTGTAGGCGACAGGTTTGGCCGGCAGATAGTCAGCCTCAAAATTTTCTTTTATGTAACCCCTGATTTCGGCAATAGCCTC
Organism: Candidatus Eutrophomonas brisbanensis; assembly: GCA_038141705.1. Taxonomy (GTDB): domain Bacteria; phylum Pseudomonadota; class Gammaproteobacteria; order Burkholderiales; family Eutrophovitaceae; genus Eutrophomonas; species Eutrophomonas brisbanensis. The sequence continues at coordinate 953,803 of JAYQIQ010000004.1, forward strand.
TTTGGACAAAGAAACAGAGTCCGTTCTCATATACGTTATGAGGCCCACCGTGCCGCCACCCACATCAACACCCTCGTACAGTTGTTGCGCGGCGCTCATTGTTGACCTAGCCGTAAGCCCAAGTTTACGCACCGCTTCTTGTTGTAGTGTTGATGTAATGAAGGGCGCCGATGCTGTTCTGGAGCGGGGTTTGCGCTCTATTTTGCCAACGGTTATTTTCCCATTGGCATCTTTTGTCAGTTTATCAACTACAGCGCGCTGATCTTTTTCTGTTTTGAAACTGAATTGTTCAACTTTATCTTCACCAAGTTTCGTGAGCTTCGCGCTAAATTTTTGTTTTCCTTTAACGGTATGTAGGTGGATCGACCAGTACTCCTGAGAGTCGAAGCGCTCTATCTCTTGCTCGCGTTCTACAATTAATCGCAAGGCCGGGCTTTGTACTCTTCCTGCCGAGAGGTTTCGGGCTATTTTTCTCCAAAGTATAGGAGATAAGTTAAAACCAACCAGATGATCCAGGGCTCGGCGCGCCTGTTGGGCGTTCACGAGCGGCATTGATATCTCTCTGGGAGACTTTATGGCTTCTTTTACGGCAGACTCGGTTATTTCATAGAAAACCACGCGCTTAAGCGCTTTGCCTTTCAATAATTTTTTACTTTTTAGTATTTCCGCAAGATGCCAGGCGATCGCTTCTCCCTCTCTATCAGGGTCTGTGGCGAGGTAAATATTTTCAGAGGCTTTAACGGCTTTGGCGATAGCGTCCACGTGTTTCTTGTTGCGGGCCACCAGGTCATAGTCTAAATCGAAACCGTTGTCTGTATTAACCGCACCCTCTTTTGCTCTTAGATCGCGCACATGCCCATACGAAGCGAGGATATCGAACCCTTTCCCTAAGTATTTTTTCAATGTTCCCGCTTTCGAGGGAGACTCAACGATTAATAGATTCTGTGCCATGCGATCTTTGCCTGAATTTTTCGGCGGATGATACAAGAGTTAGCCGTGGTCGCCAACAACAACCAAATCTAATTTCAGAAAAACTTATTGGGCTGTAAGGCTATCGTTGGTTGCGAGCATCTCCAAAACTAAACCATCGACGGTTTTCTGTTGGCTCCAGAGGGCGAGCAAAACGATAAGTTTGACCTCATCTACTACAACTTGTTTTTCGGCAAGAGATATGACTTGCTCAATAATTATTTCTCTTTGGTAGGGGGAAATAATTCCAGAATCTTGCAAGAAAATTAGAAAACCACGTGCCTTTGATGAGAGATTCTTTTGTTCTTCAGTAGAAAAAACTCTGAACCCAGAGCTTTTATCCACAGCATCCTGTTCCATGGCCGGCCTAGAATAGTCGAAGCCTTTAAGCCAAGCGAGAACCTCGGATATGTCATCCTTTTCAAAACCGGCGTCCGCGAGTTGACGAGAAATCGTCTCATTGTCGGGGAGGTGACCATTTTGAAAAAAATTTTCGACGAGATAAAAAAGTATATCGAACATGGTTACCTTTTTAAGTGTCCTGTTTGAAGCTCGTGCACCCTCCCTCCACGAGCGTCTTAATTTCTACAGAGCGAGGATCTCTTATGTGATCGTTCGAGTCAAGAACTTTATTTTGGTTCTCATCATTCTGCGCGGGCCAAGGAATGCCTGTTGGGTGCGTGTAAAATACTAGAGGTTAGGTTTATCGAGGTAACTGAGTTGGCGAAGTTGAATATATTGGAGTACCCAGACGAGCGGCTGCACACAATCGCCGAACCCGTAGATCAAATTGACGAGAGCATTCGGTCTTTTGTTAAAGACATGGCGGAGACTATGTATGAATCGAAAGGTATAGGGTTGGCGGCAACTCAGGTGGACGTTCATAAACGGATCATCACAATAGATCTTAGCGAAGATCAATCCGATTTATTAATTCTCATCAATCCATCATTGGTATCTAGAGATGGTGAGGTCGTTTCTCAAGAAGGGTGCCTCAGCGTACCCGCAATTTATGAAAGCGTGGTCAGAGCAAAGACGGTTTGTGTAGAGGCGATGGATTTGGACGGCGAAAAGCGCACAATTGACGCAGATGGCTTGCTGGCAATTTGTATCCAGCATGAAATGGATCATTTAGAGGGAAAGGTTTTCGTAGAATATTTATCCCAGCTTAAGAGACAGCGTATTATCAAAAAACTGGAAAAAAAACGGAAGCTATCGGATGGGTAAGTAATGCGAATTATTTTTGCAGGAACCACAGCTTTCTCTTTAAAGCCCTTAGAGGCTATCGTAAACAGCAATTTCGATGTTGTGATGGTTGTCACCCAGCCCGATAGAAAGTCAGGCAGAGGACAAAAGCTGTCAGCTAGCCCAGTCAAGATAAGGGCAAATCAGTTCGGCATAGAGGTATTTCAGCCAGAGTCATTGTCCGATTTGGATGCGCAAAAATATTTATTCTCAAAAAATGCCGACGTAATGGTGGTAGTAGCTTATGGTCAGCTGCTCCCATCACCCGTACTGGCCCATTTCAAATACGGCTGCTTGAATATTCACGCTTCGCTACTGCCTCGCTGGCGAGGGGCTGCACCAATTCATCGCGCAATTATGAGTGGGGACGCTACAACAGGCGTGACTATTATGCAGATGGAGGAGGGCCTCGACACTGGCCCGATACTGTGCGAGCAGCCTGTTGCAATATCTTCTGTCGATAACTTGGGGGTCTTACACGACAAGCTATCAATCGCAGGCTCAGATTTGATCTTACGCTCCCTCGTGGCCCTATCGGAAGGCAATCTTCGGTCGCGAGCTCAACCATTAGAGGGCGTTACCTATGCGAAGAAAATCCAAAAATCAGAGGCTCAAATCAACTGGAGAAAAAGCAATCACGATGTAGACCGCTTAGTTAGAGCGCTTAATCCTGCTCCTGGCGCTTGGACGGTTACGGGTAAAACCAAGTTGAAGATATGGCAAACGGAACTAGCAAATATAAAAGTCTTGGGGAAGGCGCCTGGGGAAATAAAAGCCGTTGAAAATGGAATGTTGACCGTGGCTTGTGGTGAGGGCGCAATTAACGTAACCGTTATTCAGAAAGAGGGCTCTAAGGCCGTGCCCGTGGCAGAATTTTTGCGAGGTGCTTCGATAGAGCGCGGTCTAGTTTTTGAGTAGGACAGCAACATGATAGATATTCTATTCTCTGCTCAAGCGATATTGGGACAAGTGTTATCCGGGCGAAGCCTAAGTGCGAGCATATCTGGTGGAGCGAGCTCAGTGCGACTCGAAGGCAGGAGCTCGGCCGCCGCAAAAAATGCCGTGTACGGCTCACTCAGACATTTTGGGTTTCTGGATTTTGCTATCAAGCATTTAATGCGACAAGAAAACCCGCAAATCAAAGCGCTGTTGGTGGTAGCAATTTACGAGCTAGAGTTTACGGGCGCTCCTAGTCACGCCGTAGTGAATGCCGCAGTCGATTGTGCCGCGAAGATGCAGCTGGGCGGACTAAAAAAATTGGTAAACGGTGTGCTGCGGTCGTATTTGAGAAAATCCGAGGAAATAAAATCTTCGGCAAAAGAAAACTTAGTTGCTACGCTTGGGCACCCCACATGGTGGATCAACAAGCTAACTAACCAATATGGCCAGAAAAAAGCAGAAGAGATCATGCTTGCAAGTTTTATACACCCCCCACTGTCTCTTCGGGTGAATACGAGAAAGATTAGTCCCCAGGATTATAAAAACACACTCGCTTCGAGTGCCAGAAGCTGGCGAGTACCTGGTATCTCAGGGGCTTCCGAAGCGATTATTTTAGAAAAACCGGTGCCCGTATCAGAAATACCCGGGTTCTCTCAAGGTTTGGCGTCCGTTCAAGATGTAGGGGCGCAGCTGGCTGCAGAAATTTTGGATCTCCAGGATGGACAGAGGGTGCTAGATGCTTGTGCTGCCCCTGGTGGAAAATCCACGCATATCCTGGAGCGTGCTTCTGTATCCTTGCTTTGTTTGGACCAAGATCATTTGAGAATGAAGAGAGTAAAAGAAAACCTTCAGCGCTTGGGGCATCGAGCTAAAACCCTGGTGACCGATGCGGCAAACCTAGATGCGTGGTGGGATGGGAAACCTTTCGACAGAATTTTAGTGGACGCCCCGTGCACCGGATCTGGAGTAGTTAGGCGGAATCCGGACATTAAATGGATCCGGAGAGAAGAGGATTTGCACTCTTTTTCTGAACAGCAACAAAAGCTGCTGTCCAGTTTGTGGAAGGCCTTAACTAAGGGTGGTAAATTGCTGTATGTGACGTGTTCAATATTTCAGGAAGAAAATGAGCATCAAGTGGAATGGTTTTTAAAAAATCACCCCAACGCTGAAATTGCTGCATACCACGGCAAGGATATAGGGCACAACCTGACTCCGAATAGAGATCACGATGGTTTTTTTCATGCGCTTTTGGAAAAAAAGTAGATTTATTAGCCTCGTTTGTGTGGGGCTGTTTTTTGCCTCGCATGCGTTTTCTGAAGGGAACAATATTTTTGTTCGATCTGCTGTAGTAATTAAAAACCAAGAGGAATACAAGCTCGATGCTAATTTCGATGTGCGATTGTCGCCGGAGTTAGAAAATGTTTTAAACAGAGGAGTCACCCTACCTTTCACGCTCGATCTGATACTTATGCATCGAAAATGGTTTTTTTGGGACCAAGAAATAGCAAAAGTGAAAAGGGGTTTGAGGCTTAGTTATAGCGCGTTAACGCAGCAGTACAAAGTTTTCGATAAATATGATTCCGCGGAAATCAACCACCCGCTCATGGAAAGAGCGTTAATAGCGCTTGGCGCGTTACGGCCGTTTGTGGTTTTTCATGCCAAAGATTTGGTAGAGGAAAAAAATTACGAAGTTCAGGTTCGTTTCCGTCTTGACCCTGCGGGTCTCCCCAGCGCCCTTCAGATAGAGGCGCTGGAATCAGATGCTTGGCAGCTAGACTCCGGATGGTTTCGCTGGACTTTAGTCAAATGAGTGGACTTTCCCTGAGGAAACTATTGAAAGGTCGCTCGTTGAGGATACTAGTGTTCTCGGCGGTTAGTCTTGGGTTAGTCCTGCTTTATTTGTTGGCCACTGAGACGCCGCAAACGAGCGATGTCTTCAATGAGCTCCCGATGCTATTAGGCGCGGGCATATTGCTGATTGTGTTATTGATTATTTTGGTCGGGGCACAGCTTAATTACCTGCGCCGTCGACTAAAGGCAAAGGTTTTTGGGTCTAAGTTGACCGCTCGACTGGTTCTTGTTTTCACCTTGGTGGCAATTGTTCCTGGAGCGGTGATGTACGGGATATCTGTGAAATTTCTCGCTGGCTCGATGCAATCTTGGTTTGATGTAAGAGTAGATAACGCACTAGAGGGCGGCCTAAATTTAGGTCGGGCGAATTTAGAAAATGGATTAAGAGAGTTAAAGCAAAAAGCAGAATCAATGGCGGTTAGTTTATCGCTTGAAACTCCAGCTTCGCGACTCGCCACCCTCTATAATCTAAGGGAGCAGGCAGCGATACACGAGGCGACGCTATTTTCATCTGGTGGTGAGTGTTAGCCCACGCCGCGGAAGATGACGAACTGGTTCCAAGTGCTCCCAGCCAAACAATTTTGCGCAATGTCAGAGTTCAGCAATCTTATTCTGTCATCGAGGAGGATGCTCTGGCGCGTATGGTTCTCAAGGTGATACTTCCGGTATATACGCTTGACGAAGAGCTCGAGGTATTTTTACAGGTCTCACAGTTTGTGCCGGAAAACTTAGCGCGAGATGCGGTTTTAGTTCAAGAGGCGTATCGGGATTATCAGGAGTTGTCTCTATCTAGATATGGTTTACAGCGTCTTTATAACATCGCGCTGGCATTATCTCTTGGACTTGCTCTATTTTCAGTTATCTTGTTGGCAGTTATGTTTAGTAATCGTTTATCAGCTCCATTAGGGTTTCTAGAGGCCGGTACTCGAGCGGTAGCTCAGGGAGATTTTAGTCAGAGGCAGCCGATAAATCGACAAGACGAGCTTGGAGTGTTGACGGAGTCCTTTAGTACTATGACGCGACAGTTGGCAGAGGCCAAGGCCTCTGCGCAAGGGCATGAGGCTGCGCTCACCCATGCCAACGCTTATTTGGAAAACATCTTAGCCAATCTGTCGGCTGGCGTGTTGTCATTTAACGCGGATTTTTCCCTTCAGGCGTTTAATAGCAGTGCCGAGAAAATTCTAGGACGATCTCCGGAAGGGGAGTTGAGCAATAAGCCAGAAAATATCGAGGACAAGATTCTCAGGAGAGTTAAGCTTCTTGTAGAGACTCACTTCAGTGAGCTTGCAGAATCAAGCTGGGAGGAACAAGTTGAGCTTGACGATGGAACACATAAGAAGATGATTTCCTTTAGGGGCTCTAGATCTGATGAGGGTGGTGAGCCTGGCTACCTAATTGTTTTTGACGATGTTACAAATTTACTTCAGAGCGGAGCGTTATGCTCTTTGGGGCGAGGTTGCACAAAGGCTCGCCCACGAAATAAAAAACCCATTAACCCCCATCCAGCTTTCTGCTGAGCGCCTCAGTCATAAGTTACGGGACAAATTAGGGGTGGATGACGCGAAAATCTTAGATCGTTCTACAGGTACGATCGTTGATCAGGTGGCGGCCCTCAAGACGATGGTCAACGCATTTAATGAATACTCTCGTAATCCCGCAAAAATTTCAAAGCCTGTTGATATTAATTTGTTGGTGGCAGATATAGAAGAATTATATCGGGCTTCGCGAGCGGAAATAGTGGTTAGTTTAGCTCCAGGCCTCCCGAAAGTCATGGGCGATTCTGGCAAGTTGAGGCAGCTGCTACATAATCTAATTCAGAATGCGGAGCAGGCTACAGAGGGTGTAACAAAGCCGAAAATAGTTATTGAGACAGAACTAAAAAACGATATGGTTTGCGTTAAAGTTCAGGATAACGGACCGGGCTTCCCAGACACCCTCATTTCTCGAGCGTTTGATCCTTACGTTACGAGCAAGGCGAAGGGGACTGGGTTAGGTCTGGCAATTGTAAAAAAAATAATAGAAGAACATGCTGGCGAGGTCGATATAGTTAATACTTCAAATGGCGCTCTAGTAGAGGTGATGTTTTCAAATCTCACACAAGCGCAAAACGAAAAAAAATCTGCGAGAGACAGGCTGATCGATGGGAAAAATATTAGTTGTTGACGACGAAGTCGGGATACGAGAGCTCCTATCAGAGATCCTTCGAGAGGAGGGCCATGAAGTATCTCTAGCAGAAAATGCGTCGAAGGCGCGTGAACGCTTTTCTACATTTTCTCCTGACTTGGTTTTGCTTGACATTTGGATGCCGGATAGCGATGGAGTTACTTTACTAAAAGAGTGGTCATCGACGGGGGCGCTCACGATGCCAGTCATAATGATGTCTGGACACGGTACGATCGACACCGCGGTTGAGGCTACCAAAATGGGTGCGTTCACCTACCTTGAAAAACCGATTGCCCTACAAAAATTACTAGCAACAGTTACTGGCGCCCTTAGCAGAGCCCCAAAAAATACGAGCTCGGCCACGTACGTCTCACTGGGAAAGTCTGAGGCTGCTGCCGACATGAAACGCCAGCTAGAGGCTTTGAGAGGGGTACTGCACCAGTTTTTTTAAGGGAGCAACCTGGATCGGGGGCGGACCAATGCGTGCAAATCTTAGTCGAGCGGGGATCTAAATTACTAGAGATAGACTCAGAGCAAGCTTATGATGAGAAGATAGGGCTTCTTGACGCAGAGTTTTCAAAGGGCGCAATTTATTTTAGAGAGATTTCTAGGTTAACTGCGACGCAACAGTTAGGTTTGCTCGCACGGGTTCCCGACCTTCTTAAGAAGGGGGTTAGGATCTTTGCCTCATCTGCAGTTTCCCTAAATGATTTGGCAAGTCAGCAGTTATTTGACGTGAAGTTATTGGAAAGCTTGTCGACTGCCACCATAACGGTTCCGCCCCTGTGCGATAGGCGAGACGACATAATCGAGATAGCTAAAGCAATGTTGTTCGCCATCAGCCCGACAAAATATTTTTCTGCTGCGGCTCTGAACAAATTTCGATCAGAGGAATGGCCGGCAAACATAATTCAATTGCAGGCCGCTGTCGCAGCATCAGCTGAACTCGCAAAATCTGAGGAAATTGGTGTTCGTGAGGTAGAGGTAACCATCGAAAAAATAAGCTCTGCCGAAAAGCGTGATTTAAAAGAAGCGTTAAATTTTGATGTCGACTACCGTACGGCGAGGGAGGATTTTGAAAGAAGATATTTGGAATACCATTTATCCCGAGAGGGCGGAAATATGTCGCGCGTAGCGCAAAAAGCTGGCCTTGAGAGGACGCATCTTTACCGAAAACTAAAGCAGCTGGGATTAAAAGTTCAAAAGAAAATGGAAGAATAAAGACCTAACTTCGTGGGCGAGGTGGGGGCGTTTACGATAAAATGTAGTTCGCAGATCGTCTGATCAGCAAATCATCCCTAAGTCAGTTGGAATTTCTAATGTTGAAAAATGCGGAACTAGCAAACGCCATCAGAGTTTTGTCGATGGATGCCGTACAATCGGCCAACTCTGGCCATCCCGGAATGCCGATGGGAATGGCTGATATAGCTGAGGTACTTTGGCGAAAAACTCTAAAGCACAACCCCACTAATCAGCACTGGTTTAATCGTGATCGCTTCGTAGTTTCCAACGGTCATGGGTCAATGTTGCTTTACTCGCTTTTACATTTGACGGGCTATGAGGTGTCAGTTGATGATCTGAAAGCTTTTCGACAGCTGCATTCTAAAACCCCAGGCCATCCAGAATTCGGAATCACGCCGGGAGTTGAAACTACGACGGGTCCGCTGGGTCAAGGAATCGCAAATGCAGTCGGTATGGCGTTAGCTGAAAAATTGTTAGCTCATGAGTTTAATAAACCAGATTTGGAAATTGTTGATCACAATACTTTTGTGTTCATGGGAGATGGCTGCCTCATGGAGGGGTTATCGCATGAGGTTTGCTCTCTCGCGGGAACGCTCAAACTTGGAAAGCTTATAGTTTTCTACGATGATAATGGGATCTCAATCGACTCTGAAAAAGGAAATATTAAATCTTGGTTTTCGGAAGATGTGCCAGCGAGATTTGAATCCTACGGCTGGAGAGTTATTCGAGATGTAGATGGCCACGACAGAGCCGCAATAGAAAAAGCAATCAACCTGGCGATGGAAAAAGGAGATTCACCCACGCTGGTGTGTTGTAAAACGAGAATAGGCCGCGGTGCTCCAAATAAAGAAAACACCGGTTCTGCACATGGCGCGCCGCTTGGGCCCGACGAGATCGCTGCCGCACGCGAAGCAATGGGTTGGGAGCATCCGCCGTTTGAAATCCCCCAGAAAATTTATGAACAATGGGATGCGAAAGAAAGAGGAAAATCGCTCGAGGCGGAGTGGGCTGAAAGGTTCTCGGTGTACGAGATGAAATACCCTGCTCTCGCGGGAGAATTTAAAAGAAGAATGGCTGGTAATTTACCAGAGGATTGGCAAAGCTTTGTAGCCGACGTGCTCAGGGATGTTGATGGAAAAGCGGAAAAGATAGCTACCAGGAAAGCTTCGCAAAACACTCTGGAAATCATTGGGCCAAAACTTCCAGAATTGCTAGGGGGCTCGGCAGATCTTGCCGCATCAAACTTGACCATGTGGGGAGGGTCTAAGCCCGTAGAGGCTGAGGGCGGCAATTACATTTTCTATGGCGTTCGAGAATTTGGAATGGCAGCCATCATGAATGGGGTCGCGTTACACGGAGGCTTGATTCCATACGGAGCAACCTTCCTTGTTTTCTCCGATTATTGTCGGAATGCTTTGAGAGTGGCTGCTTTGATGGGTATCAGATCAGTATTTGTATTCACGCACGATTCTATTGGTTTGGGGGAAGACGGCCCTACTCACCAGCCGGTAGAACACGCGGCCAGTTTGCGTATTATCCCTAATCTGGATGTTTGGCGGCCGTGCGACACGGTTGAAACATTTGTCAGTTGGACGTCATCTCTGGAGAGGGGAGATGGTCCCTCGTGTTTGCTGGCTACCCGTCAGGGCGTACCACATCAAACGCGAACTCAGGAACAAATAAACGCCATATCAAAAGGCGCTTATATTCTTAGTGATGCCGTCAAGCCGCAAGCTATTATTTTGGCTACTGGATCTGAGGTTACGCTTGCGATGCGAGCGAAAGAGGCCTTAGCCGAAAAAGGTGTCGCAGTAAGGGTGGTATCCGTTCCGTCTACGACCGTTTTTGATCGCCAACCCGAAGAATATAAAAACAGTGTGTTGTTAAACGGGATTCCTCGAGTTGCGGTAGAAGCTGGGGTCACCGATTTTTGGCGCAAATATGTGGGGACCGAAGGGGCGGTGATCGGAGTCGATAGATTCGGAGAGTCGGCGCCGGCAGACCAACTTTTCGAGTACTTTGGTATCACCGCTGGTGCCGTTGAAGAGGCGGTGTTAGCTCTTGTGTCTAAATAATTTTAGTTGGACTAAATTTCAAATTTTTTTGTTAGTTTAGAAGGAGTAAGCGAATGACACTTCGCGTAGCAATTAATGGATATGGACGCATCGGAAGAAACGTGCTTCGAGCCCATTATGAGGGTGGAAAAAAACACGATCTAGAAATCGTAGCGATTAACGACTTGGGAGATGCGGAAACAAACGCCCATCTCACGAAATATGACACAGCGCATGGCCCTTTTCCCGGTGATGTTTCGATCGACGGCGACCACATGGTAGTGAACGGCGACAAAATCAAAGTGGTGGCGGAAAGAAATCCATCCGCATTGCCTTGGGGCGAAATGAAAGTGGATGTCGTACTCGAATGTACGGGTCTGTTTACCTCAAAGGCGAAGGCGAAAGCGCACATAGAGGCCGGAGCTAGAAAAGTAATCATATCGGCCCCAGGCGGTAGTGATGTTGATGCGACAGTGGTTTACGGTGTAAATCACAATGTGTTGACGAGCAAGCATGAGGTTATCTCTAATGCGTCGTGCACAACCAATTGCCTTGCTCCAGTTGTGAAAGCTTTGAATGACAAATTAGGGGTTGTCAATGGGCTTATGACAACTGTTCATGCTTATACGAATGATCAAGTTCTTACAGACGTTTATCACTCAGATCTGCGTCGTGCTCGATCCGCCACCATGTCGATGATTCCTACAAAGACTGGAGCTGCGGCGGCGGTAGGGTTAGTGCTTCCAGAATTGAATGGAAAATTAGATGGCTTCGCGGTGCGAGTTCCGACAATCAATGTGTCGCTTGTTGATCTAGCGTTTGTGGCGAAAAATGCCACGACTGTTGAGGAAGTAAATGCAATCGTTAAAGCGGCGTCAGAGGGGTTCTTGAAGGGAGTTCTTGATTACAACGACGGGCCTTTAGTGTCGGTGGATTTTAATCACAACCCTGCTTCTTCAATTTTTGATTCGACGCTAACAAAAGTTTCAGAAGGAACGCTAGTCAAGGTGTGTTCGTGGTACGACAACGAATGGGGTTTCTCGAATCGTATGCTCGATACTACTCTGGCACTTTCCAAGGCCGCTTAGCTATTTGTTGACTTAGTGTTATGAAATTAAAACAAATGAAAGACGTTTCCCTATCTGGGAAGCGGGTTTTAATTAGATCTGACCTGAATGTGCCGTTGGATGATAGTGGGACCATTACTGATGACACGAGAATAAAAGCTTCACTTCCGGCAATGAAGTTTGCTCTTGAGAAGGGCGCCGCTGTTATGGTGGTATCGCACTTGGGCAGGCCAAAAGAGGGGCAATATGATGAAAAGTTTTCGCTCGCTCCAGTAGGCATTAGATTATCAGCGCTGCTAGGACAAGAAGTTACCCTTGTTAGAAATTGGTTAGACGGCGTCGATGTGCGTCCGGGCGAGATTGTGCTGCTTGAGAATTGTCGGATGAACATCGGTGAAAAGGGGAACGATGAATCACTTTCAAAAAAAATGGGTGAGCTGTGTGACGTGTATGTGAACGACGCATTTGGCACTGCACATCGCGCTCAGGCGTCAACGCATGGGGTTGCTAAGTATTCTCCGATAGCTTGTGCGGGTCCGCTTGTAACCCAGGAAGTGGAAGCGCTCACCAAAGCTCTAGCTGAGCCCAGGCGACCTCTAATTGCGATAGTGGGCGGCTCAAAAGTGTCGACCAAGCTGACAATATTGTCGGCTCTGGCAAAAAAGGTAGATGCACTAATTGTTGGTGGCGGTATAGCAAACACTTTTTTGATGGCCGAGGGAAAGAATGTCCGAAGTTCACTGTGTGAGCCAGACCTAGTCGAGGAGGCTAAAAAGGTACTCAGTGCTATACGTTCCAGAGGTGGGGATGTTCCGCTACCAACGGACGTGATTTGCTCCACCGCCGTCAGCCCTGATGCGGTGGCAATCACTAAGCCCGTAGAGGACATGGTAGAAAGCGAAATGATTCTCGACTTTGGGCCTGAGAGCATGGCGAAAATAACAGATCAAATTCGTCGTGCCGGAACGATTGTATGGAATGGCCCAGTGGGGGTGTTTGAGCTAACTCAATTTAGTCATGGCACTAAAAGTATGTCGGATGCGATAGCGGCGGCTGATGGTTTTTCAATTGCCGGAGGTGGAGATACCGTAGCGGCGGTTACGAAATTTAGTGTGGCTGATAAAATTGACTACATATCTACTGCGGGCGGCGCATTCCTGGAGTTTCTAGAAGGCAAAGTGCTACCAGCTCTGGAAATTTTGCAAACGCGAGCAGACTGACAGTTAAAGTGCATTGCGGGCATTTGCTTGGCACATAACGATCGGCACTAACGAAAAACGGATTACTTTTTAAGAGGAAACTCATATGGCTTTAATTTCAATGAGACAAATGCTTGATCACGCAGCTGAAAACGGTTACGGCATTCCAGCCTTTAACGTCAATAACTTAGAACAAGTTCAAGCCATTATGGAGGCTGCTGTAGAAACCTCAAGCCCGGTCATAATGCAAGCATCTGCAGGCGCACGTAGCTACGCTGGGGAGCCATTCTTGCGGCACCTCATCCTTGCCGCTATCGAACAGTATCCAGATGTTCCTATTGTTATGCATCAAGACCACGGAGCCTCTCCAGCTGTTTGTCAGCGTTCTATACGTTCAGGTTTTTCAAGCGTGATGATGGATGGATCTCTCGAAGAAGATGCTAAAACGCCAGCTTCGTACGAGTACAATGTAGCGGTTACCAAAGCACGTTGTAGATATGGCTCATGCAGTGGGGGTCTCTGTAGAGGGAGAGCTTGGATGTTTGGGTTCCCTTGAGACGATGCAAGCTGACAAGGAAGACGGCTCAGGAGCAGAGGGTACTCTTACTAAGGATATGCTTCTGACTGACCCAGATCAGGCGGCGGATTTTGTGCAAAAGACGGGAGTAGACGCGCTAGCGATAGCAATTGGCACGTCCCATGGCGCTTATAAATTTACTCGAAAACCTACTGGAGATATCTTAGCGATAGAGCGAATCAAACAAATTCATGCAAAGATTCCGAATACGCATCTCGTAATGCATGGCTCGTCGAGCGTTCCCCAAGAATGGTTAGAAGTGATCAGACAGAACGGTGGTGACATGAAAGAAACCTATGGGGTTCCTGTTGAGGAAATTCAAGAGGGCATAAAACATGGCGTACGAAAGATCAACATAGACACCGACATTCGTCTCGCAATGACAGGGGCTATTAGGAAGGCATTTAATACGAACAAGAGCGAGTTTGATCCAAGAAAATATCTTAAGCCGGCGAAAGAGGCAGCCAAGTCAATTTGTAAGGCGCGGTTTGAGGCTTTCGGTACCGCTGGAAATGCGGGAAAGATAAAAGCCATACCGCTTGACGATATGGCCAGCCTGTACGGAATTAATTAGGTGTTGAAGAACATCTCCAGGAGATAGCTATGCCAGAGGTAAGCCCTGTATCGAAAGGAGTGCGCTTAGGATTGGCGCTAATAGAAAACCTTGGATTATTGACGATCGCTATCGCAACAGTAGTAGCGGGATATCATGAAGTGCAGCTAATGTTTTCTAACCAGGCCGTTACTCTTGCCGACCTGCTTCTGCTATTTCTATATCTAGAGGTGCTCACTATGGTGAGCCTTTACTACAATTCTGGAAAGCTACCAGTACGATTTCCGCTCTACATAGCCATGGTGGCGTTGGCGAGATATATTATTTTGGACGTCAAAGAACTTGACGTCTGGCACATGATTGGAGTCGCAGCGTCGATTCTCTTAATTGCTGTTGCTGTGCTCGTTATTCGATATGGGCATGTTCGATTCCCGTACTCCGAAGACGATAATGCGCAACCTTCAAATTTGCCGAATTTTGGAAAAGAGTAAAGCCCACTTCCTATGAAAAAAAAGATATCTAAACGGTCGCCAATTGTTGGCATCATCATGGGTAGTAACAGTGACTGGGATGTAATGAGTAAGGCCACGGAAGTGCTTGATGACTTTGGGATTTCTTATGAAGCAAAAGTAGTTTCTGCGCATCGAACGCCTGACGAGATGTTCGAATACGCTGAGACGGCACAGGCGCGCGGCTTAAAAATAATTATTGCGGGTGCTGGAGGATCTGCGCATCTACCAGGCATGGTGGCCTCCAAAACGTTGGTGCCTGTACTTGGTGTGCCTGTTACGTCGAAAGCCATGCAAGGATTAGATTCGCTTCTTTCTATTGTTCAAATGCCCAAAGGAATCCCGGTTGCAACTTTTGCGGTTGGCGAGCCAGGCGCTGCTAATGCGGCACTCTTTGCCGCGTCAATTTTGGCTAATTCAGATGAGACGCTAAATAAAAAACTCAATAGTTTTCGTAGTCGACAAAGATCCAAGGTGCGCGCTATGAAGCTACCGAAGAAGTCATCGAAAAAATGATCAAGCCGGGAGCCTGGTTGGGCCTTCTAGGCGGGGGGCAGCTGGGAAGAATGTTCGTGATGGCCGCCCAGTCACTTGGATACAAAGTAGTGGTTTTAGATCCTGACCCCGCTAGCCCGGCTGGTCGGATAGCAGAAAAACACGTCTGTTCTCAATACGATGATGTTTCGGCGCTCGACGAGCTGGGGAATCTAAGCGCATCATTCACTACGGAATTCGAAAACATTCCATCTGACAGTCTTCGATATCTAGAAAAATATGGGCAAGTAAGTCCGTCGGCTGGGTCGGTCGAGATTGCGCAGGATCGAATTCGCGAGAAAGATTTTCTTAAGATGCAAGGATTTCAAGTGGTGCCCTATAAGCCCATCCAAGACATTGAAGAGATAGATGCTGGAGGCTGCGAAGATTTATTTCCAGGGATACTGAAAGTTAGTCGTTTTGGTTATGACGGAAAAGCGCAAGCCCGAGTAAATATTGTTGAAGAGACTAAGAATGCGTTCAAGAGTTTTCGCAGCTCACCATGCGTACTAGAGAACATAGTTACCTTGGCGGCCGAGCTGTCGGTTATTGTTGCGAGAGATAAGTTTGGTTCTATGAGCGTTTTTCCGGCGGCAGAGAATAGACATGAGGCGGGGATACTGGATATGTCAATTGTGCCAGCGAGGTTGCCTGATGAGATTATCTCCAAGGCAAAAGAGATAGCTTGTTCTCTTGCCGAGAAAATGAACTATGTGGGTGTTTTGTGCGTAGAGTTCTTTTTGGAATCAGGCGGCAGTTTACTAATCAATGAAATTGCTCCGCGTCCACACAATAGCGGGCACTATACGATCGATGCCTGCGCGGCATCACAGTTTGAACAGCAAGCACGTATTGTGGCGGGGTTACCTTTGGGAAGCACAGATCAGCACTGTCCTGCGGTAATGCTTAACTTATTAGGTGACTTGTGGGATATGGGCGAGCCAAATTGGTTAAAGGTTCTAGAAGATCCAAACGTTAAGCTGCATCTGTATGGAAAAACAGAGCCGCGTCGAGGTAGAAAAATGGGGCACTTGACTATGATCGGTACTGACATTCGAGAAATATTAGATAGCGCTGAGCATATTAAAAAGTTTTTAAGGCAGGGAATTTCGTGAGTAATTTGGATTCGATAACAAAAACAAACCTAACATCTCTCGAATTTGTTTATCGAGGTAAGGTTAGAGATATCTATCAAGTCGATGCGGATCGGTTATTAGTTGTTCAGACTGACCGACTCTCAGCGTTTGACGTAATTTTGCCAGATCCAATTCCCGGTAAAGGGCGATTACTAACAGACTTATCAATTTTTTGGTTTAAGAAGCTGCAGCATGTTATTCCGAACCATTTGTTAGCAAACACTGCCGCCGAGTTTGTTGCCAATGAGGAGTTACCGCAGGTCGTTGGACGATCAATGGTCGTCAAGAAATTAACCCCTTTGCCCGTGGAAGCTATTGTTCGTGGATACCTTGCCGGCTCAGGGTGGAAAGAATATCGCGAAACAGGGGCGGTTTGCGGAGTTCAATTGCCCAGAGATTTGCGGGAGTCCGAAAAACTTCCGCAAACTATTTTTACACCCTCTACCAAAGCTGAAGTTGGGGATCATGATGAGAATATTTCTTTCGATAGAGTCGTGGATAAAATAGGGCTGGAATATGCTACTAAGATTCGCGAAACATCGTGTGAGTTATATGAGGCCGCGGCTGCGTATGCTGTAGATCGTGGAATAATAATTGCTGATACAAAGTTTGAGTTTGGTACGGATAATGATGGTAACCTCCACCTTATCGATGAAGCATTGACCTCAGATTCATCTCGTTTTTGGCCGAAGCAACAGTATGCGGTTGGGTCTAGTCCCCCCTCTTTTGATAAGCAGTTTGTTCGCGACTGGCTGGAGTCAATAAGTTGGAATAAAAAACCGCCAGCTCCAAATCTGCCAGAAGAAATTGCGTTAAAAACAGCGGAAAAATATCGCGAAGCGTTAACGCTTCTAACGAACTAATTTTTATGCGCTCGTGAATACCATCGTCACAGAAAATGTAGATGATGCCGTCGAGTATTTACGCGCGGGACGATTGGTGGCCTTTCCGACAGAAACTGTTTACGGCTTAGGTGCAGACGCCATGAATGAGTCAGCCGTTCGGGGCGTTTTCTCGGTAAAGGGGAGGCCGGCGAGTCATCCATTGATCGTTCATATTGGGGACGCAAAATACCTCGAAGTTTTCGCAAAAAATATAACCGACTCGGCGCGAATATTAGCTGAGAAATTCTGGCCAGGCCCACTTACATTAGTGTTGGATAAAACGGATCAAGTGCCGGAGGTGGTTACAGGTGGGCAGAGCAGCGTCGCTCTAAGATTCCCAAGCCATCCAATCGCTCGCGATCTTTTGAGTAAATTTGGTGGTGGTGTGGTTGGCCCATCTGCCAATAAATTCGGACGATTGTCTCCAACCCAACCTAAAGATGTTTTATCGGATTTGGGCGGAGATATTGATCTTGTTTTAGACGGCGGCGCGTGTACGGTGGGAATCGAATCTACAATCGTAGGATTTGATGGAAATACGCCAGTGCTATTAAGGCCTGGAATGATAACGACAGAGGAAATTTCTTCGGTATTGAGTGTTTCTGTTGAGCTAGCCGGTGAACGAGCGCCGCGAGTATCTGGGTCGCTGCCGTCACATTACGCTCCGAATACACCATTGATACTAGTCAAACCTAATCTCTTGAAGAGCGAAATCGAGCGGAGGCTTTCCAAGAACGATCGAATAGCAGTGCTGGCGTTTAGCGATTTATCTAGCTTCGCCGACCAATTGCATTATGCGGAGGTTTCTAGCGACGCCAAGGTATATGCGACGAACTTTGTATCATGAGCTTCGAGAATTAGATCAGAAAAAATGTGATGTGATCCTCGTGGAGGAAGTGCCAATGACGAATCCTTGGTCAGGAATACGAGATCGACTCTTGCGAGCAGCGTGCCGTTAAGCAGTTTTCGCTAGGTAGTCTAGGGCTACTTGAGTTCCAGATCCTTTCAGGGGAACGTTTTCTAACATCAAACCCATTTCTACTCCTGATAAAGTTGCAGTTAGCATCAAATCGTTGAAGTATCCTAAGTGACCAATCCGAAATATTTTGTCAGCATATTTCCCCAGCCCAGTCCCGAGTGACATATCAAATTTTTCTAAAATGGTTTTACGTATTTTGTTTGAGCTCATGTTGTCTGGAGACAATATCGCTGTAAGGGTATTACTATGAGCTTTCTCATCAGCACAAAAAATGTTTAACCCCCAAGCGCGTACAGCTCTACGGGTTGCTTCCGCATGACGGCGGTGTCTCTCGAATACATGAATCAACCCCTCTTCGACTAACAACATTTTTAGCGATTCTCTAAGTCCAAAAATTAAATTGGTCGCAGGGGTGTAGGGAAAAATCCTGAGGCGTTATGCTCTAATTGTTCTCCCCAATCCCAATAGCTCCGAGGAAAGTTTGAGGTTCGGTGTTCCTCTAAAGCTTTTTTACTTATTGCATTGAACGATAAACCCGGAGGAAGCATAAGACCTTTTTGCGATCCTCCGACCGTTACATCAACACCCCACGAATCATGTTGGTAGTCCATTGATCCGAGTGATGAAATCGTGTCTACCATCAACAAGGCTTGGTGACCGGCCTCGTCGATTGCTCGCCTAACAGCCGTAATATCAGAAGTAACACCTGTGGATGTTTCATTATGCACTACGCAGACCGCCTTGATTTTATTGGCAACGTCGGCTTTTAATACGTCGAATATTTTTGATGGGTCAACGGGGTTACGCCAATCGGTGTCAATTACTATCGGCCCCAACCCAAGCCGTAACGCAAGCCTCTTCCACTGGCTTGCAAAGTAGCCTGCTTCGTACATTAAGACAGTGTCACCAAGTTTAAGTGTATTTGTTAGTGCTGCCTCCCATGCGCCAGTACCAGAACTGGGGAACATCACAACGGGATTACTCGTTTGAAAAATGCTCTTTAATCCGGTTAACACCTCTTCGCCAAGCTCGCCAAACTCTGGGCTGCGATGATCAATAGTCGGGGATGCTATGGCGGCTAATACTCGATGGGGGACATTTGTGGGTCCCGGTATTTGTAAGAAATGTCTTCCCGATCTAACTGTCGACATAAAATTTTTTATTCCTAATCCTTTAGCTAAATTTTGTAATCCAGCGATAAGCTAACCACAGATAACAGGGCATATTAAATACACTAGAAATTTTCGTTATTTTTCCTCCAGTCTTCGTACTCACTTAGCGTTTTTTCATCTGGAGGATATATCCCAACGATAGAATCGCCCCTGTCAATTCTTTGTCGGATATAAGCTTCTAGTAGATCTTGCTTGTGAGCTGCGGAGATGATTTCCTCGGATAAATGTTGAGGGATTACTGCAACGCCGTCCTCATCAGCGACGATCAGGTCATTTGGGAAGACAGCGACTCCCCCACAGCCAATTGGGACTTGTGCATCAACAGCCATCATGCTGGCATAACTCGGAGGAGCTGCATTCTCTCGCGCAAAGACAGGAAGGATCATTTTTTTAATTTCACTGATGTCCCGCATAGGACCATCAGATACGATACCGGCGACTCCCCTGTGCAACAGGCGCGCGACAAGAATATCCCCGAATGTTCCGCTCGTATCAAGACCATGAGTGTCCGCGATGAGCACCGCACCTGCAGGAACCGTTTCGATCGCTTTTCTCTGTGGATTATCAGATCTTCCCATAGACGGGCCATTCGCTAAATCCTCTCGCATGGGGATGTAGCGGAGCGTGTATGCAGGACCAAAAAGTCGAGGTGTAGCCGGGTTGACCGGCCGAATATTTGGGATTGCGCGAGTTCTGAGACCATGTTTTACAAGTTGCGCCGTAATACTGGCTGTCGTTACTCTCTCGAGCATAATTTTCATTTCAGAAGAAAATGTAGTCATCCATTGTCCTTGTTCAAAGAAATCTTTAATGAATTTCTGGATCGGCAGTTTGTGCCGCCCCTTCTAGAAAATCAAAGTCACAGCCCTCATGCGCTTGTTTTATGTGTTGTGTAAAAAGTTTCCCGTAACCACGCACGAACTTTTCAGATTTTGGTTTCCATTTTTCACGCCGTTTACGCATCTCTTCATCTGAGATAATTAAATTAATCACTCTACTTTCAACATTCAGTTCAATTTCATCGCCAGTTTTGACTAAAGCTAACGGCCCACCAATCCATGCCTCGGGAGATACGTGTAGTACGCATGTACCGTAGCTCGTACCACTCATCCTCGCATCTGATATGCGGACGATATCTCGGACACCTTCTTGGATCAATTTTTTTGGAATAGGAAGCATTCCCCACTCGGGCATTCCTGGCCCACCCTGAGGGCCAGCGTTTCTGAGAATCAAGACAGTGTTCTTATCAACATCGAGTGTTGGATCCTCAATACAACTAGACATATCATCATAGCTATCAAAAACAAGAGCCTTGCCACGATGCTTTAAAAGATTAGGACTCGCCGCAGAAGTTTTAATTACCGCTCCATCAGGCGCAAGATTCCCTCGCAGAACTACTAATCCCCCTTCTTTTTGCATGGGGTTACTGAGTGGCCGAATCACATCAGGATTAAAAATTTGATGTTGCTTTACGTTTTCACCTAGTGTTTTTCCAGTACAGGTCATTGCTTCAGTATCAAGAAGCGTAACCATTTCCTGAAGGAGGGCCGCGAGCCCTCCAGCGTAATGGAAGTCTTCCATTAAGAATTTACCGGATGGGCGCATATTGACCAAGTAAGGAGTTCTTTTTCCCAGTTCCTCAAAACGCTCAAGCGAGAGCGGGAACCCTGCTCTGTTGGCCATGGCGATTAAGTGAATAAGCGCGTTTGTTGATCCGCCAAGCGCCATCAAAACTTTAATAGCGTTATCAAAAGATTTCTGGCTGAGGATTTTTTTCGGCGTTAAATCCTCCCATGTCATTTCAACAATTCTACGGCCGCTATCCGACGCCATTCGAGGGTGATTCGAGTCAGCAGCTGGAATCGTAGCGGCGTTTGGAAGACAAAAACCTAAAGTTTCAACAATGCTAGTCATTGTCGATGCCGTCCCCATCGTCATACAGGTACCCACCGATCGCGCAATTCCCTCTTCAATATCTTGCCAGTCTTTTTCGGAAATATTGCCGGCGCGTAACTCATCCCAATATTTCCAAACATCAGAGCCAGACCCCAGAGTTTTACCGTGCCAGTTGCCTCTCAGCATTGGGCCAGCTGGAACAAATATGCAGGGAAGCCCCATACTAATTGCCCCCATCACTAATCCCGGTGGGGTTTTGTCACATCCTCCCATGAGAACACAGCCATCGATGGGGTAGGAGCGAAGAATCTCCTCGGTTTCCATAGCCAGTAAGTTTCGGTACATCATGGTGGTGGGTTTTTGGAATACCTCTGCTAATGAAATTACAGGCATCTCAACGGGAAAGCCGCCCGCTTGCCAAACCCCGCGTTTTACATCATTTGCGCGTTCTCGAAAATGAGAGTGGCAATGACTTAGCTCATTCCAAGTGTTTAGGATTCCGATGACGGGTTTCCCCTCATAGTCTTTACGGCTGAGGCCCATTTGGAGTGCTCGGGAACGGTGGCCGAAAGATCTCAAGTCTTTTGGGCCAAACCAACGATGCGATCTTAGTTCCTGCGGCGATTTAATTTTTGTAGGCATGTTCAAATATTCGAGAATTTTATAGGCGCTTTTTTTCTGAATGGAGGTCTTGTTGAATAGTAATCCACAAGCATCAATTTGTAACGCCACTCCTAGTTGTGTTAGCGGCTGCTTTCCTAAGCTAAAATAGCGCTAAACTACGTTGTCTAAATGCCGAGTAAGGCTTTATTTCAAGAAGGGGTTGGTGATGATAGGTGATCGAATAGACGTAAATATAGCGGGTGGGCTAGATATCGCGTTACCACGGATGGTTCACGTCCGTCAAAAATTTAGTCTTCCCAGGATCGCTAGTGTATCCGACGCGGTGAAAACCGAATTTGCCAAACCTGAAATTGCACAAAAAGTAAAACCGGGTATGAAGATCGCGATCGGCGTGGGATCAAGGGGCGTTAACAATATCGCTGAAAGCGTAAAAGAGGTAGTTGCACAAATTAAAGCGCTCGGAGGAGAACCCTTTGTATTTCCTGCGATGGGTAGCCACGGAGGTGCGACGGCGGAGGGACAGAAAGAGGTTCTTGATGGTTACGGTGTTACCGAGGACTATTTGGGTTGCCCGGTAAAGTCAAGCATGGACGTGGTTGAAATCGGACGGGCGGATGATGGTATGCCAGTCTATCTCGATAAGCATGCATGCTAAGCCGACGCTATTGCGTTAGTTTGTAGAATCAAGCCACATACAAATTTCCGTGCACCTATTGAGTCAGGCATTGTAAAAATGTTAACGATAGGTATGGGAAAAATTATTGGAGCCTCAATGCTGCATACGTACGGTATGGATATGTTTGGGGTGTTATTACCCAAGGCAGCAAAGATCATCATGGAAAAAAGAATTTTCTTTTCGGAGTGGCGATGATCGAGAACGCGGCAGATGAAACGGCGATTATAGAAGCGGTACCAGCTGAAAAAGTTCTTGAGCGAGAACCAGAGCTTCAAGCAAAGGCGAAAGAGCTGATGCCAAAATTACAATTTGATGAGATCGATGTGCTGGTCGTAGAAAAAATTGGTAAGAACATATCTGGATCTGGAATGGATCCGAACATCACGGGCCGTAATTGCAGGGACATAGATTGGGATATGAAGCCGCATGTGAAAAAGATTGCGGTGCTCGGATTGACGCCGGAGACTCACGGTAATGCTACTGGGATAGGTGGCGCGGACGTTATCACGATGAACGTGTATAAAGAACTCGATATCGCGAAGACTTACGCAAACGTCATTACCTCTACATATTTGGATGGAGCTGCCATACCGATAATTATGAATAGTGATGAAGAGGCCATTCAATTAGCGGTTAAAACTGTGGTGCGAGTAAAGCCGGAGGACACAAAAATCGTGCGTATATCAACGACCTTGGAAGTGTTGGATATTCATGTCTCGGAAACACTGCTGCCATACATTAAAGCTAACCCAGATAAGTTCGAGATTTTGAGTGAACCTGAGTCTTTTAAGTTCGATTCGAAAGGTAACTTATATCCGATGATGGCGCCTAAAGTTCACGCTCACGCTTGAGGGTGAGCGATACTCACTAGGTAGATATCCAGATGGGAACTCTACTGGTTCATTTGGACCCGTTGGGCGGGATAGCGGGCGACATGTTTATAGCTGCCCTGCTTGATGCTCGCCCCGACCTCCAAGATGGAATGATGCGTGCAATCAAAAATTCGGGCCTACCGAAAAATGTAAATCTAGAACTCAAGCCCCATGTCGATTGGGGAATTACTGGTAAACATTTTCGAGTAATTGAGCCAGATCACGCGCACCACCATCACACGCGCTATGTCGAAATCAGATCTTTATTAGAGTCTTCGCTCTTAGATAGTTGTGTTAAAGAAAAAGCCATACAGATATTTGCTTTCATTGCGAAAGTAGAAGCTGAGATCCATGGCAAGACGATCGAGACCATAAGTTTTCACGAGGTAGGTGAGTGGGATTCGATAGCTGACATTGTAGGTGCTGCATTTTTAATTAATGAGCTTGATGCAGAATGGTCGGTGGGACACTTGCCCCTCGGCGGTGGAGTGGTTCAGACCGCTCACGGGCCACTACCTGTACCTGCCCCAGCCACTGCAAAACTACTAGAAGGATTTAATTTTATAGATGATGGCGTAGGTGGCGAGCGAGTTACTCCAACTGGAGCTGCAATTCTTAAATTTCTGTGTGCCAAGCAGGGGACAGCTCAAGCGGTAGGGACTTTAAACCAAACTGGGGTTGGATTTGGTTCGCGGAAACTGGCAGATCGAGCGAACATCGTTCGAGCAATGTTTTTTGATCAAAGTGAAAGCAAGATATCTGATGATGTCATCTGCCAAATAAACTTTGATGTTGATGATCAAACCCCAGAAGATTTAGCAATCGCTTTGGCGCACATAAGGGAGCACCCCTCGGTATTAGACGTATTGCAATCTGTGACTTTCGGAAAAAAGGCGAGAGTAACTTTATCGGTTCAAATTCTAGCAATACCCGACGACGCTAACTCTGTATTTGAAATGTGTTTCTCTGAGACTACGACGATAGGCATTAGGCATCAGCTGGTGCCAAGAGTGAAACTCGAGCGCGATTCGAAGAGTCTAGAAATCAATAGTGCAGTCATCGAACTTAAGAGAGTGGTTCGGCCAAACGGTCAAAGTGCTAAAGTAGAATCTGATTCTTTAAAACAAGTGCGCGGATACCTTAATCGAGAGCGTATCAGAGCCGAAGTCGATATCCAAAAAGTCGTCATGAACTCGCTTCAAATCGTAATTAATCGTTTGGTTAGAACTATTGACGAAATTTCCGAGCCGGCCGTTGCTGTGAGTGGTGGTATTGACAGTATTACCTTGGCCGCACTCGCGCATAAATTCGAACCCGGCAAGGTAAAAATGTACCATGCGGTTTCCCCAGCAGTGCCTACGCAGGCGACAGAGCGTGTCGAGAGAGTCGCGACAGAACAATGTTGGAATTTGACTATATTCGATGCCGGTGAATTTCGCGATCAAAATTATGTGTCGAACCCGGTGAACAGGTGTTTTTATTGTAAAACGAATCTGTACGAAACAATCTCAAAAAAAACGAGTGCGGTAATTCTCTCTGGCGCAAACCATGATGATCTGCAGGATTATCGACCTGGACTTCTTGCTGCTGATAATTTTTCAGTGAGACATCCCTTTATTGAAAATGGCATTGATAAGGTGACGATTAGACAGATTGCTAAACAGGTTGGATTAGGAGAGTTATCCGAATTGCCGGCGTCCCCATGTCTCTCTAGTAGGATTGAAACTGGCATCAGTATTGATGCGAAGCTCTTACCACTGATAAATAAGTGTGAACAATTAATATCAACACTGATTGTTCCAAAGCCTGCGACTGTTAGATGCCGCGTGCGTGATATTGGCATTGTTATAGAGTTAGATGGTGGCGCGTATCACCTTCTTTCTGAAAAGAGAAGAAGCGAGTTACAAAAAGAGATTGAGCAGATTTTTGGGGGCCTACGATCTTCCAAGAATATTTTTTTTAAAGAGTATCGAATGGGTAGCGCATTCCTTCATCCTGAAAGTCTAAATGTGGCGAGGGCGTAGCGCATGGTGAGCGGGGACATTCATTTAGATTTTGCGCGCGAAGCTCGAGTTGGGTTAGATGAGGCTATCTATTGTGAGGGCAAAACCACCCAACAAATCGCAGAGATATTAGGCCAACTCCACGCTCGCAGACAAAAAACACTGTTAACTCGCTTGTCTGAAGAAAAATATCAAGACATCAAAAAAAGCCAAAGCTTTGAGTTAGATTTTGATCCTCACTCCGAAACGGCATTTCATTTAGGCCCAAACGATCCAATTAGCCGAGGCGAAATTACTATAGTTTCGGCTGGAACCTCGGACAGTAAAGTTGCGAGTGAAGTATCTCGCACCCTTGAATACTACGGGCACTTGCCGAACCGAATCGCAGATGTAGGTGTCGCGGGGCTTTGGCGCTTGCTTGATCGGGTAGAGGAAATTTCTGAGAGTCGCGTAGTAATAGCAGTGGCAGGGATGGATGCCGCATTGCCTACAGTACTAGGAGGTTTAGTTCGAGTGCCAATAATAGGGGTTCCAACGTCTGTTGGTTATGGAGTTTCAAACAAGGGGGAGACAGCCCTAAATGCAATGCTGGCGAGTTGCTCCCCTGGACTGACCGTGACTAATATTGATAATGGCTATGGGGCAGCATGTGCTGCTCTGAGAATTCTCGGAGCAGTCACACGCTAAACCGACTTCATTGTAAGTCTGATTGGACCGCATCAATTGCTGCTTGCGCGCAGATGCCATCTTCATGCGCTTTGGCCCCCGAAACTCCAATGGATCCAATATGATCCCCGCTAGCTGTAATTATCGGCAACCCACCTTCAAACGTGGCGATGCCAGGAACATGCGCGATACCCGGAACTCGCGTGTTTGCTATTTCCTCAAGCACTTTTGTTGAGAAAGGAAAACCTGCAGAGGTTTCAGCTTTCAGTATGGCAATGTCGATACTTTTAAGAAATGCTTTGTCCATTCTTTCAAAATATACGAGATTTCCACCAGCGTCCATGATCGCAATATTTAGACGCCAACCTTCCTGTCCTGCTTTCGCTTCACAAGCCGCTGCCATTTTTTTGGCAATGTCTAAAGTGATGACTGGTCTCATTTCAACTGCCTGCGCAAGGCTCGCAGCAAGCAATGTGAGGCTAAATACAACGCCTAGCAGTTTTTTCATATCTCTTCCTCCTTTGTAAAGTTCGACTTATAAAACATATCGCGCTAAATCTTCGCTCTCTGACAGGTCACCTAGCCTAGCATCGACGTAACTTTTATCAATAGTAACAGTTTGACCTTGTTTCTTCGATGCATCAAACGACAGGTCCTCTAGCAATTTCTCCATCACTGTATAGAGTCGTCTCGCTCCGATGTTCTCTGTTTTCTCATTAACGTGCCAAGCGATCTCTGCGATTCGTTCGATTCCCTCATCAGCAAAATTAATCGTTACCTCTTCTGTTTTGAGTAATGCCTGATACTGAGTACATAAGCATGCGTCCGTTGAGGTCAGAATTTGCTTAAAGTCTTCTACGGTTAAGTTCGAAAGCTCTACCCGGATTGGAAATCTACCTTGTAGTTCTGGAATAAGATCAGACGGTTTTGATAAATGGAATGCGCCGCTTCCTATAAATAGTATGTGATCGGTCTTTATCATCCCATACTTAGTGGTAACGGTAGTCCCCTCGACTAAAGGCAATAGATCTCTTTGTACCCCCTGTCGCGATACCTCTCCCGAACCCGTTTCCTGACGGTTAGTTATTTTGTCAATTTCATCCAAGAAGACAATACCATTCTCTTCGGCGTTTAAAACAGCTTGAACCTTGAGTTCTTCATCATTAACGAGCTTACTGGCTTCTTCGTCAACCAGAACTTTCATCGCTTCTTTAATTTTTAATTTTCGTTTCTGGGTTTTAGTCGCACCAATGTTCTGAAACATACCTTGGAGCTGCGAAGTAAGATCTTCCATTCCTGGGGGGGCTAGAATTTCCATTTGAGCTGAAATCTGGGGAACATCTATTTCTATTTCCTTGTCGTCAAGTTGGCCTTCTCGTAGACGCTTCCTAAATTTTTGACGAGTCGTATTATCTGTATCCGCACCACTCTCTTGGTTGAATTCGGTTCTCGCTGGGGGTAGTAGAGCGTCCAGTATTCTTTCTTCTGCTAGATCCTCGGCTTGGAATCGAACCCGTTGGGTTTCCTTTTCTCGCATTTGTTTAACAGCGGTTTCAACTAGATCCCTGATAATCGACTCGACATCCTTTCCAACGTAGCCAACCTCAGTAAATTTTGTCGCTTCTACTTTAATAAACGGTGCATTTGATAACCGAGCGAGTCGACGAGCGATCTCGGTTTTACCAACGCCAGTAGGACCAATCATCAATATATTTTTCGGCGTGATCTCTTGTTTTAGATCTTCCGGAACATGCCGGCGTCTCCATCTGTTCCGCAGTGCGATTGCAACTGCTTTTTTGGCAGGATTCTGCCCAACAATATGTTTGTCTAGTTCATGTACGATTTCTTGCGGTGTCATTTCCGACATAGTGCTCTCAATATCTATTGTGAAAGTTCTCTTTGACTTCTTAACGCAACTTTAGTAGTCAATAACTTCAATTGTGTGGTGTTGGTTGGTGTAAATACAGATGTCCCCTGCGATCGTCAGGGACTTTTTAACAATTTCCTCAGCTGACATCGTCGTGTTTTCGAGAAGTGCCTTTGCTGCAGATTGTGCATACGATCCACCACTACCAATTGCGACCAATCCATCCTCCGGCTCTACTACATCACCGTTTCCCGTAATTATCAAAGAGGTTTGCGTGTCTGCTACGGCTAGCATTGCCTCCAATCTTCGTAAGATTCGATCTGTCCTCCAGTCCTTTGCGAGTTCGACGGCCGAGCGTAGTAACTGTCCTTGGTGTTTTTCAAGCTTTGCTTCAAATCGTTCAAAAAGCGTGAACGCATCTGCAGTTCCCCCTGCAAAGCCTGCAAGGATTTTGTCGTGGTAGAGTCGGCGAACTTTCCTAGCAGATCCCTTCATCACACAATGACCAAGCGTTACTTGACCGTCTCCGCCAATTGCGACCTGGTTGTCTCGCCTAACGCTCAGTATTGTTGTGCCATGCATTTCTTGACTCATAATTAAATATCTAACTCCTATTGTGAAGAGGTAATTGCAAGCTCACCCTATAAGTAAAGCGAAGCGCGCTACTTTGAGTTTTTGTTTTTAGCCCTTGGGTGCGCCTGGTCATACACCTTTGCCAAGTGTTGCCAGTCAAGGTGTGTATAAATTTGAGTAGTCGAAATGCTAGCATGACCAAGCATTTCTTGGACGGCGCGTAAATCTCCGCTTGATTGCAGGACATGCGATGCGAACGAATGTCGGAGCATGTGAGGATGTACGTTTTGAGGAAGCCCTTGTTTCTTTGCCCATACACTTAATCGGTGTTGAAGTGTTCTTGGGCTAATTGGCATTCCTTTCTCGTTTGTGAAAACGTATTCAGTCTCTGGAATATTTATAGATAATTTATGTTCAAGCCAATCGTTTATGGCCTCAATTGCTTTTTTGCCAAGCGGAACAATTCTCGTTTTGTTCCCCTTCCCAACCACGCGGACTGTTCCGGCTTGAAGGTCGAGAGAATCGGTTGTAACCATTACTAGTTCGGATAGACGTAGTCCTGATGAGTAAAAAGTTTCGAAAATCGCTCGATCACGAGCGGAAAACTTTTCTTTTGATTTTATATCAAGCAGTTGCGCAGTCTCGTCTGGAGTAAGCGTTTTTGGTAGATGTTTCTTATTCTTTGGTGCTCGAATTCCGAGACAAGGATTTTGTTTGAATCCGTTGGTTTCGACTAAAAATGCAAACAGGCTGCGCCACGTTGATAAAGATCTCGCGATCGACGAGCTCGCCATCCCTTTACGATTTAATAATGCGATGGCTTTTCGGATGTCATGTGGAGAAAAGTCCTCAAGATGAGGCTTTGTTACGAGCGCAAATAAAGTGGTAATGTCACGCAGATAGTTTTTTACCGTGTGAGTAGAGAGTCTTCGCTCTTTCTCAATATGGGCAATAAACTTCTCAACTATGTCTTTTTGAGTAACCAAAGTTTTCCTCGTTCAACCCATTAACCTTTTAAGTTTGTGGCGATAGCAGAGATGATTTGGCCCAATTTTTTTAGGAATAAATCACCCTCATCGGAGGAGAAAAAGCGTTGGTCTTTGGAATACATGATCAAAATACCTTTTTCCTCCCCCAGCATTAAGGGGACGTAAGCAAAAGAACCTGAGTGCGATAGCTCGAGTTCAAGCAATAAATGTACGTCGAATAGTGGACCCGAACTGCATCTGGGTTGTTCTAGGTCCTCGATAAAGCCTTCAAAAAGTTTTATCGAGTTAAGATTCTCTTCAGGAACATGTAGTTCACGTAACGGTATTGGTATAACTGCGGCTTTATCTATTCCAAAATATTTTCTAAGGTTTTCGTAAAGCGATTCGCGTAACGCCTGCAGATTTTGAGATCCGATAATTTCAAGGATCAAAGCATGTAATGCATCGAAGATGGCCTCATTTTCTTTGCCTATCTCAACCAGATCCAAAATCTTGGATTCCAGTGATGCGATTTTCGCTCGCAGCTGGGGTAGTTGATGATCGGATAGGGATACAACTTTGTTCCCTCCGGGTGGCGTTTTTATCGGCTTTTTAGCCAAGGCCGCCCCGTGAGTTTTTAAAAACTCCGGATTAGATATTAAAAAATCTAGGACCTCGCTATCAGTCATTTACGAGTGTTTCGCCCTCAAAAACTGAAACAGCAGGCCCAGAGAGAAGAACCGATTTGCCGGGACCTTCCCAGCAAACGCTCAATGTGCCCCCACGCGTTTGAATCCTGACTTTTGGATTCAGCGATCCAGATAAAATCCCAGTCACCGCTGCCGCGCAAGCGCCAGTTCCGCATGCTAGGGTTTCTCCTGCTCCTCGTTCCCAAACTCTGAGTTTAATTTCATCTTTAGAAATAATTTCCATGAACCCAACGTTAACTCGGTCTGGAAAGGCCTCGTGGATTTCTAAGACTGGGCCTAGTTCCATAACCGGTGCTGTATCAACATAATCTACTCTGATTACCGCGTGCGGGTTTCCCATCGAGACCGCACTAAAAACTACAGTCTCACCATCAACTAATAAAGAGTATGTCGATTGTTGCGCATCCATTTCCAGTGGAATTTCTGGTGGGGAAAAACGAGGCATACCCATATCTACGATAACGTCACCATCATCCTGAAGAGTAGGGGTTATTAGCCCTGACCTAGTTTCAACCGTGATTGTTTTTTTATGGGAGAGGTTCTTTTCATGAACGTATTTCACAAAACATCGGGCACCGTTGCCGCATTGGCTGACCTCAAAACCATCAGCATTAAAGATACGATACCTAAAATCCGCCTGAGGGTTCTCCGCTGCCTCAACTACAAGCAATTGATCAAAACCAATGCCGAAATGACGATTCGCTAATTTTTGGATTTGTTCTTTGTTGAGATGGAACGGTGAATCAATTGCATTCACGACTATGAAATCGTTTCCAGCCCCCTCCATCTTTGTGAACTTAAGTAGCATTATGTCAGTGGCCCCCAAGGCGCTTACGAAAAACGTAGTCGTCCATTACAAACCCTTCGCCGATCTCCACAACAATTTCTCTTGCTAATTTGAAACCAGTTTTCTTATAAAAGTCGATCGATGTTTTGTTGCCTTTATTGACTTGCAAGTATAACGAAGAGTAGTTTCGATCATAAAAAAATTTATCGATATATTCGATTAGAGATTTGCCGACACCATATCTTTGATACCTTGGGTGAACGTAAATCTTGTCTAGTTTTACGTTCTCATTTTTGTCATCACCTTCACACTGCGCGAAACCACATAACTGATCTTTTATGGAAGCTTTGAACCAACAGCTTATCGGCCGATTCAGGGTGTTATGAATTTCGCTGGGTTGATATCGTTGCTCAAGCATATAGTCAATCTGCTTGACTGTAATAATGCCCGGGTAATGTAGGTACCAAATCTCTCTGGCGAGTTTGCAAACTGTTTCTTTGTCAGAATCTTGCAGTAAAGATATGGCGACGTACAACGAGCTTGGATTGGCTTTCCTATCCATACACAGGTTCCTCGCCAATTGGGCGTGTTTTGAATCTCTTGTGCACCCAGTAGTACTGCTCAGGGGATGCAAGTACACATTCCTCAATAAATTCGTTCATATTTCTAGTATCAGCACGGAGGTCTCCGCTCGGGTAATTGCCCCACGCGGGTGTGAATTTTATTATGTACTTATTCGTTTTCTGGTCTCTCCGAATCGTTACCGGAATGATTTTTGCCTTCGTGAGAGACGCGAGCCTTGGAACGGCGTCGATAGTGGCAGCCTCAACTCCAAAGAATGGAACAAAGATCGAATCTTTACTGCCAAAATCCATATCAGGCAGAAAAAATAGTGGTAGGCGCGCCTTTAATGACCTTACAACTTCTTTAATCCCATCTTGTCGTGAGACTAGACGAATATCTTTAAAGCGCGTTCGTCGTGATTTAAGAAAATTATTAAAGACGGGGTTCTTCTGCTGACTGTACATCGATTGAGCATTTTCCTCCATCGATAGACGGATCGCCAATATTTCAACGCCAATGAAATGGGGAGCTAGAACGATGACTGGCGCTTGTCTGAGTGCATCGTCTAGAAAATTTTTTCCCTTCGATAGAAGCTAGTTTCCTGATACGCCTTTTACTGCCCCACCAGGCGATCGTGCTTTCGGCAATCGCTTTACCAAGGGAAACAAAATGTTTTTGTCTCAATTTGTTTCGATCGGATTTGGATTTAAGAGGAAAACAGAGTTCGAGGTTGGTATCAACTACACGCCTTCGCTCGCGACCAAGAATCATAAATAGGATGCCGGCTATTGCACCCAACATCGCAAGAATCGGACGTGGCAGAAAATGCAAGGCCCACAGTAGCGTTAGTAAGGCTCTAACCAACACAGATTTTTCTAAGACTAATTTCGTTCATGAGAGCCAGCTGGTTTTTTAAACCGGTTGTAGGACCATAAGTACTGAGACGGATTCTGCTTAACGATAACTTCAATACCTCTATTCAGCTGATCCGACGCTGTTTCGGAGGGTAGTTTCTCTGGTAATGCATTAAAAAAAGCTCATACCCACGGCCATTCGAAAGTCTTCTGGTGTGCATTAAGAAAACCGAGGCGCCACTTCTTTCAGCTAGTCTTCGCCACATAACCATAGTATATGCAGGCCGTCCGAAAAATTCTGCCCATTCACCGTCACCAGAAGTTGGTACTTGGTCTGGG
Organism: Candidatus Eutrophomonas brisbanensis; assembly: GCA_038141705.1. Taxonomy (GTDB): domain Bacteria; phylum Pseudomonadota; class Gammaproteobacteria; order Burkholderiales; family Eutrophovitaceae; genus Eutrophomonas; species Eutrophomonas brisbanensis. Next base: position 986,275 of record JAYQIQ010000004.1, read on the forward strand.
AGAATCCCGACAACGCCACCAACTTTTAGAGCCTTTAATAACATTCTGACTCCAGAGGTATCGGCTGGGGCTAGATTAATGCCTTCCCTAGATCTACCGAACTTCATTACTTTGCTCAAATATCGGATCTTTGGCTCCCGATACATAGCGGTGAATGGGAATTTTGTCGATAAAAAATGTGGAATGATTTCAAAACATCCGATGTGCGGCGTCAAAAGAATAACACCTCGTTTGTTGGCGATAGCTTCCTCAACGAGATCCAATCCGTGAACTGCCCGCATTAATTTTGCAGTAGCTTGGTGAGAACGAAACCATATGGCAGGTAGCTCCAATATAGCCTTACCACTCTCCAAAATATTGTTTTTTATAATATTTTTTGATTCTTCGCCACTGTAGACGAATTCAATATTCTCCCGAAGGCGTTGCGCATAGCTAGGGCTCAGTAACCACATGAGTTGTCCTACCAAACCACCCAAGACGTGTAAAACTTGTAATGGTAAATATGCCATTGCCTTGAATAGTAGCGTTAGCATGTAAAGATAATGGTTTTTATGGTCACTTTTTGGTATTCTTCGCAACCTTTTAGCAATGCAGGTCTCAATTTTTAGGGATTTTTAATGGCAGACTATTTGTTCACTTCCGAGTCGGTTTCCGAAGGCCATCCAGATAAGGTGGCCGATCAAATTTCCGACGCAGTACTCGATGCAATTTTAACGCATGACCCCAAAGCCAGGGTTGCTGCCGAAACTTTGGTTAATACCGGTCTAGTTGTGATGGCTGGGGAGATTACCACCCACGCAGTGGTCGATTTTCAGCAAGTCGCGCGGGATACGATCAAGAGGATCGGCTACGACAATACAGACTTTGGTATCGACTATAAAGGCTGCTCTGTCCTAGTCGCATATGACAAACAAAGCCCAGATATCAAGCAGGGCGTAGATGCTGCACACGACGATCCGCTAAACCAAGGCGCTGGGGACCAAGGGCTAATGTTTGGTTACGCCTGTGATGAGACGGACGTGTATATGCCGCTGGCGATACACCTTTCGCACAGACTCGTGGAGCGGCAATCAATGCTTCGGCGCGATGGACGCTTGCCATGGTTGAGGCCGGATGCAAAATCACAAGTTACGCTTAGATACGTAGATGGGAGACCGGACGCGATAGATACGGTAGTTCTTTCAACTCAGCATTCTCCTGATATTGATTTGGCCAAGATTAGAGAGGCGGTGGTGGAGGAGGTAATTAAGCCTGTGCTACCAAAAGAGCTCATTAAGAGCGATATTAAGTATCTCGTAAACCCAACTGGTCGATTTGTGGTTGGTGGCCCACAGGGAGACTGTGGCCTAACTGGGCGCAAGATTATCGTCGACACATACGGGGTGCAGCCCATCATGGCGGAGGAGCTTTCTCTGGAAAAGATCCCTCGAAGGTGGATAGATCAGCAGCATACGCAGCTCGATATGTGGCGAAGAACGTTGTGGCCGCTGGCCTTGCTAGCAAGTGTGAAGTTCAAATCTCCTACGCAATTGGAGTAGCCGAGCCTACTAGTGTTTCGGTGACAACTTTCGGTACGGGTAAAATCGATGATTCAAAAATAGCTGATTTAATTAGCGCGAATTTTGATCTTCGTCCGCGGGGGATCGTCCAGATGTTGAACTTGCTGCGACCGATCTACGAAAAAACGGCCGCTTATGGTCATTTCGGAAGAGATGAGCCTGAGTTTTCATGGGAAAGTCTTGATAAGGTTGAAACTCTCAAGGCAGCTTTGTAGTCATAACAATTCGTGGTCTCGTGTTTTACGCGGTAAAATACGGGACATTGCTGAGGAGCGTTGCGACCCACTCTTGTGAATTGGGCTAGGCTCAGCATCTAAAACGGCGCTCATAAACCCTCAGGAGGTTTGTGAGCACTTGCTCACATGCCTCATGTTTAGTTTATTTTAGGAGAGTGAGATGTCAGCTGTTTTGAAACCCGCAACGGATACAAGCCTACCGGACTACAGAGTTGCAGATCTTTCTTTGGCGGATTGGGGTCGTAAAGAGATTTCCATCGCTGAAACGGAGATGCCTGGTTTAATGGCAATTCGGAAGGAGTATGCCGACAAAAAGCCATTGAAAGGAGCCAGAATCGCTGGATCCCTTCACATGACCATCCAAACAGCGGTTTTGATTGAAACCTTAGTTGAGCTAGGAGCAGATGTCCGTTGGGCTTCATGCAATATTTACTCGACGCAAGATCATGCCGCAGCGGCAATCGCAAAGTCTGGAACGCCAGTTTTTGCTTTCAAAGGTGAGTCCCTAGAGGAATATTGGGAATTCACCCACAAAATTTTTGATTGGCCCTCAACCGGTGCCAACATGATTTTGGATGATGGCGGTGACGCGACACTACTTTTACATCTCGGCGCCAAAGCGGAGACAGATCCTTCGGTTTTAGGCAATCCGAGCAGTGAAGAAGAAGTTGCGCTTTTTGCATCGATTAAAAAGACGCTTGGCGAGTCAAAAAATTGGTACTCGGAGAGGCTTGCTGAGGTAAGAGGCGTTACCGAGGAAACGACCACGGGCGTTAAGCGTCTTTACGAAATGGCAAAAGATAAGTCGCTTCGGTTCCCTGCCATAAATGTGAATGATTCGGTTACTAAATCGAAGTTTGACAACCTTTATGGATGTCGCGAATCGCTGGTCGACGGCATAAAGCGAGCAACTGATGTCATGATCGCAGGAAAGGTCGCGGTGGTTTGTGGGTTCGGTGATGTTGGAAAGGGCTGCGCCCAAGCACTAAGAGCATTATCAGCACAAGTGTGGGTAACTGAAGTGGACCCGATATGCGCGCTCCAGGCCACGATGGAAGGGTTTCGGGTGGTGACCATGGATTATGCGGCTGATAAGGCTGACATATTCGTAACTGCCACTGGGAATTATCATGTAATCACTCATGACCACATGTTGGCTATGAAAGATCAATCAATCGTTTGCAATATCGGACACTTCGATAATGAGATTGACGTAGCCTCCATTGAGAAATACGAGTGGGAAAACATCAAGCCGCAGGTTGACCATATTGTGTTTCCTAACGGTAAACGAATTATCCTGTTGGCAGAGGGACGGCTAGTCAATTTGGGTTGTGCTACCGGACATCCTAGTTATGTGATGAGTTCTTCCTTTGCAAATCAGGTCATAGCGCAAATCGAGTTATTTAATAATCCAGATAAATATCCGATGGGCGTACATGTACTACCGAAACATCTAGACGAAAAAGTCGCTCGTTTGCAGCTCGCGAAGTTAGATGCGCAGCTAACAGAGCTCAGCGATACGCAAGCAAAATATATTGGTGTTTCGAAATCGGGACCGTACAAACCAGATCACTACAGATACTAGTTTTATAACCGCGAGCATCATGGATAACACTAGTGTAGAGATTAGTTTTGAGTTTTTCCCGCCGCAAACGGAAAAGGGGCTTGAAAACCTTGATCGAGCAATTAACGATCTTACGGTTTTCAAGCCAGATTTTTTCTCTGTTACCTATGGTGCTGGTGGATCCACTCAAGAAAAAACTTTTGATGTGGTCGATCGAATAGGCAAAAGCGGTTTTAATGTGGCGCCACATATATCTTGTATCGGCGCAACAAGAACTGAAATGAAGAGTCTGCTTGATCGTTACTTGTCTGATGGCATTCGACATTTTGTAACATTACGCGGAGATTTGCCTTCTGGTATGGCGCAAACTGGAGAATTTAAGTTTGCTTCTGATCTTGTATCTTTCATTCGTTCCGAGGCGGGGAGTGATATCGAAGTGATGGTTGCGGCTTATCCGGAATATCATCCACAAGCGCGTAGCCCGAAAGAGGACCTCGAGCATTTTAGGCATAAGGTTTCGTGTGGTGCTAACCGAGCGATTACGCAATACTTCTTTAATGCGGACTGCTACTTTCACTTTGTAGAGCAAGCGCAGTTAGTTGGCGTCGATGTTCCGATAATCCCTGGAGTCATGCCCATCGACAAATTTTTTCCGCTCGCGCGCTTCTCTGACTCGTGTGGTGCTGAAATTCCTCGCTGGGTTCGTCGAAAGCTAGAGGCTTACGCGGATGATAGCGCCTCGATTCAGGAGTTCGGCCTAGAGGTTGTTACGAATCTTTGTGATCGACTGCTGGATGGTGGCGCACCGGGATTGCATTTTTACACGATGAACAAGTCGGAAAAAGTGCAAGCCATTCTCAAAAACTTAGGGATAGTCTAAAGACTATCCCTGCTTCAATCGTTAAGCCGCAGCTTTAATAGTTTTTCCTGTGCTAATAGGATGAGCAGCGTACGCGTGATAAGCAGCTGCTTCTGCGGCGCCGAGGTCGATTTTGGCACCCATATCGTCGAACACGCTTTCTAAGGCGCATAAGCACAACATCACGTTTTCCATTTTGCAGCTGTATCCCATAATACCGAATCGCCAAATTTTACCGGCGAGTGCGCCGAGTCCAGCGCCAATTTCAATATTCATTTCGACTAGAAGTCTACGTCGAACTTCCTTCTCGTCGATCCCGGGCATGACATTGACGGCGTTCATCTGAGGAAGGCGATACTGCTCTTCAACAAGGTAGCTGAGCCCAAGAGTTTCTAAGCCAGCTTTTAAGGCTTTGTGATTTCTCTGGTGGCGAGCCCAGGATGCCTCAAGGCCCTCGTCGCGTAACATGATGAGTGCTTCGTGTAGCGAGTAGAGCGCATTAGTGGGAGCGGTGTGATGGTATGTCCTGGTGGTTTCTCCCCAATAGCCGAGTAAGAGATTTAGGTCCATAAACCAGCTTTGGACCTTGTGTTTTCTCGTCTTAACAAGCTCAATAACACGATCACTGAATGTTATCGGCGATAGACCCGGTGTACATGACAAACATTTTTGACTGCCAGAGTAAACGGCATCTAGACCCCATTCATCAACCAGTACAGGGACGCCAGCTAAAGATGTGACGGTGTCCACAATCGTGAGCGCACCGAATTCTTTTGCTATTTCTGCGAGTGTTTTTGCATCCGATCGAACTCCAGTCGAGGTTTCTGCATGTACAAACGCTAGAACCTTCACATCTGGATTCGCTTTAAATGCCTCGCGAACTTTATCAGGATCAACTGGCTTGCCCATCGGGTCATCTACGACGATTGCGGTACCGCCGCATCTCTCGACGTTTTCGATCATTCGACCACCAAATACGCCGTTACGGCAAACGATGACCTTATCCCCTGGGCTTACCATGTTTACAAAACACATTTCCATCCCGACTGAGCCAGGACCTGAGACTGGGAATGTCAGTGCATTTTTAGTTTGAAATGCATATCTGAGAAGCTCTTTGAGCTCTTCCATCATCTCCACGAAAACTGGATCAAGGTAACCGATGGTGGGTCTACCCATTGCGGAGAAAACACGAGGGTGGATCTCCGACGGACCAGGCCCCATGAGGGTTCGCTGAGGAGGATAAAAAGAACCAACGTTCGAGGAGGTCTCAGTGCTCATTCCAATTGTTTCCTTGTATGTTTGTCACAAATTGCTGAAATCAGGACCGCGCATTATAGCGGATTTCCCCCTACTTGGAGCCCTTTACCCCTCTAGCAAGCTCGGGTCTGGATCGAAAGCAATGTCGCCTTCTCCTAATTGGGCCTTCGACAGCTCCTTGAAGTCATAGAGCTCGGCATCCAACAGGTGGGAGGGCGAGACTTTCTGAAGCGCCGAGAACATCGTGTCGACTCTCCCGGGAAATTTTTTTGTCCATTCGGCCAACATCTGCTTCAGGACTTGGCGTTGTAGGTTATCTTGGGAGCCGCAAAGGTTACAAGGGATTATGGGGAACGCTCGGAGCTCGGCAAATTTAGCGATATCCGTCTCTTTACAATAAGCCATCGGTCTTATCACGATATGCTCACCGTCATCGGATCTTAACTTTGGCGGCATCGCTTTCAGTCGTCCACCATGGAAGAGGTTCAAAAAAAACGTCTCCAAGATGTCATCACGGTGGTGGCCAAGTGCAATTTTGGTCGCGCCAAGCTCTTTCGCGGTGCGATATAAGATTCCTCTGCGTAACCGCGAGCAAAGCCCACACATTGTCTTCCCTTCTGGAATAACTCTTTTGACGATGCTGTAGGTGTCTTGGTCGACGATTTTGTAATCGACCCCAATGGACTCGAGATATTCCGGAAGAATATGGGCAGGAAAGCCAGGGTGCTTCTGATCTAAATTCACGGCGATGATCTGAAAATCAATGGGTGCATGATCTCGTAAGGAGAGCAGGATATCGAGCATTGCATAGCTATCTTTGCCGCCTGATAAGCAGGCCATAATTCGGTCGCCGGCCTCTATCATTTTGAAATCAGCAATTGCCTCGCCAGCTTGTCGGCGTAAGCGTTTCGCTAACTTATTATTCTCGTAGGTTTGTTTTTGTAGTGTGGCGACCATATCGATACTATTTGTTACGCTGAAAAATTTCGAACCCAACGGAATCGCAGTCAGTATAAATATCAGGCTTTTGACTAGATACTTTGGCTGCTCGCACTCCTTGATGCGACAAACATAACGCCAAAATTTTTTCGCAAAATGTTTCTTGAAGATTGAAGTGACGCTCTTGCGAAATTTCTAAAATTCCCGCTCGGATTGAATCATAATCAACGGTCTCTTTGATGAGGTCATTTTCCACTCTTAAATCGGGATCCACATCAACCTCAACATTGACAACGACGCGTTGTTTATTTTTTTTCTCGAAGTCGTGAACTCCGATAAAAACATCAACGATTAAGTTCTTTATGAAAATTTTTCTGTGATTGCTCATTCGTGTGTAGGTGTTTTATCTGTGATAACGGGGGCATTAGACTTCAAACTGAACGTCTCTTTTCGATGGCCAAAGATGCTGGCCGCCGTCTAAAATAATCGTGGTCCCGGTGAGCGAGCTTGCTCCAATTAAATACTTAACTCCCTCAACGATATCGTCTGGCGTCGAGCTTTTTCCAAGTGGCGCCATCTTATGTGCTGACATAAAACCTTCGTCGGTTTGCGGGCCGCTCGGTAAAGTGATGCCTGGAGCGAGACCACATACTCGGACCTTTGGGGCAAGCGCTAAAGCCATCAGTCGCGTCGCCCCCTCTAGTGCGACCTTACTAACTGTATAAGAGAAAAAATCCGCATTGAGATTAAAAACTTTTTGATCCAATAGATTGATTACGCATCCGACTTCGGTATCCGGAATTTGCTCGGCAAATGTCTTTGCCAAAACTAGTGGAGAGACTAAGTTAACACTCAAATTTTGGTGTAAGGATTCTGATGTGAAATTCTTTGCTGTATCAAATGTAAATAGTGACGCATTGTTGACTAAACAATGAACCGGTCCCATGGTGTTTACGCATTCATCTATAAGCAATCTTCCTGCATTTGGAGAAGATAGATCACAGAAAATGGCTTGTGCTTTTACGCCGAGTGTACGAATTTCATCGACGGTTGTTTGTGCATCTTTTTTAGACTGATTAAAATGAACCCCAATATCCCATCCGTCACTGGCTAGACCCAAAGCGATCGCTCGTCCCAGGCGTTTTGCTGCACCGGTAATAAGAACGCAACCCTTTTTCGATGTTTGTTTTTTACCCATGTTTCATTAAACTTGTGCGACTCGATAACTCGAATAATTTTTGATATGCGTGAGAATCGAAGATCCTCGATATGTTTTTTCGAAAAATGCCTGAACTGAGAAAAATCTCTTAGTGATTACGTGAATTTAAATAATTACATTTCCGAGCTCATTGAAGCTAACCAAGGTTGGGTGAGTTTCGCATCTTTTATGCATGAGGCGTTGTATCACCCGCAGCTTGGCTATTACGCTTCCGGGTTACAAAAATTTGGGCCGGGAGGAGATTTTATCACTGCCCCCGAATTAAGTCGTTTTTTTGGGATGACAGTAGGTCGCCAAGTTAAACAAGTTTTAGATGTGGTGGAGGGTAATGTACTTGAGTTGGGTGCGGGTTCAGGTAAGCTTTGTCGCGATATATTGAGCTCATTGGAAAGCCAGGGTCGCTTACCAGATCGGTATCTTATTTTAGAGCCCAGTGAGTCTTTGGCGCACCGCCAGCGCGAGCTATTAAGCGAACTAAGTCCTCAGCTATTTGAGCGGATTCACTGGTTAAGAGAGCTGCCTGAGCAACTAGAGGGGGTGATAATTGCCAACGAGGTCTTTGATGCGCTTCCGGTTCATATTCTAAAATTCGATAACGGCGAGACTTTTGAGCGCGGGGTCTGTAGGTCTTCAGAGGGTTTTAGTTGGTCAGATCGAAAGTTATCAAAAGAAATGGAGGCTCTAGCCCCTGAGCTGCCTTCTACAAATACATATATTACGGAATTTTGTCCTGCCGCTTTCGGATTGATGAATGATTTGGCAAGCGTACTTACCAGTGGCGCCATGCTTATTTTTGACTACGGATACGAAGCGGATTCTTACTATCATCCGGACCGAGTCAACGGGACTCTTATGTGCTACCACCGTCATCAAGCAGATACTTTCCCGCTCCTAGAACCAGGTGAAAAAGATATCACTGCTCATGTGAATTTTTCGCAATTGGCGCATGCGGCGACGGAAGCCGGTTTGGACCTGATTGGGTACTGTAACCAAGCACAATTTTTAGTGAATGCCGGCATCACAACCTTGCTTGAGGAGATTGATCCAAGTGATACTGCACAGTATTACCCAGCAGTTTCCGCCGTACAAAAATTGTTATCTTCTGACGCTATGGGAAGCGTTTTTAAGGCGATGTGCGTAAGTCGCCACGTAGACCTTACAATGATAGGCTTTAAAGACGGCGACCGGCGCTACCGCTTGTGACGTTATATCAAATATTTAGAAGCGCTAAATAGCGATCAGTTATGCATATTCACATTCTAGGGATTTGTGGGACTTTCATGGGCGGACTGGCATTGCTCGCGAAGCATGCCGGGCATGTCGTTACCGGGTGTGACGCAAGCGTTTATCCTCCAATGAGCAGCCAGTTGGAACGCTCTGGCATCGCCTTAACAGAGGGCTGGGACGAGGCGCAGTTAACTACGGAAGCGGATCTCTATATCGTTGGAAATGTAGTCTCAAGGGGCAACCCGCTGATGGAGGCTATTTTGAATAGGAACTTACCCTACACGTCGGGCCCACAATGGTTAGCGGAAAACATTCTTCGTGATAAGTGGGTTTTGGCCGTAGCTGGCACGCACGGAAAAACTACAACTGCATCAATGCTTACTAAAATTTTGGATTCTGCCAATCTGAATCCTAGTTATCTCATCGGTGGAGTACCTCTAGACTTTGACTCGTCTGCGAGGGGCACAAACTCAAGTTTCTTTGTAATTGAAGCTGATGAGTATGACACGGCTTTTTTTGATAAGCGCTCAAAGTTTGTTCATTATCGACCGAGAACGCTCGTCTTGAATAATTTAGAGTTTGATCACGCCGATATTTTTCCTGATTTGGCTGCGATAGAAAACCAATTCCATCATTTGGTTAGAACGGTGCCCGCGAATGGTCAGATTATCGTGAATGCTGAAAGCGAAGCCTTGGATCGGGTCGTAAAACGAGGTTGCTGGACTGAGTTGGTTTTTTTTGGTGGATCTTCAGATTGGGCGCATACCATTGAGAACGGTAGTAATGAATTAGTCTTTTTAGATAGGGGTGAGTCAATAGGAAGTTTTTCTCCCCAGTTTTTTGGCGAACACAATCACTCCAATGCCCTTGCGGCAACTCTTGCCGCACGGCATGCGGGAGTGCCTGTGTATGAGTCCATCGAAGCGTTAAAGCAGTTCTCGGGAGTCAAGCGGCGCATGGAACTAAGGGGGACAGTAGGAGATATCGCGGTTTATGATGATTTTGCGCATCACCCGACCGCTATCCGGTCGACTGTTTCGGGGCTAAGGGGTCAGCGGCGTTCAAATGGAAGGTTATTAGCAGTTTTTGAACCCAGATCGAACACGATGAAAATGGGCGCAAGTCAGCGAGAGTTGCCTGGAAGCTTTGAGGGGGCAGATAAAATATTCTGTTACGTAAAGGGCATCCAGTGGGATGTGCCTAACGCATTCTCCCCCGTGAAAGAAAAAATATTTTTCTTTGAAGATATTAACGAATTGAGTGCTCAGGTCGTAGGCGAAGCGCGACCCGGAGACGACATCTTGATCATGAGTAACGGTGGGTTCGATGGGGTACATACTAAAATCCTAGATTCGCTTCGGGCGGGAAAAGAATGAGTCCGATAGTTCTCTATATTCACGGCTTCAATAGTTCGCCAAAATCCTTTAAAGCTCAGTTGTTAGATGCGCGAATAGCGAGTGATGGAGAAGGGCTGGAATTTCGGTGTCCAGCGCTTCCTCACTTTCCAGGAGAAGCCATCGGTTTGCTCGAGGAAACTCCTGAGGGCAAGTCAAAAAACGAGGCAATTTTAGTGGGAAGCTCTTTAGGCGGGTTTTACGCTACCCACCTTACGGAAAAGCATGGTTATCGCAGTATTTTAATAAACCCGGCCATCAATCCTCATGTGGGGTTGGAGGCATACTTAGGGCCACAACGTAATCTCTATACGCATAAGGAATACACTTTTACCCGCGAGCATTTAAACCAGCTCGAGCAGTTATATATCGAGCAGCCAGAGCGTCATGAAAATTATTTGTTGATGCACACGATGGGAGATGAACTTCTCGATTGGCGTATTGCGGCAAAAAAATACAATAAGTCGCAGCGACTAATTATTCAGGGAAGTGACCATGGGTTTGCCGAATTCAAAGATTACCTCGATGTCGTGATGAATTTCATTCGACAGGAAAATTGAACTTTAATCATATTGGTAACTTTGTAAGAGAGTTTATCGGTGAATATTTTTTATCAGGATTCGGGTGACTTGAAGGTGGGCACCATCATCAAAGATGGCGATAGCTCGCTTCAAGTGGAAACTCAGTTCGGAAAAAAGATCAAAATAAAAAGCAATCAGGTGTTTTTGCGTTTTGATCATATTGGTTTAGAGGGTTTTCTCGAGGCGGCGACGAGTCTGGCGTCAGACGTTGATGCTGACTTATTGTGGGAAGGGTGTGAAGGCCAAGAACATTCTTTCACGGTTCTCTCGCGTCGTTATTTTGGCGCTGTTGTTCAGCCGGAACAACAGGCCGCTGTATTGATGGTTTTATATGCTAACCCAGCGCACTTCTATAAGCGTAATCGCGGTGAGTTTAAGCCAGCTGAGCCGGCAGCGCTCGCTGCGGCAAAAGCTTCGCTAAAAGCGCGCAAAGAGCGAGAGGCACTTTTCGAGCAATACACCGCGCTTCTAACAAAGTATGAATTACCCAATCAGTTTAGAGGGCTTGAGCAAGAGTTACTGTACAGACCAAATAAACCTGGTATCGAGAATAAGGCGATTGACGCTGCGAGTAGTCAATTAAACATTAGTCGAACTGAGTTATTTAATAGATTAGGCGTTTTGCCTAATCCAAAGGACTATCATCTAGGTCGGTTTTTATTTGAATTTTTCCCAGAAGGATTAGATCATGAAGAATTTACGGCCGTTCTATTAGCTGATGATTTAGAACAAAGTCACGCAGATATTTTTAGCATCGATGACGCTGCAACAACAGAAATTGACGATGCCTTTTCTGTTTCGAGAATTGAGGGTGACAATTTCCGGATTGGCATTCATATAGCCGCTCCAGCGCTAGCAATATTACGCGATAGCAAGTGGGACAAGAGAGCTAGAAAACGTCTATCTACCGTATACCTCCCTGGGCAAAAAATCACGATGTTCCCGGAACAAATCATCAATCAATTTAGCTTAAAAGAAAACGAAGTTGTTCCAGCTATTTCTATGTATATGGTTTGTGATCCACAGCTAAATGTGCTGACGACAGAGACAAAGTTGGAGCAAGTCGCTGTTAAAAAAAATCTAGATGTTTTGAGCCTGGATGAAAAATTTAATCCAGAAAAGAGTGGTGATGAATTAAATCAATGTCAATACGCTGAAGAGTTACTAACTCTGTACCGACTGGCAAAAAATTTGCAGAGGACCAGGCTAAAAGACAGAGACAATCCGACAGATAGGAGGGAGTTTTCTTTTTCGGTATGTGGAGATCGGGTGGATATCACCTTGCGACGACGTGGGTCGCCCATCGACCTAATCGTATCCGAGATGATGATTGCGGTTAACAATAAATGGGCGCAGCTTCTATCGCAAAATGGGTTGAATGGTCTTTATCGAGTTCAGTCGAACGGCCGAGGTGGCTTATCGGTTGATCCGGCGCCGCATGAGGGACTTGGGCTCGATGTGTATGCATGGGCAAGCAGTCCTTTACGTCGCTATGTGGATCTTGAAAATCAACGAGAGCTTATTAAATTAATTTCTCCAGTGCGCGAGTTAGGAGCATCAGATCAGGATAATTCTAGAAGAGTCGCACAAGATTTCGAATTGGCATATGCAAGCTATGCAGAATTTCAAAAATTAATGGAGCGGTTTTGGTGCTTACGGTGGTTGGAGCAAGAAAAGCGAACCATTTTTCGGTCTGAACTGTACAGAGTGGAACATGTTAGGCTCCAAGATATCCCGCTGCATTGCAAGGTTCCCAACTTGCCTGAAATGCAGATAGGGGAACATGTGAATGTAAAACTAACCGATATCGATCTGATGAATTTGACTGTCAAGGCTGAATTTCTAGAAAAAGCAGACTGAGGAAATTGTGTTTTCAATGCGGAGAAAGCGAACTAGCATTGCGGCCTCTAACATGATTATCCAGAGGCCATCAAAGCCTTTTGTTTTTGCGATATTCGGTTCGATTTTTTTTCATGCATCATTGCTGGTCGTTACCTTCTCAGATAAGCCTCCTGTGCCACTGCAAGCGCAAGCCGATTTGGATGTTGTTCTCGTTAACAGTCGATCGATACGGCAAACAAGTGTCACTGACGCGTTGGCTCAGACGAATCTACAGGGGGGCGGGAACACCGAGCGTGATGTGATGTTGAGTTCTAATTTACCCTCGGTGGCAGTCGAGTCGAACATTAGAAGGTTGGAGATGGCGTCTAAAAATTGCAAGAGCTTGAACGCTCCGTCGCCGAACTGATGCAGATCGAAAAAAATAGTAGTGCTCGTTTGCCTGACGCGGTTGAGAGGGATACTTCAATGAAAAGGGACGGTCTTGACGCCATTGATACGGCCGAATCGAAGAAATTATTTTTGGCTAAACTCGAGGCCAAAATTGAGAAAGATTGGTCGGACTATCAAAAAAGACCAAGAAGAAAATTTTTGGGAGTCAATGTTAGGGAAGCCGAGTTTGCAAATTATGTAGACCGCTGGCGAAGTCGGGTTGAGGAATTTGGTACCAAATTTTATTCGGAGCAAGCAAGCCGCGAGCCCATTTATGGCAAAGTTTTAGTCACGGTTTCGATAAGCTCCCAGGGCGAGATAGTTGATGTAAGCATCGACAAATCCTCGGGGCACAAGGTGCTTGACCAAGCGGTTTCAGAGATCATAAAACTAGCGAGTCCATTTCCGGTATTTGACAAGCCGCTTCGAAAGAAATATGACATCCTTACCATAACTCGATTCTGGTCTTTTACTCGGTCGGACCTTGCGTTGATAACAAATTAAAAGAAGCTATGAACAAATACGTCGTTATAGGAAATCCGGTTGAGCACAGTAGATCTCCTCAAATTCACGTGATGTTTGCTTCGCAAGTGGGCATGAAGATTTCATATCGAACGTTATTAGCTCCACACGGAGCATTCGAACAAACCGTTCGAAGCTTCATCGAAGAGGGAGGAGCAGGAGCCAACGTGACCGTTCCTTTCAAGCTGGACGCGTTTCAAATGGCTGATGTCCGGTCTGAGCGGGCAGCGCATGCCGGCGCAGCGAATACGTTAATTTTTTCTGATAACAAGATTCGGGCAGATAATACCGACGGTATTGGGCTGGTGCGTGATATTACTCAAAACCTCAACGAGGATCTCAGAGGAAAGCGAGTGCTGATGCTAGGAGCAGGGGCGCTGCTCGCGGTGTTTTATTGCCTTTGGTGCAAGAGTGCCCAACCGAGATAGTCATTCTGAATAGAACCGTGGATAAAGCGCGTGTGCTTATCGATTTGATTGCTGCGGAGGCAAAGGTTTTTGGTATAGAGACTCGTAGTGGCGCGCTAACCGATAACGTCCGTGACTTTGATGTGGTTATCAACGCTTCGTCTAGTAGCTTACAAGATGCCGAGATACCGCTTTCTATGAGTGCAATTCGGCGAGGTGGACTAGCCTACGACATGATGTACGGTAAGACAGAGTCCACATTTTTCAAATGGGCTCGCGAGGCTGGTGCTTCTCGAAAATCGGATGGACTCGGAATGTTGGTAGAGCAGGCCGCGGAGTCTTTTTTTCTTTGGCAGGGAATCCGCCCCGAAACCAGTGGTGTAATTCGTACGTTGCGCAATGTATGAAAGCCAAGCAACTATTCAAGCGCTTGGCCTTGATACTCTGTGCAATCTTTATAATCTATGAGGCTTGGATTTTTCTAGCGTAGCGCTTCTGCGTTGGTCCAATCCGACGACAACGGCTTTTATGAGAGCGTATAAGGTCGAGCAAAAGCGCAATCCTTCACTGCCAAGATTAAAGTTTCAATGGGTAGATTACGATGCAATTGCACGCCCCATCAAGCGAGCTATCATCGCTAGCGAAGATGCGAAGTTTAAACAGCATTCGGGCTTTGATTGGGATGGAATCCGAAACGCAGCATCCAAGAATATTCGTCGAGGAAAAATTGTGGCTGGTGGGTCTACTATTTCTCAGCAGCTAGCGAAGAACATGTTTTTAAGTAACAAACGAACCCCTTGGAGAAAAGCACAAGAAACCATCACTACAATCATGTTGGAGTCTCTGTTATCGAAGCGCCGGATACTCGAAATTTATTTAAATGTGATTGAGTGGGGAACGGGTATATACGGGATAGAAGCCGCCTCTAGGCATTACTACGGAAAGAGTGCGCATTCCCTTACCGCTGATCAGGCTGTTGTGCTCACTGTATATGTGCCACGACCCCGCCGCTATCCAGGGCACGAATCCTCGCCAGCATTCAGAAAAAAAGTTGCCGTTATTCATGGCAGAATGAATCACGTGAGTGTCCCTTGATAATGAACAATTGAGCATGTTTATTCATCCGCAGTTTGACCCAATAGCACTACAACTGGGGCCTCTGGCCGTCCGATGGTACGGGCTGATGTATCTTTTGGCTTTCTCTCTTGCGATTTTATTGGGCCGCAGTCGGATTGCTAAAGCCGGCGGCACTTTTATTTCCCGTAAAGAATTCGATGATCTTATTTTTTATGGGTTGTTGGGAGTAATTGTTGGTGGGCGAGTGGGTTACGTTTTCTTTTATGATTTTGCAAATTTTATTTCAGACCCAATTTCAATTTTCTATGTATGGCATGGGGGAATGTCCTTCCATGGAGGTTTGCTTGGGGTCTGCCTAGCAATTTTTATTTTTTCGAAGCGCGTCAGAAAGGACTGGCTTAGTCTGATGGACCTTGTGGCGCCTCTGGTTCCGTTTGGGGTGGGTGCTGGCAGACTTGGAAATTTTATCAATGGTGAGCTGTGGGGGCGACCGACAGATTTATCTTGGGGAATGGTGTTTCCTCAATCCGGAACGATGATTCCTCGTCATCCGTCACAGCTGTATGAGATTTTCCTAGAAGGGTTTATCCTATTCATAGTTGTTTGGGTATTTTCAAAGAAACAAAGAGGAATCGGTGCGGTTTCAGGATTGTTTCTTATGATATACGGCGTGGTCAGATTCGGTGTCGAGTATACGAGAGAACCAGATTCTCACCTTGGGCTTTTGTGGTTTGACCTATCGATGGGGCAATGGCTGAGCATTCCAATGATTGTGGGTGGAATCTTACTTCTTATGGCATCAAAGGTAAAAAAGCTAACATAAGTTGATCTTGTCTATAGTTATTTTTCCCAGATTTACCAGTCGATGATATGAGTTTAGTATTTCAACGATAATTTTATGAATTACCCCTTGCGGTAACGTTAATTTTTTAATCCTTATTATGTTAAGAAAATCATGAGTAAAGAGACTGTAATTGGAGTGATGGGTGGTAGCGGAGTCTACGACATAGAGGGACTCACTAATACTTCTTGGACAAAAGTTGAGAGCCCATTTGGTAAGCCCTCAGATGATTATTTAGTTGGAGAGTTGGGAGGAAAGAAAATTGTCTTCTTACCGCGCCATGGTCGCGGTCATAAAGTTTCTCCGAGTGAGGTCAATTACCGAGCAAACGTAGACGGCATGAAGCGCCTTGGCGTTACGGATTTACTATCTGTGAGTGCAGTTGGTTCACTACGTGAAGACCTAAAGCCAGGCATGTTTGTCATCGTTGACCAATTTATCGATCGTACATTTGCGCGTGAAAAATCATTTTTTGGGTCAGGGATGGTGGCACATGTCTCGGTAGCCCATCCTGTTTGTAATCGTCTTGGCGATCATATAGAGGAGACCCTTGAAAAATTAAGTATCGAGTTTGTTCGTAATGGAACCTATCTAGTAATGGAAGGCCCTCAATTCTCTACCTATGCGGAATCAAACTTATATCGTCAGTGGGGATGTGATGTGATCGGAATGACAAACATGCCTGAGGCAAAGCTCGCTCGAGAAGCAGAGCTTTGTTATGCGAGTGTTGCGATGGTTACTGACTTTGATTGTTGGCACCCTGATCATGATGCGGTTACCGTTGATCAAGTCATCAAAGTACTTTTAACTAATGCAGACAAGGCAAAAACATTAGTGCAAAACGTAAGCCCACTTATTTACGCTGATTCAAAGGGAATTGAATGTGGTTGTAAAAAGGCGCTTGAGTACGCGTTGATCACTTGCTCCTGATGCAAGAGATCCTCAAGCTCTAAAACGTTTAGACGCGGTTGCGGGCCGCGTACTAAAGGCGTAATCGTATTTGTTGAAGCAAACGTAAGGGCCTCATATGGATTTAACATCGATTATAAGAACGATTCCTGATTATCCTAAGCCAGGAATTATGTTTCGGGACATCACGAGCTTGCTCAAGCACCCAGCAGGCTTTAAATATGCGATTGATGCCTTAGTTAATCGTTATGAGAAAGAGTCGTTTGATTTCATTGCTGGTATCGAGTCTAGAGGATTTATCTTTGGGGCTCCAATATCCTACGCCTTGGGTAAGGGTTTTATACCGCTGCGTAAGGCGGGGAAATTACCTGGCGAGACGGTATCACAAGAGTACGAGTTGGAATACGGTACGGACCGAATTGAAATTCACAAAGATGCTTTATCTCAGGGCGCGCGCGTTCTCGTGATTGATGATCTGATTGCAACCGGTGGAACAGCAGAGGCCGCGGTGAAGCTTATCGAGAAACTTGGGGGAGTTGTGATTGAGGCATGTTTTATCGTTGATTTGCCTGACTTAGGTGGAGCCGACAGACTCTCGAAGCGAGGTATTCCTACTTTTTCCTTAGTGGAATTTGAAGGGGAGTAAGTTTTTGTCTGACGCAAAAGTTGAAACCCTACGCTGGATCGACGGTCGTCTTGAGATGATCGACCAAACCCGCTTGCCGGCGGTATTTGAATATATATCGTATGACGATGCTGTTGGGGTCGCAAAAGGTATACGTGACATGGTGGTTCGTGGGGCTCCTGCAATTGGCGTAGCAGCTGCGTTCGGCGTAGCGCTCGAGGGGCTACGTTCAGTAAAACTTGAAGCATCAGCATTTTATAAAGCTTTGGATGAAGCGTTTGAAGTTCTTTCGAAGAGTAGACCAACCGCAGTAAATTTATTTTGGGCGCTGCAGCGCATGCGAGATCTCTTAAACAGAGTCCGAGATAAAAATACTCAAGAAGTTGCTGATATTTTATTGGCGGAAGCCAAACGAATTTACGAGGAAGACATAGCGATTAACAAAAAGATTGGTATGAATGGAGCTAGTCTGCTCGGCGATAGAGCTAGAGTTTTAACGCACTGTAATGCTGGAGCTCTCGCTACCGCGGGACATGGGACCGCATTGGGGGTTATCCGATCAGCGGTAGGGTTGGGTAAATCAATCAGCGTCTATGCGGATGAGACTAGGCCATTTCTTCAAGGAGCAAGGCTGACGGCATGGGAAATGGTGCAAGAGGGAATACCCACGACGCTCATAGCGGACAATATGTCTGGATTTTTGATGAGCCAAGGGAGGTTGACGCAATCATTGTAGGTACTGATCGTGTCGCTGCTAACGGAGATGTTGCGAATAAGATTGGGACTTACATGGTTGCGGTTCTCGCTAAGGAGCACGGGATCCCGTTTTACGTGGCTTGCCCATTGTCAACGATTGATATGTCAGTTGAGTCTGGGGCGGATATCCCAATCGAGGAGAGATCCGAGAATGAAGTGCTGGGCTACAGAGATATCAAATGGGCTGCTGATGGAGTTGAGGTTCGCAATCCAGCTTTCGATGTGACTCCGGCCCGATTTGTTACAGCGCTGATTACCGAGGCTGGTATCGTTGAGTCGCCAAACAAGTCTAAGCTTGAAAAATTATTTCTAAATTAATTTTTTGATTTTTTCTCGGGAGAATATTTTGCTAACTCGATTCAAAGATAAAGTGATTCTGATAACGGGGGCCGGTAGCGGGATCGGGTTGGCGACTGCAGAGCGTATTGCGCAAGAGGGTGGTCACGTCATCGCAGCTATTTTCGAGGAATCGCAGGCAGCAGCAGTTTCACGATTTCAGTCTTTCCGGTTAGATGTCAGAGAAGAAACCCAGTGGGATGCGGTTTTTGAAGCTGTTAGCAAAGAGCACGGCGGTATTGATGTCTTGGTAAATTGTGCAGGGATTTCCCCGACGGGTACAGCAGAGGAAACCACCCAGAAACTTTGGGATGACGTGATGGCGATTAATTTACGCGGTAGTTTTCTGGGATGTAAAAAAGCGATTCCGAGTATGCGTAATCGCGGTGGGGGTGCGATAGTAAACGTTTCATCAATCAATGGTATTCGCGGTAACCATAGATTAGTGGCATATGCTGCCACTAAGGGCGCAATTGTTTCAATGACGATGTCTTTAGCGTTAGACCATACCGCGGATAAGATACGTGTCAATTGCGTGTGCCCTGCAACCATCGATACCAACATGGCGAGAGGTATGCTGGCGGAGGCGAAGGACGTGGCGCTCGCGGAAAAAATGATTATCGCGAAGCACCCATTAGGTAGGATGGCTCAACCAGAGGAGGTAGCGTCCACCATCGCTTTTCTAGCAAGTGAGGATGCGTCTTTTATGACTGGGTTAGCGATCCCAGTCGATGGTGGTCGAAGCGTCCGCTAATTTATCCTCCGCCAATAGGCGGGATTAGATGCACCTCACTAGAATCAGAAATAGGCGCAAACCAGATATCCTGGAATAGCTCCCCGTCAATTGCTATTGCAAACCCTTCACTTTCAATTAGTGGAGATAAACGAGGAAATTTTTCTTGAATTTCCCCAAGCAGCGACTTGATGTTTTTCGCGTGAACCTCACACTCAGTTTGGCCATCAGTAAACTGAGTTAACGATCCATTAAAGATTAACGTCGCCAATCCGTAAACCCTACTGACTCTCTATTGCAGCAAGAACTCTTGGTGGAGACAACGGTAGTTCATTGAATCGAATATTCGTTGCCCTCGACACTGCGTTAGAGACTGCCGCAAGTGGCGGAACAATTGGGGTCTCACCAACCCCGCGGACGCCATATGGATGCTTAGGATTGGGAACTTCGACGATAACTGTGTCAATCATTGGGCCGTCCGAACAAACTGGCACTCGATAATCGAGAAATCCAGGGTTGAGAAGTTTTCCGTTATCGTCATAGACGTATTCTTCATTTAGAGCCCAACCAATACCCTGGACAGCACCACCTTGCATTTGTCCCTCTACGTAGCTTGGGTGGATTGCTTTACCTGCGTCTTGTATCGCGGTGTAACGTAGGACGGTTGTGCGCCCAGTCTCAGGATCTACTTCGACATCTACAATGTGTGTGGCAAGACTCGGACCGGCTCCCGTGGCGTTTATTGACGCACCCCCAACGATTGGTCCACCAGTTTTTCCAGCGGCTTCCGCAAGCTCACGTAGAGAAAGTGATTTTGGATTTTCAGATCCAATCAATCGAGCGTGACCACTTACCCATTCAACTTTTTCGATCGACACATCCCACAATTGTGCAGCTCTTTTTCTAAGCTCTACGATGATCTCTCTGACAGACTCAACCACCGCCATTCCACTCGAGAAGGTCACTCGGCTACCACCTGTTAAGAAATTGAAACCAAGTGAACTCGTATCCCCAATAATAGGTCTGATTGTCGACATGGGAACACCGAGTTCCTCCGCAGCCATCATGGCCATCGAGGCTCTAGATCCCCCAATATCTGGAGTGCCGAGCGTTAGCCCTACTGTCCCATCTTCGTTTATGTTGATAGACGTACAAGTTTCTCCGCCGATGTTGAACCAGAAACCAGAGGCGACCCCACGGCCTTGATTCGGCCCTAGAGGCGCGGAGTAGTGTGGATGTGCCTTTGCTGCTTCTAGAGTTTCAATCATTCCGATAGGACCAAGCTTCGGCCCATATGGCGCTTGGGTGCCCTCTTTCGCTGCATTTTTTAAACGCAGTTCCACTGGATCAAGATTGAGCTTTTGCGCGATTTCATCCATGACACTCTCAACGGCATATTCTGAAATTGGACCACCCGGCGCACGATAGGCAGCCACCTTCGGACGGTTCACTACAATGTCGTACCCAACGACTCGTACGTTTGTCATCTCGTAAGGAGCAAATGCGCACATCGCACCAGGGCCGATAGGTGATCCTTGAAATGCTCCTGCCTGGAACTTAAGGACTGCATCTCCGGCCGTAATTCTTCCGTCTTTTTTAACTCCAATTTTTACCCAAATCTTCGCTCCCGATGTGGGGCCGCTAGCCATTAACACTTCTTGTCGGCTCATCACCATTTTGACGGGGCGGCAGGCTTTTCTCGATAGCGCTAAAGCCAATGGCTCGAGATAAATAACAGTTTTGCCACCGAATCCACCGCCAATTTCAGAGGCGGTTACGCGAATTTGCGATGTGCTCATACCTAGAATTTTTGAGCAGAAATTGCGAACAACAAAGGGCCCTTGTGTTGTCACCCACAATTCTCCCTGACCATCCTCCGAGACACTAGCCAAACATGCATGAGGCTCTATGTATCCCTGATGAACCGGTTGCGTTGAGAATTTTCTCTCAATAATTAGGTCTGCTTCTTTAAAGCCTTTGTCTAGATCGCCAAATCCAAATTCAACCCGCTTCGCTACGTTGCTTGGTTTTTGGGTGCTGGCTCAACGCCAATGGTAATCATGTCATCATGTAACAGCGGAGCATTTGGTTTTTCTGCTTCTTCGACGTCCATTACGTGAGGAAGCAACTCATATTCAACTTTAATCAATGCCATAGCTTCTTCAGCAATCGCGTCATTAATTGCAGCGACTGCTGCTACAGTATGTCCCTCGTAAAGCACTTTGTCTCGGGCCATGATGTTGCGCGTCATGTCCTTAAAATTCACCATCATCTCACCAGCTGGCACAAACTCAGACGGCAGATCTTGAAAGTCTTTCGAGGTTATAACGGCCTTTACTCCGGGTAGTGCTTCAGCCGCTTTTGTATCAATTGAAATAATCTTGGCATGTGCATGCGGGCTTCGAAGTACGCGACCCACGAGCATATTTGGGAGTGATTTGTCTGCTCCGAAAAGTGCGCGTCCGGTAACTTTGTCAGCGCCATCTGGACGTAGCGGCCGAGTTCCAACAATTTTCAGATCTTTTTGAAGATTGGTTTGAGTCATATCATTCATGTTCGTGTCCTCGTTCAGATTCTTCCGTTACGCTGTACGCATATCTGCCGCTGTATCCAGCACCGCACGGACAATTTTGTCATACCCGGTACACCTGCATAAGTTTCCGGCAAGCCAGTAACGTACTTCCTCTTCGGTAGGGTCGGGCTTTTTCTCTAGCAGCGCCTTTGCGGCTATTAGTATTCCTGGTGTACAAATTCCGCACTGGAGTGCTGCGTGTTCCAGAAATTTTTTCTGAAGTGGGTGCATATCACTTCCGTTCCCCATCCCTTCAATCGTATCGATATTTTTTCCATCCGCTTCTACCCCAAGCACGAGACAACTACAAACCAACCGACCGTCAAGCATGATGCTGCAGGCACCACAGTCACCTGTTCCACAACCTTCTTTGCTACCTGTAAGCTCTAGCTCTTCGCGAAGAATATCCAGCAAACTTTGCTCGGGTGAGGCGAGGAATTCCATCGCGTCGCCGTTGATCACAGTGGAGATGTGTTTCTTAGACATAAGTATGATCCTGTTTTATTTTGCTTGCGCTCGTTTGAGTGCAATTTTGAAAGCGCGCTTCGTCAGCACTCCCGCCACCGTGGTTCTGTAGTCTACAGTGCCCCGTTTATCGTTTATCGGATTGCACGCCTTGCGCGCAAGCTCGACCAGAGTTTGCACGAGCTCCTCGGAGGGTTGTTTCCCGATACACGTCTTCTGTAGATCAGGTAGCAAGACTTGTCGAGGGGCGACAGCGCCAAGACAGACTCGAATAGTCTCTAGGTTTCCTGCCTTATCAAGCGAAAGTGATACGCCTACCCCAACCACCGCTATATCCATTTCGGTTCGAGGTATAAGACGAAGATATGAATCCCCACTTCGACCATGTGAGCGCGGTAATTTGAACCCAAGAATGAACTCACCTGGTTTCAAAGAGGTTGCCCCTGGGCTGAGCACAATGTTTTCAACCAAATCTTCTCGTTCACCATTTTCAGTAGCGATAACACAAATCGTATTAGCTGCTATAACTGCTGGCACACTATCAGCAGCCGGCGAGGCGTTACACAGATTTCCTCCGAGAGAGGCTCTTCCTTGAATTTGCGTCGATCCTATGAGCCCTAGTGCTTCGCAAACCCCCGGCCACTCTTTCGTTAATTCTTCATGCTCTGTAATTTCCGCGCAGGGGGTGGCAGCACCTATCCACCAACCAGAAGTAGTCCTCTCTATCGCCTTGATTTTTGGTAGAGCTTTTAAATCGATTACAACGTTAGGTTTAAGCATTCGAGACTTCAGCTTTACCAATAGGTCAGTGCCACCTGCTAGGACGTAAGCGCCTTCTTTTTTCAAAAGAGCGCTGGCTTCAGAAGCCTGTGTCGGGGCAAAGTATTCCATCCCTTAATTTCTCCTCAATGAAGTGCCCTACTCAGTTGCTAGGGTTTTTATAGTTTTATTTTGGAACAAGGATATTTCTACGCTTAACTTTACACCCTTATCAGGGTTACGTGGAATATAGCCTAAACCCAAAGATATCAGAGAGGAGCGGATACTTTCAATGGGGGGGCGGGAAAGTAAAAGCTTTACAGCTCTATTCGCGTTCCAAGCTCCACTACGCGATTGGCGGGTAAATTGAAAAATGAAACAGCGCTGGAAGAGTTTCGAGACATGACTGCGAAAATTTTTTCGCGCCAAAGCGCCATCTCTTTGCCTAGTTTGGGCACTAAAGTCTGCCTGGAAAGGAAAAACGAAGTTTCCATCAGGTTAAACGATAACCCCTTCTTCCCACAATTTGCGAGAGCAAGCGGAATATCAGGCTTATCTTTGAATCCGTACTTGATAACGACACGGAAAAAATCGTTCGAGAGCTGCTCAACGTGTATCTGATCAGGCCCGAAAACGTGTGGGATTTCTTCCGTCTTCACCGTCAAGAGTACTACGCGCTCATGAAGTACTTTATTGTGATTCAAGTTGTGTAGTAATGCATGTGGCACACCCTTATCGGACGCTGTCATGAACACTGCTGTACCAGAAACGCGTTGAGGGGGATAGCTCGTTAGGCTGTCGATGAAAGGTTGTAACTCGATAGAGTCTGGAGAAAGCTCTCGTCGCGACAGCTTGTCTCCCGCGATACCAAGTTGTAAAAAGCACGAAGAGAATTATTGCTATTAAGAACGGGAACCAGCCGCCATTCAGAATTTTCACCGTGTTCGCAGAGAACAGTGCAATATCGATGACGAAAAAATTATTGCAATTGGCGCTGCTATCCACCTTGACCATTTCCATAAGTTGGTAACAACGAAGTAAGCCAAGATAGTATCGATTGCCATCATCCCTGTAACTGCGACTCCGTAAGCGCTCGCGAGATTGCTAGACGATCCAAACGAAAGAATGAGAAGTAACACAGCGGCGAGTAATGTCCAATTGATCCAAGGCATGTAGATTTGTCCAATCTCACTCTCGGATGTGTGAAAAATATCTAGCCGCGGACAATATCCAAGTTGGATCGCCTGTCGCGTAAGGGAATAAGTGCCAGAGATAACTGCTTGCGAGGCGATGACAGTAGCAACTGTGGTCATACATATTAGAGGGTAGAGGCCCCAGGATGGCACCATGTTATAAAAAGGGTGCGATAGGGTTGACGGGTCGTTGAGAATGAGAGCGCCCTGACCGAAGTAATTTAGTAACAAGTTCGGCCATACCCATACCGACCATGCTATACGGATCGGTTTTTTACCAAAATGTCCCATATCTGTGTAGATGCCTTCGGTACCAGTTACGGCCAGTACAATCGCACCCAAAGCTAAGAATCCTAATATTTTGTTGTCGGTAAGGAAGCTGATAGCGTAGACGGGGTTTATCGCGATTAATACATTCAGATCACCTATGAGATTGATGCATCCCAAGAAGCCCAGAATACCAAACCAAATTACCGTAATCGGTCCGAAAAGAGCTCCGACCCCTCCGGTGCCTTTCTGTTGAAGTAAAAAAAGGAGGACGACTATGATCATCGTGATCGGGATAACAAATGGTTGGAGTGCTGGGGTTGCAACTCCCAATCCCTCTACGGCAGAGAGCACCGAGATGGCTGGGGTAATAATTCCATCACCATAAAATAAGGCTGCCCCAAACAAGCCAAGACAAATCAAAAAAAACCGCTTCTTGGTGTTTTCACGCCCTGTGCGGAGCACTAGTGATAGCAGCGCCATCATGCCGCCTTCGCCATTATTATCAGCTCGCATCATGAAATAGACGTACTTGGCCGACACAACGAGTGCAAGACCCCAGAAAATTAATGAAAGACAGCCTAATATGTTGTCTGCGGAGGGATCTAGACCATACCGGGGGCTGAATACTTCACGCATGGTGTAAATGGGACTTGTGCCAATATCACCGAAAACAACACCAATGGCTGCTATCGTTAAAGCCGCAGGCCCTTGCGCGTGAGTATCTTTCGTGTGATTTTTCATTAAAAGCTAAACGACGGTGTTTGTTTGATGAATATGGTTCATTCGCTTATTTGCGATGGGTCTGAACGCAAGTAAAAAATATTATTTATTACTTATCTATTTTATTATCTAAATTCATGCTCAGCTTGTGGTGTCGCGGCATTTTATACCTTGGAGAACTATATGGCTAACACTAGAATCACTACCAAGCTGGCCCCAGCTGCCGTTGGCGCTTATTCTCAAGCAGTTAAGGTAAATAATACGGTTTATGTTTCTGGACAAATTGGACTCACGCCAAATGGTGAGCTTCTCGTTGGTTTTGAGGCGCAAGCTCGTCAAGTTCTAGAGAATCTGGAAAAGATAGTGAGCACATGTGATTTGGATAGAGGTGACTTCGTAAAGCTCACCGTTTTTCTCGTTGATTTAAGCGAGTTTTCTAAATTAAACGAAATCATGGCTGATTTTTTTGGTGGAAGTTTTCCGGCTCGATCGGCAGTAGAGGTAACGCGGCTTCCCAAAGATGCCCTCGTTGAGATTGATGCAATTGCTGTCTGCCAGAGCTAGTATTTCCCTTACCGTTTAATGATGTGTCCATTATCTTGAGACCTAAAACTTCAAAAAATCCGTCTGCCAGTTCTGGTGATTTGTCGATAGCCTCAAAGGTTGCTTGGGAAAAATTCAAGAAGTTGGGCGTTGAGACGGCTGAGGATTTGGTGATGTTTTTCCCAAATCGCTATGAAGATGAAACGTCGGTTCAAAAAATAAAAGATGCTCCAACAGGATTATTTTTGCAGGTCGAAGTAGAGGTTGTGGAAGTTAAGGTGGAATACAGGCCTCGACGACAACTGGTCGTTTACGTCAAGGATTCCACTGATTCAGCAGTTTTTCGGTATTTTAATTTCTATCCCAGTCAACAGCGAAGTTTTGAGCCCGGTAGTTTGGTGCGAGCGGTTGGAGAATTTCGCGACAACCTGTTCCGTTTGAAAGAAATGATTCACCCTAGGGTTCGGCGAGTCACTAAAAATACCCCCCTACAAGAAAAATTGCCCCCCATTTATCCAACCCCCAAAGGCCTTACGCAGCCCACCATTAGGACTGCGATTGAACGTGCCCTCAAAAAAATAGAGCTGTTAGATACCCTGAGTTTACAAGTGAGGGCTTCGCTTGGCTTGGACGAAATAAGTCAGAGTATTCGGGTTTTACATCAGCCTCCAAAAAATTCTGATCAAAGCAAGTTGGCAACTCGAGAGCATCCTGCTTGGGTACGAATTAAGTTTGATGAGCTTTTAGCTCAGCAATTATTGATGCGTGTCAACTACGACCGCCGGAAGCAATACAAGGCTATAGCTCTTAATGAGGAGAAAAAACTTACGCAGACATTTTTGCAAGCGTTGTCTTTTAATCTGACACGAGCTCAGGAGGAGGTGCTATCGCACATTCGAGCGGATTTGGCTAAGAGCATACCTATGCGAAGATTGTTGCAGGGAGATGTGGGAAGCGGGAAAACGGTCGTTGCTGCATTGGCAGCGCTTCAGACGATCGGCGCTGGACATCAAGTGGCAATGATGGTGCCAACAGAAATTCTCTCTGAACAGCATTTCAAAAAAATTGCGGATTGGTTTCTGCCACTTGGAATCAATGTCTTGAGGCTCACGGGAAGTATGTCTAGATCGGAAAGAAAATTGATTTTGGATAAACTGCTGGTAGAGGAAAAGTTAATTATTGTAGGTACCCACGCACTTTTCCAAGATGATGTGATATTTAAAAGTTTGGGCCTCACTATTATCGATGAGCAGCATCGATTCGGAGTACGTCAAAGACTGAAGCTTGTCGAGAAAGGAGAAAATGTACTCGAGCAAACCCATCAACTCATGATGAGTGCGACTCCGATACCTCGAACGCTGGCCATGAGTTTTTACGGAGACTTGGATGTTTCGGTCATCGATGAACTCCCGCCTGGAAGAACGCCAGTCCTTACTAAGCTCGTAAACAACAGCCGGAAGGCGGAGGTCTTACACCGAGTACGTGACGCGTGTAGTGTTGGGCAACAAGTTTATTGGGTATGTCCTTTAATTGAAGAGTCCGAAACCCTTCAACTTGAAACCGCGATCGCGACATTCGAGCGGGTGCAACACGATTTTCCGATGTTGAAAGTAGGTTTGGTGCACGGCCGGCTAAAGGCAACAGAAAAAGCGGAGGTCATGTCGCGCTTCCAACGCGGAGAGATTGATCTCCTCGTCGCGACGACTGTTATCGAAGTCGGCGTAGATGTGCCTAACGCCACAGTCATGATTATCGAAAATGCGGAGCGAATGGGACTTTCACAACTCCATCAGTTGAGAGGAAGAGTGGGTAGGGGTGCTAAGTCCAGCACGTGCATTCTTATGTACGACCAAAAACTCACCGTACTTGCGAAAGAGCGACTCAAAATTATTTTTGAACATACAGATGGGTTTAAGGTGGCTCAGCTTGACCTTAAGATGCGTGGCCCTGGTGAGGTATTAGGTGCAAAGCAGTCGGGTGTTCCGATGTTGCGATATGTAGATCTCGAAGAGGATGAGGCTTTACTGTCTTCAGCTAGAGCGGCTGCTGAGGATATGATTGCAAATGATAAAAAATCTGCGATGAGACATATTGCCTCGCTGGTATGGAAATAGAAAAAATTAGTGATGGTTTAGTATGGGTTTTTTGGCATCTCGGCTAAAAAGTTATGCGCTCTTAATTCGTCTCCATAAACCAATTGGAACGTTACTGTTGTTGTGGCCAACTTTATGGGCGCTTTGGATGGCGAGCAATGGCGATGTGAGTTTTCATTTGTTCCTAGTGTTCACAGTCGGAACCTTCCTCATGAGATCAGCAGGATGTGCGATTAACGACTATGCAGATAGAAACTACGATCCTCATGTAAAGCGAACTCAATACCGACCCCTTGCTTCTGGGCAGATCAAGTCGATTGAGGCCGTCTCCGTTGCTGTAGTTCTATCAG
Organism: Candidatus Eutrophomonas brisbanensis; assembly: GCA_038141705.1. GTDB lineage: Bacteria > Pseudomonadota > Gammaproteobacteria > Burkholderiales > Eutrophovitaceae > Eutrophomonas > Eutrophomonas brisbanensis. The sequence goes on from JAYQIQ010000004.1 coordinate 1,014,552, forward strand.
CTTTCGCTTTCATGCTCGTGTTGACCCTCAATAGACTCACCATCAGTTTGTCTTTTATTGCGCTTTTCCTTGCGGTGACGTACCCGTTTACGAAACGTTTTTTCGTAATTCCGCAAGCCTATCTGGGTATCGCGTTTGGTTTTGGAATCCCAATGGCTTGGGCGGCACAGACGAATGAACTCAGCCTTACAACTTGGATTATTTTGCTTAGCAAATATCTTTCTGGGCGGCGGCATACGATACCGAGTATGCGATGGTAGATCGAGACGATGATTTAAAGTTGGGCATTCATACAACCGCGATTCTTTTCGGAAAGTACGATGTGCTGGCAGTTTTTGTATGCCATTTGATTTTTATAGCTGGACTGGCGCTGGCTGGTTTCCTTAACCACAGCGGGGTATTGTTTTATATCGGGCTGCTTAGCGCAATTATCGCATTGTCGTTTCAATATCCGATGATCGCGAGACGGGAAAGAGATGGATGTTTCCGTGCGTTTAACCACAATAATTTAGTTGGAGGGATTGTCTTCTTGGGGATCTTTATTGATTCGTTAATTAATATCTGAAGAATCCATAAGCGCATCGTTTGATGTAAAAAATATCCAACAGGGTGATATAATTTGAGTAAGCTAGTATCTAAGTGAAATTAGCAAAAGTTTCGATGTTTTAGAAAGGTAAATTTATGAAGAAAGTAGTTTTATCTTGCTTGGTGGCTTTAGGATTCGGACTTTCTTTCCAAGCCCAGGCAGTGGACGCAGAAAAGGCTATGGCGTTGGCTCAGGCAAAGAATTGCTTGGCCTGTCACAAGATTGACATCAAGATCGTCGGCCCATCTTATAAGCAAGTTGCAGCGAAATACAAGGGTGATGCGTCTGCGGTTGACTCACTCGCTCAAAAGGTTATTAAGGGAACAAGCGGCACTTGGGGAAACATACCAATGCCACCCAATCCGGTTACTGCGGATGAGGCAAAACTGCTAGTTCAGTGGATTCTTAGCTTGTAAGGCTGTCTTATTAAATTAGCGAAAAAACCGACTCTTCGAGTCGGTTTTTTTTTGCATTCAATGTTGATCTTGGTGTTTGATTCAAGACAATACAGAGTAAGTCGCATATCGGGTAAGATTCATATCACAGCGATAAGCGAGAGTAATTTTTTGGGAGGTAAAAACCATGCAAAAAAACTTTCTATTAATTCTTATGGCGGGACTTTTCACCCTTGTTGGGTGTGGAGATGGCGGTTCGGGAGCTGACGGTTCCGGCAAAATCATAAAAATTGGTCACGTTGCTCCGTTGACGGGTCCCATATCACACCTCGGCAAGGACAACGAGCGTGGGGCCCAACTGGCAATAGATGAAGCTAATGCTGCAGGAATTACAATAGGTGGTGAGAAAGTCGAATTTAGGCTTTTGTCAGAAGACGACGAGGCGAATCCACAAAAAGGTACAGTTGTGGCGCAAAAGCTGGTTGATTCGGGTGTCGCTGGTGTGATTGGCCACCTCAATTCCGGTACCACCATCCCGGCATCAAAAATTTATCATGATGCGGGGCTAGCTCAGATATCCCCTTCCGCAACGGCAATTATGTATACGCATCAGGGATACAAAACGGCTTTTCGCGTGATGGCGAACGATGAGCAGCAAGGTAAGGTTCTGGGAGATTATGCTGTTAAAACGATCGGGGCCAAGAAAATCGCTGTTATTGATGACAGAAGTGCTTACGGGAAAGGGCTTGCTGATGAGTTTGAAAAAGCCGCTAAATCAGCGGGCGGTGAGATTGTCACAAGAGAGTTTACCGATACGACAAAAACTGACTTTACAGCGATACTGACGAAAATAAAGGGCTTGAATCCAGATGTGATTTTTTACGGAGGAATGGACGCTCAAGCGGGCCCTATGATGAAGCAAGTGAAGAATCTGGGAATTACGGCAACGTATCTAAGTGGTGATGGAATTCAATCAAAACAGTTCCTCGTACTTGCAGGCGAGGAGGGTGAGGGCGCTTACGCTTCGTCTCCAGGTCTGCCTTTAGAGAAAATGGATGGTGGAAAATCTTTCCAAGAGAAGTTTCTTCAGACCTATCATGAGGACATCCAAATTTATGCTCCATTTACTTACGATGCTACGAGCATTTTGATCGATGCTATGGTCCGAGCGGATTCTTCAAATCCAGAATCATATTTGCCGTTACTCTCTCAAACCGATTACCAGGGCGTTACGGGGCAAATCAGATTCGATGAAAATGGAGACCTGCGTGGAGGAAGTATTAGTCTGTATCGCGTAAAAAATGGAGAGTGGGAATACATCGAAACAGTAGGCGGCGAGTAAGCCTCTGGTGAATAAAGCTTTGCTTGAAGGCGGCGCCAAAAGGCGCCGCTCACGTTTTTAAGTTTTGTTATGGATATTTTTTTTCAACAAGTTATTAACGGCCTCGTACTTGGGAGCGTCTACGCTCTAGTCGCTCTTGGATACACCATGGTTTATGGGATCTTAGGCCTTATCAATTTCGCTCATGGCGAGGTTGTAATGGTGGGCGCGATGATCGCTTTAGCTACAGTTGCATACCTTTTCGGCTATTTCCCAGAGATGAATCCGATAGTGATGGTGCTGATTGCTGCGACCACCTCAGTCATTAGTTGTATGGTGTTGTCGTATTTTATAGAACGCCTTGCTTATCGACCGCTTCGGAAGGCACCGCGTCTGGCGCCACTGATAACAGCAATAGGAATTTCCATTCTGCTTCAAAACCTCGCGATGATTATTTGGGGCAGGCAGTACAAAACGGTACCCAAAATATTCTCGTTTGAGACACGTGAGTTTCTTGGTGCCAATATCACCGACCTACAAATTTTTATAATCGTCCTCTCTGCAATCTTAATGACACTCCTTTTGTTTATTGTGAATTATTCAAAGCTTGGGCGCGCCATGCGAGCTACATCGGAGAGTCAACGTATAGCGGGGCTGCTAGGAGTGAACATCAATAAAATTATTTCCTTCACGTTCGTAATTGGTGCGGGACTCGGTGCGGTTGCTGGAATCCTAGTTGCGGCTAACTACAGCGTTGCTCATTACTCTATGGGATTTATGTTGGGCCTCAAAGCCTTCACCGCAGCGGTGCTAGGTGGCATAGGTAATCTGGGTGGGGCAGTTCTAGGTGGGCTGTTACTGGGTCTAATCGAAAGCATTGGGGCTGGATATATAGGAGATATCACGGGTGGTTTTCTTGGAAGCCACTACCAAGATGTATTCGCATTTTTAGTACTCATTATCGTTTTAGTTTTTCGTCCTACAGGAATTATGGGCGAAAGAGTCTCTGAGAGAGCGTGATGAGTATTATTTCGATAGGAATAGAAAAAATACGGCGCAACAAACGCCTCCTTTTTATTGGTTATTTACTTCTCGCTGTCGCGCTTGTTTTTCTTCCGTTCTTGCTGAGCAATACGGTTGGCCGAACTTGGGTCCGTATTTTAGATTTTGCTTTGATCTACGCGATGCTCGCGCTTGGTTTAAATATCGTCGTTGGTTTTGCTGGATTATTAGATCTGGGTTATATCGCGTTCTACGCAGTCGGTGCGTATGCATGGGCACTACTGGCCTCACCGCAATTTGGCCTGCATCTCCCGTTCTGGGCAATACTGCCAATCGGAGCTGGTGTTGCTGCTCTGTTCGGAATTTTATTGGGGGCACCAACTCTACGTTTGAGAGGTGATTATCTTGCTATCGTCACCTTGGGATTTGGAGAAATTATTCGAATCTTCCTCAATAATCTAGATCACCCGGTCAATGTTACGAATGGGCCAATTGGAATTAACAAAATTGATCCGATAGTCATCGCGGGTGCGGATCTCACTCGAACACATGAGATTCTAGGCATCCAGTTTTCTGGGGCACACATCTATTACTACGTTTTAGTTTTATTGCTAATGATCACAGTTCTCATTTGTGTGCGATTAGAAAATTCGCGACTTGGTCGGGCGTGGATTGCGGTCCGAGAGGATGAGCTTGCCGCTCAAGCGATGGGAATAAATACGAGAAACGTAAAACTTTTGGCGTTTGCGTTAGGAGCAACCTTTGGAGGTGTTGCCGGTGGATTATTTGCTAGCCTTCAAGGTTTTGTTAGTCCCGAGAGCTTTGTGCTACTCGAGTCCATCATGGTGCTTTGTATGGTTGTGCTTGGTGGGATGGGGCACATATTTGGCGTGTTACTTGGTGCATTATTGCTGACTACGCTTCCTGAAATACTTCGCTCCACAGCGTCTCCAATTCAAGAAAGTTTATTTGGCGCCGTTTATATTGATCCAGAGGCATTGCGTATGCTGTTATTCGGACTTGCGCTTATTTTAGTAATGCTTGTGCGCCCCACTGGTTTGTGGCCAGGTACGACTCGTAAACAGCTCGGGAATAAGGGTTAGGCCCTTACGATATTTCAACGATGAAATTACTCGATCTCAAATCTGTCGGAAAAAAATTTGGAGGTGTGCAGGCGCTCAATGATGTCAATCTTTCCGTTCAATCGGGAGAGATCTATGGGCTTATTGGGCCGAATGGAGCGGGTAAAACCACTTTATTTAATTTACTCACGGGTGTGTACTCGCCGGATGTTGGGGAAATTAACTTTGATCGCACATCTCTTGTTGGGCTTAAGCCTCATCAAGTAGCTAGTAGGGGTATCGCAAGGACTTTCCAAAACATCCGTTTATTCCAGGAGATGAGTGTCCTCGAGAATGTCATGGTTGGTTGCCATGCTAGGACAAAAGTTGGCGCTCTAGGTGCGGTATTAAAAACTAGGGCGTCGAGGGACGAGGAAGCGAATATTTATCATCAATCGATGGCATGGCTTGCTTATGTCGGAATCGAATCCGAGGCGAGCTCTTTGTCAAAGAATTTATCCTACGGAGATCAGCGGCGCTTAGAGGTGGCTCGTGCATTGGCTACACAGCCGAAATTGCTGGCTTTAGACGAGCCAGCTGCAGGGATGAATGCAACAGAAACTGAGGAGTTAAAAGCGTTAATAAAAAAAATACGCGCTGATGGAGTTTCCGTTTTACTGATCGAACATGACGTCAAGTTGATTATGAGTCTTTGTGATCGTCTGGCTGTTTTGGATTATGGAGAGAAGATAGCAGAGGGCGAGCCGGATGCTGTGCGTGGAGATCCAGCGGTGATCAAAGCTTATCTCGGGGGGAATCTACCTTGAGTTATTTGACGGTTGAATCTTTGAGCGTATCGTATGGCGCGATAAGGGCTGCACGTGGCGTTAGTCTCAGCATCAAAGAGGGTGAGACGGTCGCTCTAATCGGCTCGAATGGGGCTGGTAAAAGTTCTACGCTCAATGCGATCGCGGGTTTAATTGGACATACTGGTAAGGTAGGTTTTGACGGTATTGATATGTCGTCGTTTCCGGTTCATAAGCGAGCCGCTAAAGGCCTAGCACTTGTGCCTGAGGGACGAGGGGTTCTCGGTCGACTTACCGTAGACGAAAACCTTCGGATGGGTGCGTACTTAAGAGTCGACAGAAAATCAACTGCCGCAGATTTACTGCGGATTTATAAGCTGTTTCCTCGTTTAAACGAGCGACGTGGTCAAACTGGAGGGACCTTATCTGGGGGCGAGCAGCAGATGCTCGCTATCGGCCGTGCATTAATGGCGAGTCCTAAATTACTTCTGTTAGATGAACCCTCGATGGGACTTGCCCCTCTCATGGTCGAGAAAATTTTTGAAGTGATTCGAGAAATTTCGAGTTCCGGCGTTACTATTTTCTTGGTTGAGCAGAATGCGCGCTTGGCTTTGGAGTCTAGTAATCGCGCCTATGTTATGGAGAGTGGGGAGTTGACGATGGAGGGCGACTCTCAAGAATTGCTACGAAGTTCTAAAGTCCGAGAATCCTATCTAGGCGAAGAAAATAGCTAGCTATATCCAGTTTTTCTCCACCAGATAGTTTGTATAAAGTTTCTGCTCCTCGGATCCGGGAGCAGGAGACCAATCATACTTCCAAATTACATTTGGGGGCATCGACATCAGAATAGATTCGGTGCGCCCACCCGACTGAAGACCGAAAAGAGTACCTCTATCAAAAACCAAATTGAATTCAACGTAGCGGCCTCGGCGATAGGCTTGGAATTCTCTCTCTGTTCGCGTAAAAGTTAAATCTCGTCTTCTCTCTACGATCGGGATGTAGGCCTCAAGGAATCCATCACCAACGCTCTTGGTAATATTGAAGCAGGTATCAAAATCTGGAGCGGATAAGTCGTCAAAAAATATTCCCCCAATGCCTCGAGGTTCTTTTCGATGCTTCAAATAAAAATATTTATCGCACCAACTTTTAAATTTCGCATGCAGGGATATATCATGCGCATCCAATGCCTTTTTGCACGTCGCATGAAAATGGATGCAATCTTCATCAAATCCGTAATAAGGGGTTAAATCCATGCCCCCCCCAAACCACCATACTGGTTCCGCTGATTTTTTTTTCGCGATAAAGAACCGCACATTCAAATGGACTGTTGGCACAAAAGGGTTTTCTGGATGTAGCACCAACGAAACACCCATGGCTTCAAAAGATCTACCACTTAGTTCTGGACGAGCTGCGGTGGCAGAAGGTGGAAGGTTATCTCCAAAGACGTGTGAAAAATTTACACCACCTCGTTCGAATAAATTCCCCTTTTCTATCACCTTACTGGTTCCACCTCCGCCTTCCTCGCGGTCCCAAGAGTCAGAGCGGAAACTTTGGCCGTCCAAATGCTCAAGCTCAGAGACGATTCTCCGTTGAAGGTCTACCAGATAGTATTTGACAGTATTCGCATCAGCCATTTTTTTAGGCGCGCTTTATAGCGCGATAACCAATATCCTTACGGAACTGCTTGCCATCGAATTTTATCTTCTCGGCTATCTCTAATGCTGATTTTTGGGCCGCTTGAATATTTCCCCCAGGGCAGTCACACACAGAACTCTACCGCCACTCACTACTGTGTTTTGATTTTCTAGTGAAGTGCCAGCATGAAATACTTTAACCTCTGGCGTTTCCTCTGGTATCTGAGATACAACATCTCCTTTCCTAGGAGATTGAGGATAACCGTGAGCTGCGAGAACAATACCAAGAGCAGGTCGCCTGTCCCACTCTGATTCAGAGGTATCCAGTGTTCCATTGATTGCACTTTGGATGAGGGTCACCAAGTCTGTCTTTAACCTCATCATAATCGGTTGCGTCTCAGGGTCACCTAGTCTGCAATTAAATTCCAAAACCTTCAGAGAACCATCGGGGGAGATCATTAATCCAGCGTATAAGAAACCGGTAAATGGAGTTCCCATATCATTCATTCCATCAACGACAGGCTGGATAACTCGCTTGATGGCTTTCGCATGAATCTCTGGAGTCACGACTGGAGCAGGAGAATATGCTCCCATACCTCCAGTATTGGGCCCTTCATCATTTTCTAACAAGCGTTTGTGATCTTGGCTGGTTGCAAGAGGCATAATATTATCGCCGTCGATCATGACAATAAAACTAGCTTCTTCACCAGAAAGAAAATCTTCAATTACTACTTTCGCGCCTGCTAATCCCATCCCGTTTTCGACGAGCATCATGTCCACAGCGTTATGGGCTTCTTCCAACGTCATGGCAACTACAACGCCTTTACCCGCCGCTAACCCATCTGCTTTGACGACAATCGGCACACCACGCTGATCGATGTAGGCATGCGCTGCAGTAGCGTCTGTGAAAGTTTTATACGCTGCCGTCGGAATGCCATACTGATCCATAAAGTTTTTAGCAAACTCTTTAGAGCTCTCAAGTTGCGCTGGCGCACGTCGCGGACCAAATATTTTTAGACCAGCAGCCTCAAATGAATCTACGATCCCTTCACTTAGGGGCGCTTCTGGTCCTACCACCGTGAGTGCGATATCATTTGTTTTTGCAAATTCGATTAGCTCTTTCGTGTCAGTGATATTGACATTATCTAAACCATCATCGGTGCCTGTACCAGCATTGCCGGGCGCGACGAAAACTTTTGAAACCTTTGGTGATTGTTTAAGTTTCCAAGCGATCGCATGCTCCCGACCACCACTGCCAATCACTAATATTCTCATTGTGCTTAAGTCCTTATCCGTTTTAAGACGAAAAAACCCAGTTTTTCAAGCGTTGGAAACGCTAGGCATTAATGCCGAAAATGACGAGTTCCCGTAAGTATCATGGCAATCCCGTGCTCATTAGCTGCTGCGATAACTTCGTCGTCACGCATACTACCGCCTGGCTGAATGATAGCTTGCGCACCTGCATTAAAGGCTACGTCAACGCCATCTCTAAATGGGAAGAACGCATCAGAGGCCACCAACAGATCCCTTGAAGATTCAAATTTGCATTTTCTGCTTTGATCGAAGCAATGCGAGTGGAATCTACTCGACTCATTTGTCCAGCGCCAACTCCGAGAGTCATACCATTTCCACAAAAAACTATCGCGTTTGACTTTACAAACTTGGCCACACGCCAAGCGAACATTAGGTCGGATAGTTCTTGTTCGTTCGGCTGTCTTGTTGTCACGATCGAGAGTTCTGTTTTTGCGACATTTTTCGAATCAGAGGTTTGTACTAATAGTCCTCCGCCAACGCGTTTATAGTCGTGTCTGTTTGAAGTGTTATCGATGGAAATTTGTAGAACACGAACATTTTGTTTTTCTGCGAAGATCGCCAGCGCTTCTTCTGAGTACGCCGGCGCGATCACCACCTCGACAAATTGCTTACAGATTGCCGCAGCAGCTTTTTCGTCAATTTGTTGATTTAGCGCTATGATTCCGCCAAATGCTGATGTTGGGTCGGTGCTAAACGCTTTTTGGTAAGCCTCGTTGGAATCTTTTCCGATAGCGACTCCACAAGGATTCGCATGTTTCACTATTACACAAGCGGGCTCAGCAAAGCTTTTGACACATTCCCACGCCGCATCGGAATCCGCGATGTTGTTGTAAGAAAGCTCTTTCCCTTGAATTTGTTTGTATGTTGCGAGAGATCCAGGCAGCTCTTCGAGGTCCCGGTAAAACGCAGCATCTTGATGTGGGTTTTCTCCGTACCGGAGATCTTGGACCTTCGAAAAGTTCATATTGATTTGTCCAGGAAACTTTTGTTTCGCCCCTTCGGAATCGGACGCAGTGAGGTAGTTGCTGATGGTTGAATCATAAGCGGCAGTATGAGAGAACGCCTTTCTGCAAAGCGCAAATCTTGTTTCGCGTGAAACGGATGTAGTTCCAGATTTTTTGAGTTCTTCAACGATCGCCCCGTAATCATTGGGATCTGTAATTACTGCTACATGCTCCCAATTTTTTGCGGCCGCTCGAACCATCGTAGGCCCACCGATGTCAATATTTTCAATTGCATCTTCGAGAGAGCAATCTGGGTTTGCAATCGTTTGCGCAAAAGGATAAAGGTTAACAATTACGAAGTCTATGGTCGGTATGTTGTATTCCTCAAGGGATACCATATGCTTCGGTTCGTCTCGGCGGGCGAGTAGGCCAGCATGAATTTTCGGATGTAACGTTTTGACCCGACCATCTAACATTTCCGGAAATCCTGTGTAGCTTCCAACGTCCATTACATCAATGCCGGCTTCTTGAAGCGTTCTCGCGGTTCCTCCAGTAGATAGAATTTCGATTCCCAGAGAGCTTAATGCCGATGCAAAAGCCGTTACGCCAGATTTATTTGATACGCTGATCAGAGCTCTTTTTTTTGCTTGCATATTTATTATTGTATTTATAAAAGTTTAAATAGTTTCATTTTTGCACGAAGAGTATTGCGATTTATACCCAATAATTTTGCCGCCAAGACTTTGATTCCCATCGGTTCGTTCCAGAATATCGGCGATTAATGTACGTTCAACGGTGTCAATTACCATTCCGTGGAGCCCAGTGATGTGCTCATCGCCTACGTTCGCAAAATAAGTATCAAGCGATTTCTTAATGAATCTCGTGAGCTCAGAATCTTTTTCCTTCATTAGGCCGCTAGCTCCTCTACCGCGCAGTTAATATCGTCGAAATCGCCACGCTGTTTAAGAAATAGTTTTACGGCATCAACTTGATCTTGCGCATTTTCGAGTACGTTAAAACGCTTTTTGAAGTAGGCACTTTGTTCGATACTCGAGAGGTACCAACCTACATGTTTTCGTGCGATTCTTACTCCCGAGAACTCCCCATATAGGTTGTAAAGATTGGTCAGGTGCTCTACGAGTACCGCGAGCACCTCATCAAAAGACGGTTTTGATAATTTTTTACCGGTTTCCAGAAAGTGGTTTATTTCTCGGAAAATCCATGGGTTTCCCTGCGCGGCACGACCTACCATGACTGCGTCTGCTTGGGTCAGCTCCAAAACTTTATTAGCTTTTTCCGGTGAATCAATATCGCCATTCGCGATTACCGGAATACGTATGTGGGTTTTTGTCTCTGCAATACTGTCATACTCAGCAGAACCATTAAAGAAATCGTTTCGCGTTCTCCCGTGAATCGTAAGGCAAGCAATTCCACTGGATTCCGCCACCTTGGCGATGGATACGATGTTTTTGCTTTCGTTATCCCAGCCAGTTCGAGTTTTAAGCGTGACCGGAATATTTACGGAATTCACGACAGCTTCTAAGATTTTTGCCACTAGCTTTTCGTCACGCATCAGCGCAGACCCAGAGGCAACCTTACACACTTTCTTCGCAGGGCAGCCCATATTTATATCAATAATATCTGCTCCCATATCATAATTTGCGCGCGCTGCTTCAGCTAGTTGCGATGGGTCGGCGCCGGCTATTTGTACGATTATTGGAGCCCTTTCGCCGGTATGGTCTAAACGGCTCGCTGATTTTTTAGAATTCCATAGCTTAGTGTCGGATGTGATCATCTCGGAGACCGCTGCTCCCGCTCCCAGTTTCCTACAAAGCGAGCGAAACGCTCGATCGGTCACCCCAGCCATGGGGGCTGCAATCGTCTTTGATGATATTTTATGGTTGCCTACGAACATCTGATCACTCTTTTTGCGCTGAGACCAGATTTTAAATTATAAGTGGCGCAGAGTCTTTTAGATTTAGTAACCAGGACCAAAGATGAGCTGTCGCAGTACCGCGCGTTTCAGAGACGGAGCTAAATCTAACGCCATTAGGCCTGAGCCCTCTTATGGTGCCAAGCAAACTACTTTGATTTGAAAAAATGGTATTCAGGAATTTGGTGGCGGCTATGGTTTGTTTGCGATCTTTTTCTCGCTCTCTCATATAACGTGCGCTGAATTCGATGTTGGAAATATCGTCCAGTGTTTTTCTTTGCAAAGCTGAGCGAGGGTCCACGCATCTCTGAGTCCTAAATTTAATCCCTGCGCAGCGATGGGGTGTAAGGCCTGAGAGGCGTTGCCCAAAACGATGATACCGCTCTTTGATGCTTGGTCAGCGATCCGCATACGCAGCGGGTATGATATTTTTCCCTAACTGCTAGAAACTGACCCGCCCTGTCACCAAACGCATCTTGTAGTCTCGATAAGAAACTTTCATCTGGCAGCTCCAAGATCTTTGCTGCATCGTCTTTTCCGCATGACCAAACAAACGCATATTCCTCTCCGCGGGGTAGTAGGGCGATTGGTCCGCTATCAGTAAATCTCTCAAACGCTCTGGAACTCGGGGTTGGTTTTGTTTTTACCAAGCCTACAATTGCTTGGTGGCCGTAATCCGTTTCACGGGGCGGAGCATCCCCGCGTAAATTAATTGATCCACCGTCTGCAATAATCACAAGATTAGCGGCGATCTTTTCTACAGTTGCTTCCGATTCAATAGAAATGGTTTTGGGGTTGGATGGGTCGTTATCAACGCGTGCAACTTTTATTCCATGCAGTATTTCGATAGATCTTTCTTTGGTTTCTGAGTACAGGTTTTGATAGAAATCGTTGAACCGGACCGCATAACCTAAAGAGGGAAGATTTATGTCGGATGCTCTTACAATTGATCTTCCAAAATTGCCGCGGTCGGAAATGTGAATCTCATCGATTGGAAAACTGCGAGAATTCTTAAGATTTATCCCTAATCTCTCCAGAACTAGGTGGCTGTTATAAGATAGCGCCAGCGTTCTTCCATCGGTTGATTTAAGCGGTTGGTTTCGCTCTTCAACAATCGAACTCTCTAGTCCTATACTCCGCAATGCGAGCGCGACGGCGCAACCAACGGGGCCGCCACCAATAATAATAATTTTTCGCTTTAGCAAACTCAAAAGGAGTTAGTTAGCCATTATGGCTTCTATGTCGCTAATAGATTTTGGGGTATCACTCGTGAGTATCTCACAGCCACCACCAATGACAACTACATCATCTTCAATTCTTATTCCAATATTCCAAAAATCTTTTGGGATGTCTGGGGCTTTTCGAATATACATCCCTGGCTCTACAGTCAAGACCATCCCTGGTTCGAGATTTCGCCATTGACCATCTGTTTTGTAGTCCCCGACGTCGTGAACATCCATACCGAGCCAGTGCCCGGTGCGATGCATATAGAATCGCGAGAAAGCCTCAGTCTCAATCACTTCTTCCACCGAGCCTTTGAGTAACCCGAGGGCCACCATCCCTTCGGCTAATATTTTTAGCGCTGCATCGTGTGGTGCCTGCCATGAATTCCCTGCCTTAACTTGTCCAATTGCGGCTTCCTGCGCGTTTAACACGATCGAATAAACTTCTTTTTGAGCTTGCGTGTATTTTCCATTAATCGGAAAGGTGCGCGTTATGTCTGATGCGTAGCCATGTAATTCACAACCAGCATCGATTAATAGGAGGTCGCCATCCTTCAGTTTTTGATTATTTTCAATGTAGTGAAGAACGCAGCTATTTGCGCCTCCAGCCACGATCGAGGTGTATGCCGGGAACTCTGAACCATGTTTTTTAAAGTGATACAAAAGTTCAGCTTCGACCTCGTACTCATTCTTGTTCGGCGCCGTCGCTTTCATTGCGGATATGTGCGCGACCGAGGAAATCTTCGCGGCTGAGCGCATAATATTTAACTCAGTTTCATCTTTGATAAGTCGCATTTCGTCCAGGTAACTTCTGATGTCTTTTAGCGAAGACGGCGCACGGATTCCAGTGCGAACCTTGGACCGCGTGTGGTTCAGCCAGCTGATTATTTTTGAATCCCAGCGTGTATCAACTCCGATCACGCTATAAACTGATTCTTGGTTTTCTAAGAATTTAGGCATCAATTTGTCGAGCTCATCGATTGGAAAAGCCTCGTCAACATCTAAAGATGCAGGTGCAGATGATGGGCCGAGACGAAATCCATCCCAAATTTCCTTTTCAATATTTTTCTCCCGACAAAATATCGTGGATTTATTTCCCCCGTTTTTGTGAAGAACCAGTACGGCATCCGGCTCGGTGAAGCCGGTTAGATAATAGAAATAGCTATCAGGGCGAAAAGGATAGTGGGCATCTTTGTTCCTTATCTTTTCTCGAGATGTTGGGATTACGATAATCCCCTCATCGATATAGTTTAGAAGCAGTCCCCTTCGGTTTTGGTAACAAGTGTTCATTTTGTCTAGATATTGGTCGATTATTTATTTTTTCTTAACGAGTTTTCCTCTTTCATCAGAAGAGCTAATGCGTGATCGGTCTCATTTTTCGAATTTTCAAGTTTTTTTATCAGAACATCAGCATCTTCGACTGATTTATTTTGGGATAGTTTAAATTTACCTTCGATCCTGAGAATTTTAGCCCGGAAAGAAACGATCCCATCAATTGCTTTGTCAAAGAGTGAGGATAACTCTACATCTGATTTCAGATCCTTATCTTGCTCGTACGCTTGAGCAAGAGCCATCACTATGCCTTGATTTTCGGAGCGATCCTGAATGACTTCTGGTTTGGCATAAACATGTGCCACCGCATAATTCCATGTCGGTAAGTTTGGGTGTGATTTGTACCAATAAGGAGAAATGTACCCATGCGGGCCATGAAAAATGAAAAGCACCTCGTCACCTTGGCCCAAAAGTTTGCTGATAGCATTCGCCTTGGCGACATGACCTTCGAGCAAGAATCTCTCTCGATCCAACTTAATCGGAATATGGGTGATAATCGGCTTATCGTTTTGAGATGCGACCACGGTTGCAAAGGGGTTTGAAGAAATAAGTTGTTCCAATCTCTTTGAGTCGGTAACTTCGAAGTGCCGAGGAGTGTAGATCATAAATCCCCTTCAACGTATTTATTGATCTTCGTCGAGACGTTCAGGAGTCCCAATGTCTGACCAAAAGCCACGGTGGTGCTCGGCAGAGACTTTGTCGGAAGCTGAGAGATCTCTTAGCACCGTACCTAGCCCCACCTTGTTGTCCGCATGTTCTTTAAGAAAGATATCCGATCGATAGATTCCCATACCAGTGAAAGTCATAGGCTTTCCTTCTTCGGATAATTTTCCAGCTTCAAACCGAAAATCTCCATTGCGATTATGCTCGGGGTTATCTACCAAAATTATGTGTGCAGCGTATTGAGTCGATGAACTTAGGGTTATTCGCGTGGATAAAAAAGTTAGCATAATCATAGTCCGAGAAAATATCTGCATTTACGACTGGAAAAATAGGTGAATTGATCAGGCTCAATGCGTTGGCAATACCACCGGCGGTTTCTAATGCATTAGCCTCCTCTGAAAAAACAATTTCTAGCCCCGAGATTGGATTATTTTTCACATGAGAGATGATTTGTTGTGCTTTGTAGGCGACATTAACTACTATCCTTGTAAAGCCAACTTCTTTCAACTTTTTAAGGTGGATGTCAATCAGAGTCTCGCTGCCGATCCTCATAAGTGGCTTTGGTGTCGCATCCGATAGTTCTCGCATCCTAGAACCTCTTCCAGCAGCAAGAACCATGGGCGTTATGTTGACCAAAACTATTCCTTAGAACGTGAGACCAGCTGATGATGGAGAATCCTCGACGTGCTCCAAAATGCTCACCAATGGCTTTAATTCTTGATAGCGTCTCGCCACAGCGAGGATATAGCTTACGAATCTCGGAGTATCAGTAATATATGATGAGTTTCAATCCCTATATTTGAGTCGGGCAAAAATCCCTATAACTTTTAAATGTCTTTGCACTCCCATCCACTCGATTTGTTCATAAAAAACGCCAAAATCATGTGGAACAGGAAGCGAAGCCTTTTTTGCTTTTTCCCAGTATTTTATGATCCAGTCTAGGACCCGTTCTTCTTCCCAGCTGATAAATGCATCTTTAAAGAGTGAAATCACGTCATAGCTTATTGGCCCATAAAGCGCATCTTGAAAATCAAGGACTCCAGGATTATTTTCAGTGACCATTAAATTTCGTGGCATAAAGTCTCGGTGAACGAATACAAAGTTTTCCGAGCGATTTCGCGCAACGATTGTTCGAAAAACATTCTTGAGTGCGACGAGTTTGTCATCTTTTAGCGTCAAACCCTTATGTTTTGCCAAGTACCAATCAGTGAATAAATTAAGCTCGCTCAAAAGAATTTTTTCCGTGTACTCGGGGGAGTGCTGTAGGTTTACTCGCCAATTGCCATTTCACAAGCGCGTCCGTTGCCTCATCAAATAATCGGTCCGCTGTGTTGGTATTCAAGGCCTTGAGGTAGGTTGTGTCGCCAAAATCTGAAAGTATTAAGAAGCCCTCAGCTGCATTTTCGCTAATAATTTCCGGCGAATTTATACCGCTTCTCCTGGATGAGCTCCGAAACATATTTAAACTGTTTAATGTCGTTGTGCTCGATAGGGGCATCCATCAGGACGTATGTGGGACGGTTTTCTGGAGAAATGCGAAAATAGCGCCTGAGTCCCGCATCGGCGGCAAGCGGATCGATTTTAATTTCCGATAAGCCAAGATCGCGAATTACCCAATCGCTCATTCTGCTGTAACGAGAGGGGTTGAATACTGACTCGAGATCGATCATCTTAGATGTGGAGTTTGGCGTTAACTTTTTAACATGAGCATGCAACGACATTATACGAAGTTATTTTATATCCCGATGTCGTTGCTCGTCGGTTTGAGTCAGTCTGATTTTAGTTATGCTGGCTCCAATGAAGATTGGCCAATCGTTAATGGTGCTGGGCAGATAACCGAATCCCCAAAAGCGGAAGAAGAGCCGCAAAGACCTGTCGATACTGCCAATGCCTCCGACATGGTTACGACGATCGATGGCGATTCTATTACTGGTTTCAAGTCTGAGGAACTCGTGGCTATTGGTAATGCTGTGGTGGCGAGGGGAGACCAGCAGATTTCAGCGGATAAGATCGTTTATCGGCCTGAGGGTAAGCGGGTTCATGCCGTAGGCAACGTGATCTTAGAGCAACCCGGGTTAAAACTTTTGGGTGAAGAGCTTAGATATTCCGCTGAGGATGAAACCGGCGAGATAGATGTAGTTCAATATTTTCTTGAGGAGAATGATGCCCACGGCATCGCCTCAACTTTTTTTATTGATGGCAAGGAGCGGCAGCGCGCAGCGAACGCGACCTACTCAACATGTGACGTACGGGAAAACGATGTCTATTTGAAGACCTCTCTATTGACTATCGACCGAGCAAGCGATGTCGGTTATGCAAAGCATCCTCGTATCATGTTTAAAGGCGCCCCCATCCTATATTCACCCTTTATTACATTTCCGCTGGGGGACACCAGGAAGTCGGGGTTGCTTACTCCATCTTATGGACAGAGCGTTGAAAATGGCTTTGAGCTCGAGGTTCCTTTTTACTGGAACATTGCGCCAAACTACGATGCAACGATTACAACCCGAAATATGGCTAATAGAGGTACGCAGCTGAAGACAGAATGGCGATACCTGAATGAGAATTTTGCGGGACAGCTTGATTATGATTACATTGGAGACGATCGGTTATTTACCGAAACAAAGCGTGATTTTTATCACTTTGTACATACTCAAAATATATCTGATGGGTTGAGCGGGTATCTTGACTTTCAAGGGGTCTCGGATGATACCTACTTCACTGATTTGAGTACCGATCTCTCTTTGACATCTCAAGTCCACTTACCACGAAAATTAGGACTCGCTGCTGCTGGTGAATCATGGACAACGTCCTTCGAAATGGTGCACTACCAGTCGTTGAGCTTTGCTACTGCTCCCTTTCAGACTGATCCTCGAATTCATACAACCGCAAGTTCCCAAGAATTTTTAGGCGGTCAGGTCGGTGGTTTTGCAGAGTTAATCCGTTATTCTCACCCCACCCGCAATGGTGCTACACGAACAATTTTGGCCCCCTATGCTCAACTTCCTTTTGAGAATGATTTTTTAAATGTCACTCCGAGAGTAACCTACCACTTGAGTCACTATGATGTTGAAAATGGATCAACATACAATCGATCGATCCCTATTTATTCCTTGATAGTTCTGTTGTTTTGGAGAGGGACTTTAGTGTGGGTGATTTGCCAATGGTGCAAACGCTTGAGCCGAGGGTTTTCTACGCATATGCTCCCTACCGAAATCAATCGGGTCTCCGTAATTTTTACTCAGGATTAAAGGGTTTTGATTTCTCTTCTATCTTTACCGATAATTTGTTTTCTGGAAATGACCGAGTGAACGATGCAAATCACTTCACATTCGGCCTCACAAGTCGATTTTTCGAAACATCGAACGGAATTGAGCGGTTGAGGCTTAGTGGAGCACAAAGGTATTTCGCTGGCGGTAATAAAGTTTCAGGAGACTCATCGAATCGATCTGATATTTTGCTAGGCGCTGTTGGTCGGGTAACAAATTCTTGGGTAGTTGATTCTCTTCTGCAGTACAGCGGCGTGCTTGATAGAGTGCAGAAACATCAGCATAGTCTTATTTTTTCGCCAGAAGCTGGGAAAACATTGCGGGTAACGCACCGCTCAGAACGTGACTCGCAGGAGCAATTTGATTTGTCTGGTCAGTGGCCTTTAAACGGACAATGGAGTGCTGCCGGCAAATGGAATTACGCAAAAGATTCCAGTAAGCTTATCGAGGGGTTAGCTGGATTGGAATATAGCGCTGGATGTTGGGGTTTAAGGTTTGTCGCATCTAAGTTACTTGTTGGTCAGAACGCAAATGGACATGATAAGTATTCGACCCGATACATGATTCAACTTGACCTCAAAGGTTTTACCCGGATTGGGCAGGATGTAATGGGGGTCTTGAGGTCAAAGATCGCTGGATATTCTGAGCGTTAGTGTTGATGTTAATTTGAGTTTTTAATTGGGGTGAATCGTGATATCAGTAGCAAATATGTTGAGATTGGGTGTCGCACTGTTGGTGATTTCCTTGAATGGGAAAATCGGCTTTGCTGAAGAAGCAATTCCACTCGTTCGTGTGGTCGCCATCGTTGGAGATAGTGCCGTTACCAGCTACGATCTTGAAAAGGAGGTCAGCTCAGTAAAGAAGCAATTTCAAGCCAATAATGCCTTGCCGCCTAATGAGGACGAATTAAGAAAACAGGTACTTGAGAGAATAATCTCAAGGAAAATCCTAGTGGATTTTGCTGATCGTTCGGGGATTCGGATTTCCTCGGAAGAGACAGCGGATGCTATCAACGGTATTGCCAGACAAGAAAAAAAATCGACATCTGAATTTTTGGCGGCATTGGAGCAGCGAGGAGCTAAAGCCCTAGAAGATTTCCGGCGGCAAGTAGAAAGCGATTTAAAAATAAATAAACTTCGTCGCAGAGAGTTGGACTCTAAAATTAAAGTGAGTGAAGTGGAGATAGATCTTTTTCTTCAGAGGCAAGCTGATACCCTCATCAAGAAATCAATATCTTGCCGCGCATATATTAGTCAAGAGCAAGACTGACGCTGATTCAAGTGAGAAAGAGAAGGCCATAGAAAAAGCTTCCGAGGCATTGCGGAGAATTGATGAGGGGCTGGATTTCCGGACGGTCGCTGCAGAGTTATCCGATGCAAGTGATGCTCTCGAGGGTGGTTTACTAGGTTGGAGATATGAAGAGGAGCTTCCAACACTTTTTACGGAAAGACTCGTATCGATGAAGCTTGGGCAGCGAAGCGATATGTTCGAAAGTCCGAATGGTTTTCATATCTTGTTTCTGTATGACAAGAGAGGAGCAGATCAAGAGATCGTCGTCGAGCAGACGCGCGTATCCCATATTTTGATCAAGATTGATCAATACGAGGACGAAAATATTGTTCTAAGTAGAGCGCAGGAAATACGAGATCGCCTCATATTGGGTGGAGAGGACTTTGCAACATTAGCAAAAAATTTATCTGCTGATATAAGCGCGGCGAATGGTGGGGACTTAGGTTGGTTGAGTCCAGGTGAAACAGTACCTGAATTTGAGAGCGCGATGAACGCGCTAAGTGGTGAAGAGATAAGCGATGTGATAAGAACTCAATTCGGTTTCCATATCATATTCGTTCATGGGCGCAGGGACGCGGATTTATCCGAGGATCGAAAGCGGGCGGTTGCGCTTCAAACTATCACTCAGCGAAAACTGGAAAGTAGGTTCGAAGGTTGGGTTCAGGAGCTAAGAGACAAGACTTTTGTGGAATTAAGGCTTTAGCATTTCAATCGTAATCTAGATTTTATCAGATGACTTCTTTCAAACCTAAGCGTCATCTCAGTCAAAATTTCTTGGAAGATGAGGGTTATCAACTACAGATAGTATCGGCAGGTGCTTACGAAAAAGATGATGAGGTCGTTGAGGTCGGTCCTGGTTATGGGGCTCTTACTCGACATCTCTCTCGGCTAGTTAATTGCATTCAACTCATTGAGTTGGATGGAGATGCGATAGTTTACCTAAAGAGTGTAATGCCGAAAGGTTTTGCAAAATTTATTCAGGCTAATATCCTTGATGTCGATTTAAGTGATCTAGGAAAATGTATTAGGCTCATCGGAAATCTTCCCTATCACATCTCTTCGCCGATACTTTTACACGTTGACCGACACCGTGAGCGGATTAAGGATGCAATTTTTATGCTTCAAAAAGAGGTTGTTGATCGGCTGGTCGCCTCTCCCGGAAATAAGGCCTATGGGAGGCTCGGCATCGCGTTACAAATACACTGGGATATCGAATGGCTTTTTGATGTACCACCTAATGCGTTTAGGCCTGCACCTAAGGTGTGGTCCTCTGTAATGTCTATGCGGCCCCGAAAAAATCCCCCTCAGGTTGATGAGAAAAGGCTCAGCCAGGTTCTTACTACAGCGTTTTCGAAGCGGCGTAAAACGCTTCGAAATGCACTGAAGGGGATTTTTACCGAAGAGGACTTGCTTAAATGTTCCATAGATCCTCAAGCTCGCCCAGAAAATTTATCAATTGACCAGTATGTTCAATTAGCCAATTTTTAGCTTGTTCACCTGCCTTGAATCAGCTCGATCTTGTAGCCATCAGGGTCCTCTACAAAGGCAATGACCGTCGTGCCGTGTTTCATGGGGCCGGCTTCCCGCGTTACTTTCCCACCTTTATTTCTCACGGCGTCACAGGCGGCGTAAGCATCGTCAACTCCTATCGCAATGTGTCCATAGCCGGATCCAAGTTCGTAATTCTTTGTATCCCAGTTATGTGTGAGCTCTAATACTGATGTGTTTTCCTCTGAATCGTAACCTACAAATGCAAGCGTGAACTTTCCATCCGGGTAATCGGCTTTGCGAAGTAATTTCATCCCCAGGACGTCAGTATAAAAGTCCAACGATTTTTCTAAGTCCCCTACTCTAATCATCGTGTGAAGTATTCTCAAACCAAACCTCTCTAAATCTCGACCAATTCAAAATCTTCTTTGCGGGCATCACACTCTGGGCAAACCCAATTCACCGGCACATCGTCCCACCTGGTCCCGGCGGGGATACCTTCATCTGGTAATCCAGCTTCCTCATCATAGATGAAGCCACATATCAAACACATGTACGTTTTAAATTCTTCCATGTTCGCAGTCATTTCTCTGTTTGTAAATCCGGATTAATATATACACAATCATTTTAAAGTAAGTGAATCAGTAAATCCTGATGGCATATGCGAAACCAATTGTTTTAACTTTTGCGGGATCTGATCCAACGTGTGGAGCTGGGGTGCAGGGCGATGTTTTGACTATACTGGATCATGGTTGTCATCCGTTATCGGTAATCACTGCAATAACTGCGCAAAATACTGTTGGTGTGACTCGATGCGCTGCTATCAGCCCAGAGCTGATAGCTGAACAAGCTAACGTTTTAATCAAAGATGTGAAGCCCTCTGTGGTAAAAATTGGATTAGTGCCGAGTGTGGAGTGCGCTAGAGAGATTGCGAAGGTTATTGACAACCTTCCTGGAACACCAGTGATCCTCGACCCAGTGTTAACTTCTGGACGCGGCGATAAGTTGGGTGCTCTCGAGGGGATCGTGGATGTTTTGTTGCCAATCGCAACACTCGTCGTGCCGAACTCAGTAGAGGCTCGATCTCTCGTTGCTAGAGGAAATCAAAAAGTTATTGACCAATTGGCATTGGATGACTGTGGGCCTTGGTTGGCCAGCTCGGGGGCTAAGCTTGTACTTATAACGGGTTCCCATGAAAATACTACGACAGTTCGTAATACCCTGTACAACTCTGACGGGGTTGTTGAGTTTGAGGAGTGGCCAAGGTTGCCAGGTGAGTATCATGGATCTGGATGTATGCTCGCGAGTTCGATTGCTTGCTTGATGGCTTGTGGCTTTTCGGTAGAGAGTGCTGTTAAAAGTGCGCAGGGATACACATGGGAAATGCTACACAAAGGTTATCGTATCGGAGCGGGTCAGCTTATTCCCAGTCGAAATATTTTGGAGCGTGACATTCATTGAAAACAGTGGTTTCTGGGATCTACGCAATTACTCCTGATGTCGGTGATACAGACGAGTTAATTAATGTTGTTGGCCATGCCCTCCGGGGGGGTGTTAAGTTATTCCAGTACCGAAATAAATCCGCAGATAAAAAACTCAAGGTCGAGCAAGCAGAGCAGTTGCTCAAATTGATTCGAGGCAGCGGTGGTGCGCTAATCATCAATGATGATTTATCGATCCTGGAGACCGTAGATGCAGACGGGTTACAGCATGTGGGAGGGGATGACATCGGTGTTGAAATCGCGCGTAAAGCGCTCACGAAAGAAAAGATTCTTGGTGTATCATGTTACTCAGATGTAGAGCGAGCGGCATGGGGCGAGCGAGCCGGAGCTGATTATGTTGCCTTTGGGAGCATGTACAAGACTACCTCGAAAGTGCATGCAGATAATGCTTCGCTTGACACACTTAGGAGGGCTCGCGCTTTCTGTAGCCTACCCGTTGTGGCGATAGGTGGGATCAATAGAGGTAACTTGAAAGAAGTGGTATTGGCTGGAGCCGACAGCGCTGCGATCATTCAAGGTATTTTTGGCGCTTCTGATATTTTCCGAGAAGCACAACTCTGTAGGAAAATATTTGTAAACGCTCTTCAAGCGAAAAGAATTTAAATAGTTATTACGGAATGAGTATGTCCAACGCAAATGAAGTTGCTTTTCAAAAAGCAAAGAAAGTAATTCCTGGTGGGGTCAACTCTCCAGTTAGGGCATTCGGTTCAGTTGGTGGGACTCCACGGACAATAGATAGGGGAGCAGGGTCGAAGATCTATGATGTGACAGGTAAAGAGTTCATAGATTATGTTGGCTCTTGGGGGCCCTTTGATTTTGGGCCATGCGCATCCAGACATAGTTCGTAGAGTTCAGCAAACTGCTGAAAGAGGGTTGAGCTTTGGCGCTCCCACAGAAAAAGAAATTGAATTGGCTGAGATGATTACGCGCTTGGTGCCATCTATGGAGCAAATACGTTTGGTAAGCTCTGGGACCGAGGCAACAATGAGTGCGATACGTCTCGCACGAGGATTTACTGGTAAGCCTAAGATTATAAAATTTGAAGGGTGCTATCACGGGCACTCGGATTCTCTACTCGTTAAAGCTGGGTCTGGTGCGCTGACATTTGGACAGCCCAGTTCCGCAGGCGTGCCCTCGGAGCTGACGTCACATACCATCGTCCTTGATTACAATAATGTTGAGATGTTAAATCGGGCGTTCTCCGAGGCTGGCGATGAGATAGCAGGTGTAATTATTGAACCTATCGCTGGGAATATGAATCTCGTTAAGGCCACTCCAGATTTTGTCTCTGCTTTGAGAAACCTTTGTGATCGCTACGGTGCTTTGCTTATTTACGACGAAGTCATGACGGGGTTTCGAGTTGGCATTTCCGGTGCCCAGGGCATACAAGGCGTGACTCCCGATATTACTACTCTCGGAAAAGTAATCGGTGGGGGTATGCCAATGGGCGCATTTGGTGCGCGACAGGAAATAATGGATAAATTAGCCCCTCTTGGGCCTGTATATCAAGCAGGAACCTTGTCTGGTAACCCCGTATCTGTTGCTGCAGGTATTCGTACACTTCAACTCATCCAAGAACCCGAATTTTTTGACGATCTAACGAAAGTTACGAGAAGACTTGTTGACGGTATGACAGAGATGGCTAAAAAGAACTCGGTAGATTTTTGTGCAGACGCGGTTGGTGGAATGTTTGGGATGTATTTTAGTAAATCAATTCCAGAATCATTTGCTGATGTGATGGCTAGTGACCGCGAACGATTCAACCAATTTTTTCATCTTATGCTCGATAGGGGAGTATATCTAGCACCATCGGCATTTGAGGCGGGCTTTGTTTCGTCTGCGCATTCCGAGGCCGATATAGCGGCAACTCTTGATGCTGCCGATGAGGCCTTTGCTAAGCTATAAATAGTCTCCTTCTTCAATTAATCTAGTATGTCCAGCGTACTTGAAAAAACAACGTTCTGGAAGTCGTTCGAAAAATATGACCAGTTACCAGATGACTACGGATCTGAAGTGGTTTTTGCCGGACGTTCTAACGCGGGCAAATCCAGTGCTCTTAACGCGCTAACTAATAGGCGGAAATTAGCCCATGTTAGTAAGCTCCCCGGCCGAACGCGGTTACTAAATTTTTTCGAAGTATCTGAATTCAAGTACCTTGTTGACCTCCCCGGATATGGTTACGCCAAGGTTCCAGATCAGATGAGGAAGTCATGGGGCAAGGCTCTGACACTTTATTTGAAGAGGCGCGAGCAAATACGAGGGCTTTTTGCGGTGGTTGATATTCGCCATGCGCTCACAGAGCTTGACTATCAGTTAATCGAGTGGTTTTCCATCACGGGTAGACCGATGCACCTACTTTTGACTAAAAGCGATAAGCTAACCAGAGCCCAAGCTGAACGAAAGTTGGCGGAGGTATCCGCTATACTGACAAAAAATTACCCTTGGGCATCTGCGCAAGTTTTTTCCAGTACGAGCAAAGCAGGAGTTCCAGAGGCGCGTGAGAAGCTCGCGGATTGGCTCGATCTAACTTAGTTAGGTTTGTGTAAAGTGATGTATCAATTGCTGCAGGTTTGGCGTTTAAGATGAGAATACTGTATGAATATTTTTAGTCAGTTTCCCCGTCGGCGAATGAGAAGAAACCGCCGAGATGATTTTTCTCGAAGACTCGTCCAGGAGAACCGACTGTCTGTCGATGATCTCATCTATCCGGTATTTGTTATTGAGGGAAAAAATGAGAAATATGCAGTCGAATCGATGCCAGGAGTCTTCCGTTATACGCCCGACAAGCTCCTCTCAGTTGCTGAAGATTGTATGAGACTTGGCGTACCTGCGTTGGCACTTTTCCCAGTAATCGAATCAGAAAAAAAAGATGCGACTGGTAGTGCTGCGTACTCCGATGATGGTCTTGTTCCGAAGGTTATCTCGAACTTAAAAAAGAATTTCCCGATTTGGGGGTCATTACGGACGTTGCTCTAGATCCTTACACAAGTCACGGGCAGGATGGGTTACTCGATGAGAATGGCTACGTCTTGAATGACGAGACAATTGCGATTTTGGAACAGCAAGCCCTTTGTCATGCTCGGGCTGGAGCAGACATTGTTGCGCCCTCCGATATGATGGACGGTCGAGTGGGACGCATCCGAGACGCTCTAGATAACGAGAATCACGATGCTACACGTATCATGGCTTATTCAGCTAAGTACGCGTCAAGCTTTTACGGTCCGTTTAGGGATGCCGTAGGGTCGGCTGCGAACCTTTGAAAAAGCAGCAAAGAGACATACCAAATTGACCCAGCCAATGTCGATGAGGCAATTTGGGAAATTGGGCTTGATTTGTCTGAGGGTGCAGATATGGTGATGGTTAAGCCAGGTATGCCATATCTCGACGTGGTCCGTATGGTCAAAGAGAAGTTTAAAACCCCGACATTCGTGTACCAGGTCAGTGGAGAATATGCGATGCTCAAAGCTGCTTTTCAAAATGGTTGGCTAGACGAGACAAAGTGTGTTGCCGAAGCTCTTTTGTGTTTCAAGCGTGCTGGGGCAGATGGAATTCTCACGTATTTTGCGCTTGATATGGCGCGCGCCCTTAGCGGGGAGTAATTTACTGAGCCTTCTGCGATTAGTTGAGGGGAAGGTCCCCGAGTAAACCCTCTGCCCGAGGAATATTTTCGTCATACAGGTACTCCTCTATACCTACCGAAGAGTCCTGCGTGGGCAGGCCACTAGAGGGATCGATTAACACTTTTGTAATACCCTCCGGGGTCTCCGGGGTATCTTCCTCGGGCGACGCCGTTCAGCGCGACGCGCATGTAGTCTATCCAGATGGGTAGTGCAGCTCGTGACCCAGTTTCTTTTTCTCCCAGGGGACCGGGTTGGTCCTTGCCAACCCAAGTAATTGCGACTAGATCTTTTTGGAAGCCGGCAAACCAAGCGTCAACATTATCATTTGTCGTCCCTGTCTTTCCCTTGAGATCTCTTCTTCCTAACCCCTTCGCCCTCACTCCCGTACCACTTTGAATAACATCAGCCAGCATGGAATTCATAGTAAATACGTTCCTCGGATCAATTGCCCTGACAGGCATAGTTTTTGAGCGGCGGTTTCGTTGTGGTAAAAACTAAACCGCCGTCAATGTCTTCAACGCGATTTATAAAGTAGGGCTGAATCAAGAATCCACCATTTGCGAAAACCCCGTATGCCCGAGCCAAAATTAACGGACTTGTAGAACCGGCCCCGAGCGCCGTCGTGAGGTATGGGGGATGATCTTTTCGGTTAAATCCAAATTTTGTTACGTAGTCCCTCACGTACTCAGGCGTCATCGCTTGAAGAATACGGATAGCAACTAGGTTTTTAGATTTCTTCAGCGCGTAGCGCAGGGATATTGGCCCGTCATATTTGTCATCGTAGTTTTTCGGTTCCCAAACTTGAAAGCCAGTTTGGCTTTCATGTATTTCGATAGGGGCGTCATCGATTATGGACGCCGGCGTGAAACCTCGTTCGAGCGCTGCAGAATAAACGAAAGGCTTGAAGCTAGATCCAGGTTGACGCATCGACTGTGTAGCATGATTAAATTTATTTTTATAGTAGTTGTACCCACCAACCATCGCGACGATAGCGCCATTCTGCGGATTGATAGAAACCAGGGCACCCTCCGCAACAGGCATTTGAGATAGTCTCCACCCATCTTGTTCATATTTTTGCGCGTAAACTAAATCGCCTCTCCTGAGAATGACATTCTGGGAATCTTCAGCATTGGCCAGAAATAGAAACTCTAGGTCGGATCCATTTAAGGTTTTGGCGCCGCTGGCCTTTACATATAAGCGTAGCGAGTCGGTTTTTGATTCAAGGACGATCGCCGGATATAAGTCATCAGTTTTTTCAAAGTCGGTCAGAAGCTCCTCAAGCGTTTCATCGGACGCTAGGCGGGAGAGCTGAAAATGCTGAGCTGGCCCGCGGTAACCTTGTCGTCGATCGTGGTCCTCTAAACCTTTCTTAACGGCTTGATACGCCGCCTTCTTGGTGCTTAGCTGATAATGTCGTATAGACATTTAGGCCACGTGTGTAGATTTCGTCACCAAATTTATCAGATAGCTCTTGCCGCACCATTTCAACAAAAAACTCCGCATGTTTGCTTGGATTTGTGCGGCTGGAGCTCAAATCTAGATTTTGTTTTGAGGCTAATTCGAATTGGGTTTCACTGATGAAACCTAGAGTCAACATTCGTTTTAGAACATACCCCTGCCTTTGTTTAGCTCGTTTGAAATTTACGATGGGGTTATACCGCGACGGTGCTTTCGGTAGACCTGCTAGCATCGTCATTTCCGCAAGGGATGCCGTTTGCAACGGTTTGCCAAAATATACCTTTGATGCTGCCCCAAACCCGTAAGCGCGTTGGCCAAGATAAATTTGATTTACATAAAGCTCGAGGATTTGCTCCTTCGAGAGGTTACGCTCAATTTTTATTGCGAGTAAGGCCTCGTTGAATTTTCTCGCTAGTGTTTTTTCGGAGGAGAGAAAGAAATTCCGAGCTACTTGCATAGTGATCGTGCTGGCGCCTTGTCTAGCACCACCCGCCATGAAGTTTGCTAGCGCGGCGCGTCCGATACCGAAAAAATCGATCCCATGATGTTCATAGAAGCGCTCATCCTCTGCGGCGATAATTGCTAGTTTTAAGCCTTCGGGAACTTTCTCAATATCTATGAAGCTGCGGTGCTCTTCCCCAAATTCCCCGATTAAAATATTTTCTCGGCTGTAAATACGAAGCGGAAGCTTGGGCTTGTAGTCTGCAAGCGCATCAACTGAGGGGAGCTGGGGGTAGGCCACAACAAAAACTAGAGTCCCGATTAGGATTCCCACGGCTGCCGCGCTCATACCAAGGAAAAAAAGTGAAAATAATAGTTTTTTAAACATTGATTCTGATCGGTTCGGGGCAGGCCAGGTTTTGGTTGCGGTCATTATAGCCTTGGGGGAACCGAGCCATCATTTATTTTAGATCCCGAGCGTACAATTTCGTGGTCAAAATATTTTAAGGTCGGATTCTTGGGCGCTAAACGGTTAAAATCATGACATGCATCGGGCACATGAAAAAAATGCTGAATTCTTGTCACCCTTAAGTGGGATCAATCGTAATATCTACTTGGTGGGAATGATGGGGGCTGGAAAAACTTCTATCGGTCGTCTTTTATCGAAGAGATCACGTAGAAGATTTTATGATTCTGATCATGTCATCGAAGAAAGAACTGGGGTTACTATCCCCACGATATTTGATCTCGAGGGTGAGCAATCTTTTCGAGATAGGGAGGAGGCGGTGATAGCCGAACTGGCCCGCCTCAGCAACATAGTTTTGGCAACAGGCGGAGGTGCCGTTCTCCGAGAAAATAATAGGCAGGCGCTATGTTCCTCGGGGATCATCGTTTATCTACGAGGAAGCGTAGAAGATTTGTGGAGACGAACGCGAAAGGATAAAAATCGACCCCTGTTGTTGACCGATAATCCTCGGCAGAAATTAGCAGAGATCTACTCCGTTCGTGACCCCATTTATTCCTCGGTGGCAGACATCATCATAGAGACGGGTAATCCAAGTATTCAGAGTCTGGAGCAGGATGTAGAGGCTAGGTTGATCGAGTACGCAGAGCGCATGTCGAATATTGATCACGAAAAGAAAGAGCTCTAATGGTAAGAGAGGATTTAACAGTAGGTTTAGGAGGTCGTGCTTACCCGATTGTGATTGGTCGAGAGGAGTTGATTCCTAAGGATTTGCTTGAGGGGCACAGTTTTTTCAGATCGGTGTGTGGTCATTACCAATCGTACCGTAGATAAAATTTACGGAGATCGTGCGAGAGATGCGATTGCCGCTAGCGGTAGATCCGTTTCGAGTTTTGTAATCGAAGATGGTGAGCGATTTAAAAATCAGGAGACCTTGAGTTCGATCTACGATTTTTTGATCGGACATCGAGTCGATAGGTCGGCCACGATAGTTGCGCTTGGCGGTGGGGTTGTGGGGGATGTGGCGGGTTTTGCTGCTGCGACCTACCAAAGAGGAGTATCTTTGGTGCAAATCCCGACGACTCTGCTTTCTCAGGTCGATTCATCCGTTGGCGGCAAGACTGCAATCAATCATCCACTAGGGAAGAATATGATTGGTGCGTTTTACCAGCCTAAGCTTGTAGTAATAGCGACTGAGACGTTAAGCACTCTGCCAGAGCGCGAGTTCATAGCCGGATTAGCCGAGGTTATTAAATATGGGTTAATCATGGACCGAGATTTTTTCTCTTGGTTGGAGCGTAATAGTGAGGCTTTGCTCGCGCGCGATTCCGAGTCTATCGCATATGCGATAAGGAAATCTTGTAGTTGTAAGGCTGATATTGTGGCAAAGGATGAAACGGAAAATGGGGTTCGTGCACTTCTTAACTATGGGCATACATTTGGTCATGCGATCGAGGCCGGTTTGGGCTTTGGTGCGTGGCTTCACGGCGAGGCAGTCGCGGCAGGAATGGTGCTTGCTACTCGGTTGTCCTCGCTCAACGGCGATGTTTCCGAAGATGATCTAGCAAGAGTTGTCGGGCTTTTGGAGAGGGTTGGATTACCTGTTAAAGCCCCTGGCCTTGGTGTGGATCGATATTTAGATCTCATGGGCTACGATAAGAAAGTTCAAAATGGAAAGATGCGATTGGTGCTATTGAAGGAAATTGGTAGTGCTTACGTTACTAGTGAGTTTTCATCTGTGATCTTGAATGAAGTACTAATGGAGATCGACCAGTAGACGTTATTCATGGGCGCTTACGAAGTAAAACAATATGCGGCTCCTTTGAATGTAACTCGTGGTAGAGCTTACCTCGAGGAAGAATCCGGGGTTAGAACGCCTTTTCAAAGAGATCGAGACCGGGTTATTCATTCGACTGCTTTTAGAAGGCTTGAATATAAGACTCAAGTATTTGTGAACCACGAAGGTGACCTTTTTAGGACACGGCTGACTCACAGCCTTGAGGTCGCGCAAATAGCTCGATCAGTGGCTAGGGGACTTGGTCTAAATGAAGATTTGGTTGAGGCTATATCGCTTGCTCATGATTTGGGCCACACGCCTTTTGGTCATAGTGGTCAAGATGCTCTGAACGAAAGCATGCGAGACCATGGTGGTTTTGAACATAATTTGCAGTCGCTGAGAGTTGTTGATGAGCTTGAGCAGCGCTACGCTGAGTTTGATGGTTTAAACCTTTGCTTCGAGACGAGAGAGGGCATCTTAAAACACTGCTCTCTAAAAAACGCAAGAGAGTTGGGCGATCTCGGGCGAAGATTTATTGATAAGCAGCGACCTTCGCTTGAGGCGCAGTTGGCGAATATTGCTGACCAAATTGCTTACAACAATCACGATATCGATGACGGCCTTCGCTCCGGCCTTTTGTCTCTTGATGATATCCGTAATGTTGAGGTTTTTGGGGAGCACTACTCAGATGTCAGGAACCGCTATCCAGATCTGCCGTCTCGAAGGCTAGTTAGCGAGACAATCAGGCGGATGATTAACACGCTCGTTACAGACTTAATGGAGGAGAGTGGGCGATTGATCTCAGATGCGAATCCGGATTCAATCGCAGAGGTGCGTTCGCTCCCAGCTCTGATCCAATTTAGCGCTCCGGTGGCTGAGAAGCAGGCAGAGCTTCAGAAATTTTTACGGGATAATCTATATCGTCACTACCGCGTTCAACGAATGGCAGACAAAGCAAAGCGTATTATTCAAAGCTTGTTTGATGCTTTTCACAATGATCGTTCGCTTTTGCCGCCCAGACATCAAGATAGAGCAAAGGTTGATGCGCCTAGGGCGATTGCCGATTACATCGCAGGCATGACTGACCGATATGCAATGAAGGAATATCACCAGATATTCATGGTTGACCCTTTCTAGAGCTGCAAGGGGCCCAAATATTGATAAAACCCCCCTGATCACGGTACCATAGGTGGTTCTGTCAAAAATCCGGCATTTTGCCGGATTTGGTGTCTTTGGATATCCAAAGTATCGAAGATTAAAAAATTTTATATTGAAGTATCAAGTATTTAGAAAGGCTGGACCGTGACGAAGTTTAAGAAACCTCTCGCCCAAGGGCTATATGACCCCTCTAATGAGCACGACGCTTGCGGCGTTGGATTTGTAGCTCATATCAAGGGCGAGAGGAGTCATGAGATTGTTCAACAAGGACTCCAGGTTCTCGATAACCTCACGCACCGGGGTGCTACGGGATTTGATCCGCTCCTTGGCGATGGTGCTGGAATTCTTGTTCAGATGCCTGATACTTTTTTCCGAGGTTTAACTGATCTCGGGTTTGATTTACCTAAAGAAGAATCCTACGGAGTCGGCATGGTATTTCTTCCGCAGGACGAGGGCTCCAGGGGGAAAGCTGAAAAAATTCTTGAAGAGCTGACTGTATCGGAGGGCCAGATTGTGCTCGGCTGGAGAGATGTTCCGGTCAACAACTCTGGTATTAGCCAGACCTCTAAAGATGTCGAACCAATTATCAGGCAATTGTTCGTCGGACGGGGGAAAGATTGTCAGGATACCCAAGCATTCGAGAGGAAATTATTTGTAATTCGTAAGCAGGCTGAGCACCGGGTTACTTCTGAAGTCAACGTTGGTCCTGGTGGATTTTACCTGCCGTCCATGTCGGCTCGAACAGTTGTATACAAGGGAATGCTGTTGGCCAATCAGGTTGGGGAATATTTCTCTGATTTATCCCACCCGGAGTTCTCATCGTGTTTAGCCCTCGTGCATCAGCGATTCTCAACAAATACTTTTCCAAGTTGGGAACTTGCACATCCGTTTCGGATGATAGGCCATAACGGAGAAATAAATACGTTACGCGGTAACCTAAATTGGATGAAGGCTCGGCAGGGCGCGCTTACCTCACCAATATTTGGAACCGATCTAGATAAGCTTTGGCCACTTATAGATGAGGGGCAGTCGGATTCAGCGTGTTTTGATAATGCTTTGGAGTTACTTGTTCTGGGCGGGTACTCCCCAGCTCAGGCGATGATGCTTCTGATACCGGAAGCATGGTCGGGTAATGCGTTGATGAGTGAGGGCCGCAAGAATTTCTTCGAATACCATGCCCCGGCTATGGAGCCTTGGGATGGCCCTGCTGCTGTTGCCTTCACAGACGGAATTCAAATCGGTGCAACCTTAGACCGAAATGGTTTGCGCCCAGCACGGTACGTAGTCACCAAAGATAATCTCGTCGTCATGGCATCAGAGGTTGGTGTACTGCCAGTTGCAGAAAAAGATGTTGTGCACAAGTGGAGACTTGAGCCTGGCAAGATGCTTCTTATCGATATGAAAGAGGGAAGAATAATCGGAGACGAGGAAGTCAAGCAAAGCTTGATTGGGCAAAGAGACTATGGGGAGCTCCTCAAGGAATCCAAAGTCGTGTTATCCGAACTTCCCAAGTCAAGCGCGAGCAAGTCTGAAAAATTAGATTCTTTACTTGATCTTCAACAGGCATTTGGGTTTACCCAGGAGGATATCAAATTCATATTGACTCCTATGGCTGTTACCGGACAAGAAGGTACGGGTTCAATGGGTAATGACTCTCCCCTAGCCGTTCTGTCAGATAAAAACAAATCCCTATACAACTACTTCAAGCAGCTATTTGCACAGGTCACGAACCCACCTGTCGATCCAATTAGAGAAGAGATAGTGATGTCCCTCACATCGTACGTGGGACCGAAGCCTAATCTTCTCGGGGTCGATTACGCAACTGTATCGAAGCGTTTGGAAATTCCACAACCAGTACTCAATAACGATGATTTTGGTCGTTTAGTTGATATTGAAAAAATTAGTAAGGGCAATTTTAGTAGCGAGATTATCGACATAACTTTTGATGTTGGTGAGGGTGCTGAAGGAATTGAGGCTGCTATTAGTTCGATTTGTACCCGAGCTGAAAAATTAGTTCATGCCGGTAGGACGATCTTGATACTGTCGGATAATAGCGTAGGACCAACCCGAGTGGCGATACCGGCGTTACTCGCGACTGGCGCTGTTCACCACCATCTCGTTAAAGCTGGATTACGCACGAAGACAGGCTTGGTCGTTAGTACTGGATCAGCTCGGGAAGTACATCACTTTGCCCTACTTGCTGGATATGGTGCTGAAGCGGTTCATCCGTGGTTGGTTATCGAAAGCCTCTCTGACATGGCAGGGGAATTGAAGATGGATGCGACAGACGCTTTCGAAAACTTCACTAAAGCTGTCGGAAAAGGTTTAAAGAAAATCATGTCGAAGATGGGTATTTCGACATACCAATCCTATTGCGGGGCGCAAATATTTGAGGCAATTGGCTTAAACAGTGAACTGATAGAGAAGTATTTCACTGGAACCGCGTCCAACGTTGAAGGTAT
The DNA here is from genome assembly GCA_038141705.1 of Candidatus Eutrophomonas brisbanensis. Taxonomy (GTDB): domain Bacteria; phylum Pseudomonadota; class Gammaproteobacteria; order Burkholderiales; family Eutrophovitaceae; genus Eutrophomonas; species Eutrophomonas brisbanensis. The sequence goes on from JAYQIQ010000004.1 coordinate 1,047,694, forward strand.
CGGTTTACTAGATGTCGCCAATGAGTCTGTTCGAGAGCATGCTCGTGCATTCAGTGAAAAAGATCCCACGCTTCTTGCGTCGCTTGATACGGGCGGTGAGTATGCGTTTCGGGTACGTGGGGAAACGCATATGTGGACCCCAGATTCTATTGCTAAGCTGCAGAGAGCGACGAGGACTAATCAGTACTCAACATACAAAGAGTATGCAGAGTTAATTAACGAGCAAAGCCGGCGTCATATGACGCTAAGAGGTTTGTTCGAAATCAAGTCGATGGGCGCGCCTGTCCCAATCGATGAGGTCGAGCCTTGGACAGAAATCGTTAAACGGTTTGCAACTGGCGCAATGTCGTTGGGCTCTATTTCAACGGAGGCCCATAGCACATTAGCGATAGCAATGAATCGTATTGGTGGGAAATCGAATACGGGAGAAGGCGGCGAAGATCCGATTCGGTTTGGCGAAATAAAAAATGATTCTTCGTTGAAGAGTGTTTTGGGGTCTGTTGTTGTTACCGACGTAGATCTGAAAGCTGGAGATACACTTCGCTCAAGAATCAAACAAGTGGCCTCTGGCCGCTTTGGTGTTACCGCAGAATATTTAGCCAATGCTGACCAAATACAGATCAAGGTCGCTCAGGGTGCAAAGCCTGGTGAGGGCGGGCAACTTCCTGGGCACAAAGTGTCTCAATACATTGCCAAACTTCGTTTTTCTGTGCCAGGTGTTGGACTTATTTCACCGCCGCCTCACCACGACATCTACTCGATTGAGGACTTAGCTCAGCTCATTCATGACCTTAAGAATGCGAATCCAAAAGCTTCCATCAGCGTCAAACTCGTATCAGAAATTGGGGTTGGGACAGTAGCCGCTGGTGTTTCGAAGGCAAAATCCGATCACGTGACGATCGCTGGGTATGATGGTGGAACAGGGGCTTCCCCCTTTCATCGATTAAGCATGCGGGTACACCTTGGGAATTGGGCTTGTCCGAAACGCAGCAAACTTTAGTGCTCAACCAGCTACGAGGCCGGATAGTAGTGCAGGTGGATGGGCAAATGAAAACGGGTCGTGATGTCGTGATTGGCGCACTACTTGGGGCTGACGAATTTGGATTTGCTACCGCACCCTTAGTTGTTGAGGGTTGTATCATGATGCGAAAGTGTCACCTCAACACGTGCCCGGTAGGGATAGCCACGCAGGATCCAGAATTACGAAAAAATTCGCAGGTAGGCCTGAGCACGTTATCAATTATTTCCATTTTGTTGCGCAAGAAATTCGAGAAATCTTGGCGCAAATGGGAGTTCGTAAGTTAAATGACATCATTGGCCGCTCTGACTTGCTGAACATGAAGAAAGGTATTGAGCACTGGAAGGCAAAGGGTCTAGATTTTTCAAAAATTTTCCATCGACCAGATATGCCAGATGATGTTGCAAGATATCATTGCGAAGAGCAGGATCATGGGCTTGATCGTGCGTTAGATAATGCACTTATCGAGCAGGCGAACTCAGCTTTAGAAAATCGCCAGAGAGTTGTTATTGATACAAGAGTCAGCAACGTCAACCGTAGCGTTGGCGGTATGCTATCGAACCAAGTTGCAAGTAGATTTGGCCATGCTGGGCTTGACGATGACACCATCACAGTAAACCTTGAAGGAACGGGTGGTCAGAGTTTTGGCGTATTCCTCGCCCGAGGAATTACCTTCAATCTCGTCGGCGATGCTAACGATTATGTTGGTAAGGGGTTGTCAGGAGGGAAAATAGCTATCCGACCTTCCGAGGACTTCGGTGGTGATGCAAAGGACAATATTGTTGTCGGTAACACCGTGCTGTACGGCGCGGTCGAAGGTGAGGCTTATTTTTCTGGAGTAGCTGGTGAACGATTTGCGGTTCGAAATAGTGGAGCCACCGCAGTTGTTGAAGGCGTTGGAGATCACTGTTGCGAATACATGACAGGTGGAACGGTCGTGGTTTTAGGTGAGACCGGAAGAAATTTTGCAGCAGGTATGAGTGGTGGCGTCGCATTCGTTTACGATTTGGCTGGAGATTTTGCGAGACGGTGTAACGCTTCTATGGTGAGCCTCGAGAAAGTATTGCCAGCGGATCAGCAGCCAAGTGATGAACCTAAGCATCGCAACATGCCAGATGAGGAGTTGCTACGCTTACTGGTGTCACAGCATCATCAAAGAACGCAAAGTACAGTTGCAAAGGATATTCTTGATAATTGGGATACTGCGAGAGAAAAATTTGTAAAGGTATTTCCTAACGAATACCGTCGGGCCCTGAACGAGTTAGCTCACGAAGGGCGAGACCAAAGGGAGGCAGCGTAGTCATGGGTAAACCTACGGGATTTATGGAGCAGGAACGAGTTAACGAGTCGAGCCTGCCGGTTGAAAACCGATTAAAAAATTACAGTGAGTTTGTTGTAACACACTCGGATGATGAGGCATCTCGTCAGGGATCGCGTTGCATGGATTGTGGAATACCATTTTGTCAGAATGGTTGTCCTGTCAATAACATCATTCCGGATTGGAATGATCTTGTTTACCGCAACAACTGGAAGCTTGCGCTGCAGACGCTTCATTCGACCAATAATTTTCCCGAGTTTACGGGACGTATTTGCCCTGCGCCATGCGAAGCGTCCTGTACGTTGAACATAAATGACTCTGCGGTAGCGATTAAATCAATTGAGCACGCGATTGTCGACAAGGGCTGGAAGGAAGGCTGGATTAAACCGCAGGCTCCAGTAACTAAGACGCAAAAACGTGTAGCGGTTGTTGGCTCTGGCCCTGCTGGACTAGCGTGTGCCCAGCAGCTTGCACGCGCGGGGCATGACGTAACGGTATTTGAGAAAAATGATCGTGTTGGTGGTTTGCTAAGGTACGGGATACCAGACTTCAAGATGGAGAAGAGCCACATCGATCGTCGGGTTGAGCAAATGCGGGCCGAAGGTGTTGAATTTCGAACTAGTGTTTGTGTTGGAAATTTGGGGGACAACATTGTAGGAGTGAATAACTTGTCCCAGACGGTGTTATCTCATGAGGAGCTATTGCAGGATTTCGATGCGATTGCTCTTACGGGCGGTTCTGAGATTCCGAGAGATCTACCGGTCCCAGGACGCGATTTAGAGGGTATTCATTTTGCGATGGAATTTCTGCCTCAACAAAATAGAGTTGTAGCTGGCGATTCGCTTGATAACCAAATCCTCGCCACAGGTAAACATGTAGTGGTGATCGGTGGGGGTGATACTGGTTCGGATTGTGTTGGAACATCAAATCGGCATGGTGCTGAGTCTGTAACTCAATTTGAGTTGATGCCAATGCCTCCTGAAGAGGAGGATAGACCTATAACTTGGCCAGATTGGCCGATCAAACTTAGAACATCATCCTCGCATGAAGAGGGTTGTTCTCGGGATTGGTCTGTGACGACTAAACGCTTCGAGGGTGAAAATGGTCGAGTAACGAAGCTTATAGCGGCGAGGGTTGAGTGGAAACGTGGTGATGGTGGGCGCATGCAGATGGTGGAGGTTCCCAATAGCGAATTCGAAGTTCGAGCGGACCTAGTGCTCTTTGCTATGGGTTTCGTTAATCCGGTACATGTCGGAATAGTCGAATCCTTGGGTGTTGGTTTAGACGGGCGCGGAAATGTGAATGCTAATACCGAAGACTATAAAACATCGGTCGACAAAATCTTTGCAGCGGGCGATATGCGCAGGGGTCAGTCACTCGTTGTTTGGGCAATTCGTGAAGGACGTCAGTGTGCTCGATCAATTGACGAGTTCCTGATGGGGAAGACGGAGCTACCTCGCTAACTGATTCGCGCGAAAATTCTGTGGAACGGACAAAGTAAATCAGTTTGAACTCTTTACAAAACGATACTTTTTTACGCGCACTTCTCAGGCAGCCGGTCGAGTACACTCCGATATGGATTATGAGGCAGGCTGGGCGTTACCTCTCGGAATACAATGAGACCAGGGCAAGAGCCGGCTCGTTTCTGGATCTATGCAAGAACCCAGCGCTGGCGACAGAAGTTACGCTGCAGCCTCTAGAGAGGTTTCCGCTTGATGCTGCCATATTGTTCTCAGATATCTTAACGATTCCGGATGCCATGGGGCTTGGTTTGTATTTCTCTGAGGGCGAGGGCCCACGTTTCCAGCATCCCCTAAGAGAAGAGAAAGCTATTCGCGCGCTGAGCGCGATTCACCCGGAGGAGCAGTTGGCCTATGTGCCAGAGGCAGTTCGTCAGATTAAGGCAGCGCTGTCAGGAAGAGTTCCTCTGATTGGTTTTTCGGGAAGTCCTTTCACGCTTGCTTGCTACATGATCGAGGGGAGAGGTGGAACAGAGTTTCACGAGCTCAAGCGAATGGCATATTCGAGGCCAGAACTTTTGCATCATATTCTTGACGTTAATGCTGAATCAGTTATCCGCTATTTGAATGCGCAAATTGATGCGGGGGTTGATGCTGTAATGATTTTTGATACTTGGGGAGGTTCGTTAACTGCCTCTGGATATCAGGAGTTTTCGCTCGAGTACATGAGAAAAATTTGTCAAAAGCTAAAACGCAAAAATGGTTGACAGGTCATACCAAGAATTCTTTTTACCAAGGGCGGATGTCAATGGCTTGAGAGTATTGCAGACGTTGAGACTGACGCTTTGGGTTTAGATTGGACAGTAGATATCGCTGAAGCTAAAAGACGTGTTGGGGATAAGGTGGCTCTCCAGGGAAATATGGATCCAGCGCTCCTGCTCACTGACCCAAAAACGATCGAGAAAGAAGTTTCGAGAATACTCGGCGGATTCGGGCGTGGTAACGGTCACGTTTTTAATCTTGGGCATGGTATTTCGCAGTTTACGCCGCCGGAAAATGTTTTGGCTTTAGTCGATGCGGTACATCGGGTAAGTAAGGCTTACCACCCTTGAAAAAATTTAGGCGCTTGTAAAGGGTGGTAATTTATATCACTCTTTGAACCAGGTTCGCTGAGATTTTTAATTAGTTGTCCAAATAAATTCTAGGTATGCCTCTTTGAGATTTGCTCGTGTTTTCATAGATGTCCCAAGGTTGGGACCATTCGACTATTTGGTAAATGGGATCAATGTCGAAATTGGTGCTTTGGTAATCGTGCCCTTTGGTCGTCGGCGAGTGGTTGGGGTCGTTGCGGAATTGACGAATAAGAGCGAATTAATCGAAAAAAAAATTAAATCGATTGAGGCGTTACTACCTTTAGAGCCTCTCAAAAAAGATTTTTTAAAACTAGCCGAGTTCGCATCAGTTTATTACCACAAATCCATGGGGGAAACGATATTTACTGCGCTCCCTTCCATGGTACGTAGTCCCAAATTTAGTGGGATCAATAAAGAAGTTAGTTTCTCTCTAACTCGATCTGGCATTGAAAGAATACCGGGAACATTAACGCCGAGAGCAATCGGAAAGCACAGGCTCTGGAAAGCTATGCTCTCAAAAGAACCTGTGACGTTAAAAATAGCTCGCGGTATTTATGCGCCTGCTGGGAAATTAATACGAGAGTGGCAGGATCGCGGATGGGTTGAGGGCGAGTTATCGAGCAAACCAAAATCCATCAACTCGCCTCGGAGTTTGGAGGGTCTACCGAGTTCAGCTGTACCCACCCTTAATTCAGAGCAACAGAGCGCTGTTAATGAAATTTCCAAAAGTTTTGGTGGTTTTAAAACTTGGCTACTACAAGGTATTACTGGAAGTGGGAAAACGGAAGTGTACTTTTCACTTATCGAGGAAGTGATATCGCGAGGACAGCAAGCTCTCATTCTTGTTCCTGAGATTAACCTTACCCCACAGCTTGAATCTCGTCTCAACAAGAGGTTCCCTAGCAAGCAAATGGTGATGTTACACAGTGCGTTATCTGGCAATGAACGTTACTTTTCATGGAACCTTGCTAGGGCGGGAACGGCGGATATTATCCTTGGAACACGCCTTGCTATTTTTACCCCGATACCGCTATTGGGGATTGTTATAGTCGACGAAGAGCAGGACACCTCTTTTAAGCAAATGGAGGGGCTTCGGTATAACGCTAGAGATTTAGCTGTCGTAGTCGGAAAACAAAGAGGTATTCCTGTTGTCCTGGGTTCGGCGACCCCCTCTTTGGAGAGTTATGCCCAGGTTTTGGAAGGCCGATATGACCGATTGATGCTTCGCACTCGGGCATCTGGGACGACTCCTGAAATCAGTCTTTTGAGGATTGATAAAAAAAATCGTATCGGCCTACTACCAGAGGCTGTTAACGAGATTCGTCAGGCGCTATTGCGAAGAGAGCAGGTCTTGGTGTTTATAAATCGTCGAGGATTTGCGCCAGTACTTTACTGTTCCTCTTGCGGATGGAAGGCCACTTGTAAGCGGTGTACCACAAATTTGACTATGCACAGCGGGATTAAGAAACTACGCTGCCACCATTGCGGATATCAACAAGATATCCCGAATATCTGTGCTGAATGTGGAGATCAAGACATTGTTGACTTGGGGCAGGGCACTCAGCGTATTGAGCAAATAATCCTTACAGAATTTCCCACGGCACAGGTTATCCGGATCGATGGAGACACAACAAAACGCAAAGGATCGTTCTCTCGAATGCGTGAGAATATCGAAAAGCAGGGCGTGGATATTATTGTTGGCACTCAGATGCTCTCGAAAGGCCATGATTTTGCAAATCTCACTTTGGTAATCGTATTAGGAGCCGATGCCAGCTTGTTCGGAGGTGACTATCGTTCAACGGAATATCTTTATCAACAAGTATTACAAGTATCTGGAAGAAGTGGGCGTTCAGCGCGTCCTGGGAAAGTCTTAGTACAAACGGAGTTTCCAGAGCACCCGATTTATCGCTCGTTGGTCGCGCAAGATTTTGATGGATTTGCTGCTCAGTTGCTTAGCGAACGCAAAAAAGCTGGTTTCCCCCTTTTGGATATCACGCAATACTGAGAGTTGCCTCTAAAGATGAGAAACAACTTTGGAGATTTCTAACAAAATCTCGAGATCGAATTTCCACGTCAGATAAGTCAAAAATTGAAGTTTATGATGCCGTACCATCTGCGGTATATAAGGTGGCTGGAATGTTTCGCGGTCAAATACTGTTGCAGTCAAAAAATAGAAAAGTTCTGCAACGACTTCTCTCGGCTTGGTTGCCTATGCTAGAAAACATGAGAGATGGTAAGGTTCGTTTCTCGTTGGATATTGATCCGGTAGAGCTCTAACATTTAGTGATTGAAGTGAGTCGATTTAGGAAATAACAGACAAGATTTTTATGGATTTTTCTAGCAAGATTATTTTAGATTTAACGCAAGTCATCGACGACTCCTTGCGCCGCGCCTTCGGAGGTTCTTGGGCTTCGCTTGTTCACTTAGAAAGACCGAAGTCCCCAGATCACGGTGACTACTCCTGCAACATTGCGATGCAATTGGCGAGAGAGCTAAAGTTAAAGCCGAGGGATATTGCTCAGAAACTGGTTGATGCGGTTGCCGCCAGCACGTTACTCGATCGGGTCGAAATTGCTGGCCCAGGATTTATCAATTTATATATATCTAAAGAGGTGAAGCGGGGTGTTGTCCGAGGGGTTTTATCGGACGGTGAAAAATTTGGTTCTAGCGATCTTCTTGAGCCGCAAGCTGTGCAAGTCGAGTTCGTATCCGCTAATCCAACAGGACCACTACATGTTGGACATGGACGTGGTGCTGCCTACGGAGCTAGTCTCTGCAACATCCTCGAAATGGTTGGATACAAAGTTCACCGGGAATACTATGTAAACGACGCTGGTCGTCAGATGGACATTCTGGCCGTATCGACTTGGTTGCGATATCTGCAGCAACTTGGACACCAGGTAAGTTTCCTGAGAACTGCTACCAAGGGGAATATGTTAGAGAAATGGCTGGGGCTAATTAACGTTTATCAAAATAAGTTTGATATCGGAGTAGACAAAGTTCTGACAAGTTTTCCAAGACTTGTGGAGGACAGAGAAGAATTTCTTGATCAGATAATAGATTGGATGAAATCCTCACTGGGAGATTCATTTGCTCTCATTCACAGGTATTCTTTAGAGACGCAACTCAAGGAGTGTCGCACGGAGCTTAGTGCTTTTGGGGTCGAGTTTGATACCTGGTTTTCAGAGAAGTCCTTGTTCGATAATGGTCTTGTCGCGAAAGTAGTTGAAAAGCTAGACGCATCTGGGTTTCTTTATGAAAAAGATGGAGCTATATGGTTTAAGTCCACTGACTTTGGCGATGAAAAAGATAGGGTAGTTCAGCGCGAAAACGGGATTTTCACCTATTTTGCTTCTGATATTGCTTATCACGTTGAGAAATTTGGTCGTGGTTTTACCAAGTTGATTGATATCTGGGGGGCAGATCACCATGGATATATTCCGCGCGTTCGTGCCGCTCTGGATGCGCTTGGAGTGTGCGAGAGAAAAGCCGATCGACTTGTCATACCTCTTGTTCAGTTTGCAGTTCTTTACAGGGGTGGAGAAAAGCTAGCGATGTCGACGAGATCTGGAGAGTTTGTGACGTTAAGCCAACTACGAGAGGACGTTGGGCGCGATGCGGCCAGATTTTTCTACGTATTTAGAAAAAATGACCAGCATCTCGATTTTGATCTGGATCTCGCGAAATCGAAAAATAATGAAAACCCTGTTTACTATATTCAGTACGCCCATGCTCGATGTAATAGTGTTTTACAGAAATGGGATGGAACGCGGTCTACGCTAATTGATGCAAAATTGGATCTCCTCAATCTTGACCACGAGGAGCACTTGCTGAATAAATTAATCGACTTTCCGGTAACAATTCAATCGGCAGCCAGAGATTTATCACCTCATCTCATTGCTTTTTATCTAAAAGACTTAGCGAGTATGTTTCATAGCTACTATAACGCAGTGCCTGTATTGGGTGATGACGCTGATCTTACCTCTGCTAGGTTATCGCTTGTTCTGGCAATCAAGCAAGTAATTCGAAATGGGCTTGATCTCCTGGGGGTGTCTGCACCGGAACGGATGTAGAATAGTTTTAGATGAGCAAAAAGCCGAACAAGAACTCTAGCGGTAAAAGTGGGAAGCGATTGGGTCTTGGCCTGATCCTTGGTTTGATACTCGGACTGGGGATTGCTGCTGGGGTCGTTTTTTATGTAAATGACGTTACCATCAAGTCGTCTGATTTGCCGGCAGTTGAGCGTGAGCCTAGGGAGACCCCTAGTTCTACCGTTGATCCAGTGGTTGAGGATGAGGCGGAAGATAGATTCGAGTTCTATGAGGGCCTACCTGAACAAGGGAAGGTCGTTGAGCCGCAAATAGAGCAAAAGCGTGGAGAAAAAAATAAAGAGATATTTTTTTTACAAGTTGCTGCACTTTCGAATCTTGCTGATGCCGATAACTTAAAGGCCAGACTGGCTCTGCTTAGTTTCGAATCGAAAATTCAAGAGCTAGTTACCTCTGATGGCCGCACTCTTTACCGGGTTCGAGTTGGGCCCAACCAAGAGTTGCGTACCCTCGAGGAAGTAAAAGTTCAACTCGAGGAATTTAATTTCGAAGTAACAGTCGTAAGGATAGAGTCTTCGGACTAGATGGTTTTAATTATTTTGTTTTGGATGAGCTATGAAAATATTTTTGATATCGATGAGTTTTTTACTAAGTTTCTTTACTGGTCCAACGTATGCTGAAATCACAGAAGGTCAGGAGTATCAACTAATTAGAGGTATTCCAGATGAGAAAATTGATGGCGCAGTCCAAGTGTACGAATTCTTTAATTACGCATGCGGGCATTGCTACGATTTTCAGCCGGTCATAAAGTCATGGGCGGATAACCCACCAAAAGGCGTGAGATTTAACTACATGCCTGCTATCTTTAACGAGCGCATGGTTCCGCTCGCGAAGCTTTATTTCACGATAGAGGAAATGGGTTTATTGGGTAGTCTTCATCAAAAGGTATACGATGCCATACATCGAGATGGGGTGACATTGCCGTCTGATGAGTCAATCCTAGCGTGGGTTGCAAAATCTGGCGTCGATGCGAAGAAATTTGAAAAAACGTATTCATCTTTTGGCGTAGGAAATAAAGCCCGGATGGCGATGCAGTTGACGCGTAAATATCGAATACCTGGGACGCCATACGTTACAGTTGGTGGAAAATATTTAACTGGGCCATCTATGACGCTACGAGCAGACCGATCTGGGATCGATTCAGTGAAATTCATTGCAACCTTAAATATGTTGGTTGAAATGAGTGGAAAGTAAGTTAATTTCGAGCTGCCGATATTTATTCTGTCTTTTGTTTTTATGGGTAGGCCTGATTGGCTTGTCCTACTCCGCTGTTGAGCGTGGCAAGGATTTTGTAGAGAGCAAAAGTCCCGTTCCGATTATCCCTGGAAAGATCGAGGTTATAGAATTTTTTTCTATGGCTGTGCCGGCTGCTATCAAATGCAGCCTGACTTAGATGTTTGGTTTCAAGAGAATAAAGATCGGGTTATGCGAAGGCGGATTCCTGTTGCCACGCGTTCTTCCTGGGAGAATCTCGCCAAGCTTTATTTTCGTCTTGAACGTACAAATTTGATTATGGACCTTCATGGCGCCGTGTTTAAAGCGATTCATGAGGAGAGTATTAGTCTTAGAGGTGATGACGACCAGATCAGGTGGATAAGGAAAAAGGTGTATCCGTTTCATCGGAAGAATTTTTTGGGGATGAGCGCGCGGTGGATGGGCGTATTCGTCAAGCCAATAAGCTAGTGGAAAGATATCGAGTGGTGGTGACTCCAACACTTGTTATAGGGGGAAAATACCTGACTACGGGTAGCATGATAGGCGGGCCTGAGCGTTTGCCTCTAGTTCTTGATGCCTTGGTGGATAAGGCTCTATCGATGCAAGTTCAGGATCGTCAGTAGAAATGAAGATTGTCATTACAGGCGCTTCTAGTGGTTTAGGTCGTGAACTCGCAATTCAGTATGGCGCAAAGGGTTTTCAGCTTTGCTTGATTGCCAGACGAGAAGATAAGTTAAATACCCTTAAAAACCAGATCGGTTCAAAGTGTGAGGTTTACGCCGGTGATGTGACAAATCGTAATGAAATAGAACGTATAGCAAGTGAGTTTATATCTCGCTATGGCCCACCGGATATTGTGATTGCAAATGCAGGGATCTCTCTTGGAACATATGCTGCAACGAGACAATCCAATGATGAGTTAAACGAAGTTATGAAAACGAATTTTTTCGGCATGATCTATACGTGCCAGGCTTTCATTGATTCCATGGTGGTCGCAGGTTCTGGAACTTTAGTGGGCATTTCAAGCTTGGCTGGACTGAGAGGAATTCCAGGCTCCTCTGCATATTCTTCATCGAAAGCTGCTGCGATATCCTATTTAGAAAGTCTAAGAGTTGAGTTAAGGAATTCAGGGGTGAGAGTTTTGACAGTTTGTCCTGGGTATATTCGAACGCCAATGACGGATGTGAATACTTTCAAAATGCCTTTTTTAATGGATGTGGAAAGTGCTGCCCAGTCTTTAATAGGTGCGGTTGACCGGAAAAAAACTTTCATGTCATGCCGTGGCAAATGGCATTAGTCGGTTTTATATTGAGGCGATTACCTAACTGGATATATGACTGGTTTGCTAGCCGAGCCCCACGAAAACCAATAACTCAAAAAAATAAATAGAGATGTTTAGGATGAATTCCTGGAAAGAATATTTCGTAAGTCTTCAATTGCTTGACTGCCAGATGTTACTTTTATCGTTGTGATGCCAAGTTCTCTCGCTGACTTTAGGTTCACTCCGATATCGTCGAGAAATACCACACTTTTAGGTGAAACTGAGTTAACCGAACAAGCGTACTCATAAAATTCCTTCTGTGGTTTTCTAGTGCCGATCTTTGCTGACTCGACTACGTTCTCAAATAAGGAAAGTGCGCTGTCCCAACTTTCGAATCGTTTTTTTCCGATTAATTGAGTGATCGTAGTTGATCTTGGAAAATTATTCGTCAAACACGAAAGTTTGTACTCCCCTTTTAGCGATACTAAAAGCTCTATCATCTCGGGCCGTACCGGCGTGAAGACAAGTTTTAAAACCTCTAGTCCCGATACTTGATGTCCCAGTTCTCTAGACTCTTGACTGAATAAAAGATCGAATTCGTCAGCTGTAATTTCCCCCTCTCTAATTTTGCCCACGCATTTTCATGGGGGTTCCGTCGGTTCACCGAGCTAATCAATCCTAGCGGAATCTCTTTTTCGATTTCATACGTACTAAAAGCCTCAAACGGACTTTGCGTAATGACTCCACCGAAGTCGAAGAATACTGCTTCGTACATGAGTTAATTTAGAGGGCCTACTTTTTTGCTTCGTCTATCGCGGCTTGTAACTCCCTGAGTTCTTCACATGGGATAGGAGAGCAGATTTTTTTAATTTCGTTAACTGTTGTTCAGCTGACACTAAATCACCAGACTGGATATACGCCTCTCCCAAGTACTCGAGCGCACCTTTGTGATCAGGATTAATTTCTAACGCCTTGCCATAGTGTTCGAACGCGGACTTCAGATTGCCAGACTTTCGATATGCATATCCGAGAAAGTTGTGAAGATCAGCGCTTCCCGAATTCGCTTTTAGCGCTTCTTCAAAGACTGCTATAGCGCCGTCCCAGTTTTCGTTTTGTAGCTCGGATTTGCCTTGAGTGATCAGTGGGTTGTCTAGATCGTCGTCATCTGCGTCACCCAAGTTGGCGGCTGCTGTGCCTGCAAATGTCAGCAGAACAAAAACAAACATTGTCCTTAGATTACGAGTAAGTTGGGTCATTTTTTAGTCTCTAATTAAGACGCGACAATGATAGCAATAACTTTGACTTTTTACCTGGAGCGAAAAGATCGATTTTATTTATGCCAGCGATCGCACATGGCGGCTAAATAATGAGTGACACTCCGTAGCCAAGGCATATCGTAGCCCCGTTCATTCACAAACTCTTCTTGTAGTTGGTAGGCTTGCAGTTCTCTTTTCGACCAGCTCTTACAGCCGTCATTTCCACCGTAATTGTAATACTGTAGTACATGCACGAGCTCGTGATAGAGAATACTCTCCCCCAGAATTTCTGCTAAATCCAAATCATCCGCCATGAAGACAGTCGGCCCCTTCGTAAAGGCTGGAGCATCGCATGCCTCGCCCTTGCAGGCCATTTGTTCAATAAAATCTTGATCAACAAAGAGGATTTTGGGGTACTCTGGGCTGTCCTTTTCGGGAATACTCATCCCAGTAATTTGATATATTTTTCTAAGATGATCTCTAATCATCATGTCATCCACTTGAGCAGGAAATACTGGACTCATAACCAGTGCAAGAAAAAATGCCAAAAAGAGTTTTTGAGTGGACATAACCATGGAAAATAGAGTTTTTTATTCGAGTCCCACCCTTGGTATAAGTTCTCCATTCTTGTAGGATACACCTGCAAGTGGTCGGCGAAGTGTTAATGGAAGGACGTGATGAGACTTTTTCTTTTGATGTTGGCGGCAGTGCTCGTGGGATGGGTAATTATAGAAATGATTGGCCGTCGAAATGAGTCGCTTTCCAACTTAAGGCGCGTTGATGGGAGGTGTCGTTAAGGTTTTAGGCCTTATATTACTCCTCGCGGCCGTCGTTTTCGTGGTTTTAATGGCGTGGGAGGAATTGCATCGCTAGACGGCGCAGGATGATCGTCGGATACTCAGACCAATTCAAGGCGCGGCAGGGCAGACCTTTCGTACAACTTCGGCGCCAATTGAATCGGGCGTTGCTGATTCCCATATCTCCGAACTCCTGGGTGCGCCTGCCTCACCGTTTCCCATTGATTGCTCGAAAGCAGTAAACATCCTAAATCTGTACCTATTGAGTTTGCACTCAACCTCAAACATTACTTTTACCGATCTATATCCCTCACGCTGAGTTTTGTCAAAGTCGTACATCGCCCAAACAAACGTGGCCTGCTTTTTAACTTGCCGGGTTTTGTCATCTATATAGACCGTAAATCCATTTTTTGTCGCAGCAGGCTTCCAGTCAGCAAAGCACGCGCTAGCGAATACCGCTGAGATGAGAACAAAACATATCGCCAGTTTTTTCAAACAATACACCTTAAGTACGTGGTGAAGAGCTTTAGTCGAACATGTCTTTCTCGGTCGAGACGAGATGATCGTGGATAGGCTGGAAATGCAACCACCCAATATAATCACTGCCAACATTTTCTCGGCTGTAGATGGCTCGATCGTGAGGCACCATATTCGGAGTTTGTCCCGTCGACCTAACGAGTAACTCTTGTTGACAGCAACGTTCAAGGGCGCTGAACCAAAAAGCAGCCGAGTCGATGCTGTGTTTACTCATGGTTAGAAGACCGTGGTTTTGATGGATTACGGCCTTTACGTCCTTGAAAGCTTTGGCAACACCGTGGCCAGCATCCTCGGTGACCGCAACTGCGCCGGCTGATTCCTTAACGACATTATGGTCCTCATAAAAAGCGCACGCGTCTTGCGATATCGGATCTAGTTTTTTGCCCAGCGATGCAAATGCGGTGCCGTAAAGAGTATGCGCATGACACATCGCTACAATTTCTGGATGTTCCTTGTGAACCGCTGCGTGAAGTACAAAGCCAGCGCGATTAACAGAGTAGTTACCCTCAATAACTTTTCCATCATGATCAACTAGGATCAGGTTAGAAAGTTTGACATGTCTAAAGTGAACAGCCATCGGGTTCGTCCAGTACAAGTCTTTGTGTTCGGGGTCTCGAACCGTAAGGTGGCCCGCGAAACCATAATCAAACTTGAAGTAAGAGAATGCCCTACAAGCTACAACTAACTTTTTTTCAAGCTCTTCACAACTTTTGCAGTTTTTTTTCAGGAAAAACTCAGCTGATTCGGTTTGTAGCCTCTTCTTTGAAGCTCTTCAATTCCTGTTTTGGTTATTACTTTTGATAATGCTTTAAGAAGATTTTCACAAATATTGCTGAGAAGTTTTTTGTTACAGATTTTGCTAGGTTTCTGGGTTTGTCTACGTCGGTACCTTTTTGTAGGGCTACGTGATAGGCGAGGAGTTGGAGCGGGATAGTATGAAGAATTGGGCTGAGATAGCCCACATGTTCAACCATCTTTATTATGTTTATTCCGTCGGATTCGTCAAACACAGAGTCTGCATCCGCGAAGACAAATAGTTCACCACCTCTCGCTTTTACCTCGGAGAGGTTTGATTTAAGTTTTTCTAGGAGTGAATCATTAGGGGCCACAGCAATCACTGGGGTGTCTTTGTCTACTAAAGCTAATGGGCCGTGTTTTAGCTCTCCTGCGGCATACCCTTCAGCGTGGATGTATGAAATCTCCTTAAGCTTTAATGCTCCCTCCAAGGCTACGGGATAGTGAATCCCGCGACCCAAAAACAGTACATTCTTTTTGGGCGAAATAACTTTCGCCCAAGTCGCTACTGATTGTTCAAGTTCCAGAACGTGGTTGACAGCTGCAGGCAAGTGGCGAAGGTCATTGATGAGTTTTTTTCAGTTTCGACAGCTGATCTGTTCCCTTACCTTTGCGATTACCGTAGTCAGCAAAAAAAGTGCTGCGAGTTGGGTGGTGAACGCCTTTGTTGAAGCAACGCCTATTTCTGGCCCTGCTCTAGTTAGAAACTTTAGCTTCGCTAAGCGAATGATTGACGATTCTGGGACGTTGCATATCGCGAGAGTTTTCTCATGCCCTAGTCTTTTGGCATATTCAAGCGCAGCGATTGTATCTGCGGTTTCCCCAGACTGGGAGATTACGATAAAAAGACAATCTTTATTGCCGATTGGTTTTCGGTAGCGATACTCTGAAGCAATATCAACATTAGTCGGTATTTTCGCGATTTCTTCTAGCCAGTATTTTCGCGGTTAATCCAGCATGAAAACTCGTGCCGCAGGCAACGATTTGGATTGAATTAATTTCTCGGAAAGTATTTTCTGCCTCTACACCAAACAATCCTGGGATAGCTGCGTCTGTGCCTGTAACTGTTTCTAGTGTCGCACCAAGGGCTCCTGGTTGCTCAAAAATCTCCTTTTGCATGAAGTGTTGATATTGCCCGAGCTCAACCTCAGTGGATGAAATCTCACTTTCAAATACATCACGAAAAACAGGTTCACCACTCTCATTGATGAAGCGACATCCCTGAAAGATTCAGGTCAACAAGATCTCCATCTTCTAGATAAATTAATTTATTCGTGACGTGCAGTAACGCAGATGCGTCGCTTGCACAAAAGAGTTCGTCCTGGCCTACCCCAATAATTAGCGGAGCGCCACGTCTAGCGAGAACGATTTCACTAGGAGATTGTTCGGATAAGATCGCGAGGGCAAAGGCTCCTCGCAGCTCTTTGATGCTTTCCCTCACCGCTTCCAACAATGATTTTCCATCCGATAAGTTTTTATCAATGAGGTGGGCAATTACTTCGCTATCTGTATCGGATAGAAATTCAACCCCGTCTTTTTGTAGCTCCCGTCGCAGATATTCGAAGTTTTCTATGATGCCATTGTGGACCAAAGCAATACCATTTTTACTGACATGCGGGTGCGCATTGCGCTCGCTCGGCTCGCCGTGGGTTGCCCATCGAGTATGCGCAATACCAATATTTGCCTGGATATTTTTTTCCTTAACTTGGCTCGCGAGTTGGGCGACTCGACCAGGGTTTCGTAATCGCTTCAGGCCTCCGTCAATAACGGCAAGTCCCGCCGAGTCGTATCCTCGGTATTCGAGTTTTGATAGACCCTCAATCAGGAAGCCACTAATATTTTTCGTTGAAATAGCCGCTACGATACCGCACATAAGATTTTGATTTCCCCTTCGCGCTACTTACTTTATTTTTTGATAGGCCTTTTCCACGAGGGTAAGTGCGACTGCTTAGTTCTTGAGATCGCGAGACCTCCTCCAGCGACATCTTTTGTGATCGTGCTGCCCGCAGCGATCGTGACCCCTTTGCCAACTTTCACTGGGGCTACTAATTGCGTATCTGATCCGACAAATACGTCATCTTCAAGGATCGTTTCGTATTTATTAGCCCCGTCATAATTGCAAGATATTGTACCCGCGCCAACGTTTACATTTCGTCCAATCTTTGCGTCACCGACGTAAGCGAGATGGTTTGCTTTAGAGTCCTCGCCAATTTCGGTCGCTTTTACTTCTACAAAATTTCCAATTTTTACTCCGGAGTCTGACTTGGTCTTTGGTCTGATGCGGCAGTATGGACCAAGAGTATTTCTTTCCCCAATTTGAGCGCCCTCAATATGACAGAAGGGTAAGATCTCGGACCCATCTCCGATTGCGGAGTCTTTGATAATAGAGTAGGCGCCAACCTTAACGGATTTCCCAAGATGCACATCTCCTTCGAAGATGCAACCTACGTCGATATGTACTTCCGAGTCGCAGGTCAGTGTGCCTCTTATGTCAATGCGAGCAGGATCCACGATCGTAACTCCATTATTCAAAAGTCGCTCAGCAGCTGATTTTTGATATTCACGTTCCATAACCGCAAGGTCTTGTTTACTGTTTACTCCGATAACTTCGTGCTCAGATATTGGTTCGCAGGAATCAATGGCAATGTTTTTGTGTGAGGCAAATCGAATGACATCGGTTAGATAATATTCTTTTTGAGCATTCTCATTCGACATTTGGTCTAAGAAGTTTTTCAAAAGCTCAGTATCTAGACACAAGATCCCCGTATTTATTTCTCTAGTTTTTCGCTCCTCGTCTGATGCATCTTTTTCCTCAACAATACTTAATGATTTCCCCGTTATCACGCAGTATACGTCCGTACCCAGTGGGATTTTCAACAACCTGAGTCAAAATCGAGATTTGAGCTGGAGAGGCAGTTAATCTGGCGAGCGGTCTCATTTGAAATACATGGAACGTCCCCGTACAAGATCAATGTTTTTTTTGCTTCAAGGAATGGTTTGGCTTGTAGCGCAGCGTGTCCTGTCCCGAGTTGAGGGGACTGTGTGACAAATGTGAGCTGATCGCTACTAATAGATTTTTTGACAGCATCCCCCTCATGCCCGACTACCAATACAATCGCTTTCGGGTCTAGGGACTCTGCGGTCTCGATAATATGTGAAAGCATAGGCTTTCCAGCGATCTGGTGAAGTACTTTTGGGATGCTGGACTTCATTCTTGTGCCTTTGCCAGCCGCAAGAACTACGATATCTAAATCACTCATTGAAAATCTTAAAATCAAAGTGGCCTGATTATCTCATAAGGTGGGCCGATCGCTGGATCCTCGCGTTAATTTAGTGGTTTTTAATCGAAAATATCCATTTAATGATCGCATCAATAGTTGTCATTCTATTGTTTCGATGAGGACCATTAATTATGACTACGACTGAAAACGTATGGCCACTTGGGTGGTTCAGGTATCCAGCAATGGATCGTACTTCATTTAGCAGCCCCGTTTTCAAGTGTGCTCGTTCCGTTATGGCTGACTGGGTAAGTCGATTCCGTAATGTTCCGTCTACTCCCGGGGATAGACAGTGAGGAGATGAACTCCGCTGAAAATGGATTTCGCCATGCGTCTGCGAGAACTTCGCTAAGGAATAAGGGAGACAACCGTTCGGATCTCGACAACCCTGATCCGTTGTCAAATACTAAGCCGTCGGTATGCATATTTTTCTTATTCGCCCACGCTCGAATTGTCGATTCAGAATCTTGCTCAGAGTTTTCGTAAATCTTTGTTGGGGCCAGAGCGAGGTAGAGCAGACGAGCTGATGAATTGCTGCTCTCTTTGTTTATTTTTCGGATGGCCTGGGCCAATGGCTCAGAGGAAAACTCGTCAAAAATTTTGATTCACGAGGAATGAGTCCCTCTGAAATTGTCCCAGATAGTGTGCTTCCGCCTGATTCCCAAAGCTCCCGTAGTACAAGTTCTGAGAAGTCCTTTGGGGAAAGTAGGTTTACTTCGTAAAATTGAAGGCCACAATCTCGAGGTAGTACTCCCTTGACTGAAATTGTGTCACCTAAAAGGCTCGCCTCGATTTTAGATCGGCTACATTTTCCTTCACGAAGTTCTACTTCGCTCTTTAATTTTAGTTCTCCCAAATTAGGGAATAAGTAAACGGGAGCAAGAAGGCTTTTTGAGTTTGTATCTACCGTAATCTCTAGTTTATTTTCTCCAACTAAGAATGCATCCGGGCCGACGTTATACGTTTTAGTGGGTCTTTGGTCAAAGGCTGCGGGATCATGGCTTGGGATGCGGTAAACGCTCCGATCGATTATTACGTCACCATCTATGCTGTTAATTCCGCTTGCTTTTATGTTTGACAACAACCGCCAGAGTTTCTCGATCGACATCGTTGGATCGCCGGAGGCCAACAGATAGAGGTCCCCGAAAAGTTTCCCGTGCCTAATCTCTCCGTCGTAGTAAATTTCTGTAATCCAGCGGTGGTTTGGACCAAGGAGGTCCAGAGCAGCTCGCGTCGTGACAAGCTTCATTGTTGAGGCTGGACTCATCGACTCTGCTCCATTTATCGAGAATATAGTCCTTCCATCGTCCAAATCGACGACTTGGATCCCAATCTTAGATTTTTTGCTGAGATTGATTGAGTTTATTAGCTGTTTGGCTTGCTTTTCTAGGTCAGAAGCGGTAGGCGTACCCTCGATCGCAAGCGATTGGCTTGTGATGGCACACAAAAAAATTGGGTAGAAAAAAACTTTAAAAAATAATTTAATTTTCATTTAATTATTTAAAATATTATCCATATACTAAGTAAGTACTAAGTATATAAATCATTTTTGCTTTACTTTATTTAGCGACTAAATTTAACCAAAAAGCTTGAAATTTAACTAGTTAGACCATATCATTAGCACTCACAATATATGAGTGCTAACAGTCGAGTTCATACCGGCGTACTCATCTTGTTTGAAACTTTATTCGTGGCCTTCGTAATCATACGGAGTCCATTATTTTTTATGTTTAGGAGATGAAAGACTATGAAGATTCGTCCGCTTCACGACCGAGTTATCGTAAAGAGACTCGAGGAAGAGAAAAAAACTGCCTCTGGAATCGTTATTCCAGATTCAGCCGCTGAAAAGCCTGACACTGGAGAGGTAATAGCAACTGGTAACGGAAAAGTTCTAGAAGATGGCACCGTACGCGCGCTTGATGTTAAGGCTGGTGACAAGGTTCTGTTTGGCAAGTACTCCGGTCAGACCGTGAAGGTTGACGGCGAGGAGCTCCTCGTCATGCGCGAAGAGGACATCATGGGTGTTGTTGAGTAAGCCCAGGGTTAACAGAATCATTTAGAAAAATTATTTTAGGAGCTAACAAAGATGGCAGCTAAAGAAGTTAAATTCCGCGACGCCGCTAGAGCGCGAATTGTGCAGGGCGTAAACGTCCTTGCTGATGCAGTAAAAGTAACCTTGGGGCCGAAGGGTCGTAACGTGGTTTTAGAAAGAAGTTTTGGTGCGCCGACTATCACTAAAGACGGTGTATCGGTTGCTAAAGAAATCGAGCTAAAAGATAAGTTCGAGAACATGGGCGCTCAAATGGTCAAGGAGGTTGCATCGAAGACCTCTGATGTTGCTGGTGATGGAACGACTACCGCTACCGTGCTTGCTCAGCAGATCGTTCACGAGGGAATGAAGTTCGTGGCCTCTGGAATGAACCCAATGGATCTTAAGAGAGGTATCGACAAAGCAGTAACCGCTGTAGTCGAAGAGCTCAAAAAGAATTCAAAGCCTTGCACAACTAGTAAAGAGATCGCCCAAGTCGGATCAATCTCTGCGAACTCTGACGGAGAAATTGGTCAGATTATTGCCGATGCAATGGACAAAGTTGGAAAAGAGGGTGTAATCACAGTAGAAGATGGCTCAGGCCTGCAAAGTGAGCTTGAGGTTGTTGAGGGCATGCAGTTTGACCGTGGATACCTATCCCCATACTTCATTAATAACCCTGACAAGCAAATGTCGATTCTTGAGAACCCTTACGTGTTGTTGCACGACAAGAAGGTCTCAAATATTCGAGATTTATTGCCTGTACTCGAGCAAGTGTCCAAAGCTGGGCGTCCATTATTGATTATCGCTGAAGATGTTGAGGGCGAAGCACTAGCTACCTTGGTTGTAAACAATATCCGAGGAATTCTCAAGGTTGCGGCGGTCAAGGCTCCTGGATTTGGTGATCGCCGTAAGGCAATGTTAGAGGATATTGCCATTCTCACCGGTGGTACGGTGATCTCAGAAGAGGTTGGCTTGAGTCTAGAGAAAGCCTCTTTGGATGATCTCGGACAGGCTAAGAAAGTTGAAATTGGTAAAGAAGAGACGACCGTTATTGATGGAGCTGGAGATCAGGGCAACATCGAAGGTCGTGTGAAGGCTATCCGTCAGCAAATCGAAGAGTCTACCAGTGACTACGATCGTGAAAAGCTCCAAGAGCGCGTTGCTAAGCTTGCTGGCGGTGTTGCGCTAGTCAAGGTTGGTGCTGCGACTGAAGTTGAAATGAAAGAGAAGAAGGCTCGCGTAGAGGATGCGCTTCACGCAACTAGAGCAGCGGTTGAGGAAGGTATTGTTGCTGGTGGTGGTACTGCGCTGGTTCGTGCGCGAGTCGGTATTTCTAATCTGAAGGGTGACAATCCCGACCAAGACGCAGGCATCAAAATTGTTGCCCGTGCGCTTGAGGAGCCCCTCCGTATGATCGCGAAGAATGCGGGTGATGAGGCCTCAGTTGTTCTCAACAAAGTAGCAGAGGGCAAAGGCAACTATGGCTACAATGCTGCAACTGGAGACTATGGTGACATGGTTGAGATGGGCGTGCTGGACCCGACTAAAGTAACCCGTTCTGCGCTTCAAAACGCTGCATCTGTTGCTGGTTTGATTCTGACAACCGATGCGATGGTAGCCGAGGCTCCCAAAGAGGAGTCTGCTGCTGGTGGCGGAATGCCTGACATGGGCGGTATGGGCGGTATGGGCGGTATGGGCGGTATGGGAATGTAAATTCCTCTACGTCTTACTTAGACAAAAAACGCCGGGCATATCGCCTGGCGTTTTTTTTTGCAACATTAGATCCTAATCGCTCAGGAGTGCTATTATCGGCGCAGAACTATAAGTAAAACTCAGCAAAAGGGGGTATTTGTATGAGGAGTGCTCAGGATTATTGGCGTCAAAACGTCAATTTGCTCTTGAAGTGTATGGTGGTTTGGTTCGTGTGTTCCTACCTGTTTGGAATAATTTTGTTCGAGGAGTTGAATGCGATCTCGCTGGGCGGTTATAAGCTCGGCTTTTGGTTTGCGCAGCAAGGCTCGATTTATATATTCCTAATAATCATCTATTACTACGTTCGTCGAATGAATGCGTTGGACCGCGAGTTCGATGTTGACGAAAAATAGGAGCGGCGAACATGGATAATTTAGAGTTGATGACTTGGATAATCGTTGGTGCGACGTTCCTCTTGTACATAGTGATTGCAATTGTTGCTCGAGCGGGGAATACCAACGAGTTTTACGTAGCCGGTAAGGGTGTTAATCCTGTACTTAATGGGATGGCTACGGCAGCCGATTGGATGTCGGCGGCATCCTTTATATCAATGGCCGGTCTCATAGCGTTTAACGGTTACGACGCCTCTGTTTACTTGATGGGTTGGACTGGCGGATACGTATTGCTCGCCCTTTTGTTAGCGCCTTACCTTCGAAAGTTTGGAAAATTTACTGTTCCCGAATTTATCGGAGATCGGTATTACTCCAAAACCGCTCGTATAGTTGCTGTGCTTTGTCTGATTGTGGCCTCGATAACTTATGTTATCGGGCAGATGAAGGGTGTTGGTGTTGCGTTCTCGGATTCTTAAACGTGAGCTATAACACCGGGCTCTTTATTGGTATGGGTGTTGTTTTCATCTATGCGGTCCTCGGAGGTATGAAGGGCATTACGTACACGCAGATTGCGCAGTACTGCGTTCTGATATTTGCTTACACGGTACCAGCGATTTTCATTTCATTACAAATCACGGGTAACCCGATTCCGCAGCTTGGTTTAGGTGGAAGTGTGAGTGATGGTACTCCGTTACTCGCGAAACTAGATCAGGTTTTGGTCAATCTTGGTTTTTGCGGAATATACGGTTAAAAAAGGTACGACTTTGAACATGGTGGCGCTGACCCTATCGTTGATGATCGGCACCGCTGGATTGCCTCACGTGATTGTTCGGTTTTTCACGGTACCCAAAGTTAAAGATGCTCGATCATCGGCTGGGTGGGCTCTCGTGTTTATAGCAATTCTTTACACGACGGCGCCTGCCGTGGGTGCGATGTCATTCTTTAACCTCATTAACACTATGCAGCCGGGCGACATTGGTTCTGCAGATGGAAACCTTGTGTATGAGGAAAGACCTTATTGGTTTAAAAACTGGGAAAACACAGGCCTACTTCAGTTTGAAGACAAGAATGGCGATGGGCGTATTCAGTATTACAACGATAAAAATGAGACCTTTGCTCCAAAAGCGGTTGAGTATGGTTGGTCAGGAAATGAGATGGTCAAGATTGATAGAGATATCATGGTTCTTGCCAACCCGGAAATCGCTAATCTTCCAAATTGGGTGATAGCGCTTGTCGTTGAAGGAGGTTTGGCCGCCGCACTTTCAACCGCGGCTGGTCTCCTGATGGCGATTTCCTCGGCTGTTTCGCACGATTTGCTGAAGGGTGTTTTCAAGCCGAATATATCTGATAAGCAGGAGTTACTCTCGGCCCGAGTAGCGATGGCTGCAGCAATTGGTGTTGCGGGTTACTTGGGGTTGAATCCCCCGGGATTCGCGGCTCAGGTTGTGGCGCTGGCGTTTGGACTGGCGGCCTCATCGATTTTCCCAGCGTTGATGATGGGTATTTTCAATAAGAAGATGAACAGCGCTGGAGCGATCGTAGGGATGATTGTCGGTTTGTCCAGTACGCTTGTCTATATCTTCATGTTCAAAGGCTGGTTCTTTGTCCCCGGCACAGAGAATTTTGCGAACACGCCAGACAATTGGTTGTTTGGCATACAGCCAGAGGCTTATGGTGCGGTCGGCGCAATACTTAACTTTGTGTCGGCTTGGTTAGTATCGAAAGTTACTGCCGCACCACCCGATCACATCCAACATTTGGTTGAAGATATCCGAGTGCCCCGAGGTGCCGGAGCCGCCTCTGGACACTAAGGCAACCGGAGATATTGTCGAGTAAAAATCCCGCTTAATCAGCGGGATTTTTTGGAATCTTGCTAAAAGTGATAACCTCCTTTTCATCGACTTTGCTGATAAATCAAATGAACCACCTGAGACGTTACGCAAATAATGTAGAAGTAGTTGCGCTGTTAGTTTTCCTGTTGCCCATTTTTTTCTCACGATTAAAGGCTGGTTTAACACCATATCGTTTATTCTATTTTTTATATCGCTATGGTTTGTATCGAAGGATATTAGTTATTATTTTAGAGACCGGAGCCAAAAATTTTTTATATGCCTGGCGTGTTTGATGTCTCCTTTTGTTTCGCAAGTCCTTGTTCTATCCTTAAGAGGGGATCTCGTCGCCTCAAGTCTTGACGGCCCATCCAGGTTTTTGATCGCGGCTGCCATTTTTGTTTTGTTGTCTCGTATGGATGTATCTAGACTTATGCGTCTGTTCAGTTATGGCGCATTACTCAGCATACCTATTACCTTTATCTTCTTGATAGTTAGATTCTCACCTTTTTTAAATCAAGGGGACGTAGTGACAAAGTGGGGCGGCAGGTGGTGTATGTCTTTCGGTGACCCAATTACATTTTCCATATATTTCGCCGGGATTTTTGGTCTGGCGCTAGGGTTCGATTTTAAGGGTAAAAATAAATTCTTCAAATTAAGTGCTTATTTACTGCTACTTGTTATTTCTGGTTTTGTTTTGGTGAGAACTGAATCCAGAAGTAGTTGGGTTGGTTTTTTGCTCGTATGTTTGATCTGGGTATCAACTGTTCCAAGAACCGCACTCCAAAGAGTCGCTGTCGTAATACTTTTTGTGAGTTCCTCCATTGCTACATACGAGTTTGATGAGACGGTTAATCGACGTACCAATAATATGGTGTCCGAGTTTCTCGAGGGTGGGAAGTAACCTCGGTCGGGATGCGAATGTCACTTTTGAGTCTAGATTTAGACATGATTATTTCTCGACCAATTTTGGGGTGGAGAGATGGAAACTCCTGAAAGTTTGGAGGGGGCCTTCTGTTCTCGGAATTTTGTAGAGAAAGAAGAGGTTTTAAAGGTCAAAGCGTTAGCTGGATCGCACACCGAATTCACTGGCCAATTGGTAGGAAAGGGTTTGATTTTTGGAGCCATTAACTTACTCGTTCTTTTTGTATATCCATTTTTTATTTTTATTTCTCATTTTTGGAAATCCAAACAAAATTTAGCGTGCTCAAAATATTTTGGATTTTTTCTCTGCGGCTTACATTGCTTATCGGGTCGTTTGGAGTTCAGATCCTAAATCTGAAAATGTTTGCTACGTTCTATGCGATGATTTTGGTTTTAATATTTGCGAGTTATGTCTCAGAAGCCAGTGTAAATTTGAAGTTAGTCTCGATTTTCCTGTGTATCTTGGTTTTTTATTTTGCCACTCGATTGTCGTTTGTCTTTAGCGCTCTAATAACTCTTATCAAAAATCAATCAAATTTTTTTACGCGAGCGCTCCTGATTTTAGTGCCGTATAATAGTGTCTATTCCGTGATGAAATTTGAAACTTGGCCAAGTAGCTCAGTTGGTAGAGCAGAGGACTGAAAATCCTCGTGTCGGTGGTTCGATTCCGCCCTTGGCCACCACGGCCCCAGGATTCTCTCATGGTGGTCTGGGTTTTAACTAACCAAGGTATTTGTATTTTCCTAATACTACGGTGTGTATCCCCATATTTTTTGGCCGTGCGCTTGGTTATCTAAATCCAAGGCGGCGAATCATTCTCGGTACGACGAAGTAATGCTGATAAAACGATACGCCTCAGGCGTCAAGATGGAGAGTCAATCAATTGACTCTCGCGAACGAGTCATCGAGCCTGACGATATCATCCTCGCCCAGGTAAGTTCCAGACTGGACCTCAATAATCTCAAGAGTAGCAGAGGTGGGGTTTTTGAGGCGGTGGGTTTCGCCAGCAGAGATATAAGTGGATTGGTTTTCTGAAAGCTTAAAAGTCTCGTTTCCACGCGTAATCTCGGCTAGTCCTCGGACAACAATCCAGTGCTCGGCGCGGTGCTGATGTTTTTGTAAGCTCAGGCTGGCATTGGGATTTACTCGGATGCGTTTGACCTTAAAATTTTGACCAACATCGACGGTGTCATACCATCCCCATGGCCGATGTGTTTTACGATTTTGGATATGTTCTTCACGATCTCCGGCCTCGAGTTTGGCCACAATATCTTTGACGCCCTGGCTGCTGGATAGATCTGCCACAAGTACTGCATCGGAGGTTTCGATAACAACCAAATTTTCTACACCAACAAGACTAACCAAGCGACTGGTAGCATAAATCAGGTTAGAGCGACTATCTTGTACGAGAACGTCGCCGCGGCGAACGTTATCGGATGCGTCCTTGGTCAGGGACTGCCACACTGCGTTCCATGCGCCCAGATCGGACCAACCAGCATCCAATGGAATCATCTTTATTTCAAATTTGCTTCCCGGGCAGCGCTCCATTACGGCATAGTCAATAGATACAGCAGGAACATTACTAAACTCCACCTTTCCAGGTCGAACAAAGTGTTTATCTCGGCTATTCTGGGTCCAGGCCGCCTTTGATGGCAATGCAACGTCTGGTCGAAAGTGTTCCAGAGCAGCTATCCATACGGATGCCTTAAGCACAAAAATACCGGAGTTCCAGTAGTAACCGCCTTCTCTGACGTAACGCTGAGCCGAAGCAAGGTCTGGCTTCTCGACAAAACATTCAATGAAAAACTTGAGACCTGGGAGATGGTATCCGCCTCCAAACTCTTTTGATATAGCCGAAACCAGTTTCTGGGCGATCCGGAGTAACACCAAGAACAACAATTGCGCCATTAGCAGCTTCAAGAATAGCTTGCCGGACAGTCGCTGTGAAAGTAGGTTGGTCGGTAAAGATATGGTCGGCTGGAGTAACTACTAGAACAGGGTCACTACCTTGCTCTCTTGGGCTGCCATAGCGGCCAGGGTGAGCGCTGGCGCCGTATTACGCCCAAAGGGCTCAAGTATTACAGTTCCAATGCCGCTAACGGTTTCCCGTAATTGTTCCAAGGCGATGAAACGGTGCTCTTCGTTTGTAACGATAATAGGTGTTGAGACTGAGATGTAACTGTCGTCGAGTTCGGTGAGGCGTTGAATAGCGTGCTGAAATAGACTTTGGTCATCAGTCAGACAAAGAAACTGTTTAGGGAAACCAGCGCGAGACAGAGGCCATAGCCGACTTCCAGCTCCACCACAAAGCACAATAGGGCTCACGTCAACCATGCCTTACTCTTCCCTTATCTGGTTTTCATTTATTAAGTCGTGATTTGATTTCATTGAATCGGTAACACTAATTCTCAATTAACTCTAATCAATCAGAATTCCTAATATTACTGGGGCCAAGTGGAAAAAATAGAATCGCAACGATCAAGATTCTACTTCCTAGTTTTTAGTCGTCTGATCGTAACAGAAAAAAATAATACACTAATGTTAGATGCACCCTGGCCGTGTCCTAATTGGGCAAGGTGGTATATTGTCGGAACAAAAATAGCGTTTTAGGGTTGGTAATTTTGGTTGTCCACGGGGTATAAGAAAAATATTTTCACTTTGTTTAAGAGCTTTTTAGTTTTATGTTCTTATTGTTGCTCGGTATCAGACGTTTAAAATCTTCCTTTATCGTTGCTGGAAAAGTCAGCGGAACCTACACTTCCACATTTTTCAAATATTGCTGTGAACCAAATTCCCTTTAATCGACCATACATGACCGGATTGGAGATTGAATATATCCGGGATGCTAAGGAGCGGAATATGCTCGCCGGTGACGGATGGTTTTCTGACCGGTGTCACCAATGGCTAGAGTTAAATGTGGGTTCTCGAAAAGCTTTGCTAACCCACTCGTGTACGGCAGCTCTGGAGATGGCTGCGCTTCTTATCGATATTCAGCCCGGCGACGAAGTCATAATGCCCTCGTACACGTTTGTCTCAACTGCAAATGCATTTGTTTTGCGTGGCGGCGTTCCCGTATTCGTTGACATCCGAGAGGATACGTTGAATATTGATGAAACGAAGATCGAGTCTGCCATAACTGAAAAAACTAAAGCCATTGTTCCCGTCCACTACGCGGGCGTAGGGTGTGAGATGGACTCTATAATCAGTATTGCGGGAAGACACTCAGTTAAGGTGATAGAGGATGCGGCACAAGGAGTGATGGCGAGTTATAAGGGAGTGCCACTTGGGGCGATCGGCGACTTGGGTGCGTTTAGTTTTCATGAAACAAAAAATATTATAAGTGGAGAGGGAGGGGCGATCTTAGTCAATCGCAAGGAGTATGCCAGCGGGGCTGAAATTATTAGGGAGAAGGGCACGGATCGCAGTCGTTTCTTCCGAGGTGAGGTGGATAAATATACTTGGCAGAGCGTTGGATCCTCTTTTTTGCCGGGCGAGTTAACTGCTGCGTTCCTATTTGCGCAACTTGAGCATGCCGATAACATTACAAAGCAACGTCGCCAGATTTGGGATCGATACAATCACCTTACGGAGTCCCTCGAGCTAGAGGGGCTCTTGCGCCGTCCCCGAATTCCGGCTCATTGCGATCATAATGCCCACATGTTTTTCATAATTTTACAAGGCTCACTCGATCGTACACGAGTCCTTCGAGAGATGACGCGAAACGGAGTGCACGCGCTTTTCCATTATGTCCCCCTGCATTCTTCTCCTGGGGGTCAGGAGTACGGACGGAGTTGTGGAGAGTTAACGAATACAGATTATCTTTCACAGAAGATTATTCGGTTACCGTTATGGATAGGGCTGGGTGAGTTAGATCAGATGCGTGTAATTGACACTTTAAGACGTGCTCTGCTCCTTGCCAGTGGAAAAAAGATCGAATGATATGTTCTGTAAGTTGAGGTTTGGGGGTTTTGTTGAATTCTGACCGGTCTTCTTTGAGACCACTGTTATTTATCAGTTTTTTCACTGGTATTCGCGGAAATTGCCCTGCCGAGTGGGCTGACGACAAGCTTCGCGTCCTGGATGATGTTGGGCGAAAAACTTTTGTACTGACTGGGATGGGAAGTCATGTCACAAATGGGACGCACGTTCGATACTTTAGGGTCCCTTCTTTGTCATGGAATGATTTCAAAGAAGAGATCAAGGAATTGAAGTCCGAGGGAGATAGAGTGCCGCCGGGTATATACCTCTTCATGCCCTTCGCTTTTTTGTTCGGCAGCATTATTGATTGGATTCTACGTGCAGTGACGAGGGGTATCAGTGCGGGGCGCTGGTCCTGGATAATCACCGCACTCCCCGTGGGTTTGTGGCTTAAGCTTCGTCATGGTGTGATGGACGTTTTCTGTACAGGTGGACCGACGGCCGCTCTTGTTGTTGGCTGTGCAATCGCCCGCTTAACCAGAGGCCGCTTATTCTGCGAGTTCAGGATCCTATACTTGGCGTCGCTATGACTCGGTCGAGTATGACCCGGCGTATCGCTTCTTGTATTGAAGCCTGGCTCACGAGCCACTCGTACCGGGCCGTCTATGTAACGAGGGAGGCAGCGCGCTTGGCGCGTGAGCGTAATCAAAAAATGCAAGCCAGATTATCGGGGTGTATCCAGGATCTTGGAGGTTTTTACCTCAGGTTTCAAAAGACGAGCGCATAACGGGAGACACGTTCGAATTCTTTCATTTGGGAACTCTTTACGGGTCAAGAAATTTAGATCTTTTTTTCGATGCGTTGGATGCCTTGCGGAAAGAGGGATTCCGACCTGCTGAAGCCGTCCGCGTCGTGAACTTAGGCGCGGTATATTGTGAAACGGCAACAAGCTACCTTACGCGCCCGGATTTTCATTCACTCGAGGCGCTAGCCCGCTGCACCGCGATCGTACGTGCTCGTAAAGCATCGGTCCTTATGCTGGTCCAGCATGCTGATGATCGTAGCCAGGAGACAATTCCCTATAAGACTTACGACTATATGAATATAGGACTACCGATATTTGGTTTGCTCAAAAATGATGAGTTACAGGAAATAATCGAATCTGCTGGTGGTTACGCAGCGAAGGCTGATAGCTTTACATCAATCAAGCAAACGCTTCGCTCCTCCCTTTCGGATCTCGGGGCTATTCAAGGGTTGGTTTCGAAGGCCGCGAGCACCACTAATATAGATAAATCTCGACAATTCTTGCAAGTCCTGGATGGCGTTGATGGCGGTTGATGAGTTTACTCTCGTTCTCTCAGGACACTTGTGCGAACCACAAATGGCCGACATGCGGCCTTTCTGGAACGGATTTATTGAGCTACAAAGAAAGCTACCGAAAGACAAGCCGTTGCGACAAATTATCGCTCACAGTTGGAATCCGGAACTAGCACACTTGGTTCGCAAAGTGTATGCGCCGCTAATAGAGTGTCATGAGCATGAAGGTTGTTTTTATCCAGAAGTAATAAGCCAGATCGAACCGCGCGAACGTTTTAAGAGGAAGTCAGATCGCCAGCAGTATACTTGGAAGAGTGCTTCCGTCCAGTCGGTGCTCGCAAATGCTCGCTCACGATCGCGAGCGGCCGAATTGATGGACGGGTTGCCATTAAAAGGTGGGCAAGTGCTCGTGACATATTGGGATTTAGGCCAAACTGGTAGTACGCAGCTTAGTAAGTTTATCTTCGATGAATCTTTACCGAATGGATACTTGTACTTGCCATATCTCCCCGATGTAGATGAGGGTTATGCTGACGCGTGGGTGCTGGCCCCATGGCCTGAAGCACGTAAATTTGGTCGATTTGAAGCTTTTGTGTTGGATGCACTTGCTGGAAGAAATGGTTATCTCAATCTATTCTCGAGGGACGGGTGGCCGCGGGCACGGGTTAAGAGTTACTTTGAGGTTTGGCGGGCAAAACCTTTTGTGCAGTACTTTCAAAAATTAGTGTTGAGTTTTCTCAAGCAATTCTTCATCGAGCGACAGGAAATACGCTTTCCCATAGAATTCTACGAAGATTTGCAGCACCAGTGCAGTATTTTTTTGAGCGACCACCCATCACAGCTGAGAACTCTTTCGTACCGGGATTAGGTAAGAAATCGACGGTTTTTCCTAGGTCTCGAGCTATAAACATCCGTGCCATCTTGAAGTATTTTATTTATTCAGAGGGGCTTCGAGATCGCGTCCGCTTCCTCACAAGAGAAGACTTCGATGTTTCAGCTCAATCAGGTCAGTTGATTAATCCGACTCCATTAGTTTTGCTTTTTCATGAGGTCGACGACTCTATTGTGGCGCAGCTAATAGCCCTATCCCCTATGCCGCTTTCTGCCGTTTATCAGATGGGCGGAGGGAAGGTACGCCAGTACATTCCTGACGGTCGAGGAGGAAGTTGCGTTTCGACAATTTATCCCGAGGGCGGCACTCCTCGTGACCTTATGGCTGCTGCGCTTGATATCGAGTTAGTCCGGAGTGGCGAATTATCGCCTCTGTTAACCGTACCGACGGTTGATAGGTTTCTTGCTTGCAGGGACTGGTTCTATTTGAATGCGTTGACCAAGTACTTATCATGTAGTGATGTTGGTTATATCGGGTTTGCGAGGACTGGCGTCGGTGCACCCTGTCCAGATTTTCCGGGCCTCGAGTTAGTGAGTTTTGGGGCAGCTTTATCATTGCGGTTAGAGCGGGAAACGCGAAAGCTTTTCGAGCTCTTCTAGATGTATTAGATCCGGAGCTACAGGAGATTACCGAAAGTGCTGACCGGATTATGCTTGAATTTCCGGCTGTGGCTCATCGAGAGAGTTTATTTTGAAAATCGAAACTGAGCCTATGTCTGGGGCGGCAGCCTTGCGAGTAGAGCCGACTGGTCCTGGAGAGCTCGATCGGTTCGAGCGCTTATTAAATGACCGTTTACCGTTTACTTTCATTCGATTTAGTGATGGAGAGATCGAGATCTTGCGAAATCGTAAGTTAGTTATCGGAGGAGGAACTACGGAATTTCGTGGCAGGCGTTTCTCGAATAAGTTTTCCGACATTGACCAAAAGCGGTTTGATCCTGATTCAAGTAAAGATGTACGGCGCGATCTACTTTCCTCAGCGATTTTTTCTGAGCCAGGCTTCTTTAAGGGAATTCCTACCAGGCATAATAATGCTATTGCTGACCGCGAATTCATGCTGCGTCTTAACGGTGGCTACTCCCAACAAATGACGTTCTCAGATTTATTTCTTAACTCAAATTTTCTTCGCGCCCGCATGCACTTTTTCCCAACTCTGGTGGCTTCATTCAAGGACCTAATCGTGGTAGGTAACTGGCGCTGTACATTGAGCGGTTACTTGGATAAAGGGCGGCTTGTCGAGATTCCGGATGACTTCTTTTCGTCTTACCGAGAAACACTTGATTTGGTTCAGCGGACATTAGAGGGCGCTCCAAAGCGCGCGTTGGTACTTTCATCAGCGTCGTCGCTTTCTAATGTGCTGGGTTATCGCTTGCGAACCATTCGCCCAGATATTACATTTCTCGATGTAGGCACTGTGCTGAATGATCTCATGGGTCTTCCAATGGGTACGCGCGCCTACCATAAACTCTTGGACACCCGAACACTTTTTAAAAAATTTGCTGCCTGGCGCTATCGTATTCGTCGGGAATATCAACTTCAATGGTGACAATATGATCACGGTTATCTTGAACGCCTTTAAACGACAGCAATACCTAACCCAGCAGATCGAAAGTGTTTTATCGCAATCGTGCGCTGTGGACAAAGTCCTCGTTTGGAACAATGGCGAGGCGCTGGATCTTAGCGAATTTGGCGATAAGGTGATGGTCGCCAATAATTCGAATAATCTAGGCGTTTGGTCTCGCTTTGCCTATGCGGTAAACGCTGAGACAGAGTATGTATGCGTCTTAGATGACGATACCTTCCCGGCGCCACGCTTCTTCGAGAGCTGTTTACGGCAGATGGCAGTAGAGCCAGCCCTACTTGGTGCGAGAGGATTACGATTTTTGAGCTCGTCCCGCTACCATCCGTTTATTTCGTTTGGCTGGGATGCTCCAAATGAAAAGGCCGAGGTCGTTGACATCGTAGGACATGCCTGGTTCTTTAAGCGCGAATGGCTGGCTACTTTTTGGCGTGAATTACCAAAGCTTTCTACCTCCAGGTTGGTGGGTGAGGATATGCATTTTTCGTTTATGCTTCAGAAATACTTAGGTATTCGCACTATTGTTCCACCACATCCTAATTCAGACCTCTCCATTTGGGGAAGCGATCCTAATTTGGCGATGAAACTAGGCACCGCCAAAGAGGCTGTTTCCCAGGGGTGTGATGCCCTGCGAAAATTCGATGAGGCGCTCCGCCGTTGTACGTCCAACGGATTTAGGTTACACAAGGATATGGCGCACACGGCTACGGTTGGATTGGTGGTTGGCCCAGGTGTTAACCGCATCCGTTTTGTCAAGTATCTAGCTTCTAAATATCCTGTTTTGGGGAATTTAGGTCGTGCGCTCCAGAGAAAGTTAGCGAAAAAGAATATCCATATTTGAGGTTGGAAAGAATTTGAAAAAATCTGCGTTGTAATTGGAACCCGACCCGAGGCTATTAAGATGGCGCCGGTCGTAAAGGCGTTACGTTCTTCGCGGGTTAATTTTGAGGTAACGATATGTAGTACAGGCCAGCACGCTACTATGCTCGATGGAGCGCTGTCTTCCTTTGATCTAAAACCTGATGTCGCTTTAGAAGTGATGAAACCGGACCAATCGCTCTCCGGGCTCACTAGTAGATTACTGGAAGCACTTGATGCTCACTTCGAGCTTTCAAGGCCCGATTTGGTCTTGGTTCACGGAGACACAACCTCGGCAATGGCGGGGGCTGTGGCGGCTCTATATTCTGGGATCGATGTGGGGCATGTTGAGGCTGGTTTACGAACCGGGAACCTTTTGTCACCTTTCCCTGAGGAGTTTAACCGGCGGGCGGTTGCGATAGCGACCAAGTTTCATTTTGCTCCCACGACGTTGGCACGCACCAACTTGGAGCGGGAGGGTATTGATCGGGTGCATCATTGTTACGGGGAATACGGTTATCGACGCCCTGCTTTTGACGATCCAACGTTTAGAGCAATCTCCCCGTGAGCGCTCTAAAATGTGCAATCGCTTAGCTCAGCAAGTTGGCTTCGATTTTACGTCGCGTCGCTTTGTTCTTATCACCGCACATCGTCGCGAGAACTTCGGCGCCGGACTTGAAAACATTTGTTTTAGTATTCGCGAGCTAGCTAAGGCAAACCCTGACCTTTATTTTGTATATCCTGTCCACTTGAATCCAAAGGTTAAAGACGTAGTCGAGCAAAAGCTCGCTGATATGCCGAACGTGGTTCTCACGTCGCCCCAGGACTACGCGGATTTTGCTTGGTTAATGAGTAAGTGTTTTCTTGTGTTAACAGATAGCGGTGGCATTCAGGAGGAGGCGCCAGCCCTTGGTAAGCCGGTGCTCGTTATGCGGGATACAAGCGAAAGGCCCGAGGCGATCCAGGCTGGAACCGCAAAGCTCGTGACGACGGATCCGCTGAAGGTGATTTACGAGACACAGGCTCTGATCAGTGATCGGGTGGCTTATGATGCAATGGCTCAAGCCGTCAATCCATATGGGGACGGCCGTGCGGCAGAGCGTATTGTTTCTTATCTAAAGAGCGTTACTTACCGGTGAATAAATTGGTAAAGATACGTGCATTCGAGCCGAAAGATGTCGGTGTGGTGATCGATCTGCTGCAAGACGTCAGTGAGTATCGGCCGGCAACAGATACAATCTTAGCGTTAGCCGAAGAATTTGTAGCTCGAGAGAATTGTTATGCTTGTGTAGCCATTTTCGATGGTTCTGTGATTGGTTTTGGGTCGGTTTTTGTAATGAACCGCTTGCGGGGAGAGGGCTCGGGGATAGTCGAAGATTTTGTTGTGGCGGCGCCCTTCGAAGACGTGGAGTAGGTAAGATTATTTTGGATGCTCTGTTAGGGTTTGCAAAAGCTAGAGGTTGTTTCAAGGTTACTCTGGAGGCCGCGCATTCGGCCGAACAATTTTACGATGCTACGGGTTTCGTCAGGGCCGGTCGCGTTATGAAGTTCATGTTGTAAATGCGTTAGCCAGAATTTTCCAATTTTTCTGACTCGATTCTTTAGAGGATGTATCAAGAGGGCGCAGCAATGTCTCGTATTTTAGTTTTATTGTCTGGTTATCCTTGTGCGAGATCTCCTTGGGGAAATTCTCAAGATCATGGTACGCCTGATACCTCTTCTTTCGATGCTTTTTACGCGGGTGCAAAGTATTTAAAGAAACTATTGACTGGGTATTCAGTGGACTATATCTGTACCACCTGGGATGACGTGGGTGAGGAACATATTCGGGACACCTACGAACCATTAATTTACAAGTCATTTTCTCAGGAAAAATTCCGTGCTGAAATTTCGGAATCTCTGGATTCATATGAAAATGAAAGGATGAATCGCCGTACCGAATACTACCGGACTCAGGGGCAAGAAAATAATCTTGTATCGTCGTCTATACGTGTTGCGAGCCAGCTACAATCGCGGAGCGATATAGCGGAGCTCGCTCTAACCTTTATTGAAAAAACAGCGGTTACTTATGATGTAATTCTACTAACGCGCTACGACATTTCAACCAGAGGTGGTTTTTCTCGTGAGGCATCCGACTTTTTGGATAGAGATGACCAGCTTTTTTGGCAACATCTGGTTCTGATCCCAAATTTATACTCCCATGTTTTGCGCAATTAAATTGTGGATTTCCAGACATGTGGTTTTATATGAACTTGGCCGGGCTTAAATATTATTCCTCGATTGCTGATCGATACGTATCAGATATTACTTCGATCAACTCAGAGTATTTTAGATTGATGACCGAGGGTGGCCTTTTTCTAGGGAATTTCCGCTACATTCTATTTACGATTTTCGTCAGTACTCAAATGAAATATTCAAGAAGAATCGGCGTTTCCCATTAATGAAATATCCGGATTGGGAGGTTTCTAATCTTCACGCGTATCACAAATATTATCTTCGTCTAAAGGACGATACCAATTGCGAGGATAGTGTAAGGTTTAAGTCTAGATTTGATGTGTTTAGGTCTTTTTTCGCAAATACAAACTGGAATTCTGAGAAAGGTCAATTATTTGTTGAGTTGCTCTCGCACCTTAAATTTCTTTTTAAGATAATGCTTTCTCGGATCGCACTCAGGTAGAGACAGCCCTTTGGCAGATCAAGTATTGGTTAAATCTTTGGCTTTTCATTGCTTAATCGGATAAACGTAAAAATTTCTTGATTAATTGAAAGTTGGTAATTATGAAGCAGAAAAAGCGTGTTTTGGTGACCGGTCACATGGGCTTCATCGGCGCTTGGAGCGTTTATTATTTTGGCGTAAAGGGTGGAGCGTATATGGATTAGATAACCGTAGTTCCTATGGTGAGCGCGTTTATGACATTGCCGGTTTAAATACGATGGTTTCTGAAGAGCGAGACTGCGACGTATCCGACCTCGCAAATTGGCAAGATTGGGTCGCGCAGATCCAGCCTGAATTAATTGTGCACCTAGCCGGTCAAGCTATAGTCCCAAGAGCGTTCAAGCAGCCGTTTCTGACTTATCGCTCTAACGCGCTAGGGACACTCGCCGTATTAGAGGCCGCAAGACTGACTGAAAGTGTAAAGGCAGCGGTTTGTATTACGAGTGATAAGGTATATGAAAACCTGGGTGATGGAAGGCCGTTTTCCGAGACCGACCCACTTGGCGGTGGTGATATTTACAGCGTGTCCAAGTCTAACTCAGAGCTCATAGCCAAGGCATATAACAACGCGCACAGAGCTGGCCGAATGCTCAATATCCAGACCGTACGTCTAGGTAATGTTGTTGGAGGTGGGGATTGGTCTATCAATCGTTTGATCCCAGACCTAATACATGCGGCGCAAGGCGACAAGAGTTTCCGTGTCAGATATATGGACGCCACACGCCCCTTTCAGCATGTTAGCGACGTTGTCAAAGGCATAACGAGTATTGCCATGGAGGCAATCGATGGCGGCATAACCAGCGGCGAGGCGTGGAACCTTGGGCCAAAAGACGACAGTTTTAGTCGCGTTGGTGACGTAATTGAACTATTCAAGGAATACTACCCAGAATTAAGAGTTATTGATGAAGAAAATAAAGTTAAAGAGGATCTAAATTTGAGTGTAAATGTAAGGAAGTACAGCGATCGTTTCTCAGCCCCTCGGGATAACAGTTTTGATGGGCTACGTCGGGCGATGGATTGGTATCAAGGTTATTACGCTGGTAGGTCTCCCATTGATCTCATGGAAAGAGACCTTTACTGAAAGGGTTGTGTGGATGAACCTCTTTGATGAAAAGATTTGCCATTTGACGTTCTCACATGCGGACTGTGCCGATGTATGGAAGCTCTATTTTCCTCAAATGCGCACCTATTTCTCCGTTGGGATGCCTCACTTTGTGGCGGTTAACCACGCTCACTCAGAACTGCCCGGTGCCATCAAGCCGCTCATTTATGAAGATGAGCGCCCGTACCCCAAAGATTACTCACGTGCTTAGAGGCGCTCGCAGATTGGGAATTTATATTTTTTGACCACGAGGACATGTTTTTATATGCCGAACCTGACTACCAGAAACTTTTGAATTACTACGAGATTATGTGTTCTGGAAAGTTTGACCATATTCGCCTTATCAAGGAGGCGACTGCCAGTATGAACCAGTGCCGACATGTCCAACGCTCTACAGCTTTAACATCAAGAAGTCCAAATGGGTGTTCTCCATACAGCCAAGCTTCTGGAGGCGTAGTACTCTGATGGATATATTGAGGGCTAACCCTAATAACAATATTTGGGAACTTGAAGTCAACAGTCAGAGGGTGGTTCGAAAAATGGATCTTCGAGCTGCATTTTCATACCGATCTGGTAAGCGAAGAGGACTACATCATTTCGATAATGATATTTATCCGTACGTTGCAACTGCCATTGGTAAAGGTAAATGGAATCTTGGGAGTATGGATTTGAGCTTGAGCCGCTTCTTAAGCTACATCAAATAGATCCGACTAAGAGGGGTGGTTCTGATGAAACGAATTGTTATCGATCTTGACCACACGCTTTGTTACGCCAAGGGTGACTATCCGAACGCTCGTCCAAATCGCGCTGTTATTGAAAAATTGCGGGAATATCGTGCGCTTGGGTTCGAGATTGTGATTTTTACGAGCCGTAATATGAGAACTTATGAGGGCAATATCGGTAAAATAAATGTTCACACTGTGCCTGTGATTCTCGATTGGCTTAGCCGGAATCAGGTTGAATTTGATGAGGTGGTCGTCGGGAAGCCATGGTGTGGAAAAGATGGGTTCTATGTTGATGATCGGGCACTTAGGCCTGACGAGTTTGCGCGGATGACGCCTGAAGAGGCTGCCCGAACTATTAGCGCCAACAGTGAAAAATGATTGTCATCCTCTCGGCACAGTACGTGGGAGAAAGTCTACGAGCAGAGGTTGGTGATCTTCCGGTGAGTTTTGTTCCTCTGGCTAACCGCCGCCTTTATAACTATCAGGTACAGGTCTTCCGATCGATTTTCCCAACCCGCCCGATTCTCATAACTTTGCCAGAAAATTTTAGTGTCTCCGATGCAGAACGCGCATGGATGGGTCAGCATGCAGTCGAACCGGTAGAAGTGAAAGGGTTCTCGAGTGTTGAAGAGGAGTTGGCTGAGGTTTTGTCTAAGCATTGCCCTGAGGGGCGGGAGGTGGCGTTTTTGTTCGGTGGTTGCTTACCGCTCGAGATTCCGCAGGAGCCTGACGTGATCGGTCTCTTTGAAACTGACC
The DNA here is from genome assembly GCA_038141705.1 of Candidatus Eutrophomonas brisbanensis. Taxonomy (GTDB): domain Bacteria; phylum Pseudomonadota; class Gammaproteobacteria; order Burkholderiales; family Eutrophovitaceae; genus Eutrophomonas; species Eutrophomonas brisbanensis. Next base: position 1,086,602 of record JAYQIQ010000004.1, read on the forward strand.
TAGAGCCAGAGTTACCCGTCGAGGATTTTGGAGTAGAAAAGGACGTTGTCTGGGCTGGTGTCTTTTCCGTTTCGCGACCCGGCCTTTTTTGCAACCTGTCTGGGAAACGAAAATGGGGATTATTTTCGTGCTGTGAAGCTATACTCATTCAAGCAGAAAGTTTCACATTTGAATATCGATCGATGTTTCATTCTGACGAATTCAACTTGCTACTTCCAAGCGCGTTCTTCCTTTACTACAGAGAGAGCATTTAACCGACTAAAGATTGATCATAATGTGCTGAGGAAATTCAGCAGTAATAAACAGAAAATTCAAGCAGAGGCTCACTGGTTCGATCGCACTCCAGCTCCAATGCGGAAATTTATGCCACAGTACTTAGGGGGAAGGTATTGAGGATGGCGCCTATTTTTATTCAATCGAGTATCTAGGTGCGATCCCACTCAACGAAATATTTGTATTTGGACGCCACACGGTTATTTTTTGGGAGCGTGTCTTCATGAAAATCTCCAGTTTTCTTGATACCGCGCGGTCTTTGAATCAGTTGCGTTGTACGAAAGGCGCTAGGAATGAGGCGCTTTTCGTTCGGAAGACGCAGGCGGCTCGAGGAATTTATTCAGCAGACTGGTTTTGATGCAGACGCTGACTTGATACTTAATGGAATGCATGTTCCCAGCCTAAGACAGATCTTGGTAGATTCGGCGAGACACCTTGCGACGCTCGTGGATGTTCCCGCTTTTATTCATGGCGATCTGTGCTTTAGTAACATGCTTTATGACTCGCGGATGCGGGGCATTAAAGTGATTGATCCACGTGGTGTTGACGAAGACGGCCAGAGGATGATCTACGGTAGTCAGTTATATGACGTGGCTAAGCTTGCCCATTCTGTCCTGGGGCTTTACGATCACATTTTGGCGGGGCAGTACGCGCTTTCTGTTGATGGTCAACATTTTTTCTTTTCAAATATTTGGTGCGGATGATGTGGGCGAAATTCAGGCTGCGTTTAAACGACACGTCTTCTTGCCGGGGGTGAGCGTAGAGGAAATCGAAAAAACTCTTCCACTCCTTTTTATAGCTATGTTGCCACTTCACTCAGATTCAGTTGACCGCCAAATGGCTTTGCTCGCGAATGCGATAAGGCTATACACTGACGTATTTATTGAGAGGTTGAGCTGAATTGTTTGTTTTTCCAATGCTGGGTCGCTCCAGTAGATTCTTTAACGCTGGGTACTCTGTACCAAAATATAAACTTCCTCTGGGTGTAAAAGAGGAGATCGTATTTGATCATGTCCTCGGCTCGTTCTGGCGTTACTTCGGTACAGACCTTTTTGTTCTGCTATGTCGAGCTGACTCAGATGATCGGGATTTTTTGATTAGGCGTATGTGGAATTTGGGCGTACGGCGGTTCGAAGTTATCGAGCATGCGGGTGAGACTGGTGGTCAAGCCGAATCTGTAGAGCTATCGCTCGGGTGTGCACCGGATGATGAGGAGCTGTTTATTTTTAACATTGACACATTGTTGTACAACTTTGCTAAAGATGACCTGCGAGGGAACCTCGCTGGATACCTGAGGTTTTCAAAGGCGATGGTTCGCATTGGTCTTTCGTTGAGCCGAGCGTAGTTGAGCCAGGCCGAGCCTCGCGTGTCGTAGAGAAGGAGCGTATCTCAGAGCTGTGCTCGAATGGGCTGTATTACTTTGCTAATGTGCGGACCTTTGCAAATGCTCTTAATGCATACCGAGAGAAACATGGGGGCAGCAAGGCCGAGTTGTATGTAGCGCCACTGTATAATGAACTTATTGAGCGTGGGATGCCCGTTGGATACAAGCTGATATCGTCGAATGAGATCGGCTTCTGTGGGGTGCCAGAGGAGTATGTCTCACTTGAGCGTACCCTGAAGACTCATGTTCAGGGTTGATTCCCGATTTCAATTCGAATGGTTCTGTTTCTGCTTTAGTTAGAGCGAACCACGATCTTTCCGATAGATTAGATTGAATCCATGCGGATTAAAAAATTATTCAACAACATATACTGGGACATATTCGCGCTTCTGAATTTAAAATTGAGACGCCGGTTTATGTGGACTATCGTCTTCGCGAGTATATCTGGACTTCTGGAAATTTTGTCCTTGGGTGCGTTTTTGGGTGTTTTCAAGCTGGGGTTGGGGAGATCTGGAATCTCTAGGTCAACAATTCGAGCATCTCTCTCCGTTTATCCACTCGATTTCTCTTGAATCGCTTCTGTTCTTAGCTTTGTTATTGCTCTGTATTAAGGCTCTATTTTCGTTAATCAGTTCTAAGTATATCTACAAGACTTCTACCTCATCTCGTCTTTTTTTACAAAAATTATTGTTTGGTAGATGGATAGGAAGCACAAGTTTTGCATCCGATCGGGCGGGGGCGGCCATATGGATTCGCAGAGTTCTCAGCGACCTTAACTTAGTCGAAGCAAGGTTTTTTGTATCTGTTCTCACCGTGACTTCAGAGGCGCTCCCATTGCGATGGTTTGCGTCGCATTAATACTAATAGACCCTATTGCATTCTCAGCCGCTCTTTTTGTTTTTATCTTTATCTGGGGTGCTGGTATTTCAACTTACCCAGAAGGATATCGAGCGTTATGGATCAGAGCAGTTGGCTACTGAAAAAAAAAAGTCATTGACCTTCTTCAATCTGTATATGGTGGGCGTAAAGAAATTCGACTTTACTCAGTCGAGGCATCTATCGAGAGACAATTTCACAATTTGGTAGATTTTATGAGGAAAGTGTCGATATCAAATGCGGTGGCAGCTGTCCTACCAAGATTTTTTTGGAGGTTTCAGTTGTATTCGCATTAGGAGTGATGCTTGTCGTAGGAATGGACGGGTAAAAGCACTTTGGATGTCTTTGTACAGGCTGCGTTACTCGCGACTGCAGGTTTTCGCCTAATGCCTTCCGCAAATAAGGTGGTCGTGCATTTCCAGGCTTGTAAGTACTCGAGTGCTGCTATCCAGAGTACATTGTCAGCGGTCCACTCTCTCGATCAAGTGCCTATTTCAGCATCATTTGAAAGAAAACCAACAAAAAGATTGATAGCATAGAGGTTCGATGCGTATCTCACTCATTCAATGGCAAGGCGATTTTTGATGAAGTTTCAGCTAAGTTTGTCAGGGGTGACTTCGTTGGTATTGTGGGAGCGTCAGGATCTGGGAAAAGTACTTTTTTAAACATTGTTTTGGGTTTCATCGTACCTGATTCGGGCTCCGTACTCGTTAATAATGCCCCTGCGGGAGCGAGAGGTAATTTGTGGTCGCAAAGTGTCGGTTACGTCCCGCAGGAGCCGTATCTTTCAGACGATACGCTTGTCAACAATGTTTTATTTGGCTTAGAAAATCGTAATGATAATCGGTTGGACGCACAAGAATTGTTGTTGCGTTTGGGATTTAGCTCAAACCAAGTCTCATCGAGCTCACCGCTTGGATATGGGGGCGGGGGCATTATCTGGTGGGGAGCGCCAACGCGTCGCAATCGTAAGATCTCTTCTAAGAGATCCAGAAATTCTTATACTGGACGAAGCGACGAGCGCCCTCGATGCTCGAACGCAAAATCTAGTCATGCAGATTATTGCGGAGCACATGTGTGATCGTTTAGTGCTAATGATTACTCATCGAGAGGAGACTCTCAAGTTTTGCAACAAAATCCTGAAGTTTCCTGAAGGCCATCTGAACTTAAAGGTGGGTACACATGCCTAGGTTGTTTATTAATGCAACCAATATTCACCATGGTGGTGGTTCGGTATTATTGAGGGCTCTACTTCGATCTGTCCCGCCGGTTGATGAGGTGGTAGTCCAGGTCGATGCCAGAATGTGCTTACCTAAGGATACGCCAAAGAACATTCGCTTCTTGAGTATAAAGCCGACATTGTCCGCGAGACTTGCGGCGGAGATCAGGCTCAATAGAATGACCTCTACTAATGATCGTATACTTTGTTTTGGTAACTTACCGCCGCTATTTAGAACGCGCGGAAGGATTTCGGTGTTCCTGCAGAATCGATATCTCGTAGATTATGGAGCACCCTTGAGCGCGTTTTCGCCTAAGATGAAATTGAAACTTTGGTTGGAACGCGCATGGCTTTATTGGTTTCGTTTTAATGCTAGTGACTATATCGTCCAGACACCATCCATGAGGAAACTGACTGAGGACCGACTTGGTGTTCCAGTGGTCTGTGTACCGTTTATTCCTACCGCAGTCGAAGGGTTGAGAACGAGGGGAGAGCGTAAGTTCGACTTTCTGTATGTTGCATCTGGCGAGCCCCACAAGAATCATTCGTTACTTCTCGATGCCTGGATACTGTTGGCACAAGAGGGAGTTTTTCCGTCGCTTGCTCTGACCATTTCATTAGATTCAGCCCCGGAGCTATGTGCGCGCATATCGCAAGCGGTCGATAGGCATGGCTTGAGTATCCAAAACCTTGGGAGTTCTCCAACATAATCGTTTGCAAGACGTTTACAGTATGTCGGGGGCGTTGATTTATCCATCTAAATTTGAGTCATTTGGATTACCTCTCGCCGTGTCAAAATAATTTACCTGTTCTGGCATCGGAGCTCGACTTTAGAGAGATATTCTTGACCCAGATGAAACATTTGATCCGAGCTCGGCGGTCTCGATAGCCCGCGCTGTGAAGCGTTTTCTTGGGGTTCGGCAGCCCCCTTAGAGGTTAGCCATGCGCGAGCATTTTACGAGCGTGTATGGGGTGAGGAGTTGTATTGAGAGCCCTAGTCTTGAGTCAATACTTCTGGCCGGAGAATTTTCGTATTAACGAGCTGGTCACGGCATTGGATGCGAAAGGTATTGGGGTTGAGGTGCTCACGGGAAAACCAACTATCCCAGCGGCATAGTCAGTGATGGATTCCGAGTTGGGTTTATCTCGTGAATTCTTCAACGGAGTGGAGGTCCATCGTGTACCCTTGATACCAAGAGGAAAGAGTTCTTTTCAGCTCCTACTAAACTATTTGTCGTTTATTTGTTCGTCACTAATTTTTGGCACATGGAGTCTTCGAAAGCGGCAGTTTGATATTGTTTTTATCTTTGCTCCATCTCCAATCCCTGCAGGCCATAGCAGGAATTTGGTTCGGTTGGATTAAGAAATGCCCTACCGTTCTATGGGTGCAGGACTTATGGCCTGATAGTCTGTCCGCGACCGGCCGAGTGACTTGCCCTTTGTGCTGAAAGCTGTTGGACGTATCGTTGGGTGGATCTACAAAAAAGTAGACTTGCTTCTGGTACAGTCGCCGGGGTTCATTTCCAAGGTCAGCTCGCGCGCGGGTAAAACCCCGATAGTTTACTACCCGAACTTTTTTATCAACGAGGCCCCAGGCAGTCCAACTGAATCAACTTTTTATTCGTTCCTTGACTGCGACTTCCTGTCGTTTTTGCGGAAATCTTGGAGCTGCGCAGTCTTTAGAGGTGATGCTTGAAGCGGCAGCGCTCCTGAAAAATATCGAGGGAATTCGTTTCGTTATTATTGGCGATGGTAGTCGGCGTGATTGGTTGGTCGACCAGACAGAAAAGCGTGGTTTGAATAACGTTATTTTCCCAGGTAGTTATCCGATTGAGGCCATGCCAGCTTTGTTAGCGAGAGCCGCTGTTCTGCTTGTAACCCTTGCCGACAAAGAGATTTTTCGCTTGACCATTCCAAGCAAGATTCAGGCATATTTAGCAGCGGGGCGTCCTATCGTTGCTTGCTTGAGTGGTGCCGGGGCGGATATCGTTCGGGAGTCGGGGGGCGGGCTTGACAGTACTCGCAGAGGATGCGCGTGGTCTTGCAGATGCTGTTGAGGCACTATACCGGAGCCCTGAAGGTGAAAGGGCAGAGATGGGATTGAGGGGACGTAAATATTTTGAAAAAATTTTTCCCAGGAAAAATTGGTAGACGAGCTGATTGGGTATTTCAATCAGATAGCGAGTCAACAAGGTAGAGAACGATGAGAATTTTGATACTCGGTGCTAACGGCATGCTGGGTAATGCTATGTTACGAGTAATGAGCGGTCTGGAAAATTGGAACGTTTTCGGTACGGTACGGTCCCCCAATCCTGCGCTAAAAGCATTGGCTCCTAAAGTTCAACTTCTAGAGGGGAGTTTACATGGACGAACCCGACACACTGGAGGCTGCGTTTGCTCAGAGCCGTCCGCAGGTGGTTATTAACTGCGTTGGCTTGGTAAAGCAGTTATCGTCTGTAAACGACCCTTTAGAGAGCATCCCTATCAACGCTGCTGCCGCACAGATTGGCGAGATTGTGCGAGTCAGCGTCCGCAAGACTGTTACATATCAGTACCGACTGCGTTTTTTCTGGTGAGAGGGGCAACTATAGTGAATTGGATAAACCAGATGCTGAAGATCTATACGGTCGTTCAAAGCTGCTTGGGGAGGTTAGCTATCCGCATGCGGTCACATTAAGAACTTCGATCATTGGGCATGAGCTTAATAGCCGTCACGGATTGCTAGAGTGGTTCCTGTCACAGAACGGCCGTGTAACCGGTTACTCCAGGGCTGTGTTCTCTGGCTTGCCTACTTGTGAATTGGCTCGGGTAGTCCGTGAATATGTAGTCCCCAATAATGACCTGAACGGGATTTATCATGTGGCGGCTGAGCCTATCTCGAAGTACGATCTGCTACAGATGATTAACCTTGCATGAAAAAGGACTTGAAATTGATCTCGACGAAGTTGTGAAGATCAATCGATCGCTAAACGCGACTCGATTTCACCATGCCACCGGGTATCGGCCCTAAATGGACAGAATTAATTGCGCGAATGCGCGAGTTTCGGTAGGGAGGAAGCTTTGTTCGACAAAAAGATAATCATGATCACCGGGGGTACCGGATCTTTCGGTAAAGCGGTACTAAAGCGTTTCCTGGATACGGAGATCTCGGAAGTTCGTATTTTCAGTCGAGATGAAAAAAACAGGATGACTTACGCGGTGAACTTAATCACTCTAAATTAAGGTTCTACATTGGTGATGTCAGGGATGAAAGTAGCCTTCGCCAAGCTATGAAGGGAGTAAATTATGTGTTTCATGCGGCGGCGCTAAAGCAAGTTCCATCCTGCGAGTTTTACCCAATGGAGGCGTTACGTACAAATGTTATCGGGACTGATAACGTGTTAACTACCGCAAATGATGCGGGTGCAGAGCGAGTGGTGGTGTTATCCACAGACAAGGCGGTCTATCCAATCAATGCCATGGGTATTTCTAAGGCGATGGCTGAAAAAGTGATGGTGGCCAAGTCGCGCTTGCAGCGGCCCGGAGATACGGTTTTCTGTGCTACCCGATATGGCAACGTGATGGCTTCACGAGGGTCCGTTATCCCGCTGTTCGTTTCCCAACTCAAGGAGGGTCGACCGCTTACAGTTACCGATCCGGATATGACCCGGTTTCTGATGTCTTTGGATGAGTCTGTGGACTTGGTCTTGTATGCATTTAGCCACGGTAAGCAGGGTGATATTTTTGTTCAAAAATCTCCCGCCTCAACTGTCGCAGATATTGCGCAGGCATTGAAAGAGCTGTTTGATCATCCCGAGAGGCCAGTCCAGGTGATTGGTACGCGACATGGTGAGAAACTCTATGAGTCGCTTATTTCTCGTGAGGAGATGGCTCACGTTACCGATGTAGGTAGTTACTATCGGATCGCTGCAGATAACCGCGATCTAAACTATGCGAAGTACTTTAGCGAGGGTATTCAGGAGATCTCCTTGTTTGAAGACTACACCTCACACAATACGCAACGATTGGATAAGGACGAGGTGAAGTCTTTGTTATTGGGCTTGGAGTATATCAAAGGAGAGCTCGATGCTTAAGATTATGACCATAGTAGGTACCAGGCCAGAACTGATCAAGATGAGTCGCGTGATTGCTGAGTTAGATCGCCATACTGATCATATTCTTGTGCACACAGGGCAGAACCATGACTACGAACTTAACCAGCTATTTTTTGAAGATCTTGAAATCCGGAAGCCCTTTTTTTTTTGAGGCTATGGGGGATACTGCAGCTAAAACTATTGCGCGCGTGATTGAAAGAGCCGATGCGGTTTTAGCTTCAGAGCGGCCGGACGCTTTGATGCTCTACGGAGACACTAACTCGTGCCTTTCTATCATCCCTGCAAAACGTCGGAAGGTGCCAGTTTTTCACATGGAGGCTGGAAATCGCTGCTTTGACCAGCGCGTACCGGAAGAACTTAATCGCAAGATCGTAGACCACCTCAGTGATATTAACTTGGTCTTGACCGAGCATGCCAGGCGCTATTTAGAGGCGGAAGGTATTCGGTCCGAGACAATCATTAAAACTGGTTCCCATATGAGAGAGGTATTGGATCATTACATGCCTAAGATATTGGCGTCCGATGTGCTCCAGCGGTTGCAACTCGAGCGGAGACGCTACTTTGTTTTTAGTGCTCATCGCGAAGAAAATGTAGAATCAGACGAGAACCTAAAGTATCTGCTGCAGACTATTAGCTCACTCGGAAACGTACGATATACCTGTAATTGTTTCGACCCACCCAAGAACCCGAAAGCGACTGGATACTTATTCTGGGATGATCTCAGATGGAAGGATCCGGTTTATGAAGCCATTCGGCTTCTGCGACTATATTAGCCTGCAGATGAATTCATTGTGTGTGGTTTCAGATAGCGGAACAATCACCGAGGAAGCATCTCTTTTAGGCCTACCCGCTGTAACAATCCGAAATGTTCATGAGCGACCGGAGGGTATGGATGTTGGCACTCTCATCATGGCGGGGCTAAGGAAAGAGGGAGTACTTGACGCAGTTCGAATCATAATTGCGCAACAAGAGAGTAGTGCTCGGGCTGGTATAGTGCCAGTAGAAGACTACGAAGTCGCATACGTTTCTAAAAAGATTCTAAGATTAGTTCTTAGTTATACCGGTTACGTCAATCGGACCACTTGGCGAGAATTCGGCTGAGGTATATTCATAACACAATTGGTGCCAAGGCATTTTTGGGTGCGCGGCCAATGAAGCGCAGAAATATATCGGTAACCGATTTGACGCAAGATTAAACTTGAGGAATCGTAATTTCCAATTTCTCTATTAAAGTTGATTGAGTTGATATTCTGTGTCATGCAAATTATTTGAGTGGTATTCGTTTCGTCGATGCTGACGATATATTAGCTTGTAATTTATTTTGAGTCATTGCCAGTTAAGAAATTCGGGGCATCCCTCATCGCTAATGATAATTTTTGTAGTGGTTCTAATGCTCGATTACTATCACCCAGTCATCATCGCGTGAGCTTATTAATGTGTAACGATGCATGGTAAACTTTACCAATTGCTTTCAAAACCTTTAGAGCTAATCTCGTATCAAGCATGTCTGCACTAATTGTCTCTTTTACTGTTAGCTTATTGATAAATATCGTAGTCTTGCGATTTCTAGCCCCTCGAATAGATTTAATCAATGATTCGCATCTTGATGGTGTTCAGAAAGTCCATACGAGATCAGTACCTCGTGTCGGTGGTGTCGGTGTTTTTCTGGGGATGTCTGCTGGTTTAATTTCTAGAGCTTATGGAGAACAAATTGTAAGCGTGTTTGGTGCCTTGTTGACGCTTTCAGCCTTGCCAGTTTTCTGCGTAGGATTTGTCGAAGATCTAATAAAAAAGTTAGCATCGCGATTAGGTTATTGCTTACGATATTGTCCACTGTAATAGCCGGAGTAATTATGGGGGCTTGGCTCCTAGCCTTCAAATGTTTGCTATTGATCATTTAATGATCAGTTACCCCATTATTGCAATTGTAGTGACTTGTTTCGCGGTGACTGGGGTAGTCAATTCTGTAAATATTATCGATGGCTATAACGGAATCAGTGGTGTGGTGAGTATTATGATTCTGAGTGGTTTGGCGTATGTAGCGTTTTCTCTAGATGATCAGGAAATATTAATTGCCGCATTCGTTATGATGGGGGTATTCTTGGTTTTCTAATTTTTAATTATCCACTAGGTTAGTATTTCTTGGTGATGGTGGAGCTTATTTGATTGGATTTTGATAGCTGAGTTATCGGTTTTGTTGACCGTTCGGCACCCTGAGGTTTCCAAATGGTTTCCTTTTTTACTTTGTTTTTATCCCATTTGCGAGCTTTTGTTTACCATTTTCCGTCGCGCTTTTTCTTAAAAACCAAAATTAATCACCCTGATGCATCTCATCTCCACCATCTAATTTATAAGGGAATTTTGACCCTGCTTGGCCGTAGCCGAGACAATATTCACAAACAACTAGGAAATTCGCTAACTGCTCCTTGCCTTTGGGTTCTCTCAGCGTTTGCTGTAATTCCGGCAATTGTATTTTGGGATAACGTTTGGGCGCTTCGGGGTTTTTCATGTTTATTTATCACAATTTATATAGCTATATACTCTAGGTTGTGGAAAAGGTTTGGACAATTTCATCGCTGATTTTCTGAAATTAAGAAGTGTTATAGGCGCTTACTTTTGAAACGCTAGCGGTTTTTAGGCGAATTCAGTGGCGATGCCAAATTTTGTAAATACGTATCTTGAATTAAAACTCGAAGTACTTGCATTGGTTGTAATAAGAAATAATCGCGATGGAAACGTTAGGTTCAGGTATTTTTTGCTTAGGATTAAATCATCGAACGGCTCCATTGGCTGTTCGAGAGAGGGTCTCGTTCGATCCCCGGGATCTGACCCGATTAATGGCTGAAGTTTCATCTGCGGCGGGTCTTGATGAGTTAACAATGTTGTCGACTTGTAATCGAACCGAGATTTACTTCTGTGGACAGGGTCATCATGAGGTCGCTGAATGGTTGCTATCGTTTAGTGAGTTAGATAAATCCGTGTTGACCCCGCACCTTTATTTTTACCAAGGTATTGAGGTTATTCGCCACTCTGCGCGGGTTGCCAGTGGACTCGATTCCATGGTGCTCGGTGAGACACAGATTGTTGGTCAGATCAAGGATGCGTATCGAGGGCGAGAGATCTTGGAGTGGTTGGTTCGTATCTTTCGAAAGTATTTGATATCAGTTTCTCAATTTGTAAAGAGGTAAGATCAAAGACTGAAATAGGCGCACACTCTATATCGCTTGCTTCAGCCGCTTTGAAGATTGTTCAGTCGATATACCCAGCTACAGCTGATAAGCAAATTTTGTTTTTTGGTGCTGGGGATATGATTAGGCTATGTGCTAATCATTTTCTGCAAACAAAGTTCTCACGAGCTTGTTTCGCTAATCGAACTATAAGTCGGGCCACGGATCTGGCGGAGCGTTACGGGGGTCTGCTGTGGGCTTGGAGGTGGCTCTAGATCAGTTATGTGAATTTGATGTTCTGGTTTCCTGCACAGCAAGTCCAGTTCCTTTGGTCGGTAAGGGAGCATTCGAGCGTGCGTTGAAAATCAGAAAACACAAACCTTTAGTTGTATTCGACTTGGCTGTGCCGAGGGATATCGAGCCGAGTGTGGGAAGCCTGGATGACGTATTTTTATTTTCCATTGATGATTTGTCAGAGATTACAAATCAAAATTTACAAAATAGGGAAGCGGCTATATCAGCCGCTGAGAAAATTATTGAGGACGGTGTCTCGGCCTTCTCTAATTGGCTCAGTGTGCGCGCGAGGCAGTCCCAGTACTGAAAAATTTTAGAGAATTTGGTGACGAACTTGTCAATACTGAGATGGTTAAGTCTCTCGCGGTTAAAGAACTGTCAGATGATCCCGAAAGAGTTATTAAAGCAATGTCTCATTCAATAAAAAACAAATTTTTGGATCGACCCAGCCGTGTACTTAACCGCTCCACTGGCGATGAACGTAGGCGCTTAATGGAGGCTTTAGTCAAGCTGTTCGAGCTGGAAGTTAAAGAATGAAAGATTCAACAAGAGAAAAGCTAGAGAAACTCAGTTTTCGATTTGATGAGTTAAATGCAATGATGAGTACAGAAAATGCCACGAGTGACATGTCGTTATTTCGAGAGTGGACGAAAGAGCACTCCGAGATCCAACCAATTGTCGACAACTTTCGAACTTACCAGAAGTTTTTAGTGGATCGAAATATTGAGGAGTTGCTGTGCGATGTGGAAATGGCCGAGTATGCGTGAGAGAGGAAATACAGAATATTCAGGGAAAATTATCTAGCTTGGAGGATGATATCAATGTAGCTCTTTTACCCAAAGATCCTAACGATAGCCGTAACATCTTTTTGGAGATCCGCGCTGGTACAGGCGGTGATGAGTCAGCTCTTTTTGCGGGTGATCTTTTTCAGGATGTACAGCCGTTGCGTGCTGAAAGGACTGGTTGGAAAGTTGATCTTATTTCGCAGAGCTACTCTGATTTGGGGGGTATAAGGAGGTTATTATCAAAATCAGTGGCCAGGAGGTATTCGCAAGGGCTTAAGTTTGAATCTGGCGGACATCGAGTGCAGCGAGTTCCTGAGACCGAGACCCAAGGACGGGTTCATACCAGTGCCTGTACTGTGGCCGTAATGCCGGAAGCTGACGAGGTCGAGGAAGTGAAAATAAATCCGGCTGACGTCAGAATTGACACTTTTAGAGCATCGGGCGCTGGCGGACAGCATGTTAATAAGACCGACTCTGCGATACGAGTCACGCATTTGCCAACCGGTATTGTGGTGGAGTGCCAAGATGATCGATCTCAGCACAAGAATAAAGCTCAAGCATTGTCTGTTCTAGCGGCTCGAATCAATGATCTTCAGATTCGGGAGCGACAACAAAAAGAGGCCGCCACTAGAAAAACGCTTGTTGGAAGTGGAGACAGGTCAGAGCGAATAAGAACCTATAACTTCCCGCAGGGCCGAGTGACTGATCACCGTATAAATTTGACTCTTTACAAGTTGAGTCAAGTAATGGAGGGTGAGCTCGACGAAATCGTAATGTCGTTACGCACAGAGCACCAAGCTGAATTGTTAGCCAGTCAAGCTGGTTAAGTTACTTTGATGTTTAGACTTGTTTTGTTTCGCGAAAAAGCTGGAGAGCTTGCTGAAGTGCTGTGTTTGAGTGATGAGGACTCTAAGCGCGAAGTTCTAACGATCTTTTCGAAGGCTAGTAACCTAAATAAGTTAGAGTTGCTGATGAATCCAAGTCATTTCGAAGATCAAAAGTACGTCGAGAATTTTGATTGTTTATTTCGCAGAAGATTAACTGGTGAGCCGCTTCCGCTTATAACTGGAGAAATCGAGTTCTATGGATTGTGCTTTCAAGTCACCCCAGATGTTTTGATACCGCGATCCGATAGTGAGACACTAATTGATAGCTTACTCGCAAGAGTCGGTGATTCTGAAGGTAAAACTTTGTTAGAGCTCGGGGTTGGTAGCGGGATACTCTCGATTACGGCTTTAAAACATATTGCTGGGTTGGAGGTGGTGGCAACAGATATTTCTAGTGCTGCGATTAGGGTTGCGACTAGGAACGTAGACAAAATTCTAGGGAATCCCGAAAGTATCCGGTTTTTAATCGGCGACTGGTTCTATCCAGTGACGGGTCGCTTTGACTTCGTTATTTCTAATCCGCCTTATATTGCTGAGGGAGATGTCCATCTGCAAGACGTATCCATGGGTTTCGAACCAAAAATAGCTCTTACTTCGGGGCCAGATGGTTTTCGGGATTTATCTTTGATTATCGAAAAAAGCCCGGAGTATCTGAATTCGGGTGGATGGTTAATTCTCGAGCATGGTTTTGATCAATCGAGTCGGGTTACTGCAGCGATGAGAGAGGCTGGTTTCGAAGAGATTTTTACTGACTACGACCTGGGCGGAAGGCCCCGCGTTAGTGGTGGTAAAATGCCGACCTAGGGTAATTTTAGATATATAAAAAGGGATGCGAGAGGAAATGGATACTAACGAGGTCATAAAGAAACAGATTTCTGAGAATGCGGTTGTGTTGTATATGAAGGGATCGCCGGAGGCCCGATGTGTGGTTTTTCGGCAGCGGCTGTGCAAATATTAGAAGCATGTGGTGCGGAGGATGTTGCAACAGTTAACGTCCTAGCCGATGAGGAGATTCGTCAAGGAATCAAAGAGTTTTCTCAATGGCCAACTATTCCCCAACTCTATGTGAATGGAGAATTCGTTGGGGGTGCAGATATCATGCGCGAAATGTATCAATCGGGAGAGTTACAAAAACTTTTTGGAAAGTCGTAATAAAAAAACCAGCAGATGCTGGTTTTTTTTTGATAAAGACGTTGTCTATTATTTTCTTGATACTAGAATTGTAGTAGACAGGATTGTTACCACGGCAAACCAGATAAGCGACCACTCGGCGATGCTCAATCCCAAAAAGCTCCACAGTACCTGAGAGCAGTCTCCCGTTCCTCTAAATATCATTGGAAGGGCTTCTCCGACGGGAAACGTATTGACCATAAATTCGAGGTCTGCACCGCAATCAAATACTTTTGGGGGATAATGCTCGAGCCAAACATGTCGAGTGGCAATCGAGGCTCCCGTCAAAGAGAAAATTCCTACTGCACCTCCAAATACTTTAGTTGAAATTTTTGAATTCGCAAATAGGGTGGCGAATAGTGAGAGTATCCCGCACAAAATAAACGCATATCTTTGTAAGATGCACATGGGGCAGGGAATCAATCCCTCCTTATGTTGAAGATATAGCCCAAAAGAGATTAGTCCAAGGCACAGCAAAAATATCAAGCTAAATTTTCTTCTCTGAGTATTCATATCTTTAAAATTAAAGTGCCTTATTTTCTTTGTTTTTCATCGAACTAATTCTTCAGTAGAGCTCTTCGTGCTGAGGCGATAGATCGTTTCACCTGAGCAGGGCTAGTCCCACCAGGGTGATTTCTAGATCTGAGTGCGTTTGTGAGGGTGAGCATTCGAAGCACGCTATGCGTCAGTCTTTTATCAATTTTTACTGCGTCCGTAAGCGGCAGATTGGACAACTCAACTCCCAATTTTTCTGCGTGTTGTACTGCTCTGGCTACTATTTCGTGGGACTCTCTAAATGGGACCCCAGACGCACAAGTTCGTCTGCCAAATCTGTAGCGGTTGAATAGCCGCGGGCTGCTGCTGCTTCCATCGCCGAGGCATCAACCTCAATCCCTTTGACCAGATCAGCATAAATTGTCAGTGTTTCTAAAACCGTTCTAGCGCAATCAAAAAGAGGTTCTTTGTCTTCCTGGTTATCCTTGTTATAAGCCAGTGGTTGGCCTTTCATGAGGGTTAATAGCGACATTAAATGGCCATAGGTGCGGCCAGTCTTCCCTCTGACGAGTTCTGGTACATCAGGATTTTTTTTCTGAGGCATCATCGATGAGCCAGTACAAAACCTATCGGCGAGTTTTACAAACCCAAATTGTTGACTCATCCAAATAATAATTTCCTCAGATAGTCTCGAAAAATGCATCATCAATAGTGAGGTGTTTGAGCAAAACTCGATCGCAAAATCGCGATCTGACACTGCATCAAGCGAATTCTCGCAAATCCCATCGAAGTTCAGCAGCTTCGCTACGCGTGCTCTATCTATGGGAAAAGTAGTACCTGCCAATGCCCCACTACCAAGTGGTAGTCTATTGACTCTTTTTCTGAGTTCACTAAATCTCGCTTTATCTCGATTAGTCATTTCGAAGTAGGCCATTAGGTGATGTCCTAATGAGACTGGCTGAGCCACCTGCAGGTGAGTGAATCCTGGCATTACTGTATCCACGTGTTTCTCAGCTAGATTTAAAAGGTTTCTTTGGAATACCGATAGCAGCTTGACTATTTCGTCAATAACATCGCGAAGATAGAGTCGAATGTCAGTCGCAACCTGATCGTTTCTGGACCTCGCAGTGTGGAGTTTTTTTCCCGCATCCCCAATTAACTGGGTCAATCTATGTTCAATGTTTAAGTGAATATCCTCTTTCTCGATGGACCACTTGAAGGAGCCACTTGAAATTTCACTGGATATCTGCGACATCCCTTTTTTGATATCAGAGAAGTCTTTCTTGGAAATTATTTTCTTCTCTTGTAGCATTTGGGCATGGGCTAGGGAGCCTTTGATATCGTATGGCGCTAAGACATGATCAAAGCTTATTGAGGCGGTGTATCTTTGCACCAACTCATCAACTGGTTCATTAAATCTACCAGACCAATTTTTACTGTTCTTTTTAGAGCTTGGCATAGCAACTTTTTTTCATTCGATAAACGCTGATAATCCGTGCGAGATTTGTAGCTTTGGTAAAAGGTTGAACCTTCTCCCGACGATGTAATGAGACAGGTCTTCAATCAGATGCGCTGGGAGAGGCTTTTTCACTAAGTATAAATCAGGTTTCACGGTATCATTACACATATTTCATAAAGATTTCTATTTAGATTTATCAGTCGGTCGCGTCTCTGGGTCTAAAGCCCAGCTTAGAGAGGCTTCCATTGAGCCGTTGGAGTATTAATTGGAAAAACTTGTAATTGCTACTCGAGAGAGCCCGTTAGCGCTTTGGCAGGCCAACTATGTTCGGGACTTGTTAGTTGGACGCTTCCCGAAATTACACGTTGAGCTTCTAGGAATGACGACTGAGGGAGATCGAGAACTTGGTCAATCGCTTGCAAAAATTGGAGGTAAGGGACTTTTTATCAAGGAGCTAGAAGCAAGTATGCTAGACGGGCGTGCTCACCTAGCGGTTCATTCCATGAAGGATGTCCCCGTTCAACTTCCCCCGGGTTTTGTTTGCCGGCGATATTGGCGCGCGATGAGGCGCGTGATGCCTTCGTATCTAATACGTATAAAAATTTATCGGACCTGCCTTCTGGTGCCGTGGTAGGGACTTCAAGTCTCAGGAGATCCAGTCAACTCGTAGCTCAATTTCCGTATTTAGTGTTTAAACCACTGCGAGGCAACCTACAGACTCGTCTTGGAAAGTTAGATGGTGGTCACTTTGACGCAATTATCCTTGCCGCGGCGGGACTCAAGAGACTCGGACTTTCCCAGAGAATCACAGCCTACTTATCGATCGAGCACTGTGTTCCCGCGGTCGGCCAGGGAGCTTTGGGAATTGAGTGTCTCTCGGATAATTCAGATGTTATTGAGTTGGTATCTCAATTGAATGAGCCCAATATCCAATTTTGTGTGGACTTAGAGAGAGCCTTCTCCCTTCGCTTATCGGGCTCCTGTACGACTCCGTTAGGCGCTTACGCAGAGCTGACGCGGCAGGGCCTGAGCTTTGGTGCGATCCTGGCGACTCCGGATGGTTCGAAGCTATTAAAAGAGTCGGGGTCCTGCGGGATCGACAAAGTCGCAGCATTTGGGTTGATAGATTCCCTGGTACGGAAGATGTATGACTCGGGCGCTCAAGAGATCCTTGATAGTTTGGCTTAGTCAGAGGGTAAAGCTCGGTGACCAAAAATCCAGTCGTGCTTATTACTAGACCCAAAGAGATATCAGGCGCACTTGAGAAGCGTTTATCTGAGTTTGGAATTGGAACTTATACCTACTCCCCAATCGAGATCCTTCCATTGGAAGCTACCGATCAATTGATGGAGACGGTTGTCAAAGATGTCGATATCGTTATATTTGTTAGTCCCATATCAGTTGAAATGGGGTTTGGAATAATCTCAAAGTTCATACATGATGATCCGAGTAGGCAGATTGTTGCAGCTGTTGGAAGGTCTACTGCATCGGTTTTAAAAAGTTTCGGTGTCTCTGAGGTGATATCTCCTGTTGATGGTTCTGGTGCCGATGCTTTAGTGAATAATCTGGTTACGAACCACGTATTGATAGATAAAAATGTCTTAGTCGTGCATGGTGAAGGGGGGTGGGGAGAATATTGCTACTGGCCTATCCGGGAAAGTTAAAAAAATTAATCGATTTGTCTGTTACAAGAGTGTAGTGAACTCGGAACCTTTTTCGGATGTAGTCAAGATGTTTGGTGATAGGCTGATCTCGGGGTGGACTGCAACTAGCCGAGGTATTCTTGCTCAGATGCTCTCGTTGGACGCAGAGCATGGAATGGATCTCACGAATTTTCCCTTATTTGTAAATCATCATTTGATCGCAAGTGATGCGGCAAACGCGGGTGCAAAAACGATAATCGATTGTGCCAACGCGACTGACCAGATGGCTGAATGTATCAGTGACTGGTTCAAACTGAGTGAAGTAAGTTAAGTTTTATGTCAAACATGACTAAAGAAAGTAATCAACCAACGGAGCCTCAAAATCCTCTAAGCAGTGGTATTAGTCAGGCAAACCGTTTCTCCAAAGCGCGGGTTGTCATGGCTGCCCTTATTGTTCTCATTGTTGCAATTTTTGCTTTTACTTTTTTATGCTACAGATCTTCAAGAGCAACTAACTCAGAAAAAAAATGAAATTCATAGCTTGTCTACTCGCCTTGATAGTCTAGAGAAAGATACCTCGGGTGAATTTGAGGATCTCAATCGAAGACTAGCCGCACTTCAATCTTCTGAGCAGAAAATAGAAGATCGCATTGAAAAGAATTTTAATTGGGGAAGCTTAGAAGCTCGTTATGAGAAAGAATTGCGCCTCGCGTCGCTAATCAATCTTCGTCGTTTAATTACTTTGGTTGTTTCGGCCCGATTCAGTTCAAGCACATCGGGAGCTTTGGCTGCTCAACTAGAAAAAGATTTTGAAAGAATATCCGATAAGTGATATTGAGTTATCTGAATTAAAAGCCCTTGCGCAAAGCGATTTGTCACGTTTTCAAAAGGAACATCAAGAAAAATATATTGCAATGATGAGTGATATTGATGCCCTGGGTAAGAAGTTAGACCAGCTTGAGCGAAAAGCGGTGGTACTGAATGATCAAGCGTTTGATTCGAAGATGCCTCGCACTGGGTGGTTTGATTCGCTAACAGAGAAATTCAAAGGCCTCGCAAACTCCCTCCTGACTGTAAAGCGGATCGATACCGGCGCTATTTCTCAAGAAATTGATGGAATTCAGAAAACTAGGAATTCAAAGATTACTCAGCTATTCGAAATGGTAAGACTTTCGGTTTTGGTCGCTGACCTACAGCTTTTTCGGGGCACAACGCAGGACTTGCGTATCTTTGTAACAGAACAATATGATGTCAATAACGTAATGGCGAAGGATGTAATTTTTCGTATACAACAGTTCGATCAGTCGTCCGTTTTTGTTTTGTCTCCTTTCGAGGCCACACTCAAAAAAATAGATCAGCTGATAGCGGCATCCATAAATCCTTAGGTAACTTTTTGGTTTTTCGTAAAAAATGAAATTTATATATAAATCACTAGTGTTGATTTTGTTTTTAGCGGTTATTACGTTAATGATCAGAGCGACTGATGGAGCTGTATCGCTCACCTTCTTGGGGTACGAGATAAACACCTCATTTAGCGTTTTTATCGCACTCTATTTGGCTTCTATTTTTATTTTGTATTTCTTTATTCGTATACTTCTATTCTTGTTTTCTATTAAGACCCGAATCAAAAAATACAGCGACCTAAAGCGAAGTCGAGAGGATGATAAATATTTGCGAAAAGCTCTTCACGAAATGTTGGTGGGGAGTTTTACTGCCGCTGAGAGATCCATCGCAAGGGTGTCAGATGGCCATAAAAGCGAGGATACGCATCTGATTAGGATTTGGTGTGCACATTATCAAGGCAATCTTAAGCAGAGAGATCAATGGATAAGTGATTTAGAAAAAAGTGGTGGTAGTGATGATGGTCTTTTGCTCGCAAGGGTAAAGATGATGCTTGATGACGGTAGGGGTCGGGATGCAATGAATTTTCTAAATCAAGTTAAGGGGACCTCACCCGATATCGACATGATCAGCCTCAAGACTTTTGAGTCAGTTGGAAAATGGCCTGACGTTTTGAGATTAATTAAGGCGATATCCCTTCGGAAAAGTGATCAAGGACCTTGGTTAAACAAGACTCCGATTGAATGCATATGTTGGGTTGTTTGGTATGGAGGATATTAGTATATCTGAGGCCGGCGATTGGTATGATGGTATTCCATTAGACTGCCGTGGCAACATTGATATTGAGCGATCTGCAGCTAACTGTTTTATTCGACTAAGGGAGCATAAGAAAGCGGCTAGGATAATCGAAGGAGTTCTTGATTCTTCTGAAGACGATGTATTACTTGAGCTTTACCTGGCTTGTCATTCGGTTGAGATTGGTCGAAGGTTAGATAAGGCAGAGTCATGGTTACCTAAATATCCCCGTAATTCTATTTTGCTTCGTGTGTTAGGTATTTTCTGTCGAGAGGCAAAAATTTGGGGTAAGGCAGAGAGCTACCTGCGCGCTAGTGTCGCGATACAAGATTCAGTGACAGCGAGATTACAGCTGGCCAAGGTTTACGAGGCGACTGATAGAATTCCGGATGCTGAATCAGAGAGACGCGTAGCAGTAGATATTAATTTAGTTGATAAGTGAATTCTTGAGATTCGTTAGAAAAAAATAGATGAATAAATATTTACCGGCGATCGAGCCGTCAAAGAAAGACCACCCCCTCCGAAAAGACATTCGATTATTAGGAAAAATTTTGGGACAAACCATCAAGTCTCAAGAGGGAAAACGAACCTATGATTTGGTAGAGCGTACGCGCAAATATTCAGTCGCTTTCCAAAAGACGGTGACGATTTATCCAAGAAAAACTCGAGAGTATCCTCAACAGTTTGAACTCGTATCAAACAAGCGTAGTTATTCGGGCTTATTGTTATTTTTCACTGCTCGTAAATATTGCTGAAGATTTGCATCACGTGAGGCGAAGGAGGGCTCATGAGCGCGCGGGTTCGTCGCCGCAAGCCGGGTCGATTGAATCTGCATTGCTTAAGTTAGAATCGAGAAACGTTGACATATCGAGCGTAGTGAATTTCTTTTCGAGTTGTACGATTTGCACCAGTTCTCACTGCGCATCCAACAGAGGTACAACGAAAAAGTATCTTGGATCTTCAAAAGGAAATTTCTGACCTTTTAGGTAGGCGTGGTCGAGAGGTTCTTACGCCAACAGAAATAAACCAGAACGACGAGCTCTTGTCCAGAGCGATTTTAACGTTGTGGCAAACTCGGATTCTCCGAGAGCTTAAGCTAAGTGTTGAGGATGAGGTTGAGAACGGCTTATCTTTTTACCGCTCTACCTTTTTGAGGGAGTTGCCGAGGCTTTACGGGGAAATAGAGGACCGTTTAGCTGTTCGGGGAGGAGATCTCAGTCTCCAGGCTTCAAACGTCTTTTTCAAAATGGGGAGTTGGATTGGGGGAGACCGGGATGGTAATCCATTTGTCACCAGTAATGTCATGGAGCATGCGGTAGAGCGACATCACCGTGTACTCCTAGAATATTATATTGATGAGACTGAGAATCTCGCGAGGGAGTTATCTCAATCTGATTGGCGAGTAAAGGTTTCGGATGAACTTGCCGCTCTCGCCAATCATGGGGACGACGATTACGGTCATCGAAAGGATGAGCCTTACCGAAGGGCGGCGCTATGGATAAATTCTAAGCTTAAGAAAACTCTAGATGCATTTCTATTAAACACAAATAGCAAGACTGCAACTGTGGGGGGGGTATATTCTTCAGCTAGTGAATTTGCTCATGATTTAAGTGTAGTTCATCGGTCGCTACTAGAGAATAATTGTTTACTTATTGCCCGAGGACGCCTTAGAACCTTAATAAACGCTGTACGTGTATTTGGGTTTTATCTAACAAGTCTAGATTTACGACAACACTCTGCAGTGCATGAAAGTATCGTTGATGAACTGTTTGAAAGGGGTCTTGGTAAGAGAGGCTATAGTGCGCTAGATGAGAGCGTTAAGCGTTCGTGGTTACTTTCCGAACTATCCGTAGCTCGGCCCTTGAGATCTAAATTTATCAATTATTCTGAGTTAGTCACGAAAGAACTTGCAATCCTCGATACGGCTGCGAAGTTACAAAAACGATTTGGTAGTAAATCGATCGAAAACTACATTGTTTCTCAGACAAATGAGGTGAGTGATCTATTAGAGGTTGCGTTGCTTTTGAAGGAAAGTGGTGGGCTTTCGTTGGGGGATAACATTGAGAGTGCGTTCAACTTAGTACCGTTGTTTGAAACGATTCATGATTTGCGCAATGCTGGCCGGGTAATGCGGGATCTTTTCAGTGAGCCAAAGTATATGAACCTCGTTCGTACCAGAGGGAACACACAAGAGGTAATGCTGGGGTACTCAGACAGTAATAAAGATGGGGGATTCTTAACGGCTAATTGGGAGTTGTACCAGGCCGAGGAAGAGCTAGTAAAGGTATTCGAGAAATTCGAAGTTCGTTTACGGTTGTTTCACGGAAGAGGCGGGACTGTTGGTCGAGGGGGAGGACCAAGCTACGACGCGATCTTGGCACAACCACCCGGTAGTGTAGATGGACAAATTCGCATAACCGAGCAAGGTGAGGTAATAGCTAGTAAATATGCTGATTCAGATATTGGGCGTCGGAACCTTGAGACGCTTGTTGCTGCGACTCTAGAGGCCTCTTTGATTCCAATCAGGGGAGAGGGCTCTGACTTGGATGAGTTTAGATCTGCTGCGAACGCAATGGCGGAAAGTAGTTTTAAGTCGTACCGCGAGCTTGTTTTCGAAGAGAACGGCTTTACAGATTTTTATCGACAGGCTACGCCGATCGCAGAAATATCGGATTTAAATGTTGGTAGTCGTCCCTCAAGTCGTAAACCCTCTACGAGAATCGAAGATTTGAGGGCAATACCCTGGGTATTTTCTTGGTCACTAGCAAGAATGATGCTTCCAGGCTGGTTTGGGTTTGGTTCTGCCGTTCGAGGCTGGATTTCAGTTGTCGGGGAAAAACGGGGGTGTGAACTTTTAAGAAAAATGAACAACGATTGGCCATTTTTCCATGTCATGATGTCCAACATGGACATGGTGATTGCTAAAAGCGATATCTCCATTGCATCGCGTTACGCGGAGCTCGTCGACGATTTAGATTTGAGAAAAAGAATTTTTTAAAAAAATTGAGGATGAGTGGCATCTAACTACAGAATGGCTTCTTAAAATTACTGCACAAAGATATGTGCTTGAGAGAAATCCGGCTCTCTCGAGGAGTCTGCAGTCGCGATCTCCATATATCGATACTCTCAATCACCTACAAATCGAACTTCTCGGCCGTTATCGCTCTGGCGTCGACGATGAGCAACTGAAAAGGTCAATCCTACAGACGATAAATGGTATTTCAGCGGGACTCAGGAATAGTGGATAAATTCAGAAACTTTGATTGTTCGAGATGTTAGGAAATTTTTAGTTTTTTTCTGAAATACTCTATTGTTTTATATAAGCCTTCTTCCAATTCGATAGTTGGGGTCCAGGATAATTTTTCTTTTGCGAGTGAAATGTCGGGTTTCCGCTGTTTTGGATCGTCTGATGGAAGTGGTTTGAAAACTAACTTAGATCTACCTCCGAGATGCTCTCGAACTTTCTCTGCAAGCTCCAGCACTGTGAATTCATTAGGGTTACCTAAATTCACCGGGCCCGTGAAAGAGTTACTACTTTCCATCATGTTTAGGAATCCATCGATCATGTCGTCAACATAGCAAAAAGATCTAGTTTGCTGGCCATCGCCGTAGATTGTGAGATCTTGTCCTAGTAGCGCCTGTACGATGAAGTTGCTCACCACTCGCCCATCATTCGGATGCATACGAGGGCCGTAAGTATTAAATATTCTTACAACCCTTACTTTTGTCGAGTACTGCCTGTGGTAGTCAAAGAAGAGGGTTTCTGCGCACCGTTTCCCTTCGTCGTAACAGGATCTATCGCCAATTGGGTTTACATTACCCCAGTACGTCTCTGTTTGGGGATGTATTTCAGGGTCGCCGTAGACTTCACTTGTTGAGGCCTGAAGAATTGGGATATCGTTTTTTCTTGCCAGTTCGAGCACATTCATCGCACCTAGGACACTGGTTCGAGTGGTCCTCACGGGATCGTACTGGTAACGAGGTGGTGACGCCGGACACGCAAGGTTGTAAATGAGGTCGACCCGAAGGTCTACAGGCTCGACTATATCATGGTTTAGAAACTCGAACTCTTTGAGGCCTAAAAGGTGAGAAATATTCTCTTCAGAGCCAGTGTATAGATTATCCATACACAAGACATGGTGTCCATTTTTCACTAGTCGATCGCAAAGATGTGATCCCAAAAATCCAGCTCCGCCAGTAACTAGTATTTTCATATATGGGACTTTTTCTCGATTGTGAGTCGATGCATTTCGTTCAAAAATTATTAGGTAGTGGGGCTAACTCAGTTAGAAGAAACCCTCTAGTTAAGATAATAGCCTCTAGATAAGAGGCATGGCTCATTAGTAAAAATCGAGCGTCCAACAATCATTCATCTCCACCAAATAAATCTCTTGTATAAATTTTTTCTTGTACATCAGAAAGCTCGCTGCTCCGTCTATTACAGATAATGATGTCAGACCTGCGTTTGAAGGCATTTAGGTCTTTCATAACCTCCAACCCCATGAACTCGTCACTTAATATACTCGGGTCATAAATAATTACATTGGTCCCTTTGTTTACGGTTCGTTCAATGATGCCGAGGGTGGCCGACGTGCGGTAATTATCCGAGCCTGATTTCATCGCAAGCGTGTAAATACCAACTGTCTGAGGATTGTGCCCGAGAATATCTTCGGCTAGAAAATCTTTACGCAACGAGTTCGACCTTACAATCGCTGACATCAAACTTTGTGGAACGTCTTGGAAGTTTGCTACCAATTGTTTGGTGTCTTTCGGTAAGCAATACCCTCCGTACCCAAAACTCGGGTTGTTATAATGGGCCCCGATTCTGGGGTCGAGACTCACCCCTCGATAATTTCTCTCGCGTTCATACCACGGCGGATACAGTAAGTATCGAGTTCATTAAAATATGCAACCCTCATCGCAAGATAAGTGTTGGAGAATAATTTAATGGCCTCTGCTTCTTTGGGGCTGGTGAATAGTAGGGGGATTTCTTGCTTAACTGCACTTTCAATCATCAGCTGGGAAAATTTTTTAGCATCATTACTATGATCCCCAACGATAATCCTTGAAGGATGAAGATTATCATAAAGGGCTTTGCCTTCTCTTAAAAATTCTGGCGAGAAAAATATATTGTTGTATCGAGTTTTTCTTCTGAAGATCCTCAACGAACCCGATGGGAATCGTTGATTTGATGACAATAGCAGCCTCTGGGGCTAGCAAGCGAATATCTTCAACGATCTTCTCCACCGAGCTAGTGTCAAAGTAATTTTTCTCAACGTCATACTCAGTCGGCGCTGCTATTACTGCAAAATCTACATCGGCAAGAGCTTCTTGCTTATCGAGAGTGGCCTGTAATCTTAAGGGTTTGTGCTTGAGAAACTCTGTAATTTCTCTATCTTTAATCGGTGATTCACCGCGCTTGATACAGGCAATTCTCTCTTCTGATATATCGAGAGCAACTACATCATTGTTTTGAGCTAGCAGCACGGCATTTGATAGGCCAACATAACCCATACCGATTACTGTGATCTTAGTATCCATGAAATTCGACTTCCGCTTTAAATCTTTGGATCTACTGAGGGGGTAAACGCATCAGAGTAAAACTCGTCAGCTGGCAAATTACAGTTAGCAACAAAGTCACGCTGCGCAGACTCGACCATTACTGGAACGCCACAGGCGTAAATTTGGTGCGAACTAAGATCCGGATAGTCCGCCATAACTGCATGGTGCACTAGTCCACTCCTTCCGGCCCAGGCATCCTCCATTAGTTGGTCTGAGACTACGGGTACAAAATTGAAATTACGATAATCTGAAGCCCATTGATCTACCAAATTCTTCATGTAGATATCCTTCGGTCTTCTGCCGCCCCAATATAGAGTCATCGGGCGTTCAACTCCTTTTTCGAAGGCGTACTCGAGAATACTCTTGATTGGCGCAAAGCCGGTTCCACTCGCAACAAAGATGATTGGTTTTTCTGAGTCCTCTCGGAAAAAGAACGTTCCCAGGGGCCCTTCAAATCTGAGAATCTCCTTTACCTTCATAGACTCAAATACTTGTTTTGTGAAGGTGCCGTTTTCCATATTTCGCACATGGAGTTCGATGTACTCATTTTGACTTGGGGAATTTGCCATCGAATAACTTCTTCGTTTTCCATCCCTGAGCAAAATATCGACATATTGACCAGGTAGAAACTGTAATGTCTCGCTAGAAGGTAGTTTGAGCTTCAACACAACAACATCATCAGCAACCTTGTCGAGAGACTGAACCCTACTAGGAAGGCGTCGAACTTCTATATCGCTAGCACCCATGACTTCTCTAGCTTCGATCAAGAGATCGGATTTTGGGGTCGCCTGACAAAAAGCGCCATCCCATCTTTTTTTCATGGTCTCCTAACGCGGAGGGTTGGTATTGTCCGTAGTCGACGATTCCGTCGACTACTTTTCCCTTGCATGCTCCACAAGAACCATTCTTACAACCATAGGGAAGGACGATATTGTGTTTGAGTGCAGCTTCTAGGATGCTTTCGTTTATTTCAGCATTGAAGGAGTTGCCGCTAGCTTTTATCTTTACTTTGAAGGACATTGAGGGTTACCTCGGTTATGATTTCTTTCGGACTTCACTGGCAAAAATACTGGTTAACTGAAAGGGGAGTAGGCTGAGAGTCTTAATCGTAGGGTTTGGTGATATTGCTGCGCGGATCGCTCGGCTTGCCAGCAGATCACACGATATTTACGCGTTAGTGCGATCAGTCGATGCAAAACATCGAGCTCGTGAGCTTGGAGTTACCCCAATCTGTGGGGATCTGGATGATGCGCGTTCCCTCTATGCCGTAAGTGCCCTTTCAGAAAATATCCTATACCTCGCACCTCCACCAACTGTTGGAGAGCTTGATACAAGAATCGCTAATTTTCTTGCCACTCTAAAAAAAACCAGAAGGATACCACAGCGTTTAGTTTACGTTAGTACGTCAGGGGTGTACGGCGATTGCGATGGAGGGTTTGTGAGTGAAACGAGAAAAATCAACCCGCAAACTCCTCGCGCGAGGCGCAGGTGTCATGCGGAATCATTAGTGCGGAGGTTTTTTGAAGGCTATCGAATGCGGGGGGCAGTACTTCGGGTGCCTGGGATTTATTCGTCAGATAGGCTTCCTCTCGAGCGATTGAAAAAGAATATTCCGGTGCTGAACTCCGATGATGATAGTTTTTCGAACCATATCCACGCAGATGATTTAGCAAAAATCGCTTTACTAGCGTTGTATCGGTCTCGGGCGGGCCGTATTTTTAATGCTTCGGATGGTTTAAGTACTCGGATTGGTGACTACTACGATTTGTTAGCCGACCGGGCGCGATTACCCCGTCCACCCAGGGTGAGCCTAGCTGATGCAAAAGGTAATATCCCAGGGCTATCCCTGTCATTTATGGTTGAGTCGCGGCGGCTCTTGAGTGACCGGATGAAGAGAGAGATGAGAATTCGGTTGCGATATCCGTCAGTGTATGAGGGTATTCCAAAACTAGTAGGAGTGGGTGATTGAAGATACTTATTGTGCAAACAAATATCCCGGGGCGGGACGTGGCAGTTAAAATCGCAGAAATTATTGTTGAAAAGCGGTTGGCTGCTTGTGCAAATGTTTTGTCCGAAGCCACTTCAATCTATTGGTGGGAGAAAAAACTCCAACGAGAGATTGAATATCCGGTCGTTTTCAAAACGACTGAAGTCCTTAAGGACGGTTTGATCAAAGAGCTCAGAGCGTTGCATCCTCATGATGTGCCAGAGATTGTTTTCTCGACGCTCGAGGATGTGGAAGAGGCCTATGCAAATTGGATTATTCAGGAAACCAAAGCTTAGGCGTGAAGTTTATTTGTTAAAGGATTTAGTGGATTAATGGTTTTGACGAAGATCAAAATGAAAAGAGTGTTGCTAGTTAGTTTGATCGCAGCCGTTTTTGGGGTTTTTGGCTTTTACTTATCAAGTAAGCAGGGCTCTGAGCAATCCGCGCTAGCGGCGTTTTCGGCAAAATTCGGGGACTTTGTTGGCAACTACCAGTCTCTCTCCTCATTTGAGGCTCCTTTAATATTGATTAATTTCTGGGGTACTTGGTGTGCGCCATGCAGAGAGGAGATACCTACTTTAATCGCGCTTCAAAAGGAATTTTTCTCTCCGAGTTTCACGATTGTCGGTGTTGCCATTGATTCCCAGAAAATGCCGCAAACTTTGTTAAGGAGTTTGGCGTTAACTATCCAATCTTGATTGGGGGCGGAGATGCCCTTGCTGTTTCTAAGTTGTTAGGTAATAAGTCAGAAGCAGTCCCTTACACAGTGCTTGTTTCTGGCTCTAGCAAGATTTTGTGGAGCCACCTTGGAATGGTACAAGAGGGGGACATAAGATACGCAATTAAGGATCTATTAATTAGATAAAATCTTTGAAAAAGTATCTAAAATTTAATTAAATTACAATAAAAGTAATTAAATATAAATTTAATTAAAAATTTATATTATTGAAATTAATGGCAAAAAAAACATACTAGATCCTTGATTTTTTTAATATCATTAAATGTTGATCTGGGGTTATAATGCCATTAAATTTGGCTAAAATAGCCATAAAAGCTTCCATCTCCTTAATATTTATCGAATTAACGGCGGGTTATTTTGGAAAAAATACTAGTAATTAATGGCCCAAACCTGAACCTACTAGGATCTGGGAGCCCGATCTGTACGGGCTAGAGACTTTAGATTCAATCAACAAAAGACTCGCCGATTCAGCCGATAGCCGAGGAGCTGAAATAGTATTTTTCAAAATAACATTGAGGGTGAAATCGTAAATAGGGTTCACCAAGCAAAATCCGAGGGGATCACTCACATTATCGTCAACGCAGCCGCCTATACGCATACCAGTATCGCAATACGAGATGCGCTATCTGGAGTTCAGATACCGTTTATCGAAGTGCATCTCTCAAACGTTTATGCGAGAGAGGAATTCAGGCAAAAATCTTTTCTAAGCGATAAAGCATCTGGTGTGATTTGTGGGTTTGGTTCTTTCAGTTACGACCTAGCGTTGGACTCAATTTTTCGTAAACCCAAACTTTAGTGGGGTAGTAAATGGATCTGCGTAAGTTAAAAAAGCTCATCGACCTCGTCCAGGAGTCTGGTATTTCTGAATTGGAGATCACTGAAGGTGAGGAAAAGGTGAGAATCCATAGTGGCCGCTTGGGGCAGAATACCGCGACATTGCCTGCAAGGCAGCCAACAAGTAGTGAGTACTTACTCGAAGAAAATGATAAAGAGGTTAAGCAAAATATAGGGAAAGTTGAGAGTGCCGAGGAGTTGGACGGATTTGTCGTCAAATCGCCGATGGTAGGAATTTTCTACAGATCTGCATCCCCTGGGGGTACGCCTTTTGTGGAGCTGGGGACTTCTGTTAATTCAGGAGATACCCTTTGTATAGTCGAGGCAATGAAGCTCCTTAATGAAATAGAGTCCGAACAGAGTGGGACTGTTAAGAAAATACTTGTAGAGAATGGACAGCCTGTGGAGTTTGGCCAACCACTGTTTGTGATTGGATAGTTCTCTGATTTCTCCGAATAAATGAAAAAGGCTGTATCCAACTATGTTTGAAAAGATACTTATCGCCAACCGAGGTGAGATTGCATTGCGCGTACAGCGCGCATGTAGAGAAATGGGTATCAAGACCGTTGCTGTGCATTCGGAAGCTGATTCAGAAGCTAAATATGTGCGGTTAGCGGACGAATCTGTTTGCATTGGTCCCGCCCCGAGTAATCTTTCTTACCTTAATGTACCCGCGATAATCAGTGCGGCAGAGGTTACTGACGCGGAGGCTATTCATCCGGGGTATGGATTCTTGTCTGAAAACGCAGATTTCGCGGAAAGAGTGGAGTCAAGTGGTTTTGTGTTCATCGGACCCCGGCCTGAGACGATTCGCCTGATGGGCGACAAGGTTAGCGCGAAGCGGGCTATGGTCAAGGCGGGTGTGCCAGTTGTGCCGGGAAGCGATGGCCCACTTACTGATGACCCAAAAGAGATTGTTTCTGTCGCTAGAAAAATCGGCTACCCGGTGATCATCAAGGCTGCTGGTGGAGGGGGTGGGCGCGGGATGCGAGTTGTACACACCGAGGCTGCGTTGATAAACGCGGTGACCATGACTCGGCAGGAAGCTCAAACGGCTTTTGGGAATCCCGTTGTGTACATGGAAAAATACCTTGAGCAGCCCCGACATGTCGAGATTCAAGTCCTCGCAGACGAATTTAAAAATGCGGTTTATTTGGGAGATCGCGATTGCTCATTGCAAAGAAGGCATCAAAAGGTAATCGAGGAAGCTCCGGCTCCGGGGATTCCGCCCCGTCATCGCGCCCGAATCGGTGAAAAGTGTGCAGATGCATGTAGAAGGATCGGGTACAGAGGCGCGGGCACGTTCGAGTTTTTATATGAAAACGGTAAGTTCTACTTTATCGAAATGAATACCAGGGTACAGGTTGAGCACCCAGTCACGGAAATGATTACTGGTATTGATATTGTGAAGACCCAGATCAAGATAGCGGCTAAACAGAAGCTTCCATTTAAGCAAAAAGATATTACTTTTAAAGGCCACTCCATTGAGTGCCGTATCAACGCTGAGCACCCTTACAAATTTTATCCGTCACCTGGGAAAATTTCTACGCTCCATATACCTGGAGGTCCGGGGGTGCGCGTAGATTCGCATGCTTACCAGAATTACGTAGTGCCATCGCATTACGATTCGTTGATTGGAAAGCTAATTACTCATGGCGATGATCGGGCGCAAGCTCTCTCAAGGATGAGGGTTGCTTTGTCTGAGATGGCTGTTGAGGGAATAGAAACAAATATTCCGCTGCATCGCGACTTGATCTCTGATGGTAACTTTATTGATGGTGGAGTTAGTATCCATTATCTAGAAAAAAAATTTATCAGGTTCCTAACATTTTTTCCTCTCGCTTAAATCAACGGGTTTAAAAAGGTGGCTTGGTTATCAATTGAATTTCAAGCTCGGGGCATTTACGTCGAGCAAGTCTCCGATGCCCTATTCGAGCTCGGTGCGATTTCTGTCGATGTCTCTGATGCAGACGTCGGAACCACAAACGAAACCCCTATCTTTATGGAGCCCGGTGAGGAATACACACTTTCGTGGGGCCTTAATCGCATCAGCTCGATGTTTGCTGATACCGTTGAGCCAGAAGTAATTCTGGATAATTTAGTCGAACAAATTCCTGGATTACGAATTGTTGAACAAACGTTTACCCAAGTTGGTGAGGAAGATTGGGTACGCTTAACTCAAAGTCAATTCTCAGTCATTGAAATATCAAATCGCTTGCGTATCCTTCCGAGTTGGATTGCTTCGGTTGATAAGAATGGAATTGAAATTATTTTGGATCCAGGTCTCGCTTTTGGTACTGGTAGTCACCCGACCACAAAACTTTGTCTCGCATGGCTAGAAAAAAATATTAGTGGTGGAGAGGTGTTGATGGACTATGGTTGTGGTTCTGGAATACTCGCGATTGCAGCTAAGAAACTTGGCGCGGCGAAAGTTTTTGGAATAGATATCGACGAAAATGCTATTGATGCAAGTAGATACAACGCCGAGCGGAATAATGTCGATATTAGTTTTTTTAATGCAGAAGATCGTATATCCGGGACGTATGACATCGTGGTGGCGAATATATTATCGAATCCGCTTAAGGCGCTGGCACCTCTGCTCGCTTCACTAGTTAGGCCTAACGGGACAATCGTTCTATCGGGGATCCTGGCCGAGCAAGAGTCGGCCGTGTGGAATGAGTATGCAGCCTGGTTCGAGAAGCAGGACGTTATTTTTGACGATGGTTGGTGCTGCCTCGTTGGAGTAAAACGCTAGGCCATCGACATGATTATTTTTGTCAATTGCCCAAATTGTGCGTATGTTCTCCAGCTGGACTCGACCGAGTTGCTAGCAAAAAGTGGAAGCTGTAGCTGTCCTGAATGCGCTCTAAACTTTGATGGTTATCCTCACATTTCAGTATCTGATCGGAGTGAGGTAGTTGTACAGGAGAAGGCAAAACAAGAACAAAATAATGACAATGAAATTAAAAATAAATTTACCGCCACAACACCCATGTTCCCGGCCGTAGCTGACGAACATCAGTTCCCTGCGCAACGCCCGCTAAATGCTAAAAGAAACGATGGAATCAGTCTCTTTGAGTCTGTGTATATCCCGCCGCCTAAATCAAAAACAAATGGGATTGTTTTGGTTATATTGTTTTTGATCACCACTTTTAATTCTCTATACTTTTTGTTTCCGGATCTGTATACACGATCCTTATTTGTCTCGAGTTTAGTTGACGCAGCGTGCCGAGAAATAAAGTGTCCATCTTTTTTATTGGCATCCTCAAGTACGTTGAATATCCTCAATTCCGAATTAAAGCTTGATGAGCAAAAAAAGAATTTCTATCGGTTATCTGTGAATTTGAGTAATGGGGCAAAGCATCGAGTGGCATATCCTGTGCTTCAACTTTCACTTTATTCTGAAAAAGGTTTGGAATCGCGAAAAAATATTAAGCCGAGGATTACTTGGGCAGTGTCTCCCAAATTAACCAAGGTTTTGAGGGTTAGATGAAAAACAAATTAAAATACAATTTGAATTAATTGCTCCGGATGCTGTTGATTTTAGGATATTCTTTTTCTACGAGAAAGCCGGCTTCAACTATTTTGGATAGCGATCGCCTTTAAACGAGTAGGGAAAACTTTGAACAGAAAACTTAGATTCAGTAAAGAACATCAATGGGCTTCGGAAGAAACCAACGGTGAAGTTTTTGTTGGAATATCAAACCATGCGCAAGAATCTCTAGGGGACATAGTTTTCGTGGATTTTCCGGAGATTGGAGCTTCTTTTAATCAGGGCGATCGGCTAGGGACAATTGAATCGGTTAAGACGGCCTCAGATTTTTACGCCCCAGTTACTGGGCACGTGGTGGATGTCAACAAAGAGCTTGTAGAGGCACCTGAGTCAATCAATGAGAGACCTCATGAGGCATGGATTGTTAAGCTGAGTGTTGGAGTAGAGGAGGAGTTACACGCTCTCATGGACTCTGACACGTATGAAAAATTCGTAGATGAATCTTAATCGGCACTCATCTTGTATTATTTTTTAGGGGGCTATCACGTCATGTTTCGAAAAAAATTAACGATTATTGAGCGATTGCTACTGGTCGCGTTTATCGGGGTCGTCCTCGCGTATCTGATATCAGCGTTTAAGTAGCAAAGCCGTATTTAGATCGATGACGGCTATCTCCTGTATATGGAGGCGCGAAGAGGTAAGCCGTTGCTGAGGTATGAGTGGAAGTACTCCAGGCTATTGAGCTCCTCTGCCTGCTGAAAATGGAACCGCCCCAACAGCCTCCATACAGCGTTGGTGGCGCATGTGTAATGTGTAAAAGACGTTCTCCCGCACGGGAAGACTGGAAAATGAACAGCCTGTCCAATCGTAGGTGAAATAAGTTCATCTCTGAAGTACTTGCCCCCGTGAGTAAGGTGACATGATCGCAGGCAAGATTGTGTTGTCCTATTCTTTTAAAATAAAAGCTCGACCAGCTTCCAAATTTTTGCAATGCCGCCTCAGACTCGACTTTTATGTCCATTGACATTCCATCGGAGAAATTTTCGTGCGTAGGCAGCAAGGCTCCCATCGTTTTTCGGTCATCAAACGAGTGCGCAACGCCTCCATTTTTTTCTAAACAATCATTAATTAACATCTCAAATGAAATTAGCTTTTTTGATCGTTCATCGAAAATAGGGTAATGCCCGGCTATGTTAACGCCACGATTTGGCAAGCAGTCAGCATAGGTGGCGCCGGATGGTAAAGGTGTTTCCCAAATCGCTTTGCCAAGTTCGATGTCTCCCTGGAAAGGCGGGAAGTCCATAATGCTTTCGAATTGTTTCAGTGCATCTGCGCTACGAATCATAGCGCCATTCGTAATCTGACACTGCCACACCCGGCAAATTGTTTTCAAATACTTTTAAAAAAAAATCGTACGTCTTCTGGATCCTCTGGGTTAGATGATGCTACGGGGAACAGAATCAGATAAAGAAAAATTATGATGATTTTTTCATTCAGTTTTTACTTCACCAAATCCACTCTCATCAAGTTATCCTCCCAACTGACTCTGATCAAGTCACCCAAATTACAATCTCGAATTTTAAGGTTTAGATATGGATTTTTTGATACCGATCGACTCCAATGAATAACCATTACGAGGTCATCGTTCTGAAATACATTGACCGTGTGTATGAAGTGCTTTGGGACGATTTCGTTTGTCTTCTTATCTTTACGATATCCCGTTTCCATGGGATGGAAGATTAGTATTTTTACGTTGGCGATTCCATTTTCCAGTCTCGTTCTGAATCGAACCGATTTATCCATGGTTACTCCTCTCCACACCCGCCAATTGTTACTTTTACTTCCTTGGAAGTTGAGTAAAAACTTCCAGCCGCAAGGGCGACAACATGGACTAGTGCGGATTCTCCCATCTTAATTCTCGTCGCAATTAATGGCTCTATCTTTGGAGAAACAATAAAGTCTGAAACGAGTGGCTGTGGATTTTTCTGCGAAAACAAATATCCTTTCGGTTGCCTCTAGTTCCCAAGTGATTTCTAGTGGGACGATCGCGCCGTTTTCAGCGATTTCTGGAGTTTTGAGGTTTATCTTATCGGTTGGCGTGACCCGATTAGCTCCGATAGCAGCAAGGGCTTCTGAAAAATCGGTCTTGTTATATGCTACCGAATCCCAAGTGGAATTGAGATTGCTGGCAGCAAGGCTGATTTTTGAGATTTTCCTAAATATGAGAGGGATAGGAGGCCGATTAACGATCGACTTTTTCGATGAATGATCTTCGATCTTTATTTAGTTGCATACTATTTCTGATCAATGCCGGGTCAAAGGCTAAGGGAGGTAATCAACGATTAGATTGATTTCTGTAGTTGATAATATTTTATGAGCTCCGAACGGAGGCATTATGGTGTTCGGGTTACTGTGTCTGGCATCCCAGATCTGTTTGAATAAAAGCTCACGGTCAGGAAATCTTTGGCGAACATTCAAGAATGGAGGTCCGATATTTGCGCGAGTGACTGCGAGCTCGTCCGTCGGAGCCGCATGACAGGCTAAACAGTTACCCTTCTCATAATCGTAAGCTAATGCCCGACCATCGTCGACACTTCCAGCAATCGCTTGTGTAGAAAAACTAACGACTAGGTGGGCAAGCAAAGCCTTGCGATTTTTCCAAAGAAAACATGCTGGGACCGTCTACGTGTCTCTATTTGTCGCCGTCATTAGATCTGTCCCCAAGTCCCTGACTTGCCTCCAGATTTTTTATCAAGCAACACGTTTTCTGATTTCCATTCCCCTATCTACTGCTTTACACATGTCGTATATCGTAAGCAAAGCAACCGTCACTGCTGTTAGCGCCTCCATCTCAACACCGGTTTTCCCAGTAGTTTCGGCAGTTGCTGAGCAGCTAATGCTGTTTGTTTTTTCTCGATGGAAAAATCGACTGAAACGTGAGTTAAGCCAAATCGGATGGCATAACGGGATTAATTCAGACGTTTTTGTCGCTTGTATTGCCGCGATCCTCATGATACCTAGTACATCACCTTTTTTGCATCTCCGGAGATTATTTTCTGGAGAGTGTCCTTTTCATCGAGATTAGTCCCGACGCGGTCGCCGATCTTCTCGTTTCGGCTTTATCTCCGACGTCAACCATGTGTGCTTCACCGGAGGAATTAAAGTGATTAAATTCTGTCAAAGTAATAAATCCTTAAATTGTTTAATACACGCCGATTTTCAATCGTTTAAATGTTCTACTATGATATCACTGTGAAATCTAAACTTTTTATCCTCTTTTTCTGCTTTTGGTCTAGCTCCGTTTCCTCAGCCGAAGCTTACCGGACTTAGGGGACGTTAATGAAGAAGAGTTCCCGTTAGTCAAAGGGAAAATGCATTGGGGCCGAAATCATGCGAAAGGTACGATCATCAATTCTACGTTGCGGACGGAGGTATCCCAGTACCTAAATGACTTGGGATATAAATTAGTTTCAAATAGTGCGGATCCACCAGGCAGTTTGAGTTTTTTAGTTAAGGATGATGCGATTAATGCGTTTGCATTACCAGGGAGATACATCGGTATTCATTCCGGTCTAATACTGTCTTCTGGAAGTGAATCCGAGCTCGCTGGAGCGTAATTGGGCACGAGGTGGCGCATGTCCAACAGCGCCATATAGCTAGGATGCTCATCAGCCCAAAAAGTTGGTGATAACATCGTTAGCCGGTTTGGGCTTGCTATATTGGCATCGCGATCTAGTGGGCAGTTGGCGCAGGCTGCAGTCGCAACCTCCCAAGCAGCGCCGTTACAGGCAATGTTAAGTTTTTCTCAGAGAGCACGAGAGAGAGGCTGATCGGGTTGGACTAAAGATACTAAGTTTTGGCAGGTTTTGATTCTTCAGTCAATACATTTTTTTGAACCGGCTCTATCGCGAAAATCGAGTTTTATAACAAAGGTATCCCCGGATACTTACAGACCCACCCATGACATCCGAGCGTATGGCAGATCTTCCGGCCAGGTTGGCTTCTATGGAGCCTGGATTGGTAGAGAATAGTCTCCATTATTTACTCATCAAATCTCGGGTTTTCACTATCACTGAAGATGGGAGTGGCTTTAAAAAGTTCGATGAACTGATGAGGCGTGATAATTTTTTGGATCAGGTTGCTGCGAAGGTATGGTAGGGCTGTTGCTCTTCTCTCAGTCAACTTCGAAGCGATAATTCAAAGAGAAAAATTCTGAAAACGATTTGAGATGGCTAGAATCACATTTTTTGGTTCAGACGCTTTAGTTTTATGTGTTTGGCGGAATCGAAGGAAGGTCAGGCTGGGCCTTATCTCAGATGCGTTGGAGATGTATGACTATGCGCTCTGAAACTTTACCCAACGAGACTTTCATTAATTAAAGGGAAGGCGTTGGGGTTGAAAGCTTTGGGTGACGAAGTCAGCCTCGAACAGTTCTTGACGGAAGTTTTCAAAAACTCGATTGTCGTGTCTGATTCTTCCTTGTATGAGTTGCGTGCTGGTGCATACAAAGCATTGGGTTTATCATCGAAATATCATTTGATTTATCCAAAGTCGCTTATCTTAACGGTAATTTAGATGCAGCGATTCGGGAGCTACAAGCCGCTCGGGATACGGATGGGGGGATTATTTTTTACGATCTCAAATTGACGCCAGCTTGAAGGATCTGGTTCAGGGAAAAGTCAAAAATTGAAAAGTAATTTTGTAGAAACATAAACAGAAAATTAGGATTGTAATTGTCAATTGAAAAATTTTTGAGGAGATGGACCTCGCTCTGAAAGTTTTATCCGGCGTAGCGCCTGCGCTGAGGAGAGTCCGTCTCGAGGGGGGATGGTGATCCGCTTATGAGCTCTTCCGATAAAAGTAAATCGATAGCTCTCATGCGTGTGAATCACACTGGAGAGGTTTGCGCCCAAGCGCTTTACTCTGGCCAAAAAATATTTGAAACTAATCCTGATGTGCGAAACGCCCTTCAGAGGGCTGCCGATGAAGAGCAGGACCACTTGAGTTGGACGGCTCAGCGTTTGGCTGAGCTTGGCGGCGCCCTAGTCGATTTAATTTGTTTTTTTACTTTGGGTCATTTTTTTTGGGGGTAGCCGCAAGTTTATCTGGACGCGAGAGAAGTTTGGGGTTTTTGAGAGAAACTGAGCGTCAGGTTGAAGCGCACTTAAAAGACACGAATCCGAGCTGCCTCAAGCGATCGATCGAGTTTGCAGATCGTCAGTCAAATGAAGAGTGATGAAGCTGCCCATGCTCAAACAGCTCATGAGATTGGCGCGGCTGAGCTTCCAAGTCAGGTGAAAAGTTTAATGCGATCGATGTCCAAGGTCATGATTTTGTGTGAGTTCGAAGGTCTAGAGGAAGTTTAAACTTCGTTAAGAATCAACTCGTGCGATATCTCTGCAGATTTTCCTAGCATTATTGAGGCTGAGCAGTACTTGTCCGCGGACAAATGAATGGCTCGCTCGATAATTTTTCTATTAAGATTTTTTCCGCTGATCTTGAAGATTATGCGAATCTTCGTGAAAACCTTTGGATCTGAATCGGCTCTTTCTGCCTCAATGTTGATATCAAAATGGCTTATTTCTTGCCGCGATTTATTAAGAATTGTTACCACGTCGTAGCCCGTACAACCACCGAGGCCAGAGAGCAAAAGCTCCATAGGTCTCGCCCCAAGGTTATTTCCCCCGCCTGATGGGGCGCCATCCATAACCAGGCTGTGCCCGCTCTCGGTTGTTGCTTCAAATGAAACTCCGCCTTGAAATTTTAGACTCACATTCATAACTAACAAATTTCCATGGAAAAAGTGAAAGCGGAATCGTTGACGCTCCGCAACATTTTTAAAATATATATATTAAACAATATGTTAATAACAAATAGTAGAATTTTGTAAAAGCAAAAATGCTATACTTTGATGCTTTGTTTAATTCTCACATCAATTATTACAGATGGATACCAACGAATCTAAAGAAATTCCAAAAAAGAAGAGGAAGTTAGCCGATCTCGTAGGACTTTGGTCGCATTTACTGGTTTAGCAGGGGCCGTGGCAGGAGTGGCTGTAGCGACTCCATTTTTAATGAGTATGGCTCCTAGTGAAAGGGCGAGAGCGGCAGGTGCGCCAGTTGAAGTGGACCTATCCAAGCTCGAGCCTGGAATGTTGATCGAGGAGTGGCGCGGAAAGCCTGTTTGGATATTGCATAGAACCGAGGATATGTTGGCGAAGCTGAAGGATACAGATCCTGTTGTTTCGGACCCCGAGTCCAAGCAACCCATGCAGCCGGATTATGCTCAAAATAATGTTAGATCGATCAAACCTGAGTATCTCGTTTTGGTCGGTATTTGTACGCATCTCGGATGTTCGCCGAGTCAAAGCTCGAATCTGGTGAATCTTCAGGACTAGGTGAGGATTGGGTTGGGGGATTTTTCTGTCCTTGCCACGGGTCCAAATTTGATCTTGCTGGCCGGGTTTACAAAGGTGTGCCGGCACCCACTAACCTTCAGGTGCCCCCATACAAGTTTCTAACGGACGCAAAAATATTGATTGGCGAAGACGCGGAGCAAGGTTAAATAATTATGATGAATTCATTAGTGAGATGGGTGGATGAGCGGTTTCCGCTTACGAAAATGCTCCGAGAGCATTTAACCGAATACTACTGCACCTAAGAACTTTAACTTCTGGTATTTCTTTGGTGCACTCGCACTCGTTGTGCTCGTCATTCAAATACTTTCTGGAATTTTTTGACGATGCACTACAAGCCTGATGCCCGCAAAGGCATTCGCTTCCGTTGAGTACATCATGCGAGATGTTCCGCTGGGGTGGTTGATCCGATATATCCACTCAACTGGTGCATCCATGTTTTTTGTGGTGGTGTACTTGCACATGTTCAGAGCGCTTCTGTACGGTTCATACCGAAAGCCTAGAGAGCTACTTTGGATATTTGGGATGATTATTTATCTCTGTCTCATGGCAGAGGCTTTCTTCGGGTATTTGCTTCCTTGGGGACAGATGTCTTACTGGGGGGCGCAGGTGATCGTCAACCTTTTTGGCGCGATTCCTTTTATTGGCCCGGATTTAGCTGGTTTGGATACGAGGCGATTATGTTGTTGCTGACGCACTTTGAACCGATTTTTGCCTTCCATGTAATTGCGGTGCCGCTGGCATTACTGGGATTAGTGGTTACACATCATCTCGCTCCATGAGGTTGGCTCAAATAACCCCGATGGCATTGAGATCAAAAAAATAAAGACCCCAAAACCGGCAAACCTCTGGACGGGATTCCTTTCCATCCTTCTATACCGTCAAGGATATTTTCGGTCTTTCCGTTTTTCTAATCGTATTTGCAGCGATCGTGTTTTCGCTCCTGAGATGGGTGGATATTTTCTAGAGCACAATAATTTTATTCCAGCGGACCCTTTAAAGACTCCGGCTCCATAGCGCCAGTTTGGTATTTCACTCCGTTTTTACTCAATCTTGAGGGCTGTCCTCCAATGTTTGGATCTCAGTTTCCCGGTGTTCTAGCCATAGGGGCCGCGGTGGCAATACTGTTTGCTCTGCCATGGTTAGATAAAAGCCCGGTGAGGTCGATTCGTTACAGGGGTGGTGTTTACAAAGTATGGTTGGCTTTGTTTGTCATCTCGTTCCTTTTGTTGGGGTATCTGGGCGTAGAGCCCACTAACGTTTGGGGTCAGTTCGGCGCTTGGCTGGATGGTGCCGATCGAGCGACTGTCGTTGCCGGGATTTGCACGGTGATCTACTTTTTATTTTTCATACTGATGCCTTTCTACACCAAACGAGAAAAACCAAACCTGAACCTACGAGGGTGACATCATGAGGCGAGCGCTATTTCTTACTCTCTTAGTATGGCAATCGTGGACCCACGCCGCCTCCGAAAGTGTCCCCTTATTGAGGCAGGAATAAACACTCAAGATGCAGCGTCGATACAAAGAGGTGCCGGGCTGTTTGTGAATTACTGTTTGAGTTGCCACAAAGCAACTTACATGCGCTATAACCGATTAACGGATACAGGGTTAAGTGAAGATCAGATCAAAGCGAGCCTCATCTTTGACGATTCTACGAAGGTTGGAGATGTGATGACGAACGGCCTAGACCCAGTTGGTGCGAAAGCAATGTTTGGGGTGGCTCCTCCGGATTTATCAGTCATTTCAAGGTCGAGGAGTTGATTGGCTCTACACGTACTTTTATCTTTTACAAGGACGAGAGCACTGTAACCGGTTGGAACAATACCTTGTTTCCAAACGTAGCGATGTCTCACGTTTTTGCTGCGCACCAGGGCGAGCAAGTACTCGTAATCGACGAGGAACATCACTCGCAGCCACAGTTAAGGCTTGCTGTAGAGGGAACAATGTCCCCCGATCAATATAAGCAAATGATCCGTGACTTAGTTAACTATTTGGCTTTTATGGGTGAGCCTGCGGCAGAAAAGCGTAAACAAATCGGTAGTGTTGTTCTTATATTTCTCATCCTTTTTGCATTTTTTGGCCTGGGCTCTCAAAAGAGAGTTCTGGAAAGAGATCCATTAAATCTTAAGGCGAACTAATTATGATGACTTTGTACTCAGGCACGACTTGTCCGTTTAGCCAGCGATGCCGGATCGTTTTGTTCGAAAAAGGAATGGATTTTCAGGTCGTTGACATCGATCTTTTTGACAAGCCTGAGGATTTAGCGGTCATGAACCCTTATAACCGTACTCAGTTCTCGTCGAAAGAGACCTAATCCTTTACGAGAGTAATATTATTAATGAGTATATTGATGATCGGTTCCCTCATCCTCAACTCATGCCTGCGGATCCAGTTATGCGAGCGCGAGCGCGACTATTTTGTTTTCGATTTGAGGATGAGTTATTCTCAATATTGAGGCATTGGAAAGAGGCACGCAGAAACAAGCTGATAAAGCTAGAGGCTTAATACGAGATAGCCTTACTCAAATTGCCCCAGTTTTTGCTCATCAAAAATATATGCTGGGTGACAATTCTCGATGTTGGATGTCGCCATTGCCCCCTCTTCTATGGAGATTGGATTTTTATGGAATCCAATTGCCACGACAAGGCGCACCATTGATGAAATACGCAGAAAGACTGTTTAGTCGCCCAGCTTATATAGAGGCTTTGACTGCGTCTGAAAAAATGATGCGCAAGTAACAATGGTGGATTTACCTGATACAAAACCCTACTTGGTCAGAGCGCTGTATGAGTGGTGTTGTGACGCCGGTCAGACCCCATATGTTTGTATCAAGATGTCTGCAACCGTTAGGGCGCCTCTTGAATTTGTGAGAAACGGTGAGATTATTTTTAACATAAGCGCCGATGCGACTCGGGATTTGAAGATTGACAACGAATCAATAAGTTTTCTGCACGTTTTTCTGGCGTGACTCGTGAAGTGTTCTCGCCAATTTCAAACGTGAAGGAATTTTGCGAAGGAGTCGGGCCAAGGTTTATCCTTTGAAGTTTCGATTGAAAACGATGAATCGAATCCCCCCTTGGATCAATCGTCTAAGGCTGATGTTGTATCTTCTCAAACCGAACGTAAATTGAGAGTCATCAAATGATCTCTCTTTGCCCAACGTTTATAATCAAGATATGCCGGCATAGCTCAGTTGGTAGAGCAGTTGATTTGTAATCATCAGGTCGCGGGTTCGACTCCTGCTGCCGGCACCAATTCCTTTTCAATATTTTTCGGAG
Source organism: Candidatus Eutrophomonas brisbanensis (assembly GCA_038141705.1). Lineage (GTDB taxonomy): Bacteria > Pseudomonadota > Gammaproteobacteria > Burkholderiales > Eutrophovitaceae > Eutrophomonas > Eutrophomonas brisbanensis. The sequence goes on from JAYQIQ010000004.1 coordinate 1,128,794, forward strand.
GGGTGACATGACTAATCAGTTCCTGTTTTTTCCGAAAGTGATTTTATTTTTTTTTCTTTGGAGTATCTGCTTTGGCACTCTGGCAGATGATTTAACGTTTGAAGATGCTCAGGTTCGAACTGCTCATGCTCGCGAGCAAATGGAATCGAAAAAGAAGGAGCTAGATGCTGCGCTTAAAACGGAAGCTTTGAGAAGCGGAGAGTTATCAAAGATCGAAGAAAAACGTGCTGTTGCGCAAGAGAAGCTAACGGAAGCATCAAAATTACGTGAGAATTTAGAGAAAGAATACGAAATTCTTCAAAAAAAGTGGGCTCAAGAGGCAAAAATGCTCAAAAAGATTTTTGAAGAAGAGCGACGATAGTCGAATTTTTTAAGTATTAACCGTTTAAAAAATTGAGTTGTTATGAAGATACACGAATATCAAGCCAAGGAAATTCTTAAGAAATTTAGCGTAACAATCCCGATCGGAATTCCATGTTTCTCTGTAGATGAGGCAGTTGAAGCGGCTGATAAGATCGGGGGTGATGTATGGGTAGTGAAAGCGCAGATTCACGCTGGTGGTAGAGGAAAGGGTGGTGGCGTAAAGGTTGTGAGATCAAAGCGGAGCTCGAGCAAGAGTCTGCTCGAATACTTGGAATGCAACTGAAAACTCACCAAACAGGAGCTGATGGCCAAAAAGTTCGCCGCTTACTCATTGAGCAAGGCGCGGATATAGCGCAAGAACTTTACGTTGGTCTTGTGATTGATCGGGTTACTCAACAGGTTTGTCTGATGGCCTCCTCAGAAGGGGGAATGGACATTGAGGAGGTTGCTGCGAGCAGCCCTGAAAAAATTCATAAATTATTTGTAAATCCTGACGTGGGGCTTGATAGAGATGATGCGAGGATACTCGCCTCTAAAATTGGTATTCCAGAGAAAAGTTTAGAAGAGGCCTCTGATACTTTAATTGGTCTGTACCAGGCATTCGTTTGAAACAGACGCTTCGCTTGCGGAAATTAATCCACTCATTGTTACAGCGAATGGGGCCGTTTGGGCTTTAGATGCCAAGATGAACTTTGATAGTAACGCACTCTTTAGACAGGAAGAGGTAATAGGGTATCGGGATCTTGATGAAGAAGACCCGAATGAGATAGAGGCTTCAAAGTATGATCTTTCTTACATCTCGCTCGATGGGAATATTGGATGCTTAGTTAATGGTGCAGGACTTGCGATGGCGACAATGGACACTATTAAGTTGTTCGGCGGTGAGCCAGCCAATTTTCTCGATGTTGGCGGAGGGGCCACTACGGAGAAAGTGACGGAAGCTTTCAAAATTATGCTTCGTAACCCGAATGTTCAGGCGATATTGGTAAATATTTTTGGTGGAATTATGAGGTGTGATGTTATTGCGGCGGGGGTCGTTGAGGCGGCCAAGCAGGTGAAACTCGGCGTTCCGCTTGTGGTGAGAATGAAGGGAACGAATGAAGAGCAGGGAAGGCAGATCTTAAAAGACTCTGGTCTTCCAATTATTTCGGCAGAAACAATGGCCGATGCGGCTAAGTCTGTTGTTGAATCGGTGAAGGGTTAACAGATGGCGATATTAATAGACGCGAATACCAGAGTCATGACTCAAGGTATAACCGGTAAGACTGGTCAATTTCATACCAGTGCCTGTGTTGATTATGCAAATGGAAAATCTTGTTTTGTAGCTGGCGTTAATCCCAAAAAGGCTGGCCAAGATTTTCAAGGGATACCAATTTACGGAAGTGTTGCGGATGCGAAGAAACAAACTGGGGCTACGGTATCTGTGATCTACGTTCCGCCGGCGGGAGCAGGCGCGGCAATAATAGAGGCAGTGGAGGCGGAGCTCGATTTAGTCATATGTATCACAGAGGGAATACCGGTATTGGATATGGTCCATGTGCGGCATATGATGAAAAAGACCGGTAGCAAGACCAAGTTACTGGGTCCGAATTGTCCTGGGGTTATCACTCCAGAAGAACTCAAGATTGGGATAATGCCGGGCCATATTCACAAGAAAGGCCGAATTGGCGTCGTCTCTAGATCCGGCACGTTGACCTACGAGGCGGTTGCTCAACTAACAGAGATAGGGTTAGGGCAAAGTACCGCTGTCGGTATTGGGGTGACCCTGTTAACGGGCTGAAGCATATCGATGTTATGAAGCTTTTCAATGATGACCCAGAAACGGATGCCGTGATTATGATTGGAGAGATCGGTGGTTCGGATGAAGAGACTGCCGCTGAGTGGGTCAAGGAAAACATGACCAAACCCGTCGTAGGGTTTATTGCGGGTGTCACTGCTCCCGAAGGTAAGCGTATGGGGCATGCTGGGGCAATTATCTCTGGGGGCAAGGGTACGGCTGAAGAGAAGCTTTCCGTGATGGATGGTTGTGGCATTGCCGTTACGCGGGATCCCTCGAAGATGGGGTCGCTGCTTCATTCAGTACTTTGATTCTTAAGCTGACTCGCTAGTAATTTTTGTAGGCAAACTTTGCAGAGGCAACCAGAACCATCGGTACCACTTGCAAACAAAGGTAGTTCGGTTGCGCACCAACAACCATTGGCATCTTCCATGCCGCAATGAAATGGTGATCCACATTCTGCGCAGGAGTTTTCATTTGTTAAATCCATGGCGATGATCTAGTTAAGGAAAGGGACTGCCATTCCTTTTTGTACTGCCTCTCGTTGACCCAACTCGTCAAACCATCGCTTCACGTTTGGGTAGTTATTCAAATCGATCTTATGCCACTCGTATCTCGCTACCCAAGGATACGTTGCCATATCGGCTATTGAATATTCATTAGTGAGAAATTGGCTAATCGAAAGTTGTTTGTCGAGAACAGCGTAAAGACGTTGGGTCTCTTTACCGTATCGCTCTATTGCATACGGAACAGGTTCTGGCGCAGCTCGTAAAAAATGATGGACTTGACCGAAGATTGGCCCAGGACCGCCCATCTGAAACATTAGCCATTGAATGGTTTTGTGTCGCTCCGCGCCGGAGGCTGGTAAGAATTTCTCATATTTTTCTGCAAGATAAATTAGGATTGCACCTGATTCAAAAAGGGAAAGCGTCTTACCGTCTGAGGTATCGTGATCGACGATTGCAGGAATCTTGCTGTTCGGGTTGATACTGACGAACTCATCTGTAAACTGTTCGGATTTTCCTATGTTAATTGAGCGGGCAGTGTATTCGACACCAAGTTCCTCTAGTAATATTGAGACCTTACGGCCATTCGGTGTGCCCCACGTGTAGAGATCGATCATAAATAGTCCTGAAGTTATGTATTCGTATATTTTGGAATTCCTAGAGTTTACCTTCTTATGGAGCGGCCGTATGCGCAGAGTCAGGGCAGAGCAGTGTTGAAGTGGCTTTTGACACTCATTCTCGCGGTAACAGTGCTCAGTGTCTTCGCGCCAACGGTGAGACGGCTATTTGCGCGGTTATTTGGTGTTCACAGAATTCCTGGAGATATAACGGTTTCTTTCAGAGGGAATCAGTATTTTCTTCCGTTTGGATCTACGATCGTATTCACTCTGCTCTGTAGTTCGATTTTTTGGATTCTGACTTGAACATCCTAACGAACTAATTATTGGTTCAGGAGCGACCGTACTAGATCTAACCTATTTCGATGGACGACATTTGCTATGTCCTCGGGTTGAGTTTGTTTGATTACCTCAGATAAGTCCTGGTCGACCAGTGCCCGCAATATTCTCTGAAGGATATTAGTTACCTCGACAAATTTTGGTTTATTTGCTTCTCGACCAAGCGTTCTAATAGTATCTGCGATGACTTCGAATCGTTCTGGCCTCCTTATGCCATCGACGTTAATGAGAGCTTGTAAATATTCTTCCGTACGTAAGCCTTCAAGGTCGCTAAACAAAGAAAGTAATTTTAAAGTCTGTTTTGCAATATCTCTGGATGATTTAGTTGCATTTACCGCATCTACTAATTTTTCAAAGTTTGCCTCACTAAACTCAGTTTGAGATCTTCCCTCGAGGATAGACGTTAGCGCTTTAGCGTCCGTCAACATGCTCATCAGTGAAAATCTTTGCTCAATCGCATGAGGGCCAGGAGAAATGGCATTTATCGAAGTTAAGATAACTTCCGATAGGGCTTGCGAAACGATTCCATCGAGAGGAGGAGCGATTGATCTAAGTGCAAAAACCTTGTCCAAATACTCGAGCATAATCGACGGATGTGTTTCACCTAGTCCACGCGATAACTCAGACCAGATTCGCTCGGCGCTGAGGTGACTCAGCTCATCCGTGAGTGAAATGGTTTTCATAAGCGCTAAGGTATCTTCAGCGATCGTAAAGTTTAACCGGGCGGCGAATCGACAGGCTCTCAGAACACGTAGGGGGTCTTCTGAAAAGGCTGGGCCAATATGACGAAGAATTTTCTTTTTAAGGTCTGCTTGACCGTTAAATGGGTCGATCAAATTTCCATCAGCGTCTTCCGCAATAGCATTTATCGTGAAATCTCGCCTTGCTAAATCCTCTTCTAAAGTTACCGTGGGTGATGCAAAAAACTCAAATCCCTTGTGCCCTTTGGCATTTTTACGCTCAGTTCTGGCAAGCGCGTACTCATCTTTCGTCACAGGATGTAGGAAGACAGGGAAGTCTTTACCAACAGGCGAAAACCCTGAGTTAATCATTTGCTCAGGGGTTGCGCCGACTACCACGTAGTCTTTGTCCTTTACTTCCATTCCAAGCAAGCGATCTCTGACTGCCCCACCTACGAGATAGGTTTTGAGGGTTTCACTTTCACTCATGGTTTCTGTTCCAAAAAACGCGCACTAGAGTTTTCCCATCCCAGCCTTAATATCTGGGCTCGATTTTATCCCAGGTAGCTCGGCGCTATTTCCTCAATGGTCACCGTCCCAGTTGCGGAGGAGCACTCTGCGCTATCACAAACGTTATCGATACTCATTGACCTTAAGTTATCTCGGGTGAGCAGTTTTATGGGAGAGAGCTCCATCGCGAACGCTTGCAGGTAAGATAAAGTCTCGTTCAATGGCATCACGATAGTTTTTGTTTTGTTAAAAGAGGACGCCAATTTGACCAACTCTAGTAATGTATAAACTCGGGGGCCGCATAAATCTATCTCAGTTAGTGGTTCACTAGTTTCCCGAGCGAGAGAAAATATTTTCTCAACAACTTCCCCAATAAAAATCGGTTGAAATTTTGCGTGAGGAGAGGCCAACGGAAGAAGTGGTGCGAACTTTGTCGATTTCTGAAACATTGTAAGGAATGAATCTCCAGGCCCAAAAATGACCGATGGCCGGATAATCCCACATTTAAAATCAACATTAGCCGCTTGTCTAATAATTCTTTCCGCGTCTCCTTTTGACCGGAGGTATTTACTCGGACCCGAAGGGCTCGCTTTTAGTGCCGAGACCTGAATAAATCTTGGAATTTTATTTTTTGTGCAGGCCTCAACAATATTCTTGACGAGTGTCACGTGATATTTCTCAAAATCGTTTTTACGATTTTCATGAAGTATGCCTACACAATTGATAACGATATCGGTGCCACGGATGATCTCTTCGAGGTTTAACGGATCGGAAATGTCCGCGTTGATGAGCTCACAGTTTGGTAGCAATATGATCCTGTCTTTATATCTCTCCCTTCTTCGTGTAGGGATCCTAGTTCGGTAGCCCGCCGAAGAGAATAAACCAGCCAGTCGGCTTCCAACAAAACCAGTGCCTCCAAGGATGCAAGCAGTCAACATTGCTTTTTTAATTCTCCATTAATAAGTTTTTGGTGTGCATTCAAACATATCATATATCCCGCGGGAAACTTACTGTGTTTTTATTAAGTAGAATTTAGGTTCAAATATTTAGTGTAGTTGCCTAAAACGAAGAAGGAAGTTTGATGAGTCAGGATCAAATGAAAAAGTCTGCAGCGGTTGCTGCCATTGAGTTTGTTGGTGATGGGGACATCGTGGGAGTAGGTACTGGGTCTACGGCGAATTTCTTCATTGAGGAATTGGCGCATAAAAAATCTTCTTTAAAGGGCGCTGTCGCCAGCTCCGAGGGGACTGCATCGCGCTTAAAGCAGCACGGGATTAAGGTCTATGATCTGAACGATGTAGATAGTATTCGGGTTTACATTGACGGTGCCGATGAGATAAATGGCGCATTCGAGATGATCAAAGGCGGAGGTGGGGCGCTCACTCGTGAAAAAATTGTCGCTGCCGTTGCTGAGCAATTTGTCTGCATCGTAGATGAGACTAAGCTCGTCGAGACGCTGGGAAAGTTTCCTTTGCCGATAGAGGTCATTCCCATGGCGAGACAGTATGTGGCGAGATGCTTGGCAGACTTGGGGGTAAACCCATGCTGCGGAAAGACTTTGTTACCGATAATGGGAACGTGATTATTGACGTAGAGGGTTTGAGTCTTACCGAGGCCACGGCTTTCGAGGAAAAGGTCAACGGAATTGTGGGGGTTGTTACAAATGGCCTTTTCGCGTTGAGGCCTGCGGACGTACTCATAGTCGGAGCGGTCGGTGGGGCTCGGGTCTCTCAAAGAGCGTTGGCCGCTTCATAAAGCTGTAGGAATTATGTAATATAAGGCAGGTAGCATAGGCGATACGACTTAAACCCTTGAAAGAGTTGCCCAGATAATATGGAACATACCGTAAAACAATTTGATAATGAATTGGAGCACCTTCGGGCAGAGGTTTTGAAAATGGGGGGCTCGTAGAGGAGCAAATCAATAGTGCGCTGAGCGCGTTTATCGAGGGGGACCTCGAGTTAGCTAGTAAAGTCGAGACCAATGACCATAAAGTTAACTCGATGGAGGTTAATATCGACGAGGAGGTCAGTAGCGTTATCGCTAGGCGTCAGCCAGCAGCGGGGGATCTCCGTATGCTCATGATGGTTGTCAAGACGATCACAGATTTAGAGAGAATCGGCGATGAAGCGACCAAAATAGCTCGAATGACAAAGCTGATCCAGAAAGAGGATTATTCGATTAAATTACCGCGGACCGAGGAAATCCGGCATATGTCAAACATGTCTGTCGGGATGCTTCGAACAGCTTTGGACGCTTTTGCTCGATTAGACTTGGGCGCTACTGGAGACGTTCTACGAGAGGACGAGAAAGTGGACGATTCGTTCAGGGAGTGCTCCGCCAACTTATAACTTTCATGATGGAAGATCCGAGAACGATCTCGAGCGCCATTGAAACCTTGTTTATCGCTAAAGCCATTGAAAGAATCGGCGACCATGCAAAGAATATTTCCGAGTATGTTGTGTACATGGTAAACGGGAAAGATGTACGCCACCTTGCCCCTGAAGAAAAAGAGCAAGTAGCACTCGGATAGTTACCGCTAGTGCAGGGGGTTACTTCTCTGGGACGTAGCCCTGCGCCTGATCTGCGCCCTCTCCAAAAAAGTATTTCTCTGTCTGAGCCTTCAGATATTTTCTAGCATCAGCATCCGCTAGATTCAAGCTATTTTCATTCACCAGCATCTTCTTCTGCTCGAGCCACATTTTCCAGGCTTCCTTGGAAACATTCTCAAAAATTTTTTGGCCCAGCTCTCCTGGGAAAGGAGGGAAGTCCATCGCCTCCCTTTCGCCTCCAAGTTTTATGCACGTTAAGGTCTTCATAAGCTATTTCCTCAGGCAAAAACTCTCGAATTCACAATTTTTTTATAAATACTTGAGAGTTCCTATTGTAGTTATACAGGTCTGCTTTTTTCTTTGGCAGTGTTGAGACTGCACCCTTCCTAAATCCATTCTCGATAAACCAATGTGAGGTGGCAGTAGTTAGGACAAATAGTTGTGATAGTTTTTTCCTCTTAGCTTCTTTTTCAATTTCTCGAAGGAGTGTTTCTCCCACGCCGCTATTTTGGAACGATGCATGAACGGCAAGACAGGCTAACTCACCGGCTTTCGCGCCGCTAAACGGATAGAGTGCAGCGCAGCCGACCAAGAATCCGTCATGCTCCATCACGATGAATCGGTTGATTTCGATTTCTAGTAACTCGCGAGATCTTCTTACAAGGATTCCTTTTTTCTCAAGGGGTTCGATGAGTTGAAGGATCCCACCAATGTCGTCTACGGATGCCTTGCGGACTCTGTCAAGAGAATCGACAGAGATCATCGTCCCTATCCCTTCCCTGGTAAACAGTTCGAGTAGCACTGCCCCATCGATCCTCCTGTCTATTAAGTGCGCCCTTTCCACTCCATGTTCGCAGGCATGTATGCTTTGATGAACGACCTGTCGCTCGAGTTTTGAGTTCGCTTTTAAATTTTTTGATAAGAGTCTAGTAGCATCTCCTGTCGTGATTTCACGAACGAGCTGACCTTTCACATCCTTTAATCCAGTTGAGTCAGCGAGGAATATTAATTTCTGGGCCTGCAAAGAAATGGCGATATTTGAGGCGACGTCTTCGTGCGTGAGGTTAAAGATTTCTCCAGTGGGAGAGTACCCAATCGGGGATACGAGTACTAGCTCACCACCATCGAGGTGCTTCTGTATTGCGTTGACCCGTATTCTCCTTACTACCCCGGTATAAAGCATATCTACACCGTCAACCACGCCCATTGGTTTCGCGATAACAAAATTTCCCGAGGTCACTCGGAGGTGACTACCAGCTAATGGCGTATTCGGGAGACCCATCGATAGTAAAGCCTCTATTTCTAATCGAAGGCGTCCGTTTGCTGCCTTCACCGCCGACAGCGCATCTTCATCAGTTACCCGAACGCCATCGGAATAGACTTGTCTTAACTTTTGGCTTTTTAGCGCTTGCTCGATTTGAGGTCTAGCGCCGTGTACCAAAACGATTCTGACTCCTACACTCGCGAGTAGATTGAGGTCGTGTGTGAGTTCAACAAAGTTCCCATCCTCAACGACCTCGCCACCAACGGCAATTACGAACGTTTGACCACTAAATCCCCTGATATAAGGAGCCGCCGATCGAAACCATGCGACGAAGTCTGATTGAGCAAGCATCTTTAAGTTAACTTTATTTAGGGGCCATCCTAATCGCGCCGTCGAGTCTTATCGTTTCACCATTAAGCATGGTGTTACCGAAAATAGAATGCACGAGTTGAGCATATTCAGCTGGTCGACCAAGTCTAGACGGGAATGGAACCTGTTGCCCAAGTGAGTCTTGCACTTCTTTTGGCATTCCCATGAGCATTGCGGTCTCAAAAATCCCAGGCGCAATGGTTACCACCCGAATGCCGCTTCGAGATAGATCTCTGGCTATCGGGAGCGTCATTCCTACGACGCCACCTTTTGAGGCAGAGTAAGCGGCCTGTCCAATTTGACCGTCATAGGCAGCAACAGAAGCGGTGTTAATGATTACGCCTCTCTCGCCCTCTGGATTGGGTTCCTGCTTGGACATCGCGTCAGCTGCGACACGAATCATATTGAAGGTCCCAATCAAATTAATGTTGATGACTTTCGCGAAAGTGTCGAGTCGATGCGCTCCGTTCTTCCCGATGGTTTTTTCGCCAATGGCAATACCTGCGCAGTTAACGAGTCCGTGTATACCGCCGAATTCTTTCACAGCAAGTTCAATTGAGGCTGCCGCATGTTCTTCTTTGCTGACGTCACACAATGAAAACCTAGCTTGCTCACCAAGTGATGCCGCGAGATTTTTGCCAGCTTCTTCGTTTAAGTCTGCAACAATCACTTTGCCACCCTGCTTCACGATCATCTCGACCGTGGCAGCCCCCAGTCCTGAAGAGCCTCCAGTTACTACAATAGATTTACCCTTGATATCCATAGCTTCCTACTTTTTCCTATTACTTAATTAAGACGGCGAAAGTATAACTTTTCTCAGGCTAAACGTCCCCCCAAATCGCTTGAGCAATACTCGCACCTACAATTCCTGCCGTTTCTGTTCGCAATACTCGTGGACCGATAGTCGTTCTTTGAAAACCACGGGTCTCCGAAAGTGTGATTTCGCTATCCGATAGTCCACCCTCCGGGCCGATCAGAAAGATAACGCGCTCAACACCAGTGGTGTCTAATGGTAATTTCCCCCGGATCCCGGGGCCAATACAAACCGTGTCTCGTTTTTTTGGGAAGAAGGATCAATCTTGGAGAGCCATTCCTCAATCGATAGTGGGGTTGAGATCAATGGAAGAATGGATCGGCCACACTGTTCCGATGAGGCTATTGAAATATTTTTCCAGTGCTCCACTCGGCTCTCGATCTTTTTCTCATTTAATTTCACTATTGTCCGCGATGTAAGGATCGGCACTAGAGATGTGACTCCGAGTTCAGTTGCTTTCTGAATCACAAGGTCCATTTTGTCAGCAGTCAGTACGGATTGCACAAGCGTGATATTAAGTTTTGAGTTGGCTCCGAAGTCGATTGACTGCTCCAGTACCGCGTAACTCGATTTTACGCCCCTATGAAGTACTGCTACAAATTCAGAACCTCGTCCTTCGAATAGCGAGACTCGGTCACCATCTGCGAGACGTAGTACTTGAAATGCATGTTGCGCAATATTTTTTGTTAATCCTATTCTCTGTCCAACGTGATTTAATCGCTCCTGAACGTAAAATCGTGACCCGGATTTCAGTGAATAATTTGAGAGCATTTGTGCGATTAGTCCTTCAATTTCATTGAGTACTGAGTGTAAAAGCTGTACCCTCATTTTAAGTCTTGTTTGGTAATCCTGTAAGTTAAGAATGCTCAATAGCTCCGAAGCGTAATGATCTTCGCGCGAAAATGTAAAAACTATGGTTGTTCGTTAGCCCTGGCCTTTGACTCGGGCGGTGACCGATGACCGGCACCTCTCATCAGTTTGAATTATTGACGGAGCTTGTTGAAGAGATTTCTTCGAAAATTATTCTCCCTGGAAGAGAAAGTCTAGATCAGACGAGGAAGCAGGATGGTAGTCCCGTTACGCAGATCGATAACCTTGTTCAGTCGCGTTTGGTGGACGAGTTGCCGAAGATCATCGATGTACCCGTCATGGGTGAGGAGATGTCATCAGATCTGCAATCCAAGCTTATCGAGTTGGGGGATTTTTGGTGTGTTGATCCGATCGATGGCACGACGAACTACATTAACGGAATTCCTTATTTCGCGGTATCCATCGCGCTTTTGAAGGGAGGGAGACCTGTTATTGGAATGGTGCATGCTCCGATGACCCAAGAGACATTCTGCGCTGAGGCCGGTGGTGGCGCCTACACGAACGGCATGCGTTTACTCCGAAACTCGGGTGTGAAGAAAGAGTTATCACACGCTGTGGCTAACATCGATTTTAAAAGACTGCCCAAGGGCTTGAGGCGCGTTTTGGTTGAGTCGCCTCCTTATGCCTCCCAAAGAAACATTGGTTCGGCGGCGCTAGAATGGTGTTACGTAGCGGCAGGACTGTTTGATGTGTATCTGCACGGGCGACAAAAATTGTGGGATTACGCGGCAGGCTCTCTCGTGTTGGAAGAGGCCAATGGAAAATTTCGGACTTTTGATCGGCCAGACTTCTGGGCCGAGCTCAGCCTGTCCAGTTCGGTAGTTGCCGCATTGGATGAGAGTTGCTTTGAAGAATGGACGCATTGGCTCGAGGAAACGCTGCACAAGACCCCTTCGTAATTGATGCTTTTTGAGCGCCCAATCTTTTGTCTTGACCTATTGGTCTTAAAGCAGTATCTTGGAACGTTTCCTTAAATAAACCAACATTTTAGGTGATCTCATGGAGTTGACGGAAGGCCAGTTGGCCGAACTCACGGGGGCAGAGATCGTTTCACGTTGTCTTGCGGAAGAAAAGGTCAAATTTGTTTTTGGCTATCCCGGAGGCGCGGTTCTGCCTATTTACGACGAGCTTGGTAAGCAAGACAAGGTTAAACATATCCTGGTGAGACATGAGCAAGCTGCTGTGCATGCTGCTGACGCTTACTCAAGGTGCACCAACGAGGGCGGAGTCGCTCTCGTGACGGCAGGTCCAGGAGTCACAAATGCGATCAGTGGAATAGCTACTGCGTATATGGATTCGGTTCCGATGGTGGTTATCACGGGGCAGGTCCCGACGCATGCGATTGGCCAAGACGCATTTCAAGAAGTAGATACGGTTGGGATTACTCGTCCCTGCGTAAAGCACAATATCCTCGTTAAGAATGCTGCCGATATTGCTCCGTCCATAAAAAAGGCGTTTTATTTGGCGTCAACTGGCCGACCGGGCCCCGTTGTCGTTGATATTCCTAAAGATATAACGATAGATAAAACCAACTACTTTTACCCCAAAAATGTCGAGCTCCGTTCATACAATTTGGTGACCAAAGGACATTCTGGGCAAATCCGAAAGGCTGTTGATTTATTGCTGAATGCCCGCAGACCGATGATCTACACTGGAGGTGGAATCATTTGGGGTAACGCTTCGGATTTGCTTGCGCAGCTAGTACGAAGTCTTGGCTATCCTTGCACGAATACGCTCATGGGGCTGGGTGGATACCCGGCCACTGATCCTCTCTTCCTTGGAATGTTGGGGATGCATGGAACTTACGAAGCGAACATGGCGATGCAGAATTGTGATGTATTGCTCGCTATCGGAGCGCGGTTCGATGATCGTGTTATTGGAAACCCGGCGCATTTCGCGCAGGAAGCAAGGAAAATAATTCACATTGACGTCGACCCCTCATCGATTTCAAAGCGTGTAAAGGTTGATATACCGGTGGTTGGGGATGTATCTGAGGTGCTCAAGGAATCACTCGCGCAAATAGGCGAAATGAAACAGAAACCGGATCCAGTTGCCCTGAAAGCTTGGTGGAATCAGATTTCAGAGTGGAGATCGCGTGACTGTTTGCGATACGAAAACTCCGACGAGGTTATCAAACCGCAATCCGTCGTAGAGGGCGTTTATGAGCTAACTAAGAATAAAGAAACCTACGTAACGTCTGATGTTGGTCAGCATCAAATGTGGGCTGCGCAGTTCTACAAGTTTGATCATCCACGGAGGTGGATTAACTCAGGTGGGCTCGGCACCATGGGTGTGGGGTTGCCTTATGCAATGGGCGCACAGTTTGCACACCCGGATGCCACGGTGGTCTGTATAACTGGTGAGGCAAGTATACAAATGTGTATTCAAGAGTTATCCACTGCGAAACAGTACCGTCTTCCTCTTAAAATTATTAATTTGAATAATCGCTATCTCGGAATGGTGAGGCAGTGGCAGGAGTTTTTCCATGGTAACCGCTATTCTGAGTCGTACATGGACGCGCTTCCTGACTTTGTAAAGCTGGCGGAGTCCTATGGCCACGTCGGAATGCGAATTGAGAAACCTTCAGATGTATTGCCTGCGCTGGAAGAGGGGTTCGCAAGGAAAGATGATTTGGTCTTTATGGATTTTTTGACAGATCAAAAGGAAAACGTTTATCCGATGATCCCGGGTGGAAAAGGCTTATCGGAGATGATCTTAGTTTAATCGCTCAAAAATCAATTTAAAAATCATGCGACATATTCTTTCTTTGTTATTGGAAAATGAATCTGGTGCTTTGTCACGGGTAGCAGGACTATTTTCCGCGCGAGGCTATAACATCGAGTCACTAACTGTTGCGCCGACCGAAGATCCATCGCTATCCAGAATGACGATCGTTACTTCCGGGTCGGATGACATCATTGAGCAAATCACCAAGCAATTAAACAAGCTCATTGATGTGGTGAAAGTTGTTGATCTCACCGAGGGGAACCACATCGAGCGTGAACTAATGCTCGTTAAGGTTCGAGCATCGGGGAAAGATCGGGACGAGATGAAACGGATATCCGATATTTTTCGTGGGCGGATACTCGATGTGACTGACAAAACTTATACGATCGAGTTGACAGGAACTGGATCAAAACTTGATGCTTTTATCGAAGCGTTAGACAAAACAGCCATTCTTGAAACGGTGCGTACTGGTGCATCTGGGATTGGTAGAGGGGATCGAATTCTTAAACTATAGGGTGATCCAGCTAGGGATTATCCAAACTTAATTTTTTGAGGGACACATGAGAGTTTATTACGACAAAGATGCAAATCTTCGATTGATCAAAGGAAAGAAAGTAACCATCCTTGGTTATGGATCGCAGGGGCACGCGCACGCGCTCAACTTGAAAGAATCAGGTGTGACCGTTACGGTCGGGCTTCGGAAGGGTGGCGGCTCTTGGAACAAAGCTAAGAAAGCCGGTTTTGATGTTAAAGAAATGGGAGCGGCAGTTAAAGGCGCAGATGTAGTCATGCTGCTTTTGCCAGACGAGAATATAGCTGATGTGTATAGAGAGGATGTTGAGCCCAACATCAAAAAGGGTGCTACCGTTGGTTTTGCGCATGGTTTCAACGTCCATTTCGGTCAGGTAAATCCTAAAGCGGATATCGACGTAATTATGGTAGCTCCCAAAGCGCCGGGGCATACGGTCCGTTCTACGTATTCACAAGGTGGCGGAGTCCCTTGCCTAATCGCTATGCATCAGGACGCTTCGGGCAAAGCGCGCGATGTAGCGCTCTCCTACGCAGCTGCTATTGGCGGAGGTAAGGCCGGAATCATCGAAACGAATTTCAGAGAGGAGACGGAAACCGATTTATTCGGAGAGCAAGTAGTGTTGTGCGGTGGTACCACTGCATTGATCCAGGCGGGATTCGAAGTTTTAGTCGAGGCTGGTTACTCCCCAGAAATGGCATACTTTGAGTGTTTGCACGAACTCAAGTTAATCGTTGACCTGATCTATGAAGGCGGTATCGCAAACATGCGCTACTCCATTTCGAATAACGCTGAGTATGGTGATATAACTCGTGGTCCTCGGCTCATCACCGAAGAAACGAAGAACGAAATGCGTCGCATTCTAAAAGAAATTCAGACTGGATCTTACGCTCAAGAATTTCTTCTTGAGAACAAAACAGGTAACACCAAGTTGACGTCTTGTCGGCGTATCGCAGGTGAGCATAAGATCGAGGAGGTTGGGGATAAACTCCGAGCGATGATGCCGTGGATTAAGGCTAACCGCTTGGTCGACAAGAGTAAGAATTAGTCCCAGCTATAATGCCCGATAATTGACGATTATCGGGCCCACATAATTGGGGGCCTGAATTTTTCTGATGAGAGGTTTATGCAAAAATCCAGACATCCCCTGATTGCACGAGAAGGTTGGTCGATCTTATTTGTGGTCGGGGTAGCAGCAGTCGCCTCGACATATTTTCTGTATTGGCTAGCTATCCTCCTCTGGATAGTATTTTTTTTCAGCCTACAATTTTTTAGGGATCCCCCTCGGACACCTCCCGAAGGAGAAAGCTCAGTTTGTGCGCCGGCCGATGGTCGTGTAATCGTAGTTGGCGAAGCGGTTAACCCAATGACTGGAGACAGGAATTTAAAAATTAGTATTTTTATGAATGTCTTCAATGTTCATTCAAATAGGGCTACCGGTGTCTGGAAAAATTGTCGAGAGGAGATACTCAGCTGGAAAGTTCTTCAACGCAGCCCTTGATAAAGCGTCGGATAGAAATGAGCAAAACGCCCTTGTTATCGAATCTGACGGGGGCCAGAAAATCACCTGCATTCAGATTGCGGGGTTAATTGCTAGAAGAATTCTTTGTTATATATCCGAGGGCGAGCGTGGGCGGAAGGGTGAGCGCTTTGGATTCATACGCTTTGGTTCTAGAGTAGACGTATATTTGCCCCTAGGAAGTAAGCCGATCGTTGCTGTTGGAGACAAGGTGGTTGGTGGGCAGTCCATAGTTGCGGAATTAGAGATAAATTAGGGTAGCCAGCGATGGACAGAGAAGAAGAGCGGAATGATTTCTCGCCAGTGGTGAAAGCCTCGAGGAGACAACGGTTTTTTTGGTTGCCAAATGCAATAACAATCTGTGGCTTGTTCTCTGGTTTTTATGCGATCGTTCAAGCAATGAACCATCGCTTTGAATTAGCTGCAATCGGTATTTTTGCTGCAATGATATTTGATGGATTAGATGGTCGTGTCGCGCGACTAACAAACACCCAATCAGATTTTGGTGCGCAGTTTGACTCGCTCGCTGATATGGTGGCTTTCGGAGCGGCTCCAGCGCTTGTTCTGTACGAGGCAGAGCTGAGATCCATAGGTGGAAAGCTTGCTTGGATTGCAGCATTCGTTTACGTGGGATGTGCGGCCCTTCGACTTGCTAGGTTTAACACGAACGCTGACACCATCGACAAGCGATTTTTTCAAGGGCTGCCGAGCCCGGCGGCGGCGGGATTAATTGCTGGATTCATTTGGTCGATATCCGCTTATGACGTTGGGGGTGTCCCCTGGTTGGCATGGGGGTTAGCAGTCTTTGCGGGCTTCACGATGGTGAGTAACATTCGTTATTACAGCGGTAAGGAAATTAACGTCAGAAAAGCGGTTCCTTTTTCCGTTGTGGTATTGATAGCGTTTCTTGTTATTTTGCTCATTCACCTCGCAGACAATCTACCCGAGCTTCTGTTTCTTTCTTTTCTTGCTTATGCATTGTCTGGGTATGTTTTTGCGGTTGTCGGGATGTTTCGGCGACGCTCAAAAGAGAATAGCTAGATCCAGAAAACACTGTGATATCCTGATCCTTTTCAGCTAGTATTGTCGAAATATTAGAAGGGGTTGTATGTCCGATCAATTGATCATATTTGATACGACTATGCGAGACGGCGAGCAGAGTCCGGGGGCCTCGATGACCAAAGAGGAAAAGCTTCGGATTGGAAAGCAATTAGAACGCATGCGTGTTGATGTCATCGAGGCTGGCTTCCCAGCCGCGAGTAACGGGGACTTTGAGTCTGTTAAAGCGGTAGCCGAACTCGTGAAAGACAGTACAGTTTGTGGGTTGGCACGAGCCTCCGAAAGTGATATCCGGCGTGCTGCTGAAGCTGTGAAACCCGCTAATAGCTCGAGAATTCACACCTTCATCGCGACGTCTCCAATCCACATGGAGAGAAAATTGCGGATGAGCCCGGATGATGTGCTTGAACAAGCGGTGAAATCCGTTCGTCTTGCGAGAACTTTATGCGAAGATGTCGAATTCTCTCCAGAAGACGCGGGGCGCTCCGAGCCCGATTACTTGTGTCGCATATTGGAGGCTGTCATCGCAGCCGGAGCTCGTACGATCAACATTCCCGACACCGTTGGCTACACGATGCCAGATCAATTTGCTGGTTTGATAGCTACTTTGATCGAGCGTATCCCGAATTCCGATAAGGCAATTTGGTCGGTACATTGCCACAATGACTTAGGGGTCGCAGTGGCTAATTCTTTGGCTGCGGTTAAAGCTGGTGCTAGACAAATTGAATGCACGGTCAATGGACTGGGCGAGAGAGCTGGTAATGCATCACTAGAAGAAATCGTAATGGCTGTCCGAACGCGTAAGGACTTTTTTGGATGTGATACTGGAATTGATGCAACACAGATCGTGCCTGCATCGAAACTAGTTTCTGCCGTTACCGGTTTTCCAGTTCAACCAAATAAAGCAATAGTTGGTGCCAATGCCTTCGCGCATGAGTCTGGAATTCATCAAGACGGTGTACTAAAACATCGAGAAACTTACGAGATTATGCAGGCCGAGGATGTGGGTTGGTCAACGAACAAACTTGTGCTCGGGAAACATTCTGGCCGAAACGCTTTTAAGCAGCGACTTGGTGAGCTAGGTGTTGATTTAAGTAGCGAAGAAGCCATAAATTCAGCATTCGCAAAATTCAAAGAATTGGCAGACAAAAAGCACGAGATATTCGATGAGGATCTCATAATGCTTGTTTCCTCGGATGACGCAATCGATCATGACAACGAGCATTTCAAATTGGTTTCGATAAAGGCGCATCTAGAAACCGGTGAAAGTCCTCTGTCCACGATAGTGTTGTCTGATGGGGGAAGTGAGAAAGAGGCAAAATCCACCGGAAGTGGACAAGTTGATGCAACATTTAAGGCGATTGAGGAGATCGTTAGTAGTGGTGCAGACCTACTCCTCTATTCGGTGAATGCGGTGACAAGTGGCACTGATTCGCAAGGTGAAGTCAGCGTGCGTCTATCGAAAGCCGGTCAGATTGTAAATGGACATGGATCAGACACTGACATCGTAGTTGCCTCGGCGAGAGCGTACTTAAACGCAATTAATAAATTGCGCTCGGGGATGGAAAAACTAAATCCTCAACTTTGAGAGGACTTATATTCTGTCAATCTGGCCGGTAATATAGGGTATTAGTTTCCAGTTTCGCTTTACAATCCCCTTACAGCTTGATCTGGGAATTTGGGGGGAATCAGTTTTGGGGTGGATGAGTAGAGCGCTCGCGCTCGGCACATTATCGGTTTTACTTTGCTCTTGCGGAGAGAAATTTAAATATTTCGAGCGTAGAGTTGATCTCGCTGAGATTGAAAAAAGTCTTAGCGATAGAACGTTAAAAGACGATATTCCCTCCGATAAACTCGAAGAATCTGGATATAAAGGTGAGTGGCCTCCTATCACTTGGGGATTGGAAGAGTTCATGGTGGCGAGCTTATTTTTTTCTCCGAGTATTGACCTTGCTAAAGAGAATCTAAAGAAGTCTCTCATTTCGGCAGAGATTTCGGCGCAACATAGCCCGATTTCTTTGGAGGTGACTGCAGAGCATCATCAAAAAGCGCTGGCCGGTGAACGACCTTGGGGTTTGGGTATGGCTTTGGCGTTACCCATTGTCACAAAGAATAAACGCCAGGCGTTGTCAGACAGAGCGGCGCTATATGCGGACAATGCGCGGCTTGCGCTAGCTCAAAAATCTTGGGATTTACGATCCGCTCTAAGAGATAACTTAATTTCCCTACGAATCTCGGATAAACGTCTTTCTATCGCATCTCAGAGATATGTTTTAGCTCAAAAAATATTGGATCTCTTAGAGGCTCGACTTCGAGCGGGTTATATTTCCGATGGGGAGTATGAAATCGCATCCCTCGAGACATCTAAATTTAAATCTCAGTTTGAGCAAGAAAAGATCAGTAGTGAAAAATTTAAGATAGCGATATCTCGTATTGCCGGGTTACCGATTAAGGAAGTTTTGAGTCTTAGGTTTAATTGGGAGTTTCTCTCGAAGTTTCAGATGGAGAACTCATCCCAGAGCTACAGGAAATATGCGCTAAGAAATAGGATTGATTTGCACGCCTTGATTATCGACTATGGTGCGGCTGATGCCGACTTTCGAATACAAATTTCTAACCAATATCCTCAAATCTCTCTGTCGCCTGGATATCTCTGGGACCAGGGCGATGGCATTTGGTCATTGGTGGGCGCTATCATCCCGCCCGCCAATATAAAAGAGCAAGTCATGGAGGCAGAGCTCCAAAGATCGGTTATGGAGAAAAAAGTGATTGAACTTCAGTCAACGATACAGGGTGAAATTGACTCGAATTATATGAGCTTGAAAAATGCTTCAAGTGCCGACGTTGCCTCGAATGAGGAAATTCGTGAGCGACTAAAGGCGCTTGATAGGCAGGGGGTAAATTTTGAAGAGGGTAAGATTAGTCGTTTGGATTTGTACCGAGAAAGAATGCTGTTACTGAACGCATACGACAAAGGAGTACAGGCTGAACAAGAACTTTTAATTGCGATATCCTCGCTTGAAGATGCGTGTCAAGTTCCTTTTATAGGGGGATCCTTGCTTCCTGACTTTCGAATACCAATGGAGCTGGTTAATTGAAAATTGATCGTCAAAATGCTGTTGTCATTATCTTAGGAGTACTCGTAGTCGCTCTGGCTTTAATAGTCGTGATTTTTAACCAAGACGAATTGCAGTTCAAAGATGATGAGTATGAGGAGGAGATAGAGACCGTTGATACGGCCATCTTTGAAGATGGGATGGCGGTGGTCGTTATAGAAGCGGATAGTCAATTCGCGAGTGGAGTTGAGGTGGTAAAACTATCTGCGTACCGATCTAGAATCGGACTGACCGCTTTTGGGGAGATAGTCGATATAAGTTCCCTCTTAGAGGACAGAGAAAGTTTTATTACGAGCAGGGGGAAGGAATCAGCGACTGCGGCGTTGATTGATCAATTGAAGGTTGAATTTTCGAGGGCGAAGATTCTTTTTAATGATCATAGGAATATCTCGGAGAGGGAGTTTCAGGAGGCGAAGTACCGATTAGAGGTTGCTCAGTCGGAGTTTCGTAACCTAACTAATAGCCGTGTCGCGCTTCAGGATCGGCTGATCTCAAGATGGGGAAAGGAAATTTTTGGTTGGATTGAAGATGGTAAGTCTTCTCAATTACACGAATTATTAGATACAAAAAAATCCAATGCACGCAAAGACGTTCCTATATCCAAGGAAATCGCTGCCGCTAGCCAAAACTTGATCGTTACTCCTGTACGTAGAGCTTCGGAGAGCGCGAACGCAAAATACATCTCGGATGATTTTAGGGCAACTGAAAAAGCGATGGGGATAAATAAATTATTTTTGGTAGATCGCTATTTTCCAGTTGGGACAAAGTTACAGACTATTATCGGTAGTGGTTCAGATGAAGATGGCGTTCTTATTCCGCTGAGTGCAGTGGTCTGGCACGTGGGCAAGCCGTGGGTTTACACCACAAAAGATGGAAGCCACTTTATCCGTAAAGAGCTTGTGAATCCAAACGATGTCGGGGAGGGATGGTTCGATAGCCAGACCTTTAATGTAGGAGACGAGGTCGTTGTGGTTGGCGCGCAACTTTTGTTATCTGAAGAATTGAAGTATCAGATAAGGAACGAAAATGAAGATTGATTTTCGTTCTCGAGTGTCTAGATTGTTGTCTTAAATTTGTAGCTGAGAGAAAAAACTTGTGATTGCTGGTGTTGTTAAGAATTCTATCAAGCATGCTGGCGTTGTGGTCGCGATTGCAGTTACCCTGGTGCTCTACGGAATCTACACAGTTTCCCGAGCTAATCTCGATGTCTTTCCTGAGTTTTCTCCAAGCCAGGTAGTTCTACAAATCGAGGCGCCGGGCTATCCATCGGAATTGGTGGAGGCGTTAGTTACTCAGCCTATCGAAAATTCTTTGATGGGAATCCCAAACTTAAAGAACATCCGATCGCAGTCTATTCCTGGTCTAGCTGTTGTGACCGTGATCTTTGAAGATGGCACGGATGTTTACGTTAATCGCCAAGTTGTGGGTGAACGAATAGCATCGCTTGGTCCTCAGATGCCGGCTGGAGTAAATCCCCCGACGATGACGCCGTTGACATCATCCGCTAGTACCGTTCTTGGTGTTGGAGTTACTTCAGATGAAAGAACGCTTGGCGACTTGCGATCGTTGGTGGATTGGACGATACGGCCACATCTCTTGGCTGTTAATGGTGTTGCTGAAGTGAATGTCTTCGGTGGGAACGTTAACCAATGGCAAATACAGATTGATCCAGAACGCTTGAGGCGCGCAGAGCTTTCAATAGACGACGTTGTATCGTCATTAAAGAATTATGGACACTCGCCTGGGTCCGGATTTATTAAAACTCCAAATCAACATCTGATCATTCAAGCAGACGCTGGCGCCTCAACTTTGGATGATTTGCGTCAGGTGGTGATTGGAAGGCTAGACGGCGCTTGGCTAAGGGTCCGCGACGTTGCCAATGTTGTGGAGGCTCCAGCCCATTCGATAGGCTCGGCGGCAATCAATGCAAAGCCAGGTGTTTTTTTAATGGTGCAGGGGCAGCTTGGCGCAAATACTCATGCCGTTACGCGTGATCTCGAAAAGGCTATGGAGGAGTTAAAGCCGTTAATCGAAAAAGAGAGAGTAGTTCTTCATCCTAACCTTTTCCGGCCCGCCAACTTCATTGAAACCGCTGTGCGCAACGTTCAGCGCGATGTATTAATTGGCGCGGCGTTGGTCATCTCAATTCTATTTCTCTTTCTCTATAACGCTCGTACAGCAGTCATTTGTGCTGTGGCAATGCCGGTTTCGCTGCTTTCTGCGGTTATTGTGCTCGACTACTTTGGCGTAGCGTTAAATGTAATGGTGATCGGTGGTTTGGCGATTGCGCTAGGGGAAGTGGTCGACGATGCAATTATTGATACAGAGAATATTTTTCGTCGCCTGAGGCTTAACAGTGAAGCTGTTAATAAATTACCTATTTCTCAAGTGGTGCTCAATGCGTCCGTGGAAGTGAGAAGTTCAGTCGTTTATGCAACGTTTATTGTGGTCCTCGCTTTTGTTCCGTTGCTAACGCTATCAGGTATTGCCGGAAAATTATTTGCTCCACATGGTTTAGCTTATATTATTGCAATTCTCGCCTCATTGGTAACGGCTGTTACCTTAACACCTGCGCTTTGTTATTTGCTGCTAAGCCGGATAAAACTTTCTTCGGAGGACCCTCCTGCAGTAGCTTTCTTGCGCCCAAAGTATGAAGTGGTTCTTAGGTGGTTTGAAAAACGTTTTGCGAGAAATCTATTTGTAGTTTTTCTGGTGGTCGTTAGCGGGATTTCGGTCTTTCCGCTGTTTTCTGGGGAATTCATACCCGCTCTGAGGGAGGGCCACTATATCGCTCACATGACGGCCGTACCGGGTACGTCAGAATCTGAGTCATTAAGGATCGGTAATAAAGTGTCGAAGGCACTTGGTTCGATTGATGGCGTCCAATCTGTTGTCCAGTGGGTAGGTAGATCTAAAAATGGAGCGGACACTTTTGGAACTCATTACAGTGAGTTCGAGATAGAAATTGGAGCTCTAGGAGGTGACGAGCAAGCACGGGTCTTGAGCGATATACGGGCTGTGTTATCCGGTGAGAGTTTTGGTAATTTTCCGGGTTTAAGTTTTGGGGTCAACACGTTTTTGACTGAGCGTATAGAGGAAACGATCACTGGATTTGCTGCGCCATTTGTGGCGACTATTTACGGTAGTGATCTTGACTCCCTTGATCAAGATGCGATTCGAGTCGCGACTGCGATTAACCGGGTGCCGGGTGCGGAAGATGTGCAGATTCAAGCGCCTCCTGGGACACCTCAATTAATGGTTAAGTTGCGCCAAGCGAGGCTATCGTCTGTTGGGCTGAGCCCCGTCGAGGTAGTTGAGGCGCTTGGAGTGGCCTATGACGGCAAGGTTATTGGTCAAGTTCACAGAGGTAATCAGGTAACCGACGTCGTAGTCATCCTTGCAGAGGAGGAGAGAAACAACGTTAACTCACTTAATCGACTCGAGTTACGGAATGATCTAGGTCAAGTCGTACAACTGTCAGAGGTAGCAGAGGTTCAAGTGGTTGGAGGGCGATACAAGGTGCTTCACTCGGGTGGGCGTCGCGTTCAAACAGTAACAGCGAAGTATGCTGGGCGCGATTTGAGTAAGTTTGAGGCGACAGCAAAAAATATTATTCTCGATGAGGTGACCTTATCAGATGGTAACTACCTCTCATTTTCTTGAACTGCGGAAT
The DNA here is from genome assembly GCA_038141705.1 of Candidatus Eutrophomonas brisbanensis. GTDB lineage: Bacteria > Pseudomonadota > Gammaproteobacteria > Burkholderiales > Eutrophovitaceae > Eutrophomonas > Eutrophomonas brisbanensis. The sequence goes on from JAYQIQ010000004.1 coordinate 1,152,078, forward strand.
CAGAGCGTGAGGCGAAAGTCGACCTTGTCGTACATTCGTTACTAGCGGGAATTGGAGTGTTTCTATTACTCTATCTTGCATTCAATCAATTCCACAACATGGTCCTTACCTTTTTGAACTTGCCATTTGCTCTGGTAGGAGGAGTCATCGCAGTGATATTTAGTGGTGGTTGGTTATCGTTGGGTTCATTGGTTGGTTTTGTAACGCTTTTTGGTATTACGTTGCGCAACTCAATTATGCTCGTATCCCACTACCACTATTTGGTTGAGGAAGAGGGAATTCCTTGGAACTTTGATACAGTCTTACGTGGTGCAGGCGAACGATTACCCTCAATACTGATGACTGCGCTTGTGACGGGACTCGGGCTGATGCCTTTAGCGCTGGGCTCTGGCGAACCTGGTCGCGAGATTGAGGGGCCAATGGCGACAATTATTGTTGGGGGCTCGCAACGTCAACTGTTTTGAACCTTCTGGTGCTTCCTACGATTCTATTTCACTTCGGGAGGTTTAACCCGCGAGATAAGGTTACAATCTAGCCTTGGAAGAAGTGGTGCTGTGGCGAGTTATTGTTTAGTTGATAAGAGGTAAAGTGAGTTATGTCCGTGAACAATGTTTCTCAAAGTGAATTAGATAACATTTTAGAGGCGAACGATATGGTGATTTTAGATTTCTGGGCGCCATGGTGTGGCCCCTGTAAAACCTTTGCGCCTGTTTTTGAAAATACCTCTGAAAAGTATCCTGGTGTTTATTTTGGGAAGGTCAACACAGAAGAAGAGAAAGAGCTAGCGGAATCTTTTGGAATACGTTCTATTCCCACTTTGGTAGTCATTAGAGAAAAAATTGTGCTGTATTCAAAGGCCGGTGCTGTCCCAGCTTTTTCGCTAGAAGGTCTTTTAGATCGAATGGCTGGACTCAGTATGGAGCAGGTGCGAGATGATATCGCGAAGGCCCAAGAGGAACAGGGTGGTTCTGCAGCATAGAAACAGTCGGTTGATGTGTTTATGTTGAAGGTAACAATCTTCGATTTAGTTATTTAATGTTCTGACTATATTTCTGAAACTTTATTTGAAATTTCGTTTGAACAGGTGAGGGGTGCATTTGAAAGCGGTAACTCAAAAAATCATGGGTGGTGTATTTCGCCTGTTCATTATTGTTGCTTGGTTGTGGCTCTGACGAAGAAGTTGGGCCAAAGGAAAGTGCAAAAAAAGAAGCTCCTGCCGCGTCAAAACCTAGGGGTCTTCCTGTTAAGGCTGAGCAAGTACATGTTGGGCAATTAACCGATAGTATTTTTGCTGTCGGTAGCATCTTGGCGAACGAATCTGTAATTATTCGACCAGAAATTAGTGGTCGCATTAAGGAGTTGAAATTTTCAGAGGGTCAAGCTGTGAAGAAGGGGCAGCCACTAGTGCTGATCGATGACAGTGAGCATCGAGCGCAACTTGCTGCGGTAAATGCGGATTTGAGAACAGAGACTCAGCGATATACGAGATCAAAAGAGCTTTACGAAAAGAAGTTCATTAGCAAGGAGGCCCTAGACCTGCAGGCAGGTTCTGTTGATAGGTTGGCAGCGGAAGTCGCTGAAATGAAGGCGCGGCTTAGCAAGACGGAAATCATTGCTCCATTCTCTGGGCTGGTAGGTTTAAGGAAAGTAAGTCCTGGTGCTTTTCTTAGATCTGGTGATGACATTGTCAATCTGCAGAACGTGGATTCGGTAAAAATCGATTTTAGAGTTCCAGAGGTTTTCCTACGAGCAGTGAAGGTTGCGCAAAAAGTTTCGATCTCTGTCGATGCGTTTCCAGAAACTGTTTTCTCTGGCAAAGTTTATGCCATAGAGCCGTTGATTGATGAACAGACACGAACTGTTTTGGTGAGGGGCGTCATCAAGAATGACAGTGGAAAGCTGAAACCCGGTATGTATGCGCGAGTTTCTCTAGAGATGTCCGCTCGCGAGAATGTTATATCGATTCCTGAAAGTGCATTGTGGCCACAAGGTACCGAAAACTTTGTTTTCAAAGTGGTCGAAGGAGCAGTCGCACTAACGAAGGTAGAGCTTGGCACTCGACAACCGGGGTCTGTAGAAATTGTTTCCGGGCTGAGTGATGGCGACATGATTGTTACCGATGGACAGATTAAGTTGCGAGATGGGGCTCCCGTTATGGTAATGGGAGCTGCTGAACCAAAAGCTAATTAATGCGTCTTTTGGCTAAGAAAATCAGACTGAGAAAATTATGATTCTTTCGGAAATATCAATACGCCGCCCCGTTTTGTCGACTGTCTTTAGTTTGTTGATAGTGCTTCTCGGTATTATCTCCTACGATCGGCTATCGGTTAGGGAGTATCCACGGATTGATCCACCAATCGTTTCTGTGCGGACGGTGTACAAGGGCGCTACTGCACAAGTAGTCGAGAGTGTGTTGACCACGCCTATGGAGGATGCTTTATCTGGGATCGAGGGTGTAAACACTATTAAGTCGCGCAGTAGGGAAGAGGTAAGCGAGATTACCGTCACATTCGTCACGGACCGTGATGTGGAGGACGCGGCGAATGATGTGCGGGATAGAGTATCAAGGGTACAAACTCTCTTACCAGCGGATGCAGACGACCCAGTCATCAGTAAGGTCGAGGCGGATGCCTGGCCCGTCATGTGGTTAGCTCTAGCTAGTGACCGTCACACTCCGATGGAGCTGACGGATTATGCCGATCGGTATCTAACGGATCCACTGAAGGCGCTGCCAGGAGTTGCGACGGTTATCATTGGAGGCGAGCGGCGATATTCGATGAGAGTATGGCTGGATCGTGACCGATTAGCTGCCAGGGGACTTACAGCACAAGATGTTGAAAGTGCACTTCGGCAGCAAAATTTGGACTCACCTGGCGGCAGAATTGAAAGTACCGATCGCGAATTAACTGTACTCACAGAAACGGATCTGCGTAGCCCAGAAGCCTTTAATAATATGGTTATAAGAGAGGTGAATGGTTATCCGATTAGGTTGCGAGACGTAGGCTATGCAGCTCCAGGCCCATACGAAAATCGAAAGATTGTGAGGGTTTCCGGTGAGGAGGCGCTTGGCTTGGGTGTTGTGAAACAGTCAACAGGTAACACGTTAGCTCTAGCGCAAGCCGTTCGAGATATCGTGCCGCGCTTATCTACTGGGTTACCCGAAGGTATGTCGATAAAAGTTGCGGTTGATACTTCTGAGTTTATCTCGGCGGCAATAAGTTCGGTCTTCAAGGTCATGTTCGAGGCCTTGTTGCTAGTCGTAATCGTGATTTTTGTATTTCTCAGAAGTGCGCGAGCCACGATTATTCCCGTAATCACGATTCCAATATCTTTGATTGGAGCTTTTTTCTTTTTATATGTTTTAGATTTTTCTGTGAACGTATTAACACTCCTTGGAATTGTGCTGGCGGTCGGATTAGTCGTAGATGATGCGATTGTGATGTTGGAGAACATTCATAGACATATTGAAAACGGTCTTGGAAAATTTGAAGCGGCAATGAAGGGGGCCAAGGAAATTGGTTTCGCGGTTGTTGCAATGACGATCACTTTGGCTGCAGTATTTACGCCGCTCGTTTTTATGACTGGGCGAGTTGGTCAGTTATTTGTTGAATTTGCCTTGACTGTAGTTTCTGCAGTGGTGGTGAGCGGTTTTGTCGCTCTAACGCTTACTCCGATGATGTGTTCGTGGTTATTGAAGAGTCACCAGGGGCACGGGCGCTTATACGTCGCAAGCGAGAAAATTTTTGAGGCCATGAACAATGGTTATCGACGTGTGCTCGGTATCATTTTGAGAGGTTGGGTTTTTGTGGTTGGTGTTTTCGTTCTATCAATGTGTGCGATGGTTTGGTTATTTATGCAGCTTAAACCGGAACTATCGCCTCTTGAAGATCGTGGTGTTTTCATGGCTTTCGCAATTTCTCCTGAAGGCTCTACGATGCAATACACCGACAAGTATATGCAGCAGGTGGCTGCTATTCTTGGCCAAGATGTGCCGGAGATTGAGACCCTTTTTGAGGTCGTGGCACCGGGGCTTGAGCGACCTAATCCCGTGAACCTAGCGATCGGATTTGCTGTGCTCGAACATTGGGATAAACGCCAGCGAAGCCAACTTGAGATTTCGAAAGCATTGACGCCAAAACTTTTTGGAGGTTTGCCGGGGGTAATTTCCTTTGCGAAAGATCCACTGTCGCTAGGTCAAAGTTTTCTGGCGAAAGAAGTGGAGTATGTGATCTACGGAAACTCCTATGAAGAGCTTCAGGAAAATGTTGGAAAGGTAATGGCTAAGTTAAGTCAGTATCCAGGGATAACTGGGCTTGATACCGATTTGAAATTAAACAAACCTCAGTTGCGAGTTGTGATTGATAGAGATAAGGCTGCCTTACTCGGCGTTTCGATGGCGACCCTGGGTGGCAGCGTGGAGTCTTTGTTAGGTGGTCGAGATGTTACACGTTACAAGCGAGAGGGTAAGCAGTATGACGTTGTCCTTCAAATGGAAGATAGCAAGCGACAAAGACCTACTGATCTCACGTCTATCTACGTGAGAACGAATAGTGGTGACTTGGTGCAGCTCTCGAATTTAGTGAAGGTCGAAGAGACGGTATCACCGAAAGAGCTAAATCACTTTAATCGATTCAGGGCTGCGATTATTAATGGTAATGTGGGTCCAACTGCGAGTTTGGGTGAGGTACTTGATTACATAGACTCTGTCGTTGCGCAGGAGCTTCCAAAGTCTGTTGGTACCGATTTGAACGGAGCATCACGTGAATTCCGAGAAACAGGCGATGAGATGAAAATTACACTTGTTCTCGCGCTGATATTTATTTACTTGGTCTTAGCCGCTCAGTTCGAGAGCTTTATCGGGCCATTTGTGATTATGCTCACTGTGCCACTTGGGTTCGTCGGGGCATTATTTGTGATGTGGTTGAACTCTAATTTTGGGACAGGCGGGACTCTTAATATTTATAGCCGAATTGGCTTGGTGATGCTCGTTGGACTAATTACAAAAAACGGCATTCTGATTGTGGAGTTTGCAAATCAGTTGCGTAGAAGTGGCAAGGAAAGACTGGAAGCTGTTATTGAGTCTGCTTCGTTGCGGTTGAGACCAATTTTAATGACTGCCCTTGCGACCGTTCTCGGTGCTCTTCCCCTAGCGTTATCTTCCGGTGCTGGAGCTGAAGCGCGGCAGGCGATCGGATGGGTAATTGTTGGTGGAATGTCTATTGGGACACTACTTACGTTATTCGTGATCCCGGTCGCGTACTCGTTAATTGTGCGGAAAGTGCCGAGAATTCGAGAGAGTTAAGCTTTCATCAAAAAAGGGGCCGAGGCCCCTTTTTTAATTAAGGCGTACGTATTCGTAATCAACAGCATTGTTGTTGATCCCGCGGTCGGGAGGCGCAATCCAACCGGCCATCTTCCCAGGTGCAGTGACTTTTTGCATCAAGCTGGTTACAAATACTCTATCCGATTCAGTTGGGATCCAGTCGCTTAATTTTTTATCATAAGTTACCTGATCAATTAAATTCCCATGCGGATCAACTGGCAAACCTACCCAACTACCGATCGAGCGACGGAACTTGCTGCTTGGGAGATATAGTTCGATATCAAAGCCTGCTCTCTTGATAAGCATGTTCCAGCGCTTCAAACCAATACCACAATCTTGGATGTACGAGTCACGCATTACTTCATTCATAGCATTACGCATCCCAACGCTTTCCGTTCCATCCGGTGTTTCAATATCAAATGTTGCGTCAGAGCAAATGTGATCATCATATTTTTCTTCATCGGGCCGCCCTTTGATCCCCGTGGCAAACGATGATGCAGCGTTAGATGACACTTCAGAACCAAACAAATCTAACGAAGAGGTAAACCAGAAATTCATATAGCGTTGAATTGTTTGTAGATCAATCGCACCTTGCGAGCGGATCGCGGCCGGATCATCCGTACCGAGTTCTTTCATTACCTCTAGACTTCTTTTGATTACTCGGCCGACACCAGTTTCTCCAACAAACATGTGGTGCGCTTCTTCTGTCAACATAAACCGACATGTTCTTGCAAGTGGGTCGAATCCGGACTCCGCGAGACTCTTGAGTTGGAACTTGCCGTCTCTATCGGTGAAGTATGTGAACATGAAAAAGGATAACCAATCGCTAATGGGTTCGTTAAAAGTCCCCAAGATTCGTGGGTTATCTGAATCTCCAGAGTGTCTAGCTAGCAACTCCTCTGCTTCTTCTCTCCCATCGCGCCCGAAATAGCAATGCAGTAGATACACCATGGCCCATAGGTGACGGCCTTCTTCTACGTTGACTTGGAATAAATTGCGTAGATCATACAGGGACGGGCATGTCAATCCGAGAAGACGTTGTTGCTCGACCGATGCCGGCTCAGTATCACCTTGCGTTACGATAATGCGTCTAAACTGCGAGCGCAATTCCCCAGGGACTTGTTGCCACACTGGCTGTCCATAGTAGTCACCAAAACCTATTTTGCGATCTGGGATTTGATCGGCTAAAAATATACCCCAGCGGTAGTCCGGAATTTTTACGTGTCCGTAACTTGCCCATCCTTGGGAGTCCACTCCAACGGCAGTCCTCAGGTATACATCGTTCGCAGCAAAATCACTGGGGCCCTGGTCTTCCCACCATTTGAGAAAATGCGGCTGCCAGTGTTCGAGGGCTCGTTGAAGCTCCCTGTCGCTCGCTAGATTTACATTATTAGGTATTTTCTCGCTGTAATTGATACTCATAATCGCTCCGATTTCTAAACTCGTTGCCAGTTAAAATTTGGTTTGCTACCACTGCCAAAAACTTTCAATGCACCCTCTTCACCAACAGCATTGGGTCTGATAAATATCCAATTCTGCCACGCTGATAGTCGGCCAAAAATTCGTGTTTCCATAGTTTCTGGGCCCGAGAAGCGTAAACTCGCCTCCATACCTGTGAGGGCGTCCGGCGATAAACTTGCACGTTCCTCTATCGCTATTCGTACTTCGTCTTCCCAATCAATATCGTCTGGTGCGAAGGTTATTAACCCTGCGTCTAATGCAACTTGAGGGGACAAAAGTTTTCCAACAAGTGCAAGCGCATCAGCAATCTCTTTATCTTTTCCAAAGAACCGATTGTGTAGCCGAGACATATGATTGACCATTGGATAGTGCTTCACATTGAGGCTCGACAGTGCAATGGTTGGTGAGAGTTCGTCCTCCTCGTTCATAAGCATGTAGCTACGATCGGCTGCGAGGACAATCTCAAAAAGAGTTCCACCGAAGCACGACTCCTCATTAATTAACGTAATTAGGGTACGAGACGTTACGTCGAGCCGAGCTAGAGTTCTTCGAATGAATCCGATTGTTTCTTTGACAAACCAATGACTTTCAAATTTCTGTAGGGTGTTATCGATATCGAGAATATTTTGTATGTTTCCTTTTGACTCAAATATCCACGTGCCGAGATCTATCTCATTCGTGCGGAGTTGCAAAATCGCGTCATCCAATTCTCTCGCAAATTTTAGAGGCCACCAATTCGCTCCCTCTTTGATGATGTCTTCAAGCGAGTTTGGATTTGAATCACTTGGGCCGGAAATGCAAATTCGCGCATTACGCTCCGACCGATTTATTTCGATATCGACTGTTTCATAGTGAATGCCTTGTGCATCGATCGTTCGATTGAGTGGAGAGAGCATTACACCCTTTTCTTTGGATGGTCTCGAACTGGATTGAATTAGCCCGTCGGTTCTCCTTTCGACGGCATCCGAAAATTGTTGTGGTTTCGCAATGTCGTCCACGAGCCCCCAATTCAAGGCTTTTTCCGCTCTCACACCCTCGGTTGTAGCGCAAAAAACATCGGCAAGGTCTCTTCTGACTTTTCTTTTATCGATGACCCGGGTGAGACCGCCTGTTCCAGGAAGTACTCCCAGTAAAGGAACCTCGGGTAAGCTCACCGATGACGAGCGGTCATCAATCATGAGTAGCTCGTCACAGGCAAGCGCGAGCTCGTAACCTCCGCCCGCCACCGTGCCGTTAATCGCCGCGAGGAATTTCAACCCATCGTGACGGCTGGAGTCTTCCATTCCATTCCTTGTTTCATTTGTGAACTTACAGAAGTTGACTTTCCAAGGATGGCTCGATTGGCCCAGCATGTAGATGTTTGCCCCAGAACAAAACATCCTTTCTTTTGCGGATGTAACGACTACACACTTCACATTCGGGTGTTCAAAACGAATCCTGTTAATGGCGTCATAAAGTTCTATGTCCACTCCCAAGTCGTAAGAATTGAGTTTCAGTTTGTATCCAGGCTTCAACCCCTGGTCCTCGTTGACATCCATACTCAGGGTTGCCACAGACCCATCAACCTGTAGCTTCCAGTGAACATACTGTTCTGGTGATGTGTCGTAGTTTATCCGTACCGAATCTTCTTCTTTCGCTCCAACGGTTTCGAGTTTCATACGCTTGCCTCCAATCGATTGTTTTGAAGCGCACGAGGTCGAATGTTTGGGTGGGTGGTGATTTCCGACAGTATCTCTCCGGGCTTTCTGCCAGAAGTCTCAATTGTTAGGTCAGCGCGGCTGTAGGCGCTTTCTCTTTCGTTAAGAATGCTTTTGAGCTGGTCCATGGCTTTAGCATTTCCAGCCATTGGTCTGGTATCTCCTTGAGAGATCACTCTCTCCATGTGTTCCTCAGGATCTGCTTTGAGCCAGACCGTGAAGCATGTTGATAGTAATAATTCATAAGTGGATGGCTCTTGAACGATACTCCCGCCGGTTGCCAGGATGAAGTTGCTGGATGAGGACAAGAGGTTTTCCAAGCACGACTTTTCTAGGTTGCGATAACCATCTTGGCCGTAAGTCATAAATATTTCGGAGAGGTTACAGCCCGCTGAGTTTTCAATTTCCTGATCAAGTTCGACAAACGGAGAATCCGTTGACGTAGAGAGTAAGCTCCCAACGGTGGTCTTTCCCGCCCCTCGAAGTCCAATTAACGCAATTCGTGTTGAGCGTTCTGCAGGATCGTTTTTGAGTTCGTGAAGAACGAGATTCTTCAGCTCGGTAAGTTTGTCACGACTTAAGCCTTTCGCAATTTCAGAAATAAGATAGGCATCCGGATTAAGTGAGCCGGAGTCAGATATAAGGCTTTCTGGGCTTACTCCAAGAGAAACGGCGACTTGGCGAAGCAGAACAATGGATATGTTCCCTTGGCCGGATTCCAGAAGTGCAAGGTAGCGTTCCGATACCCCCGATACCTCTGAGAGGACCCGCCTTGTTATCTTTCTCTCAGATCTGGCCTTTCTAATCCTAGAGCCCAAATCTTTTAAGAACAATTCATTTGACACTTTGTTTTTCTCTAGGCCTACTTTTGATGGTGGGGTAACGGACTTTAGCATTTTTATGAAATATATTTCTTTTATTATTGATCAATGGAAAATTTATGTCTTATACTTTATAATAACGAATTATTGTTAGCAAGATAGTTCTAAAAAATAATTATTAAAAGAATTATATTGCATAATTACTGATTTTTTACAGATGGCATAACGAACGATCGTTTTATTTTTGTGTTCTGAGAGTAAGCAATGACTGACATACTTAATATTTTGGTCGGTACCATGACCGGCAATGCCCAACTTGTAGCGCAAGAAATAGAGCTGCGTCTCGAAGTCAGTGGTACAAAGATAAACATCATTGACATGGATAAATTAGAGCCAGACGTTTTCCAAAACGATGGGGATTATTTAATCTGTACGTCGACATATGGCCAAGGAGATGTACCTGACAACGCTCGAGATTTTTTCAATGCGCTGAAGGATCAAAAACCCAATCTTGCGCATACTCGTTATGGAGTCATCGCGCTTGGTGATCGAACCTACGCGGAAACCTATTGTCACGGTGGAAAAAAATTCGATGAGCTTCTCTCCGAGCTCGGCGCCCGAAGGGTTGGCGAGGTATTTTTTCACGACGCAAGTGAGGGTACGCTCCCAGAGGAAGAGGGTGGCGAATGGGCCGAATCCTGGTTTGCCGACTTAACGTCAGAGGAAGTTTCTAGTGAGAGGACGAAGGCCGCTTAGTTCGCCCAATGAACCCATCCAACTAAAACACCAACATTTGCAACCAGAATCGAGACGAGATTTTTAGTATGCCATCCGTAAGTGAAGCCGATCACTCAGTTAGTCCGCCACAGCTAAAAATTCCGCGCGAGTACAATGCCGCACATGACCTCATTGAGAGAAATCTGCGAGCTGGACGTAGCGCTAAAATCGCTTACATTGATGACAACGGGGAATACTCCTACGGTGAGCTAGCTCAACGTGTTAACCGCATCTGTAATGTGCTGGTGCGGCTTGGCCTCCAACGCGAAGATCGCTTGATGTTAGCGCATCTTGACGATATCGATTTCCCTTCGACTTTTTTGGCCGCAATAAAAGCCGGGATTGTCCCTATTGCTACGAATACGCTATTGACGCCGAATGACTACGATTTCATGTTGCGTGATAGCCGTGCAAAAGCTCTGGTGGTTTCATCCGCCATTTTCGACAAGTTTAAAGACGCAATCGAGAAATCTCCTTACCTGAAGTATGTAGTCGTTTCGGGCGCGCCTATCGAGGGTTTCCAAAACTTACGATCGCTTATGGACCAGGAGAGTGAAGATTTTGTAACCGTAAGTACTGTCAGTGATGAGCCTTGTTTTTGGTTGTATTCATCTGGATCGACTGGAACCCCCAAGGGAACCGTTCATGTACATTCAAGCATGATTCAAACGGCCGAGCTGTATGCTCGGCCCATACTGGGCATCAGAGAGAGCGATGTGATTTTCTCTGCGGCAAAATTGTTTTTTGCCTATGGTCTAGGTAATGCACTCTCATTTCCGATGAGTGTTGGTGCCACCACTATTTTGATGGCGGAGAGGCCTACGCCCGATTCGGTTTTCAAGCGATTGAAGGAACGCAGGCCGACGATATTTTGTGGGGTCCCAACGTTATTTGGAGCAATGATGGCTTCCGTAGATCTTCCGAAATCAGAAGACATCGCGGTCAGGATATCAACATCAGCAGGGGAAGCGCTACCGGCAGATTTGGGAGAGCGTTGGACGAAACATTTCGGCAGTGAGATTTTGGATGGGATAGGTTCCACAGAAATGTTACATATATTTTTGTCGAACAGACCAGGGGAAGTGAACTACGGCACGACGGGAAAACCAGTCCCGGGTTACCAGATTCGTTTGGTTGGAGAAAATGATCAGGAGGTCGGTATTGGGGAGTTGGGCGAGTTGCAAATTAAGGGCCCGACCAGCGCGGCCTACTATTGGAACCAACGTGAAAAATCGATGCATACCTTTGTTGGTGAGTGGACGAGAGCTGGGGACAAATACAGCAAAAATTCTGATGGGTACTTCACTTACGGGGGGCGTTCAGACGACATGCTGAAAGTCAGTGGAATGTATGTGTCTCCTTTCGAGGTGGAGGCAGCGCTCATGTCGCATCCAGACGTGTTGGAGGCTGCTATCGTTGGAGATATTGACGAGGAAAATTTAGTGAAGCCTCGCGCCTTCGTGGTGATGAAACAAGGTCAAGCACACTCCGAGGAAAAGGCGAGTGAACTCAAGCAGCATGTGAAAAACAGTCTCGCTCCTTTCAAGTATCCTCGTTGGATAAATTTTGTCGATGAGTTACCAAAGACTGCAACGGGTAAAATTCAAAGATTCAAACTAAGAAAATAATTCAGGGGGATATTATGAAGGTTGTTTCGAGGAGAGATTTTCTATCAGCAGCAGGCACTTTTGCTGGTTTATCCCTCTTACCATTAGCAGGTTGTTCAAAGTCATCCGGCGAGGTGGTTCGTATAGGTTTCATGCTTCCGTACACGGGCACCTACGCAAAACTAGGCGTAGCGATCGAGAACGGTTTCAAGCTTGCTCTTAACTCCTTGGGTGAGAAACCTTTTGGAAAAACCTTTGAATTTTTTACGGTCGATGATGAATCCAATCCAGCAAAAGCTACGGATAACGCGAACAAGATCATGACTCGCGATAATGTGGACGTCGTAATTGGTACGGTCCACTCTGGTGTTGCCATGGGGATGGTGAAGGTGGCAAAAGAGACCGGTACGCTCGTAATTATTCCGAACGCAGGAGCAAACGCAGCGACTGGTGCAGCATGCTTGCCGAATGTATTTAGGACATCGTTCTCGAATTGGCAACCTACCCATCCACTTGGAAAGGTAATGGTTCAGAATGGCCACAAAAAATCAGTATTTGTGACTTGGAAGTATGGTGCGGGTGAAGAGGCTTTGGCTTCCTTTAGACAAGGATACGAGAATGCTGGTGGTGAACTTGTCAAAGAGCTGTTCGTCCCTTTTCCGAATGTCGAGTTTCAGGCCATACTCACCGAAATTGCTTCTTTAAAGCCCGATGCAGTCGCATGTTTCTTCGCCGGCGGTGGAGCAGTGAAATTTGTTAAAGATTATGCTGCGGCTGGGTTACAGGGAAAGATCCCTCTGTACGGTTCGGGATTCCTAACCGAGGGTGTGCTGGAGGCGCAAGGTGCCTCTGCCGAAGGCATCATGACCACGCTTCATTACTCGGATGCATTACAAAATCCGCAAAATATTTCTTTCAGGGAAAGTTATGAGAGCGTATTTGGTGAACCAGCAGACGTCTATGCCGTTCAGGGTTTTGATGCTGGGTTGTTATTGATTCAAGCGCTTCAGGCTACCGGTGGTGATCTGTCTCAAAAAGATGTTGCGATTAAGGCCATGGAGGGTGCGACGATTGACAGTCCCAGAGGACGTTGGAAGATGTCGAAGTCGCATAACCCGATTCAAGATTTTTATTTGCGAAAAGTTGAGGACGGAGAGAACAAGGTCATCGGAACGGCTTGGGATGCTCTGGAGGATCCAGGAACTGGATGTTCCTTATAAGTTAGGTAGAAGCGAAGAGCGCTAGCCTGGCGCCCTCGAATCTACTGGAAAGAACTGAGATGGATTTTCCTACTCTCTCCATTCAGCTTTTGAATGCCCTGCAGTACGGATTACTGCTCTTCCTTGTGGCGAGTGGGTTGACGTTGATATTCGGGATCATGGGCATCATCAACATTGCCCATGGCAGTTTCTATATGTTAGGTGCGTACATAGCATGGTCGCTCGCTGGAGCGCTTAACGGTTTTTGGCTCTCGTTGGTACTTGGGGTTGTGCTTACGTTGATACTCGGGATTGCACTCGAGTGGTTATTTATTCGGCATCTCTACGATAAAAATCACTTGCAGCAAGTGCTGATGACATATGGGTTAATCCTAATTTTTTCCGAGATGAGAAGTATCTTATGGGGAGACGATGTCTACAGTCTCGCCATTCCCGAGTTCTTGGAAGGATCAATTGCGCTGACGGAGAGCTTAAATTATCCGATTTATAGGATTTGGATCTCTGGAGTTTGTGTATTACTTGCGCTCGGTATGTACTACCTCATCAGGCACACGAGGCTTGGCATGATGATCAGAGCGGGGGAGTCTAACCGAAGGATGACCCAAGCCTTGGGAATCAATATCAACTTAATCTTCAGATTCGTATTTGCGTTGGGGGTCAGTCTTGCTGCGTTCTCCGGGATGATCTCGGCGCCGGTATCTTCGGTATTTCCGGGGATGGGTAATCAGATATTGATTTTAAGTTTTGTTGTAGTTGTTATCGGAGGACTTGGATCTATAAAGGGGGCAATGCTCGCGGCGCTACTCGTGGGGTTGATAGATACTTTCGGGAAGATTGTCGAGTTGCGTGTTCTGGGTGTCCCAATACTTCCAGAGCTCGCGGGTAGGAGTGTCTTTTTGTTAATGGCAGTGATCTTAATATTTCGGCCGCAAGGAATATTTGGGAAAGCGTGATGCGTGACCGAGTATCTAAAGTTTTTCTTTTCTCGTTCGCGGTAATTATCTTTTTGATGCTCCCGCTGGTGGCTGATCGTTTTTACGTTCAGTTCGCTAGCAAGATTCTCGTAATGATAATTTTTGCGAGCAGCCTAAATCTACTCGTAGGCTACTGTGGATTAGTCAGTCTCGGGCACGCCGCATTTTTTGGTTTCTCTGGATATGTATTGGCACTTATTTCGCCAACAGAGGCAGGTGTAAATTTTATGTTGGGGTTGCTTGCGTCAGTCCTTGGGGCGGCGTGCCTAGCGGCCATTATCGGTAGCCTTGTTATTAGAACAAAGGGCATTTTCTTTATCATGGCTACCCTTGCATTCGGTGAAATGCTTTTTTATTTTTTTCACGACACAAATCTCGCAGGAGGCTCTGATGGTATTTATATTAACCACAGACCAGTCCTTGATCTAGTTAGTTTCTCAACGGATTTTTCTAATGCGAATCACTTTTATTTCTTGGCGCTGATTTCGAGCATTATCACTGTAGTGTTTCTTCGAATCCTTTTGAAATCCCCATTCGGGAAAGCTATTGTTGGAATACATATTAATGAGCATCGGATGCGTGCTATCGGTTATGAGACTTACCTCCATAAACTGATTTGTTTCGTGATTGCGGGTGGCCTTGCAGGCTTAGCTGGGTTTTTGTCTGCTATTCAGTTTGGCGCCGTGAATCCAGAGATGATGGGGTGGCATTTATCTGGACACGTGTTGATGATGGTTATTTTTGGGGGTTTAGGAACATTAACGGGGCCAGCCCTAGGAGCATTTTCGTTGATGGTGTTAGAAGAGTGTTTTCAGGTCACTACGAAACACTGGCAACTCATGATCGGCATCGTCATTGTCGTCGTCGCACTTGGATTGCCAAAGGGTATTGCTGGATTTTTCCAGCGCACAAAGTCTGAGGAGCTGGGATGACACAGCTCGCGGTACTTCGTGCAAAAAAAATCTCGAAACATTTTGGCGGTTTGGTTGCTGTATCCAATGTGTCAATAGATTGTTCTCCGCGAGAGATACATGCGGTTATTGGTCCGAATGGTGCAGGTAAAAGTACGTTGATTAATCTCCTCTCCGGAGATCTTCGAACGACAGCCGGCGAAATTTACATCGGAGAAGAAAGAATTGACCGTATGTCTGTCTCCCAAAAAAAGTAAATTGGGAATTGGTAGAACCTATCAGCGCACCAATATTTTCCCAAACCTATCTCTATTTGAAAATTGTTTTCTAGCTGCTCAGGCGTACCACGGGACTTCCTTGAGATTTTTTAAAGGAGCGCGAGCATATGCGGATGTACGGGACACCGCTTATATGGCGATAGAGAAAGTAGATTTACAGTCGATATCGAATCGCTTAGTTGGCACTTTATCGCACGGTGAGCAGCGTCAGGTTGAAATCGCAATCGCGCTTGCAACTAACCCGAAGATCTTACTTTTGGATGAGCCCCTAGCGGGTATGGGGGCAGAGGAGTCTGAAAATATCATCAACCTACTGTCAGAGCTTAAATCGGAATATGCAATGCTATTGGTTGAGCATGATATTAATGCGATCTTCACACTCGCTGATAGATTGACGGTGATGGTTGATGGAGAGGTAATTGATTGTGGCCTCCCTAACGAAGTGCGCGAAAACCCTAGGGTCCAAGAGGCCTATCTCGGAGAATCTTGATGGCGGAAGAATTATTAACTGCTACTGATATCCACACTTTTTACGGGCGGAGCCACGTGCTACGCGGTGTAAGCCTTTCATTGGGAAGAGGGGAAACGGTATCGTTACTCGGACGAAATGGGATGGGGAAAACAACCCTCATCAATTCCATACTTGGGATCGTTCCTCATAGTTCGGGAACCCTGGTCTATGAGGATCAAGATATCAGCGCTGTACCGACTCATGAGATTGCGCGTCGTGGAATAGCGTACGTACCTGAGGGCCGAGGTATCTTCCCCAACCTGAGTGTAAAAGAGAATTTGCTGGTTGCTGCTCGACCTGGACCAACTGGCCGGTTAGATTGGACTTTCGATCGCATAATGTCTACGTTTCCTAAATTGAAGTTACGTTTAGGTAATGGTGGAGATCAACTCTCGGGAGGAGAGCAACAGATGTTGAGTATAGCTAGGGCCTTGCTCACGAACCCGGATCTTTTGATTTTGGATGAAGCCACTGAAGGGCTTGCTCCCCTTATCGCTCAAGAGATATGGAAAGTTATAGATATCATTAAAGAAACAAAGATCTCCACTTTGATCGTGGATAAAAATTTGAAAGCAATGGCTAAGATCTCTGATCGCGCGGTTATTTTAGTAAAAGGCGAAATCGTTTTTGATGGGAGTATGCGAGAGCTTTTTTCCAGATCTCGAGATCTGAATAACTGGCTTGGTGTTTAATAAAAGTAGGGTTTTAATTTGATCGAAACTACGCGAGGATTTGTCCGGGTTGACGGGAATGATCTTGAGTTCGTCCGCCATAGTCCAGTGGAGGGCCGCCAGGATTCTTTGTCTCCTTTTGTGATGCTACACGAAGGTTTGGGATCGATTTCGCTTTGGAAAAAATTTCCGGAGGAGCTTGCGGAATACTTTGGTCGAGAAGTCATAGCTTACTCGAGGAAAGGTTATGGTCAATCAACGCCTATTTCGCAATCGCGTGATGTTGATTACATGCATCGAGAAGCACAGGAGATACTTCCCGCAGTCTTAGATCATTTAGATGTTACCTCACCAATTCTTTTGGGGCACAGTGATGGTGCATCAATCGCACTGATCTTTTCGGGGAGTGGGCACACCGCCAATGGATTAATACTAATGGCTCCTCACGTTTTTGTTGAAACGTTAACAGTACGTAGTATTGAGGAGGCGAAAAAAACTTTCGAAAATACCGATCTGCGTTCTCGGCTCTCAAAATATCATGGAGATGTGGACTCGGCTTTTTGGGGTTGGAATGATATTTGGTTATCCAAAGAATTTCTAAAATGGAACATCGAGGATTACGTCACGAAAATTCAATCCCCGATATTGGTGGTGCAAAGTTCTGACGATCCATATGGGACGCTCGCTCAGGTTGATGCAATAGAAAAATTATCTTCTGGGAAGACTGCTCGGGCAATATTAGAAGATTGTGGACACTCTCCCCATGTTGATCAAAAGCAAAAAACGATTGATGCAATAGAAAGATTTGTTTTATCACTTACGTAAAGAGAGTTTGATGGGAAAAAAAAGAGTAGCTGTAGTGACGGGTTCTACTTCGGGAATCGGGCTCGGGATAGCATGGCAATTGGCTCGAGATGGATACGATATTGTTCTAAATGGGCTCGGTGATAAAGGTGATATTGAGAATTTAAGATCAGATATCGAAAAGGAGACCAAAGTCGCGGTAACGTTTGAGGATGCAGATCTTGCGAATCCCAAAGAAATTGAATCAATGATTACGCGTGTACTCAAAGTTCACGGCGGCGTAGATATCCTTGTTAATAACGCTGGCATCCAGTTTGTATCTGCGGTAGAAGATTTTCCGACTGAGCAGTGGAACCGAGTCATTGATATAAATCTGAGTGCGGCCTTTCATACTACTAGGCTGGTTACCCCATCTATGAAGAAAAATGGGTTCGGCCGAATCGTCAATATAGCGTCTGCACACGGATTAGTAGCATCCCCGTTCAAGTCGGCCTATGTCGCGGCGAAACATGGAATTGTTGGATTCACCAAATCAGTTGCGCTTGAGTTAGCTGAGTTTGGAGTTACTTGCAATGCGATTTGCCCGGGCTGGGTAGAAACGCCTCTAGTTCAAACTCAGGTCGACGCATTAGCTACCGAGAAAAAAATGTCAAAGGAAGCAGTCATAAAAAATTTTATGCTTGAACGTCAGCCAACTAGGAAATTTGTTCAGATTGAAGAAATTGCCTCACTAACAAGTTTTCTGGTATCCGAGTCCGCGAGATCAATTACTGGATCCTCGTATTCGATTGATGGTGGATGGACTGCCCACTAAGCTTATTATGTTGTAAGCAAATGCCTCGAAAAATCGTTTTGGAGCCAAATGGCCCAGCCGTCATAGATGGAGGGGTTCTCGTAACCGCTGATCGAGAGATAGAACTTGAAGAGGGGGTCGACTGTTTGCTATGCCGATGCGGTGGCACAAAGAACGTACCGTTTTGTGATGGTTCTCACAAGGGCAACAGATTTGACTCTGTCATCGAAGGTCCAGTGGATTACCAAGTTCGAACTCCAAAACCTATTGTGGACGATCAAACTCTAATCGTGGAAATTATTGAGGATGGCCCAATCTATGTTAGAGGTGATCTTGAGGTGGTATGTGGAGAACGGGTGGTTTGGCGAGGGGCGCATGCTAAATTATGTAGGTGCGGTAGAACAGCGAAACCAGGGTTTTGCGACGGCTCCCATAAAAGATAAATGTTAAAGAAGAGAGTTATAAAACCTTGAAAAGGTAAACCAAATGAAATATTCAGAAATTTTTACCGATGCAAATGACCAGACCCATTTCAGGGATGTGAACTTTGATTTTGAGTTAGTAGATGTTGCGCCACCGGCAGCCCCAATGAATGTTTCGGAGTTTCTGCCGGCCAAAGATGTTGCTGTTATTACCCTGCCACCAGGTTGGGCCGGGGGGTGGCACCCTGCCCCCAGTGTTGGTCAAGTCTTCGTGGTCAGTGGGCAATTACAAATTGAAGTAGGCGATGGTGAGGTAAGGTCTTTCGGGCCCGGCTCCGTATGGTTACATCGAGATCTCACGGGTCGAGGACACGATACCCGTGTCGTCGGCGATGAGGACGCCGTTATCGTAATGGTTCGTTTAGCTTAGATTCGATCGAATACTTTACGAACGCGATCCCAGGTATAGGGGGTTCTTAGCCGCTCGGGGGGGATAGGCACTAGGCCTGCGTCTCGATCTTCGGCCAGGACGAATCTAAAAACATAGTCAGGGGCAGCTCCCATTCGGATATCGCTCGCAACTAACTTCCCATCAATTTTTCGGAGCTCTAAAAATCCGTGAGAGAACCACCGCAAACGATTCAAGCTTTCGCTTTGCGTTAATACGTCGTAGAAGTGATTGCCAGAAGGAAACGACGCAAACTTAATCCCGTTATCACTGTTTAAGAAAGAGTAGTAGCCCTCGAGGTATTGATCCCCATCCATCACTACTACTCTCCAAGCCAACGTATTGAACGGAGTCGGCACTGAAAAGAAAACAGGTGATTGTATGTCCAAGGAGCTGATCTCTCGGCGCACTTCATAATCAACAATCGATTTCGCATACCAGGACCATAAAAGATAAATAGAACTGATGATTAGGCCACATGCAACGACTGTATTGCCGCTCTGTCCTCTCGGTTTTAGTAGTACGTAGATTGTGGAGATAAATAACGGAATCGAGTACAACGGGTCGATGATAAAAATTGTCGACCACATCAACGGTGGCGCAACGATCGGCCAAAAAAGTTGTGTCCCGTAAATGGTATGGGCATCTAGAATTGGATGCGTCACGAGGCTGAGAGCGATTACGAGAAACCATCTAAGGCGTTGAGTCCTGACCCCATCAAATATCTGACACGCAAGCAACCACAAAAAAAATGCGGCCGGTACTAAAACCAAAAGAGAGTGGGAAAATCCTCGATGCCTCGTAAAATTATCTACCGGATCTTGGTATGAAATTAGTACATCGAGGTCCGGGAGCGTACCCAATATCCCACCGACAATTGCAGCTGAGCGTCTATGTTGTTTTGGAGCGCATGCTGCGCCAACAGTGGCCCCTAGAGCTAATTGCGTTAACGAGTCCAAAAGCTTAAAAAATTACAAAATGAACCCGATAATCTAAACTGAAAATATCTTCCCAGGGTTCATAATGTTATGGGGATCAAGCGCTTTTTTTATCTCCCGCATAACCGATACTCCCTCGCCGTGTTCTGCGGTTAGGAACTTCATCTTCCCAAGACCGATGCCGTGCTCGCCTGTGCAAGTGCCATCGAGCGCAAGCGCTCTCATAACGAGACGATCATTTAAGCGCTCTGCTTCTTCCATTTCCTTCTTGTCGTCACGATTGATTAAGAAACCAAGGTGAAAATTTCCATCCCCGACATGACCAACAAGCGGAGCGATGAGAAAGCTTTCTTTCAAGTCTTTCTTTGTTTCAATGATACATTCAGCTAACTTTGAAATTGGCACACAAACATCGGTTGCCCAAATTTCCGCACCTGGCCTGAGCGATTTTGTGGCGTAGGTTACATCATGTCTCGCTGCCCAGAGCTTATTTCGTTCTTCCGCTTTTGTGGTCCATTTAAACTCCCCGCCGGAGTTTTCTTCCGCAATGGCTTGTACCAGTTCAGCTTGCTCTTGCACCCCGGTTTCACTCCCGTGGAACTCGAGAAAGAGTGTGTCCTTGACGGGGTAGTCCAGCTTGGAGAATTGGTTGACCGCATTCATTTGCACGTCGTCGAGAAGCTCAATTCGTGCGACTGGAATTCCTAATTGTATAGTTTGAATAACAGTGTCGATCGCCCCCTCAAGGGAGTCAAACGAACAAACCGCTGATGCCATAGACTCAGGTACGCCATACAGTCTTAGTGTGACCTCAGTGATAATTCCAAGCGTTCCCTCAGATCCAACAAAGATTCGCGTTAAATCGTAGCCAGCTGCTGATTTTCTTGCACGTCTTGATGTCCTTATAATTCGACCGTCCGCAAGTACGACCGTGAGAGCTAGGACGTTCTCCCGCATTGTCCCATATCGAACCGCATTGGTACCTGATGCGCGAGTCGCTGCCATACCTCCTAGTGAAGCATCTGCGCCAGGATCAATTGGAAAAAAAAGCCCTAAATCTTTTATGTGCTCATTAAGTTGTTTTCGGGTGACTCGGGCTTGAACCGTGCAATCGAGATCTTCTTGACTCACCCTGAGCACTTGATCCATGTTCATCAGATCGACAACGCCGCCACCTCTGTGTGGGATGACATTCCCCTCGAGGCAAGTACCGGTCCCATACGCGATCACGGGAATATTGTGCCGAGCGCATACCTTTACGATTTCTGACACTTCTTCATTTGTCTTGGGGAATACCACGGCGTCTGGTCTATGGGGGTGGTGCCACGACTCGTCTTTGCCATGTGTGTCTCTTACATTGGGGTTGGTTGAAACCCTGTCACCCAAAAGTGCAACCAGTTCATCCACAGCCGTTTGAATTTTTTCTGCAACTTGGGTCATTCTTGATCCCTACTTAGTAAATAAATTGAAGTGTGTTCACGACTAGTTTATACAAGTTCAACTAAGTCGTTAGCGTTTGCTCGTATCTTTTCAAATCGAGTCCTACAATTACGTTTCCTCGCCGATCAATAATAACCGGACGTTTGATCGCTGAGGGATTTTCCACAAGCAGGTCGATAACCTTTTTTGCATCGAGATTGTTTTTCTTCGATGGATCAATTTTTCGCCAAGTTGTGCCCCGCGTGTTAAGTAATATTTCCCAGCCAACCTTTTCGCACCAGGTCTTCAGGTCTTCCGACTTTGGATTTTGTTTTTTGTAGTCGATGAACTCGTATTCAACATCATTCTCATTGAGCCAATTGAATGCTTTCTTCATCGTGTCACAGTTTTTTATTCCATAGATTTTGATCATAGGGAGTATTTTTTGACTGCTGCTTCGTTCCATTCAATTCCATTCCCTGGTCTAGATGGGGTGATTGCAAATCCATCCTTGATCTCCAGCGGATCCTTCATTACCGCAGCACCCCAATCCATGTACTCGAGCCAATGCCGAGTGGGTGATACCGATAACAAGTGGCAACTAAATTCTGGAAACAAATGACTAGATAGATCAACGGCATTGACTTCAGCAAGTGCGGCAGCCTTCATCCAGCCGGTAACTCCGCCGATACGTTGGACATCTGGCATATAAAAATCGCCAGCTCCAGCCTGAAGCGCTTTTTGCATCTCCAGGCTATTCAGTAGATTTTCTCCGATTTGCAAAGGCGTGCGTACTCTGCTCCGTATCTTTGCACACCCCTCGTAATCATCGTGTCGGATTGGGTCTTCAATCCAATACAAACCTTCCTCGTCGAGGATTTCTCCTCGATAAATTGATTCATTCACTGTGAGCGACTGGTTGAAATCGGCCATGAGTTTAATGTCATCTCCAATTGTTTCTTTGACAGCGCGCACCGCTGCAAGATCAGCCTTGAAGTCTGGTCGGCCGATTCTCATTTTCACTCCAGTGAATCCGCCATCTTGAAGTAGCTCTCTCGCGATCTTCGGTAGCGTCTCTGGAGTTTCGTTCGTCCAGAGACCACAACTGTTGTAAGCGGGAATCGGAGTGGGTTTTCCACCTAACATTGTGGCAAGGGGGAGGCCGTTTGCTTTTGAAGCGACGTCCCAAGCTGCCATATCAATCCCGGCGATTACTTGTCCGAGGATTCCATGTGCGTCATAAATTGTGAAGTGCTTCCGAAGTTTTCGATCAATATCGAAAGGGGAGACCTCGTCACCTTCAACTAATTGTGCTACTGCGCTGAAACATTCTACGGTGGGCTTCAACATGGTCTGCGAGAAGGCGAACAGATAGGCGTGTCCAATGATCCCTTGATTTGTCTCAAGATCAATTAATACCAGAGCGGCCTTGTCGATTGCGCCGCTCGCGGGTCTTGGTGGATATTTAATTGGGCTTGCAACTGCTCTCGCGGTCAAACCGGTAATCTTTATCGTCATGTTCTGTTCCTAATGATTTAAAACCAAAAATTGTTATTCGATTAAATTTGCGCTTCTGGCGGTCTTCCATTCTCGTATAGTTTCAATGCTGCGTAGACAAAGTTATTTGCTGGAGTAGCAATTCCGAGCTCTTTGCCTAAATTTTTAATGTTGCCCGCGAGCCACGGTAGCTCTAATCGGTAGCCTCTCCTAAGATCTCCACACATCGATGCAACCATCGTTTCTGGATAGCCATCGATAATATCCATTTGTTTTTCAATTACCCCGTTTCCGAACGCGATACCCTTGCCCGCAGCAATCTCTAAAACCTCTTGGAGCACGGATTGCAAGAGCGCGCGTGTGTCAGGGTCCCTGCGGATAGGCCCTATGGGCATTCGACATAACGCAGTCATTGATGACATTGTCACTAACCGAATGTATTTTTCCCAAATTGCTACTTTAATGTCTGATTTAAGGTCAGCATCGATCTTGGATTTTTTGCACGCTTCATACAACGCCTCAGTTCGGGCTGAATTTGATCCATCCAATTCACCGAAGTACAACGCAGCCATCGTTCCGTTATGACGAATTACTCCTGGTTCCTCAATTAGCGCCGCAATATTCGCAACACCTCCGATGACTCGCTCACGTCCAAATTTTCTGATCATGAGTTCTTCGGCAAGCACTCCGTTTTGAAAAGAGACTAAACCTGTGTTTGGACCCAAGAGGGGCAATGCAGCGTCGATCGCATCCTCCGTCGACCAAAGTTTTACCGCGATCATCACTAAATCTACTGGGCCTATCTCTTTGGTATTTTCAAAGTAGTTTCCATTCTTTAAACGGATATCACCCAAAGAGGAACGGATTTCTAGTCCTTTATTTTTCATTGCAGCTAAGTGCTCTCCACGAGCAATGAAAGAGACGTCATAGCCCCCTTCGTGCAATCGAGCACCAAAATATCCGCCGACGCCACCCGTTCCGATCACTGCAACTCTCATATTTTTTGCCTCATTCGCATTTTTATACTAATTAAAAAAGTTATTTGAATGAGTACAATTATAGTTTGTGTAAAAAAGATTGATCTAATATGAATAACTTATCCAACGCTCGTCATATGGATCTGGCGCGATTGGCGAAAAGACTCGACAACATTGAGCCGTTCTATGTCGTCCAGGTGATCACTCGGGCGATTGAATTAGAGGCGCAGGGGAAAAGCTTTATCAATCTGGCGGTGGGAGAACCAGATTTTCCCACACCCCAACCGATAGTAGATGCGGCGGTTGCGGCCTTGAAAAGTGACAGGATGAGGTACTCACCATCGCTGGGCTCAGATGCATTGCGCCAGGCGTTATCCAATTGGTACCAGTCGAGGTACGCGGTAGACGTACCTGCTGAACGTATCGCAGTTACTAGTGGGGCTTCCGGTGCGTTGTTACTGACGATGGGGATGGTGATCTCGGAGGGGGATGAGGTTCTGATGCCGGATCCCAGCTATCCGTGTAATCGACATTTCGTGTCGACAATGGGAGGTAGTGCGAGGTTGATTCCCGTCGGAGCTGAAACGGATTATCAATTAACGTCTCTTTTAGTTGAGCAAAATTGGACCGAACGAACCGTTGGGGTCATGGTAGCGAGCCCATCAAATCCGACTGGTACTCTCATGGATCATGATGAGCTGCAAAAAATTGTTGAATTCGTAAGAGGAAGAGGCGGAGTCGTTATTGTTGATGAAATTTATCATGGTTTGAGTTATGACGGACAAGTGCGAACGGCGTTAGATATTTCGGATGACGTTTTTGTTATAAACAGTTTTTCAAAGTACTTTGCGATGACCGGTTGGCGCTTGGGTTGGGCTGTTATGCCCGAGGGTTACGTAGAGCACTTTGAGAAATTGGCGCAAAACCTCTATATCTCGAACTCAGATGTTGCGCAACGTGCGGCGCTTTCGGCATTTGATCCAGAGACAATAGAGGAAGCCGAAAAGAATCGTTCACGGTACAAAGCGCAGAGAGACTTTTGCTGCCAGCCTTGAGAGACTTGGGTTTTAAAATTCCCGTTGAGCCTAGTGGTGCGTTTTATATCTACGCGGATTGTACGAATTTCACGAATGATAGTTATTCGTTCTCTCACGATGTTCTAGAAAAAGCTGGGGTTGCAATAGCTCCAGGCCTTGATTTTGGAGATCATCGCGCTAACGAGCATGTGAGATTTTCTTACCCTAAACCGATTCCAGTCCTACAAGAGGGGATTCGAAGGCTAAAAGAATTTACGAGTAAGTAGTTTGGAACGTTTTTAAAAGTAATTTTTAATCGAATAATCGGGAAGTGTATGGCTGATTTTATGGTGGGTATGACCCGTTCGACTGTTAAGGCGAACGGAATTCGTTTTAATGTATGGGTTGGCGGTAGTGGCCCAGCGCTTGTTCTTTTGCATGGATATCCGCAGACGGGACAGATGTGGCACAAGATGACGCCCGAGCTGATGCAAAAATTCACAGTGATTGTTCCAGATTTGCGAGGGTACGGTGATTCGGAAAAGCCGAAGATGGGGTTCGATAAGAAAACAATGGCCCGGGATATTGTGCTTCTGGCTGAAGCATTGGGGCATAAAGAGTTTTATCTTATGGGTCACGACCGGGGCGCGAGAGTTGCTCATAGATTGACCTTGGATTACCCGGATGTGGTTCGAAAGCTCGTAGTACTAGATATTGTGCCAACGCATACCTTATTCAGTCGCACGGGCCGTGAACTTGCGGCTGCGTATTGGCATTGGTTTTACTTTCAGGCTCCCGATCTGCCTGAGATTATGATTCAGAATAGCGCAGAACCATTTTTACAGACAATGTTCCGATCTTTGAGCTGGTGTCCTGAGGCGATAGACGATGAGTTGTTTCTTGAGTACCTGAGGGCGTTCCTATTGCCAGGGACCATTCGATGCACCTTGGAGGACTACCGGCAAGCCGCTACGGTTGACTTTGACGATGACGAGAAAGACCTGGGAACTAAAATATCATGCCCGGTCTATAGTATTTGGGGTCAGTTTGGCAAGATGGATTCGATGTTTGATGTCTTGCAAACATGGCGCGAAAAGGCAACTGACGTGAGAGGCAAAGCGCTTCCTTGCGGTCATTTTATTCCAGAAGAGGTTCCCGATTTGTTGCTGGATGAGGTTTTACCGTTCTTCCACAAGTAATCGAAAATCTCCATTTCAGAGTTTCGGGGGTTCAATGAAGTTTTTACACATCATCTTTTTATGTTCGTTCTTGTGTATCTCATCAGCGAGTGCGCAAGTAGAGAAGGGCGAGCGTAAGCAGGAAGAGACTTTCACTGACCTTGAGTCTGGGAAGGGGATGCTTGACCCTGAAAACCTGAGTAGCTTAGTTCAGCGTGGAGATGTGCGGGCGATGAATAATGTCGGCTTGCTCTGGGCTAAGGGATTCGACGGAAAGCAAAGCTTTGAGGAAGCGGTGAAGTGGTGGAACGCCGCTGCGCTCCGAGGTTATGCGGTCGCAATGAACAATCTCGGTATGGCCTACGCAAATGGCCACGGAGTTGAGAAAGATATTAAGCAGGCATTTGATTGGTGGTTGCAGTCTGCGATGGCCGGAAACGCTTGGGCAATGAACTCGGTAGGCGATTGTTATGAAACTGGTGAAGGAGTCGTGAAAGACTATGTGCTTGCCATGTCTTGGTACCAAACCGCTGCTGATGCTGGCGATCCTCTAGCTCACTTTAATGTCGGTGCGCTATACCAATCAGGGCGTGGCGTTACCACAAGTTCTGTTGAGGCTTTTAGTTGGTTTGAGAGGGGGGCATTTTTAGGCGACCCTTTTTCAATGCAGGCTCTGGCAAGGATTTATCGAGATGGAGACGGGCAGCCTGCCGACCTCGTGGAGGCGCTAGCTTGGTATGAGGTTTCGCTCAAGCGGTTTAAGGCGCATGACGAGGGTGATATTCGGATCAGTAAAGCGGAGTCTGCAGAGTTGTCCGCTCAACTGTCTCAAGACGATCGTAAGCTTGCTGCTGAGCGAGCGGATTTTCTCACCAATTTGACTAGGCCGGCTCAGGATCAGCAAGCATTGGAAGAGGGTGAGTCTCGGATTTAAGGATCGTGTTGAAGTCAAAGACATTCTTCGGGGTATGTGCTGGGCTCTCGTTTATTTTTTCGGGTTTTGTTTTGCTGGGGCTGAAGATGGAGATGCATCTGGGGCACTAAATTCCGGGGGATATAAGAATTACCCTGAAGGTGAAAAAACATCCATCAGTTTATTCCTTGGCAAACCGGATCGGATACCAATGAATGCTCTTTTGGTGGATTTACTCGATGCGATAAACTTTATCTCGAAATACAAGATCCCCAACTTCCTGCCTAACGTACAGTTTGTCCCTAGTGAAGTGGTTGAGGCTTACGCCTGTGGAAAACCTTGCAAAGCCTTGGCTGTTTATCGAGCTGGAGAGGGAGTCTACATCAACGAAGAAATGAACCCCGAAACAAATGTGTTTGCGCGCTCAGTGTTGCTTCATGAGTTGGTTCATTTTGTTCAGGATATAAATCGTGAGCTTGCATCGGTTCGCGATTGCGAACGTTGGTACAGGAGAGAGCAAGAGGCCTACGCAATACAAAAACGTTTCCTTGAGATGATTGGTAGTCAAATCAGGGTAGCCTATTCAGCAGGGGATGCGTGTCCGGGTGAGTGAGCGATAGGATTTCTCGGTCCATCGTTTTCATCAAAATATTAGCAATGTTTATTTTTATTATCGGTGAATCTCCTAGATAATATCGGCTGGGATTGCCGCACCCGGCGATCATTTGTTTTTATTTCAGTCAAAAACTAGGAATTTTATTGATGCAGCGTAACGATCTTGCTCCCTTTACCTTACACGTACCCGACTCTGTTCTCGAGGATCTCAATCGACGTTTGGATTCAGTTAGATGGCCTGACGAAATACCGGGAAATCAGTGGAAATTTGGAGCAGATCTCGAATACCTAAAACGTTTGATTCATTACTGGCGTCACGATTACAAGTGGCGAGAGCATGAAAAGGTGATCAACAGTTTCAAGCAGTACAAAGTAAAGGTAGCTGGGATTGATCTACATTTTATTTTTGAAGAGGGAAAGACTGATAAATCTGAGCCTCTCCTCCTATCGCATGGGTGGCCAGGATCTGTTTACGAGTTTCATAAAATCCTGCCGATGCTAACTGACCCTGAGGCGCATGGTGGAAATCAGAATGATGCGTTCACGGTGATTGCTCCATCGCTTCCTGGGTATACCTTTTCATTTGAACCAGGACAAGCGAGATTTTCTCTAGAGCAAATAGCGGAAGCATTTTATGAACTTATGACCAAGGTGCTGGGGTACCAAACATTTGTAGCCCAGGGAGGTGATTGGGGAGCCTTCGTCACCTCTAGACTTGGATTTTGTTATCCCGAGGCTGTAAAAGCGATCCATTTGAATTTGCTCGCAGTACGCCGAGATCCAAAAATGGTGGAGAACGCCTACTGCGGAGGAGAAAGTTTTTCTTGATCAATTGAATAACTTTTTAAAAGATGAAACTGGGTATCAGTGGATTCAGGGTACAAAACCTCAAACGCTTTCCTATGGTCTTACAGATTCGCCTGTTGGGTTGGCTGCGTGGCTCGTTGAAAAGTTTCATACTTGGACTGACCACCGCGGCGACTTAGACGGATATTTTGGTCGCGATACGATGTTAACTGACATCATGCTCTACTGGGTCACCGGTGCGATTGGTTCGTCGTTCTGGCCATACTATGCGCGTATGCATGGGCCCTGGCCAATCCCTGTTGGTGAAACGGTAAAGGTCCCCACTGCTTATATTGAGTTCCCGAAAGAAATTCTTTCTCCACCGCGCTCAGTCGCAGAAATGTTCTACTCTGATATCCAGCAATGGACCAGTTGTGATCGAGGTGGGCACTTTGCTGCACTCGAGCAACCTCTTGCATTGGTAGAGGATGTGCGGACGTTTTTCCGAAAATTTAGATAAACCCATTTTGTGGCTTACTGTTTTTTGTCGGTCACGACATTATTCCTGTGTTACATTGAGTTTTCTCGTTTAGAAAACTTGTGCGTTCACAGAGAATTTTAGTATTTAGCTTTTGGGGGACATCATGAAAACGATCTCGAAAAAAATTATTGCGCTTGGTGTGTTGACCATGTTTGCTTTGACCGGCTGTGGTGGCGGAGGGAGTGAGACTGCGTCATCTACTTCGGATGCCGAAACTCAGACACAGGAGAAAGTAGTCCTCAAGATGGCGAGTGCCTTCCCTGCAACGTTACAACTCATCGGTACTAACGGCATTAAGTTGTCTGATACGATCAAACAAGTTTCTAATGGAACACTAGAACTTAAATTCTTTGAGCCGGGTGCCTTGGTGCCGGGACTTGAAGCAATTCCAGCTGCTTCGAAAGGTTCTGTCGACGTTGCTTATTCGACTGCAGGTTTTTTTGCTGGAACCGATCTTGCGTTTAGTTTTTTTACGTCGGTGCCATTTGGTGCTGCGGCTGATGAGCTTCTTGCTTGGCTAGACTATGGTGGTGGTAACGAGATTGCCGATGAAATGTTTGGTGCTCACAACATCAAACCAATACCGTGTTTTATTACCCCTCCAGAAGCATCTGGTTGGTTTAGGAAAGAGATCAAATCTGTTTCTGATTTGAAGGGTTTAAAAATGCGCTTCTTTGGTCTCGGTGCTAAAGTTATGGATAAGTTAGGGGTGGCAACTCAATTGTTAGCTCCAGGAGATATTTTTCAGGCGCTTCAACTCGGTACGATTGATGCAACAGAATTTTCAACTCCTTCAGCAGATGAAAGTTTCGGGTTCTACCAGGTTGCGAAACACTACTATTTCCCTGGATGGCATCAGGCTACGGCGATGGGCAATCTTTTCTTTAACCTAGATGTTTGGAATTCGCTGTCCGATTACCACAAGTCGCTCATTCAGGTTACGTGTAAAGCTCAACTAGCGAACATGATTGCAGAGGGTGAGGCGACGCAAGCTCCTGCTATGCGAAACATGAGAGATAAGCACGGCGTACAGATCCACTACTGGTCGGATGACATACTGAACGCATATCGAAAAGCTTGGGGTGAGGTGGTTGCAGAAGAATCGGCATCCAATGCGAATTTCAAAAAAGTTTACGACTCGTACTCGAAGTTCAGGGACGAATACAAACTCTGGGGAGATAACGGTTATCTGAAGAGGTAGGCTGGTCTCGCTTAAGGGCGTAAACTTGGAAGCAACAGTGGAGTCATGTAAGATCTTCGCTGTTGCTTTTTTTACGCAATCTGTCAGGATACCCGCGCCAAATGCGCGGGCATTGGGTACTTTAGACGATGTCTAAAATAATAAAAAATGTTTGCGTGCGCGAGCGCGCCTCAGTGGAGGGGACATGAGCGGTAATTTTAGAAAAATTTTTGGTGTTGCCGGGATATCGGCGATGCTGGCACTTTCAGGATGTGGAAAAGGTGGTGAGACCGTTTCTAATTCTGGGTCTGGGCGGGATGCTGCAACACAACAAGTTGTTAATCTGAACTTGGCGAGTTCCTTTCCGGGTTCGCTTCAGCTATTAGGTGATACCCCGGTTCAGTGGACGAAGACCGTTTCAGAGCTCTCTGGCGGCACATTAAATATCAAGTTTTTTGAGCCCGGTGCGTTAGTGCCTGGTTTGGAGGCAATACCTGCTGCTTCTAAAGGTTCAGTGGATATGGCTTGGGCAAGCTCAGGTTATTTTGCGGGTACCGATTCAACGTTCAGTTTCTTCACGGCGGTTCCATTTGGTCCCAATCCAACGGAATTCTTGGCTTGGATGTATTACGGAAACGGCCAAAAATTGGCTGATGAGCTTTACGCCAAACACAACATTAAGCACATTCCATGTCACATGATCCCACCTGAAGCTTCAGGCTGGTTTAAGAAAGAGATTAAAACCGTTAATGATCTAAAGGGCCTTAAAATGAGATTCTTTGGTCTTGGTGCGAAGGTGATGGACAAGTTAGGAGTTGCTACCCAATTGTTAGCTGGTGGTGAGATTTTTCAGGCGCTTCAATTAGGCACGATTGATGCGACAGAGTTCTCAATGCCTTCGAGCGATCAAAGTTTCGGGTTTTATCAGGTTGCGAAACACTACTACTTCCCTGGATGGCACCAACCAGCATCGTTTAATGGGATCATGATCAACATGGATGTGTGGAATAAGCTCTCAGCACAGCACAAGAAGATCCTAGAGGTTTCTTGTGGAGACAATATTCGCGACGGTCTTGCTAGAGGTGAGGCTTCTCAGCCACCCGCACTCAAAGCGATGCAGGACAAAGGTGTAACCATCCATCGTTGGTCGCCTGAAATACTTGCCGCTTTTGAGAAAGCTTGGAATGAAGTGGTGAAAGAGGAATCAGATGCAAATCCAAACTTCAAGAAGGATTACGATGACTACACGGATTTCCGAAAGTACTTCAAAGTTTGGCGAGATAACGGCTACTTGAATTAACGTAACTTTAACTATAGGCCACAAAAGAGCGAGGATCGCCTCGCTCTTTTGTTACGACGGGAAACTAAAATGCAGGCATTACTTAATATCAGTGATCGGATCGATGCGACGCTAGAGAAGGTGTCTAGTGCAGTGGGATGGCTTTTTATCGTCACTACGATCGTTATTGCGTTCGACGTGATTACTCGCAAGTTTGGTTATCAAATGCCGCATCTCGGATCGACAAGATTGCAGGAGCTTGAGTGGCATTTGCACACCGCGTTGTTTGCATTTTGGTTGGGGACCTCCTATATCAAGAATTCTCACGTCAGGATTGACGTGGCGTTTCTTAACGCCAGTGCGAGAACAGTTGTGAAAGCTGAGTTGATTGGTTGTCTTCTCTTCGCTCTTCCATATTGCTTATTAGCGATTTACTATAGCGCCGACTTCACTCTGGTTGCATGGATAGACGGTGAGGCATCGCCCTCCTCGAATGGACTGCATTATCGTTGGATTCCTAAGGGTTGTTTGACTGCGGGGTTGATCCTACTTTTTGCGGGAGTGATCTCTGTTTTTATGCGCTCTATCGTTTATCTCTATGGCGACCCAAAGCTCAGGGATGCAGCTAAATCTAACTTCGCATTGATTGCAGACAAGGAGTAATTCGTATCATGGCGTGGATTTCTCATCATCTTGCTCTTTTTCTGTTTTCTGTACTTGCGATAGCACTGTTTTGTGGTTTCCCGGTAGCTTTTGTTCTCGGGGGCATTGCGATTCTTTTTGGTGGAATTGGAATACTGTTAGACGTATTCCATCCGATCCAGTTTTTCAACTTAATGCCACGGGTTTGGGGAACCGCTGCCTCGAATCCCATCATCGTTGCAGTTCCCATGTTTATTTTCATGGGTACGATGTTGGAGCGCAGTGGCGTCGCTAAAGATCTTTTAAGCACTCTTCAGGTTTTAACAAGGCGCATACCAGGTGGTCTTGCTATGTCTGTCACCATCATGGGAACGATCATGGCGGCGACAACCGGTATCGTTGGTGCATCGGTCGTTATGTTAACGATGATCGCATTACCTTCCATGATGGATAGTGGATACAAAAAAGAATTAGCCACCGGTACGATAGCCTCAGCGGGAACGTTGGGAATTTTAATACCCCCCTCGATTATGCTGGTCATTATGGGTGACCTCTTATCCGTATCAGTGGGAGCGCTTTTTGCTGCCGCCGTAATTCCGGGAATGATTCTGGCTGGTTTGTATCTTTTCTATATTTGGTTCACGAGTTTTAGGAATCCGAAAAATGCTCCTGCGCTACCGGCGGATGTGGGTCCAAAAACTAACAGAGAACTTTTGGCGATGGTTATCAAAAGCTTCTTTCCACCGGTTTTGCTAATTACGCTCGTGCTTGGGTCCATATTTGGTGGATTCGCTACGCCTACCGAAGCAGCAGGGGTTGGATGTATCGGTGCTATGTTCCTTGCATGGACGAATAAGACGCTAACGTTTAAGACCCTGAAGGAAGTAATTCGTCTTGCCGGTTTAACCAACGGCATGGTCTTTTTCATCTTTTTTGGCGCTCAATTGTTCTCATATGTTTTCCGCTCGCTCGGAGGGGATGACCTCATCGTAGAGTTACTAGGTGTGATTGGTATTGATACGGGATGGGAAATACTAGTTTTCATGTTGTTATTAACCTTCGCGCTAGGATTTTTCTTTGATTGGATTGAAATTACGTTGATCGTGCTACCAGTGTTTGCGCCAATTCTCCAAGGTATTGATTTTGGCCCACACATTGGAGATGGCGGGCCAATAGTTTTCTTAACGTGGTTTGTCGTAATGTTGTCAGTAAATCTTCAGACCTCATTCCTAACGCCTCCGTTTGGTTTTACACTTTTCTACATGAAGGGAACGGTGCCGCCGTCGATTAATATGGGACACATCTATCGAGGGATTATTCCTTTCGTTGTTCTGCAATTAATTGGTCTCGGGCTTATCATAGCCTTCCCTCAGCTCGCTTTATGGTTACCGAGGGTGTCAGGTTTCCTAATGTAAATTTATCTTGGAGCGAATTTGAAAAAATTCGCTCCGATAATTTTGCTAAAGAGGTGTTTCTTGAAAAAACTTAAATTCTTGAGGTTGGTAATCGCGTTACTTGGATTTGGGGTGAGTTCCGTTTTGGCCGATGAGGTCATTGTCGGTGGGCTTGCTGATCCGGATGGCGGTAGTGGAATCGTTGTGGAACACCATTTCTCGGGAGATTTTTCCGGGCCTGCTAAAGATTGGCCATGGGCTGCAGCTGCGCGGATTGATGCCGACAGTGATTTTTGGATTGGGTTTGGTCTCTATCTAGATCACTTCGTTAGCGAGACCGTTTTTATTGAAGCGAGTTTTATGCCGGGCTACTACAACCCAGAGGATACCGACTTAGGTGGAAACATACATTTTCGGTCTCTATTAGGAATTGGTATCGCGGTAACAGATCAATCTTCCATCTCGCTCAGTATCGATCACCTTTCAAATGGCGGTCTGACGTCTAATAATCCTGGATCCGAAGCTATTGCCCTCAGGTATAAGTACCGTCTGTTCTGATATCAACTTCCTGCGTAATTGATTTAGCGGTTTTGGGGTTAAGATTTGTTCTCTCTAATCGGAGAGATCGCGCACTTACTCATAAACTGTATGTCGGGGGATGATCAATGAGTTTTAAATTAAAAAAGGTATTGATCTTCGGCGGTGGAACCATGGGGACCGACCTGTCAGTGCGTTTTGCCAAATCGGGTATCAGCGCCGTAGTTTTTGCGAGAGCGGGTAAAACTCACGATACGTTTTGGAGTAGGGCTTCTGTATCAGCTTCGGATTTAGAGGTTGATATTAACGATCTTGATATTCAACTCTGTGATGAACTCGACCAGATTCCTTGGGACGAACTGGAACTCGTGGTTGAGAATGTATCTGAGTCGCTTGCGATAAAACGAGAAGTATTTTCGGCGTTAGCTAAAAGAGTTCATAAAAATACGATTGTTACTAGTAACTCCTCAACGTTTTCAATTTCTAAGATAGCGCGGGATTTTCCACTTGCTAATAGATGTTTTGGGCTACATTTTTTTATGCCCGCACACTTGGTGCCACTTGTGGAGTTAGTGCTTGGCGCTCAGTCCGAAAAAGCTACGGCTTTGGAATTGCGAGTTGAGCTCGAGAAATTGGGGTTGACGACTGTGTTAGTGGAGAAAGATGTTCCCGGATTTCTGGCCAATCGGATTCAGGCCTCCATGATGCGGGAAGTGTGGAATGTGATCGAGAGCGGGATAGCATCCCCGGAGGATGTCGACAAAGCTGTGCGTTACGGTTTTGGATTCAGATTAATGGCTGCGGGACCTGTAATGCAAAAAGAAATTTCTGGATTAGATGTAACCTTTGAGGCAGGGAAAAGTGTTTTCCCTGACCTAAGTAACGCCAATGAGCCACCGAGTGTCCTCGCGAAAAAAATAGAAAATGGAAATTTTGGAATGAAAACTGGCCGTGGATTTTGGTCTTGGACACAAAGCGAAGCTCAGCATCGGCGAGCAGAATATATAAGAGTGCTTAAGGAGTCGTTAAAAATTTTGAAAAGTGTTGATTAATAACCCTACAACTCAAGCGTGTTCTTCAGGGTGCTAAAATTACGACGATTCTAAACGCGCTGAGAAACAATCAGGTTCAATAT
Organism: Candidatus Eutrophomonas brisbanensis; assembly: GCA_038141705.1. Taxonomy (GTDB): domain Bacteria; phylum Pseudomonadota; class Gammaproteobacteria; order Burkholderiales; family Eutrophovitaceae; genus Eutrophomonas; species Eutrophomonas brisbanensis. The sequence goes on from JAYQIQ010000004.1 coordinate 1,186,843, forward strand.
ATAACTATGAGTGATTCAACCGACATACCAACCCTTAGAAAAATACTAAAGCAAGTGTCAACTATTGCGGTAGTCGGATTATCTGCCAACTGGTATCGACCCAGCTATTTTGCCGCTAAGTATATGCAAGAGCACGGCTACCGGATAATCCCGGTGAATCCCGCGTATGAAAACCAAGAGATCTTGGGTGAACGTTGTTACGCCCGTCTCAGTGACATACCGGAAAAAATTGATCTCGTAGATTGTTTTAGGAAAAGTGAAACGATTGAGCCGCTCGCACAGGAGGCCATTGATATCGGCGCGAAAGTTCTATGGCTACAACTTGGAGTAGAGAATGAGAAGGCGGAGGTTCTGGCGAAAGAGGCCGGTCTGGAGGTCGTGAGAGACCGTTGCGTAAAAATTGAGCATGGTCGATTATTTGGCGGTTTAAACTGGGTCGGTGTTAATACAAAAGTGATTTCCGCTAAAAAGCCTCAGTGGCTTCCATAAACATAGAGTGAGTTAAAAAATGGCTGATCGAGAGTATGGTTTAGGCACACTTTGTTTGCATGCGGGTCAAATACCGGATGCTGTTACTGGGAGTAGAGCAGCGCCGATTTATCAGACGACTTCTTATGTATTCGATTCCGCAGAACATGCGGCTAGCCTATTTAATCTGCAAACGTTCGGAAACGTTTACTCGAGGCTGTCAAATCCAACAGTCGCTGTTTTGGAAGAGCGAGTTGCAGCACTAGAGTTTGGTAGGGCGGCGTTGGCTACAAGCTCAGGACAGGCTGCGCAGATGTGTGCATTGCTCACGCTTTTGAGGGATGGAGATGACTTAGTGTCTGCGAGCACTCTGTATGGTGGAACATATTCTCAGTTTGATGTCACATTTCGTCAGTTTGGGATTAACACGATTTTTGTAGATCCGGGAGATCCAGATAACTTTCGTAAAGCAATAACAAAAAAAACCAAAGCGATTTATGCGGAGACAATGGGAAACCCGCAGATAAATGTTTTGGATATTGAGGCTGTGGCACAAGTTGCCCATGACGCAGGAATTCCGTTGGTGATCGATAACACGTTCGCATCCCCATATCTTTGTCAGCCAATCAAATTTGGTGCAGATATCGTCGTACAATCTGCAACGAAATTTATTGGTGGTCACGGCACTACGATGGGGGGCGTCATCGTCGAGTCGGGTAAGTTTCCTTGGGATAATGGAAATTTTCCGATGATGGTAGAGCCTTCGAAAGGTTATCATGGGGTGCGCTTCTATGAGACCTTTGGAGACTTTGGCTTCACTATGAAGGCGCGCATGGAAACTTTACGAACGCTAGGGCCATCCCTGTCACCAATGAATGCGTGGTTGTTACTGCAGGGGCTTGAGACACTCCATGTGCGGATGGATAGGCATGTTTCAAACGCCTTAGCGGTTGCCAATTTTCTGGAACAGCATGAACTCGTTTCTTGGGTAAATTTCCCTGGGCTAGAAAGTAGTCCATATTTTGATCTGGGCAGAAAATATCTCGCGAAAGGTTGTGGTTCGATCATGACGTTTGGAATTAAAGGTGGATCAACTGCTGGAGAGAAATTTATCGAGTCCTTGGAGTTCTTCTCGCACCTTGCGAACGTTGGAGATGCAAAGACGCTTGTCATACATCCGGCGTCTACCACGCATCGTCAGCTCTCTGAGGAAGATCAAGTTAAAGCGGGAGTTTCTGCAGATATGATTCGTTTGTCCGTTGGTATTGAGGATCTGGACGATATTCTTTGGGATATAGATCAAGCGCTTGCTAAATCGTCTATCGCTTAATCGGTTAGCGCTATCTTTGTAGTTAATCCTTAGGAATTCTTTTGCAACTATTCCTTATTACATTAGCAGTCACACTTGCTGTTCAAATTCAAGCTTCACTTGTTGTTTTTACTCCTCCCATTCTCGCACCAGTAGCGCAGTCAGACGTTGGGATGAGTGCAGCATCGGTTGGTCTTGTCACCGCATTGATTTACCTCTCATCGGTTCCGTCAGCATTGTTGTCTGGTTCCATTATTGCAAGATTGGGCGCGATTCGAGTTAGCCAGCTTTGCGTCCTATTTGCCGGAGTTGGCATGATTCTGATGGTCTCCGGTGACGCATGGCTTATCGCAATCGGAGCGCTCACCGTGGGCCTTGGTTATGGTGCGGTAACGCCATCTTCATCTACCGTTCTCGCTGACCAGGCCCCGAGGAATCTGAGATCACTAATTTTTTCGGTTAAGCAATCTGGTGTCCCTATCGGTGGAGCGATTGCGGGTGCTCTGGTCCCTTACTTAATGCAAGCATACAGTTGGAGATTTGCAGGAGCTGTTATTGGACTGATAGGTGTCGTGGTAATTATTTCTGCGGAGTTGATTAGAAAAAAAGTTGACTCCGTATCGGATCGTCCTATTTCAAATGGGAAACAACTCAATCTCATCGATCCCTTGAGACTTGTTTTTTCCAATAGAAACTTGAGGGAATTGGCCGTTTCTTCATTTGCGTTTTCGGGAATGCAGATGAGCCTAGGTTCCTACTTGGTAGTTATGCTTACTGAGCGCGCATTATTATCGGTTTCGCTAGCGGGATCTGCGCTATCGCTCGCTATGATTGCAGGTATTTTTGGAAGACTATTCTGGGGAGTACTCGCCGATTATGGTTTTAGAGCGCGATCGGTGTTGGGTCTTTTGGGTTTGCTGATGTGTGGGTCAGCATTTTTTGTGGCATTTGTTGATGACTCCACCGCGATGGTGTTGATTTATTGTTTCTCATTTGTCTTTGGGGCGTCCGCGGTTGGATGGAATGGTGTTTATCTTGCCGAGGTCGCGCGGATTGCGCCATCTGGACAAACTGGTTCAGCAACTGGAGCATCCCTCGCGATGACTTATTCGGGGGTTGTGTTACTGCCCACTGTTTTTTGGATTATTCACGAGGTCACGCAGAGTTATACGATGGGGTTCGTGACCTTGGGAGTGCTTGCTGGTTGGAGGGGATTGTTATTCATTCGGCAGGAGAAGTTCGATTAAACAGTAATCGTTTTGATCATAATTTAAGTTTCTGTATTAAAGAAACTTTCGATGATCGTTGCAAATTTCTCTGGCGAGTCGTGATGCATCATATGTGTGCTTCCGCTTATTTTTGTCTCCGATAAGTTTTTAAAGCTACTTCGGTACTTTGCAATTGTCGTGATGTCATCTTTCATAAATTTTGTGAGCCAGTCGCTATCGCTGTGAACCCACAAGGTGGGGCAAGTGATTTCACTCCAAAAGTTGAATGCTTCCTCGTGGCGGTAGAGGATTGGATTTATCATTTTGTGCTTTGGGTCTGCACGCAATTCATATTCGGAGTTCGATATTTTCTTTGCCCAGTGCTGGACTAGAAAATCCGCTCGTTCGTTACTTAGCCCTGGGGTATTAGTTTTGAGTCTTGCGGCAACTTCTTCTTCACTCCCGTAGGGGCGAAGCTTCGGAGGATCATTTCTCTGATCGATCCATTTCTTCATTCTACTGGGCGCTTGTTTCGCATCGGTTGGAGGCATTCCAAACCCCTCTGCGAGAATCAGTCGCTTCACTCTTTGCGGGAAAAGTCCAGTGTAGAGTCCAGCTATGTTACCTCCCATACTGTGTCCAACGATATGGACTGGTATGTCTTGCGTGAAATGACTGACGATACGCTCTAAGTCACTGACATACTCTGGGAACCAGTATCCACTGTTTGCCCACTCGGTTAAGCCAAAACCTCTCCAGTCTGGCGCGATTACAAACCAATTCTTTACAAGAGAATCAACCACAAATTGGAATGATGCCGACACATCCATCCACCCGTGAAGTAAGTAAATAGCTGGTGCCTGATTATCTCCCCAGGTTCGTACATGGTACTGAAGACTATTAATTGCTAGGAAATGACTAGAAGACTGCTTTTTCATATTTGCACTAAGAGAGTAGGACAGTTCAAAAAGATCGGGAGCTAAAAACTGCCGATGATTTTGTGGATAGTAATTTTTTAGGATCAGAGATCAAATGCGTCGTAAAATGGTTGTATGAGCCTCCAGTATATTCATTTACGCGTTCATAGTGAGTATTCGATTACTCAGGGCATGGTTCGAATCAAAGATGCCTGTAAGGCGGCTGCGGAAGATCAAATGCCAGCTCTCGCTTTGACCGATATCTCTAATCTTTTTGGGGTCGTAAAGTTTTATAAATCTGCTAGGAAAGTTGGAGTCAAGCCAATTATCGGCTGTGATGCGTATATCCGAAGCAAGCAATTATCTAAGCCCTTTAGGAAACTTTTTCTTGTTCAAGATCAAGAGGGTTATCTAAGGTTAAGTCGATGGTTAACGCGCGCTTTCACCGAGGGCGAGTCTCGCGATGTGGCGACGATTGATGAGGACTGGATTTGTGAAGATGGCTCCGATGGCTTGATACTTCTCTCAGGGTGGGAGGCTGGAGATATCGGTAGTCTTCTGTCGGTTGGTAACGCGGATCTCGCAACGACTCGCGTTAAGTTTTGGAACAAACTCTTTCCGGGTCGGTATTACATCGAGATTCAGCGTCCGTCTGACAGGACTACAGAAGAGCTCGAAAGTGGATTTTTACAAGTTGCATCGAGTCTTGAGATTCCAGTTGTAGCGACTCATCCGGTTGAATTCTTGAGGAAGAGTGAATACCTAGCTCATGAGGCACGAGTGTGTATTTCCGGTGGACATATACTTGCCGATCAGCGCCGTCCGCGGTTGTTTTCCGAAGAGCACTATTTTAAGAGTCAGCAAGAGATGTTAGATCGGTTCTCTGATGTCCCCGAGGCGATTGAAAATACTTTGGAAATAGCGAAGCGGTGTTCGTTAGAGTTTAAGTTGGGGGTGCCGCAACTTCCTCCTTTCCCAACGCCGGAGGGTATGTCGTTAGAGGAATATCTAACGCAAGAAGCAGAGCGCGGATTAGACAAGAAATTGGAGATGCTATATCCCGAAGAGGGAGTGAGACTCGAGAATGCGAGCCGATATCGAGATCGATTAGAGTTTGAGATCGCTACGATTGTAGAGATGGGTTTCCCAGGATATTTCTTGATCGTCGCTGACTTCATAAACTGGGCAAAAAATAACGGCGTGCCAGTTGGTCCTGGGCGCGGCTCTGGGGCGGGATCATTGGTAGCTTACAGTCTTGGAATTACCGATCTCGACCCACTTCAATATAACCTTCTCTTCGAAAGATTTTTGAATCCTGAGCGTGTATCTATGCCGGACTTCGATATCGATTTCTGTCAAGACGGGCGCGATCGCGTGATTGACTATGTCCGTGGACGCTATGGGGCTGATTCGGTGTCACAAATAGCAACGTTTGGAACCATGGCGGCGAAGGCTGTTGTGCGTGATGTTGCCCGTGTGATGGAGTGGCCGTATGGAAGAGCTGATGAACTTGCCAAGTTGATACCATTCCAGCCAGGCCAGCTGATCACGCTAGAGTCGGCTAAAGAAATGGAACCACGATTGAAGGAGCGAGAGGAAAACGATGAGGAAACTAGAGAACTTTTAAAGTTAGCGGAACAGTTAGAAGGGCTTACCAGGAATGTCGGGATGCACGCTGGTGGAGTATTGATTGCGCCGAGTGCTTTAAGTGATTTTTGCCCACTGTATCGAGCTGAGGGATCAGACAGTATTATTTCCCACTTGGACAAAGATGATGTTGAGGAAATCGGACTCGTCAAGTTTGATTTTTTAGGCCTCACTACGCTAACGGTTTTGGATTGGACACTTCGGTTTATTCGTCGATTAGATCCCGAATCAAAGTTGCAATTATCGGATCTTCCTCTCAATGACGCGAGTGCATATAAGATTTTTTCTTTGGGCAATACGGCTGCTGTTTTTCAATTTGAATCGAGGGGAATGCGGGACTTAATCCTCAGGGCAAAGCCAGATCGATTTGAAGATATTGTCGCGTTAGTGGCGCTATTTCGGCCAGGGCCTATGGATTTGATTCCAGACTTCGTGGAGAGAAAGCATGGCAGGCAGACGGTTAATTTCCCCGATGAGAGAGTCAGATCTATCCTAGAGGAAACCTATGGAATCATGGTTTACCAGGAGCAGGTTATGCAAATGGCACAAATTATTGGGGGCTACTCACTCGGTGGCGCTGATCTGCTTCGTCGAGCGATGGGGAAAAAGAAACCCGAGGAGATGGCGCAGCATCGACAAATCTTCAAAGATGGAGCGAAAGAGAATGGGCTTAACGAAGCAAAGGCAAATGAGATTTTCGATCTCATGGAGAAATTCGCTGGATATGGATTTAATAAATCGCATGCGGCAGCTTATGCGTTAATCGCATATCAAACTGCCTTCTTCAAGGCGCATCACCTCTCAGCTTTTATGGCGGCTAACATGTCAACCGTGATGGATGATACGGATCGGATCGCACACTTGCATGATGATTCAATCCGTAATCAACTTAAAGTATTGCCGCCGGATATCAATTCCTCAGAGTATCGTTTTGTTCCTCTAGATAAGACGCAAATTCTGTATGGGCTGGGCGCAGTTCGAGGCACTGGTGAAGCTGCAATTAACCATATTATTTCCAAGCGAGAGAGTGGGGCGTTTATAAGTTTCTTTGATTTTTGTTGTAGGGTTGATCGCCACACCGTTAATAGGCGAGTTATTGAGGCGTTGGTGAAAGCTGGCGCCTTCGATAAACTTGATTCCAATCGAGCTCGGTTGCTCGCGTCAGTTGATACGGTGATGTCGGCTGCTGATCAAAAAGACAGAGATGCAACTCAGGGCTCTCTTTTTTCAGATGACGTGGCGCCAGTCGCGGATGTCGCCATGATCGATGCGCGTGAGTGGAGTGAGTACGAGCGCTTGCAGCAAGAAAAAACTGCACTCGGGTTTTTCTACAGTGGACACCCTTTTAAGAGCTTCGAAAAAGAGTTATCTACGATCGTTTCGACGAGGTTGAATAAGATCGCAAAACCAAACCCAGAAGATGGGGTGCGCCAGATAATGCTCGCTGGAGTTGTTGACTCGTTTAGATTTCAAAAGACTCAGAACGGACGTATGCTAATCGTGACAATATCCGATGGCTACGATTCGTTAGAGGTGGTTTTTTATGATGAAGTGATCAATCGTTATAGAGACTTTGTGATCGAAGACTCAATTGTCATCATCGAAGCGAAGATGCGTACTTTTAGAAGGCATGGAGAGAATGCCGATACAGCTTTTGTTACTCGAATTTCAGCTGATGCGGTCTATGATCTTGCTTCCATCCGAACCCGTTTTGCTAGATCGTTGAAAATAAATGTAGGCTCCGGGGCAAGTGCTGATAAATTAAAAGAGATTCTCTCGCCTTTCCGTAGCGATAGTACCCCAGTATGTGTAACTTATACGAGCCAGTCTGGTCAGGCGGAAATCGATCTTGGGCCCGACTGGAGAGTTACCCCAGACGAAAAGTTGATTCAGCAGCTGGGAGATTGGTTGAGCCCCGAGAATGTGTCGATGGTGTATAACTAGTTTTTAGATTATCGAACTTTCATTCCATGAGTGGCCCCAATGTCAGGGGATACAACAAATATTCCTGAATCATCGCCACTCGCTGCTAAGACCATCCCTTGACTCTCACCAAAGCGCATTTTCCGTGGTTTAAGGTTTGCAACAACAACGACTAGCTTACCTTCTAAATCCTCTGGCGCATAAGCCGATTTGATACCGGCAAACACTTGTCGTTCCTCATCTCCAACTTGCAGAACTAATTTGATCAACTTATCTGCGCCTTCGACATGCTCTGCACGTTTTACCAAGGCAACTCGAAGATCTATTTTTGAGAATTCATCGATAGAGATCATGTCTATTTTTGGCATTTCCTCATCGGAAGTAACTTTTTCCTGACCGCTACTCATTTTCTTTTCCTCTTTTTTTGAGTTGGAAGCATTGGGTTTCTGCTCTAGACTCACCGTATTAGCTGAAATCAGCTGGTCGATATGTTTTTGGTCGACACGAGTCATCAGGTGCTGGTATTTGTTAACTTGGTGTTCAGGGCCGATGAGTTTTTGACTGTCTGCCCACGACAAGTTATCAATATTGAGAAACTTCTCAACTTCTCGAACAAGGCTCGGTAACACCGGCTTTAGGTAAACGCTTAGTAGCCTGAATAAATTGATACTAATAGAGCAAACCTCATGCAGTTTCAATCGAGCCGTTTCGTCTTTGGCGAGCTCCCAAGGTTTTTCGCCATCAACGTAAACGTTAGCCTTATCCGCAAGTGCCATTATTTCTCGAATAGCTTTACCAAACTCACGCTCCTCAAAGTTTTTGGATATTTGAGAAGATTTGGAAATAAATTCGCGAAGTATTTCGTTTTCTTCAAAGCTCCTATCTGATAAGCGTCCGTCAAAATATTTAGCAATAAATCCTGCTGTTCTGCTCGCTATGTTGACGTACTTTCCAATCAAATCACTGTTTACTCTCGAGACAAAGTCTTCTAGATTGAGATCGATATCCTCCATCGATGAATTGAGTTTTGCGGCGTAGTAATAGCGAAGCCATTCTGGGTTTAATCGATTGTCAATGAAACTCTTAGCGGTAATAAATGTTCCTCGAGATTTAGACATCTTTTGTCCGTTGACCGTAAGGAAACCGTGCGCAAAAACTTTTGAGGGAGTTCGGTAGCCGGAAAACTCAAGCATCGCAGGCCAGAATAATGCATGGAAATACAGAATGTCTTTACCGATGAAGTGCACGAGCTCCGTATTCGTCTTTTCTCTAAGAAATTCTTGTATGAGTTGTGGTGCTTCGGTTTTAAATGTTTTCGTTACATAATTGAGAAAGCTTCCGAAGTAGCCGACTGGGGCGTCGAGCCATACATAAAAGAATTTTTCGTTGTTGGTGCCGGGAATAGGGAACCCAAAATACGGCGCATCGCGTGATATATCCCAATCAGAAAGCTTCGAGGCCCCTTCGGCTCCGATCCACTCCTTCATTTTGTTGGCCGCTTCGCTTTGTAGACAGCCAGTTTGCTGAGTGAATTTTCTTAAAAACGCTTCGCATCGCGGGTCCGATAGCTTGAAGAAGTAATGGGTGGATTTTTTTCTCTCAGGCTTTGATCCAGAAACTGATGAATATGGATCCACGAGTTCGGTAGGAGAGTAGGTCGCACCACATGCTTCACAGGAATCGCCGTACTGATCTTTTGCCCCACACTTTGGGCAGGTCCCCTTGATGTACCTATCTGGAAGGAACATCTTTTTGGCTGGATCATAAAATTGCTCGATTTCCCGTTGGTCAATAAAATTAGATTTCAACAGGTTCGAGTAAATCTCCTCACAAAAAGAACGATTCTCTTCAGAGTTGGTCGAGTAATAGTTATCGAAAGAAATATGAAAGCTGTCAAAGTCGGCCACGTGTTCACGATGGACTCGGTTAATTAAATCTTCCGGTGAGATGCCCTCTTGTTCGGCCCGTAGCATGACCGGTGTACCGTGTGTATCGTCAGCACACACGTAGTGCACCTCAGATCCGAGCATTTTTTGGTGTCGCACCCAGATGTCGGTCTGTATATATTCGACTAAATGACCGAGGTGAATGCTGCCATTCGCGTATGGTAGAGCCGAGGTTACTAGGATTCGTCGCTTCATGAAGGGTTTAATTTAAATAGCGCAGATATTTAAACGATCATTCTACCAAACACTTTATTTGGCGACGCTAACCTAAATTTGGCTTTCCGATAAAATTACAAAGTTATTTTGCGGGAGTCCAAGGCGTGAGTACGACTGAAAAAGAGATAGTTGATTTAGTATGCGGGTTGATAAATCCGGTCAGCGGCATGCCGTTTTCCGAAAGTGGCGAGAAGATCAGTGCCTCAATCGAGGGTAATAAAGCGGTTGTGAGTCTGCAGCTGGGTTATCCAGCAGCCACGCAAATGAAAGATTTGGAAGCGCTCATCAAGGATGGGGTTTTAAAACTTGGTGAGCTTCAATGACTGTGGCGTCAATATTGAAAAGTCGATTGCGGCTCACCAAGTCCAATCTGGTCTGAAATTACTACCAAATGTTAAGAATGTGATAGCTGTGGCTTCGGGTAAGGGGGGAGTTGGAAAGTCTACAACTACCTCTAATCTAGCGCTTGCCCTTGCGTCTGAGGGCGCGACAGTTGGTATTTTAGATGCCGATATTTACGGGCCTTCTCAGCAAATGATGATGGGCCTTTCTGGTAAGCCAGAATCTCCAGATGGCAAGAGTATTAAGCCATTCAGGAATCACGGTGTTCAAACCATGTCTATCGGTACGTTAGTTGATGTAGATCAACCAATGGTTTGGCGTGGCCCGATGGTGACACAAGCGCTCGAGCAATTGCTTAGAGATACCGCTTGGGACGATGTCGACTATTTACTAATCGATCTACCTCCAGGAACAGGGGATATCCAATTAACACTTGCGCAAAAGGTTCCTCTGACTGGTGCTGTTATTGTCACGACACCCCAAGATATCGCGTTACTTGATGCGAAGAAGGCCTTAAAAATGTTTGAGAAAGTGAATGTGCCCATACTCGGGATTATCGAGAATATGAGCGTTCATGTTTGCTCCAATTGTGGGCACGCAGAAAGAATTTTTGGAGAAGGAGGTGCCGAGAAAATGTCCGCTCAGTACAGAGTAGATATGTTGGGGGCGTTGCCACTGGATATCAGCATTCGGCAACAATTGGATGTTGGTATCCCAACGTTGGTGTCAGAGCCACTTGGTGAAATCAGTGAAACCTTCAGGGCAATTGCCAGAAAAGTCGGAGTGCGAGTAGCGCAAACCAAGAAGAATTACTCGAGTGTTTTTCCAAAAATTCGGGTGGAAAACTCATGATGTTTTTTCACTACAACGACTACTTAAATCGTAAACAACTTTAGGGATAGCTCAAATGAGTGTGAAGTCAGATAAATGGATCAGAGAGATGGTTAACAAACACGGCATGATCGAGCCATTTGAGCCAGAACAAATAAAGTCCGTTAATGGAGAGCGAATTGTTTCGTTTGGGACATCTAGTTACGGATACGATATACGCTGCTCCAGCGAATTCAAAATATTTACAAACATTAACTCGACCATTGTTGATCCAAAAAATTTCGATTCTGGCTCCTTTGTCGATTTTAGTGGAGACGTCTGTATTATTCCGCCAAACTCATTTGCGCTAGCCCGCACGGTCGAGTACTTTCGTATCCCTAGAGATGTTTTAACAATTTGTCTTGGTAAATCGACCTATGCGCGCTGCGGCATTATTGTGAACGTCACTCCTTTCGAGCCCGAGTGGGAGGGCTATGTGACCCTTGAGTTTTCTAACACCACCCCTTTGCCGGCAAAAATTTATGCGAATGAGGGCGTGGCTCAGGTTGTGTTCTTCCAGGCTAGTCCAGATGATGTTTGCGAGACCTCCTATCGCGATCGGGGTGGAAAATATCAGGGGCAAGAAGGGGTAACACTCCCAAAAATGTAAATCGGATCCAATCTAAATATCTGATTTAAAGTAATTATTTGTGCGCACTGAACAAATTGTAGGATCAGAATTTACAAACAGGTTGAAATTTCCCTTCTAAACCCTATAATTGCGCCTCTGTTTTTGGGCTTGCCCTAGCTTTTTCTATTATCTGTTGTCTAGTAGCACTTAACGGTTAAAGGGGGTCATCATGACACGAGTGAGGAAATCGGATTCCTGAACGTTGGTGGTTTTGATTAACCACGTAGTTGGCTGAAAGCCATTTATTGTCAAAGCGTTTTTAAGGAAATTAAATGACGATTCAAGCTGCCCTTGACCAGCAAAGAGAGCTAGAGAGTTTTCTAGACACCCATCCTGAAGTTTCTATCGACTTCGACCTCGTGCAGAGGGAAGTTCGCAGTGGTTACTCGCGCCCCCTCCTCGTGCTTGATCTCGAGATCGTTCGGCAAAAATATCGACGTTTCCGAGAGGCAATGCCGCGCGTAACACCGCACTATGCTGTGAAAGCGAACCCAGATGAGAGAATTCTGCGAGCCTTGGATCAAGAGGGGTGCAATTTTGAGGTAGCGTCAATCGCAGAATTTGATTTGCTCCTAGGTTTGAACATCGAGCCAGACCGAATTTATTACAGTAATCCAGTGAAGTCTCGAGCTTTTATTCGCTACGCAGCCGAAAAGGGGCTGAGGTGGTTCGCTTTTGATAGTGCGGATGAGCTGATTAAGATCAGTGAAATCGTTCCTGATGCAAAGCTATATTTACGATTTGATACGCCCAATATTGGAAGTGATTGGCCGCTTGCCGGGAAATTTGGAGCGAAACAGCGTGATATCGAGGGAATCCTCGACGTTGCAGTTGAGCACGAAGCGGATGTATGTGGACTCACATTTCATGTTGGATCCCAGTGTCGGAATGTTGAAAATTGGCGCCATGCAATTGGACTTTCAAAGAAAATTTTTGACATGATGAAGGACAAAGGCCTCAGAGCTGAAATGTTAAATATCGGCGGTGGTTATCCGGTAAGGCTAACCCGACCGATTCCCTCGGTAGAGTACATTGGCGAGGTAGTGTTGGACGCCTTAAATGATATTTCTGGTGATGTCTCGATTTGTGCTGAGCCTGGAAGATTCATGGTGTCAGATGCAGCGTACTTTGTCTGTCAGGTGATTGGAACCCAGACGAAGGGCGATGAGCGCTGGCTTTATCTTGATGCGGGGGTTTTCGGGGGCTCATGGAGTGTACTCAAGGTATCCAGTATGAGATCGGTGCAGATCGTAAAGATTCTGCTCTCGTTCCATGGTTTGTAGCTGGGCCTAGCTGTGACTCAGTGGATATGCTTCCACGTGAGCAAATGCTGCCGGCTGATACGCAAGAAGGAGACTTTATCTTCTTCCCTAAAGCTGGAGCGTATACGACGGTTTATGCGAACGAATTTAACGGGTTCCCACTACCAGAGGTTCGCGTTATCAACGAATAAATAGTTGGCATTCTTGGAGCGTATCCCTTCGTGTTATGCGATACGCTCCAAGCTCACAAATGAGTAGGTCAGGTTTGATTCTGGGTCGACTCTTTTTTCTCGAAAAATTTCTTTCCAATGCGAGCTGTCTATTTCAGGGAAGCTTGTATCTCCAACAAGTTCGACGTCAACTTCGGTAACCTCGAGTTTCTCGGTAAACGGCAAGGCGTCGACATAAATCTGCCCCCCACCGATCACGTAAACATTTTCCTCTCGGTTGCGTTTAAGAACGTTAATTAGATCGGATTCGACCTCGACCCCTTCGATTTTTAGCGACGTGTTTCTTGAAATCACAATATTTTTCCGATTGGGAAGCGGCCTACCAATCGAGTCATAGGTCTTACGTCCCATCACTACGATGTTTCCAGTCGTTAGTCTTTTAAATCTTTTCAGATCCTCTGGTAGTCGCCATGGTAGGTCACCATCTTTTCCAATGATTCCATTATTCGACTTTGCTACGATGATGGTTATCGCCACGACTGCTAAATCGCTACGGGAGCTTTGATCGCTGGGTGTGGATCGTAACTGGTGAGTTCAAAGTCTTCGTATTTAAAATCCTCAATATTTTGAATGTTGGGATTTATTTTCATGATCGGAAGGGGGCGGGGAGCCCTGCTTAGCTGTTCGTCTGTTTGCTCAAGATGGTTGAGGTAAAGGTGGCAGTCCCCAAAAGTATGTACAAAATCCCCAGGTTTCAGTTTGCAAACTTGTGCCACCATCAGGGTTAGCAGCGCGTACGAGGCGATATTGAAAGGAACGCCGAGAAAAAGTCCGCACTTCTTTGGTAGAGCTGACACGATAACTTGCCGCCCGCTACGTAAAATTGGAAAAAGGTATGGCACGGTGCCAGCGCCATCTTTTCTATCTCGCCAACATTCCAAGCAGAGACGATTAATCGTCTCGAGTCAGGGTTCGACTGAATTTCGCTGATAATCTTTGCTAGTTGATCAATGCTGCCTCCACCTGCTTTTGGCCAGGATCGCCACTGATGGCCGTATACAGGACCAAGATCGCCGTTAGCGTCAGCCCACTCATCCCAAATCGTTACCCCGTTTTCTTTTAGATACTTGATATTTGTATCGCCAGCAATAAACCATAACAATTCATGAATGATTGATTTTAAGTGGACTTTTTTGTTGTTAAAAGTGGGAATCCCTCGCTCAAATCAAAACGTAGCTGGGCGCCAAAAATACTTAGAGTTCCCGTTCCCGTTCTATCCTCCTTCTGGATTCCCGTTTCCCGGATCTCTCGCATTAAGTCGAGGTAGGTACGCATTCAAAAACTCTTTCTAAATTTGGATCACTGTAACGTGAAGTGTATCAAGTATTAATAGCCAATTCATAGTCTAAACACCTATTGAACATGCGCTCGTGTGATACACTCGATCACCAAGCATTAGTAACTGGAAATGAAAGCTACATGTCTGGAAATACCCTCGGAAAGCTATTTTGTGTCACCTCCTTCGGTGAGAGCCATGGTCCTGCGTTAGGCTGTGTTGTCGATGGGTGTCCACCTGGGTTGGAATTAAACGTAGAAGACATTCAGGTGGACTTGGATCGCCGACGCCCTGGCACCTCACGACACGTCACTCAGAGGAGGGAACCCGATCAGGTAGAGATTTTATCTGGGGTATTTGAAGGCAAAACAACTGGAACCCCGATTGGACTTCTGATCAGAAACGTTGATCAAAAATCTAAGGATTATGGAAACATCGCCGAGCAATTTCGCCCTGGTCACGCGGACTATACTTATTGGCAAAAATATGGTGAACGAGATTACAGGGGCGGTGGTCGACAGTCAGCTCGTGAAACCGCGGTTCGTGTTGCAGCGGGTGCGATCGCGAAGAAGTGGCTAAAGAAGCGATATGGGGTCGAAATTAGAGGGTTCATGTCTCAGCTCGGCCCCCGAGAAATTGAATTCAAGTCTTGGAGCGGTGTAAACGATAACCCATTCTTCAGTCCGGACCCAGATATCGTTCCCGAACTAGAAACTTTCATGGATCAGCTGAGAAAGTCCGGAGATTCTTGTGGTGCCCGAATATCTGTTGTTGCCTCAGGGGTGCCGGTTGGTTGGGGCGAACCAGTTTACGATCGATTGGATGCAGAGTTGGCCTATGCCCTAATGGGAATTAATGCAGTGAAGGGTGTTGAGATTGGTTCAGGATTTAAGTCAGTCAGCCAGAAGGGTACCGAGCACAGTGACGAGATGACACCAGAGGGTTTTTTGAGTAATAACGCTGGTGGAATTTTGGGGGGTATATCTACTGGTCAGGATGTGGTGGCGCATATTGCGATAAAGCCAACTTCAAGTATTCGGTTAGATCGTCAGTCCATCGATAAAGATGGGAAGTCTGTGATCGTCAATACGCACGGAAGGCATGATCCATGCGTTGGTATCCGAGCTACTCCTATAGCGGAGGCAGTGGTGGCGCTCGTATTAATTGATCATGCTCTAAGGCATCGTGCCCAGAACGCAGACGTCAAAACAAAAACACCAGAGGTGCCTCCGCGGGCATAGCAGAGTAGTCGATCTTTTTCCCCGACGGCATATTTCTGGACGATTGGCAGTGCATCTTTTTGTGTGACGGATGTTTGAATGAAAACTTCTATCACGCGCCTTAGCTTTTTTTATTTTTGGTACTTTGCTTTTATCGGCGCATTCGCACCATTTTTTTCGCTGTATCTTCACCGCTGCGGCTACCAACCATTCGAAATCGCCTTTCTTCTCGGTATTAGCCCTCTATTAAGGGTTGTCATACCCTTTTTCTGGGCATGGGCAGCCGATAGGTTCAGTAGCCGAGACACACTAATTAAATACCTATCGCTAATTAGCCCAGTTTGTCTTGCTGCAATATTTTTTAAACCTGGGTTCGTCCTAACCAGTCTTATTCTGATTATTTGGGGAATTATTTGGTCTGGGATCCTTCCTTTAGTGGAGGCGTTAACGTTAGACGAGACCAAATCGAGAATGAACGCTTATGGACGGATTCGCGCATGGGGGTCGATCGGGTTTATCTTAATTGTGCTTGGAGGCGGGTATCTTTTTGAATCCATCGACATCTTAAATTTAGATTTCTTTCTGGTCGCTATACTTCTGTTGGTTGCCCTCTCAGTTTTGTATTTGCCAAGGGGTGAAGACAGCTCGAGTGATCAAATCGGAACTAACCCATCTCTCTTCCCCCTCTTGCGTAATGTCTCGGTTATCGGTCTTCTCGTAGTGTTTTTCATCATGCAATTCTCCCACGGAGCCTACAACGCTTTCTTCTCACTTTTTCTGGTTGAAGTTGGCTACTCGGAGAGGGTAGTGGGATGGCTCTGGGCGGTAGCGGTGGTGGCTGAGATAGGAATGTTTTTTGTCGTGCCCGTTTTTATGCGGAAGATCTCATTGGGGATACTGTTAGCGATTTGTTTCAGTGTTGCCACGCTTAGGTTTTTACTCGTAGGGTTTTATCCTCATACCATCTGGGTTCTTTTGATAACGCAAATAATGCACGCTGTAACATTCGGCATGTTTCACGTTGTTGGACTTGCCGCGATAAATAAATTTTTTGTTGCTGGGTTTCGCGCTCGAGGTCAAGCGTTGTATTCGAGTGTTGGCTACGGAGCCGGCGGTGCGGTGGGCACTCTGACATCTGGTTATGTTTGGGAGCAGTGGGGAAGCGCTTACGTTTTTTATATCCCAGCGTTGTCTGCTTCCGCGGGAATGATTCTTACTTTGCTGATGATTCGGTCTAACTTTTTGAGGTTTAGGGCTACGTGACGACTAAGATAGCATAGCTAATATGTCATAATTACGGGCTTTCAAATTTCCCAAATCTTTAGAAAAAATATATGGCAAGAACACTCTACGACAAACTATGGGACAGTCACCTTGTAAGGACTGAGTCGGATGGCACTGGCCTAATCTACATAGACCGTCATTTGGTACACGAAGTTACGAGCCCTCAAGCTTTTGAGGGACTTAAATTAGCGGGTCGAAAGCCTTGGAGGGTTGATTCGATCGTTGCGACTGCAGACCATAACACTCCTACGACGGATTGGGACAAGGGTATTGAAGATCCGATATCGAAGTTACAGGTTGATACGTTGGATGCCAACATTCGTGAGCATGGGGCGAAAGCATATTTCCCTTTCTTAGATCAACGGCAAGGGATCGTGCACGTCATTGGCCCTGAGCAGGGCGCGACGCTTCCGGGTATGACAGTGGTTTGCGGTGATTCCCACACTAGTACGCATGGTGCGTTTGCGTGCCTTGCACATGGGATCGGTACTTCTGAAGTCGAGCATGTGCTCGCGACGCAGTGTCTCGTGCAGAAAAAAATGAAAAATATGCTTGTTCGTGTTTCGGGGACGCTCGCGCCATGGGTGTCGGGCAAAGATATCGCGCTCGCATTAATTGGCAAAATTGGTACTGCTGGAGGTACGGGTTACGCAATCGAATTTGCCGGGTCAGCAATTTCGCAACTCTCAATGGAAGGTCGAATGACGCTTTGTAATATGGCTATCGAGGCGGGTGCTCGCGCTGGAATGATTGCAGTTGATGATACGACCGTCAATTATCTCCAGGGTCTCAATTTTTCCCCTAAGGGAGAACTTTGGAGCGCTGCAGAGAAGTATTGGCGCACTCTCAGGACGGATGATGGAGCGTCATTCGATCTAACTATAGATCTTGATGCAGATCAATTGGTCCCGCAGGTTTCCTGGGGAACGTCGCCCGAGATGGTCGTTCCAGTGGATGGCAGGGTGCCAGACCCGGAAAAAGAAAAAGACGAAGTAAAACGTGAGGGTATTGAACGATCCCTTGTTTACATGGGACTTCAGCCGAACACTCAGATCGCAGATATCACGATTGACAAAGTTTTTATCGGATCGTGTACGAATTCTCGAATCGAAGATTTACGTATCGCGGCTCGCGTAGTTCGAGGAAAACACGTGGCTAACAATGTAAAGCTTGCGATGGTAGTTCCAGGGTCCGGTCTCGTTAAGGCCCAGGCTGAGAAAGAGGGGTTAGATAAGATTTTTGTTGAATCTGGCTTTGAGTGGCGACAGCCGGGCTGTTCTATGTGTCTCGCTATGAATAATGATCGGCTCGAGCCTGGTGAGCGGTGTGCTTCGACTTCGAACCGTAACTTTGAAGGCCGTCAAGGTGCAGGAGGGCGCACGCACTTGGTTAGTCCAGCGATGGCTGCAGCCGCTGCGATCGAGGGGCACTTTGTAGACGTCAGACGACTCGCTACGAATTAAAGCGAATAGGAATCAATATGGAAAAATTTTTAAAGCTCGAAGGCTTGGTTGCTCCACTTGACCGGGCTAACGTTGATACGGATGCCATTATCCCAAAACAATTTTTGAAGTCCATAAAGCGCTCTGGTTTTGGGGGCAATCTTTTTGATGCGTGGCGATTCAAAGATGTTGGGGAGCCTGGCGTAGATATTTCAAAACGAACCGTTAATCCAGATTTTGTGCTTAACCAGTCGAGATACCAGGGGGCGCAGATCCTTCTGGCGAGGAAGAATTTTGGTTGCGGCTCATCCCGTGAGCATGCTCCATGGGCTTTGAGTGACTTTGGGTTTAAGGCGGTCATTGCTCCGAGTTTTGGCGAGATATTTTTTAATAATTCTCTGAAGAATGGCTTGCTACCAATTGTGCTTCGAGAGAGCGAAGTAGATCAGCTCTTTTCTGACGTCAATGCGTTTGATGGATTTAAGCTAATTGTGAATTTAGAGGAGCAGGTAGTAAGCACTGTCGATCTGGCAAAAGCTTTTGCATTTGATATTGATCCGTTTAGGAAGCATTGCTTGTTAAACGGTCTGGATGATATCGGGCTCACGTTGCAGCATGTCGATCAAATAAAGCAGTTTGAAGAGAGGCATCGAGCTTCTCAGCCCTGGTTATTTTCCTAATCGGAAAATAGCTTGAATAGCAGACGGTTAAATAAAATAGGGTTCTGAAATGAAAATAGCAATTTTGCCTGGGGATGGGATTGGCCCTGAAATCATAAAACAAGCGAAGCGAGTTCTTGACGTTCTCCGAGCTGACGGTATCAAGATAGAAATCGAGCACGGAGCAATCGGTGGTGCCGGGTATGACGCGGACCGTGATCCGCTGCCAGAGTCGACATTGAAACTTGCGAGGGAGGCCGATGCAGTGTTACTCGGCGCAGTTGGTGGCCCGCAGTACGACACGTTGCCGAGAGAGTCCAGGCCGGAGCAGGGTTTACTTCGTATTCGAAAAGAATTAAATCTTTTTGCGAATTTACGTCCTGCTGTTGTTTTTCCTGAGCTTGCAAATGCATCAAGCCTTAGGCCTGAGCTGGTTGAGAACTTGGACTTGATGATTCTTAGAGAGCTCACTGGCGATATTTATTTTGGACAGCCCCGGGGTAGGCGATCACTCGATAATGGGGATGAAGAGGGTTTCGATACCATGCGTTACTCAAGTTCGGAAATCGATCGTATTGCTCGGGTTGCATTTGATGTTGCACGGAAGAGGAATAATAGGGTCTGTTCCGTAGATAAGGCGAATGTGCTCGACACAAGTATTTTGTGGAGAGAGGTGGTAACCAGAGTTTCAAGGGATTATCCGGAGGTAGAGCTCACACACATGTACGTTGATAACGCAGCGATGCAACTCGTTAGAGCACCAAAACAGTTTGATGTGATGCTAACTGGAAATATTTTTGGAGACATCTTGTCTGATGAGGCGTCTATGCTCACGGGCTCTATTGGTATGTTGCCATCAGCGTCAATGGATGAAAACAACAAAGGGTTGTTTGAGCCAATTCATGGTTCTGCTCCCGATATTGCGGGCAAGGATCTAGCAAACCCTCTTGCCACGATACTCTCGGTAAGCATGATGTTGCGATACAGCTTTGGGCAGCTTGAAATTGCAGATCGGATCGATAATGCGGTTAAGTTGGTTCTAGCGAACGGCTTGCGTACAAAGGATATTGCTCAGCCAGGCTGCAAAGAGGTTGGGACTCAGCAAATGGGTGATGCAGTCATTGAACGGCTGACTCAATAGCAAAGTCAGCTTCATGTTTCTTTTTTTGTAGCGCGTAAGGGTTAGAAATGATTGACGTTGGGTTTATAGGTTGGAGAGGGATGGTCGGTTCGGTCCTCATGGAGAGGATGAGGGCTGAAGGTGATTTTGCGAAATTCAATTCACATTTTTTTAGTACTTCTCAAGCGGGGGAAAGGGCGCCAAATGAGGGCGGCCAGAATTCCGTGCTTCATGATGCCGCAAATATTGATGCGCTGAGTAAAATGGACGTGATTCTGACTTGTCAGGGAGGCAGTTACACGAAAGAGATCCATCCTAAGCTTCGCAGCTCGGGCTTGTCAGGCTACTGGGTAGATGCTGCTTCAACCCTAAGGATGGCAGATAGCTCGATTATCGTACTCGATCCGTTAAACTCTGAAGATATTCACTCTGGGCTCGCGAATGGAACCAGAGACTTTGTCGGTGGAAATTGTACTGTTAGCTTAATGTTACTCGCGATGCATGGCCTCTTAAAAGCTGGGCTAGTTAATTGGATTTCTGCGATGACCTATCAAGCTGCTTCGGGGGCGGGCGCTAACAATATGAAAGAGTTGATAACTCAAATGGGGCACATACATCGTTCTGTGGAATCGAGCATTGAGCAGGATTCGCCAATCTTGGATATTGACGAGGCTGTTTTATCGGCGATGAATTCTAAAGAGTTTCCTATGAGTAATTTTGGGCTTCCGCTTGCCGGTAATTTGATCCCTTGGATCGATTCCGACCTCGGTAATGGTCAGAGCAGGGAGGAGTGGAAGGCGCAAGCTGAAGGTAATAAGATACTCGGGACGAAAGATGCTGTGATCCCAATCGATGGTCTGTGTGTTCGGATTGGTGCGATGAGGTGCCATAGTCAGGCGCTGACTTTCAATCTTAAGGAGGAGCTACCAACATCTGAGATCGAGGAGATGTTGGATTCTGCCAACGAGTGGGTAAAGGTAATCCCTAACACGAGAGATAATTCCATCGATAGGCTATCACCTGTTGCCGTCACGCGGACTCTCGATATTCCAATTGGTCGGATTCGAAAAATGAGTATTGGTCGAGCTTGTTACTCCGCCTTTACCGTTGGGGATCAGTTGTTGTGGGGAGCCGCTGAGCCGCTGAGACGCATGTTAAAAATTCTAGTCGCTCAAGGTTGAGCTAATCCTAAATGAGTGTCTCAATGACTATAGCCAACCGTGTTCCGGAGGATGGACTCGGGCATGGTATGCTGAGCCTAATTTGCGAGAGTACTTTCGGGTAAATTTTGGTATGGCTATAAAGATTCTTATTCGTTTT
Organism: Candidatus Eutrophomonas brisbanensis; assembly: GCA_038141705.1. Lineage (GTDB taxonomy): Bacteria > Pseudomonadota > Gammaproteobacteria > Burkholderiales > Eutrophovitaceae > Eutrophomonas > Eutrophomonas brisbanensis. Next base: position 1,208,133 of record JAYQIQ010000004.1, read on the forward strand.
CTTGTGTCTCTGGCTCTCTTCTCTGCTGCCTCTGTTTCGTACGCTTTAAGCTTGGGGGGCATGACAGTTCAATCGGCGTTGGGCGAGCCGTTGAAAGCCGAGATTCGGATTTATGATTTTGATGCGCAATCGAGAGCACAGTTGGCAGCGCAGATGGGTTCGAGAGCTGCTTTTGATTCGGCCGGCCTGATCTACGCGGAGCTCGTGAATAGCATCTCGTTGTCGATCGAGCATCGGGGGCCAGATTCGTTTGTGGTTCTTAGAACGGCAGAACCGATCAATGAGGTGGTCTTGGATTTACTTATCCGATTGACTGCTCCTTCGCAGAACGTAAAGCGTAGCTACACGGTTTTTATTGACCCCCATTTATACTCGATGAACAGAGGGTAATTGCTGGAATAAAGAACGAAACTGACGTAAAAAAGAATACTGAAGGGCCAGTCTCAGCAGAAGGAAAACGCGAGACCGTGAAGAGCTCTCGTGCTGCTAAATCTAGCACGGAGGAATTGATTTCTACAGAAAAAGCTTCAGACGATCGGAATGTTGGAGTTTCTAAGGAAAGCGATAAGCCAACCGTAAGATCCGGCGCTTCGGGAACGATTGCCAAAGGTGGCAAAGATGAGTTTGACCTGCAATCTGAAGGCGTGACTTCTGTTGATAGACAGGTGGTTGTGAAGGCGGGTGATACTCTGTCGTCGATTGCGAAGAAAAAATACATTAGCGGAGCCACCCTTGAGCAAATGCTAGTGGGAGTTTTCAGAATGAACCGTGACGCATTTGTTGGTGAAAATATGAATCGGTTGCAGGTGGGGAAGGTGCTCCGCGTGCCTGGAAAAGACGATTTGCTGAGTATTGATCCCACCGAGGCGCGTGATGAAGTTCTCATTCACACGGCTGATTGGCGCGCGTACCGATCTGGTTTATCCAGCGCACCATCAAAAGTGGATCGAGCAGCACCGGGAAATAGTCGAGCTCAATCAGGGGTCGTTACTCGTGCAAATAGTGCATCTGATAATGCTAAAGATCAAACCCCAAAACCAGTTGTTCGATTGAGTGGTAAGTCGGGAGAAAATTCTGATGCATTGGATGCGTTGAACGAAAGACTAATTGCTACAGAGAAGGCGCTGGAAGAGCAAAGAAAAAAAGCCGAAGAGCTCGAGCGGATCATAGCTGATTTGAGGGAGTTGAGATCAGGTAGGTCGACTACATCCGTTGAAAATGGTGAGTCATCTCAGGGCGATAAAGGGTTAGTTCAAGGCACTATTATGCAAAGTCGTAATCCGACGACTGACTCCTGGCCGGAAAGAGTAATAGAGACGGTTTTGGCTAGGCCACTACTTTTACTAATTCCTGTTGTATTACTGCTGGTCCTCGGCGTCATCATTTCTAGGCGTCTAAAACACATCGAAGATCGAGATGAACAAATAGTCAATATGGAGCGAGAATTTCAACCTTCACAGGATTCGGACGTGCCTTTGCAGGCAGCGCTTGAGAGCGGAGAGTCATCAGGTGCGGGTGAGAGCGATGGTCAGGGGGATGTTATCGAGGATGCTGATATTTTTCTGGCCTACGGACGTTTTAGTCAAGCGGAGAAAATCCTCCTTGATGCTTTGACAGCTGAACCTCGCAGGCTGGATCTTTTGATCAAGTTGGGTGAGGTTTACTCGAGGCAGAAGCAAATAGAAGCTTTCGCAAATGTGGCTAACAAAGTGGCGGCTATTACGCGGAGCTCTGGGGCCTATTGGGAAAGAATTGTGGCACTCGGATTCATTCTAGACCCTACTGATGAACGTTATGCAGAGGGCAGATTTGCTGCGTCGGCACCACGACGGAATCAGACCGTTGATTTGTCATCTATCGATTTAAATCTCGGTGAAGATCCGTCTAAGGATCGGTAAGCATTTATTTTATACGTCGCGTTGCTCTCGTTTTTTAGCTTCGCTCGTAACCGAGATTATCGAAAATGAGGATTGCGTTAGGTATTGAATACAACGGCTCGGCGTATTGTGGTTGGCAGGTGCAGCCTGATGAGCGGTCAGTGCAAGGAGAGGTTGAGCGGTCTTTGAGTCTAATCGCAGACGATCCGATAAAGGTAACGTGTGCGGGGCGGACAGATTCTGGAGTGCACGCATTTTGTCAGGTTGTTCACTTTGATACCGATAGTGATCGACCGATAAACGCCTGGGTCAGGGGTGCGAACTCCCACTTGGATGAGGATGTATCAATACTTTGGGCGAAACAAGTTGGAGATGATTTTCACGCGCGTTTCTCTGCGATCCGGCGCAGCTATAGTTATTTTTTGATAAATCGGCCGCAGAGGCCTGGGCTCTTAGCGAACCGAGTCGGTTGGTTTCATGATCAGCTCAATTTATCTGGCATGTTGGAGGCGGCTAACTCTTTACTAGGGGAAAATGATTTTTCCGCTTTTAGAGCAGCGGAGTGTCAAGCAAAAAGTCCTGTTCGAGTGATGGACAACGTCTCTATTGATCAACAACAGGATATTTTTCGTTTCCACTTCGTCGCTAATGCTTTTTTACATCATATGATCAGAAATATCGTGGGTGCGTTGGTGTACGTAGGCTCGGGAAGAAAACCCGTGGACTGGATCCAATTTTTGATCGAATCGAGGGACCGCTCGCTAGGTGCGCCAACATTTTCAGCGTCGGGTCTATATCTCGATTCTGTTGAGTACGGAGCTCAGTGGGGAATTCCCAAGGGCGCCTCCCCATGGAGGCTTGTCTAAGAGCAAGTGTTACCGACGCTACTTATAGGGTATCTTTAGAAAATGCATGCTCAAACTAAAGTGAAGGTCTGTGGCTTTACGAAGCCAGATAATGCTGGTGAGGTTGCACTTTTGGGTGTGAACGCCATCGGACTCGTGTTTGCTGAGCAAAGTGCTCGTTTTGTAAGTGTTGACGTTGCTAGCGCTATTGCGAGATCGATCCCTCCATTTGTGTCGGTTGTGGCGTTATTCGTTGACCCTTCCCAAAGGCAAGTCAGTGAAGTTATTTCTCGGGTTCGGCCCGACTTGCTACAGTTTCATGGGGCGGAATCCTCAGAATTTTGCAACCAGTTTTCTGTTTCTTATATCAAAGCGCTCAGAGTTACTCCGGAACTCGATTTGGTACAATGTTGTGATGAATTCGGGAGTTCCCGAGGGATCTTGTTAGACGCCTTTTCTCCTAAAGGTCACGGTGGCACCGGTGAAAGTTTTGATTGGAGGTTAATTCCGAAAGGTGGATTGAGTCTACCTATCGTATTAGCGGGTGGTCTCAGTATCGAAAATGTGGGAGATGCGGTGGGTAGCGTCTCTCCTTGGGGGGTTGATGTGAGCTCTGGGGTCGAAGGACCTGTAAAGGGCGAAAAAAACATCAGGCTAGTAAAAGATTTTATCCGAGAGGTTAGAGATGCAGATGAAAGAAGGGCTGGAGAATTATAGTTTTCCAGATGAGAAAGGACACTTTGGAAATTACGGCGGAGTTTTTGTAGCTGAGACATTAATGCACGCTCTCGATGATCTGCGTGCCAACTATGAACAGTTGAAAAATGAAAAGAGTTTCCAAGAAGAGTTTCAACATGAGTTGAAGTATTTTGTCGGTCGCCCGAGCCCGGTTTACTACGCAAAGAGACTGAGCGAGAAGCTCGGTGGCGCTCAAATTTGGCTCAAGCGAGAAGATCTTAATCACACTGGCGCTCATAAGGTAAACAACACGGTAGGACAGGCGTTATTGGCCCGTCATATGGGAAAAAAACGGATCATCGCTGAGACTGGCGCTGGGCAGCACGGCGTGGCATCCGCGACGGTCGCGGCCAGGTACGGGATGGAATGTGTTGTCTATATGGGTTCCGAAGATGTACGCCGGCAGTCGAGTAATGTTTATCGAATGAAATTACTTGGGGCTACAGTCGTACCAGTTGAGAGTGGGTCGAAGACTTTAAAGGATGCGCTTAACGAGGCGATGCGGGACTGGGTAACGAATGTTGAGAATACGTTTTACATTATCGGAACTGTAGCTGGCCCCCATCCTTATCCGATGATTGTGAGGGATTTTAATTCTGTTGTTGGCACCGAGTTAAGAGAGCAAATGCCAGAATTGATCGGTCGCCAGCCAGACGCGATCATCGCTTGCGTTGGTGGAGGATCGAATGCAATTGGCGCTTTCTATCCCTACATCAAAGACTTGTCCGTACGATTGATCGGAGTAGAGGCCGGAGGTTTGGGTGTCGACACGGGAAAACATGCAGCTCCACTGGCTTCAGGAAAGCCTGGCGTGCTTCATGGGAACAGGACCTACCTGATGCAAGATCAAGATGGACAAATTATAGAAACTCACTCGATATCCGCTGGTCTGGATTACCCAGGTGTTGGACCTGAACATTCTTTATTGAAGGATATGGGTAGAGCGGAATACGTAGTGGCAAATGATGATGAGGCCTTGGAGGCTTTTCATACGCTTACAAAACTTGAGGGAATTATGCCTGCGTTGGAGTCGGCGCATGCAGTTGCGCATGCGGTAAAGATCGCGCCTGATATGTCGAAAGATCAAGTCTTACTCGTTAATTTGTCAGGCCGTGGCGACAAGGACATGCACACCGTCGCACAGGCATCTGGAATCACTCTCTAAGTCTCCCAACTCTTATCAAAGTATCGGATCTAATTTTTGGAAATATCGAATGTCGAGAATAGCGGAAAAATTTGAATTTCTCTCCAGCAGTGGAAGAAAAGCGTTGATTCCTTTTGTAACGGCGGGTGATCCAAACCTCGATATGACATTGGATATTATGCACACGCTGGTCTCTGCGGGGTCGGATATTATTGAGTTGGGTGTCCCATTTTCCGATCCAATGGCAGAATGCCCAACTATTCAACGATCCAGCGAGCGTGCTCTTGCTAGAGGCACGGGCCTCAATGATGTATTGAACGTCGTTAGTAAGTTTCGGAATAGTGACCAATCGACTCCTATAGTTTTGATGGGTTACGCAAATCCCATCGAGGCGATGGGCATCCAGATTTTTGCTGAAAATGCTAAAAAGGCAGGTGTTGATGGCGTCTTAGTAGTTGATTATCCACCCGAGGAGGGAGATGAACTTCTCTCAGCGCTACAGGAAAAATCGATTGATGCGATTTATCTTCTTGCGCCAACGACTACAGATCAACGAATCCAGGCAGTTTCCAAGTGTGCTGGCGGGTACGTCTACTATGTGTCCCTTAAAGGGGTCACCGGCGCGGCGCATCTTGATTTATCCGCGATAGCGGAGAAAATACCGAGCATCAAAGAGCACGTGAAGATACCGGTCGGAGTGGGATTTGGAATTAGAGATGGTGAAACGGCGAGAGCGGTGGCGGATCTCTCAGACGCGGTTGTGATTGGTAGTCGACTTGTTGAGGAAATTGAAAAATCAGATAAAGATAATGTTTTGAAGAACGTTTCAACATTGATTGAATCGATACGCGTCAAACTCGATTCGTAGAGCGCCGGGTTTACAAATATGAGTTGGTTACAAAAAATATTACCTCCAAAAATTAACACAGGAGATGCTTCTAGAGCTTCCAAGAGAGCTGTTCCAGAGGGTCTTTGGAGTAAATGTGTCAGCTGTGAATCTGTGCTCTATCAGGCTGAGCTCGAGGATAATCTTCACGTATGCCCTAAGTGTGATCACCATGGGAGGCTAGGCGGCAGAGAACGATTGCGAACGATCTTAGATGCTGAGCGACAGGTAGAAATTGGCGAATCGGTCGTACCGACGGATTTTCTGAAGTTTGTAGATAGTAAAAAATATAAAGATAGACTGCGGGATGCTCAGGCTGATACCGATGAAAAAGATGCGCTTATCGCGATGCGTGGTGCGATCAAAGGCATTACAGTTGTTTGTGTTGCTTTTGAGTTTCGTTTTCTCGGTGGCTCGATGGGTTCTGTTGTCGGCGAGCGATTCGTTCAGGCGGTCGAATATGCGACCCAAAAAAACTTACCATTTTTATGTTTTTCCGCGAGCGGTGGAGCGAGAATGCAGGAGGGGCTAACTTCCCTCATGCAAATGGCGAAAACTACAGCGGCTCTTAGTAAGTTATCGTCCAAGGGTCTTCCGTTCATATCGGTGTTAACAGACCCGACCATGGGAGGGGTATCTGCGAGTTTTGCGATGATCGGGGATGTGGTAATCGCGGAACCGGGAGCCCTTATAGGATTTGCGGGGCCTCGTGTGATAGAACAGACGGTACGTCAAAGTCTCCCAGAGGGGTTCCAGCGAGCAGAGTTTTTGCTTGAACATGGCGCAATCGATCTTATCGTCGACCGTAGGGAAATGCGTGAAAAATTAGCGAAGCTAATTTCGATCCTCACAAGAGTTCATCCGGTAGATTAGTCTTATCTTTTTGGTTAGTCGCCCAATGGTTGTTTGATGGTGTCTCTGTCGCTACCCCAGTGGCTCGAATTGATCGATAGCCAGCACGATAAAAATATAGATCTCAGTCTTGACCGTGTTCAGAGCGTATTCGCGAGATTATTTGAGAAAAAAAATTTTCCAGTTATCACTGTAGGTGGCACCAACGGGAAGGGGTCTACTGCTGTGATGTTGGAATCTATTTATACCTCGGCTGGTCTCAAGACGGGTCTTTTCACATCACCCCATATTCTAAAATTCAATGAACGCGTGAGAATTGCTCGCGCTGACGTCCCCGATGAGCAAATCGTCAAAGCTTTTGAGAGCATCGAGAACATCAGGGGCGATATAACGCTCACCTATTTTGAGTACTCTTTCTTATGTGCATATTCTATCTTCGTAGAGGAGAGCGTAGATGTTGCCATTTTAGAAGTTGGATTGGGAGGTAGATTCGATGCTGTAAATGTTGTTGATGCAGATTGTGCTGTGTTAACTCAAATTGGTATTGATCATGTCGATTTTCTTGGTTCGGATCGGGAATCAATTGGTTTTGAAAAAGCTGGAATTTTTAGAGGAGGTGATTCGGTCGCGGTGTGTGGCGATCCAAATCCTCCGAGATCTGTCGAGGAAACTGCTGAACAAGTTGCGGTGAAGCTTTTTATCCTAGGGAGAGACTTTCGTTTTTTTAAAGGGTTACGTGATTGGCAATACGTTTCTCCATCGGGTCGGAAAATTAACTTGAATTATCCTCAAATGTTGGGTGCTCACCAAGTTCAGAACGCGGCGACTGCAATTACCGTTGTTGATTTAATGTCTGAAAAGTTGCCAACTGGGTTGGGGGCGATAAGAGATGGGATTTTGAAAGCGCATCAACCTGCGAGATTCGAGGTGGTGGGTCTGAACCCATTGGTTATTATCGACGTCGCGCACAATGTAGATGCTGTCACGTGCATGGCGGATCAACTTAGAAGCGCGCCGTTCGATGGTAAAACGGTTGCTGTCTTTGGGGTGATGAGAGACAAGGATTTCAAGACCATTATCACCAATACGAAGAATATTTTTGATTCTTGGTATCTGTGTAACCTACCCGTTGAGAGAGCGGCGAGTGCTGATGAAATTGCTGGCGAGTTTGAAAAAATGGGGTTATTCAATTGGAGAGCGATTGGTTCAATACCAGAGGCTTTTGAATTGGCTTTAGCAGAGGTTGGCCCTAATGATAGAATTGTGGCCTTTGGTTCATTTCACGTTGTCTCTGCTATGAAAAGCGTAGTTGGTAAAACAAACTAAGATTTGGAGTGCGAGATTCGAAGATATGGATTTAGACCAGGATCCTGAAGAGTTAGAGTTAAAGAAGAAGGCGCGGCGCCGGCTAGTGGGTGCGGTCGCGCTGGTTCTTGCGGTCGTCATTCTTGTACCCATGCTTTTGGATGATGAGAGACGGCCTTTACCAGAGGATGTGGAGATAGTTCGAAGCTCCGGTGAGCGAATTTCGCTTAAGAGCGCAGAAGAACCTCAGCCTGCAATCGAAGGTCAGGAAGATAAAACTCTCGATCCCAGAGAAGAAGACATAGATCAGCCAGCTGATGCCAGCAGTAGTGTATCGGTGGTCAGCGAACAGGTAGCGGGTGTAAGTAAGTATTTCATCCAGCTTGGTGTATTTTCAAATTTTGAAAGAGCGCAGATTTACGCAAAGAAAGTAGAGAAGAATAAATTTGAGGTTGTCTCTAGAAAATTAGAAGGTGCCTCGAAGCCGTTGATGACAATCTTGGTTGGCCCTTTCTCGGATAAAGAAGGTGCAGAACAAGCGCTCAAAAGGCTTGAGGCGAGAAAATTGACTTATGGTGATGCAAAAATTGTAGAGTTTGAGTAGATGGAAATTTTCTCTTGGCTTTAATTGGGGCTAATATTTTCAGATGAACCTAGAGCTCAATATTGTTGACTATTGTTTCTTGGGGGTTCTGGCGGCTTCGTTGACTTATGGCCTGATACGAGGCTTGACGAGGGAAATACTCTCTTTAGTTGCGTGGGTGCTAGCATTTTTAGCAGCGAAAGTTTTATCACTCCCTTTATCAAAATTCTTGATTTCCTGGATAGATTCTTCGACCGTTCGTGGGGTGGCTGCGTTTATTAGTTTGCTAGTCGTATTCATATTCTTGTTTAGCTTTTTGGCAATTAAAATATCCAAAATGGTCAAGGCGACAAGCCTAACTGGAATAGACCGGTTGCTAGGCTCAGTTTTTGGATTTTTCCGAGGTATCTTAATCTTGTCATTAGCGGTCATGTTTTTAGAGCTAAGCGCAATTACGAGATATGATTGGTGGATCAGCTCATCCTTGAGGCCATATTTCGAGGATTTCGGTGAAGTTGTACAGCCTCGAATCCCGGAGTTAGAGTGGGGAGTTACAGATTAATGGTAGTTTCTAAAAAAGAAATCAGTATTAAGGCCAAGGAAAAACTTCTATGTGTGGGTTAATCGGTGCGGTTGCTACCTCTCCTGTAAATCAATTGCTATACGATGGTTTGCAAGTGCTACAGCACCGTGGTCAGGATGCAGCGGGTATTGTTACAGCTGACGCCGAAAACTTTTATTTACACAAAGGCAGTGGTTTAGTCAGAGACGTTTTCCGAACGAGAAATATGCGTAACCTTGTTGGAAATGCAGGTATAGCACATTGCCGCTATCCCACTGCAGGCTCTGCGAACTCACCAGCCGAGGCGCAACCTATGTATGTAAATTCGCCTTTTGGTATTGTCCTCGGACACAACGGTAACCTTACCAATGCGGCCAAGCTGAAAGATGAGTTGTTCCGCCAAGATTTGCGTCACGTTAATACCTCCTCCGATTCGGAAGTACTGCTAAACATTTTTGCACATGAAATTCAAAAGTCGTGTGTTGATATGAATTTGACTACCGACAAAATATTCTCAGCGGTTGAGGGGGTCCACAAACGAGCCCAAGGAGCATATGCGGTATTAGCTATGATCGCTGGATATGGCCTTGTTGCTTTCCGTGATCCCTTCGGAATTAGGCCGTTGGTTTTTGGAAAACGCCAAATCAATGGAAAAGTTGAGTACTTGGTTGCCTCCGAAACGGTAGCGCTCGATACGCTTGGATTTGAATTGGTAAGAGATTTATTGCCTGGAGAGGCGATTTATATTTCATTCGATGGTGAAATCAAGAGTCGACAGTGCGCGACTTCTCCTAAGCACTCTCCTTGTATATTTGAGTATGTATATCTCGCTCGGCCCGACTCAGTAATTGATGGGATTTCGGTTCATGAGACTCGGCTACGGATGGGCAAGAGTCTCGCGCGGTTGATTAAGAAAAGCCACGCTGATCTCGATATTGATGTGGTAGTACCAATACCCGACTCCAGTCGACCTTCTGCGATGGAGCTCGCGGAAGGGCTGGAGGTTCCTTATCGCGAGGGATTTATCAAGAATCGCTACATTGGTCGGACCTTCATTATGCCGGGGCAGGCTACTCGTAAAAAATCGGTAAGGCAGAAATTAAATGCGATTGCATCTGAGTTTTCGGGAAAAAATGTTCTCCTGGTTGATGATTCAATTGTAAGAGGGACCACTAGTAGAGAAATTGTTCAAATGGCGCGAGATGCAGGGGCGAAGAGTGTTTATTTTGCTTCTGCTGCTCCCCCAGTTCGTTATCCAAACGTCTACGGGATTGATATGCCCTCCTCAAAAGAACTAATCGCTTTTGGGAGAACCGACGAAGAGATAGCGAAGGAAATCGGGGTAGATAGACTGATCTACCAAACTATTGAAGATCTGATAGAGGATTGTCGAGGTTTAAGCAAGACGATTGAAGAGTTTGAAACATCCTGCTTTAACGGAGAATACGTGACAGGGGATGTGACGGAGCGCTACCTATTAGAGGTGGATGGCCTTAGGAACGACGAAGCTTTGACCAGGAAGTCCGTTGAGTCGCGGGAAGTTGAGCTCGAGGACGCTGAGTAATTTTTACCCCTGATTGGGGCGGGCTCTTCTCAGAAGTTGACTTTTTTCCAAGATGTTCCTATGCTTACTTCGCGCCGATTTGATTATCAGCTTGCGGGCGCGTAAAAATACATGCTAAAGCGCGTTGGTAATGAAATGACCCGCTTGGCAGCCAGGCGGGTTTTTTTGTGGGTATTGGAAAATAAATGGTAAGTAAAAAGAAGTATGGATTAGAGACGAGTGCTATCCGAGATGGGTCGGCCCGAAGTCATTTTAATGAGCACTCTGAGGCACTTTATCTAACGTCAAGCTTTGTTTTCAATAATGCGAGAGAGGCTGCTCTGCGCTTTTCAGGTGATGAAGCAGGGATGGTGTATTCGAGGTACACGAACCCTAATCTTTCTATGTTTGAAGAGAGGTTGGCTTCTCTTGAAGGTGGTGAGGTATGCGTTTCCACGGCTTCTGGAATGTCGGCAATTCTTGGAGTCGCGATGTCGCTGCTCGAGCCCGGAGATGAGATATTGGCATCGAAAAATCTTTTTGGTGCCACAAAGCAATTGTTCTCCGGCTTGCTGAATAAATTCGGAATAAAAACAACATATATCAATGCGAGTGATCTGAACGATTGGGAAAAGGGGATCACGCGGAGAACTAAGATATTCTTTCTTGAAACACCATCGAATCCGCTGACCGAAGTTGCAGACATTGCTGAAATATCGAAGTTAGCCAAATCCCACAATGTACTTTTGGTCGTTGATAATTGCTTCTGTACCCCAGCGTTGCAAAAACCCATTCTGCTTGGAGCTGACATTGTTATTCATTCTGCGACAAAGTATCTAGATGGTCAGGGTCGGGTCATGGGAGGTGCCGTTGTCGGTAGAAGAGAAGTCATTGAAAAGCCTCTCGTGTCGTTTCTGAGAAGTGCCGGAGCGACTCTGTCACCTTTCAATGCTTGGGTCTTGTTCAAAGGTCTTGAGACGTTAAAAGTTCGGATGGATGCGCACTCCGAGAGCGCCCTAAAAATTGCACAGTGGTTAATGCAACATCCAAAAGTGAAGGCCGTACATTACCCCTGGCTGGATAACCACCCACAGAACAAATTAGCTAAAGCTCAGCAGTCTGCGGGAGGAGGGATCGTGTCCTTTGAGGTCAAGGGGGGCAAGGAAGATGCTTGGAAGGTAATCGATAATGTTCAGATCGTATCGATTACTGCGAATTTAGGGGATACAAGAACGACCATCACGCATCCAGGCACTACGACTCACGGAAGGTTATCGGAAGAGGATCGACTTGAAAGCGGCATCACGGATGGATTAATTCGATTGGCTGTCGGGCTAGAAACTGTAGAAGATTTACAAGACGATTTAGATTTTGCGCTAACGCGTTAGTCGACGCTGCCAGCTAAGAGAGATCGATTTCCCTAAAGCCTGTTTTGTCGAACACAAGGGCGTGTCCGCGAGTCGCACTCCAGTCAGCCAAAACAAATCGCGTGCAGTTCGCCCCATCCACCTTGTGAGCGTGATGCTGTGGGCGGTGAGTATGGCCATGAATGAGCAGCGGATAATTCCATTCTCTTAGGGTTGAGTAAAGCGTTTCTAAGGAAACATCCATAATCTCTTTTTCTTTTTCTTTCTTTGCAGATTCGCTTTCTAAACGGTAAGAGCGTGCAATTTGTCTTCTTTCACCGATGGGTTTTTTGAGAAACTCGCGTCTCCAGTCTGGATTACGAATAACTGCCCTTATGCTTTGATAATCAATATCGTCTGTACAAAGCGTATCGCCATGTAAAAGAAGCGCGCGTTGGCCGTGAATATCTATCAACACTTCATCGGGCAGGAGCGATGCCCCAGTAAGTTTGCTAAATTTTTGTCCGATTAAGAAGTCTCGGTTACCGTGCATAACGGCAACTTTAGTGCCGGTCTTAGTTAGCTCACGCAGATTTAAAATGATTTCCGCGATACAGGGCTCATCCGCTTGATCATCTCCAACCCAGTACTCGAACAGGTCTCCCAAAATGAAAAGTTCATCGACAGATTTGGCCTCTGACTGAAGAAACCTGAGAAATATATTAGTTTTCTCAGGTTCTTCAGCTTGAAGATGTAAGTCGGAGATAAACGCGTACGTTTTTGGCTTCAAATGGATCTCAGCGTTAAGATTAGACGCGCACGACCTTATTAATTAAAACTTGTTCGGTCGGAACGTCTTGGTGAAAGCCATGATTTCCAGTAGCTACTTTTTTGATAGCGTCAACCGTGTCTTGCCCCGAGGTTACTGCACCAAAAACGCAATACCCGTAGCCTTGCGGCGTAGGAGACGAGAAGTTTAAAAAGTCATTGTCCGCAACGTTGATAAAGAATTGAGATGTCGCTGAGTTCACATCGCTGGTGCGTGCCATCGCGATAGTATATTGGCCATTCTTCAGGTTATTATCAGCCTCGTTTTTTATTGGCGCCTCGGTGGGTTTTTCTTTCATTTGTGTATCGAATCCGCCACCTTGAATCATAAATCCGTTTATCACGCGATGAAAAATTGTGCCGTCGTAGAAGCCTGAATCCACATACTGTAAAAAATTTTTCACGGTTTCAGGGGCCTTCTCGGAATCCAGAGCTATCACGATTTCTCCGAGGGATGTGTCCATACTGACTTTTTCAGACATTTATTTTCCTTATAAATTATTCAATTTTGTGGTTCGATAGTTTATCAGTCGCCACTTATTTATGTTGTAAAGGTAGTTTTAGACAGGAGTTACTCTCAGTTGCTCTGTTATACTTCCCGCTACTTTTTGCTTAATGAAGTGCTGAACCGATTATCGATTCCGAGGGTTTCCGAAAAAATGCTTCAGTTGTATAACACCCTTTCTAGAAAAAAAGAGTCCTTTAAGCCGCTTGAGGAAGGACGCGTGCGAATGTACGTCTGTGGTATGACCGTCTATGACCTCTGTCATTTGGGTCATGCGCGAGTAATGGTTGTCTTTGATCTGATTTATAAATGGTTGCGTGCATTGAAGTACGACGTTACGTATGTCCGAAACATCACTGACATAGATGACAAGATTATCCAAAGGGCTATTGAAAAAAATCAGTCTATCCAAGAGTTGACCAGCAGATTCATAGAAGCCATGAACGAAGATGCTATCGCTTTAGGCGTTGAGCAGCCAGATCACGAGCCAAAGGCAACTGAAAATATTCCTCAGATGCTGGACTTGATACAAAAGTTGATTGACCGTGGTTTTGCGTATGTTGGTGCTAATGGAGATGTGTATTTCTCAGTTCGAAAGTTTGATGGATACGGGAAGTTATCGGGTAAATCGCTGGATCAATTGCGTGCTGGAGAGCGGGTGGGCGTGGATGCAGAAAAGCAAGATCCTCTTGATTTCGTACTTTGGAAATCTGTGAAGCCTGGGGAGCCATCTTGGAAATCGCCTTGGGGTGATGGTAGACCTGGATGGCATATTGAATGTTCTGCCATGAGTCAGCGTTTGTTGGGGGAACATTTTGATATTCATGGAGGTGGTGAAGATCTACAGTTTCCGCACCATGAGAACGAAATTGCACAGTCTGAGGGAGCTCATGGCTGTACTTTTGTTAATTATTGGCTACACAATGGTTTCGTGAGGGTTGATGAGCAAAAGATGTCAAAATCTCTCGGAAATTTCTTTACGGTTCGGGAGATTTTAGAAAAATTTGATGCAGAGGTAGTGCGTTTCTTCATCTTGCGTGCTCATTACAGAAGTCCTTTAAATTATTCTGATCAGCATCTTGTGGATGCAAGGCAAGCGCTAACACGGTTGTACACGACTTTAAAAAATTTTGGTGATGAGTTGGGTACAGGTCACGTCGACTGGAATCATCCCTCGGCAAAACAGTTTAGTGAGGCGTTGAACGATGACTTTAATACTCCGCGAGCGATTTCAGTGCTTTTTGAGCTCGCAACAATGGCGAATCGAGACTCGTGCCACGTTACCGCCGGATTGCTCAAAGGGCTTGCCAATCTTGTTGGTTTGTTAGGGCGTCAACCAGACGACTTCCTGAAATCCGGGAATCCACACTTATTCCCCAACGATAAGGTTGAAGGTTTGATAGCGGATCGAGAGCTAGCAAGAAAAAACCGCGATTTCAAACGTGCTGATTTGATCCGATCCGAATTGGAAAGTAACGGCATTATTCTTGAAGATTCTGCCGAGGGTACAACCTGGCGAAGAGGAAGCTAAATCAGCCGTCGAAAAATTCCTTCACCTTATCCATCCACGATTTAGCCTTCGGATTATGATGAGGCATGTCTTCGCTACTGATATCTTCAAGTTCTGCTAATAGCTCCCGTTGTCGCTCAGTCAGGTTTACGGGTGTCTCGACAACCACGTGGCACATCAAATCTCCAAAGGTGCTGCTTCGTACCCCTTTGACGCCTTTGCCGCGGAGTCGGAACGCTCGACCGGTTTGAGTTTCGGGTGGTATTTTAAGTTTCGCAGAGCCATCAAGGGTGGGTATGGTTATTTCGCCTCCCAAAGCGGCGGTGCCAAAACTGATGGGCATCTCGCAGTGGAGATCATTACCATCTCGAGAAAAGACATTGTGTGGTTTGATTTGAATTACAACGTAAAGGTCACCAGCCGGGCCTCCATTCACGCCTGCTTCACCCTCTCCTGATAGTCTTATTCGGTCACTTTCATCAACCCCCGCAGGAATTTTTACCGACAGCGTCTTCTGTCGCTTTATTCTGCCTTGCCCATGGCAGTCTCCACATGGAGTTTTGATAACCTTACCGCTTCCGTGACAGTCGGGACACGTTTGAGCTATCGAAAAGAAACCTTGGCTCATTCGGACCTGACCTTGTCCTCGGCAGGTTCCGCATGTAACTGGCTCCGTTCCAGGTTTGGCTCCTTTCCCAGAGCATGTTCCACATGTTTCCATCGCGGGCACGCGAATTTTTATTTCGGTACCACGTGCAGCATCCTCGAGCGAAATATCGAGGTTGTAGCGTAAATCTGCTCCCCTATAAACGTTTGACCGACCACCAGATCGGCCGCCGCCAAAGATATCCCCAAATATGTCGCCAAATGCATCGGAAAATCCTCCGAAGCCAGCGCCCCCAGCTCCCATTCCGGCAGATTGGTCTACACCGGCATGGCCGTACTGATCATAGGCTGCGCGTTTTTGAGGGTCTGATAAAACTTCGTATGCTTCTTTGACTTCCTTGAATTGTTCTTCTGCTTTTGCGTTGTCTGGGTTTTTATCTGGATGGTATTTCATCGCTAGTTTCCGATAGGCTTTCTTCAGATCGCCATCGGCTACATCCCGATTTACACCTAGGACTTCGTAAAAATCTCTTTTTGCCATTTTTCGAGGAAGTTATTGCATTAAATTAAAATGAAAGTTGCCACGAACTCAAAGTCCGAGGCAACCCGTCAGTACCCAATATCGCGGTTAGCTTGCTTTCTTATCTTTCTCAACTTCTTCGAACTCTGCATCGACAACATCGCCTTCCGGTTCTGCTTTGTCAGAACCATTGGTGTTGCCCTGCTGATCCGCTCCTTGGCCACCATCTTGTTGTTGAGCGTACATTTGCTCGGCAAGTTTTTGAGAGGCGGTCGCTAACGCTTGAGTTTTGCTTTCGATATCTTCCTTGCTGCCATCTTTCAGAGCAGCCTCTGCATCTTGGATTGCTTGTTCAATGCCGGCCTTTTCTTCAGGATTAACCTTATCCCCATGCTCACTGAGTGTTTTCTTCACGCTGTGTATTAGAGAATCGCATTGATTTCTGACATCAACAAGCTCGCGCGCTTTCTTGTCCTCATCGGCATTAGCTTCCGCGTCCTTCACCATTTTTTCTATTTCTTCGTCAGACAGACCTGAGTTGGCTTTGATGGTGATTTTATTTTCTTTACCAGTTGCTTTGTCTTTCGCCGAAACATGCAAAATCCCATTAGCGTCAATATCAAAGTTAACCTCGATCTGGGGCATTCCTCTCGCAGCGGCCGGAATGTCACTCAAATTGAATTGGCCAAGCGACTTGTTGTCCTTTGCCATTTCTCGTTCACCTTGTAAAACATGAATCGTGACAGCGGTTTGGTTATCTTCCGCAGTTGAAAATACCTGATTAGCCTTTGTTGGTATCGTGGTATTTTTTTGGATGAGTTTCGTCATCACGCCACCGAGCGTTTCAATTCCGAGCGAGAGAGGAGTGACGTCGAGCAACAGAACGTCTTTGACATCTCCTTGTAACACGCCAGCTTGAATTGCAGCGCCCAACGCGACGGCCTCATCTGGGTTTACGTCCTTCCTCGGATCTTTGCCAAAAAAGTTTTTTACCGTCTCTTGGACTTTTGGCATTCTTGTCATTCCCCCTACGAGGATGACGTCGTTGATGTCCGACACTTTAACGCCCGCGTCTTTAATTGCGGTTCGGCAAGGCTCGATCGTTCTCGTAACCAGGTCTTCTACTAAGCTCTCCAATTTCGCTCTCGTAATTTTCACTGCAAGGTGCTTTGGTCCAGTTGCATCAGCTGTGATGTACGGGAGATTTACCTCGGTTTGTTGGCTCGAGGATAGTTCTATCTTCGCTTTTTCAGCAGCTTCCTTTAGCCGCTGCAGAGCTAGAACATCTTTGCGTAAATCAACACTTTGTTCCTTCTTGAACTCGTCGGCTAGGTAGTCTATAAGTCTTTGATCGAAGTCTTCACCTCCCAAGAAAGTATCTCCATTGGTGGATAGAACTTCAAATTGATGCTCACCATCTACCTCAGCTATTTCAATGATCGAAACATCAAAAGTGCCACCTCCAAGGTCATATATCGCAATTTTTTTATCACCTTGTTTTTTGTCCATACCAAATGCGAGCGCTGCCGCAGTAGGCTCATTGATGATCCGCTTCACGTCGAGGCCGGCGATTCGTCCTGCGTCTTTTGTGGCTTGCCGCTGTGAATCGTTAAAGTACGCGGGAACTGTGATCACAGCCTCAGTGACGGGTTCGCCGAGGTAATCCTCAGCGGTTTTTTTCATTTTCATCAGGATTTGTGCACTTACTTCAGGAGGTGCGCTTTGCTTACCTCTTACGTCAACCCATGCATCGCCGTTTTTAGCTTCCACAATCGCGAAAGGAGAATTCTCGATAGCTTTTTGAACCTCTGAATCCTTGAATCGTCTTCCGATCAGCCGCTTCACAGCAAATAGCGTATTTTTAGGATTGGTTACCGCCTGCCTTTTAGCCGGAGCTCCAACCAAGACCTCGTTCTCCTCGGAGTACGCAACAATCGATGGGGTGGTTCTCCCGCCCTCAGCGTTTTCAAGCACCTTAGCCTTTCCACCGTCCATAACTGCGACGCATGAATTTGTGGTGCCTAAGTCAATACCAATGATTTTTCCCATACTATCTATCCTTATCTAAAATTATTTCTATGTGCTTTAAATTGGGTTCGTTTTTAACAATTTCAAGCTTGATTTTTCTTCGAGACGCTGACCATGGCTGGTCTGATCAAGCGATCATTTAACTCGTAACCTTTTTGGAAAACGTTGATGATGGAGTTTTCTGGCGCATCAGATTCGAGAGCTGCCATCGCTTGATGACGGTGAGGATCGAGAATTTCCCCTACCGGGTTAATTTCCTTAATGTTGAATTTCTCAAAAACTGCTTGTAATTGCTTAAGAGTAAGTCCAACACCGTCTTGAAGTGATTCAGTGGTTACCGTCTCAAGCGCGAGGGCTGCTTCTAAGCTATCGCTAACAGCTAACAGTTCCGTCGCGAGGCGTTCGACTCCATACTTATGAGCATTTCTTACATCGATCTCAGCTCGCTTCCGTACATTTTCTGTCTCAGCTTTTGCCCTCAGCCATTCTTCTTTAAGTTTTTCGTTTTCAACGCGGAGCGCCTCAACTTCATCCGTGGCTGTGGGTTCGGTTTGTTCTTTTTCAATGTCGTTCGTGGGAACAGAATCCTCCGTGGTATTACTGCCTTCAACCGGTTTTATGTCATCATTACCGGGTAAGTCTTCGGTATCAAATTTTTTGTTATCAGTCATCAATCTACGAGCCTAAGAACTATAAATAACAGGGTATCTTGGGCCGGTTGGGTAAATTTCAAGGTTTTGAAGAAAGAAATATTAATTTTTAAGCGTTCTTGCAGTCGTAAGATTGACAGCAACCTCAAGGGTCGAAAAAAGGTTATGTTTTTTATAAATAAGTTATTGAATTGTTGTGTATTTTTTAGTTTTTTGGCTTTTTCTCAAAGTTCGCTCGCAGAGCTTAAAGTAAATTCCAATGTCAGCAGTTATTGGATAGATGGGCAATCGGCCTTAATTTTGAGCGCTCAGATGCGCTCGTTAGGGCCTCTGGGAGTGGATGGTGAAAAACATCCCGCCATCACGAAATGGAAAATTCAATGGAGGCTGAAGCATGCTGAGTTGCCTGATGCGTGCTCAGTCGACAAGTCACTCGTTATCCTCGGGCTTACTCATACCCGGCCTCGTTGGAAGGGGGAAAACTCGGGCAGCGAGCTGCTAAAGAAGCGATGGGCTAAATTCGAAAACGCGTTGGAAAAAATCGAGTCCTTTCATTATGAGAATGCCTTGAGTGCAGCCAAAAAGATTCAAGCGGCATTAGCTCAAGTGGGGACCTTTCCGACGTGTTCGCAGCTTGTTGAGAGCACGAACCAACGTGCAAATGAGATCCTAAAAAAATACAAAGATATACAGCTTGACTACGATATCAACAAAAAGTACGGGGAGCTAGATGGATTGACGCTTCTGCAGTAGCTGGTTGTAGAGATAGAGAGGTTACTTTTCTGCCCCTCTCGAGAGAGCTTCTGATCTGCTAGTCTGGGCGCGTTTTTGGATTTCTTCGTCTGACTCATCTGGAAGCCAGGTGCTTATATTTTCAAGTGCAATTTTTTCCAGCGTGTCTATCCACTTGTGGCTGTCGTTTAAACAAGGGATGTAGTGAAACTCTTGACCGCCGTGCTGCAAAAACTCCGAGCGATTCTCCATGTTTATTTCCTCGAGGGTCTCGAGGCAATCGGATACAAATCCCGGACAAAAGACGTCGATTCGTCTTGTATTATCTTTTCCGAGTTCTTGCATTGTTTCAATCGTATAAGGGCGTAACCATTCTGCTTTTCCAAACCGCGATTGGAAGGTGGTCTTGATTTGCTCTCTCGGAATTCCAAGTTTGTCTGCCAAGAGTCGACTAGTTTTATAGCACTCGCAGTGATACGGGTCCCCTTTTTTAAGCTGAAGGACGGCACGCCGTGGTAGGACAATACAAGCTTATCCGGCTTGCCATTTTCACCCCAGTAACCTTGAACTCTATCCGCGAGTGCTTCGATGTACAGAGGGTGGTCATGGAAGTGTTTGACGTACCTGACCTCGGGGATATTGCGCATCGTTTGGAGTTCTGAAAACACGCTATCTACAATACTTGCAGTTGTGCTGGAGTTGTAGTGTGGGTACAACGGTAGTACTAAGATTCGATCGCACCCATTCGAACGCAGTTTGCTCAATGTCTCGCTTATGGAGGGGCTGCCATAGCGCATTGCATGCGTGACCATGACGCCCTTATGCCCCGAGTTTTCGATGCGCTTTTGAAGGAGCGCGGTTTGCTGTTCCGTGTGGATTCTGAGCGGAGATCCTTCGTTTGTCCAAATCGCAGCATATTTCTCAGCGGATTTCTTGGGGCGCAAGTTAAGGATAATTCCATTCAAGATAAGCCACCAAACTAACCTGGGGATCTCAACTACTCTCCTATCGGATAAAAACTCTTTTAGATATTTTTTGAGAGCAGTTTTTGTTGGGGCATCTGGGGTCCCCAGATTTACGAGTAATACACCGATTTGTGATATCGCTCCATGTTCGTATGGTGGTTCTTTAGACAGGGCCATAGATTCGTCTTTGTGATTACTTTTGTGATAGCGCCCCGGACAGTAGGCGAGCAGTGATGTCCACAATGGGTATTACTCGCTCATATGCCATGCGAGTAGGCCCGATTACGCCCAATGTTCCAACGACTTCTCCGTCAACCTCGTAGGGGGCAGTGACTACACTACATTCATCTAACGGTACCAATCCAGATTCTCCACCAATGAAGATTTGCAATCCGGGTGCGTCATTTCCAAGATCTAAGAGTTGTAAGATTCCCGACTTTTTGTCGAACATATCAAAGAGCGTTCTTAGACTTTGCATATTTGTTGAGAGATCTTGAACTCTCAACAAATTTCTCTCGCCAGATACTACGTAAGTTTGATCGCTAGCATTTGCTGTTTCTTGTCCAGCCGAGACGGCAAGCGTCATAAGTTCGGTCATGCTCTCTTTCAGTTGCCTTAATTCATTTCTCAAGCGAGACTTGATGTCGTCAAATGTCATCCCAGCGTAGTTTTTGTTTAAGAAGTTCGCAGCCTCTACTAGTTCGGAATCCGAAAAGTTTCTGTCGCTGAAGAGGATCTTATTTTGAACATCGCCATCTGGAGTGACGACAATAAGGAGCAATTTTTGATTTGAGAGTTTGACAAATTCAATATGCCTGAACGCGACTGAAGTTCTCGCTGGTGTTTTGACGACCCCAGCAAAAGACGTAAGGTCGGACAGCAGTTGCGAGGCGGTGGCGACGAGCTTGGTGGTCGTGTCCGGCTGAAACTGATCTTCTAGTTGAAGCACTTCGTTTGAGTCTAAAGGCTGCACCGTTAACAAGGAGTCAACAAAAAATCTGTATCCCCGTGGTGTTGGTATTCTGCCGGCCGAGGTGTGAGGGCTAGCAATGAATCCCATTTCTTCCAGGTCAGACATGATATTCCTGATGCTCGCAGGGCTGAGCTCAAGCCCCGAGAATTTCGCAAGGGCTCTCGACCCCACTGGTTGTCCGTCGGATATGTGGCGCTCGACAAGGGATTTTAAGAGGATCTTTGCTCTTTCATTCATCATGCTTTTCTGCGACTTCAATATAAAATAAAAGTTTTAGGGTTTTCAATTTAAATTGAGATCATAATACACTGGATAACAAGAAAATCGTGGGGCCATGGTCGTATTCAAAAAAGTAGCGTTGGTAGGAAAATATAAAAGCGTCGACATTGCAAAACCAATGCAGGCGGTCGTAGGTTTTCTGCGTGAGAGAAAAATAGATGTTGTAATGGAAGATCAGACGTGCGCCCAACTAAACCTTAGTGATATCGAGAGTGGACCATTGGGGGATATTGTCAAAGAAAGTGATCTTGTCGTTGTGTTGGGCGGCGATGGGACGATGTTGGGAGTCGCCGGTGTGGTGGCTGAGGCTAATCGTGCTCCGCTCTTGGGCATCAACCAGGGGCGTTTGGGTTTTTTGACGGACATATCCGTTGAAACGATGCTCGATAGTTTAAATGCTGTGATCTCTGGTGAGTTTGAGATAGACGAACGCCTTATGCTTAAGGTCAGACTGGAAGAGCGTGCTCATCCCATAATCTATGCCCTAAATGACATATCCGTTAGCAAGGGGCAGAGCGGTAGTCTCATGGAGATGGAAGTTACCATCGACTCGAAATTAGCATACCGTTTAAGAGCTGATGGTTTGATCGTTGCTACTCCCACTGGGTCTACTGCATATGCACTCTCGGCTGGTGGTCCAATATTAGATCCGTCACTCAGCGCGATATCTCTAGTTCCCGTCTCCCCCCACACATTATCCAACCGCCCCATCGTCATTCCTGGTGAGTCTTCTGTGGAGATAACTTTGACTGAGGGAATTGATGCCCGTATGCATGTCGACAGCCACACGCATCTCGATGTTGGTATGGGAGCGAGAATCTTAATTAGTCGCGCTGAGAACCCGCTTCGTCTGATTCATCCCCAGGGGCACGATCATTTTCGGACACTTCGAGAGAAATTACGCTGGGCGAGCCTACTTTGATTTTTTTTTGATCTGAAATGTTATTGCGTCTATCGATCAAGGACTTTGTACTTATTGAAGAGCTCGACTTGGATCTTGAGTCGGGTTTCACGGCGATTACCGGTGAAACAGGCGCTGGCAAGTCGATCATTTTGGGTGCGATAAACTTAATAATTGGTGGCCGAGGAGATTCTTCCGTTGTTAGATCGGGCGCATCGAAAACCGAAATCTTCGCGGAGTTCGAGGTGTCTCTAGCTAAAGAGGCTAAGTTATACCTCGGGCAAAATGACTTGCTTGATGATGATGTATGCATAGTTCGTCGTTCGGTTGATTCGAAAGGACGCTCCAAGGCTTGGATCAACGGCACTCCTGTTTCGATGAAACAACTCAAGGAGGTGGGGGAACTTCTTCTTGATTTATATGGGCAACACGAACATTACTCGTTGCTTCGTCCCGCAGTTCAGCGGGCCATACTTGATCGCCATGCTGAAGCCATAGAGCTTTGTGAGCTTGTTAGTAGTTCTTGGAAATCCTGGAAAGAGACAAAAGAATTGCTCGATCGCGCGCTCGTTGATCAGGAAAACTATGCAGCTCGGTCGCGTCACTTGGAGTCAACCCTCAGCGATCTCTCCGAGCTGAAATTTGATATTGGGGAATGGTCAGTAACGCTTGATCGTCACAAAGTCATGGCAAATTCCAATGGTCTTATTCAGAATCTTGGAGCTGCGTTTGATCTTTTCTCGGGTCCGGATAGCGCTTTGCTGGATCAGATTCGAAAGGTGAAAAGCCAAATAGCAGTGGCTACTGAATATGATTCGTCATTGTCTGATATTGGCAAAGAAGTGGAATCGTTGGATATCCAGGCGCAGGAGTTGCAGAGGAGTATTCGTAATTATCTTGATCGGATCGAGAGTGACCCTCGAGCCTTGGAGGATCTCGAGTCGCGGATTGCTGAAGTACAGAGGTTATCAAGGAAGCATGATGTTAAGCCAGAGGAGATCCCCGCGTTTTTTGCTCGTGTGACCGAGGAGCTTGATCGACTAAAGTCGCAGTCTGATCTTGAGAGTCTACGGCAGTCAGAGGAGGAAAAAAGGGGAATTTAATCGGGTTGCCTCGCAGTTATCCGCTGTGCGTCGAAAAGCTGCTTCGCAACTTGGCAAGCTCATAGAAGAAAAAATGCAGAGTCTGTCTCTCGCTGGAAGCAAATTTAAAATTGAGCTTACTCCGATTGACTCTCCTGGACCTCATGGTAGCGAGCGGGTGTCCTTTCAGGTTTCGATGAATCCAGGCTCACCCTTAAATGACCTTTCCCAAGTCGCATCGGGCGGTGAATTATCAAGAATTTCCCTCGCTATTCAATCTGTGTCAGTCGCTCACACCTCAGTATCTACTATGATCTTTGATGAGGTCGATTCTGGTGTCGGTGGCGCGGTAGCGGAGACCGTTGGAAGGTTGCTGAGAAGCACGGGGTTCGAAAGACAAACCCTCTGCGTGACCCATCTTCCGCAAGTGGCTGCGGCCGCAAATCAACATTGGCGTGTTGCAAAGGGAAAGTCGAAAGATGCGGTGCTTACTGAGGTCTCGGTTTTAGCTGATTCAGATCGAGTTGAGGAGGTGGCCCGGATGTTAGGTGGTTTACGGATAACAGATGAAGCACGAGCCCATGCGTCGTCATTGCTTCGCGAGCTGAACAACTAGTTCTCGTCGATTTTCCTCGAGCAATTTTCCTCCTGGCAGTCTGCGTATATTTGCAGGGAGTGGCCTAAGATCTTAAAGTTACGCGAGCGCGCGACTTTGAGTTGCCGCTTCTCTATTTCCTCGTCATAGAATTCTTCTACGTGCCCACATTGATTGCAAACAATATGATCATGGTGCTCTCCGTGATCCAGCTCGTAGACAGCTTTTCCAGACTCGAAGTGATGTCTCACAAGAATTCCAGCCTGCTCGAATTGGGTTAGCACTCGATAAATCGTTGCGAGCCCAACGTCCATATCCTCGCTCACAAATTGTTTATAAATGTCTTCGGCAGATAAATGCCGTTGATCGGACGACTCAAACAAGTTCAATATCTTTATTCGGGGGAGAGTGGCTTTTAGTCCTGCCTTTTTAAGATCATCAGGAGTTTTCATTAATATACTGCCTCGAGTTTTCTTGTATGGTATGCGTAATTTAACACTTAACAACCGGTTCCTATAAATTCAAAGATGCTAAAGATTTTCAAAAGATGGGTGGTGTTATTAGTCTGGTGCTGTTTTTTTTCCTTTGGATGTAAAGTCTCTCCATACATTCAAGAAGTCAAGCAGGGGAATTTCATTGATGAGGCGATGGTGTCTAAACTGTCCTTGGGGATGCCCCAAGAGCAAGTAAGATTTATTCTTGGTGAGCCATTGGTGATCGATCCGTTCCAGCCAGATCGTTGGGACTATGTCTACATGTCGGGCAAAATAGGGGAAGTAAAGAGAGAAAAATCGTTTACCGTTTTTTTTAAGGATGGGCTATTGGATAAGGTGGATGGCGACTTTGCCATTGGTGGGCCGAAGTAATTTCGGCCGAATGTGCCTCATGAATCAGCGAGTGGTGCCCTTGTTAAACTTTGGGAAAAAGTATGGAAATTATTAATGTAGTTGTAGCCGGTAGCTCCGGGAAGATGGGGACGTTCGTTAATCCGATCGGTTTCGGCTGATCCGAATGTGAGGTTAGCTGCGGCTCTGGATCATCCATCGAGCCCAGCGCTAGGGCAAGATTCCGGAGCATCTTGTGGTCAACCGAATGGCGTGATGATTTCTGGAGATATACAAGGGGCCCTAAATGGTGCGGATGTTTTGATTGATTTCACTCGACCAGAGGGAACCATGGAGCATATGAAACAGTGTATTGCATCCGGGGTAAATATGGTCGTAGGTACTACGGGTTTCTCTCAGGATCAGAAGTCAGTAATCGAGAAAGCGAGCGAAAAGATCGCTATTGTGATGGCGCCAAATATGAGTGTCGGAGTTAATGTGGTTCTGGGTTTATTAAAAATTGGCGCACGTGCTTTTAGCGAGGGCTATGACATTGAGGTTGTAGAGTCTCACCACAGAAATAAGGTAGATGCTCCCTCAGGAACTGCTCTTAAAATGGGTGAGGTTGTTGCCGAATCCCTTGGTTGGGACTTGAGTGAATGCGCTATCTTTTCCCGCGAAGGAAATACAGGAGTCAGGCCAGATTCAAAGATTGGTTTCTCCACGATAAGAGGTGGAGACATAGTTGGTGAGCATACAGTGATGTTTGCTGGTGAAGGTGAGCGCGTGGAAATTTCTCACAAGGCGACAGATCGAGCCAATTTTTCGGCAGGTGCGATACGAGCTACCAAGTTTTTGAAGGGTAAGTCGTCTGGACTTTACGATATGTCCGATGTTTTAGGGTTGAGTTAAAGGGCGCCCTAGCGACATATTTGTTTGATCGAGTAGGGGTGCGCGAGCTATAATACGAGAACAAAGCGGGGGGAAGGTATTTTCCCATCCCCCCGCTTTTTATACGCGCTCGAAATTCATAAACATCTGATTATATTAATATTTTTTGAGGTTACTCATTGGATCCCACTAAATTTCAACCAGCGTTGCTAGCCCTTGAGGATGGTACGGTTTTTAGGGGGATCTCTATCGGTGACGAGAGCGATGCGACTGGCGAGGTGGTTTTTAATACCGCGATGTCTGGCTATCAGGAAATAGTCTCGGACGCCTCCTACAGAAAGCAGATCGTTACCTTGACCTATCCGCAGATTGGAAATGTTGGTTGTAACCTTGAGGATATGGAGTCAAAGGTAGCGCAGGCTGCTGGTTTGGTTATAAGAGATCTTCCCTTGCTCGCCAGTAATTTCCGAAGCCAATCTTCGTTAAGTGATTGGTTGAAATCACAAGCGGTACCTGCTATCGCCGGAATTGATACCAGAAAGTTGACGCGGATCTTACGCACTAAGGGATCTCAACGTGGATTTATAGCTTCCGGTGAGATGAGTGACGCGTCCGCTATTGAGAAAGCAAAGTCGTTTCCAGGACTATCTGGAATGGATCTGGCTTCAGTAGTGACGTGTGAAACGCCTTACCAATGGGTTGATCCCGAGTGGACGCTAAACTCGAGTGCGGGATCTAAAAAAACCTGATTCCAACGCGACACGAAAGAAGGTTGTTGCATATGATTTTGGGGTCAAGCACAACATCTTGAGAATGTTAGTGTCGAGGGGATGTGAAGTTACGGTTGTGCCAGCGCGTACTCCCTTTGAGAAGGTACTCGAGCAATCGCCTGATGGAGTTTTCTTGTCCAACGGGCCGGGTGATCCAGAGCCTTGCGATTACGCGATTCACGCGATACAAAAACTACTTGATGAGAACTTACCAATTTTTGGGATTTGTTTAGGGCACCAACTTCTTGCACTTGCGAGCGGTGCTAAAACGCAAAAAATGAAATTTGGACACCACGGGGCAAATCATCCTGTGAAGGATGTCCAATCAGGACGAGTATTTATAACGAGCCAAAATCATGGATTCCAGGTCGACGTAAATACGCTTCCGGAAACACTCAAAGTTACACACCTGTCTTTATTTGATGGAAGCCTACAAGGAATTGAAAGAACGGATAAGCCCGCATTTTCATTTCAAGGGCACCCGGAGGCAAGTCCAGGCCCCCATGATATTGGTTACCTTTTTGATCGATTTGTTAAGCAAATGGATCTATATCAAAAATAAAGAACACATAGACACTGTATGCCAAAAAGAAGCGATATCAAGTCCATATTAATCATCGGGGCGGGGCCGATTGTGATCGGGCAAGCCTGCGAATTTGATTATTCTGGAGCTCAGGCGTGCAAGGCCCTCAGGGAAGAGGGGTACAAAGTAATCCTAGTTAATTCAAATCCCGCGACAATAATGACTGATCCAGAGCTCGCGGATGTCACTTACATCGAGCCGATTACCTGGGAAATGGTCGCCAAAATTATTGAAGCGGAACGACCTGATGCGCTGCTTCCAACGATGGGGGGTCAGACGGCTCTTAATACTGCTCTCGATTTGGCGAAGCATGGAGTGCTTGAGAAATTCTCCGTCGAAATGATCGGGGCGACTAAGGAAGCGATTGACAAGGCCGAGGACCGAGAGAAATTTAAAAAGGCAATGACCAAAATCGGGCTTGAAAGCCCTAGATCGATGATCGCTCATAGCATGGAGGAGGCGTTCCAGGTTCAGGCAACGATTGGTTATCCAGCAATTATTCGGCCATCTTTTACTCTTGGTGGTACCGGTGGCGGAATTGCCTACAACAAAGAGGAATTTATAGAGATCATCGAAAGAGGTTTGGATGCGTCTCCTACGAACGAGGTTCTCATAGAAGAATCTGTAATCGGTTGGAAAGAGTTTGAGATGGAAGTTGTCAGGGACAAAAGCGATAACTGCATCATTATTTGTTCGATTGAGAATTTGGATCCAATGGGAGTCCACACTGGAGATTCGATCACGGTTGCTCCAGCGCAGACATTGACTGACAAGGAGTACCAGATCATGAGGAATGCCTCGATCGCAGTGCTGCGAGAGATCGGGGTTGATACCGGTGGATCGAATGTTCAGTTCGCGGTGAACCCAGACAATGGGCGTATGACTGTGATCGAAATGAATCCGAGAGTATCGCGTTCCTCCGCGCTTGCTTCTAAGGCGACGGGTTTTCCTATCGCAAAAGTCGCTGCAAAGTTAGCGGTGGGGTATACGCTTGATGAACTACAAAATGATATTACGGGTGGAAAGACACCGGCGTCGTTTGAGCCAAGCATTGACTATGTGGTGACGAAAATCCCTCGATTTGCTTTTGAGAAATTTCCTCAGGCAAATCCCCGTTTAACGACTCAAATGAAGTCCGTTGGTGAGGTGATGGCCATGGGGAGAAATTTCCAAGAGTCTTTTCAAAAAGCGCTTAGGGGCCTTGAAATAGGGATCGATGGCTTGGATCCGAGAACGTCTGATAGAGAAATTATAGAGGCTGAGATTCGGGAGCCTGGCCCTGAGAGAATCCTGTACGTTGCTGATGGTTTCCGCTCGGGCATGACGATTGAGGATATGTTTGAAAGCACCAAAATTGATCGATGGTTTCTTTCGTATCTCCATGATCTTGTACAAGATGAAAGCGCAGTTAGGGCCGCTGGGTTCGAAAAACTTGGGAAAGAGTGGCTATTTAGTTTGAAGAGAAAAGGTTTCTCGGACCGCCGTTTATCGGATTTGCTTGGCGTCCCAGAGGCAGATGTGAGAGATCGACGACACGAGTGGGGAATTCGGCCAGTTTATAAACGTGTTGACACCTGTGCGGCCGAATTTGATACCAGCACTGCGTACATGTACTCGACTTATGATGAGGAGTGTGAGTCCGCGCCGTCTTCTAGAGAAAAAATCATGGTTCTTGGTGGTGGGCCAAACAGAATCGGACAGGGAATCGAGTTTGACTACTGTTGTGTACATGCATCTTTTGCATTGAGAGATGCAGGTTTCGAGACAATCATGGTTAACTGCAACCCGGAAACTGTCTCAACAGACTACGATACATCTGATCGTCTTTACTTTGAGCCGCTGACTCTCGAGGATGTACTCGAAATAGTATCAATCGAAAAGCCAAAGGGCGTAATCGTGCAGTATGGTGGGCAGACTCCTTTGAAATTGGCGAATGGGTTGGCGGCGCAAGGTGTCCCTATTATTGGGACAAGTCCGGAGATGATCGACTGTGCCGAGGATCGAGAGAAATTCCAAAAATTGTTGGGTGAATTGGGATTAAAGCAACCTGATAATCGGACCGCGAGAGATCCTAAAGAAGCAATTGCATTGGCAGATGAAATTGGGTACCCACTCGTTGTTCGGCCGTCCTATGTTTTGGGTGGGCGAGCAATGGAGATTGTTCATCGCCAATCTGATTTAGAGCGGTATATGCGTGAAGCGGTCAAAGTTAGCAATGATAGCCCCGTGCTGCTTGACCGATTTTTGAATGATGCCACTGAGGTTGATGTGGATGCGATATCAGATGGAACCGATGTAATAGTCGGTGGAATCATGGAGCACATCGAGCAGGCTGGTGTGCACAGTGGAGATTCCGCTTGCTCACTTCCGCCGTTTAGCTTATCTCGCGAAATGCAAGATGAGCTTCGCCGCCAAACAGTCTTACTTGCGAAAGGGCTGAAAGTTATCGGGTTAATGAATATCCAATTTGCGATAAAGGGGAGCGATGTTTATGTATTAGAGGTAAATCCCCGTGCATCACGAACTGTTCCCTACGTTTCGAAGGCAACGGGTAGGCCTTTGGCAAAAATCTCCGCCAGAGTCATGGCGGGGGAAATGCTCGGAGGGATGGGGGTGAACGAAGAGATCATCCCGAATTATTTTTCTGTCAAAGAGGCAGTTTTCCCATTCATTAAGTTTCCCGGAGTTGATACGATCCTAGGCCCTGAGATGCGGTCCACTGGTGAGGTGATGGGAGTAGGTCCTACATTCCCAGAAGCTTTTGTAAAGTCACAGCTCGCGGCGGGTGTGAATCTGCCTTCGTCTGGAAAAGCTTTTCTTAGCGTTCGTAATTCTGATAAGTCGGCTGCAGTTGTGGTGGCAAAAGCGTTAGTTCAGGTTGGTTTCCAATTGGTCGCGACCAAGGGGACTGCCAAAGCGATTTCCGAAGCGGGATTGCCGGTTACCGCTGTCAATAAAGTCGCCGAGGGGAGGCCTCACATTGTTGATATGATCAAGAATGGGGAGATAGCCATGATCATCAATACGGTCGATGATAGCCCCAGTTCGATTAAGGACTCCTACTCAATTAGGAGAACGGCCCTGCAAGGAAAAGTTACATACTTCACGACCATAGCAGGGGCAAAGGCTGCCAGTGCTGGGATCGCGTTATTGCAGAAGATGACCGTGTGTTCAGTGCAAGAACTGCATAAAACAATTCAGTGAAAAATTTATCTCAATAGGTAATAAATAAATTAGGCTCGAGGAATGAACAAGGTACCACTCACAAAGACTGGCGCGGAGCAGTTAAAGCAAGAATTACATGCGCTGAAAACCATTGAGCGCCCAGCGGTCATTGCTGCAATTCAAGAAGCGAGGGCGCATGGGGACTTGTCTGAGAACGCTGAATACGATGCTGCGAAGGAAAAACAAAGCTTCATCGAGGGTCGTATCTTGGAGGTAGAGAGCAAATTAGCAAATGCACAAATTATCGACCCCTTGGAGATCGAGGCCGACGGGCGTTGCGTATTTGGTGCGACCATCATGCTTCTCGATTTGGAGACAGAAAAAGAGGTCACCTATCAAATTGTTGGCGATGATGAGGCGGATATCAAGCAGGGTAAGATTTCTGTTAGTTCGCCAATATCTCGAGCGCTAATTGGTAAATATGAGGGCGATGTTGCGGAGGTCGAGGCGCCCGGCGGGATAAGAGAGTATGAGATTTTGGGAGTTAAATACGTTTAGTCGAAGATAGTTTAAGCGTCTGTTGGTTTTTCTCTGTATATCACGCAAACTTTTCCGATCTCATTTATTTTAGTTGCCGATAACTCGTTGCACATCTCTTCTGTTATTTTTTTTCGGTCAATACGATCATCAATATTTATTTTTACCTTTATCAGCTCGTGAGCATCAAGCGCCTTTGAGGATTCGGTGAGGACCGCTTTCGTTAGGCCTTTATCTCCGATGATGACAACGGGATTAAGATGGTGGGATTTCGCTTTTAAATCTTTTCGTTGCTTAGGGGTTAAGTGTTCCAATGTGCGACCTTTAGTTTCAATGGGTGTTGTGTATTTTATCTTTCTTTTGACTTCGGCTTGTGTTGAGTGTGAGGAGACGAATTGAAAAAAACTTGGATGGAGGAGCATGTATCTGATCAGTTCGTAAAGCGGGCTGAGAAAGATGGCTGGCGTTCTCGGGCAGCCTACAAGTTGATTGAGATCCAAGAGGAGGAGAAATTTCTCAAACCCGGGATGGTGGTTGTTGATCTCGGGGCAGCCCCTGGAAGTTGGTCGCAAGTGGTATCCGAAATAGTGGGTGATAAGGGAAAGGTGTTCGCGCTCGATTTGCTGGAGATATCCCCCTTGCCCAGAGTTGAAATTATTCGTGGAGACTTCACCGCCGAGGAAGTTTTAATAGAGCTCGAGAAAATGCTGAACGGTAGCCAGGTCGACCTTGTAATTTCAGATATGGCGCCCAATATATCTGGGATAAAAGCGGTTGATCAGGCCAAATGGCTCGGGTTAGCCGAGTTAGCGTTTGAGTTTTGCCACGAAAATTTGAAACGAAATGGATCGCTACTGGTCAAGTGTTTTGAGGGTAGTGGTACTCAGGGTTTCCGAGAGTCGCTTCGACAAGCCTTTAATAGCGTCAAAGTTAAGAAGCCAGCAGCCTCTCGAGATCGGTCTAGCGAGTTTTTTCTTTTTGCGAAGGGCAAAAAGGGTTGATGGCAGGTGTTTTTTATTAATAGGGTTTACAATCATATGTTTGGCAAAGTTTGATTGATTGTCGCTTTGCTCCATGAGTTGTAATGAGGGAGTTTCCTTTTGAATAATATGGTGAAAAATATAGCAATCTGGTTGGTCATAGCACTCGTGCTAATGACGGTGTTCAATCAGTTCAATGTGCGTAATCAACAGCAGTCGGCAGTACCGTACTCGAGGTTCATCCAAGAAGTGAAATCCGGGAACGTAGCCGGGGTCACGATCGACGGGCGTGTGCTGAGCGTACAAAAGTCCGATGGCCAACGCTACACCGTTTATTCGCCAGCAGATCCGTGGTTGGTTTCAGACTTATTGAAGGCTGGGGTGGCAGTTGAGGCGAAACCAGAGGAAGAGCCTTCTTTGCTGATGAATATTTTTGTCTCCTGGTTCCCAATGCTATTGCTCATAGGTGTATGGATATTCTTCATGAGGCAAATGCAGGGCGGTGGGCGCGGTGGCGCGTTTTCCTTTGGTAAGAGCCGAGCTAGATTACTAGATGACACAAACAATGGAATTACCTTTGCCGACGTTGCTGGGTGTGAGGAAGCGAAAGAGGAAGTCTCCGAGTTGGTCGACTTTCTCAGAGATCCGAGCAAGTTCCAGAAACTCGGAGGTCGGATCCCCAGAGGCGTTCTCATGGTCGGCTCTCCCGGTACGGGTAAAACACTCCTTGCGAAAGCGATTGCTGGTGAGGCTAAGGTTCCGTTTTTCTCTATCTCGGGTTCTGACTTTGTAGAAATGTTTGTCGGCGTTGGCGCAGCTCGTGTCAGGGACATGTTCGAGCAAGCTAAGAAACACTCGCCTTGTATCGTCTTCATAGATGAAATCGATGCGGTAGGTAGGCAGAGAGGTGCTGGGCTTGGAGGTGGAAATGACGAACGAGAGCAGACGCTAAACCAGTTGCTCGTAGAGATGGATGGTTTTGAAACCGGCTCTGGGGTAATTGTGATTGCTGCTACCAACAGGCCAGATGTATTGGATCCAGCTTTATTGCGACCTGGACGATTCGATCGTCAAGTTGTAGTGCCGCTTCCTGACATTCGCGGTCGTGAGCAGATATTGATGGTACATATGAGGAAGGTACCCGCAGGCCCGGATGTCAAGGCAGACATTTTGGCAAGAGGAACCCCGGGGTTCTCTGGAGCGGATTTAGCGAATCTTGTAAACGAAGCTGCACTGTTTGCGGCCAGAGCCAACAAGCGTTTGGTTGATATGGATGATTTTGAGCGAGCTAAAGATAAAATCATGATGGGAGCCGAGCGTCGATCGATGGTGATGCCGGAGCACGAAAGAAAGAACACCGCTTACCATGAGTCTGGGCACGCCGTTGTCGCCAGGTTGCTTCCGAAAACAGACCCAGTTCATAAGGTTACGATTATCCCCAGGGGGAGAGCGTTGGGTGTCACGATGCAGTTGCCCCAGGAAGATCGTTACAGTATGGACAAGGAACAAATTCTTCAAAATATCTCCGTTCTATTCGGTGGGAGGATCGCTGAAGAAATTTTCATGGATCAAATGACCACGGGAGCTTCGAACGACTTTGAGCGTGCAACCGATAGGGCTCGAAGAATGGTGACCCAGTGGGGTATGAGTGATGAGCTTGGTCCGATGGTTTACGGTGAGAATGAGGGCGAAATTTTCCTAGGTCGTTCGATAACGACACATAAGAATCTCTCCGAGGCGACGATGCAAAGAGTGGATTCTGAGATTCGAAGAATTGTCGACGACCGTTACGGATTAGCGAGACGGCTGATTGAGGAAAACCGAGATAAAGTTGAAGCGATGGCACAGGCATTGCTCGAATGGGAGACCATTGACGCCGATCAGGTAAACGACATTATGGATGGAAAGCCGCCACGGCCTCCGAAGCCCACTCAAAGGAATGACTCTAGTGACCAGACACCTGGTGCTGGGGCAAAGCCGTCACCAACTATAAAGCCTGCTGGTGAGGCTCAGGCATAAATAAGCGTTATTACGTAACCTAAGGCTCGAGAGTGCTCGAGCCTTTTTTTATATAGGGGATCTTTTGACGAGAAAATTAACGCTTGGAGATTATGAATTTACGATGGACCGCCCGTTAATAATGGGGGTCGTAAATGTCACTCCAGATTCGTTTTCAGATGGTGGTCTCTTTCGTGATTCTTATGCGGCGATTGAATATGCGATTTCTCTGAAGCAGCAGGGAGCTGATATCGTCGATATCGGTGGCGAATCCACCCGACCCGGATCTCTTCCAGTGTCAGCGGAGGATGAGCGAGCTCGAGTTATACCAGTTATTACCGAGCTTGCGAGGCAGGGTGTGCCAGTTTCAGTTGACACTGTGAAGTCCAGCGTGATGGCGGAGTCGATCGAAGCTGGGGCGTGCTTGATCAACGACATCTCTGGCTTATCCGATGAGCATGCGATCGACGTGATAAGTTCTAGTCGGGTTGGTGTGTGCGTAATGCACATGCAAGGAACCCCACGCACGATGCAAGATGAACCCTCTTATAAAAATGTCTTAGAGGAAGTCTGCGGTTTCTTGAGATCGCGCGCAGAGTCTTTGATTGAAGCGGGTGTTGGGCCGTCCAGGATCATCCTAGATCCTGGTTTTGGTTTTGGAAAAACTGATGAGCACAACATTGAATTACTGCGCAACATCCAAAAGATAGCCGATCTTGGGTTTCCAGTTTTATCTGGGCTTTCTCGAAAATCTATGCTTGGGCGGATCACCGGGAAAGAGGATCCAAAGATAGAATCGGGGCAAGTATATCCGCCGCTTTATTAGCTGTAGTCAATGGAACATCGATTATTCGCGTTCATGACGTGGTAGAAACCCATGATGCGCTGAAAGTTTGGGTTAAACTTTCGTCTGATTGATCGAGAGTAAAAAAGAATACAAAGGCGGGGATGAAGAAAAAATATTTCGGAACAGATGGGATTCGTGGTGCAGTGGGGTCAGCTACGATAAATCCTGATTTTATGATGCGCTTTGGTCATGCGATTGGATTGGTTTTTTCCTCGCAGTCTAAGTCTTCTCGAACGAAGGTATTGATCGGAAAAGACACTCGCCTATCAGGTTACATGTTCGAGTCAGCTATCGAGGCTGGTCTGGCTGCAGCTGGAGCCGATGTCGTTCTCGCTGGGCCAGTCCCTACTCCTGCTGTGGCTCAACTTACGAGGGCTCTGCGACTTGATGCGGGCGTCGTCATCACGGCGTCTCATAATCCGCACCATGACAACGGTATAAAACTTTTCACGAGTGCTGGTGGAAAAATTTCTGACGAGATTGAGTTGCAAATTGAGAATTTAATCGATAAAGGACTAAATGTTGCTCCCGCAGAAAAAATTGGAAAAGCATCCAGGCTCAGTGATGCGACCGGTCGTTATACCGAGTTTTGCAAAAGTACCTTTCCGCAAAAGTTGAATTTGAAGGGTCTCAAAATCGTTGTGGATTGTGGTAACGGGGCTTCTTATAACGTAGCGGAAAATGTGCTCAGAGAGTTAGGCGCAACCGTATTTGCTGTAGGGGTGACGCCGAATGGGTTGAACATTAATGAGGGGTGTGGAGCGCTTCACCCGGAAAACCTCGTTCAGAACATTCGGAAAGAATCAGCCGATTTTGGTGTCACGCTTGACGGAGACGGAGATCGAGTTTTGATGGCAGATGCAGACGGTTCCATCTTTGATGGCGATCAGTTGTTATACATCATTGGGAAATCTCGCCTCGAGAGCGGAAATTTGGATGGGGGTATCGTCGGAACCCAGATGACTAACTTGGCGATTGAAAATGGTTTCAGGCATCTAGGGATACCGTTTGAGAGAAGTGCAGTTGGTGACCGATACGTCCTTGAAAAGTTACAAGAAAAAAACTGGGCGATTGGGGGTGAGGGATCTGGCCACATTGTATGCTTGGATAAACATACGACTGGTGACGGTGTTGTGTCTGCGCTTCAGGTTCTTGCAGAGGTACAGCGCTCTGGAAGCTCCATGAAGGAGCTCTTAAAAGGGGTAGACCTATTTCCTCAGATTTTGGTAAACGTAAAACTTCCTTCTAAGCTTGATGCTTCGCAAAAGCAGCAAGTTAGAGAAATTTCGGATAAATACGTTGATCTGGTTGGCAGTGACTACCGAGTCCTGATTCGGGAATCTGGTACCGAGCCGCTTTTGCGTGTGATGGTGGAAGGGCCGGATCCCCAAAAAACCAAATCATTTGCTGATCAGGCGGCAGCGGAGTTCAAGAGCGCGGTTGTTGGTTAGTTTTTCTACCTTCGCGGGGCCAACGTTAGTTACATGTAATCTTTCTGTAATATTTCGTTTCTATACTCGGGGACTAAGATTTTTCCCTTTTTAATTTGATCTTAGTTATTAAACACAAGGAGTGCGAAATGTTGACCCGATTTAAAGCGAGTTTGGCAGCAATATCTATTGCGGTTAGCTGTTTTGCTGGTGCCGCAAGTGCCGCAGATATTACCGGAGCGGGAGCTACGTTCCCATACCCAATCTACGCAAAGTGGGCTGCGGTGTACAAAAAAGAGACTGGGATTGGTCTCAATTATCAGTCAATTGGTTCGGGCGCTGGCGTAAAGCAAATCAAGGCTAAGACCGTTGATTTCGGTGCCTCTGATGCGCCTCTCAAGCCAGCAGAGCTTAATGAGTTTGGCATGATCCAGTTCCCAGCGATCATGGGTGGCGTGGTTCCAGTTGTGAACCTAGAGGGTGTAGCTCCTGGCTCTCTTAAGTTAGACGGCAAGACACTTGCAAATATTTTCTTGGGAAAGATTAAGACTTGGAATGATGCATCGATTGCTGCTTTGAACCCCGATCTGAGTCTTCCAGCACAGAAAATCACAGTTGTTCGTAGGGCCGACGGTTCTGGCACCACTTTCTTATTCACCGATTACCTCTCGCAGGTCAGCAAGCAGTGGGCAAAAGATGTTGGTGTTGCTAAAGCCGTCGCATGGCCAACGGGAGTTGGTGGTAAGGGGAACGAGGGTGTCGCAGCGTACGTTCAAAGAATTAAGGGCGCTATCGGCTACGTCGAATATGCATATGCGAAGAAAAATGGTATGTCTTATGCGCAGCTAAAGAACGCTGCTGGAAAATATGTTTCACCTTCCGCGGAAGCATTCTCGGCCGCTGCAGCAAACGCGGATTGGGAAGGTTCTGAGGGTTACTATGTAATCCTTACGGATCAGCCGGGTGCAGGAAGTTGGCCTATCACTGGCGCGTCATTCATCATCGTGTACAAGCAGCCAGAGGATCCAGCTCGCGTGAAGGAAGCCTTGAAGTTTTACTCTTGGGCTTTTAAAAACGGCAAGGCTATGGCTGATGAGCTCTCTTATGTAGCAATGCCAGACAACGTCGTCAAATCAATCGAAGCAGTATGGAGCGCCGAGATAAAAGACAAGTCTGGGAAGTCAGTTTGGTAGCGAGTTAAGAAGTGCAGGCCCGAAGCGAGGTTTTGCGCCCTTACGAGATCGTCGGACCTGCAAGGGTCCGACTTTGCCTTTACAATCGGGGTTAGAAAAAAATAAATTTCGAGCTCGTAGATCGGGTTCAAAAAATTAAGGACGCCTCAGAGCTAATGGCAACCTCGGATCTCAGTTCGAAGAACAGAATACAAGACGCCCTTTTCAGGGGCAGCAGTCGATTTTTCGCTCTTGTTGTATTGGCTCTCCTAGCTGGCATTATCGGATCGTTGGTCATAGGCTCATTACCGGCTTTCAAAGAGTTTGGAATTGGATTTATATTCAGCACTGATTGGAATCCTGTAACGGAAGAGTATGGCGGATTAAATCCGATTCTCGGGACGATCGTGACGTCTTTCATTGCGCTTTTAATAGCAATACCGCTTAGTTTTGGGATCGCACTATTTCTCACCCAATTGTGTCCTGCTCGTTTGAGAACTCCGCTCGGGACGATGATCGAATTGCTCGCGGCGGTTCCGAGCATTATTTACGGAATGTGGGGCTTATTCGTTTTTGCTCCATTCTTTGCTGATCACGTTCAACCTTACCTACTCGAGTACTTGGTTCCGATACCCGTGATCGGTATTTTGTTTGATGGCCCCCCGATGGGAATTGGGGTGCTTACCGCGGGGATCATCCTGGCGTTCATGGTGATACCCTTCATCGCCGCGGTTATGCGTGACGTGTTTGATGTTGTGCCGCCGATCCTGAAGGAGTCCGCGTATGGACTGGGGGCGACGACTTGGGAGGTCGTGAGGAAGGTTGTGTTGCCTTACACGAAATCCGGAGTTGTCGGCGGCATCATGCTCGGGCTAGGTAGAGCTCTGGGTGAGACCATGGCAGTGACATTCGTTATTGGTAATGCATACGAATTTAGCGCCTCACTTTTTAATCCGGGGAATAGCATCGCCTCGATATTGGCGAATGAGTTTGCAGAGGCAGGTAGCGAGTTACACGAGTCCGCTTTGATTACTTTGGGACTTCTCTTATTCGGAATTACTTTTACGGTTCTGGCGGCGGCGAGATATATGCTCTCGAGGGTTGCAAAGAACGAAGGCGCTCGGACGTGAGGGTAGGTTAATGGATTTATATCGCAAGCGTCTTTTCGTGAATAAACTCGGACTGTTCTTTTCCATGGTCGCGATGGCGCTTGGGCTGGGTGTCTTATTCTGGATTTTGTCATCGCTAGTTATAAAAGGGCTTTCCGGTTTGTCGATAGCGGTATTCACCGAGATGACGCCTCCACCAGGCGAGGCAGGTGGATTACTTAATGCGCTTGTCGGAAGTCTCATCATGGTGTCCGTTTCGATCTTTATTGCGATACCCGTAGGAATCATGGCCGGTATTTATTTGGCTGAGTATGGACAGCGGGGTTGGGTTGCGCCGCTAACACGTTTTGTGAATGACATACTTTTATCTGCCCCATCGATAGTAATCGGTCTTTTTGTCTATGCTGTGTACGTCGCAACACAAAAGCACTTTTCTGGATGGGCTGGATCTTTTGCGTTGGCGCTAATCGCGATTCCGGTGATTGTTCGATCTACTGACAACATGTTGTCTCTTGTACCAAATAGTCTTCGAGAAGCGGCTGCCGCTCTGGGAGCGCCGAAGTGGAAAATAATATCGTTGGTTACGCTTCGTGCGGCGAAGGCGGGAGTAATTACGGGGATTCTTTTGACTATAGCTCGAATCAGTGGTGAAACTGCCCCACTACTATTTACCGCTCTAAATAATCAATTCTGGAGCGTTGATCTGTCGGATCCGATGGCGAATTTACCTGTGGTTATTTTCCAGTTTGCGATGAGTCCTTTTGACGATTGGAAAGAATTAGCCTGGGTGGGCGCGTTGATCATAACCGCGAGCGTTTTAGTTTTATCCATCATTGCTCGTTCCTTGACGAGGAAGTCCGCGTCGGGGACCTAATAAGAAACTTGGGGAAATACTGTGTCTGAAAAGAATGTAACCATCAAGATTGAGGAACCGCCAAAAATCGAGATTCGGAATCTCAATTTTTTCTATGGCGAATTCCAAGGGCTTAAGGATGTGACACTCACGATCCCAGAGAGCCGGATCACTGCATTTATCGGCCCGTCTGGCTGCGGCAAGTCGACGTTACTACGCACGCTTAACCGAATGTTTGATCTGTACCCTAAGCAAAGGGCTGAGGGGAGGTTATGTTCAACGGCAAGAATATCCTCGAAAAAAGGCAGGACGTTAATCAGTTACGCGCCAAGATCGGTATGGTCTTTCAAAAGCCCACGCCATTTCCAATGTCTATTTTTGATAATGTTGCTTTTGGCGTTCGCCTATACGAAAAACTCGCTTCCTACGAGATGGAGGAGAGGGTTGAGTGGGCTTTAAGAAAGGCGGCGCTGTGGGATGAGGTCAAGGATATCCTAACTCGTAGCGGCCTCAGTTTGTCTGGAGGGCAGCAGCAGCGTCTATGTATCGCTCGAGGAATCGCTGTTAAGCCTGAAGTTTTACTGCTCGATGAGCCCACTTCGGCCTTAGATCCAATCTCAACAGCAAAGATCGAGGAGCTTGTTACTGAACTTGCCTCGGATTACACCATCGTTATGGTTACTCACAACATGCAGCAGGCAGCTAGAGTTTCGCATTACACGGCCTACATGTACCTCGGTGAGATGATTGAATTTGGCGCGACCGAGAGTTTGTTTATTAAGCCAAAAGTCAAAGCGACTGAGGATTACATCACAGGCCGTTTTGGTTAGGGATCAGGCCTCCTGAGGCAGGCTTCGCGAATTGACCGTACAGGCGGTAAACCTGTAAAATCCCTCAGTTTTATGTGAAGGTGGTCGGATGCGTCGGGATAAGCTCGTGGTTGGCAATTGGAAAATGAATGGAATTGCCTCCTCGAACGCAAGTCTTCTCGATGGGGTTCGCAACAAACTTGGCGGATTAGGTGAAGGAAAAGCCGCGGTTTGCGTCCCATTTCCATACTTGCAGCAGGCTAAAGAAGCGTTGAGCGGAAGCCCTATTAGTTTGGGTGCTCAAAATGTTAGTGAGCAGGATATGGGGGCGTTCACTGGTGAGGTTTCTGCCAAAATGCTCACCGATTTCGATGTGAAGTTTTGCATTGTTGGTCATTCGGAAAGAAGGGGCCTTTATTCGGAGTCCAGCGATGTGGTCGCGTTAAAATCAGAAATGCTTTTAAAACAAGATATTAAGCCAATAATTTGTGTTGGTGAGACGCTCGATGAGAGGGATGGTGGAATGGCTTTTGAAGTTGTCAGAGAGCAGCTCCGTGTAGTTTTGCAGAAGATCGGGCCGGAGGGGATAGATCGGTCGATCATTGCATATGAGCCGGTTTGGGCAATTGGGACGGGGAGGGTGGCTTCCCCCGAGCAGGCGCAGGAGGTTCATGCGGTATTGAGAGATTTGGTGGGTAGTAGCGACAAAACCACTTCATCAAAGGTTCGAATCCTCTACGGGGGAAGCGTGAAGCCTGAGAACGCTGGTGATTTGTTTGCGATGGAAGATATTGATGGGGGGCTTATTGGAGGTGCTTCCCTAAAAGTTGAGGATTTCGCGGCGATATGTGCTGCGGTGGTTTAGTTTGAAGTCAGCTAGGTGAAATTATGAGTTTTATCGTTTTGGTTATTCACGTTCTTGCGGCCCTTGGTGTCATCGGGCTCGTTCTGATGCAGCATGGGAAAGGCGCAGATATGGGTGCTGCGTTTGGAAGCGGATCCTCCGGTAGTCTTTTTGGTGCCTCTGGATCAGCGAACTTTCTTAGTAGAACAACTGCAATTTTTGCGACCGTATTCTTTCTCACTAGTATGGGTTTAAGTTTCCTACAGTTTGAGGCGACTCGATCGATGGGAGTGATGTCTGATGTGCCGGCCGCGACCTCCGTGGTGCCAGCTCAGGACACAGTGTCTGAACCTGCGCAGGAAGGAGAGAGCGAAGCTAAGGTCGACGATATCCCCAAGTAATCTTGGGTAATTCGAGCGATCCGAGTTATTTGCCGACGTGGTGGAATTGGTAGACACGCCGTCTTGAGGGGGCGGTGGCGAAAGTCGTGCGAGTTCGAGTCTCGCCGTCGGCACCAAATGTTGAACGTTGGGTTGGCTGCTTAGTCGAACCAGCAATGTTGATAATTCTGCGGAGATTTGTCTGAGAGTCGTTGCTGCTCTCGTCGTTTAGTTCAAACAATGCTACTTGAGTATTTTCCAATTCTTCTTTTCATCATGATCGGGGTGGCTCTCGGGGTTGGCTTACCGATCATCGGTGCAGTACTCAGTCGCGTGTTGCGATCCCATCGCCCAGACGAAGAAAAACTCTCACCATACGAGTGTGGATTTGAGGCTTTTGAAGATGCGAGGGTAAAGTTTGACGTTAGATATTATCTCGTCGCCATCCTCTTCATTATTTTTGATCTCGAGATTGCGTTTCTGTTTCCGTGGGCAGTGGCGCTTGAGGATATCGGGCTGTATGGATTCATAGCGATGATGGTCTTCCTTTTTTTGCTTGTGGTTGGATTTATTTACGAGTGGAAGAAGGGGGCTCTCGAATGGGATTAACGAACTGGAAAGTTACAGATGGTGATTGAAGGATTGCAAGAAAAAGGATTCGTTACCACAACCGTTGATAATGTTGTCAACTGGACGAGGACTGGATCGTTGTGGCCGATGACTTTTGGCTTGGCGTGTTGTGCGGTTGAGATGATGCACGCTGGTGCCTCTCGCTACGATTTGGATCGCTTTGGTATCGTGTTTCGGCCTAGCCCTCGACAATCAGACTTAATGATTGTGGCGGGAACCTTGTGTAACAAGATGGCGCCTGCGCTCAGGAAAGTGTATGACCAAATGGCAGAACCGCGTTGGGTGATCTCTATGGGATCTTGTGCAAACGGCGGCGGGTACTACCATTACTCTTACTCCGTTGTGCGTGGGTGCGACCGAATTGTTCCGGTCGATGTTTATGTGCCAGGTTGCCCACCCACCGCCGAAGCTTTGCTCTACGGCATTGTGCAACTTCAAAACAAAATTAAAAGGACGAACACGATTGCGCGTTAAATCGCGTCGGTCGGTAGAAATTCTCTTATGAGCGCGCTAGAAATTCTTCGTAAAGATCTCGATGATGCTTTTTCGGGCAGTGGTGTGGTCATACTCATTGAGGGTGGGGAACTGGCGATTACTGTCCCGACCCGGTTGCTTGGCGAGCACATGAAGCGTCTCAGGGATGACTCACGTTTCCAATTTTCTCAGCTGATTGATGTTTGTGGAGTGGATTACGATTTGCATCCAGATCGTGATCAATTGCCTGGACGTTTCTGTGTTGTATATCACCTCCTATCAACGGAATTTAATGTCCGTTTACGAGTGAAGTGTTTTTGCGAAGATGAGATGGCACCTTCGGTGAAATCGGTAACGGAAATATGGTCCGGCGCCAACTGGTTTGAGCGAGAGGCGTTTGACTTGTTTGGAATTGTTTTCGAGGGGCATCCAGATTTGAGAAGAATTTTGACGGATTATGGATTTGTTGGGCATCCGTTGAGAAAAGATTTCCCACTCTCTGGACACGTGGAGATGCGGTACGACCCCGAGAAGCGTAAGGTAATTTATCAACCAGTGACGATTGAACCTCGAGAGATTGTTCCCCGGGTTACGCGCGAGGATACCTACGGTGATGTTTAAAAAAATGGAAATTTTTGCATCCCGAGTGGAGAGGGTAGCCTAATGGCTGAAATTAAGAACTACACGATGAACTTTGGGCCGCAGCACCCTGCTGCGCATGGCGTTTTACGGCTGGTGTTGGAGCTTGACGGGGAAGTTATCGAGCGGATAGATCCACATATCGGGCTACTGCATCGTGGCACAGAAAAGTTAGCAGAGCACAAGACTTTCTTGCAATCAGTCCCATACATGGATCGGCTTGATTACGTATCGATGATGTGTAACGAGCATGCATATGTTCTGGCAATTGAGAATTTGTTGGGTATCGAGGCGCCAATTAGGGCCCAGTATATCCGCGTAATGTTCGATGAGATCACACGTATCCTCAACCATTTGTTATGGCTGGGAGCCCACGCGCTTGATGTTGGGGCTATGACGATGTTCCTCTACTGTTTTCGT
This sequence comes from Candidatus Eutrophomonas brisbanensis, assembly GCA_038141705.1. GTDB lineage: Bacteria > Pseudomonadota > Gammaproteobacteria > Burkholderiales > Eutrophovitaceae > Eutrophomonas > Eutrophomonas brisbanensis. Next base: position 1,251,343 of record JAYQIQ010000004.1, read on the forward strand.
GAGAGAGAGGACTTGATGGACTGCTACGAGGCGGTTTCTGGTGCGCGTTTGCATTCCGCATACTACAGACCTGGTGGGGTATATCGCGATCTGCCAGAGCAAATGCCCCAGTACCAGTCATCAAAGTATCGCTCTGAAAAAGATGTCAAAAAATTAAATGAATTGCGTGGTGGTTCATTGCTTGATTTTGTGGAGCATTTCGTTGATGAGTTTCCAAAAAAGTCGACGAGTACGAAACATTGCTGACCGATAACAGAATTTGGAAGCAACGTACGGTGGATATTGGAGTGGTCTCTCCTGAGCGGGCGCTGGCACTGGGATTTACCGGACCGATGTTGAGGGGGTCTGGGATTGCATGGGATCTTAGGAAAAAACAACCTTACGATGCTTACGAACATGTCGATTTTGATGTACCCGTTGGGGTTAATGGTGACTGTTATGACCGTTATCTTGTTCGGATGGAGGAGATGCGTCAGTCCAACCGAGTAATCCAGCAGTGTATTGAGTGGTTGCGGAAAAACCCTGGCCCGGTGATCGTAGAGAACCATAAAGTAGCTCCACCGTCTCGAGTGGATATGAAGTCGAATATGGAAGATCTCATTCATCACTTCAAACTTTTCACTGAAGGAATGCATGTTCCTAAGGGGGAAACGTATGCAGCGGTTGAGGCTCCGAAGGGAGAGTTCGGTATTTACCTGATGTCAGATGGGGCGAACAAACCTTATCGTTTGAAAATTCGTGCTCCCGGTTTCGCGCACCTATCAGCAATAGACGAGATGACTCGTGGCCATATGATCGCCGACTTGGTCGCTATTATCGGGACGCAAGACGTCGTTTTTGGAGAGATTGATCGGTGACAGAAGTTTTTAGCTTGAGTGAAGAGGCTATCGAGAAAATCGATAGGGAGGTTGCAAAGTATCCGGAGGAAAGAAAATCTTCTGCGGTGATGGCGGCGCTCGCAATCGCTCAACACGAGATAGGTTGGGTATCAAAAGATGTTGTTGAGTTTGTTGCCGCCCATCTTGGTATGAGATCCATCGCAGTTTGGGAGGTGGCAACTTTTTATGGGATGTACAACCTCGAGAAGCCGGGGAAGTACAAGATCGCGATTTGTACAAATTTGCCTTGTGCGCTTCAAGGCAGCAACGATGCGGCTGCGCTCTTTAAATCTGAATTGGGTATTGATTTCAATCAAACCACAGATGATGGTCTTGTAACACTCAAGGAGGCAGAGTGTATGGGGGCATGTGGTGATGCTCCCGTGGTGATCCTGAATGACAGGGAAATGCGAACCACTGTTTGTGGCTCTAAAGTGGCTGATTTATTAGCGGAGTTAAGAAAGAGATGATTACCTCTACAGTCCCGTTTGCTCCTGGAGTCTATGGCCCTGACGCCATCCTTATGGCCGGCATCAATGGGAATAATTGGCGGCTTGCAGACTATGAAAGCCGTGGTGGTTACCAAGCACTCCGAAAAATTATTGAAACCAAAATGTCGCCAGAAGACGTAATTGCTGAAGTTAAGAATTCGGCGTTAAGAGGTCGTGGGGGGGCTGGATTTTCGACTGGGCTTAAGTGGAGTTTTATGCCCAAAAGCTCCTGGACAAAAGTACGTTGTTTGTAACTCTGATGAGGGTGAGCCGGGTACTTTTAAGGACAGAGACTTATTGAGATATAACCCGCACTCTGTGATCGAGGGTATGGCGATAGCGGGATACGCAATGGGTGCCAGTGTTGGTTACAACTATATTCATGGCGAAATCTGGGAAGTGTATGGGCGATTTGAAGAGGCAATTCGAGAGGCTCGGCAACAAGGCTATCTCGGTGAAAAGATTCTAGGCTCTGATTTTGCATTTGAACTTCATGCTCACCACGGTTTTGGTGCTTATATTTGCGGAGAAGAGACGGCACTTCTTGAGTCAATAGAAGGCAAAAAGGGGCAGCCGAGATTTAAGCCCCCTTTTCCTGCGACCTATGGTCTTTTTGGAAAACCAACGACGATCAACAACACAGAAACATTTGCAGCGGTCCCTTGGATTATCGCGAATGGTGCCGATAAATTTTTAGGTCTTGGAAAGCCCAACAACGGGGGTACCAAATTATTTTCGGTATCGGGGGATGTTGAAAAGCCCGGTAACTATGAAGTCAAGCTTGGAACTCCTTTTAGGGAGCTGCTGGAAATGGCGGGTGGAGTTCGCGGTGGGTTGAAATTGAAAGCAGTGATTCCAGGGGGGTCTTCCATGCCGGTGCTTCCGGGTGACGTAATGCTTGAAACCGACATGGACTATGACTCGATCGCGAAAGCGGGTTCGATGCTGGGCTCGGGCGCAGTTATCGTCATGGATGAGACGAGATGTATGGTTAACAGTCTGCTCCGGCTTTCGTACTTTTATCATGAAGAATCTTGTGGTCAGTGCACCCCCTGCAGAGAGGGGACGGGGTGGCTTTATCGAATGGTGAAGCGTATCGAGAAGGGTAAAGGTGAAGCAGCAGACATTGATGCGCTGATATCAGTTTCGAACAATATTGCTGGAAGAACGATTTGTGCGTTGGGAGATGCTGCTGCATTACCGGTCAAAAGTTTTATTCGTCATTTTCGCAATGAGTTCGAATATCACATCGAACATAAGAAGTGCCAGGTGGGCAGATAGCGATGATTAATCTCGAAATTGATGGTAAGGCGGTTGAGGTTAAAGAGGGTAGTACAGTGATGGATGCTGCGACCCAACTTGGTGTCTATGTCCCACATTTTTGCTATCACAAAAAACTCTCGATAGCTGCGAATTGTAGGATGTGTTTAGTTGAAGTTGAAAAAGCCCCCAAACCACTTCCTGCTTGTGCGACACCGGCTACCGAGGGTATGAAAGTCTCTACGCGATCTCAACAAACGAAGACTGCTCAAAAAGGAGTCATGGAGTTTTTGTTGATCAACCACCCGCTAGATTGTCCAATCTGTGACCAGGGGGGGAGTGTCAGCTTCAAGATTTGGCTGTTGGTTATGGGGGTAGCGAGTCAAGATACAAGGAAGCCAAACGCGTCGTTCCGGAAAAAGAGCTTGGACCGTTAATTTCTGCGGCTGAAATGTCGCGCTGTATTCATTGTACGAGGTGTGTTCGCTTTGGCCAGGAAGTTGCCGGAGTCATGGAGTTAGGCATGGCCGGCCGAGGAGAGCGCTCGGAGATCATGTCGTTTGTCGGCTCCTCGGTAGATTCCGAGCTGTCTGGAAACATGATTGATGTTTGTCCAGTAGGTGCGCTCACTTCAAAACCATTCCGTTACTCGGCACGAACTTGGGAACTTGCGCGTAGGAAAACAGTTGGCGCACACGATAGTCTTGGCTCGAACCTTGTTGCACAGGTCAAGGGTGACCGTGTGGTCAGGGTGGTGCCTTTGGAGAACGAAAAAATTAATGAGTGTTGGATATCCGATCGAGACCGCTTTTCTTACGAAGGGCTCTCATCGAATGAACGCCTAGAAAAGCCGATGGTAAAAACCGATGGTCAGTGGCGTGAGGTGGATTGGTCGAGTGCGCTGGAGGCCGTAAAGGCCGGTTTGGAAAATACGGTGATTGCTCATGGTCCTGAGGCACTGGCTGGACTCGTCTCGCCACAGGCCACCACAGAAGAAGTTTTCATGCTCCGGCAATTATTGAAGGCGTTTGGGTCCTCAAAATTAGATCATCGTTTGCGACAATTAAACCAAGAGGATTTGCCGAATAGAAAGATCCCCTGGCTCGGGCTAAATATCTCCGAGTTGGATCGAGTCGACCGTTTTTTGATCGTTGGTAGTAATCTACGTAAAGAGAGTCCTTTACTGGCCCATCGTGTTCGCCGCGCAAACAAAGAGCGTGGCGCTGAGGTCAGTGTCATTAACTCGATCGATGCAGATCTGCTACTTGCGATTAAGTCGAAAAGAATCGTAAACCCTTCTCAGATATCGGTTGAGCTGGCGAGGATTCTGGTTGCGGTTCTGATTGCGAAAAATTTATCGATCCCCGATTATTTGTCGGGCATCGAATCCGATACCGAGAGTGATGTCACAGCGAAAAGCTTATTATCTGGCGAGAGGAAATTAATCCTCCTGGGTTCGTTCTCTCTTCAGCAAGAATCTCGTCCAACTATCGAGAAGCTCGCGATGGCGCTTGCAAGTCAAACCGGTGCTAAGGTCGGATTTATAGCGGAAGGTGCTAATTCGATGGGCGCGGAGCTGGTCAGTTTGCAGGATGACGCAGCGAGTTCTGGTAGCGCGCTGCAAGGCAAGGCAGGTGCTTTCATTCTGTTACATGCAGAGCCGGAGCTGGACTGTGCTCGGCCTAAGGTAGCGTTGGATACGATGAAAGCGGCCGACTTCGTTGTGGCATTGTCACCGTATAAACATCGCGCTACCGAATATGCTGATGTGTTACTTCCGATCTCACCTTTTACAGAAACCGGCGGTATTTTCTTCAATATGGAAGGCCGTCAGCAAAAATTTGGTCCTGTCGCAAAGCCTCTCGGGGACACTCGTCCTGGTTGGAAAGTATTGAGAGCGCTCGGAAGTATTTGTGAGAAGCCCAATTTTGATTATCAGACGCTTGAAGATGTTCGGCGAGATATTCCTGGGCTAGAAGAGGTTATTGCATCAGATCTACTGTTGCAAGAAAGTGATTATCGTGATGACTTTGAAGTTACTCTTTCACAAAATGTTGGAGGGATTGAGCGGGTGGCCGAGGTTCCAATGTATAGCGGAGACCCGGTCGTACGTCGCGCTAGCGCCTTACAAAGCACGCGAGAAGCGAGGGCTCCGATTATCCAGATAAGTGCAGCGATGCAATCTTCGTTGAATCTACCGAATGATGGTGTGATTACAGTAAAACAGAATGGAGCGGAAATTACTGCACACTTTTTCGATAACTCCGGATTTGCCTGACTCCGCTATTCGGATACCGCTTGCGACTTCGGATACGATTTCATTAGATAACGGTACCGGGTTTGTTGAAATTGGACCTCTCAAAAATATGGAGATGGCCCAATGATGTTGGAGTTGTTAACCAGTTATCTAGGATCAGATTTGGCGTACGTCGGTTGGACGTTGATAAAGATTATTTGTGTTGCTGTTCCCGTGATTCTTTGTGTCGCCTACTTAACGTTAGCCGAGCGTAAGGTGATTGGATACATTCAGTTACGTCTAGGACCAAACCGGGTAGGGCCAAAGGGTCTCTTACAACCCTTCGCGGATGTTCTGAAACTTCTTGCCAAGGAAATTGTGATCCCAACAAAAGCGAATAAGTTTTTGTTCGTGATTGCTCCGATGTTGTCACTAATGCCCGCTCTTGCGGCATGGGCTGTGATGCCTTTTTCGGACGGGCTTGTGATTTCAAACATTGATGCCGGACTGCTCTACATCATGGCAATTACCTCGATGGGGGTCTACGGCGTGATCGTCGCGGGTTGGGCGTCGAATTCAAAATACGCTTTACTTGGGGCTATGAGGAGTGGCGCGCAAATCGTCGCATATGAAATAGCGATGGGTTTTGCGCTTGTGTGCGTACTGATGATGTCAGGTAGCTTGAACCTGACTACTATTGTTGAAACTCAGAGGACCGGATTCGGATTACTCGGTTGGAATCTTATTCCGTTGTTCCCGATGTTCGTCGTGTATTTTATCTCGGGCGTCGCGGAAACAAACCGAGCCCCGTTTGATGTCGCTGAGGGAGAGTCAGAGATCGTAGCTGGTTTTCATGTGGAGTACTCTGGCACGACATTCGCGGTATTTTTCCTCGCTGAATATGCCAATATGATCTTGATCGCGGCGCTGGCGTCGCTGATGTTTCTTGGCGGGTGGTTATCGCCGATTCCGGGGATACCAGATGGTTTTGTATGGCTCGCTGCAAAAGTGACCATCATGTTGTTCTTCTTTTTGTGGTTTAGGGCAACGTTTCCCCGATATCGCTATGACCAAATTATGCGTTTGGGTTGGAAGGTTTTTATCCCGGTGACGATCGTGTGGTTGGTGTTGGTAGGGGTATTGATGAGAATGTCTTGGTGGCCTTGGTAAGTTATGAGGAATTTTAAATAATGTTGGGATTATTACGCGACGTATCCAAAACCTTTCTTCTCACAGAGTTGAGGAAAGGTTTGATGTTGACGCTGAAATATTTCTTCGCCCCGAAAATCACGGTTCAATTCCCGGAGGAAAAGACCCCGCAGAGTTCGCGTTTTCGTGGGCTTCACGCGTTACGGCGTTATCCGAATGGCGAGGAGCGGTGTATCGCATGTAAATTATGCGAGGCAGTTTGCCCGGCACTTGCAATTACGATTGAGTCTGAGGAGCGTGAGGATGGTACTCGGCGTACGTCGCGTTATGACATAGATCTCACCAAGTGCATTTTCTGTGGTTTTTGTGAAGAGTCTTGCCCAGTAGACTCCATTGTTGAGACAAGAGTGTTCGAATACCACGGGGAACAACGTGGAGATTTGGTGTACACAAAAGAAATGTTATTGGCGATCGGAGATCGATATGAGGATCAGATCGCAAAGGACAGAACAGAGGACGCGACGTATCGTTGATACTTACTCAAATAATTGGCTTTAGATGTAGAATGAAACCTTAAAAATAGAATGACTTACGAAACCGTAGTTTTTTATGTACTGGCAGCGATAATAGTCGGCAGCGGCTTAGCGGTGATTTTCTCTAGAAATGCCGTTCATGCAGCGCTCGCACTAGTCCTTTCATTTTTTACGGCTTCCGGTATTTGGTTATTGTTGGGGGCGGAGTTCTTAGCAGTTTCTTTGATATTGGTGTACGTCGGTGCGGTAATGGTCTTGTTCCTGTTTGTTGTGATGATGCTGGACATTAACATTGCGCGGATGAAGGAGGGTTACTGGAATTACTTGCTGCCGGCACTTGTGATCGCAGGTATTCTTCTTGCGGAGATGATCCTGGTTCTTGGTGGGCGTCATTTTGGCTCAGACGGGGTGATCGCGTTCGGCCTGAATATCGGCGAGAGCAACACGCGTTCACTCGGACGCTTGCTCTACACTCAATACATTTACGCATTCGAAATCGCAGCTGTCATTCTACTCGTAGCGATTGTGGCTGCTATCGGGCTCACTATGCGTAAGAGAAAAGATAACAAGTATGTTGACCCAAGCGTCCAGTTTTTGGCAAAGAAAGAAGATCGTGTTCGGTTGGTGTCGATGCCGCCAGAGCCTAAGAAGGTAAGAGGAGACGTGTAATGATCGGGCTCTCACATTTTTTGATTTTGGCAGCCGTATTGTTTGCGATTAGTGTCGCCGGCATTTTTCTTAACCGAAAGAACATCATCATCATTTTGATGTCGATCGAACTCATGTTATTGGCGGTGAATATAAATTTTGTGGCGTTCTCGCATTTTCTGCAAAATTTAGATGGTCAAATATTTGTATTCTTCATTCTGACTGTAGCTGCTGCGGAATCTGCGATTGGCTTGGCAATCCTTGTTTGCCTCTTTAGAAACCTGCGTTCAATTAATGTCGATGATGTCGGCCAACTCAGAGGGTAGACGGGCAAGATCATGATGAAGTTTTACATATTGTCAGCTTTCTCACCTTTAGTTGGCGCAATTATTGCTGGCCTTTTTGGAAAGATGGTTGGTAGAAGAGGGGCTCACGCTGTCACTATCATCGGAGTATTAGTTGCCTTCTTGTCATCGCTCTATGTGTTTTCGGATGTGTTAAACGGGAATTCTTTTGACGGGACGTTGTATACCTGGTCAGCTGTTGGTGAGACCGTATTTGAGGTCGGATTTCTTATTGATGAGCTCTCAGCTTTAATGATGTTGGTAGTGACTGGTGTCTCGCTGATGGTTCATATCTATACCATCGGTTACATGGCGGATGATCCGGGATATCAAAGATTCTTTAGTTATATCTCGCTTTTTACGTTCTCCATGATGATGTTGGTCATGAGCAATAATTTTCTCCAGCTCTTTTTTGGGTGGGAGGCGGTTGGTCTCGTCTCTTACTTGCTCATAGGGTTTTGGTTTAAAAAGCCCACGGCGATTTATGCAAACCTAAAGGCGTTTTTGGTAAACCGGGTCGGAGATTTTGGCTTTCTTCTTGGAATTGCTCTTATCCTGGCGTTTACTGGGACGCTTAACTACGGCGAGGTGTTTAACCAATCATCCGAGCTGGCATCACGATCGATTTTTCAGATATCTGGGTTTGAGTGGTCGCTTATAACTGTTGTTTGTATATGTTTGTTTGTTGGAGCAATGGGGAAGTCAGCTCAGTTCCCGCTTCACGTGTGGCTTCCAGATTCCATGGAAGGTCCTACGCCTATTTCAGCTTTAATCCATGCGGCGACAATGGTAACTGCTGGAATCTTTATGGTGGCCAGAATGTCACCGTTATTTGAGTTGAGCGAGGTAGCGCTTTCATTCGTCATGGTTATTGGTGCCATTACAGCGTTGTTTATGGGGTTACTGGGTTTGGTTCAGAACGACATCAAGCGAGTTGTAGCTTACTCGACCCTATCTCAATTGGGGTACATGACGGTGGCATTGGGGGCGTCCGCTTATTCAGCCGCGATTTTTCACTTGATGACACACGCTTTTTTCAAGGCGCTTTTGTTTTTGGCGGCAGGCTCGGTGATCATTGGAATGCATCACGAGCAGGATATGCGTTACATGGGTGGTTTAAGAAAGGCGATGCCAATTACCTGGATTGTCTCGCTGATCGGCTCTCTTGCTTTAATCGGATTTCCATTCTTGTCCGGGTTTTATTCGAAGGACAGCATTATCGAGGCCGTACACCTATCGGCTCTACCGGGATCTAGTTTTGCGTACTTTGCGGTGACTGCCGGCGTGTTTATAACTGCGCTTTATTCTTTCAGAATGTATTTTTTGGTATTCGAGGGAAAGTTCCGAGGTAATACTGCACATGGACATTCGCACGAACCCCACGAGTCTCCCTTCGTAGTTTGGGGGCCACTTGTTATTCTGGCGATCTTCTCGGTGATCTCCGGAGCGGTCGCGATTCAGCCAATTTTATTTGGTGATTTTTTTGAAGATGTAATCTTCGTGCTCCCGCAACATGATGTCTTGGGTGTTCTTGCCGAGGAATTCCACGGCTGGATCGCAATGGCAGTTCACGGTGTTCAAACGCTTCCATTCTGGTTAGCGATGTTTGGAATTTTGGTAGCTTGGTATCTATTTTTGTTCAAGCCGAGAGCTGAAGCAAGTTCTGGGGTGCTGCGAGTTATTCACAAAATCCTCGAAGAAAAATATTTTTTGGATCGATTCAATGAATGGTTTTTTGCGGGCGGGGTTCGATCCATCGGGCAGATTCTTTGGAAGTTTGGTGATGCGCGATTAATCGACGGGATATTTGTCAACGGGTCGGCTGCACTAGTGAATCGCATTAGTCATGTTGTTCGCCTATTCCAAAGCGGATACGTTTACCACTACGCCTTCGTCATGATTCTTGGGGTTTTTGGACTCGTGAGTGTATGGCTGTTCCTAATTTAAATGTTCACGTGAAGACATGATGGAATATACGTCCCTCTCACTTGTAATTTGGCTCCCCGTTGTGTTTGGGGTGAGCTTGTTGATTTTAGGTAAGCACGTTGCAGCGGGAACGATTCGTTTACTCGCACTCGTCGGTGCGATGCTTGGTCTGCTTGTCGCACTCCCCTTATGGATGAATTTCGATAATCTCCAGCCTGGGTTCCAGTTCGCTGAATATCATCCATGGATCGATGCTTTTAGTATTAACTATCATCTTGGTATTGATGGCATATCGCTGCTTCTCATTTTATTGAATTGCGTGACCACTCTGATTGTGGTGATAGCGGGATGGGAGGTGATACGTGATCGTGTTCCACAGTACTTTGCCTCGTTCCTGATTCTTTCTGGGATTATGAATGGTGTATTTTGCGCGCTTGACGTTGCATTGTTCTATGTATTTTTCGAGGCGACGTTGATTCCCATGTTCATAATTGTCGGCGTATGGGGTGGACCCAACCGAGTTTATGCTGCCGTGAAGTTTTTTCTTTATACGCTTGCTGGTTCTTTGCTAACGCTCGTAGCGATCATATATCTCTACCAAGTTAGTGGTGGAAGTTTCTCGCTTGCTCAATTCTATGAAACCCCGATTCGTTACGATGCTCAGGTTTTAATTTTCTTAGCTTTTTTTGCGGCGTTCGCTGTCAAGATCCCGATGTGGCCAGTTCACACTTGGCTGCCTGACGCACACGTAGAAGCGCCCACCGGGGGTTCTGTAGTATTGGCAGCCGTGATGTTGAAGCTCGGTGGATATGGGTTCATTCGATTGGCGTTACCTATCGTGCCGGATGCAGCGAGAGAACTCGCGCCGTGGATCATCGCACTGTCTCTGGTTGCAGTCGTGTACATTGGATTCGTAGCGCTTGTCCAGAAGGACATGAAGAAGCTTATTGCGTATTCATCTATCTCACATATGGGTTTTGTTACGCTCGGGATATTCATTTTTAATGTTCAGGGCATGCAGGGGGCGATCATCCAGATGATCTCTCATGGTTTTATTTCTGGAGCTCTATTTTTGTGTGTAGGTGTGCTGTATGACCGACTGCACTCAAGGCAAATTGCGGACTATGGTGGCGTCGTCAATAGAATGCCGATATTCGCTTCTTTCTTCTTGTTGTTTGCAATGGCTAACAGCGGACTACCTGGCACGAGCGGATTTGTTGGGGAGTTTCTTGTAATTATGGGTGCTGCAGAAGTGAATATTTGGTTCGCAGTCGCTGCCGCAACCACTTTAATTTTGGGAGCTAGCTATACACTGTGGATGTATAAGCGTGTGGTTTTCGGAGAGGTGGGTAACGATAAAGTAGCAAAACTATCAGACGTTAACGCTAGAGAGACTTTGCTGCTAATTGGGCTGGCTGTGGCGGTGTTATGGATGGGCGTTTATCCGAAGCCGTTTACTGATGTGCTTACCCAAGCAGTGATTACATCACTGGATTGGGCGTCGCAAACGAAAATTTAAAATGATTCGTAACGGTTGATCAAACAGGTATTCCGATGGTTTCTTTTTATTCTCAATTTCAGCTAATTCTTCCGGAAATATTTTTATTAACGGCCGTTAGTGCAATTCTTGTTATTGATTTGTTCCTTCCGGCCGCAAAACGGATGGCGACATATTGGCTGACCCAAGGAGCGTTACTAGTCACGGCAGTATTAGTTTTCTTGGTGACATCTACATCCGTTGGATCGGTGGTTGTATTCGATGGGCTAGTCGTAATTGATGAATTGAGCGGCCTCTTGAAAATTCTCATTTGTATATTGCTAAGCGTTGGAATCTCATACTCTCGAGACTACTTGGCTCAAAGAGATATTTTTAAAGGGGAATATTTTTCCCTAACGCTTTTCGCGGCACTTGGAATGTTGGTAATGGTTTCTGCCAACCATTTGCTGACACTCTACTTAGGACTTGAATTGCTGAGTTTAAGTCTGTACGCGTTGGTTGCTTTTAATCGCGATTCGAAAGACAGCTCTGAAGCGGCGATAAAATACTTTGTCTTAGGGGCAATCGCGTCGGGAATGCTCTTGTATGGCATGTCTATGATCTATGGTTCGACTGGGCAGTTGAACATTGAGCGGATCGTCAATGCAATCTCTTCTGGTGATGCAGATATGGATCTACTGCGATTTGGTCTTGTGTTTGTTGTGGTTGGCGTTGGCTTCAAACTCGGTGCCGTACCGTTTCATATGTGGGTGCCAGATGTGTATCAAGGTGCGCCGACCTCTGTTACTTTGATAATAGGTTCAGCGCCTAAACTCGCGGCCTTCGCATTTGTTGTGAGATTACTTTTTGAGACTTTGGGAGCAGCTGCGCTCCAACTTGACTGGTCTCCAATGTTGGCTATTTTGGCGGCAGCTTCTTTAATATTGGGAAATTTGGTCGCGATTGCTCAAACCAACTTAAAAAGAATGTTGGCGTATTCAACAATCTCGCATATGGGGTTCCTCGTGCTCGGTTTTATGACTGGGACTGAGCAAGGAGTGTCGGCGGCGTTATTCTATGTTGTCACCTATGCTTTCATGGTTGTTGCTGGTTTTGGCTTGATGCTTTTGCTCTCTAAGCGGGGTTTTGAGTCTGACCGTCTGGAGGATTTTAGGGGGTTGAGCCGTACACATCCATGGTTTGCATTCCTCTTCTTACTCATTATGTTTTCGATGGCGGGGATTCCGCCGATGGTGGGGTTTTGGGCAAAACTATTTATATTGCAAAGTATCATTGAACAAGGATTTGTCGGTCTAGCGCTTCTTGCAGTTGTTTTTTCACTCATCGGGGCGTTTTACTATTTAAGAGTGATCAAGCTGATGTACTTTGACGAGCCGTCTGCGTCAACTGTTGTTGAGCAACGAACAGGAAGTCTTATCATGTCGGTTAACGGTCTTCTTTTGCTCGCTTTAGGGTTGGCTCCGAGTTGGCTTTATAGCTTGTGTGAAGAGGTTATTAAGAGCTCGGTTCGATTGTTCTAATGCCACAGGATTTTACTGAGAAAAAAATCCAATCGAAATTAGTGTACCAAGGGCGTCTCCTTAGAGTAGAGGAGGACGTCGTGCTGCTACCCGATGGAAATGAGAGTCGTCGAGAGTATGTTAGGCATCCAGGCGCATCGATGATTATTCCTTTATTCGACGATGATACGGTTTTGCTGGAGAGGCAATATCGGTACCCGGTGGGTAAGCATTTAATCGAGTTCCCTGCAGGGAAGCTGGATAGCGAGGAGAGCCCTCTCGAAGCGGCGCAGCGCGAATTGCTTGAAGAGACTGGATACGTGGCCGATAGCTGGATGGAGCTTGGGTCATTCTTACTTGCTGTTGGTTACTCGGACGAGCGCATCTACTGTTTTTTGGCTCGGGGTTTGACGTACCGTAAGCCGAATCTGGACCAAGGGGAATTTTTAGAGACGATCAGAGTTCCGAAACAGGAGTTATTCGATTGGATTGATAACGGAACCCTCGAGGATTCAAAAACTATCATTGGGGCGAGCTGGCTGAAGTCCAAAATCTAGAGCATCAAATTCATCAGGGTTTTTAAAATTTGGATGATGTTGCTTGAAATTCCTCTGATAGGACCCACATTACCCAAGATTATGTCGAAATAAAAAGGAATTGATTTGTTATGGTAGACAACACATCTAAAGAAACTCTGGGATTTCAAACTGAGGTTAGTCAACTTCTAAAGTTAATGATCCATTCTCTTTATTCAAACAAAGAGATATTTCTCAGGGAGCTGATTTCCAACGCATCGGATGCTTGTGACAAGCTCCGTTTTGAGGCGCTTGCTAGCCCAGACCTTATGGAAGGCGATGCGGATCTTAAGATTCATATAGATTTTGACCGTGATAAACGCACCGTGACAATTTCCGATAACGGTATTGGGATGTCGCGCGACGAGGTGATCAATAACATTGGCACTATCGCCAAGTCTGGTACCAAAGAGTTTTTCTCTAAATTAACCGGTGATCAGGCAAAAGACGCTACTCTCATTGGGCAGTTTGGGGTTGGTTTCTATTCCTCTTTTATCGTTGCTGACCGGGTTACTCTTGAGTCTAGAAGAGCTGGTGCAACAGAGAATGAGGGAGTGCGTTGGGAGTCTAAAGGAGAAGGAGACTATACGATAGAGACGTCTAACAAGGCTTCTCGTGGAACTGAAATCACTCTGCACCTAAGAGAGGATCAGAGTGAGTTGCTGGACGGATATCGCCTGAAGTCAATCGCGCAGAGATACTCAGATCATATCAATCTCCCAATATTCATGGTGAAAGAGGAATGGGATGAAGAAAAAAATCTCAGGTTAGGAAAAATGAAAACGAGCAGATCAATCAAGCATCAGCGATTTGGTCTCGTCCGAAATCTGAGGTAACAGATGAACAATATAAAGAGTTTTATAAGCACGTATCTCATGACTTTGAAGACCCATTGGCGTGGGCACATGCGAGAGTAGAAGGAAAGAGCGAGTATTCTCAATTGCTCTACATCCCGAAAAAAGCGCCATTTGACTTATGGGATAGAGAGCATCGACATGGCCTGAAGTTATATGTTCGCCGTGTCTTTATTATGGATGATGCGGAACAATTACTGCCGGCATATTTACGATTTGTGAAAGGGGTAGTTGATTCCAGTGATCTACCGCTGAACGTCTCCCGAGAAATTCTCCAAGAATCAAGAGATGTTGAGACAATTAAAAAAGGATGTGTTAACCGCGTGCTCAGTTTAATCGAAGACATGATTGCGAACGACTCTGAAAAATTTAAAACATTTTGGGGGCAATTTGGTCGTGTATTGAAAGAAGGTGTTGGAGAAGACTGGAGTAACAAAGAGCGTATTTCAAAATTACTCAGATTTTCCTCAACAAAATTTGATTCTGAAGAACAAAGCGTTTCGCTGGCTGATTATGTGGGCCGAATGCAAGAGGGTCAGGATAAGATTTATTACGTGACTGCGGATACTCTGCAGGCTGCTAAATCTAGCCCTCACTTGGAAATCTTTAAGAGAAAAGAGGTAGAAGTTTTACTTCTTGCTGATCGCGTTGATGAGTGGGTTGTTTCTAATCTTCCGGAGTTTGATGGCAAGCAGCTCACGTCAGTTGCAAAGGGTGCGCTCGACCTTGATGGAGTGGGTGCGGCTACCGATAAAGAGAAACCCGCAGACAAAAAAGATCACGAAGATCTCATCGGTCGGGTATCAGAGGTCTTGAAAGAGAAGATCAAGGAGGTGAGGGCATCGAATCGACTAGTAGACTCACCAGCTTGTCTGGTATCGGATGAGAATGAAATGAGCTCGAACCTAGCAAGGATGCTAAAAGCAGCTGGCCAGCCAGTGCCAGAGACGAAACCCATTTTAGAGATTAATTTAGATCACCCAATTATTATGAAATTAGCGGGGGAACCAGAGGGTGACCGATTTGTAGATTGGAGCCACATCATATTTGATCAGGCAACACTCGCTGATGGTGGAACTCTAGAGGATCCCTCATCTTTTGTTGCTAAATTGAACCGACTGATGTTGGCGCTAGCGAGCGGCGCTTGATTCTTTGATTATCAAGCGATAAATTTCAGATTGATGGAGAGGATAAATAGCTTCGGAATTTAAATATGCATTGGGTGCCTAATATGATTACGTTAGGACGGCTCCTCATGGTGCCGTTCTTGGCAGTCATGCTCTCGAATGGAGAGTACTTAAATGCATTTTGGTTATTTATCCTCGTTGGTCTATCTGATGGACTGGACGGGTATATTGCCCGTAAGTTCGATGCAAAATCAGCAGCAGGTGCTGTCTTGGATCCCGTCGCAGACAAGATGGTTTTGATAACTTGCGTATCGATCCTCGCTTGGAATGGGCTTCTGCCGCTTTGGCTTGCCGGTCTATTAATTTTGAGAGATGTTGTCATGCTGGGGATTGGGCTAGTTGACCCTAGGCTGCGGGATGGTTGGCTCCCGCCAAACATTTGGGGAAAGTCCCATGCGGCCCTTGCATTTGTTGTTCTTGCTTTGACCATGCTGAGGCCAGGAGGGTTTGTGAGCGGGGAGTTAATGATCGTAGTGCCTTGGTTATTGCTTTTAGCCACATTGATCGTTTCCTCTGGGATTTACTATATGTCTTGGAGAAGGCTAAGGGTCGAGCGAGCTCCCAAAGGTGCTTTACCATCTTGAAAGAGTGACTCGGATGAACTCAGCTCCGAATCGCTTAGGAATGATGCGCGCTGCGCGTTACTGATTACAAACCGAGTGTCTGTTAACTGTGGGTCCAGCTTGGGTCACGTTTTTCAATAAAGGCGTCGATACCCTCACTGACATCGTTCGCCATCATGTTACAGGCCATCACTTCTGCTGCATATTTGTACGCGTCATCGATCCCCATCTCAATCTGGCGATAGAGCATCTTTTTTCCAGTTTCAACCGCCACGGCTGATTTCCGGATGATGGCGTCAGCGATACTATGAATTTCTGTGTCCAATGATCCTTCAGGTACTACTCGATTAACTAATCCTATTTCCTTCGCTGTTTCTGCACTTATGAATTCACCGGTGAACAGCATCTCCGCAGCTTTTTTCCTAGGGACGTTTCGAGTAACAGCGACCGCTGGGGTAGAGCAGAAAAGTCCATAATTTATACCAGAAGTTCCAAACTTGGCATTATCAGATGCGACTGCGAGATCACACGTACCCACTAGTTGGCAGCCAGCTGCTGTGGCCATCCCGTGTACCCTCGCGATGACAGGCTGAGGAAGGCGAATAATACTCAGCATAAACTCGCTACAGGTTTCAAATAAGTTGTCGTAATACTCTTTGGAAGGTTTTGATCTCATTTGCTTTAGATCATGGCCCGCGCAGAATGCGGGACCATTTCCAGAAATCACGACGACTCGTATCGATCGATTAGCTTTGATGTTTTCGAGATTTTCAATTAACGCGGCGAGAACTTCTTCTGAGAGGGCGTTATATGCCTTCGGGCGATTAAGGGTCAGGTGAGCAACACCATCTACGTCTCGACGTAGAACCACATTCTCGCTGACATTCGTATTAACTGGATCGTGTGCGCCCACTGGAAGCCTCCTCCGCCAAGTTTATGGTTATGAGTATACGCCTAAATTAAGCGTACTACTGTATTGGGGGTATTGCGATTCTGGCAAAAAAGGTAAACTTTCCGTTAAAAGTCTTGAATAGTCTGAGGTTTTGCGTTCGTTGATGACACTTTGAGGGTATGTCCATGGATATAAATCTTTCTCTCCTATCGCCCGTGGATTATGTCGCGCTTATTATTTTTTTGGCGAGTTGGGCGGGTTATCAATATTTTGCGACAAGTGCGGCTAAGCGTGGGATTCCGAGCTTGATGAGTGTTATGAGCAAGTACCGTGAAGACTGGTGGCGGGGAACAATTCATCGAGATCTAAAAATTGTCGATGCCAATATCATCATGAACCTTTCAAATGGAGCAACATTTTTCGCATCCACTACGATCCTGATTCTGGGAGCCTTGCTCGCATTGTTAGGAACTTCCGATAAGGCGATTGCGATTATGTCGGATCTTCCGTTTTCCAGTGAGAATCAAACCTTAATCTGGGAGCTTAAGATATTTCTTCTCCTCTCGATATTTGTATACGCATTTTTTAAATTCACATGGTCGCTGAGGCAGCATACTTTCTGTAGCGTATTGGTTGGTGCGGCTCCTGAGCCAAATTCGGACCCTCAAGTATTAAAAGATTTTGTCGTCAAAGCAGCTGAGCTCGCCAGTGTGGCCTCAAATACATTTAACTATGGGTTGAGGGCTTACTATTTCGGATTATCTGTACTTACTTGGTTCTGGAATAGCTGGTTTTTTATTGTGGCGACCTTATTTGTGGTTACAGTACTTTACTATCGTGAATTCAAATCGGAGGCCTTAAAAGCGATGATCGGTGGAAACCCATCCAAAATTTTGTAGAACAAGATATTGGTTAGCTGAGAAGGAAATCCTCTGAGGGTGGATATTCTCACTTTTTAGTGTTTGAAGATAATTCCCCGACTGTTTGTTTAGCAAAGCCGTCTCGCTTCTGGAAAAAATGCAAAAAAATCACGCTCAATTGCCAAGTAGTTTGTTTTAAAGTTCTGGAATATTCCTGATAGATCTTTAGTTCTACTTAATCTTTTTTCGACGCGTTCGATGGTTATCTTCAAGAAATCCAGATCTGCGTATTTCTGAAGCCAGTCTTCCTCAACCATTAAGTCAAACCGAGGCCTTGCCTCCAACGGTAAAAGGTGACGGTTAGCTCTGATAAGTTCATATACTGCTTCGGAAAAGTCTTTCAGCTTTTCGGGATGTAGTTCTGCCCAATTTTTGGAAAAATAATGGTCATAAAAAAGGTCAACAAATATCTTGGAAAATCGATACCGTTGTGACGTTAAGCGCATCGCACTGTCTACAAAATGTTTGTTCTGGTCGGTCCACACATCCAGTCTGCGATGCAGTCGAATGCCCGCGACAATTTCTTTACCAAGAGTGCGTTCCGTGTCATCTGTAAGATAGCCTTTGATATGGTCACCAAGAAGGCTTCCCAGTTGCCAATCATTTGCCTTAGGTGAGAGAGCAAGATGTCCTAGATAATTCAACGAGGCTTGCTTCTTATTTTGATGACTTTAATTCTTCTGCGGCCTGGTGTGCACTGAGGAAAACTTTCCCCGGATTCAACAGTTCTAGTAGGTGACTTTTCTCTAGTTTATCCATGACTGGTCCCTTGATATCAGAGAGGTGGAAGCGAACCTTGAGTTCGCGAGCGGATTCAAGCATGCGCTCCAATACCTCAAGCGCCGAACTGTCAATCGTGTTTACGCTACTTAATACAAGGATGACGTCGGTAATGTTCTCCTCTTTTGCTAAATAATTTGCTGCTATCGATTCGAGAAAAGCTGCGTTTGCAAAAGTAAGGTTCTCGTCAACTCGTAAAAACAATAAATTCGGCCATGTTTCTACGTCATGTCGATTGATGTTTCGAAAATGTTCGCTACTGCGTACACGACCCATTACGGCTACATGAGGCTTCGCTGCACGCAACGCCAATGTAACGAACGATAGGGCGATACCAATACCTAACCCTCCTCGATCCCAAGGATGAGAACGCTCGCTGTAGTCGCTAGAATGATCACCCCGTCAAAAACATCGTATCTCCATATCCTAAGGATGCTCTTCACGTCGATGAGTTTGGAAACTGCAACGATAATTATTGCTGCTAGTGCTGCTTTGGGGATGTTCTCTAATAAGGGGGTGAAGAAAAGCGCAACAATTCCTACGAGCATTGCAGTGATGATCGACGCTATTTGTGTTTTTGCGCCCGCCGCATAGTTGACCATTGTTCTGGAGAAGCCTCCAGCTACAGGCATACCGCCTGACAGGCCGCCCGCGAAATTGGCCGCTCCCAGTGCCAGTAATTCTTGATTGGTATCGATTGCCTGTCTGTGTCGGTTCGCGAGCGTTTTAGATATAGAAACACTCTCGACGTAACCAACAAGTGCGATAAGTACCGAAGCAGGTAAAAGTTGTAAGATGATATCTATCGAAGGAATATTTAGTTTGAGCTGTGGTAATCCGCCTGGAATAGATCCCACGACATTAACAAATTTAAGCTCACCAACAGAAACCAAAAACGCTCCAGCAATAACAATAAATAACGGAGCACATCGGGATAAAAGTTGAGCAATCCGTTCTTGAAATTTCATTTTTGTTAAAACTTTGATGAGTCCCTTGCTCGCGAATAGTAGAAAAACTATACAAACTCCTCCGATTGCTAGCGTTAACGCCATGATTAGCAGTGATCCCTTGGTCTATTGCAATCGCATATTCGTCAGGGCTCAGCGTTTTGGGTTTTTGAAAGCCTATTAAATTTGGAAGCTGACTAGCTATAATCAGGAGGGCGGCAGCATTGGTAAATCCGAGTAAGACCGAATGACTCATAAAGTTAGCGATCGAGCCGAAGCGCAATAGCCCAAACACTGCAAGTGTGATGCCCGATAGAAAAGCCATGATAACTGCGGCGTCTAAAGCGGAGACCGTCTCGGGAAGACCACTTAGTGTTTGTGCGACCATGATGGCCGCTACCGAGACTGGTCCTACGGCGAGGGTCCTGCTCGTTCCAAACAGCGCATAAATAATTGGCGGCAGAACGCTTGCATACAAACCCACCTGGGCTGGGAGCCCCGCGAGAATACCAAAAGCCATTCCCTGTGGAACCAATAAAATGGCGGTTATTATTCCGGCGACAAGGTCTCCCGAAAAGTCATCTTTAGTATAGGTTTTAATCCAGTTTCTGATCGGGAATAATGTCATGAGTTTTGATCGAATGATGTTTTCGAAGTATTTTCTCGAGTGCGATGTCGCTATCCGGTTATCATTCTATCTCCAAACCAGAACTTGAAGAAAACAAGCACCAATATGAGTATTTTAGAGGCTGCCAAAGCTGTAGATATTGCTACTGAGGTTGATAAAGAACCGAGACGTAAGAGGCTTCGGCAGGTGCTGCTAGAAACTATTAAAACGGGCGAGCAGGGTGGAATCGAATCGCTTATGTGGCTGCCACCTAGTCAAAGTGTTGGCAACGAAGTACGCAGTAGTATTGATACATTGCTTAGTAGTTGTGAAGATAATTCGCAGCTTAATGTTGTTTTTTTTGTGATGCCGGTAATTTTTGTCGTCGGTGGCGCTGGTGGCGGCGCATTAAGTGGTGTCATTCGAGAGCCTGATGAGCTTAGGTTTTTTTTTGAGGGCAAAGGGATACTCGGGCATTGCAAAAATTTTTCCCTTTGCCCTGTCCTCGTTGACATAGATGCCCTTAAGGCGATTGACTTGAAAAATTTATTAGTCGTTGGAGAGGATCTTTCGCAGATTAGTGCGAGCTTAAAAAATTTTGATCCTGCCGACATTGCTGTCGACCCGAGAAGAGAGCAAGCGCATCTCCGATTTATTTGTGGAATCGCGATCTCGGGGGCTGACTCCCGAGTTTTGAGAGTCTGCTGGGAATGTCGGAATTTGGGGCATAGAATTCTCTCAGCTTTTGGTTAATCAATTTAAATTGGAAGGAGTGACTGTTCTCGGAATTCCGCGCTCGCCAAAAGCTTTAGTTTCAGGAATCGTCGAGGGATATAGGTGTCTACGTGAAATTGCGTTGCAGTTATTTTTAAGTAATGCGTTGAAGACTAGTCGATTAAAAACGGGGGAGCCAGATGTCGATATTAATTTGGTTGACCAGCAACAGATAGCAATCAGACTTAGTTCTGCGTTTGACGATACATTTAACCAGGAGTTTTCTCTTCCGGTAGCGCCTTATGAGTCACAGTCCGAGATATTAGAGTTCGTCTGTAAATTTCTCGAGGATGTTGGATTGATTAACTATAAATTGGCAACAGGTGATTCTGGCACTAGAGTTGGTAAAGGTATGGTCCAGTAGCTGTGTCAGGGTGCGTCGAATTGAGGTTTTGGAGATAAAAAATGAAAACGGTTCTGGTTACTGGGGCTGCTAAAGGTATCGGTCTCGCCACGGCGAAGCTTTTTCGGGATAAGGGCTGGAAGGTTCTTTCTCTTGATAAGCAATTTGGATCTGAGGTGGTTGGGGAAAAAGTCATCTTCGACCTTCGAGATTTTTTCTCGATACCTAAACTCATTCGGAATCTGGATCCAATCGATACCCTCGTCAATAATGCTGCGGTTTTATATTGCGATGAGCTTGGAAAAATTCCGGTCGATCATATCGAAGAAATTTTGTCCGTCAACTTGCGTGCACCGGTTGCCCTCATGGATGCTGTTATCCCAGGGATGCAAGGTCGTAAGCATGGAAGGGTTGTATCGGTTGGTTCTGTATCCGCGTTTACTGGGCATCCTGATCTTTGGTATGGGGCTACAAAAGCCGCGCTTCTCAATATCACAAAAAGTTATGCGGGTCAGTTTGGGAGCGATGGAATCATCGTTAATGCAGTAGCGCCCGGACCTACGCGAACGGATATGTATGATCAGTTACCCGAATCGCGAAAACAGTCAGTCATGCAAAGCGTACATTTTTCGAGGCCATGTGAGCCATCGGAAGTGGCGCAAACGATATTCTGGCTGGGGTCGGACAGTCCAGAGTACATATCTGGAACCACTGTTGACGTGAACGCGGGTTCCTATCCGCGTTAGCGATGCGAACGCTGCTGCCGCATGAGTGAAACTCCATACCAGGGACTGACGCCAGATCTAATTTTGAATTCTCTGGAGAGCATTGGTTTGCGGCCGACTGGTCATTTGTTCGCTCTTAACAGCTACGAAAACCGCGTGTACCAGATCGGTATAGAGGCTGATAGTGATGAAATTTTTTACGTAGCAAAGTATTACCGTCCTAGCCGGTGGAATTCCAGCCAAATCTTGGAGGAGCATAGTTTCGCTGAAGAGTTATTTGAAAATGAAATCCCGGTGATCCCGCCTCTTCGGTTGCTTGATAAAACATTATTTGAGTTTAGTGATTTCTATTTCGCGTTATTTGAAAAATCTGTAGGTAGAGCGCACGAGCTTGAGGATAGAGAGACGCTACAATGGAGCGGTAGATTTATTGGAAGAATTCATGCGGTTGGGGCGGTGAGATATTTCCGTCATCGTACTAATTTGACCACAGATGTTTTTGGTCGGAGTGCAGCCAATTTTTTAATTGCTAATAATTTTATTCCTCCCGAGCTTAAAAAATCTACGCAGAGTTAGTTGATTTGGCGCTTGATCTGATCGATATGAATTTTAAGCGAGTTAAAGGACTTCAGACACAACGTATTCTTGGAGACTGCCACCCAGGCAACATACTTTGGAGGGTTAATGATGGCCCTCGGTTCGTTGATCTTGATGACTCTATGATGGGGCCAGCTGTGCAGGACCTGTGGATGATGTTATCGGGGGACGAGGAGTTGGCCACTCAACAGCTCGATTGGTTACTTAGTGGTTATGAAGACTTTACTGCCTTTGATAGATCAGAGCTGATTTTGGTGGAGCCGCTAAGAACGATGAGAATAATCTACTACGCGGGATGGCTGGCTCGGCGTTGGAGTGATCCCGCCTTTGGGCAGGCATTTCCTTGGTTTAATACGCAAGCGTATTGGGAGCAACATATCGGGCACTTGCGTGAGCAAGTGGGATTATTGCAAGAGAATCCTTGGCTCTAGTTGGCGTATCCCTCGACAATTTCACCGAGCTATTTTTGGAGGCTGTTTTCACGAGATGGTTTGTTTTCTGAGACAATAAACGTAACCAATCAGGAAAGGAACTGCATGCTTTACGCGCTCCACGAGTTTCAAAGAGCAATGATGTCTCCTGCTGTGTTTTTTGCCGATGCTCTCAGGCAATCGGTATCCAGCCCTCTCAACCCTTTTAGGGCATTTCCTGTGAGCAGGACAATCGCAGCGAATAGTGAACTTTTCTCGCGACTGATGCAGCGTTATCACAAGCCGGACTGGGATATCAAAGACGTGGAGATCAATGGGGAGTCGGTTGAGATACTCCAGGAAGTTTCGCTTGAGAAGCCTTTTTGTCGGTTAGTACATTTTCAGAAAGAGCGCGAGTTCTCCCAGCCCAAACTTTTGATAGTCGCCCCGCTTTCTGGACACTTTGCTACGTTGTTGCGCGATACAGTGCGAACTGCGTTGGTCGATCATGACGTTTGGGTGACGGATTGGGTTGATGCCAAGATGGTGCCTGTCGCCGATGGAGATTTTGATCTTGAGAACTATGTCGAATACGTCCAGGAATTCATTCGACATCTTTCTCCCGATTTGCATGTGATGTCGGTTTGTCAGCCCACTGTACCAGTGCTGGCGGCTATTTCTCTCATGGCTTCTAGGGGGGAAGAATCATTCCCCAGATCGATGATCATGATGGGGGGCCTATTGATGCGAGACGGAGTCCCACCGCGGTCAATAAATTCGCAGATGAGCATTCTCATACCTGGTTTGCGAATCAAATGATCATGCGTGTCCCACAAAATTATCCTGGACACACTCGGAGGGTTTATCCCGGTTTTATGCAACACGCCAGTTTTCTCGCGATGAATCCAGACCGGCACCTGAATGCGCATTGGGAATTTTATAACTACCTCATGCAGGGAGATGGAGACAGCGCTGAGGCGCATCGACAGTTCTACGATGAATATAATGCGGTACTCGATATGGCGGCAAACTACTATCTCGATACGGTCCGTATTGTCTTCCAGCAGTTCTTATTGCCCAAGGGCAAGTGGGTGATTAACGGTGAGAAAGTGGATCCTAGTGCGATCAGGGATACTGCCTATTTACTATTGAGGGTGAGCTCGACGATATATCTGGTAATGGCCAAACGGAGGCAGCTCACTCTCTTTGTGAAGGCATAGCCAAAAAAAATAAAAAACATCTGCTCGCAAAATCTGTCGGGCATTATGGGATTTTTAGTGGAAGGAAGTTTAGAGAAATCATCTATCCACAGATAACACGATTCATTAGTAAACATAATTAATTCGGTGTTTGCGAAAGATAAAGTCTTGGTTATTTTTTCCTGAGGTAATTTTCTATGGGTTCAATTGATAGTGTATTGCTATCCGCCGTTGGTATGCAGAAGGATATCGTTGAAAAAGCGATCCCGGAGGACGAACGAGTTTGGGTGCCACAAGCGCAAGGGGTGTGGTTCAGACCTCTTATGCTGAATACCGTATCGGGTGGATGGTTCAATTTGTTGCGCGTTAGAAAATCTGGAGTACTTTCGCGGCATCGTCATCCGATGGCAGTGTATGGTTTTGTAATCAAAGGCCATTGGCGATATCTAGAGCACGATTGGATCGCTCAAGAAGGCGGGTTTGTTTATGAGCCTCCCGGAGAGGTTCATACGCTAGTTGTCGACGAAGGAGTCGAAGAGATGATCACGTTGTTCAACGTAAATGGAGCTATGATCTACGTTGACGAGGCGGGAGAGCCGATTGGTTACGAGGATGTTTTTTCAAAAATTGAGATGTGCCGACAGCATTACGACAGTAACGGTTTAGGTGCGAATTTTGTTGATCAATTTATTCGTTGAAAAATTGATTAAATTATTTTGGAGATTGAAGTTATGACGAAGGTTGTGAAATTTCATAAAACCGGTGGTCCTGAGGTTTTGTCGTACGAAGATGCAGTACTTGGAAAGCCTGGTAAGGGTGAAGCTCTCGTCCGACATACGGCGATAGGATTAAATTTTATTGACACCTATCATCGTTCTGGACTTTATCCATTGCCACTCCCTAGTGGTATTGGTTTAGAGGGTGCGGGAGTCGTCGAGGCCGTTGGAGCCGGTTGCAAGAACGTCAAAGTAGGCGATCGCGTAGCTTATGCGGGAGGTGTTCCTGGTGCATATTCCGAGGCGCGTGTTATGTCAGAGGAGAAGTTGGTAAAGATTCCTCATGGAGTATCGGATGACGAGGCTGCGGCAGTGATGCTCAAGGGTTTAACTGTTCAAGCGCTCATCCGAAGAGTATATCGAGTTCAAAAGGGCGAGACAGTATTGTTCCATGCTGCGGCTGGTGGAGTGGGCCTCATAGCTTGCCAGTGGTTAAATGCTCTTGGCGCTACGGTAATTGGCACGGTCGGCTCTGACGAAAAAGCAAAAATCGCGAAAGCTCATGGATGTAAACATACGATTGTTTATACTCGCGAGAATTTTGTTGAACGCGTGAAAGCGATTACGAAGGGACGAGGTGTTCCAGTGGTCTATGATTCGGTGGGGAAAGATACATTTCATGGGTCTCTAGAATGCTTGCAGCCGAGAGGTTTGCTTGCGGTATTCGGTAATGGTTCGGGACCAGTTAAGGACGTCGATGTAAACATACTTGCAAGGGGTTCTTTTTACCTCAGCCGTCCAACCGTGATGACTTATACGGCTCAGCGATCGGACCTTGAGGCCGGTGCTCGAGAGGTGTTTAGCATGGTGAAGTCTGGAAAAGTTAAGATCGAGATAAACCAACGCTATGCGCTTTCTCAGGCAAAACAGGCGCATATCGATCTGCAGGCTCGTAAGACGACTGGTTCGACTGTTATAAAGCCATAACTAAAGTCTTTTTCAAACAGGACTGAAAAACGCTGCTAAATGCAGCGTTTTTTTATGGTAACGTCGTAACGCATGAGATCAAAAGTTTAAGTTTGTAGAGTCGCTGAGTTTTAGGCTTACGTATCGTCGGGGGGTATATGTTCAAACTTGAGGGAAAGCGTGCGTTGGTAACAGGGGCCTCTAGGGGTCTGGGTTGGCAAATGGCGAAGTCTTTAGCACAACAAGGGGCTCACGTATTTCTTAACGCGAGAGATGCAAGCCTTTTACAACAAAAGGTTAATGAGCTTTTGGCGGAGGGGTTGCGAGTTGAGAGTCTTCCTTTTGATGTTGCCGATTCAGATGCCCTAAATCGTGCGGTGTCACAGTTGGAAGATCTTTATGAAGGTGTTGATATTTTGATTGCGAATGCTGGCATTCAGCATCGATCTCCGATATCTGAATTTGAGAAATCCGACTTTACGCGTGTCATCAATACAAATTTAACGGCTGTCTGGGAGTTAGCTAAAGTTTGTTCCCGCTCGATGGTAAAAAATAGTTGGGGGCGCATTATTTTCACGGGGTCTATCACCGCAGAGCTTGGAAGGGCGACCATTTCTGGTTACATAGCCGCAAAGGGTGGTGTACATGCCTTATGTCGTCAACTCGCAGTTGAGTTGGGGGATAAGGGCGTCACCGTAAATACGATTGCGCCAGGATATTTTTCTACGGAGATGAACTCCGCGCTTGTAAGCGATAAGGATTTCAGTGAATGGGTTTGTTCGAGGGTGCCTGTGCGGCGTTGGGGCTCTCCTCAGGAGATTGGGCCTGCGGCCGTGTTTCTCGCATCCAATGAGGCGGCATATGTTAACGGTCATGTGCTGACCGTTGATGGCGGGTTTAGTATTTCTATGTAAGCGTGTCCTTCATGAGTTTTTATTTTGGATAGGAAATATTATGGCTGGAAAATTTCGCATAGGTATCAGTAAGGAGGTTCTGACCAAAGAGGGTGGAACGATTTTTGGTGAACAAGCGATGCGAGTGTTGGATGATCCAGCAGTTGAATGGGAGATCTTGGAGGATCAAGTCCCAGAGTTACTTCCAGAGCACGCAGAAAAATTTGATGCTTTTTGTTTGATGAGTGCGCGCGTTACTGAGAATACTTTATCAACGGAGAATAAAAGGCTAAAGCTCATCGCGCGATTTGGTGTTGGTTACGACTCTGTGGATGTAGGTGCTTGTACGCATTCGGGCGTAATGCTAACAATTACCCCTGAGGGTGTACGAAGGCCTGTCGCCGCGTCAGTGATGGCTTATATTCTTGCGCTCGCGCATCGGATGTTTCTAAAGGATCGTCTCGTGCGCGAGGGACGCTGGCTGGAAAAAGGTAATTACCTCGGTATGGGGTTAATGGGAAGAACCCTCGGCGTGATTGGTGTGGGGAACATTGGCGAGGAGCTTTTGAGACTTGCGAGACCATTTAACATGCGGCTTCTCGGTACTGATCCAAATGTCTCTCAAGAATCGGTAAAAGGTTTAGAGGTTGAAATGGTGAGTTTAGAGGACTTACTCGAGCGATCCGATTTTGTATCTGTAAATTGTCTGCTGGATTCTTCTACTCGAGGCATCATGAGTGATCCGCAGTTTTCTCGAATGAAACCAACCGCGTACTTCATAAATACTTCGAGAGGTCCGGTGGTTGATGAGGCCGCACTCATTCGGGCGCTAGAAACAAAAAAAATCATGGGCGCAGCTATTGATGTTTTTGAGAAGGAACCAGTTGAGTTAAATAATCCGCTTCTATCCATGGAGAACGTGATCGTCGCGCCTCATGCGATCTGCCATACAGATGAGTGTATGAGAATACTTGGGGAGAAGGCGTTCGAGGCGGCGGTGGGACTAGCTCATGGAAAGAAGCCGGGTCATTTGGTCAACGCTCAGGTGCTGGAGCATGCTGACTGGGTTGGCCGTTGGGAAAATTAATAAGATGAGGTCGGGATGAGGCTAAATTCAGTCAAGCAAAGGTTGTTATCTGGTGAGGGCGTGTTTGGGACATTTGGCTGGGAGTTTTTAGTTCCTGGGTTGCCTCAAATTGTAAAAAGCGCAGGCGCAGAGTTCCTGTTAATCGACATGGAGCATGCGGGCACGAGTTACGAGACCCTTAAGCAACAGTGTGCGCTCTGCCGCGGGCTAGATCTCGTGCCTATGGCTCGGGTACCTGCCAATCAGTATCACTATATTTCGAGAGCGCTAGATTTGGGGGCAATGGGGATTATGGCGCCGATGGTGGGTAGCGCGGCCGAGGCAGAGTTCATTGTCTCCTGTACAAAGTATCCTCCAGACGGAAGAAGAGGGGCGGCTTTTGGTTTTGCCTCAGATGATTACGAGGGTGGCAATGTATCAGAGAAGGTAAAAGTTGCTAATGAACGTACGCTTGTTATGGCTCTGATAGAGACGGAGGAGGGGATCGATAACGTGGACGAGATAGCGGCAACTGAGGGAATTGATGTTTTATGGTTGGGCCATTTTGATTTGACTAATTTTTTAGGTATCCCCGCGCAGTTTGATCATCCAAGGTATTTGGACGCTCTAGAAAAGATGGCGGCCGCTGCTAGGCGGCATAACAAGGTTCTCGCTTGTATGTCAGCTAACAATGCGTGGAGCACGACTCTATTGGGATCTGGGTTTTCGTATGTTCGCGATGGGGGTTGATTCTATGTTGTTACAAAATGCACTCCAGGATGGGATCCAACACCTTTCAGGTTTATCTAAATAACTAATAGAAATAAATATATAAATATATATTCCTTTTAATAATATGTGAGAAAGGTGAAAATTCGTGCCCTTGAGTTGAAGGTGTACGAATGGAACTGCTTTTTGTAATTAGTGGCCTCCTGGTGGGCTTTGTGGTCGGCATATCCGGAGTCGGCGGAGGTTCGCTGATGACCCCTCTACTTGTCATGGGGTTTGGTGTTCCGCCTACCACTGCTGTTGGAACAGACCTTTTATACGCCGGGTTCACCAAAATAGGTGGAACCATATTCCGCGGAAAACTCGGATCCGTTAACTGGAAGGTTGCTTTTCTATTAGCTTTGGGTAGCGTTCCAGCAGCGATTTTTACTTCCGTTTACTACCTCTCGCCTGTTCAGATCGACAGTGCGTCGTCGAGTTTAATTACTAAAACTCTAGGGGTGATGCTATGTATTACTGCGATATCCCTGGTTTTCAGAACTAGGCTTCAAAGGCTTACCCAGGGAATCTTCGATGTTAAGCGTACTGGCCGAAGAGCCCGAATCTTGATTGCCACGCTAGGTCTCGGTGCGGTCTTAGGAATTCTTGTGACACTCACCTCAGTTGGTGCAGGCGCAATTGGGGTAACCGCACTCCTGGTTCTTTACCCGCATCTGCCAGCTAACCACTTAGCTGGAACAGATATCGTACACGCCGTTCCGCTGACCCTTGTAGCAGGACTCAGTCACGCGGTATCGGGATCTGTTGATTATCACTTACTCCTAACGTTGCTAATCGGTTCATTACCGGGCGTTGTTTTGGGAAGTCTTGTGGCTCATCGAATACCGGAGAAGCCGTTGCAGTGGGTCATAGGTTCCGTTTTATTTTTGGTCGGGCTGAAGCTGTTTTTTTAGGACATCGGAATGTATATCTACGGAGAAAATGACCAAAAATTGATAGAGCAAAGAGTCGCTCAATTCAGGGGGCAAACCACACGTTTCCTCGCGGGTAAACTTACCGAAGACGACTTTCGTCCGTTGCGCTTAAAGAATGGTTTGTATATCCAAAAGCACGCTCCCATGTTACGAGTTGCCATACCTTATGGATTGCTTTCTTCGCATCAGCTTCGAGCCTTAGCAAACATTTCAGAAAAGTACGATCGCGGCTATGGTCATTTCACGACGCGCCAGAATATTCAATTCAATTGGTTAAAGCTTGAGCAAGTTCCAGATGTGCTGGACGATTTATCTAAGGTCGGTATGCATGCGATTCAGACAAGTGGAAATTGTATTCGCAATGTGACGACCGATGAATTTGCTGGCTTGGCACCAGATGAGGTTGTTAACCCGCTAGTTTGGTGTGAGTTGATTAGACAGTGGTCAACACTGCACCCAGAGTTCGGATACTTACCCAGAAAATTCAAGATTGCAGTGAGCGGCGCTGACACCGACCGTGCCGCGATACGAGTACATGATATTGGTCTTCTTGCGCGAAGGAATGATGTTGGCGAGATTGGATTCTCAGTTTATGTTGGCGGTGGGCTTGGTAGAACCCCAATCGTAGGGCAAGTCATTCGAGAATTTCTCGGTTGGCAGGACTTATTAAGTTATTTAGACGCGATTTTGCGAGTCTACAACCGCTTCGGACGTCGTGATAACAAGTACAAAGCGAGAATTAAAATTCTTGTAAAAGAGCTTGGTCTAGAAGAATTTACAGATGCTGTCGAAGCAGAGTGGTTGATATCGAAGCAGCAAATCAGATCGCTAACTGAAGCGGATATCAAATCGATAGAGAAGCGTTTTGTTAAGCCCGAGTTCGAAGTGTTATCGAGTCAAACTGTAGCGAATGAGTCATCTGAGGGGTCCCAGCAATTTAAAAATTGGAAAAAACGAAATGTTTTTCCTCATCGAGTAAACGGATACTCATGTGCAGTGATATCTCTGAAGAAAACGGGTATTGCTCCGGGGGATATTACTCACACGCAAATGGTTGCCGGAGCTGATTTGGCGGATCAATTTAGCTTTGGAGAGTTACGGGTCACTCATGGACAAAATTTAGTGCTACCGCATGTAAGAACACAGGACCTACAGAGCGTCTATCAGGCACTCGAAAGCATTCATTTGTCGACTGCGAATGTTGGGTTGTTAACCGATATGATTGCGTGCCCGGGTGGTGATTTCTGTTCGCTTGCCAATGCGGTATCCATCCCAGTGGCAAACGCAATTCAGGAGCGATTCGAATCTCTTGATTATCTCCACGATATCGGGAATTTAGTCCTAAATATCTCCGGTTGCATGAATTCGTGCGGTCACCACCATGTAGGGAATATCGGAATTCTCGGAGTCGATAAGGGTGGTGAAGAGTGGTATCAAATTACGATTGGTGGCCGCCAAGGGCTCGACGCGGCGATAGGCAAGGTAATCGGTAAATCCTTTCCTCGGGATGAAGTTCCGGATGTTATCGAGAAATTGATCCATGTGTATATTAAAACGCGCGAATCCTCCGACGAAAATTTTGCTGAAGTGGTAGGACGAGTGGGCCTCGATCCATTTAAGGAGGAGGTTTACGGTGTACATTAGAAATAGAGAAATCGTGTCTGACACGTGGCGGATCGTCGGGGAGTCTGGGGAGGCATTTGAGGGCGGATTCGTGTTGCTGCCATACTCGAATTGGTTAGACACGATCGCCGAGGCTAAGCTCTCCCCAAAAAATATTGGCGCATGGCTGGAAACCTCATTCGATTTCTCCGAGCTCGTTCGATTGCCAGATGTGCTAGCCATTCAGTTTGATCAATTTACGGATGGTCGTGGATATTCTTTGGCGAAGATTATCCGAGGGCGTATGGGTTTTAAGGGTGATCTTTTCGCGATTGGGGATGTTACGAGAGACCAACTACTGGATTTAGAAAAGTGCGGATTTAATTGCTTCGTTCTAAGGGAGGATCAAGATATTCATGATTCTCTCGAGGCATTCGAAGAGTTTAATTTTTCGTACAGAGATTCTCTTGCCCAAGAAGGTATTGAGCTGGAGACCACTGGATCAAAAAAAATAAGGTTTGCCAGTGGACATTAAGGGAAAAGTAGAGTTGGCCATTCAGAACCTTGTTGACTTCAGTCAGCAATATCAACCAGCGGTATTCTCGACTAGCCTCAGTGCAGAGGATATGGTTCTACTAGACCTCATCGATCTTGCCGCAATCGATGTTGGCGTATTTACTCTGGACACGGGACGTTTGCCGCCTCAAACATACGACGTCTTGTCTCAAGCGCAAAAGAGATACAAGCGACCAATTCAGGTTTTATTCCCAGATACGCAGGAAGTGGAAACATTTTCGATTCAACATGGGGTTAATAGTTTTTATGATTCAAAGGAGCGCCGTAAACAGTGCTGCAATATACGGAAAGTACAACCCTTGCGCCGTGCGCTAGCAGGAAAAAAACTTTGGATAACGGGGCTGCGCTCTGCTCAGTCGGTTGCGACACGATCGGATCTTGAGTTGGTGTCTTGGGACGCGACCAATGAGATCCATAAACTGAACCCGTTACTTGATTGGAGTACGGAAGAAATATTTGCTTATGCGAAATCGCATGACGTACCTGTTAGTGATTTGTATCGTCAAGGCTACACCAGCATTGGTTGTGCACCTTGTACAAGGCCAATCCAAGATGGTGAGGATGAGAGAGCTGGTCGATGGTGGTGGGAAGATGTGGAGAGCAAGGAGTGCGGATTGCACGTTGATAACCAAGGGCGACTGGTCAGGACTAATCAAGAAACGCTGAGGAATTAATAGCATGAATGCCGTACTCGAAAAAATCAGAGACTTCGATCAAGCTGCGCGTCAATGGACGCATTTAGATGCACTGGAATCAGAGGCAATTCATATTCTTCGGGAGATTGGTGCGGAATGTACCAATCCGGCTCTGTTGTTCTCTGGTGGGAAAGACTCTGCCGTGGTATTACACCTCGCGCTAAAGGCATTTTTCCCTGAGCGGTTACGATTTACTTTGCTACATATCGATACCGAGCATAACTATCCAGAGGTTCTTGATTTTCGCGATCGAATTGCGAGGAAATACGATTTAAATTTGGTGGTTCGGTCTGTTGGTGATTCCATTCGTCAAGGAAGAGTGCGACTTAGGCATGATAATGAGCCTAGAAACAAATACCAAACTACGACTTTACTCGATGCAATTAGTGAACACGAGTTTGATGTTTGTATTGGTGGTGCTCGTCGAGATGAAGAGAAAGCACGCGCAAAAGAAAGAATATTTTCATTTCGTGACGAGTTTGGGCAGTGGGACCCAAAGAATCAGCGTCCTGAAATTTGGAATATTTATAACACCCGGGTTGCTCCAGGGGAAAACATTCGAGCATTCCCGATCTCAAACTGGACGGAGTTGGATGTTTGGGAATATATCCAAAGGGAGGCGATAGAGCTACCTGAAATTTATTTTTCCCACGAGAGGGATGTTGTTATTAAAGGGGGCGCATTGGTCCCGGTCACCCCGTTGACTCCGCCTCATCCTGACGACGAAATAAAGCGACTCAGCGTTCGTTTTCGTACTGTGGGGGACATCACCTGTACTGCTCCTGTTGAATCAAAAGCCCTGAGCATTGATGAAATTATTCTAGAAACTGCCCAAACGCAAATCACGGAACGTGGCGCTACTAGATTGGATGATCAGACCAGCGAGGCAGCTATGGAGCTCCGTAAGAAAGAAGGGTACTTCTGATGACAATCAATAATACACAGCAAGTATCGGGACTTTTACGGTTTATTACCGCTGGTAGTGTTGATGACGGGAAGAGCACTCTCATTGGGCGCCTATTATTTGATAGTAAAAATCTGCAAGTGGATCAGTTGAGTGCGGTAGAGGCGTCATCAAAAAAACGTGGAATGCAACAAATTGATTTATCCCTGATAACGGACGGGTTGCTTGCCGAGCGCGAACAAGGGATTACGATTGATGTTGCTTACCGATACTTTGCGACCCCAGCGAGAAAATTCATCGTGGGAGATTCTCCTGGGCATGTGCAGTACACCCGAAATATGGTGACGGCAGCGAGTTCAGCGGATCTCGCTATTGTGCTAATTGATGCTGAGAGCGGAGTGAAATCTCAGACTCGCCGACATCTTTATCTCGCGCACTGGGTAGGAGTTCCTCACGTGGTATTTGCGGTCAATAAAATGGATAAAGTGGGGTTCTCTCAAGAGGCTTATCGCATGATTGAGGAGGAATGCAGTCAGTTAGCGCGCTCAGTAGGGTTTTCTAATATCCATGTTATTCCCGTTTCCGCCCTAGAGGGCGATAACATTACCGTGAAGGGTGATCGGCTTCATTGGTACTCCGGCCCGACATTGCTCGAATATCTTGAGAAGGCACCTGCTGCTCAGGACACCGAAGTGCAACCGATGAGATTTAGCGTACAACGTGTAACCCGATTAAATAGAGAAAATATCCGAGCGAACTCAGGTTTTGAAGACATAGATACGAGAGGCTATCAAGGACTTCTTATCTCAGGGCAGCTCAACGTCGGAGACGAAGTGGTTGTTCAGCCCGGGGGTTACCGATCTCGGGTCAAAAAACTTCTCAATGCTTCTGGAAAATTTGTGGAGGCAGTATTTGCACAGGAGTCTATCACTGTATTTCTTGAGCAGGATTTAGATATATCAAGAGGTGCTATGTTCTCGGATGGCTCTCTAGCATGTCAGGTCTCTAAAGATTTTGATGCGGAGTTGTGCTGGTTTGATGAGGATCCCTTAGATACAAATCGCACATATCTCATTAAACAGACATCAAACGTTGCAAAAGTCCGATTACAGTCCATTAACCAACTCGTTGATGTTGAGACGTTACAAAAATCTTTACACCCCGACGGTATGAAAATGAATGATATTGGACACGTGAGCTTGAAATCGCAAATTCAGCTCTCGTTCGATTCGTTTGAGAGAAATCCAGGAACTGGTGCATTTATTTTAATCGATGAAGTCAGCAATAGAACCGTTGCGGCAGGCACCATACGATGAGTAAATCCCATATGACCAAGTCTGCGTCAGAGAAAGCTATCAAGGGGAAGGTCTACATTGTTGGGGCTGGGGCTGGGGCAGTTGATTTGCTAACGCTTCGCGCCGCAAAATTAATTGAAGAGTGCGAGATTTTATTTTATGACGCGCTCGTCAATCCGGAGATGCTTAAGTTAGCGAAGCATGCGAAGTTAGTTAGCGTGGGTAAAAGATGTGGACATGCCTCGACGGCGCAGCGTTTTATCAATCGCTCTTTGCTAGCGGCGGCAAACAAATATGCAAAAGTTGTTCGTCTTAAGGGCGGAGACCCTATGATGTTTGGTAGGGCGCAGGAGGAAATTCAGGCACTTGATGCTGGTGGGGTTCAATATGAAGTTGTACCAGGGATCAGTGCCGCTTTTGCAGCCAGTGCTGATCTTGGTGTATCTCTAACTCAGAGAGGACACAGTCGCAGTGTTCTTTTTGTAACACCGCGCGTCGGAGAAGGAGAACGTACCCATGAATGGGTACCGGCCGCCTCGTCTGCTGGTACAATTGCGGTTTACATGGCTTCAAAGCAAGCGGCATCGATTAGAGATGCACTCGTGAGCGCAGGTTACTCGAAAGCGACTCCGATGGTTTTTGTAGAAAGCGCGTCGCTGTCCGGGCGCCGAATTGTACCAACGAGATTGATGGATTTGGAAGAGGCTGCCGAAGAGTTGGGTCAGGGGCCTGCGATTCTGTTGATAGGGGACGTTTACGAGGCGATAGTCGGTCGATCCATAGAACAACGAAACGAGTACGTTGTCCAGTTATTGGCACAGGGTTAAGAAAATAATTTTTGAAAGTTTTTAATATTTGGAATAGTTGATGAGTCAAGCAGATAAATACACCGCTGAAAAAATAACCGAACTTAAGGGATGGACCCCTCATCTTTTTAGTTTTAAGTTAACTCGATTCTCGGGATATCGTTTTGTCCCAGGCCAGTTTGCTCGCTTGGGAATTAAGAAAGAAGATGGCGAGATTGTATGGCGGGCCTATTCAATCGTTTCAGCAAGCTACGATGAGCATCTCGAGTTCTTTTCGATCGTGGTGCCAGATGGCGAATTTACCACTCGTTTGGCGAAGCTTGAGGTTGGGGATGAGGTTTTAGTTGAAAAAATGAACTATGGGTTTTTAACGACCTCGAGGTTTGAGCAAGGGAAAGATCTTTGGATGCTTTCCACAGGTACTGGGGTGGCACCGTTCATTAGTATTCTTCAAGAGCTCGAAACCTGGGAAGACTATGAGAATATTGTTCTCGTCTACAGCGTGCGAGAGGAAAAGGAACTTGCTTATGTGGATACGATCGATGGACTGAAAACGCATGAGTACTTTGGAGAGTTTTCCCATAAATTAAAGTTCGTTCCTGTTGTGACCAGAGCGCCGGTTGCTGGAGCACTCAGCGAGAGAATTCCAACATTGCTCGAGAGTGGTGAGCTTGAAAGGGAAGTGGGAATCAAATTAGATTCAGAGCGCAGCCGAATTATGATCTGCGGAAACCCAGAGATGGTTGAGGACACCAGAAATTGGTTTACTGAACGGGGTTATACGGTTAGTCGGCGTTCGAAACCTGGGCATTTGGCACTAGAAAATCTTTGGTAATTCGAAATTAGTTAGACCTCAATTTTGTCTGACGTAAAAAAAAATACCGGTATCGTATTGTTGGCTCATGGTGCTAGAGACCCGAGTTGGAGAGAGCCTTTTGAAAATATTTTGGATCGAGTTCGGCGCGGAGCTGAGGGGCCCGTCTCTCTTGCTTTTCTTGATCACATGGAACCGAGTGTGTCATCTGCGTGTGAGCACTTAGCAGCGCTGGGGGTATCAAAGATCGTACTGGTGCCATTATTTTTGGGGGTCGGGGGCCATGTGAAGGGCGACGTCCCCCAATTGGTTGCGGAAGCCTCTGCTAAAACCGGTGTAGCGATTGAGATTACTCCGGCTATTGGGGAAACCGAATCTCTCGTTCAATCGATCGCCGATGTGTCCTTGCGCCTCGTAACAAAGCTAACTGAATAAAAAATTTTCAAATCTTATTGCGAATCATTCTCATTATCGTTTATGATTTATATATGTATCGCTGGGTAAACGATTAATTTTTTATAAATATATGAAAGTAATAAGATTTTTTTATTTATTTGTTTATTCGCTAGCATTTCCTCACCTATTCAGGCTAATGCGGACGAAGTATTACAGCAAAGAATTAACAAACTAGAGGCTGAGTTACAGGAGCTCAAAGAATTGATGCGAGCTCAAATCGAACTACAAAAGACTCAAGAGCAGCAGATTTCCGAAAATCAAGAACGTATTCGAGAAACCAGCGCAGAGACAACAAAATATTCGTTACTAGCGGATACGACATTCGGCGGATACGGGGAGATCATCTACAACAATTATGACGATGATGCGACTCGGGATGAGTTTGACATGCAGCGTTTCATTATTTTTATGGGGCACAGGTTCAGCGATCGCACGCGCATGTACTCAGAAATCGAATTTGAGCACGCACAGACCAAAGGTGGAACCTCTGGAGGTGAAGTTGCACTCGAGCAGGCGTACATTGCCCACCAAATTACACCTGGGGTTGATATAAACGCGGGCCTGATGATCATTCCGATCGGAATGACAAACGAATACCATGAACCACCGGTGTTCTACGGAAATGAACGGAATGAGGTAGAGCAAAGAATTATTCCAACGACTTGGAGAGAGCTGGGTCTATCTTTAAGAGGAAAGACAATCGGTGGATTGGAATATACCTTCGGTCTCACGACGACTCCTGATGCAAGTAAATACTCGAGCACAAATGGAGCGAGTTACGGTTTTAAAGATATGCGAACAGTCGGACAAAAAGCAGCCGCGAACGATATCGGATATTTAGTCGGCTTGAACTATCGCGGAATTCTTGGATTGGAGGTTGGGGCTACGGTGTGGAGTGGTAACACGTCCCAGAAAGGTAAGGGATACACTGCGTACTCAGCGCTTTCAACTGTCGATGCAACGTTAACGATATGGGACGCCCACCTGAAATACTCGAACCGCGGTCTTGATGTGAAGGCTTTATATGCTGCTGGCACTTTATCCGACACCGCTAGTATAAATTCCGCACTTGGTATCTCTGGTAACAAGGCTGCGCCAGAGTCGTTTTATGGATATTACGGTGAGGTTGGCTATCATGTGTACAAAGAGGGTGATCTTGATGTGGCTCCATTTTTTAGATATGCCCGCTACAACACGCAAGAAAGCGTGGCATCTGGTTACACAATCGATCCCAATAACAACGAAACGGTCTATACGTTTGGTGTGAATTTTTACGTCCATCCGCAAGTCGTATCTAAATTTGACATTCAAGATTTCCAAACCGCAGATGCGAAGGATCGTTACAACCTTGGCGTAGGATGGATGTTCTAACTTGCGCCTGAAATTTTGCACTCCCCCTTCATGTGCAATAAGTAGGAACGGCGTCCGAGGACGCCGTTTTTTTTTACTCGATACAAATTGTCGCGACCGCGTACGGTTTCAGACGAATTTTGTTTCCAAGATCTTTTATTTGTTTTTGGAACTGTAAGGGGTTTTGTGTGGCGCGGATGAAACTGCTTTCATCAAGAATATTTCCCCGAAGGCTACGCTTAGCATTTTGGATCGTGACGCTTTGCGGTTCACTCGTTAGATTACCGACCCAGAGTGTGATTCCGCCATTTTTGTCTTGAAGCGCAAAAGAGAAAACAGATTTCTCGTTTGAGTTTTCAATATCAACTATTCGTTTTCCAGTGGAGTTCATCAACGCCGTTGCAACGTGATAGGCAGGGTATACCGACGGACCTTTTAACGCGTTGAAATATGGTTGCATACCTTCAAACTTTCGGTGGATAACCCCTAATGGACCAGTTGTCGAACCAATAGTCACCACCTCCACATTCGTTTTAGCGAGTGTGCCGATGTATCCGAGTAACCACGAGGCGCCAAACAATCCACGCGTCCTCGGGTCTGCTTTCACCAGACAAATTCGCTCGTTCTTAGGATTTGGTGTGAAAGTGGCGCCATGCGGATTATCACGACACCCAATTGCGCTCGGGCCAACACGGTGCGGTGATTTTCCTAAAAATGTTTTTCCGGTCTTAATCTGGAAGGGCAATGCTTCTAAGGTTTCCATCACGGATCGGTCATCTGCAGCATGTACAATCGGGCATGTAGCATTCATCGCAAAATCAAGATGTCCTTTTGGTGGTCTCTTGCGGTTAAGTTCGGTGAAGAAAGAGAACATGCCGCCCCCGAGCTTAATGTTTGGAAATGCTGCGCGCGTAGCTCGGTATAGAGCAGGTAGAGGTGGCGCTGGAGGCCTCTTGCCTCCCGGTAGGACAGATTTGAGATCTCCAACTGGGCAAACTGCGACCGCATCTAGTGATAAACCAGCGCGCTTCACTAAGCGTGCTACTCCAAGCAGTTCACCTTTGAAACCTTTAATACTTTTTACTACGATTTCCAGAACAATCTTGGCATTTGTCGCATCCGCTATCGTTTTATAGCCAATCAATTCTTTTAAACCGTGTTTTTTCCGTGGGTCAAAGTGGCATTGCAGAATCTTTGGGTTTGCATTGGATACAAGATTAAGGTTTTTTATCGAAGTGGAAATTTCCTCTGCGGGCACTCCAAATCCGACTGGAATCATCTTTTTACCCGTAGCTTTTTTCAGTTTTATCGTAATGTCTTTTTTCTGCGAGTTGCTACTCTTGCCTTTAGCTTTACCAGAGAGGGTGACAGTAATCGCCTGTTCGACGGGCTTCCCAGCGGGAAGTGTGTAAGGCCACGGAAGAGCAAGTGGGCGAACATACGTTTTAAATGACGCGTCGGTCCAGTTCCTGTGGTCTTCGGTCTCGTAAGTGTCACCCTCAAAGTTAACCGTTGCCACCAAACCAGGTAAAACCTCGTGAGTGAGTGACCGGATCTTTAAGAATGGCTGAATTGGGTTCACTTCCGCAGGAAACTTGGACCATTCACTTTTTCCTGATACATGTTTTGCGAGAGCGGGGCGACCTGCTACCCCGGTAAGTGGATGTAAAACAACGAATCCAGTTCGAGCTGTTAGGAATTTAGTTTTTGGTAATGCGACTCCGGTAAATCGGAGGTTTCCGTCTGCGGTGCCGTCAATCGTTGCATCATAAGAAATCTCTTGCCCAGGCCTACTGCATACCGCTTTAAAACGGATCGAGAACCCATCCCGTCTCTCATCAATCTTGAGATTTTTGATGTTCGGAATATAGGTCCCCCAGTTCTCATCCCTGACTAAAAAACCAATTGCCCGCAGCACTTCCACACCATGAATTTTTAAATAGCGAAGTTGACCATTATCAAATTCAACTTCAAGTGGTCCAGTTTTAAGGATCCGGCCGACCACGTCCCGTTGAGTAGTCCCACACAACATTACGTCTTTTGATATGTTTGCTGACTTCATGATTTGCTCCTCTCCGTGCAGCTAGTTTTTATTTTAATTGCCCAGATTAAATTGTCATTTCGGTTATCGGGTCGATATAGATAACTCTACTCATGTCTACGCTGAGTTCAATCGTCGTGTTATGTCCTAACAGATCTTGTGGCCTTAACTCAGCCACAGCAGAGTTCTGACCGAGCCTGAACGTGACATAGGATCTGGACCCAGTGGGTTGAACGAGTTCTATGTTTACTGAAAGTTTTGAATGCTGCTGATGATTGGCAATGTCTGCTCGGCTAAAGTGCTCAGGCCTGATCCCAACAATGATTTGCTTGTTCGCATACGAAGTTAATTTATTTTTTATTTGCTCAGGGATATCTAGCGAGTGGTTCGAGTTATTAATCGTGACTTTATTCTCAGTAACTATGCCATCAATAAAGTTCATTGACGGCGAACCCAGAAATCCTGCTACATATTTGGTTGCAGGACGTTCGTACAAGTCAAGCGGACTTCCTTGCTGTTCAATTTTTCCATCTCGCAGTAGAACAATGCGGTCCGCCATTGTCATTGCTTCGATTTGATCATGCGTCACGTAGATCATGGTTTTTCCAAG
The DNA here is from genome assembly GCA_038141705.1 of Candidatus Eutrophomonas brisbanensis. Taxonomy (GTDB): domain Bacteria; phylum Pseudomonadota; class Gammaproteobacteria; order Burkholderiales; family Eutrophovitaceae; genus Eutrophomonas; species Eutrophomonas brisbanensis. The sequence continues at coordinate 1,291,671 of JAYQIQ010000004.1, forward strand.
CTCTCGGTGCAGACGTTTAATTTCACCCCGCATCTCGTCTCTCAATTGCGCATCTAGATTCGATAGTGGCTCATCGAATAAATAAATTCTCGCTTGCCGAACGATCGCCCTGCCGATTGCGACCCTTTGTAGTTGCCCTCCCGAGAGTTGCCTCGGGTAGCGCTCAAGTAAATGATCGATCGATAGCATGCGAGACGCCTCAGCTACTTTTGCTTCAATTTCTGCGTTTGGTGTTTTGCGCGCCCTAAGTCCAAAAGCAATATTGTCAAACACTGTCATATAAGGGTACAGCGCATAATTCTGGAAAACCATCGCTATATCACGATCCTTCGGCGCAATGTCGTTTACGACTTCGCCATCAATTTCTATCGAGCCCTCATCAATGTCTTCAAGCCCCGCGATGGTTCTCAGTAACGTGCTCTTGCCGCAACCAGATTGACCAACAAGAACCGTAAACTCGCCCTTTGGGATTTCCAAGTCAACGCCTTTTACCGCGTGCATCGACCCATAATATTTGTGAAGAGAATTTATTCTTAGATCTGCCATACGTGTTCGCCTACATTCCCAGAAATGATTAAGGTTCGGTTTATCCCTTCACTGCCCCAAGAGAAATTCCTCGCACCAGATACTTTTGCATGAACGCAACAATAAAAAATATCGGTAACGTGCCGAGTACGGACATTGCCGATATTTTCCCCCAAAAATTAGATTGACCGCCAAAGTAATGCGTGACCTGAACGGTGTACGTCGCTACATCTGTTCGCGTTAGGACGAGTGCGAAAATGAAATCGTTCCATGCGAACACGAAGGTGAAGATTGCGGTCGCAAAAAGCCCTGCTCGGCACATCGGAAAGATCACCTTCCAGACAACTTGCCATCGCGTGTAACCATCTACTAACGCTGCTTGTTCAAGGGAAATGGGAATGTCCATAATGTACCCACGCATCATCCAAATGACGTAAGGTAGATTAAATGCCGTGTAAAGTAAGATCAATCCGAAATAAGTATCGACCATTCCAAACCAAACATAGAGAAGAAACACAGGGAATACGATTGCGATGGGCGGAATCATTCGCTGAGATATGATCCAGTTTGCCAAATGTTCTCCACCCGTTTTAAATCGCGCCAGACTATAGGCACAAATTGTCCCAAGAATCATTGCAAAAATAGTGCTGACTCCAGCGACAATCAAACTATTTCCAACCGTCGCTGCATCACCATCTTCGAAAAGAACACGATAGTTGCTTAGCTGTAGGGTCTCCGGCCACCATACTGGGGGGTAAGCATAAATTTCGTTGGCGGTCTTGAAAGAAATCATAAAGAGCCAATAAATCGGAAATAAGAATAGGATCGTTAAGGCAATTACCGCGAAGAAACGAAATGCGAGTTTGATTTTTTTTCGATGGCTCGTTTTCATCTTGCGATCTCTACTTTCTTAAGCGCGGTGATAACTAACACTGATAGTAATACGATGATCAGGAGGGCGACCGCTCCGGTATAGCTGGTCTCGAATTGTTGAAAACCTTTCACGTATGTGAATATGGATATTGTCTCTGTCATCGTTCCGGGCCCTCCTCTCGTGAGCGCCCAAACAATATCGAATAGTCGGAAGAGATCTAACCCACGGATGAGAATCGCCACTGCCATAACTGGCCAAATCGCCGGCAGCACAATTTTAAAAAACGTTGTCCAGTAACCGGCGCCATCGATTGACGCCGCTTCTAACTGAGATTTATCAACCGCTGATAGTGCAGCAAGCAGCAGTAGAAACATAAAGGGTGTCCATTGCCAAATTTCTGCGGCCAATATTGACGGATAGACGAGATCGGGGTTAATTGTCCAGAGAAGTGTCACCTCCTCACCAGTAAACCAACCCAAGATTTGATTGATGGGGCCAAAGCGGGTATCGAGTAGTAACGACCAGGTTGCCCCTGAAACGACCGGAGCTACCACCACCGGAAGAACTAATAACGCAACGAAAATCTGCCGGCCTGGTAACTTATCGATGAACAGTTGTGCCATCAGTAGGCCAAGTAGCAGTTCAATCGGTAGCGCGATGCACGTGAAGATAATCGTGTGCAGAAGTGCTTCCCAAAGTCGGGTATCAGTCCCAAGGGCGATATAGTTTTGCAGCCCATGGAAGCTCGTATCATTTTCCATCATAGTGATACCTTGGAAACTCACCAAGAGGGTGTAAATGAGTGGGAAAATTCCGATTAATAGAAGGATAAAAATTGAGGGCGCAATCAGTTGATACTTAAATCCACGATCGCCCAATATCAGCTGGGATAGAGGTCGTTTGTTTTTCATACGGCTATCTCACTTGAATCCCAATGTGTTGCTAAAAGTTGTGAAGCTCTGGTTTTCGATTCTAAAAAAAACTTAGGGGCCCTACCAGAGGACCCCTAAGGTCATAAGTGAAACTAATTTACGAAAAATTAGTTTGGATAAGCGCCAGATTTCGCTGCCCAGCTCTCGTAAACAGCTTTCTGTTTATCAGTGCCAACGCTTGCGGTGATCTTATCCCACTCAGCTGCTACATCATCAAGGATTTTCTGAGGATTATCCCCTGCCCAGAGTCGGCTAATACCCTGACGAAGAGCCTCTTCGTACTTGTCTGTCTGGATGAGAGACAAATCGAGTAAACCGGTTTGCGCAGCATCCCCTAAAGCAGCTAAGTAATCTTTCGCATCAGGCCAAAGTGCTTTATAGCCCTCGTTCTCAAAGTGAGAATTTCTGAAAGGATCTCTCAGAGCGTAAGGAAGTTGTACACGTTGGTTACTGATCTCTTCACTATTTAGCCATTGGATAAATAGATATGCGGCTTCCTTGTTTTTTGATCCGGAAGCAACTGATAGAGCAAATCCGGCCGCTAGCTCAGGATGTCCCCCAGGTGGAAGTGCATAACCGATTTTTCCAGCGATCTGAGTTTTTGGAACCCAATTCAAAGCCTCTTCATTCTCAAGGTATCCAGCTGCAAATCTTCCGTAAGGTGGCCAAGAGATGGTCATCGCAGATTTTCCTTGAACAAACTCAGCCAAGTTCTCCACGAAACCAAATTTCTCTACACCTTTGGCCATAAATTTGTTTTCTGTCAGCCAATCGTTGAAGACTTTCACGCCAGCCGCGCTATTTACAGTCGCTTTCATGTCTCCATCAAAGAACTTTCCGCCTTCATTTCTGAAGCGTTCCTGGAACATGAAGTTTCCATATCCTGGCTCACGGAACATGGAGGCTCCAAACGTTCCCTCGTTCTTAAGCGCACCAGTTAAGAATTGCCCGACTGAGATGAAGTCCTCCCAGGTCGTTGGACCACTAAATCTTTTCCGGTTTTGCTCTTGTAAGCATCTTGGAGATCTTGACGAGCAAAAATATCTTTGCGGTAGTACATCAAGAACACATCGCCGTCATCTGGGAACCCGTAAATTTTTCCATTTACGGTCATCTGATTGTCACGATAGGTAGCTGCGATGTTCTGTAGCTCACCGCGGTAACCGTACTTGTCGACGAGGCCATCGAGCTCTTCCAAGGCGCCCATCTGAACGAGGTCAGGCATCCATGCAGGAATTACGTTAAGTGCATCGTAGGCACCGGAGCCTGCGCGATAATCTTGTGCGATTTTCGTAAACATTTCGGAAGTTGGTACTTCTACGACTTCAACCTTACATCCGGTAGCCTCAGTCCATTTTGGACCGGAGAACTTGATCGGGTCGAGTGACTGAAGTCCAGCCTCCCAAACGATCGTGATTGTCTTGCCATCAGCGCACAATGGTTTCGCTGCCTCTACTGCAACCTCAGCTGAACTCTTGCCCGACGTGTCGTACGATCCGCTATCCCCTTGGTCGTCGCCTTTTCCGCAACCGGAGAGGCCCACCACAAGAGCTCCCGCTGCGACTAATGCTACGGCTGTTTTGGTATCCCAGCCACTTAATGTAGTTCCTGCCATAATCTCCTCCTTGATTTGGTACGCTATTCCCACGGGAACAAGGGCGTTCCAATTTTTTCTGTAGTATTCCCGCCTTTTTGGTTTTGAACATATTGGGCGAGTCAACTAAGCATTCTGTTCTTCAGGGCAAAAAAGTCAAGACCTTTGGACTTATTTGAAGGGTGAAATTATCTTATGAAGAAACTTAATCTAAGAGCTGCGGCGAAACTGCTGGTAGACCAGCGATCAGGACTCAACCCGATCAAAAAATTGCCCGGTGCTATGCAACCAAGAAATGAAGTTGAGGGATATTCACTTCAACGTGGGGTTGGTGAATTATTGAGTTTTTATTTGGGGCCGCTTGCAGGTTACAAGATAGGGTGCACTACCCCAGTCATGCAAAAATTTCTTGAGATCCCGAATCCCTGTGCTGGCGAAGTATTTCGTTCTACTGTGGTCAAAAACGTGGCGGTAGTTCCGCGAACGGGATTCGTGAAGGTGGGGATCGAGTGTGAGATCGCTGTTGTTCTGACGTGTGATCTATCTGATCCGGATTTAGTTGGTGATGCAGAATGGCTCTCTCGAGCAGTTGGTGGGGTCATGGCGTCCATGGAGATAGTGGATGACCGATACGAAGATTACCGAACGATCGGAGTGCCAACGCTTATTGCAGATAATTTTTTTGACTGTGGGTGTGTGCTTGGGGCGCCATTGCAAAAGTGGAGGAACCTAGATCTCAGAAGCTTACGAGGCACTACAAAAATTAATGGGAGGTTAGAGGGAGAGGGTCAAGGGGATCTCATCATGGGCGACCCATTAAATGCACTCACTTGGCTTGCCAAATCGCTCTTATCGCGTGGGCAATATATTAGAAAAGGACAGTTCGTTACCCTCGGAAGTGTTGTGGAGACGAAGTGGCTAAATGCTGGTGATGTTGCCGAGGTGGAAATCGAGAGATTGGGTTCCGTAGGGTTGAGGGTTGTGTAAAAAAATGGCTGAGCTACACGCTCAGCCATCCATCCATTTGTAAAACTTAATTTTAATTCTTAGTAAATCACAATCGGGTTTCCTGGCGATCCTGTTCCACCAATGATTCTTAGTGGAGACCAGATGAACGCGCCCTCATACACTTTGGCATCTACGAGAGACTTTGTATCTACGTTCTCAAGATTCCAAATTCCAAGCTGAACCTGTAGCTCGGTATGACAAGGTACAGCCCAGCCTTCAACCTCGTTTCCTGGCTGAGCGTCATTAGCTGAAGTATCTCCCATGGTTAGAGCGATATTCCTCTCACCCATGTACTTACAAGCGCTGTAACCAAATCCAGGCTCACCCTGCGCAAACTTTGCACGAGCTGCAGCTCTCTCGTCTGAAGACATAGACTTGTAACGATCATTGCTCCAGGTGTTACCTTGTCCGGTGTGAACTGCCACGCAGTCGCCAGACTGGATTGCGCCTAAGCCTTGCATTTTTAGGATTCCCTCAATGTCATCGGCTGTAACGATTCCGCCAACATCAGCAGATGTTTTTGGAATAGGTAGCATTTCCTCGCTAGCAGAAATTTGCCCGATCTTCTTTTTGTAGGCTACTGCATCAAGTACAACGAGGCGGCAAACGAATCCCAGTTCGCCAATATGTTCGACGCCAGCGTCACCCATACCGACTACTCGTCCTCCAGCCCCACGCTCGTATCCGTTCTCAGGATTCATAGGGTTGAAGCCGTTGTACATGTATAGACCCTTCGACGTATTTACACCAATGTGTCCAGGCCCATCGAACTGAGTTTGAATTTGTCCGATCTCGGTCGTTACGAGCTCGTCATGGTATATCAGCGCGTTTGCTCCGAATGGTCCGCCAGTAGGAGTTCCAGGAATGGTCATGTTCCAACCTCTTGGTCCGAACGCCGGTGCCTCTCTGTGGTAGTACTTACCAACACTGATAGCCTTAAACTGCTTGATAGTTGCCAAAGCGCGCTTAATGTTGGCAGAGTTTTTCATGTGATTGGCGCTACCTGCCTTATCACCTGCGCCCCAATACTTTGATGGTGCCCACTTGTTATTTATTGGATCATCATTTATCGGACCAGACAGCGGATCCGTCGCTCCTCCAAAAGCAGATACTGCGCCGAAGCCTAATGCTACTGCAGCGGCGACTGCTCCAAACTTCTTAAACATAATCTCCTCCTCCAAAACATGTTGATGGTTCGATCTGCTTTATTCGTACGATTGTTGTTTTTGCAGATTGGTATAAAGTCTCATATGTAAGGATGGTAAGCAATAGGCGTGAGCGAGTTTCAGAGAGCGGGGTGGGCATTGATTTCGACAGAGCAGTTGTCAAAATACAAGGAAGACGGGTTTGTTGTCGTTAAGTCAGTCGTTGATGAGTTAATGCTGCGACGCATAAATCATGTCGTGGATAATCTAATAGCTCAAAGCGCGGACATCAAAGAGCATAATGAAATATATGATTTAGAGCCAAACCATACACCGGAACAGCCCCACGTGCGGCGCATCAAGACTCCGCATAAGTGGGACTCGATTTTTTGGGACCTGGTTAATTCCGAGCGTATGACAGAGTGTCTTCGCAATCTGTTGGGACCTAACGTCCGGTTACATGGATCGAAACTCAACATGAAATTACCAGGCGACGGTGCCGCCGTAGAGTGGCATCAGGATTGGGCTTTTTACCCTCACACCAACGACGATGTACTTGCGGTTGGTGTGATGCTAGATGACATCACTGATGATAACGGCCCAATGCTCGCGATATCTGGTAGCCACAACCAGCCAAAGGTTTGGGATCATCATCAGGACGGATTTTTCTGTGGAGCGATAAATCCTGAAAATGCGTCAGATGTGAATTTTGATAGTGCGGTTAGATGTACTGGTCAAGCGGGTGATTGCTCTTTTCATCATGTGCGATTGATACATGGTTCTGAAAGTAATACGTCTCTCAAACCGCGTCGTCTGTTGTTGTATGAATGCTCGGCTGCGGATGCGTGGCCGCTGTTGAGGTTTTCTTCGCTCGAAGAGTTCGATAGCAGGATGATCTGTGGCGCATCTACGATTGAGCCACGGTCCGAGGATGTGCCAATTCGCATGCCGCTACCCCCAGCGGTGCGGCAGGGTTCGATATACGAAAATCAGATCGAACTTCGTAATAGATACTTCACCTGATAGTTAAATTATTTCTTACATCTCTCAGCAAATGTTATCGACTGACCAACTCAATAAATATCGCGTCGATGGATTTTTAAGTCCGTTACCCGTATTAAGTTCTGTTGAGGCTGGTCGTTACAGGAGCTCGCTTGAAGAGTTTGAAGATGCGCACGGGCTCGTCATGAAAACCGCTTTCAGAAACAAGCCCCACCTCGTGTTTACGTGGGTGAACGAGTTGATGCGCCATCCAAATATTCTGGGTGCAGTTGAAACGATCTTAGGTCCAAATATTTTGGTCTGGGGTACCAATTTTTTCATTAAAGAGCCTGGGGATGAGACGTTTATATCTTGGCATCAAGACTCCACTTACTGGGGGCTTTCAACACCGGATGTAGTGACCGCTTGGTTAGCGCTAAGCCCTAGCAATATTCGAAGTGGTGCGATGAAGATGATTCCTGGTAGCCACCTTATCGATCAGTTGCCACATAAGGATACTTTTGAGGAAAAAAATTTATTAACGCGAGGGCAGGTAGTGGACTGGAACTCACAACCGGAAGCTTCGCAGTTGCTCGAGTTGAATCCGGGTGAAATTTCTTTACATCATGTCCGTACGGTTCATGGCTCTGAGCCAAATCTCAGTGCTGATCGTCGTATTGGTCTAGCGATTCGCTATATTCCTACCCACCTGCGGCAAATATCTGGTGAGCGTGATTATGCAACCATAGTAAAAGGAGAGGATAATTTCGACCACTTTATCCAGGAGCCTATACCGGAAGAGACTATGGGTTCTAACGAAATCGAGGCTCACAAACTAAGCGCCTCAGAGTCCTTTAAGATCCTTTATCGAGGTACCGGCAAGGGAGTAGAGGTCTAGGTCGTAAGGATTTAACTTGGCGCTGAGGATAGGCAACTTTTTGTCGATATTGGAGACAAACGTTGTAATCAGAAAAATGAAAATACTGGGGTTACAGAAAATGAAATTAGCCGCTGTTTTATTCATCTCAATTTTTTCGGGCGTAAGCTTTGCCCAAACGTACTCGATCGAATCTTTTTCGCAAGTCAATGAGAACGAGATCTCGCGCTTCTATGTAGAGTCGGTAAGGGACTCGAATGGCGAACGATTATTCGACGTAATTATTCGAGTTATGGACCCAGAGGCGGTGCGCCCGCAATCGATGGTTTCCAGAAAAGTTAGTTTTCGTGCTCGATGCGACTCGAAGGAGCTCACGGTTTCTCTAGTCGATATCCGAAACATTAAGGGCCAAACGATCAAAATGATCACCGTTCCACCGGGGGTGAGGAGTACCACAAGCCAGAACTCGGAACCAAGGAAGACGATTGGTTGTGGAAGGCTTGTGGCTGAACCCAGATCAAGAAGCTCGTTGGATCGGTAACTAATCTAAGCCTTCACTGCTACCCCACGTTTGCATTAGCGTATTGGACGGTAGGGTTTCGTCTACAAGTTTGTTAGCGGTTTCGATTCCTGCGACCGGTAAACCGGTTGGATCTAATACGCCGATTTGCACTAACACCGAAGCCTGATCCCAGTATATGTGCTCGTTGTAGAGCTTATCTCCGCGAAACTTCACGATCGCCACAAGCGGAATTTCTACTCGTTTTCCAGTCGGTTTTACTCCTGGAAGCATCCAGTCAATCTCGATGTCATGCGTGAAGCAAAATAACATTTCATCAACGACAATACCTTCTCCGATTGTTCGAGATATGGGAATTAGAGACGTGTCCTGCGGGCACTTAGGAATAAAGTGATGCTTATAAAAACGTTTGAGGTTGTCGTGTCCGACTCCACCCGTCATGGTTGGGATGTGATTAACATACGGCTCAGACACCATGGTTCCCATAGTCGCATCAACATCTCGCGTAGCAAACTCGTACTCGCAGTGTTTGTCCCAAAGTGAGGAGAAATCAAAGTGTGGCCCCATGGTTTTTCTGAAAGATGCTATCGACCGGTGATGCGCCATGAGTGCAGATGGCTTGTGATAGTGCTCTGACTGCGGTCTCGCAAAAGCATGGTCAACCTCTGGATAAATGTAAATTTCACTCGCCGGTGTTACTTTTAAGGCGTCACGAATTTTTTCGACCTTATCCATTGGCGCATATTTATCATTAGCCGCAAAATGCAAAACAAGCGGTACTTTTATTTTTTTTGCATCCTCCAAGTACTCGTCAATCGTGACCCCGTAGTAACCAACCGCACAATCAACTCCAGCACGAGCCGCTGACAGATAAGCGAGTCGACCACCAAGACAAAAACCAAGGGCGCCCACCTTGCCTACAACTTCTGGCCTCGACCTGAGCGCTTTCACCGTTTCTGTGATGTCTCGCACCCCAGCGTCCGTATCGAATTGCTGAAATAACTCAAATGCTCGGTTCCAATCTTGTTCTGTATATCCGAGTTGGATCTCCGGCTCGATACGCCAAAATAAGTCTGGAGCTAATACAACATAACCCTCTTCAGCGTAATAATCAGCGACATCTTGAATGTACTGATTAACACCGAAAATTTCCTGACAAAGTACGATTCCTGGCCCCTTACCCGAAGAGGGTACCGACAAATAACCTTTGAAACTTCCCCCATCTGAAGCGGGGACCTCAATCCACTGACCAGCCATCTTTTTCTCCGATTAGTACTTTAATTATGGGTTCATTTATACCTGAAATTTCTCTCTTCCAAAAAAATAAGTTTTTCGCTTATTCGGTGCTCTACCAATGGGTTCTTGACAAAGTAACCGCTTATACCTAGATTCAGCAACTGGGGTAGGTTAATTCAAAAAATTATATTTTCAAGGTAGGGTAGATAAATGCATAAGTTTGATAGACGTCGATTTTTAAAAATTTCGGGGATAGCCGCTGCTGCCCCGCTGGCTGGCTCGGTCTTGTTCTCCGGTTGTAGCAAGGGAAGCGACGTACTATCGATCGCATATAACGTACCACTTCCTTCCTGGGATCCTACGACTGGACCATCTTCGGTGAATCCGACAATCCAGACGTATTACAAAGCTGTCTTCGATAGCTTCATAGATCAAAACCCAGATCTCAGTTTTAAAGCTGGATTATTGACCGAGTGGGGCTGGAATGAGGACCGCACAAAAATAAAAATGACAGTTCGGGAAAATGCATTTTGGCACGACGGCAGTCCAGTGACACCCGAAGATGTTGTGTGGTCTCTTGAGCGGGCCGCGAACCCAGATAGTGGTAATCCGATTCAATTTGTTTGGAGCAAGATTAACAACTTCAGTATTTCCGGGCAGGAGATCACGGCCGACGTTAAGGAGTTTGAGCCTACATTATTCAAGTGGATGTCGTTCCTCACGGGCTATGTCATGCCGAAGAAGGCGTACCTAGAGAGGGGAGCAGAGGCATGGGAGGAACAGCCGATTGGCAGTGGCCCTTACATGGTCGAAAAGTTCGAGAGGAACGCGTATGTCCGCCTCAAGGCGTTTCCGCAGTACTGGGGTGACAAGCCAGAATTTGAGACGGTTGTCATTAAGATGGTTCCCGATGCCTCTGCCCGGGTTGCAGAGATCGAGAGTGGTGGATCTGACCTTACTCTTCAAATTCCTTATGAAGAGTTTAATCGGCTATCGAGCAAAGGTTTCTCTGGACAGTCTTATCCGGTCTCCGATATTGGTATGATTTTCATTTCAAACCGAGAGCCAATGCTCGATAAAAATGTTCGATTGGCTATGCATCACGCGATCGATAAAAAAGCAATCGTCAACGATTTGCTTCTTGGATTTGGAACACCAATCGATACCTTACAAGCTCCAGAATACGACGCTTTTGAGTCGACTACGACTGTTGGTTATGATCCAGAGTTAGCCAAGAAATATTTAGCGAAGTCGGGTTTCTCGGTTTCGAATCCTGTCAAATTCACTATTCAAACTACGCGAGGTTATAAGCCGAAAGATTATGAAATGATCGAGGCTATTGTAGGAATGTGGAAACAAGTAGGTATTGAGGCGTCGATAGAGATTTATGAAATCGCTAAACACTTCGAGTTGCGAATGCAACACAAACTTGCGCCTGCCGCGTTTTATAACTGGGGTAACTCGATAGGTGATCCCTCAACTTCGACTGGCTTTGCGATGTTTAGTTACTCCCCACATTCGGCTTTCAAGAGTCCTGAGGTCGACAAATTGATTGGCCCACTTTGGGGGGAACCAAATGAGGAGAAAAGAATCGAGGGATACAAGAATGTCGACCGTTACATTGCAGACGAGGGCTTAGTGATTCCGCTGCTGCAATATTCGCAGCCAGTGGTGTATCGCTCGGGCCTATCTTTCACCGCTCACACTGCGGGATTCATTCTGCCTCAAAATATTAAGTCGGCGTAAGTAATATTGATGAACGACTAGATTGGAGAGTGGAGCTTGCCTCCACTCTTTCTTTTTTGAAAGCTACCATTGATTGCTCTATTGATCGTCTGAACTTTTGAATATGTTTGGCCGTTATCTAATGCTCAGGTTGTTACTTGCGATTCCGACGATTTTTTGCGTCGCTGTTATCGTATTTGTCTTAATGCGGATAGTCCCCGGTGATCCGATATCGATGATGATTCCACCAGGAGCCTCGCCAGACGACATCGAAAATTTGCGCGAAATTTATGGGCTCAATAAACCTGTCCTCGATCAATTTTTGATTTGGCTGAATGGCATCGCAGAAGGAGACTTGGGAAGGTCCATTAGTTTAAAACTTGGTGTGGGGCAGCTAATACTCAATCGCTTACCCGCGACTTTAGAGCTTGTTATCCTCTCAATGGGGATGGCGATTTTCTTAGCGGTTACCGTATCGGTCGCTGCCATTCGATACAAGGACACACTTGTCGAGAGAGTTTTAGATACTTTTACTGGGGTTGCGCAAGCGATTCCGGACTTCTTATGGAGTCTACTACTCCTATTATTCTTCGGCGTAATACTTCCATTGTTTCCAATTACAGGACGATTGGATCCCTCGCTCTCGTTCGACCCGATAACAAACTTTTATTTTTTTGAGGCTATTTTTACGTTTCGACTGGATGTGGTTTGGGATCTACTTGAACATTTAGCGTTACCGTCGTTTGCGTTGGCATTCCCGCTTGCCGCTTCCTTGTCCAGAGTGCTACGTGGATCATTATCGGAGGCTATGTCCCAGGATTACATAACACTTGCGCAGGTCAAGGGTTACTCTCGTTTAGAGGTGATCACGAAGTTCGCACTCCGCAATGCCTTAATTCCGACGATTACGTTATCCGGAGTTCAATTCGCTTTTTTAATTGGGGGAACCGTTCTTGTTGAATACATATTTTCGTATCCGGGTTTAGGTAATCTTGCGATTTCTGCAGTAGTGCAGCGTGACCTCCCGCTCATACAAGGTCTGATTCTCACCTTTGCCACCATGTTTGTTGTTACGAATCTATTGGTTGATTTGAGTTATGCGCTAATTAATCCGCGATTGCGAGGCCGCTGAAGATATGCCGACTACGAGCGTATTCAAAATTTCCTCATTCAGTGTTCTGGTAATTGTGTTGCTTGGGTTTGCGGCGCTATTTGCGCCGATCATCGCGCCGTACGATCCCATGGTTCAGGACCTAAAGAACTCGTTTCTTCCGCCATTTTTGCTGGGAGGGACTCCAGAGCATCTTCTCGGTACCGATAGTCTCGGTCGGGATTTATTATCTCGAATAATTTTTGGTGCAAGGGCTGCCGTTTATGTATCAGTCATTGGATCATTTTTTGCTGCGTTGATTGGTGTTGTCCTTGGTCTGTTATCGGGATATTTTGGCGGGGTATTGGATGCACTTATCTCTAGACTTGTAGATGCGTGGATGAGCTTTCCGTCTGTGCTGCTGTGTATTGTTTTAGCCGCGGTTATTGGGCCAGGCCTCGAGACGGTAATAGTAGCGATTATTATCATCGACTGGACTAGGTTTTGTCGGGTAGTGAGGTCTGAAACGATCGTTCAGAAATCATCGGACTATGTCAGCGCCGCGATCATCGGTGGACTTTCTCCATTGAAGATTTTGATAAAAGAAGTTTTTCCGAATATTGCGCCTTTGTTAGTCACCTTATTGACGCTTGAGATGGGTATTGCAATTGTGGTGGAGGCGATTTTGTCGTTCGTTGGCTTGTCGTCGTCACACATTCCCACATGGGGTGGGTTGATTCAGGAGGGTCGGCTCTATGTTAATCAGGCTTGGTGGTTAATGGGTGCTCCAGTTTTCTGTATTGTCGTTGTTGTTCTGGCATTTAACTTAATCGGTGACTCTGTCCGGAAGCGCATAGACCCAGTTTTGAGAGCATGAAAAATATTCTTGAGATAAAGGATTTAATTGTTGGGATTGATTCCAAACCGCCAACGTGGATTTTGCGGGAGGCTAATCTCTCGATTGGCGAGGGCCAAATTGTAGGTCTAGTCGGAGAATCTGGTGCTGGAAAAACCATGGTGAGCCGGGTGATTCTTGGTTTTACGCCGGAAGGATCGCGAGTTTTTGGTGGAGAAATTCATTTTTGTGGGTCCAAAATTTCGGACCTAAATACGGACTCAAGACCTTTTTTACTGGGTAATGAGGTGACGTACATTCCACAGAATCCGATGACGGCACTAAATCCAGTTCAGAGAATTAATGATCAGATGACGGATATTTTAATTCGGTATTTGAAGCTAAAACCCCGCGATGCGACGAAGCGAGCAGTGTCTTTATTATCGGAAGTGCAAATCCATGACCCAGAAAAAGTATTGAAGCTCTACCCTCATCAACTTTCAGGTGGTATGCGCCAGCGAGTACTCATCGCGATAGCGTTTGCATGCAATCCCTCTTTGGTTATAGCTGATGAGCCAACAACTGCCCTTGATGTGACGGTCCAAAAAGAAATTTTAGGATTGATAAAGCGGATGCAATCGAGTCATGGAACATCGATGCTTTTTATCAGCCATGATCTAGGGGTTGTCTCAAAGATTTGTGACGTCGTTAACGTGATGTATGGAGGACAAGTGCTGGAGACTCAGGAGGCTGATGCGTTATTCAGCAATCCCTCTCACGTATATACAAAAGCACTTTTATCAGCTACGCCGCGTTACGATCGACCTGGCGACTTACTTGAGCCTGTATCTGATCGTTTGGTGACCGAGATGGGTAATACAATTTTATCTTGGGATAAAAGGGCCGAGGCATGCTTTTACAAGTAAGAGATCTGTCGCTATCCCTCCGGGATACTGCGAACTCTTGGTTTTGGTCGAAGGGCATACCTGTAAACATATTTAATGGGATCAATTTTGAGATTGATGTTGGACAGTCTCTGGGCATCGTTGGGGAGAGTGGTTCCGGTAAGACTTCGTTGGCAAAAACGATCGTACGTCTTTACCAACCGAGTCGGGGAAGTTTGCTATTTGAAGGTGTGGATATCTCCAGCTTGCGTGAGAATGAACTAGGGCCCTTTCGTTCCAAGGTTCAGTTTATTTTTCAGGATGCGTTATCTGCTTTGAATCCCAGGCAAACGATTGCGCAAATTATCTCGAACACCCTAATGAATTTTTCTATTGAAACCTCGAAATCTGCTGCTTTGACTCATGCAGGCAAGCTGTTAGATAGAGTTGGTTTGCCGAGGAGTTATCTCTCTCGCTATCCTCATCAGCTCTCTGGTGGCCAGAGGCAGCGCGTTGGTATTGCTCGCGCTATTGCCCCCAAACCTAGACTGATCGTGGCGGATGAAATTGTGTCTGGGTTGGACGTATCCACTCAAGCTCAAATCCTGGCGCTACTGCGAGAGCTTCGCGAAGATGGATCCTTGATATTTATTAGTCACGACTTGTCGGTAGTTCGTGTTCTTTGTGACCATGTTTTAGTTTTGCGAGAAGGGAAGCAAGAGGAGCTCGGTAAGACTGCGGAGCTATTTGATAATCCGCAGAGTCGGTATACTCGTGATTTATTAGCCGCAATACCGCTTCCTGAATATGATCCAACTTGGTTGGGTCGGGAGGTCGAAAGAAAAACTAGAGATACGGAGGAATGTATGAAAATTCAAGGGGCAGTTGTATTTGTTACAGGGACGAATCGAGGAATTGGTGCGGCGTTCGTACAAAATCTAATTTCGCGAGGGGCAAGCAAAATTTATATTGCAGCCCGCGACACATCTAAACTACAAAATTTAGTAAGCGAGCACGCCGGAAAATTGGTGCCAGTTGAGCTCGACATTACAAATGATCAGCAGATCGCGCGTGCGGTTGCCGGTGCCTCGGATGTTAATTTGTTGATTAACAATGCCGGGGTAAATGGCAACTCTGCTCTGATCTCTGCAAATGATCTAGCGAGCGCAAGGGATGAGTTGGACGTAAATTATTTTGGAACGTTGGCAATGTGTCGCGCGTTTGCCCCGGTTCTTAAAAAAAATGGCGGTGGTGCGATTATCAATATTTTATCTATCCTCTCACGAGTTAATTTGCCCGCATGTGGCTCTTACTGTGTTTCAAAATCTGCTGCGCTATCGATGACTCAAGGAGTACGCGCAGAGCTGGCTGGACAGAAAACGTTAGTGGTTGGAGTGATGCCGGGAGCGGTTGATACAGATATGGCAAAAAGTTTTGAGGGGCCGAAGGAAAACCCGAATGACGTAGCAAATGCCAGCCTAGATGCAGTCGAGCAAGGAACTGAAGATGTTTATCCAGGGGGATGGCTCAAGGAGTGAGTCAAGGTCTAGCGGGGGATCCGAAAGCTGTGGAAAAGGAATTTGCTGCTTATCTGCCTGGTTGAAAGGCGCTAGAATCACGACACGCAAACTATTACTCATGAAAGCGCAGACGATGTTAAAAAATTTAGTTCGAATTGTAGGTTTTGTAGCAACTGTTTCAACTCCCCATGCTTTTGCTCATCCCGGGCACGGCGTATCAAGCGTATCGGCTTTTTGGCACCATCTAGCGGAGCCGATCCACGCAGCAACGCTGGTAGCAGCAGGGCTGGTGGCTGTTTTTGTCGTAAAAATGCTGCGACGCGATTCGAGGAACTAAATCGAGACGACTTAGTCGCAAAGTTAGACCCTCGTTTTTCGAGGGATGATTTTATAAATTCAGGAGAATTTGATGAATATTCGCGGTAGCTTAGCGTTCCCGGCGGTCCTCTCTTTTGTAATAGCTTTCGGGGTGGGTTGTTCGGATAAAGGTAGCGATGTCTCTGGTGAGGCTCCAATGGCGTATGTGACCAATCAAAATGGTGGTGTTAGCGTAATCGACTTGAACACATTTGAGGTGGTCTCAGAATACGATGTCGAAGGCAAAGGTCCGCGTGGTATTGGTATTACCAAGGATGGAAAGTCGATCATCGTTGCGAACGTAGATGGTGGAGATGTCTCGATAATTGATCGCAAGACTGGTGCGGTTACGAAGCACATTCCCATTGGAGAGAATCCGGAGTTTGTTCGAGTTATCGCTGGACGTGCTTACATTTCGTTCGAACCGGCATCGCTTGGGGGTCCTCCACCAAAGCCTGGTTCAGAGGAAGCTAAAAAACTCGAGGAAGAGCGTGAGGAAGATGATGCGGAGCCGGCTAAGATAGCCGTTGTGGATCTTGAGGCTGGTGAAGTTGCTGACGAGATTACGGGCGGAATGGAAACTGAGGGCATCGAATTATCAGCGGACGGAACTAAATTAATCATTACGAATGAGGCAGATGAGAATATTACTGTTCATGATGTTGCGACGGGCGAGCTCTTAAAGAAGATCAGCACGGAGAGTTATGGACATCGGCCGCGCGGCATCAAAGCGACGTCTGATGGAAAGATGTACGTCGGCAGCATTGAGTATGGAAATAAGCTCGTTGTAATGGATGAAAACTTTGAGGTTGTGAGAACGGTTGACACAGGCGAGGTCCCATACGGCCTATCTTTCAATCGTGATGGATCTAAGTTGTACGTCGCTCTCTCGAAGGGCAGGGCGTTGCAGGTGTTTGACACTTCTACTTGGCAAGAAATCGCGCGAGGTGAGACGGGCAAGCGTTGCTGGCACTTCACATTCACGCCGGATGAGAAAAATATTTTGGTAGCGTGCGGGCGCTCGGATGAGGTTGTAGTGCTCAATGCTGAAGATATGTCGGTCGTGAAGAGACTTGAAGGATTTAAGATGCCTTGGGGTGTGGTGGCCTATCCTAAATCTACGGGAAGCTAAGAATCGACTTGGCAGTAAAAAAATTATTGTTTCCGAGAAAGCTCTGCGATTGCAGAGCTTTTTTTATCTAAGCTGTTAAGCTTATGCTGTCATCTATTATTAGATGATCATTTCTATTTTGTGAGGTTGGTATGGGGCGTTTGAAAAATAAAGTTGTACTGATAACAGGTGCAACGAGTGGAATTGGAGAAGCAGCAGCACTTAGGTTTATAAATGAGGGAGCTAAGGTCTTCCTTACAGGAAGGCGGGAGGGTGTGCTTTCTTCATTAACAGAAAAACTTGGAAAGGAGTCCGCTGATTTTTTGGCTGGAGATATTTCTAAAGAGAATGTTAATCGTGATGTTGTACAGGCATGTCTAAAAAAGTTTGGTCGCTTGGATGTGACTCTTTTAAATGCAGGTACTGAGGGGGCGGCTACACCAATCCCGGACTATCCAATAGAGGCGTTCGATGAATTAATGGCGATTAATGTGCGAGGAGTTTTTCTAGGGTTGAAGTATTCGATCCCAGCAATGACTCAATCTGGGGGAAGTATTGTGATTACCTCGTCAATCGCTGGATTAAAGGCGCGAGGGCTTGGTAACTCAGCATACGTTGCCAGCAAGCATGCAGAAATTGGTTTGATGCGAACAGCCGCCATGGAGAATGCTCGGAATGGAATCCGTGTTAACTGTGTGTTACCGGGCCCGACTGAAACACGAATGATGCGTGCCATCGAATCAAACCGATCTCCAGGAGCACCTGAAAAAGCCAAGGAGGAGGTTATGGCTGGGCTTCCGATAGGGCGGTATGGAACAGTCGAGGAGGTTACAAACCTCATTCTTTTTTTAGCGTCGGACGAGTCTAGTGTATGTACCGGTGGGGTGTATACCGCCGATGGTGGCTTGTCTGCATATTGACCCGTAAGGTTACCAATGAAAACTGACGCAGTATTTGATAAGGAGCTTGGCGCTCACTATAGCAAACCGGGTCTACTCAACCGTATCCTCTCGGCGTTAGAGCAAGCTGGTATCAACTTGAACGCCGCATCCTCCGACGATTTCTCGCCTTTTGCAGAGTTTCACATTGGGGGTGCGGGTGCGACTCGGGAGCTTGGGCGATTGGCCTCCCTTCGCGCGGGTCAACTGATCATCGATATTGGTAGTGGATTAGGAGGGCCTGCTCGAACATTGGCCGAGCAGTTTGACGTTCGCGTCAAAGGAATAGATCTCACGGAAGAGTACTGTTCTGTAGCAACAGAGTTAACAAAAATAGTTGGTCTCGGCGCTCGTGTGAGCTTTGAACACGGGAATGCACTGAACCTTCCTTTTGAGGACAAAGCATTTGATGTGGCGTGGACACAGCAATCGTGTATGAATATCGCAAGTAAAGATCGGATGATTGCGGAGGTATCACGCATTTTAAAAACTGGCGGAACCTTTGTGTTTCAAGAGGTGCTTGCGGGTGAAAATCCTGAGCCACTATTAATTCCGGTGCCCTGGGCCAGTGATGCAGGTATGAGTTTTCTTTGGACGCCAAAGGATATAAAAAAACTGATAGAGGATTATGGATTTATTGAAAAAAAGTGGATTGATGTAACGCCGAAGTACATTGAAGAATACCGAGCACTCGCAGCGAAAACTGCGGATACTAATGTGCGTCCCATCCTTGGTGCGCATCTCATGCTAGGCGATCGTTCGGGTGAAATGCGAAAGAACGTCGTTAAAAACTTAGAGACGGATCGCGTAAAAGTTTATCAAGGTGTTTTTGTAAAAGATTGATTCTGGAGATGTAAGTCAATGCGTTCTCTAGATGGCGAAGTTGTTTGCAAAGAGCGTGGTCGTGTTTGCAAGAGTTTTTCAAGAGAAACGGTCTCCTAAATTTTCTGGTAGCTAGTACGCTCCCGCGCTCCTGAAAAGCACAGTTAGTTTGACTTCGGTCCTGGAGGTAAACCAGTGTGTGTTGTCCTAAAGGATTTGTATTTTGTTGGTTTCCTAGAACCCTCGGGTCTGTATCCAGTTCCCTTCGGTTGAAAATTGGGTATTAAATGCTTTTTACCGGGACCAATTAAGTCTGCTCTCCCCATTTTTTTCAGAGCGTCGCGGAGCATGGGCCAGTTTTCGGGGTCGTGGTAGCGTAAAAATGCCTTGTGTAGACGTCGCCTTCGAAGACCTTTTGGAATCAAAACGGGCTCGCTATCTTGCGTAACCTTTCTGAGTGGATTCTTCTCTGAGTGATACATGGCAGTTGCAAGTGCCATCGGGGAAGGAAGAAAAGCTTGTACTTGATCGGCTCGGAATCCATTTTTTTTCAACCAAAGTGCGAGCTCCAACATATCCTGATCGCTGGTTCCCGGATGTGCTGCGATGAAGTACGGAATGAGATATTGTTCTTTGCCAACTTGTTTTGAGTAGCGATCGAACAACTCTTTGAAACGATAGTAGGTGCCAACACCTGGCTTCATCATTTTCGAGAGAGGGCCCTCACCAATCGCTTCAGGGGCAATTTTCAGATAGCCTCCAACATGGTGTTGGGCTAATTCCCGAACATACTCAGGGGACTCGATCGCCAGGTCATATCTGACTCCGGATCCAATTAGCACCTTCTTAATTCCTGGTAGATTACGAATGCGTTGATACAGAGCGATGAGTGGTGCGTGATTTGTATTTAGGTTTTTACATACTCCTGGGTAGACACAGGAGAGCTTCCTGCACGAGGATTCAATTTTTGGGCTCTTACAAGCTAGGCGATACATATTTGCGGTGGGCCCACCAAGATCAGAAATAACCCCCGTAAAGTCGTCGGTTTTATCTCGAATGAGTTCGACTTCACGCGTTACCGAATCTTCTGAGCGATTCTGGATGATCCTTCCTTCGTGCTCGGTGATCGAGCAGAAAGTGCATCCACCGAAACATCCACGCTGTATCGTGACGGAGAATCGAATCATGTCAAACGCTGGAATTTTTTTGTTACCGTAGA
Source organism: Candidatus Eutrophomonas brisbanensis (assembly GCA_038141705.1). Taxonomy (GTDB): domain Bacteria; phylum Pseudomonadota; class Gammaproteobacteria; order Burkholderiales; family Eutrophovitaceae; genus Eutrophomonas; species Eutrophomonas brisbanensis. The sequence goes on from JAYQIQ010000004.1 coordinate 1,311,864, forward strand.
TGGGATGCGGTTTTCTCGCATAAGGTAGTTCGTAAATTCCATCCATTTCCTCGGTGGAGAGCGGTATGGCAGGCGGGTTGATCCAAATTTCTCTGTCGCCATGTCGCTGCAGTAAGACTCGAGCATTTCCTGGATTAGATTCCAAGTGCAGCACCCTTGATGTGTGAGCGTACATCACTGGGTCATGCTCGACGACCTCATAGTCTGGCAGTCTTATAACCGTTTTATCTCTGGGCGAACGTATTTTTTGCTCAGTTGGTTCATGCGTTTTGATTTCACTAGCTTGCGATTTTTTCTCAATAACTGCATAGGGATCAACGGGTTTATGAATTTCACCTGGGGTATCAATTAGCGTTGAATCTTGGATAACCCAATCACCAGAAATTTGCTTTAACGAAACTGCGGTGCCACGAATATCGGTGATGTCTCTACATTTTTCGCCACTCGCGATACGGTGCGCGAGTTCTACGAGGGCACGTTCCGCATTTCCAAATAGAAGGATGTCCGCCTTGGCATCCAGCAAAACGGATCGTCTGACTTTTTCCGACCAATAGTCAAAGTGAGCGATGCGTCTTAAACTGGCCTCAATACCACCTAGAACAATCGGGGAAGATTTATATGCTTGGCGTACACGTTGACTATAAACAATCACGCTGCGGTCAGGTCGTTTCCCAGCTTCTGCATCTGGCGTGTACGCATCGTCAGTTCGGATTTTTTTATCCGATGTATAACGATTGACCATGGAATCCATATTGCCAGCAGTGATTCCAAAGAACAATTTTGGCTCTCCGAGAACCTTGAACGCATCTACATCATTCCAGTCAGGCTGAGCAATGATCCCTACCCGAAACCCCTGACTCTCAAGTAGGCGACCGATGATGGCCATCCCGAAGCTCGGGTGGTCCACGTAAGCATCCCCAGTCACAATAATAATGTCACACTGGTCCCAGCCAAGGTTAACCATTTCCTCGCAAGACATCGGGAGAAACTGAGCAGTCCCAAATCGACTGGCCCAATATTTTTTATATTGGAAGATATTCGACGGCGTTGCTCTCATGATTTTAAAAGGTTACGCGTAAGACGTAAGTGTACGGCATTGAAGTGCACAACGTGACCGCATTGATTTAAAGTATTTTCCATTCTCCAGGCTTTAGGTCGGCTAGAGAGTACTTACCTACCGACACACGGACCAATCGTAGGGTGGGGTATCCAACGGCGGCGGTCATTTTCCGTACCTGCCGATTTCTTCCTTCAGTGATCGTCAACTCAATCCAGCTGGTTGGGATTGATTTCCTGAATCGTATGGGCGGATAGCGATCCCACAAATCTGGCTCACTTAGTTTTTTTGCCTTCGCAGGAAGCGTTATTTTTTCCTCGATTAATACTCCCCGAGAGAGTTGTGCGATTGCTTCCTCGGTGGGTTCTCCCTCGACTTGGGACCAATACGTTTTTGGTTTCTTATTTTTCGGGTTAGCAAGTAAATGTTGAAGACGACCATCATCTGTTAAGACAAGCAAACCCTCGCTGTCGTAATCAAGGCGTCCAGCAGGATAGACATTTTTCAAATCAATATATTCCGACAGTGTGGGTCTGCCAGAGTCGTCGGTGAACTGCGAGAGGACGCCGTAGGGTTTATTAAATAATACGATCAATCTGACTTCCTTTTGTTGTAACTGGCAATGGGTTTTGGGAGAGCTGATTTAATTGCGATAAACTAACATCTCATCGATCGTGTCGCATAAGTGTGTTTCGGTCAGCATTTATTATTTTGTTAAAGAGATGTAGATAACTATGCTTTTCAGGAGATTTGTATTTAGATTTAAAGTCATCGGGGCTGCCCTTGTGCTTTCGATAAATGGAATTATGATTCAATCCGCCTTAGCTGCGGGTTCCGTAGCGATGCAGGCGGAAAGCCTGATGAAGCTCGCGCCTCAGGCGTACAACATGGGCATGCGTAACGGGGATCCAGCTAAATGGAATCAGTATTTTGAGTCAAAGGTAAGGAGAACTGCTCCAGGGATTGTTATTGATGGGGAGGCGGCTCTCCAGGCGTATAACCAATGGGAGTTCGATACATTTAAAGCCAAGTGGGTAACAAAGCGGATTACGGTTCATGACCTGGTCGGAGCAATGGAGTACGAGTGGTCTGCGACCCATAAACCGTCTGGGGACAAGATCAAGATTGATGGTGTGGCGATGTTTGAACTGGGCATGAGTGGGAAGGTCAAAAATATAGATTTTTATTTTGACAGCGCCGGTGTTGATAAGTACTTTCAAAGCGCACCTGGAAGAAAGTAAAAGTGGATATATCGAGGTAATTTATGGAAAAATTTTTTAAATTATTTTTAAGGTCTTTCACCGCTTTAACTTTGATGGTCTCGGTTGGGGCTGTGTATTCTGACGAGACCGATACGTGTCCGCGGGATGAGAATTGGATTGAGTGCCGCGCAGAGCAAGGGGATTTACTCGCAATTTACAAGGTTGCACGAGAATCCTATGACAAAGCCTATGACCAAGTTAAGTCGACAGGCCTAGCTGATTTTACGGTTCCCCTTAGTTACGGTCGCCAGCTGGTTGATAGCAAAGAGCGCAATGGAAAGCGATTGCTGAAAATGGTTCATCTTCAATTAAGCTGGGGCAACCATGTGAATCGCGATCAGGCGCTACAGTGGCTGAAGGAGGACTACGAACAGCGAAAATTGGATTATCTGCCGGTGCTTATAAATAGACTAGCCCCAGGACAGGTGAATTGATCTCGGCTCGCGAATAAAAAAGGCAGCCAGTGGCTGCCTTTTTTGCTGGGTAAGAACCTAGTAATGTCATTGGTTTGGCTTGCAGCCAATTTCCCACTCGATGCTAGTTTCAGGTGGTTCCTTACACCGGAGCTCACCTAAAATAAAATCCGTAATTACGTAAAGATTGGCGTCGGTAAAATCACCCTCGAAAGCAGGCATACCTAGCTGGGTTCTACCGTATTTGATAGTTGCAAACAAGGCTTCTCTGGGAAGCATCGTTTTTCGTAAATTTTTTCCCCAACCTCCTTCACTGTGTCCTCCCTGTCCCATGTATTTATGACATAGGATGCAATATCGATCAAAAAGTTGACGGCCACCAGGTCCCATTTTTTTTATTTTTGGTCTGCCACCAGTCGCCGCTAAGGCGTCGCTAGAAAGGTCAACTGTAATATCAGCCGTTATTGAAATTGCTAATGCACAAACGATAGCGGCGATTTTTCCGAAGCTTCGGGTAACAAAATTCTTCTTTAACATTATTCAACTACTCGCAGTCTAAATTTTAATCAACGATACAAGCAAAACAATAAAAACTTACGGGACCGAAGTCCCGTAAGTTTGTACAACATATCAGTCTCTATCTCCTGGAAGAGATAGTAACTCACATTAAGGTAGTTCGAAGACGTATAAAACGTTACTTGGAACTTGAGACTTAAGTTCTGGTGTTGCACTTACAAACCACTGAGGCCATGCACCACCAAGACCAACTTCAATTGCAACGTACTGCTTGCCGTCTGACTCGAAAGTCATTGGAGGAGCATTGATTGCAGAACCGGTTTCAAATCTCCAGAGCTCCTCAAGCGTAGTTGCATCGTGAGCTACAACTGCTCCCTCTGCATAACCTGAGAACACGAGTCCACCAGCGGTTGAAAGTAGTCCACCTAACTGTGGGTACTTGGTTGAGTGCTTTGCTACAACCTTGCCAGTTTGAACGTCGATTGCGGTAATACTTCCCCAAATACGTCCACAGTCTGGATCTTCAAATGTGGAGTAAGGAGCGCCGCCGAGGAACAACTGACGTGGCTTGTGAGCGCCAGGGACAGTTACTTCATTGAATGCTTTGTTACATCCGTCGATAGTTGGAATGTAATAAAGATTCGTAGCTGGGCTGTATGAAGTTGGTGGCCAGTTTTTTCCACCCATGTGACCTGGCTTCAACGTACCTTCGATCGTTCCGCGACCTTCAGTAGCGGTTCCACGCAATGCTGCGGTTCCAGGAACATAGGTCTGAACGTCTACACTTGGATCGTAAGTCTTTGGCTTACAGTTTTCATCCAATCCGCCACTCCAGTTCAATTCTTCAACGAACTGGGTTGCCCACAAACACTTACCATTTGTACGGTCAAGTGCGTAAGCATATCCGTTACGGTTTGCGTGAAGCACTGCACGCACAAATTTTCCATTAACGTTGGTGTCAACGAAAGTGTTTTCGTTGATCGAATCAAAGTCATATGGATCGTTAGGTGTGTGCTGGAAGCCCCATACGATTTCACCAGTGTCAGCATTTACAGCAATCTGACTGTCAGTCCAGAGGTTGTCACCTGGACGGTACGCTGAATCCCAGTCTGGACCAGGGTTCGCGGTACCCCAAACGATGATGTTAAGCTCTGGGTCATATGAGCCGGTAACCCAAGTGGTACCACCACCGGTTTTCCAAGCGCCATAGTTATCTTTCCACGTCTCGTGGCCAGGCTCACCTGGTCCAGGAATCGTGTAGGTACGCCAGATTTGCTCACCAGTTTTAAGGTCCATTGCTTCGAGGTATCCTCGAACGCCGAACTCAGCACCAGCCATACCAGTTACCACTTTGTTACCAGCGATTAGAGGTGCACCAGTGATGGTCTCACCGTTACCTGGATCAGCAACTTGTGCTTCCCAAACGAGCGTTCCATCGGTTTTGTTCAAAGCGATGATTCGTCCATCAATGACTGGCGAGATAACCATATTTTCAGCGAGGACTGCACCACGGTTATTAATACCGCAACATGCAACGGTAGTTGCATAGTCTCGGTCTGGAGCAGGGTCGTATTGCCATACGATTCTTGGTACACCGCCACGGGTGTCAAGCTTAGTTACTACACCCCAACCCGTGGTCAAGTATAGGAAACCGTCTTCAGCAGTCGGTGTGCCCTCAAGACCAGCAAATGGGAACGCGATAACTTCTTTACCACCACCCTGAGTACCACCCATTGCAAAGGTAAAAGCGACCTTGAGGTCTTTAACGTTATCTTTATTGATTTGAGAAAGTCCAGAAAAACGGTGTGCCTCCAAGTTACCATGGTGGTTCAACCAGTTTCCAGGCTCCTTCTCGCTGTTTACAAGGCGATCGGTGGTCACGTTGCCAGCAATAGCTGACGCAGCAAGTCCAAAACCGGCAAGGACTAGACCAAGACGCCCGAGTGTTGATTTAACTTTCATTAAAGTCTCCTCCCGAAGGAATAAAACGATTAAAAACAAGAGCGAAACGTTTTTTGAATTCAGAATTCTATATTTGCTCTTAGTTTCATTCTATACAACTAACAAACCTGGTCAATAGAAAAACAATACACATTTGCAATTTTTTCGTAGAACAAGCTACGGATTTTCATGAGCCGAAATGAGAATCGTTTTTATTTGGATTGGTAGTGAAACCACGAATCTGGTAACACCATGAAATGAATAATTATTTATGTATAAACCAGATATTTCTTTGAATTTTGCACCTCATTGGTGCGTTCTTGTTCAGGGATCAATATCTCTAGAAGAAATACCGAATTTCTGAGAAAAATGCTTTGTTTTTTCGTCTGGCCCCGAGAACTGTGTCTGATGCTCCGCCGTAAAATTCGTACCCAGCTGTTGCTTTTAGGCTATCGCTAATAGCGTAGGTTAGCTTGGGTCGAACTGAATATCCGTGCCCAGTGAATAGCATCGATCCGGCAAGCTCTCCCTCAAGGGTTTCGTTCATCCATTTTTTACCCACCCGTCCACTCAGTCCGAACGAGTCTTGTTCAAGTTGACCGTTTCCAGTGGCGGATAGTGAATATACGAATCTCTCTGTGCTGTCCGATATATTCCTTGGGTCTTGGTAATTCATTACGTGATTATGGAATCCCTGCACGATTGCGGAGAGGTTATTTCCGAAGTCATGTTCAATTCCTACAACCGTAAATAAAAACGGGTTCTTGATAAGATAATTCGTGCCCGCGTTATCCTCCGTGCGGGTATAGGCCATCTCTATAGCGTAACGATTCGAGCCAACGATGGTCGCAAGGTCTGCTCCAAACGTCTCGACCTTATTGTAATTTTGGTTAACCAATACGGTCCCACCTGAGCTCCCAGTGATTGCCAAGTCGTAACCGAGATCTCTCCCGCTCATATAGGAAACAGACCAATCGATATCTCCCCCTGATTGATCGAATTTGATCGCGTACTGGCTGTCGTTTGTTTTTGTTTTTGAGAAACTAAAGTCTGCAAGCTTGATATCAGCGGTGGTGTGATGTTCAAACTCGGGAATCCAGGCGACGGTTAAGCTCGAATACATACCAAAGACTTTACTCACCTTGATCGCGTTGACTCCGAAACGGTCCTCATCAATCTCTGGCGATAAGAGCGTGAAATCCCTCGGGGTTAAATTATCGGTGGGATTTAATCGATCCGTGCGTCCCCATGCAATGATTTGCTTGCCCGCTCTAATATCCCAATCGCCTTTCCGCAAATGGACATAGGATTCTTTTATGCGACTGATGTCGTAATCCGAATCAAGGAATCCTTGATTCTCGGCATAACCCTCAACGAACGCCGACAGCCCTCCAGAGAAACGTTGGTCGTATTTGAGCCACAGTGATCCAACACCAATACTATTGTTGTTGTCACTCAACCGATTTGAACTCCAAAAACCAGATCGCAGGGATCCCGTTAAGCCCAACTCGTTCAAGCTACTGTGCCACTTATTATTGATCTCCTCTCCATCAGGCGGAAAGTCCTCGGGGAAGAGTGAGGGTTCATCACTGGGTTCGGGTGGGATGTCGGCGTTTTGCGCCCAACTAGATGCAACAAAAAAAGCCGAAAGAAAAAAAGCGGCTCCAATAAGAAGGAGCCGCTTAAAATAAGCGCTAGAGTTTGTGGGCATTACTGACTTTCCATATACCTCGTAGTGAAGTAGCTGTCCTTCACGCCGACATTTACTTTTAGTTCATCGACTTTGATCACAGTTGAGTGACCAGTTTGAACGTTTCGTGCGCGGAACTCTCTTGCGTACCACTTATTCTTTTCTGGCTCAACAAGCTCCAAATTCAGAAACTGCATTTCCTTATAAAGGCTACCTGCCTCGTCATACATCATTGCTTTTCTCGCAACAAATGTGTCTTTCTGAATCCAGCTTACCCGCTTCGAGTAACCTGTATTTCTGGAAATAGTTTTGTTGATCGGCGTCGATTCAATCACATAGCACATGAAACCGTCGACTTCCTCTTCCTTCAAGATCGTGTGGTTCCATTCCTTCACCTTGTGGCCGATAACATCTCCATAAGAGAAATCCGTTCCAACAAAGCTATCTTTCTTGTTACTCGAGACCAAGCGCCGAACTTTCTTCAAGCTAGGAAGATAGAGCCAAATATCGTCTTCGTCCTTAGAGTGCTCAATCAAGAGAGATACCATTCCACGAACGTCGGTTGGTTCGAGGAATCGGGTCATTCTCATGTTATCGAACGTGCCTTTTTGAAGCTTAGTTGTACCAAAGGTTTTTCTGACTCGCTCTTTACCCGCTTTGTTCGTCAGAATCATAGTGGTTTGCGATGTTGAGTCCGTAACTTTATTGACAATAAAGTTTTTCTCCATGATCTCCTCAGGGGTGATCGCAAAACCGAGTTGTGCGGATGAGAACAGGACCGCAGCGAACGCAGTAAGGGATGTCTTCAAGCTGATTTGTTTCATTGAATATTTCACTTTTTGTCTCCACCGAAAATGAATTTTGGTTTAAATTTTAGAACGAGAGCGGGCATCACAGTGAGCGCTGCAGTCACACTGACTACCATCGCGGTACCAATGAGCAGAGCAGTCCAGGTGTGCGGGTAGTATCCTCGAGAAAATGCTTGTACCGCATAACCACCAGCAACAGCAGATGCTACGAACAAACACGCTTTACCTGCAGTAGTTAATACCTTCCTGAAAATCTCATCTACATTGGATCCCTTGCCAAACTCCTCGCGCAGTCGGAACAGCATGTAAATCGCATAGTCAGCTCCAATACCAATCGCGAGAGCAGACGTGAGTGCGGTAGGGATGTTCAGATTAATTCCCAATAATCCCATAAGCCCCATATTCGTGATCACTGATAGGAGTAGTGGGGTGACAACTAAGAGGCCGGCAATGGGGGTTCTAAATACTAGGGACGCTATTAAGAACACCACCGCAGCAATTTGCGCGATGTTCAAAATTTTGTCTTTCACAATCACCTGAACTAATGCCGCACTTTGGGCAACGCTACCACCTACGTTAACTTTCACGTTGGGTGGGAATTTCTCTGCCACGAACCCTTGAATATTTTTCCAAAGCTCGAGCATGTCCGACGTATTATCGCTGTGCGTAAAGATCACCATATTTGCGAGCCGATAATCGTAGTCAACGTAGGGATCGAAGTCCCCGGGCTCTCCAGACATGGAGTAGATCAGCAGATACTCTGCGATTGTGTTCCGATTATCAGGGATCCTGTAGAAGGCTGGATCATCTGCATTCATCGACTGATTCATCCGTTTGATGAACTCTGCCATCGACATCACTTTCCCGACGTGTGGCTGCGTCTGAACAAATGTTGCCAAATCATCCATCGCTTTAAGTACCTCTGGATCCTTAATGGCATCTTGTTCTTCACCCTCGATCATCAGGTAGATGTTGTTGGTACCTGCCATGCGCTGATTTAGCTCACGGTCATCCTTCAATACTTGTAGCTCTGGCGAGAAATAGTGTTTCAACGAGCTCTCAATTTTTAGTTTTGAGATGCCAAACACAGATATGACGATCAGTACTGCTGTGATCCAGAAGATTTTATTTCTGTTTTGACCAAGCATCGTATTCGCGTAAAAACCGGTGATGCGATCCCAGAATCGTTCTTCCTTTTCCATATTGGTTTCGCGCTGGCTTGGTGGAGGAAGAATCGCCCGAAGCGCTGGTATGAAAGTCATTTCAACTGCCAAAATACTCAGAATTCCAATACCCGAAAATACTCCAAACACCCTGATAGAGACGATCTCGAAAACGACCAGCGAGAAAAATCCACACGATGCAACAATACCCGCAGTCAACATCACGGGACCGATCTTTACGATCGAGTCGATCACGGCCTGTTTATTCGCATCAATCCCACCTTTATCTGCAACTATCTTAGCGGGAGCCACCACATAGATGATCAATCGGATGGTTGCCCAAATCAGAAAGAGCCACACTGGGATCATCGTAATCAGCCCCACATCTTTGGCAGCCACAACGGCAGCGCCGAGCTGGCCCGTTTGGAACCCTTTGTAGATTCCCCATACGACTGGGACTCCGATCATGAGCGGCAAGAATTTACCAATGGTACCGCTCACGTTAAAAAACTTTGTTTCCGTGTACTGGGCGCCATTCGGTTGCGCTTTGTTATATTCCTCGTAGTATCGTTTGAGTAGCTGAACCGCGTGTCCGGCACCAACCGCCAGCACCAAAATCGGAGTCGACATATTGAAGATGTCGAGCGGTACCTCTGCTAACCCCATGAATCCTTTGGCCCAGATCACTGCAATGATCGGGGTGACAAGCGGCAAAATTAGGCCTTGAAGAGTTCGGAACGCTTCAAAGTGAATAATGCCTATGATCACGATTGCGATAAGCAGAAGAAATGGCGTCAGACCTGCAAATTTCTCTAACAAGGCAATGAACGGGGGGTATCCAGTCACCTCGATTATGACGCTGTCATCTCTTTCGGCGTCAACAGCCTCATTAATTTTGTTTGATACGTATGTAAAGCCGACACGACCTTCCTTTTTATCCTCGGCGGTTGCATCATGTACCTCCGCAAGAATCATTAGCGTTTTGAAATCCTCGGAAACTACGGTATTCATGTAAGTTGAGTTCCGAAGCAAGGCGTCCTTGAGTATCGCCATTTCCTCAGGAGTTGTGGGGACGTCAGACATCATTTGTCTAACTTCCATGCCAGCCTCAGTACCTTTGATGTCCTTCGCGCGACTGGCGGCTACTGATAAGAGGTTTGTCTTTACGATTCGGGGTGTTTCGCGGAGTTTTTGTGTGATGCGCTGAACCTTTGCCAGGACCTCAGGTTGAAAAACATCTCCCTCCTTTGGTGTGATGCCGATAGCGGCGACATATCTCGAGCCAAAAACTTCTTCCACTTTTAGCGTTGTAGCAACGAACGGGTGGGATTTTGGGACAATCGTGTTCGGGTCAATGATGACGGTGAGGTTACTGCCCGTCTTCATGAAGAAATAGGTTAGCCCCAATATAGCAACAACTACTGCCCATCTGAACCGAACAATAAATTCGATGTACTTACGCATGCAGCAAATCCCCCGTGAAATTTTTAAACTAATTCTAAATAAAGACAGCCTTCCGACCGTCAGTAGGGGCAAGAGTTTAACTGTTTAGGTGATGAATTGCAGCTGCGAAGTTCTAGCTGTTAAAACTTTCCAAAAATTTTGTAGGCTTCAGTCGGATCCATTCCGCCTAATATCGCTTTTCGAACTTTATTTTCGGTTGAGGAGACTGCTTCGGTAGCCGATATTATCTCGTTGGCAACATCTCCAGGGATTATTACGACGCCATCTAAATCCGCAAGAACAAAGTCACTGGGATTAATCTGTACGTCACCAATTCGGATTACGCTCTCAAAGTTTGTCGGTATCCACCGTCCCACCACGTCTTTGGGCGTAAAAAAACTATGAAATACCGGGAATTTACTTTTTAAAATGAAGCTGGTGTCTCGACATCCTCCGTCCACAATAAATCCTCGCACACCTTTGCCTTGAAGGGTCTCCGCAGAGAGCTCGCCCATTAGTGCGACCTCTTGGTTGTTTGGTTGGCACATGACAACGTGGTCTGCCGGCGCGCGTGAGAGAAACTCGGTCCATCTTAATAATGAGTCGTGAGCAGAAATATCGGCTATTTTCCCCTCTACAGTAAAAATTGGACCAAAAGCTTTGGTAGAAGCGTCAAGCGGTCTGATATCTGGAGGCAGCACAAAGTCTTTGAATCCCTGTGCGCGCATGACGTCGTGGACCGCTCCGGTATAGAGTTGACCGATCCGATCGGTCAGGTTTTCTTTATCTTTCATCGACTGTTTTTGGCGGTTCGACGCCAAGTTTACGTGCCCAATCGAGTAAAGGCGAAACGATAGAGTCACGTAGGACTATTCCAGATTTTATCTGCTCCCTCTTAAGCTTGAGACCGCGTTCCCCGGGGAGACGCACAGGATCATTCGCATCGATCGGATCCGCTTGCTTACAAGCGTTTGCAACCCAAGAAGTTTGTCGTAAAAAGTTCTCGACCCCACCAAACATTCTCGGATCGAACACTTGGAGAAAGACTTCGCCAGTCCAGCCCTCCACGGGGTCTGCGCGGCCATGACCAGAGAGACCCTGCGTCAGAGCCTCAACCAAAAGCCCCAGGGCGTATCCTTTATGCCCGTATTGGATACCACCGATTGGAAGCAGAGCACCGAGCGAACCATTAATCGTATGCGGGTCGTTGGTTGGTTGACCGTTCGAGTTAATTAACCAGTCACCGGCGAGTTTCCCATTTTCATTCTTTAAACGCCCAACCATCCCGTTTGTCGTGATCGACGTTGATACGTCAATTAATACAGGGTCACCACTCGTTGGCCAACCAGCGGCGATTGGGTTTGGCGTAATCACTCCACTCTTTGCGCCATAAGGAGCAACAGAGCTATTCTCTGGAGCAGAGGACATGATGATTATCACTAAGCCTTGATCAGTTGCTCGGGTGAGGTAAGCGGCGAGGCAGGCGATATGATGTCCGCGCGCGATCGTTAACGAGCAAGCTCCGAATTTTTTAGCTCGATCAGATGCTAAATCGATTGCTTTGGCGGTAAGCCAGGTCCCTGGGAGTCGGTCACCATCCCAAGCAACAGCCGCAGGTAAATCACTAACGACAATGGGTTGCCCGGTCTTTTTCATTAGTCCTTTTTCAATGTCAGAGAGGTAGGGCGCCAGGAGCTGTAGCCCATGCGTTGAGTGACCAAGGAGGTCTCCCTCAATCAGTACGTCGCTTATTACCGTTGATTTTTCGTCGTCAACACCAGTTGCATTTAGCAGGGCTACAGAGAATCTTTTTAGATCCTCGAAATTAAATCTGCGAGTTTTGCTCGAGTTCATGAGTCGTTTGATCGCACGAATTAGTTACAGCATGATAATCTGACGCACGGTATGTCCCGAGGCCAGCTTGTCAAAACCTTCATTAATGTCCTCTAAGCCGATATGGTCACTCATGAGTTCGCTCACGGGCAACATCCCGCGTTTAAATAAATCGATGTATCGCGGCACGTCTCGCGTTGGAACGCAAGAGCCAACGTAGCTACCCTTAATCGTTCTCTCCTCCGCAGTTAGGTTTACGTGCTGAAGTTCCCACCTGGCATCCGGGTGTGGAAGTCCTGCAGTTACTGTCGTGCCACCTCGCTTGGTAACTCGGTACGCTAGCTCCATTGCTTGGACAGAGCCCGCCATTTCAAATCCAAAGTCTACGCCGCCGCCAGTTAGTTCTTTTACTTTTTGAACTGCGTTTTCATCTTTTGCGTTGACCCCTGCTGTAGCCCCTAAGCCTTTCGCTAATTCGAGTTTGTCATCATGCACATCAATCGCGATAATTTGAGAAGCACCCCCGACCTTCGCGCCCAAAAGTGCATTGAGTCCAACCCCTCCCAAGCCAACCACGGCAACGGTGGAACCTGGAAATACATTTGCCGTATTGAGAGCGGCGCCTACTCCCGTTAAAACGGCACACCCGAAAAGTGCAGCCTGATCAAATGGCAAGTCTTTGCTAATTTTTACGGCGGACCCACGATTAACAACACAGTACTCTGCAAACGCAGAAACCCCTACGTGGTGGTAGACGGGCTCGCCGTTTTGACTGAGTCGAATTCCTCCGCCGAGAAGTGTGCCCGCGCTATTTGCCTGTTGGCCAGGCTCACATCGACCGGGGTGACCCTCTTTGCAAGAAATACATTCACCACAGCTCGGGGCGAATATTAGCGCCACGTGGTCGCCAGGAGATAGGTCGTCAACTCCTGGCCCGCACTCAATAACGACTCCTGCAGCTTCGTGTCCGAGAACCATCGGCATTTGTCGAGGACGATTTCCGTTAACCGAGGATAGATCAGAATGACACAAGCTCGCTGCTTTAACTTGAACGAGTATCTCTCTGTTTTGAGGCGGTGCTAATTCAACTTCCTCGATTTTCATTGGCCGTGATTTTCCATAGGGTTGCGGTAGCCCGAGCTCCCTGATAACTGCTGCTTTCATTTTCATTTCTTTTTCCTTCAGTTCTAAATTGCAAATTAGTAGGTTGTTCGTCCGCCTGATGCATCGAACACTGCTGCAGTACTAAATGAACACTCCTCAGTACAAAGCCACGAGATTAGTGCTGCGAGCTCCTCTGCTTTTCCGAATCGCCCCATTGGTATTTTCGATCTCATATACTCAATATGTGCCTCCGCCACCTGATCAAGTATCGGAGTTTCTACAGTTGTCGGTGTGACGGCATTCACTAGCACTCCATCGAGTGCCAACTCTTTCCCGAGCGATCTCGTTAATGCTATGACTCCCGCTTTCGCGGCGGAGTAAGCTGAGGCTGTCGGATTTCCCTCTTTTCCAGCGACTGAGGAAATATTTACTATCCTTCCGTACTTATTTTTTTTCATGTAGGGAACGGTCTCGCGACACATAATAAATGTACCGGTGAGGTTGACATCTAAAACACGTCGCCACTCATCCAGAGGATAGGATTCAACGGTTTGATTGATTCCAGCGATACCAGCAGAATTAACGAGGATATCTATTCTCCCGAACGCATTCGAAATTTTTTGTAATACTGATTTCACATTATCCACATCACTTACATCACATTGGAAAAATTGAATTTCAGACGTACCAATTTCTTTCGGAGAACTTCGGTCTACGATGGCTACCTTCGCTCCGGATTGAGACATTCTTTTAGCTGTAGCCTCGCCGATCCCGGACGAGCCGCCGGTGATAACTGCGACACGATTCGTAAAATCTAACTTGTTCATTCCTCCCCGTTTGCGAAAGCACTTTTATTTAATAAACTGAATCTTATTGTAAAGACGACTTTGCATCCACCGGATTAAACAAGAACGTTTTTTGAAGAGCGGAGAAAACTGCCTGCATGTGGTGCTTTCGGTTTGTGTTTCATGAGATACTGGGGGTAACTTTTAAATGGCGTTTTAATCTAGTTGGACAATTACAACCATGGATACATCGATAAAGGTAGCAATAATAGGTTCTGGAAACATCGGAACGGACCTTATGATTAAGGTCATGCGTCAATCTAAGTATTTGCAAATGGCGGCGATGGTAGGTATTGACAAGGAATCTGATGGTTTAGCACGTGCCAACCGACTTGGAATTTTCACGACGCATGAAGGAGTCAAGGGTTTAGTCGAATCGCCAGTTTTTGCCGATGTTGATATTGTTTTTGATGCGACCTCAGCTGGAGCACACGTAGAAAATGACAAGGCATTAAGGGCGGTAAAACCATCGATCAAGGTGGTCGATCTGACGCCGGCAGCGATCGGTCCGTACTGTGTGCCAGTGGTAAATTTGGATCAACACCTGGATGCGCCCAACGTAAATATGGTTACTTGTGGCGGTCAGGCTACGATACCGATAGTGGCGGCAGTGTCTGATGTCGCGAAAGTTCACTATGCAGAAATAATCGCATCCATTTCGAGCAAGTCAGCTGGCCCGGGTACTCGCGCGAACATTGATGAATTCACCGAGACCACATCGAAGGGCATTGAGGTTATCGGTGGAGCAAAAAAAGGTAAAGCAATTATTATTCTCAACCCTGCAGAACCGCCGCTACTGATGCGAGATACGGTGTATGTGTTGTCTGAAAACGCTGATCAAAAGAAGGTGGAAGCATCAATCGACCAGATGGTCGCTAAAGTTAACGCCTATGTTCCTGGATACCGGTTGAAACAAAGAGTGCAGTTTGAGGAGATTAGCGAGTCTACGCCGCTCAAGATATCTGGAGTCGGTTCGATGTCAGGTCTCAAGACCTCGGTTTTCTTGCAGGTTGAGGGAGCTGCGCATTACCTCCCTGCCTACGCTGGAAATCTCGATATCATGACCTCAGCTGCGCTCGCCACCGCAGACCAATTAGCTGCCCGACTGCTGGCGAATGCTTCAGTCCAAGCTGCTTAGGAGAAACTTTATGAGTAAAAAGATTTACATATCTGATGTTACTCTCCGCGATGGTTCACATGCTATTCGACATCAGTACGGGATCGACCACGTCAAGAAAATTGCGAAGGCACTGGATAACGCGAACGTTGATTCGATCGAGGTGGCGCATGGTGACGGTCTTCAAGGATCTTCATTTAATTATGGGTTTGGGAAGCACACGGACGTTGAATGGATTGAGGCGGTAGCGGGGGAGCTTAGTCGAGCAAAAATAGCGACTCTTTTGATACCGGGAATTGGAACGGTTCATGATTTAAAAACAGCATACGATGCTGGCGCTCGAGTAGTGCGTGTCGCTACTCATTGCACCGAGGCAGATATTTCCAAGCAACATCTCCAGTACGCCAGGGAAATCGGTATGGAGCCGGTTGGTTTTTTAATGATGAGTCATATGATTACCCCGGAGGGATTGGCTGAGCAAGCGAAGCTCATGGAAAGTTATGGAGCAGTTTGTGTGTACGTTGTCGACTCTGGCGGGGCGCTCAATATGAATGACGTAAGGGATCGTTTTAGAGCTCTTAAAGATGTACTCGATGATAAAACCCAAACGGGTATGCACGCGCATCACAACTTAAGTCTTGGGGTTGCAAATTCGATCGTCGCGGTAGAGGAAGGTTGTGACAGGGTCGACGCCAGTCTTGCGGGAATGGGTGCGGGCGCAGGTAATGCTCCGTTAGAGGTATTTATTGCTGCGGCGGAGCGCATGGGTTGGAATCATGGCTGCGACGTGTACAAGTTGATAGACGCGGCCGAGGATATCGTGCGGCCGTTACAAGACAGGCCTGTCAGAGTTGATCGTGAAACATTAGCTCTTGGATTTGCCGGTGTTTATTCTAGTTTTCTTTTGCATGCAGAGAGGGCGGCAGAAAAATATGGCCTTAAAACAATCGATATTCTCGTCGAATTAGGTCGTCGTAGGATGGTTGGCGGTCAGGAAGATATGATTGTTGACGTCGCTCTCGACTTGCTGAAGTCGAAGGAAGATCAGACCAAGAAGGAGGCCGCCTAAAGCTGGCGTAATCTAGCTTCGTAGGAGCGATCCCACGTGCTCCGCGATCGCGAGACTAGAAGTCAGTCCAGGAGATTCAATTCCAAAGAGATTGACTAAACCGGGTATTCCATGTGTTCGTGGCCCATCGTTTTTGAAGTCAGCGGCGACCTCGGTGGGTCCAGAAATTTTTGGGCTAACTCCCGTGTATCCGGGCTGAAGCTGACCTTCCTTGATCTCTGGCCAATATCTTTTGATCGCCTCGTAAAATTTTATTTCTCGGCTCTCATCGAACGAATAATCGATGCCATCAATCCATTCTAAATCTGGCCCAAAACGAACATCCCCGGCGATATCGAGAGTGACGTGTACTCCAAGATAATTCTTGTGGGCAACGGGATAAATCAGATGTGAGAATGGTCTACTGCCTGGCAGCGAGTAGTAGTGAGCTTTGGCGTAATATGCTGAGGGGATGTACTTTTGATCAAGGCCTGCTATCGATCGCGCAATATCTGTTGCTCTGAGTCCACCGCAATTGATTAGGTAGTCGGTTCTAAACCTGATTGGCTCCATTCCACCAGTTTTTAATTCAAATCCGTCCGACCTGACGGTGGCAGTTTCGAGGGGAGTTCGGTAAGCAGTTATCGTTCCGGCGTTTTCGGCATCACCGAGAAACGTTTGCATTAATGTGTGAGAGTCGATTATTCCTGTAGAGGGCGAATATACCGCCCCAACGCTCTGGACTGCGGGCTCTACTTTGGCGACCTCAGACTGGTTTAGCCAATATAAATCGGTCACACCATTTGCCTTTGCTTTATCCAAGTAATTTTTTACTAGACTTACTTCCGTCTCATCTGTTGCAACGATCAACTTTCCGAGATTCTTATGCGGTATATTTCTGTCTGCACAATATTGGTAGAGTTTGCGCTTACCCTCGACACAGAATTTTGCCTTCAGCGATCCGGTTGGATAGTAGATTCCCGCATGGATGACTTCAGAATTTCTCGAACTCGTATGAGTTCCAAATGAGTCTTCCGCCTCGAGTAAGAGTACTTCTAACCCTTCCTCTGCAAGCGTTTTTGCGATGGCGAGTCCAACAACTCCCGCGCCAACAACTGTACACTGAAACTTATCCATTCGAATATTTTGGTCAAAACAGTAATCACCGATTTTAAGTTATTTGAGTTATGAATTTTTTAAATGGTCGAACTCTGATTGAGGAGAGTCCCATTTTGGGGTTTTTGCATAGATTGCTTTCGCTGGGAGCTAACGACTGGCCCAGCTGTGAGGAGCTAAATATGCATCTCGAATCTCTCGTGCCCACAATTAAAAATAGAAAAAATATTCCTATAAAGTTTGTTACACAAACGGCGCGTCCAGAATCTTTTGAGTCTGGCTTCGAGCAGCGAACTTATCTCAAAGGAGAGGTGCAAATTCGGCAAGCTAACTGGCATGATTTGCTGAATGCTTATTCGTGGCTGTTGTTTCCGAAAAGCAAGGCTGTTTTAAACGCTATTCACTACAAGGTGCTTTGTACGGACCGGGGACGAGGTCGCTCAAGGCTTGGGGACGCGCTTACGATGTTTGACGAGGATGGGGTGCTCGTCGTCTCCTCAAATAAGGAAATTTTTGAACTCATCGCAAACTTTAACTGGAAGGAGTTGTTTTGGAGCCAGCGCTCTAGCTTGATTCATTCGACCAAGTTTGTTCCTTTTGGACATGCGCTCTGTGAGAAGGCGATGAATCCTTTTGTTGGTCTAACGGCGAAGGCGGTTTTTGTTGAGGCGAATCCAGATTCGCTCGAGCTAGAGGGAGACTCTTGGCTTAACTTCTTGGACGATAGATTGGCCAATATTTTTGAAAACGGAGCTCTCAGAGATAATAAAGACCTTCACCCCTTGCCAATTTTAGGTGTCCCGGGATGGTTTAGGGAAAATGAAGATGCTCGATTCTACGAAAACCGTAGTTATTTTCGTGCAGGCAGACGGCAGGTATAGGGGTAAATTGTCGGTCTTGTAAAATTTAGTCTGTCTTTGCGGAACAAAACAAAACGCCACAGTCTAAAAAATATTAGAATGAGTCTAAACCGGTAGTCGGCTTTCCGTTCAAGATTGAGCGGAGGCGGAGGATCGAATTCAAACAAACGCTATCTAAGGAGTATGAAATGCCAGCTTTAAAGGGATCAAAAACCGAGCAAAGTCTTAAGGACGCGTTCGCGGGGGAATCGCAAGCCAATCGTAGATATCTCTACTTTGCGAACAAGGCTGATGTCGAAGGTCAAAACGACGTAGCTGCGGTGTTTCGTTCGACAGCGGAAGGTGAAACGGGTCACGCTCACGGCCACCTTGAGTACTTGGAGCAAGTTGGCGATCCAGCGACCGGGCTTCCTATTGGTGCTACCCGGGATAATCTGAAAGCGTCAGTGGCGGGAGAAACACATGAATACACAGACATGTACCCAGGAATGGCAAAAACTGCCCGTGACGAGGGTTTTGATGAAATAGCCGATTGGTTTGAGACGCTTGCAAAAGCTGAGAGATCTCATGCGAATCGCTTTCAAAAAGCTCTTGACGCGTTGCAAGACTAACATTCAAGTTCACATCTTAATGGGCGCGAGCGACAGAAATGGCGCTCGCGTTTTTTTGTCGAATACCTAAAAAATGAGTGAAAAAAATGCGTGAAGGTAGCTTAGAGGCGCCAACCAGGCATCCGCTTGATTGGATGTCTGAAAAATTTTATGACGAAGAGGACCTTTTTAAAGAACTCGAAAGGGTCTATGACATATGCCACGGGTGTCGACGTTGCGTAAATTTATGTACAGCTTTCCCGACGTTATTTGATCTTGTTGATGAGTCGAGCACCATGGAAGTGGATGGGGTTGCGAAGGAAGACTATTGGAAGGTTGTTGACAAGTGCTATCTCTGCGACATGTGCTACATGAGCAAGTGCCCTTACGTTCCTCCACACGAATGGAATGTAGACTTTCCTCATTTGATGCTTCGTGCCAAGGCTCAAAAATTCAAAAATGGCCAAACTAAATTTAGAGACAAGTTATTATCCAGCACTGACGCGCTTGGAAAACTCGCTTCCATACCGGTCGTGGTACAAACCGTAAATGCGGTCAACAAAAATAAGACGACTCGTAAATTGATGGATAGCTCTTTAGGCATTCATCGTGAGAGGGAGCTACCCGAGTACACCTCCAAGACCTTCAGATCTAATGCGAAATTAGCCACAGGAATTGTTGAAACGAAGGGTGAAAGAACTCCAGGTAAGGTAGCAATTTTCACAACATGCTATGTGAACTATAACGAACCTGACATTGGAAATGATCTACTCAAGGTGCTCGAGCACAATGAAATTCCCACCGTACTGCTGCAAAAAGAGGCCTGTTGTGGGATGCCTAAGCTTGAGCTGGGTGATCTCGATTCAGTAGAGCGATTGATGAAAATTAATATTCCATCAATGGTTGAACTGGCGCGTTCGGGCTACGCGATCATGACATCGGTTCCATCGTGTACATTAATGTTTAAGCAGGAGCTTCCACTCATGTTTCCTAATAACGAGGATGTTAGGGCTGTTGCTGATGCCATGTTTGATCCATTTGAATATTTGTCGCTTCGCGATCGGGATGGTCTATTGAAGAAGGATTTCCCAAGAGAATTGGGGAATATCGCGTACCACGTCCCGTGTCATTTGCGTGTTCAAAATATAGGACTGAAAACAAAAGAGTGCCTGGAGAAAGTTCCCGGAACGACGGTAAAGTCTGTTGAACGATGTTCGGGTCATGACGGGACTTGGGGTGTAAAAACCGAGTACTTCGCAGATTCCATGAAAATCGGTAGGCCCGTGTTTAGGCAAATGGCAGAAAATCAACCCGATTTTATAAGTTCAGATTGTGCTATTGCTGCGCGGCATATTGGGCAAGGGATGCGTACGGCCGATGAGGAGACGAATGTGGCACGCAAGCATCCCATCACACTTCTTCGAATCGCTTACGGATTATGAACCTAGTTTGGTGTGGAAAGTCTAGAACATAAGATACTAGAAAAGGAAGCTTGGTAATGTTGAATAAAGAAGATCTGTTTTCTCTAGAGCAGTACTCGAAGGTGCGAGGTCAGTTTCGTGCAGATGTCATAGAGCACAAAAAGAACCGTAAGGTACATCTTGGAGAGCATATAACCATGCTTTTCGAGGATAAGAAGACGATTCAATATCAAATCCAAGAAATGCTTAGAGTGGAGAAAATATTTGAGGAGGATGGGATTCTCGATGAATTGAGTGCTTATGTTCCCCTTATCCCTGATGGTAGCAATTGGAAGGCAACTCTTTTGATCGAGTATTCAGATGAGATTGAAAGAAAGGCGGCGCTTGGAAAGTTAATCGGCGTTGAGGATAAGGTCTGGGTGCAAATTGAAGGATTTGAAAAAGTATTCCCAATCGCTGATGAAGACCTCGAGCGTGAGAATAGTGAGAAAACGTCATCGGTACACTTTCTGAGGTTTGAGCTAACTGCCGATATGAAACATTCCTTGAAAGAGGGTTCGAAATTAATGATGGGGGTTGATCACGATAATTATGCTTTTAACAGTGTAATGCCAGACCAGGTGCGACTATCCTTGTTAGGGGATTTAATTTTCTAGACATACATATGTCCTATCAAACGTTCGCTGGAGATCATCTGAATACTTAGGTAAACTTTTCCTTAACGATTTTTCGAATATTCAATTATGAAAAATTTGATAGGAAATAAACTCAAAGGATTAAAGCTTCCTGTAAGGGTTGTTTTCTGGGATGGAGAAGCCGTAGACGGTGGTGTAGACGTTAAAGTCCAACTTACTGTCAAAAGCCTTCGGGCCGCACTTTTATTGTTGAGGCCGACGCTCGGAAAGATCGCGAAAGCATATGTCGAAGGTGCTCTAGATATCGTTGGCGATGTGCAAGACATTCTTCGTTGTGGAGAGGATCTCGTTGCTCGGGATTCCAGTACGTATCAAAGAAGATTAAGCCTTTTGAAATGGTGGAAACATACGCGACCTGCGGATCGTCGCTCGATCCAACACCATTATGATGTGGGTAATGATTTTTATTCTTTGTGGCTTGATCAAAACCGGGTTTATTCTTGCGGGTACTTTGCCAAAGATGGTGATTCTTTAGATGTTGCTCAAGAGAAGAAACTCGACCATATCTGTCGAAAGTTAAATTTAGAGGCTGGTGAGAAATTTCTAGACATAGGCTGTGGATGGGGCGGACTTGTTATTTGGGCTGCTAAAAATTATGGGGTTCATGCTACGGGTATAACACTTTCTGAGGAGCAACTTGCTTTTTCCAGAAATCGGATAAAACAACTTGGACTACAAGGTAAAATTGAAGTCCGCTTAATGGACTACAGAGATTTACCATCTGATATCCAATATGACAAAATCGCAAGTGTAGGAATGTTTGAGCATGTCGGTAGGTTAAACCTTCCTCAGTATTTCTCGAAGATTTATTCTTTGTTGAAACCAGGCGGCGTAGAAATGAATCATGGGATCACCACAAACTCTTTGGATGATCATGCGCTGGGCAGCGATATTGGAAGATTTGTCGATGAGTATGTCTTTCCTGGCGGTGAGCTTGTTCACCTATCCACGGTAGTTGGGGAGATGGCGTCTCAGGGAATAGAAGTGTGGGATGCAGAATCGCTTCGCCCGCATTACGCCAAAACACTATGGGAATGGGTTAAACGCCTTGAGGGGGCCTCTGATCAGGCCCGTGAATTAGTCGGAGAGAAACGCTTCAGGATTTGGAAGATCTATATGGCGGGGTCAGCGCACGCATTTGATCGTGGTTGGATATCTATATTTCAGATCCTCGGAGTAAAGCCATTCGAGAGTGGCGCAATTACTTACCCGATGACGAGGGAACATGTTTATGCCTAATGCCAAACTTTATCTATCGCCCGCGAAGTGCCCGATAAGATCAGTCTGCAAACTATTTTTATGGTTGATATTGCCTTTTATTTTTAGTTCCAATTATGTGGTTGCAGATGATGAAGTCGGGCAAGGTCGAACGCAGTATCTTCGGGCACAAAAGCTGAAGGAGTTTTTCGCTCCCGAAACTGCCGTCGAGGAGGCGGCATCACCGCTACCAGAAATGCCAAAATCGGAAAACTTTATTGAGTATGAAATCTCGGGTAAAAGCAGTTCGAAATTTTTTGCAGATGTGTCCTCTTTAAGTATTGGTGAGGATGGTGTGATTCGACTGGCTCTCGGTGCGAGGTCAACCTCTGGGGTGTGGAGTCTAACGTACGAAGGTTTTCGATGTGATAGTTACACATATCGAATATACGGTACGTCACGAGGTTTCGATAATGACTGGAGAAAAAACAGGCGGAGTAAGTGGACGTCTTCTACAAACAGCAATGCGATGAACATGAGATTTGATTTGGCCAGATACTATCTGTGTAATGCGGGGCCGACGAACCAACTAACTGAGATTTCACGGCGACTCGAGAAGGGTCGTGTGGAAATAAAAACGGATAGAGGGACCTAGTAAAAATTATTCTTCAATTACAAGATTGTCACGGTGTATGAGCTCATAGTCGTTCACGTATCCGATCAGCTCCTCGATTTTTTGGCTTGGGTTACCAATGATCTTAGCTGTTTCTCCTGCGCTGTAGTTGATCAATCCTGATGCAATTCTTTTGCCGTAAGCATCCACACAGACAACTACATCACCTCTAGAATAATCCCCATTGGTTTGTCGAACACCAATCGGTAGTAAGCTTTTATTTTCGCTAATTAACGCTCTAACCGCTCCTTCATCTAACGTCAGTGTCCCCTTTGATTGTAGATGGCTACCTAGCCATTGCTTTCTCGACGTTAGGTTTGGTTTTGTTGGAAGCAGTGTCGTGCCAATGGATATGCCCGAGGTGATTTTTGTGAGGATATCGGTAGTCATCCCGTTCGCAATAACAGTTCTAGCACCGCTTCTGGCGGCTTTTCTCGCAGCAAATACCTTGGTTTGCATCCCTCCACGTCCAAATTGAGATCCTGTACCACTTGCCATTTTGTCTAAGTTTGGATCATCTGCGGTGATCTCTTGGACTAACTTTGCATCCTTATTTTTCCTGGGGTCAGATGTGTAAAGTCCATCCTGATCTGTTAGTAAGATCATCAGATTTGCCTCTGTTAGGTTAGCCACAAGCGAGGCGAGAGTGTCGTTGTCGCCATATTTTATTTCTTCGGTAGCCACAGAGTCGTTTTCATTGACAATCGGAATTACGCCTAACTCTAGGAGCGTTCTCAAGGTTGACCGCGCGTTGAGGTATCTAGTGCGATGAGTTAAATCGTCATGAGTCAGTAAGATCTGAGCCGTCTGTAACCCCAGTTTTTCAAAGCTATCCTGATAGGCTCTAGCCAGCCCAATTTGACCGATCGCCGCAGCCGCTTGAAGGTCGTGAATTGATTTTGGTCTCGTTGCCCACTTTAGGCGAGACATTCCAAATGCGACAGCTCCACTCGATACGATTGATACGCTCGCACCAGCTTCTCTGATATTTGAGATTTGTCTTGCCAGCGCATCGATTAAATCAAGATTTAACCTGGTGCCATTGTCGGTAAGTAGGCTGCTACCAATCTTAACGACAATTCGTTTTTTTTGAGCCTTCTGTGTTGTCATATTTCTTGATTTTGTTCATCACCATTAATAATCTCGTCCGATAGAGAATTTAGATAATTCATAATATCTCCGATCAATGCATCACACCCTTTACCATTGATAGCCGAAATTGCATAAATTCGGTCAGTATTAAATTTTCCATAACAGTAATCTTCAGAGAATCTTAATTTTGCTTCCGAGATCGCGTTTTCATCTATCAAATCAGTTTTGTTGAGTGCGAGCCAACGAGGTTTTTGGCTAAGCTCTTCATCGTATCTAGTCAATTCTTCGCAGAGTTGATTGGCCTGTTCGATGATCTCCTCTAACTCATGTAGTCGAGAGCCTATATCAACTACATGAACAAGAATAGAAGTTCTTCTGAGGTGCTTTAAAAACTGATGACCGAGACCGGCGCCTTCTGATGCCCCTGGAATCAGGCCAGGAATATCTGCCATCACAAAGCTACTTCCTCCTCCTAAGCGAACGACTCCAAGATTGGGTTGAAGTGTAGTGAATGGATAGTCGGCGACTTTTGGTTTAGCAGCTGAAACTGAGGAAATAAGCATAGATTTACCCGCATTTGGTAACCCTAAAAGACCAACATCTGCGAGGACGCTCAACTCAAGTCGGATCGAGTGAGATTCTCCTGGCTCCCCGGGAGTCCACTGCCGAGGCGTTCTATTGACGCTCGACTTGAAGTGTATATTTCCTAATCCACCTTTCCCACCTTTACAGATAGTGATTGTTTCCTCGTGGTTCAAGAGTTCTGTTATTTTTAAGTCACTCTCTCTATGGATGATGTTGGTTCCCACCGGAACTTCCAGAACTAGGTCCTCACCAGATTTCCCATAGCAATCTTTTCCGCGACCATTTTCTCCATTCTGAGCCCTAAATACTGTCTGGTATCGGTAGTCAATCAGGGTGTTTAGGTTTCGGTTGGCACGGATCAAAATGGATCCGCCTCTGCCTCCATCTCCGCCGCTGGGCCCACCCTTTGGAATAAATTTTTCACGACGAAAAGCCGCAACCCCATCCCCACCTTTTCCGGCATGTAGTTCTACTGAGGCCTCATCAATGAATTTCATCGCTAATCGTGCTCACCGTTAAAATCTTCCAAAAAAAAACCCCACCAAGCGGTAGGGTTTCCCATTCGATGTTTCCGAACCTTTACGCTGGAATTATATTTACAACCTTCTTGTTCTTTGGGCCAAAGGTGCCGAACTGGACGTGCCCGTGTTCCTTTGCAAAAAGAGTGTGATCTCGACCTATACCAACATTTTTTCCTGGGTGAACCTGAGTTCCTCTTTGTCGGATAATTATGCTTCCCGCGCTAACGAGCTCACCACCAAACCTTTTTACGCCAAGTCTCTTGGCATTTGAGTCTCGTCCATTTCTTGAGCTACCGCCCGCCTTTTTATGTGCCATATTTGTTAATCCTAAGTTATCGTGATTAACCTTTGATTTCGTCAATCATAACTTCAGTGAAATTCTGCCGGTGTCCTTGTCGTTTTTGATAATGCTTACGGCGCCTCATCTTGAAAATTTTGACTTTATCAGCTCTCCCGTGTCCAAGAACAGTGGCTGAGACTACTGCACCGTTCACCAATGGGGACCCAACAGAAACCTTGTCTCCTTGAGAAACCATAAGCACTTGATCTAAAGATATTTTTTCACCTACCTGGGTGGAATCTGTTCGATCTTCAACTTTTCTCCGGCGGCTACTTTGTATTGTTTCCCGCCAGATTTGATAACTGCGTACATATTTGACCCTAGTAATCTGCCCAAACGGGCAGTAATAATTGTTGCACGAAAGGGTCGAGATTCTACCTAATATTTCCCGTTCAAGCAATAAGAGTTCGTTGATGAAGTCGAAGGCTACTATATGTCCCATACCGGTGATATGCTGAGCAAAGATATCTGTTTAATCAACTTTTTAAGCAAGTTCAAATGTTGTCTGAGACCTCATCAAAATTTATAAGGGATGAGCTTGAAAAGCTCGATGTAGTCATCCGTGAAAATTTGAAGTCGGATGTGGAATTGGTGGGTGAGGTTGGTAGGTACACTATATCCTCGGGGGGGAAGCGGATCCGTCCGCTCATTTTAATTTTCGCGGCAAAATCTTCAGGTTTCGATCCGGATGGGCTCTACGAACTCGCTGCAGCTGTAGAGTTAATACACACCGCTACATTGCTCCACGATGATGTGGTCGATGAATCAGGCTCGAGGAGGGGAAAACCGACGGCTAATGTTAGCTTCGGAAATGCGGCGGCAGTTTTGGTGGGAGATTTTTTCTATTCCAGAGCGTTCCAGCTGATGGTTAAGGTAGGTAAAGGCGACGTATTTCCCATCATGGCAGATGTTACGAATTCGATCTCAGAGGGTGAAATTCTCCAGCTTAGCCAGATCGGAAACATGGATTTAACGGAGGAGAGATATTTCGAAATAATCGACGCTAAAACTTCACGGCTGTTTCAGGCTGCGAGTCAACTTGGGGCCATAATTTCTGAGCGTAACAATAACGAGGTGAAGGGGTTTCTCGAATATGGAAGGCATCTTGGAGCGGCTTTCCAAATTATGGATGACGTGCTTGATTACGTCGGCCAAAAAAGTGAATTAGGGAAAAACTTGGGTGATGATTTGCTCGAAGGAAAGATTACGTTACCAATCATTCATTGTTTAAGGAACGCGACCCAGGATGAAAGGCATCTAATTGAAGGTGCAGTGAGTGGTTGTCGGAAAGATGCATCAGTGTTGGGTCAGGTGACAGCGTTGATCGAACTCGGGGTCGATTGAGTACTCGAAATCTTTGGCTGATCTTCAGGTTGAATTGGCTCTGAAATCCATAAATTTTCTACCAGAAACGTTATATAAAGAAATATTATGCGATTTTGCTCGTTCGGCCGTTTTGAGAGGTAGGTAGGCTTGAACAAACTTGCTCGGGGTGTAGCTCAGCCTGGTAGAGTACTGCGTTCGGGACGCAGGAGTCGGAGGTTCGAATCCTCTCACCCCGACCATTTGTCGTTTAACTTTAATAAAAAAGAAAACACCTGTAACCCTGATCGATATGGAAATTTAGGCGTATGTTCAAATATTTAATATTATTTTTAGTCATATACATTGCGTACGTGTTTGTTAAGGCGTCGAAAAGAAGGGTTGACCGGCCAGATATTCGTAGAGGTTCGCAGGAAGGTGAAGCTATGGTTAGCTGCAAGGTATGCGGGGTTCACATGCCTCGTAGTGAAAGCATATTATCCCGCGGGTCCGATTACTATTGTTCGAAGGAGCATTTGGAAACAGGGGCGTAACCTGCATGACGTCGTGTATGGATGTGGGTGCAGATGGGTTCGTTGTAAATGGGGTAGAAGTATTATCGAGCCCAAATTTTGATTTACGGCCTGAGGGCGAGATGGTTAGCTTGGTTGTAATTCATTGCATAAGTCTTCCGCCAGGACTTTTTGGGGGGGGTGAGGTTGAGAGGTTCTTCACCAATAAGTTGGATATCTCAGGCCACGAATATTACAAAGAGCTCGAGGGCGTTCGAGTGTCTAGCCACTTTTATATAAAGAGGACCGGCAAGATAATTCAATTTGTATCTTGCGACAAAAGGGCTTGGCATGCGGGGCAGTCCAAATTTAGGGAGCGAGAAAACTGTAACGATTTTTCAATTGGCATAGAGCTTGAAGGCACCGATTCTAGTTTTTTTGAGGATTCTCAATATGAGGCGCTTACATCCCTGATCGAGGCGCTAAGGAGGAGCTATCCCATAACAGATTGTGTGGGGCACTCAAACATAGCGATTCCAAAAGGTAGGAAAAGCGATCCCGGGATTTTTTTTGACTGGAAGAGAATCGAGAGTTCTCTAGATATAGCGAGCATTCACTATCAACGCTAGACATATAAAAAAAAAGTATTTTTATTAAATAATCTGATTTTTAGATTCCCCATTTTGTGAATTAAAACTCTATTTTCGGTTTTCCCTAAAAATATTTACCTCAAAGCTTGACACCGGTCTTCCCAACACTAGAATTGGTACCTGAGACTAAAAAAAGCACAATATATTGTGTAAATTTTGTTCAAATCTTGTGGGTAACTTGTAAGTAACAGTGTAGTAACAAAAAAATTTGATGTTTGGCCAAAGTTGTAATGATTGGCCTTTCGTTTTAACCGAAAAAATTTATAGAAATCGGGGGAATCACAAATGCAGGCAGTCGGGGATGATACAGGGGCGCTGGGAAGGCAAAGGATCGTATCCGCAGAAGCGGTCGAATCCACACCGAACAAAATAACCCCGACTAAGTTGCAGGTAGTTCGTAGAA
Organism: Candidatus Eutrophomonas brisbanensis; assembly: GCA_038141705.1. Classification (GTDB taxonomy): domain Bacteria; phylum Pseudomonadota; class Gammaproteobacteria; order Burkholderiales; family Eutrophovitaceae; genus Eutrophomonas; species Eutrophomonas brisbanensis. The sequence goes on from JAYQIQ010000004.1 coordinate 1,340,062, forward strand.
ATGGTTCTGTCGTAGGTCTTCGAAGACAGGAAGATAGCCGTAGCCATAACAAAGGCCTTCCTTGCTGTGAGTGGGGGTCAGGGGGCAGCTTCAGCCAAGGTTCGAGAGATTGTCGAGGCTATGACCAAAAATGTGGTAGCTGCGTTGGGCCGACGAAATCCAACAGGCGGAACCGTGCATATCGAGGATATCCAGGATCAGGTAGAGCTCGCGCTAATGAGGCAGGGCGAGCACGAGGTAGCTAGAGCATATGTCGTATACAGAGAGGATCGAAACAGAGAAAGAGCAAGGCAAAAGCAGGAGGCTCTCTCGAAAGAGCAAGACATTCCAGAAGTTACGGTAGTCGAAAACGGAAAGAGCATTCCGCTGGATGTAACTGCTCTTCGAGATCTGGTTGACGATTGTTGTCGGGATTTAGGAACAGCAGTTGACTCGGAGCGGGTGATGAAACTTGTGCTCCGTGACATATATAACGGGATATCGTCTGAGGAGTTGCAAAAAAGTTTGATCCTATCGGCGCGGTCGCTTATTGAGAAGGACCCGTCCTACAGTTTCGTTACCGCACGTTTGTTGCTAAACAACCTCCGAAAGGAGGTTCTTGGTGAATCCGTGACCCAAGATGAAATGGAAGTTGCTTATGCGGACTACTTTCCAAAGTTCATAAATCGTGGTGTAGATTCGGGTTTACTGGACCAAAAGCTCTTGCAATTCGATTTGAAGGCTCTTGGAAGTGCGCTGGAATCTCATAGAGATTTTAAGTTCGGATACCTGGGGTTACAGACACTTTACGACAGGTATTTCTTGCATGTCGAAGATAAGAGAATAGAGCTCCCGCAAGCGTTCTTTATGCGAGTTGCCATGGGGTTATCTTTAAATGAGGTAGAGAGAGAGGCTAAAGCAATAGAGTTTTACAACATCCTGTCCAGCTTTGATTTTATGAGCTCGACTCCCACATTATTTAACTCTGGTACTACAAGGCCTCAGCTTTCAAGCTGTTACTTAACAACGGTAGACGATGACTTGGATGGGATATATGAGGCGATAAAGGAAAACGCGCTCCTCTCTAAATATGCTGGCGGATTGGGTAATGACTGGTCGTCTGTTCGGGCGCTCGGCGCACACATAAAGGGTACAAACGGTAAATCACAGGGTGTGGTGCCGTTCTTGAAGGTTGTTAACGATACCGCAGTAGCCGTTAACCAGGGCGGAAAAAGAAAAGGGGCTGTTTGTGCGTACCTAGAAACCTGGCACATGGATATAGAGGAATTTCTAGAGCGCAGAAAAAACACGGGAGATGATAGGCGGCGAACTCATGACATGAACTCCGCGAATTGGATACCGGACTTATTCATGAAGCGCGTTATGAACAATGAGAACTGGACGTTATTTTCACCCTCCGATGTTCCTGATTTACACGATAAATCTGGTAAGCATTTCGAGCAAGCCTACACCCAATATGAGGCTGACGCTGCAGCTGGAAAAATAAAACTGTTTAAAACAATTTCGGCAGTACAGCTTTGGAGAAAGATGCTGTCGATGTTGTTTGAGACTGGACACCCTTGGATAACTTTCAAAGATCCGTGCAACATCCGCTCTCCCCAACAGCACATTGGTGTGGTGCACAGTTCTAATCTCTGTACCGAAATTACCCTTAATACCTCGGACAGCGAGATTGCAGTTTGTAATTTAGGTTCCGTCAACCTGGTGGCCCATTTGAAAGATGGACAACTAGATATGGAAAAGCTCAAGCGAACCGTTACCGTAGCGATGCGTATGTTGGATAACGTCATAGATATTAATTACTATGCCGTAGGAAAAGCTAGAAACTCGAACTTGAAGCACAGACCGGTAGGTATGGGAATCATGGGATTCCAGGACTGCTTACACGAGATGAAGATCCCGTAGGCTTCTGACGAGGCGGTAGAGTTTGCCGATAGGGCGATGGAGGCAGTATGTTTCAATGCTTACTGGGCGTCGACTGAGCTTGCTGAAGAGCGAGGTAAATACTCAACATTTGATAACTCTCTCTGGGCTAGGGGAATATTGCCTTTTGATTCAATAGAACTTCTTAGAGAAGAGCGGGGTGGGAATTTAGAGGTCGACTTGTCCAAAACCTTGGACTGGGAGCGGTTGCGAGAGAGAGTTACAACCGTGGGAATGAGGAATTCGAACTGCGTAGCAATAGCACCGACAGCGACAATAGCCAATATTATTGGTGTCTCGGCTTCAATCGAACCGACTTATCAAAATCTCTACGTCAAATCTAACTTGTCTGGAGAATTCACGATGGCCAATAGGTACTTAGTGGATGATCTAAAGCGGATGAAATTATGGGATGACGTAATGATTTCTGATCTGAAATACTTCGACGGATCATTGTCCAAGATCGATCGCATACCGCCCGAATTGAGAAAGTTATATGCCACGGCTTTTGAGATGGATGCAAACTGGTTAGTAGAGTGTGCATCTCGGACGACAGAAATGGATTGATCAAGCTCAGTCTTTGAATATATATCTTGCAGGGGCGTCCGGTAAGAAGCTCGACGAAATATATAAGCTTGCGTGGGTCCGTGGATTGAAAACAACTTACTACCTAAGGACGATGGGGGCAACTTCGGCGGAAAAATCGACAGTCCAGTCAGGCCAGTTAAATGCGGTTTCTGCAGAGGTTAGTCAAGTGGAGCCAAAATTTTGCGCAATAGACGACCCCGAGTGCGAGGCATGCCAATGAGGTTTTTACGGCGGATAGGGTGGTTTGCAAAGAGAAAAACCAATTATTTTATTGCCAGCGAAGATAGAAAAATCAAAGAAGCCGAGGCTGTTTCTAAAGAGATTTTTGCGGATCGACAAACCCCAACCGGCTTAAGTAATCGCGCAAAAAGCGCAGCGTAATAGTACTCAGAAGCTCAGGGTTTAAATATATAACTTAAGGACGAAGGTTTAAAGATGCTCCAATTTGACGATACAAGCAGCGTGAACGAAAAAAGAAGTTCTGGGAATGTTGATCTCGGTGATCTCTCGGATGATGCGGCAGTCAAAGAGAGGGTTCGTGTAGAGGACAAACGAGTTATAAATGGTAAGGCAGACGTCAATCAATTGGTACCATTTAAGTACAACTGGGCATGGGATAAATATCTTGCCGGCTGCGCGAACCACTGGATGCCGCAAGAAATTAACATGAGCCGTGACATTGCGACATGGAAGGATCCAAACGGGCTAACTGAGGACGAACGGCTTATCGTAAAAAGAAATTTGGGTTTTTTTGTAACCGCCGACTCCTTGGCTGCAAACAATATAGTGCTTGGTACCTATCGTCATATTACTGCTCCAGAGTGTCGACAGTATTTGCTCCGACAAGCGTTTGAAGAGGCAATTCATACGCACGCCTATCAGTACATAGTCGAGAGCTTAGGGTTAAATGAAAGCGAAATCTTCAATGCTTACCATGAAGTCCCGAGTATTAGAGATAAAGATGAATTTTTGATTCCTTTTATTGATACTTTGACGGACCCGTCTTTTAAAACTGGAACTCCTGAAACGGATCAACAGTTACTTAGAAGTCTGATTGTCTTCGCTTGTATTATGGAAGGACTCTTCTTCTACGTAGGATTCACCCAAATCTTAGCTTTAGGTCGTCAAAACAAAATGATGGGCTCGGCAGAGCAGTATCAATATATTTTGCGTGACGAGTCCATGCATTGTAATTTTGGTATTGATCTCATTAACCAAATTAAGCAAGAGAATCCCAATCTTTGGACGCCAGAATTCAAGAAAGAGATTCACGCGCTGATTAAAAAAGGTGTGGAGCTCGAGTATCGTTATGCTGAAGATACGATGCCGCGAGGGGTTTTGGGCTTGAATGCGTCGATGTTTAAAGAGTATCTAAGATACGTCGCTAATCGTCGTTGTCAGCAAATTGGTCTGGATCCACTTTTTGAAAAAGCGAATAATCCATTTCCGTGGATGTCTGAAATGATCGACTTAAAGAAAGAGAAAAATTTCTTTGAAACTCGAGTCACCGAATATCAGACTGGCGGAGCGCTAAGTTGGGATTAATAAACGTTGTAAAAAAATAACAAATATAAAAAAAAACAACAAAAAAATTTGCACAACAACAACAAAGCGTAAATAATTGTGCGCAAATCAACCTTGGGTTGGTATGTGCGTCAATATATTAATGACGCTTAACGGAGTTGGATGGGTAAACGAAAAACGAGTAGTTTTAGATTCAAATTCCGCGCAGTAAAAAATAATCTGCGCATCAAAAGGACCGATGACTAGTCGCTCCTTAGAAGTTTTAAGAAACTTCTCTCGGCGATACGCCGAAACCTATAGCCAATATCTGAGGCTAGGGAGGCACTCCTCTATTCTTTCCAGATTTAAGCTCAGGATCAAAAAATCCCTGAGCTATAACCTAACTGAGTTATTGCGGGACATCGTCCCACAGTGGTCAGTCGACATACGACATTAATTATCTTGGAGTATGTCGTTCTTTAAACCTGAGAAGGAGGTAACAAAATGGCAGCTAAAAAGAAAAGCGGCTAAGAAAAAGCCAGCAGCTAAAAAGAAAGTTGTAGCTAAGAAAAAGCCAGCAGCTAAAAAGAAAGTTGCAGCTAAGAAAAAGCCAGCAGCTAAAAAGAAAGTTGCAGCTAAGAAAAAGCCAGCAGCTAAAAAAAAAGAAAGTAGCGGCTAAGAAAAAGCCAGCAGCTAAAAAGAAAGTTGCAGCTAAGAAAAAGCCAGCAGCTAAAAAGAAAGTAGCAGCTAAGAAAAAGCCAGCAGCTAAAAAGAAAGTTGCAGCTAAGAAAAAGCCAGCAGCTAAAAAGAAAGTTGCAGCTAAGAAAAAGCCAGCAGCTAAAAAGAAAGTTGCAGCTAAGAAAAAAGCCAGCAGCTAAAAAGAAAGTTGCGGCTAAGAAAAAGCCAGCAGCTAAAAAGAAAGTTGCGGCTAAGAAAAAGCCAGCAGCTAAAAAGAAAGTTGCAGCTAAGAAAAAGCCAGCAGCTAAAAAGAAAGTTGCAGCTAAGAAAAAGCCAGCAGCTAAAAAGAAAGTTGCAGCTAAGAAAAAGCCAGCAGCTAGAAAAACTGCAGCCGTAAGCCCAGCAGCTCGTAAGCCAGCAGCTAAGCGTAAGCCAGCAGCTAAGCGTAAGCCAGCAGCTAAAAAGAAAGCTGCAGGGAAAAAGAAGCCTGCCAGGAAAGCTGGCTCGGGATCTTCTCGACCTTTGGCAGCGCCAGCAGCATGGCCTTTCCCAGTCGCGGGAAATAGACCTAACTAAAAGGGTCTACAGTGGAAATGCTCGCGGACGAACTGCGCCTGAGATAGGCTCCAGTTTTATAAGCCGCGAGCATATTTTTTTATGTATTTATCATTGATTTTTATAAGCGGATAAACTTGTGTTTAAAAGTATCACGCGTAGATTTTTGCTCGCGTTTACACTTTCTTTTGTCTCCTATGCGGTTGCCTCTAGCACAACCGGATCAGTAAAAGTTACATCTGTTTCCGCTGCATTTGACGAAGTCAAAGATAGGGTTATTTTTGCGGTAGAGAGCCAGGGCTTGGTAGTTGATCATGTGTCGGATGTTGGAGGTATGCTCAAAAGAACTGGTGAGGATCTTGGAGATCCTGAGCGCTTGTACGAGAGAGCACAGGTACTTGAGTTTTGTAGTGCCTTGTTTTCCAGAAATATGGCACGGGTAGCTAGAGAGTTGTTAGCGTATTGTCCTTACGGGATAGCAATTTACAATCTTCCAAATAATTTAGATTCCACTTATATCTCTTACAAGGTGATTTCCCCAAACATCAACGATCCAGAGGTGCGCAAGGTACTAGAGGATGTTGAGCTCCTTCTATCCGATATCGTTGAAGAAGCCTCAATGTAGTTTTTCGATCGGCTTAGCAATCCGGTTGCCCGGGGCTTGGCGCTGGGTCACCTCGGATATTAAACTTCTTCAGTAAATACTCTCTGGTCACTTTCGTGATCTTGACCTCGTGGTTCCAAAAAGTGACAGATAGTCTTTTCGTATCGGTCTCAATAACGTTTTCCAGACTTATGAACTTACCTTGGTGAGAAAACGACATGCCGTCGATCAAAATTTGGAGGTCTCTATCTGAGACGATCCCGAGCCTCTCCATCCCAGGTTATTAGAAAATTTAGGTCGCTATCTAGGTAAATCTCGTCAATTTTTTTGATTTCGGTCCCACTGTGCGTTTTTAGTTTGAGCTCATCGCCGGCTCGGTAAGTGAAAATGACGTAGGGGGTATAGTCTAACGTTACAAAAACTTTTTGTGGTCCATTTTGAAAAAACCAGCTCCATCGACATCGCAGAAGTAGCTGGAATTAATAGCCTTTATCATCGTTGGGTTTGTAATTGGCGAACCTTTTATTCTCCAAGTTCCTCTACGGTCCAATGAGAGCCAATTAAATACATCTGGAACATTTGGCCATTTTTGTAGTAACTTGCTGAGATTGTCAGAATTCATTTTAAGGATTTTAGCTCGGACTCGATATGATCAAGTTTTATTATTTGTCAGGATCACCATTCGCTTGGAGGGTTTGGCTTGCTCTAGAGCACAAGGCAATACCATATCAAAAGATAGATCTTTCTTTTAGTGATGGAGATTTGCGCACTCCCGAATATCTATCGGTAAGCCCTAGGGGGAAAGTACCTGCGATCGTTCATGAAAATGAATGTTTCATTGAGTCTTCCGTAATTCTTGAGTATTTAGACGAGAAATTTACCGAGTCTAAAAATGTATTATTCCCCTCTAAACCTTTGGCAAGGGCCCGTGTTAGACAGTTAATTAATGAGGTGGATCTTTATTTGGACATTGTTAGTCGTAAACTAATGAACGCAGTTTTCTTCACGCGCCAGGAGAATTGGGAGCCGTTAAGAATCGTCGAGGCATCTAATCGGGTTTCTGAGGAATTAGCCACGATCAATCGCCGGTACGATTTATTTTTTGGAGAACAGCCCACGGCTGCTGACTTCACAATTTTCCCAATCGTCAAATTAATTCAGCGCTTAGGAAAGCTAGCTAAAACAGTTGGTGGTGAGGTGATGATTGGAGATAGGATCGAAAAAAGAATCTCAGATTTAGAGAATATACCAATTTTCCAGAAAACATGGCCACCGCATTGGATTGAAAAATGAAATTAGTATTAACAACTCAATATGGCGACATTCACTTACTGCTTCATCACGACACTCTTATTTCTAAGCTAAAGAAAAAGTTACCGGTTAAGTCCATTATCAATACGTGGGGAGATGAGGTCTATTTTGAGTTACCTGTGAAAATGCAGCTTGATGCGGGTGCCCAAGATGTAGTTGAGCCGGGTACGGTTTGTTTCTGGGTGGAAGGGAATTCACTCGCGATACCATTTGGCCCAACTCCGGCATCAGTTGGAAATGAATGTAGATTGGTCTCCAGAGTGAACCAAGTTGGGAAAACGATAAGCATCGCTATCTGATTTATCTAAATTGGAAGCTGGTGATATCGTAGAAATTCGGGAATTGTTGGAATAGCTCTACAACTTAAGGCTGATCGGAGTTCTTTGATGTCTATATTACTTGGGTGTGTTGCAGACGATTTCACGGGCGCTACCGACTTAGCAAATACCCTTGTTAAGAAAGGTATGAATGTAATCCAGTTGTTTGGGGTTCCTGAAAAGAACTTCGAGATCTCGGGGACGGTAAATGCAGTGGTTGTGGCGCTAAAAACGCGCAGTATCTCATCAGATAGTGCGGTTTCTCAATCATTGCAGGTGCTTGACTGGTTGCGTGCCAGAGACACGCGTCAATACTATTTCAAATACTGCTCGACTTTTGATTCGACAGAAAAGGGCAACATCGGGCCCGTGGCAGATGCGATGATGGACGCATTGGGCGTTGATTACACCATTTTTAATCCAGCATTCCCAACGACTGGGAGAACAGTCTACAAAGGATATCTTTTTGTAGGAGATCAGCTGCTGTCCGAGTCGGGTATGAAAGATCATCCTTTGAATCCGATGACAGACCCGAATCTTTGTCGCGTACTCAGAAAGCAGAGTAAATACAGCGTTAGCAATTTAGATCTTGATGTTATTAGACTAGGAAGTGGTGAGATTAAAAGCGCGCTGAAGGAGATAAGCAGGTCTGGTGTCCGTCATGTAGTAACCGATACAACTAATGATCAAGACTTATTGGTGCTTGGAGAAGCGTTATCTGACCTCAAACTGGTTACTGGAGGATCCGGTATGGCAATGGGGTTACCTCAAAACTTCGAGAAAGAGGGGCTCTTAAAAAGGGCGAATAATCAGAAGTTAATAGCTGATTCTGGTAACAGTTTGATTTTGGCTGGTAGCTGTTCAAATGCGACCCGAGGACAGATAAAGTATTTCCAGAACCAAGGTGATAGTTTCCAGATTGACCCAATCAAAATTTTTTCCGAATCGAATTATCTGGACCAGGTGGTTTCATGGGCCAAGTCAAAATTGGGAAATATCCCAATACTGATCTACTCGAGCGCGGATCCAGATGAACTAGAAAACGCCAAACGACAAGCATCTGGAGAGAATCTTGGTTTGCTTGTGGAGGACTTTATGGGGCAGCTCGCTAGGGAGCTTGTTCGACTAGATGTAACTAAGATAATCGTAGCTGGGGGAGAAACATCCGGCGCAGTTGTCAACGCGCTTGGAATCCAGGGATTATTGATTGGTGGAGAAATTGATCCGGGGGTCCCTTGGACACGGTCATTAAATCACCCTCAAATTATGTTAGCTTTGAAGTCAGGAAATTTTGGTCGGGAAGATTTTTTTGTGAGAGCATTTAAAGAAATTAACTGAGCCAAAAAGGGTTGGCGATTCACATAGCATAAAGTAAGAAGATGAGTGAGACGAAAGTAAGAGAAGATATTTGTAAGTTGGGGAAGTCTCTTTTTGATAGAGGTTTCACTGTGGGAAGCTCTGGAAATATAAGTGTACGTCTTGGTGATGGTAATTGGATTATGACTCCAACGAATTCATGCTTGGGTCGACTGGATCCAGCCCAATTGTCTTTAGTTGATAGTAGGGGAAATCTATTGAGCGGGGACGCGCCAACAAAGGAGTCTTTTTTACATTTGGCTGTCTATGAAAAAAGAGAAAGTGCAAATGCAATTGTTCATTTGCACTCAACGCATTCTGTCGCTGTCTCGATTCTGCCTGACATAAATCCGGATGAGCCCATCCCGCCAATTACCGCTTACTACGTCATGAAAATTGGTAAGCTTGCATTGCTGCCCTATTATGCCCCCGGAGACGCAACGCTGGCGTCAGCCGTTCGTGAGGTGGCTGGTAAGCATCACGCGATTCTCTTGGCGAATCATGGCCCAATCGTGGCGGGAAAGAGTTTAGAGGATGCGGTGTACGCATCAGAAGAACTTGAGGAGACATCTAAAATTTTCTTGATGATCAAGAATCAGTCACCTCGAATATTAAACAAGGATGAAGTACAAAATTTAACCGATCGCTGGGCAAATTAGGCGTTCAAATCTTTAAGTTGGGAGTCAAGAATGGTAAATCAACGATACAGTCGTTTTTGTGTAGTTTTATTTATATTGTTTTCTGGGGCCGCTCTTGCAAAGGATGCTTACCTACTGCATGGCTTGGATAGTAAGGTAAAGTTTTGTAGTCCCGGAAAACTCGAATTCGTTGAGCCCGGTCAAGATCTGATTAACATCGTTGATATCTCGGATCCAGAATTTCCGAAATCTGTAGCGAATCTGCCATTATCAAACTCCCTCTTTGGTCCTCCAACTAATTTGCAGGTCACTCCAGATGAAAGTATCGGCTTAGTAACAAGTGCCGTAAAGTGGGAAAATGTTGACGGCAAATGGAAACCAACGCCAGATAATAAGTTATTTGTTATAGCTCTCAAAGGAGAAAAATCGACGCTCATCGACACATTAGAGGTAGGCTTACAGCCCTCGGGATTATCAATATCTTCCGACGGAAGCTTTGCTTTAATCGCCAACCGGGCAGGGAAGTCCGTGAGCGTTGTGAAAATAGATGGGCAAGTTGTTAAATTGCACACAAATATTGACGTCGGAGATGAGGTGGCAGCAGTCGCAATCACTCCGGATATGTCAAAAGCTTTGATCGTTAAAAATAAAAGCAATAAGATTGGTGTGATTGATATCAACGATATGACTTTCGCGTACCAAAAAGATGCGGATATGTCAGTAGGGGATTTCCCTTATAACATCGATGTTACTCCCGATGGCTCTATCGCAATAGTTGCACATACTGGTAATGGAGGTCGGTCAGATGGCAACACGGACGCTTTGGTTGTGATTGATCTTTCATCTTCAAACCCTCCGCATGTTTCCGGATATTTTTCTGCTGGGGATGCTCCTGAGGCATTCGCTATCAGTCCTCAAGGAAATATCGTGGTAGCGCTATTGCTGGGTGGGGATACGATTCTTCCGGAGACACATTGGGCGCATAGTAATCCTGGTCAAATTGCCGTATTTGAAATACATGGGAAAGAGCTTAAGAAAAACCAATCAGTCGATATTACTGGTCTTCCTGAAGGGGTGGCATTCTCACGTGATGGTCGTTTTATGTACGTGAGTAGTTTTATGGAAAAAAAGATGTACGTCTACAAAGTAGAAGGTAATTTGATTCGAGAGACTGGAGTTGCCCTAGACTTACCTGGGCATCCTGCTTCGATGCGAGGTAGCGCGCATTAGTTTTGAGAGTAAGGCACAGAGGGCTAAGAGCTAGATAAACTGGCTCTTAGCGATGTGTAAGTATCGCGGATAAAAGTAGATTTATTTTTTCTAACTGAGCAGAGTCAGATAAACGTTGTCTCCAAAGCTTGGCTCCTGGTTTCCCCTTTAAAAAGCCCCAGTAGGTGTCTCGTAATACAGCGTAATGGAACACCTTTTTTGATCTCTTTTCCTGCATACTCACTAATCTTCTCAATGATTTCTTCGGTATCACGTGGTTTATTTTCAAATAATATCTGGTCCGCAACCTGCAGAAAATCAGGATTGTGATACGCGGCTCTCCCGATCATCGCTCCATCGAGTTTATCCGTGGCGTACGAAAGCTCTCCAGACGAGGTGATCCCGCCATTTAAAATAAAACTGCAATTCGGGAAATCTTTCTTAAGCTTTTCCACATCTTGGTATCGTAAAGGTGGTATTTCTCGGTTATCTTTAGGTGATAATCCCTTAAGAATCGCAGTTCTAGCATGAACAATAAACGTTCTGCATCCGACATTTTCAAGGGCGCCCACAAAATCTGATACGAAGCCATAGCTCTCTTGCTGATCAACGCCTAGTCTGTGCTTGATGGTAACCGGCAAAGAGGAGCGCTCGGACATTTGTGAAAAACAATCGGCAACAAGTTTTGGGTCTAGCATGAGCGATGCTCCAAAATTTCCTCTTTTAACGCGTTCTGACGGGCATCCGCAATTCAAGTTTATTTCATCGTATCCCCAATCCTCTGCGAGGCGGGCGCATTGCCCAAGATCAGAGGGATCGCTACCTCCGAGTTGGAGTGCAACGGGATGCTCCTCATCGTTAAAGTCGAGATGGCGTTCCTTATTACCGAATAAGATTGCTCCCGTAGTTACCATCTCCGTATAAAGAACCGCACCTTGACTCATCATCCGGAAGAAGAATCGACAGTGTTTGTCACTCCAGTCCATCATTGGAGCAGTACATAGGAGATGATTATTGCGCTTTTTTTCCACTGATCCGTTATTAGGCGAATTTCAAACGCGAGTATTCAACCCCAACGACACCAAAAAGGGGCATACATCAGACCTCGGTCCGGGAGTAACAGTACGCAGGGATTATCCCCCTGAAACGTTTTGCTGTTGCTCTCCCAATCCATCGATACCAACCCGCATCTGGTCGCCTGCTTTTAAATATACAGCTTCGGGTTTGATTCCCATACCTACTCCAGGAGGTGTCCCGGTAGAAACAACATCTCCGGGATTCAATGTAACAAAATAGGAGAGATATGAGATGAGTTTTTCGATACCAAAAATCATGGTGTTCGTGTTCCCAGTCTGCATCCTCTTTCCATTGAGATCCAACCACATGGGAAGGTTATGAGGATCTTTAATTTCATCTTTAGTAACCAACCACGGACCAATGGGAGCGAACGTATCGAAGCTTTTCCCTTTTGACCATTGACTTCCGTGTTCAAGTTGCCATTCTCTTTCAGAAACATCATTGCAGATTGTGTATCCGGCAACATGTTCCAGCGCATTTGACTCAGATACGTTCCTAGCTGTTTTTCCAATAACAACCGCAAGTTCTACTTCCCAGTCTCCCTTCTTTGATCCTGCTGGCAGCAGGACGTCGTCATTTGGGCCAATAATTGCACTCGTCGCTTTCATAAAAACGACAGGCTCTGTAGGAATTGGCATATTAGATTCTTTGGCATGGTCCGAGTAATTCAACCCAATACAAATTAGTTTCCCGACATTTGCTACCGGGCATCCTATTCGGTCGTTATCATTTGCTTCAGGCAACTTTTGGAGGTCTATCTTCCTGATGTTGTTTAAGCCCTCATCGCTTAAAGTGCCTGCATCGATATCCGGTAGGACATTCGATAAGTCTCGTATTTTTCCTTCCGAATCTACAATTCCTGGCTTCTCTGAACCAAGTTTTCCATATCTTAAAAGTTTTTTTTCCCCCTATCCCTAATTTTTAAATGGTAATTCCGCCATCAATGATCATTGTTTGACCAGTGACAAAGTCTGATTCATCTGATGCTAAGTAAACAGCCATCGCTGCGACTTCCTCAGCTCTGCCTAATCTTCCCATGGGTTGTCTTGCCACAAAATTTTTCGAGCCTCAACTTCATCTCCAAGTGACTTTATACGCTCCGAAAGACTCGGTGTATCTACCGTTCCAGGGCATATTGCATTTGCGCGGATGCCATATTTTACGAAATCAGCGGCTATTGATTTCGTCATCCCAATAACTGCGGCTTTAGTCGCGCCATAGGCGAACCGGTTGGCAATTCCCTTTATCGAGCCCGCTACTGAGGCAATATTTATGAAATTACCCGTTCGTCGTTCGATCATTTTGGGTATGAAGTATTTGGTTACTAAGTAAATACTTTTTACATTGAGCTGAAACGAAAATTCCCAGTCTTCTTCTGAACAATCCAGGATCGTGCCCTGATGAACATATCCCGCGCAGTTGATAATTACGTCTAGGTCATTTAGTTCTTTGGATAAATATGAAATCTCTTCACCGTCTAAAACGTCTATTTTACGGGTCCTCAACCCCTGGTCATTGAGATCAGCTAGTTTCTCCTCAACAACATCCGTGGCTAGTACCTCAGCCCCAGCCTCTCTGCACGCGATAGCTATCGCGCGACCAATCCCTTGGCCTGCGGCAGTTACTAGTATCGATTTTCCTTTCAAGCGCGAAGGTGTCATATTGTGTTCCAACGGTTAGGTACGTTGTAATCAGGCAATTCTGCCACAGATATACGGTTTCTCCCTTGTGGAGCAAGATCAGGTGTTTTTACAAAATCCAAAAAAGCTTCATTCCATCCTGGCCCTCGAGGATTTATAATCTGGTTACTGCAAAAATTAATTTTAAAAATTGCTGAATTCAACGGGGGAGTGAATGTTACAGACGGCTGATTTGACGATTAGATTAAATGCGGCGGATGACGTGGTGATCGCTAGAACCGAGCTGCCGGCTGGTACTGAGGTCTTGAAAGAGCGTATTAAATGCAGCGTAACGATCCCGGCGGGCCACAAGGTAGCAACCCGAAACTTGAATGCTGGTGCGCCGGTACGCAGGTATACCCAAATAATCGGGTTTGCCACACAGCTTATTAAGCCAGGTGACCATGTGCATGTGCATAACCTTGCGATGGGCAACTTTGAAAGAGATTATGCTTTTTGTGAAGATTACGTCCCGACGGAGTTCAATCCGAGCCCGGCTACTTTTGAAGGAATTAAAAGGGAAGATGGAAGGGTAGCAACGAGGAACTATCTGGGCGTGATATCCAGCGTTAACTGCTCCGCACACGTATGTCGACTGATAGCAAAGTATTTTGATGATGAAGTTCTAGCAGATTATCCGAACGTTGACGGGATAGTCCCAATTCACCATCGCACTGGATGCGGTATGGGGTCTGAGGGAGAGCCAATTGTTTATCTTCGACGCGTTTTAGGCGGTTACGCAATACATCCGAACTTTCACTCGAGCCTGTTGATTGGATTGGGTTGCGAGGCGAATCAGATTAACAATTTGTTGGCGGCGCAAGGGTTACAGCGTAGCGATCGATTGAAAGCATTCACGATACAAGACACTGGTGGAACTAGAAAGACAGTGCAAACTGGTATCGATATGATTAAAGAAATGCTGCCCGATGCGAACCGTGTTGTTCGTGAGACTTGTTCTGCTAGTCATCTTACTTTGGGTTTAGAGTGCGGTGGATCTGACGGATACTCTGGTATTTCTGCTAATCCAGCGCTCGGGGCAGCAGCCGATCTGCTCGTGATGAATGGGGGAACGGCCATATTGTCCGAAACGCCGGAGGTTTATGGTGCAGAACACTTGTTGACTCGACGGGCAGTTTCGAAAGAGGTAGGTGAGAAGCTCGTCAAGCGGATTCATTGGTGGGAGGACTACACTACCAGGCTTGGAGGGGAAATGAATAACAACCCCTCTCCGGGGAATAAGGCTGGAGGGCTCACGACCATATTAGAGAAATCTCTGGGCGCGGTCGCCAAGGGGGCACGAAAGGTATGATGGATGTTTATGAGTATGCGGAACCAGTCCTCGCCAAAGGCTTCGTGTTTATGGATACGCCGGGGTATGACCCAGTGTCGGTCACCGGCCATGTAGCTGGTGGCGCGAATGTTGTGTGTTTTACGACGGGTCGGGGTTCGGCTTATGGGTGTAAACCATCTCCCAGTATAAAACTTGCAACAAATACAGCGCTATTCAACAAGCAAGAAGAGGACATGGACATAAATTGTGGAAAAATCGTAGACGGAACTGCGAGCATTGAAGAGGTGGGTCAGGAAATATTCGAATATATTTTGCAAGTGGCATCCGGTAAGCAATCGAAGAGCGAACAATGGGGGTACGGTGAGGACGAGTTCGCTCCTTGGGTACTCGGTCCAACGATGTAACGTCGAAACCTCTACGGCAGGTTGAGTGATAGGGAGATGATTGTGGATACTGATTTTGGTTCGAAAGAGTGGATGGAGCAAATACAGAAATTATGGAATCCGATAGGTTTTCCTTTCTCTGGTATAGGGCAACCAACTCTTGACCCGAAGGAGATCGAGCAAAAAATTAATGAGCTAAAAGTGGTGCAAAATTGGCTGCAAATGAATGTCAGTATGATTGATATGACCACCAAGACACTCGAGATGCAGAAAGCGGCTATCGAAGCCCTTAGTGCGAGCGTTAATCCTGAAAAAAGTGGTAGCTCTAGTAAAGGACAGAAAAAAAAATAAATTTATGGCGGCAGAGGCTGCATTAGATTTTGTTCAGATCGATTTTGGTTCGAATGAATATCAACAATTGCTCTGTTTGAGATTGCGATATCTTCGGGAACCACTCGGGCTTCAGTTCTCGGAAAAAGATTTGGCTAGCGAAGAAAGTGACGTACACTTTGGTGCTCGTACAACAGACGGTTTGATTATTGGGGGCTTAGCGCTGCGTCTAGATGGCCTAGCCTGTCGGCTTCGACAGATGCTAGTTCACCCTGATTTGCGTAGAAGAGGGGTTGGTAAGTTGTTGTTGAAGCATGCGGAGAGTTATTGCCTCGAGCAAAATGTTTTGCATATATCGATGCATGCAAGGTTATCCGCCAAAGATTTCTACGAAAAGTGTGGTTATCGACAATTAGGCGATTCTTTCGTTGAGGTGACGATACCTCATATCATAATGAACAAACAATTAGAAAAGTTTCAGAATTTGCGAGGGAAATAAATGGAAGAGCAACTAAGAAAAGCTGCACTCGATTATCACAAGGACCCGTCTCCAGGGAAGCTCTCTGTTACGCCCACGAAAGGATTAACGAACCAGCGAGACTTAGCCCTTGCCTATTCGCCTGGTGTGGCGGCTGCATGTGAAGAAATCGTAGCGGATCCAAAGACCGTTGCTCTCTATACGGGGAGATCGAATCTCATTGGTGTCGTGACAAACGGCTCGGCCGTTCTAGGGTTGGGGTCGATAGGTCCACTCGCAGCGAAACCTGTGATGGAGGGGAAGGCGGTTCTTTTTAAGAAATTTGCCGGAATAGACGTATTTGATATTGAGCTTAACCAGAAGGATGAGGAAAAGTTAATCGAGACGATAGCGTCGCTTGAACCAACATTCGGTGGTATTAATTTAGAAGATATCAAGGCTCCCGAGTGTTTTAGGATCGAGAGGGAACTGAGATCCAGATTAAACATCCCAGTTTTTCACGATGATCAACATGGAACCGCGATCATCGTGGGAGCTGCGATTCTCAATGGACTCACCGTGCTCGGGAAAGACATATCAAAAGTAAAATTAGTGTGTTCTGGCGCGGGTGCAGCGGCCTTAGCGTGTCTAGATTTGCTTTTAAAAATAGGAGTAGTGAGTGACAATATCTACGTTTGTGATATCCACGGGCTCGTCTATCACGGCCGACCGGAAGAAATGGATGAGATAAAAACTCGTTTTGCCCAAGGGTCAGAAACAAAGTCTCTGGGAGACGTTATCGGCGGCGCAGATGTGTTTTTAGGATTGTCTGCAGGTAATGTCCTGACTGAGCAGATGGTCAAAAAAATGTCGAATAGCCCGCTCATTCTTGCATTAGCAAATCCAGATCCCGAGATTACTCCCGAGTCTGTAGAGAATGTTCGAGATGATGCGATCGTTGCTACTGGAAGATCAGATTATCCAAATCAAGTAAATAACGTACTGTGTTTCCCATTCATTTTTCGAGGAGCTCTTGACGTTGGAGCCACAAGCATCAACGATGAAATGAAATTGGCTGCAGTTCATGCGATAGCAAAGTTAGCTCGCGAGGAGCAGTCTGAAGTTGTTGCAATGGCTTACGAAAATCTGGAGATGAAATTTGGCCCCAAATACATAATCCCTAAACCGTTTGATCCAAGGTTAATTGTTCGTATAGCTCCTGCTGTGGCGAAAGCTGCCATGGATAGCGGTGTTGCCACTAGACCTATCGATGACTTCGGTAGTTACGAGGAGCGTTTAACTCAATTCGTATACCAATCGGGGATCATCATGAAGCCAGTTTTTCAGTTGGCAAAGCAAAACCCGAAACGGGTAGTTTACTGTGAGGGAGAGGATGATCGAGTATTGCGAGCGGTACAAATTGTTGTTGACGAGGGATTAGCTTGGCCGATACTCATAGCACGACCCGAGGTTTTGGGGCCAAAGTTAGAGAGGGCAGGACTTAGAATGAGGCCAGGCGTAGATTTTGAACTATTCAACCCGAATGAGGATGAGAGGATTGAAGGATACGCTGCAGATTATTACAACATCATGCAAAGACGCGGCATATCACCCGACTACGCGAAAAGGGAGGCGTCGCGGAGAACGAGCCTGATTGGTGCATTGATGGTGAAGCGTGGAGACGCAGATGCAATGTTGTGTGGGACGATAGCGAATTTTGATTTACACCTTCGATACATAAATAGTGTGATCGGTTTGAGAGAGTCCGCTAAACATTTTGCGGCCATGAATGTTTTGATCTTGCCGAGAAGGACGATTTTTATTTGTGATACTTACGTGAATGTAGATCCGAGCGCTGAAGAGGTTGCAGAAATTACTTTACTTGCAGCGGAAGAGGTAAAGAGATTTGGTGTCACACCTAATATTGCCTTGTTATCCCATTCAAATTTCGGGACATCTACGTCAAACTCTGCGAAGAAAATGGCAATTGCCCGTGAGTTGGTCCTTCAGCAAGACCCATCCCTCGTGATTGAGGGTGAGATGCACGGTGATGCTGCTTTAGATGAAAGAATAAGGATGAAAATTTTCCCGAACTCAGTCATCAAAGGCGAGGCTAACTTGCTGATCATGCCTAATTTGGATGCCGCCAATATTGCCTTTAATTTGCTCAAGGTTACCGCTGGTGATGGAATCACGGTTGGTCCAATTTTATTGGGAGCCGATAAACCAGTGCATATTCTCACTCCGACGGCAACGGTAAGAAGACTTGTCAACATGTCTGCACTTTGCTCGGTGGATGCGGCGAGTTTTAGATCATAGTTAGTTTTCTGGTAGTGACTCGAGCGAATCGATTGGAACATTCTCCCAATCAAATTCACCTTTAGATTCTGGCAGTCCAGCTAACTTTCTTGCTGCATTTAAGTAGCGCATTGCAGTTTTTTCATCACCAAGGTAGCAATATCGTCTAGCTTTAAAAACTTTGTCTGCTAGATCCATTTTTTTCTGGCGCTAACTTAACACCCGCCAGATCATCACCAAGGATTCTAATTTCACTCTGACACTCCGCTAGGCTTTGATTTGCCCAACCAACTATCATTGATGCGATTATCCAACATACGAGTCGCATAAGATTAATCGACTTCATGGGATCTTATAGAACGCATTTTGAATTATCATCTGCTGTTGTTTCATATTTCGCTGGTACACATATATTACCGCGGTTTCTCTCAGGGAGTTTTTTGACTTTTAAAATATGCCTGTTGTGATTGAAAAAGGATATGTTTGGAGCCGTTTGGAGGCATTTAGCTTGGTGTCAACCGAGAAGGAGCTTCCATTGTTTGTGCACCCAGCAGGGAGCAAGCCGGTAGATGCGGCTGTTTTAGTTTTATTTGTGGTTGACGACAATGGTTGCTCTCTTCTATTAACTAAGCGAACGGAGCATTTACCTAATCATGCCGGACAAATCAGTTTCCCAGGCGGAAAGGTTGAGCAATATGACGTATCGAGGGAAATGACGGCGCTCAGGGAGACATTTGAGGAGGTGGGAATCCCTCAGGATAAAGTGGAAGTCTTGGGCAGATTGCCGGATTACGATATCCCCAGTGGATATCGAGTTACACCTATCGTCGGTTGGATGGAGCGTCCGATCACATATCACACTGATGAGAGGGAGGTCGAATCCATAATAGAGCTACCAGTAGAGTTTTTGCTAGATTTAGAAAATTTTGATCATGGCAGTATCGTGAGAGAGGGTGGAATTAGGTATTTTTATAAACTTAACTATCAGGATAATAATATTTGGGGTGCGACAGCGGGTATGCTCTTCAGCTTGAGAAAAGCGTTAATTGACTAATTGTTTCTTTATGAAGCTAAAAATTCCATCCACATCGGCGGTGAGATTACTGAAATCTAAAGGTATAGCTTACTCATCCCATTTTTATAAATACGAAGAGCGGGGAGGAACCGCAGTCTCTGCTCGAGAATTGAATGTACCTGAGCATAGTGTTATCAAAACATTGGTTTGGAGGATGATAAGAGAGCGCCGCTAATAGTTTTGATGCATGGAGATAGACAAGTCTCTACAAAGTCACTAGCTCGACAGATTGGAGCCCGGACCATCTCTTCCTGCGCTCCAGAAGTTGCAAATAAACACAGCGGCTACATAGTTGGCGGTACTTCACCCTTCGGAACGAAGAAAACGATGCCAGTCTACTTAGAGTGAACCATCTTGGATTTGGATGAGATTTATATAAATGGTGGTAGCAGAGGATTTTTGGTATCTATAGCTCCAAAGGTATTGTTGAGTCTTCTTGATCCGGTGATTGTAGAAGTTGCCATAAGCGATTGATCGAATCAGCTCGTTGGATTCTTGCTTCAGTAGCCTAAATTATTTATTTAGATTTTTTTTGACGCATCTCAGCTAGTGACTTTTGAAGGGCATCGATTCTCAGATGATTTTCCTCGGACCCAATATATGTTCTGAATAGCCATTCTTGGATTCGCATACTGCTGTCGAGATCCTGATGGAGTAATTGGTTGGAAAGTCTCTTAGTCTCAACTAAGCAGGAGCGGTCATACGATGCCATTTCACGAGCAATTTCAATTACATTTTTGAGAAGCTCTCCATCGGGAAAGATTTTGCTTACATATCCAATTTTCTCTGCTTCTTCCGCCCCGTAGATCCGGCCCGTCAAGGCTAGTTCCTTTGCAACACCCAATCCAACAATGCGCCAAAGAGGATCCATAATAGGGGTAAGCGCTAGAGGAACTTCTCTTTGGCCGAACTTTGCGCGTGTAGATGCGTAGCGAATGTCACTCATCATCGTCAAGTCAAATCCACCCGCGATAGCCGCTCCACCGATTGCACAAATGACTGGTTGTTCACAGAAGAGCACTGCACGGTAAGCTTTGTGAAAAAGTTCGGTATAGCTCTCGTTCGATACTTTTTCGAGCTTTCGTATCTCTGACAGATCGAATCCCGCTGAGAAATATTTTTCTCCGCCGGTGAAAATAATTACATTAGTTTCTGCGTCTTTCGCGATGCTTTCAAAGGCTGAGTGTAACTCGATAAGCACGTCAGGAGATAACGAGTTACCCTTTTCCGGCCGATTAATTGTGATTGTGGTAACTTTTTGTTCTGTATCGAGGTTTAGATATTTGAATTTCATAAAGTTAATTTTTTGGGTAGCCGCGGTAGTCAAACGACTGTAGTTTTGCAAGTAGCCATTATTATATATGTGTCGACCGTTCCGCTGCGTTAGCTGGAATATTCGTACTGGGATCGTTTATTTTGAAAAGAAAGTTGTAATCATATGACGTTTGCCGTAGTTCTATTGGCGATTTTTGTGTTATTCGCTTTTGAACAGATTGTTTCTAGATTTGCTCAACGTACAGAGTATCTAAATGATCATTTGTTGACTTATCTTAGTGCGAGATCATTGGGTCACCAGATTTTGTTTTACATGCTTGCTCTTGGGTTGGTGCTCGTGTGTATATTGGCCATAGAGACCTTAATCTTTCGGGGAAATTATCTTTTAGTTTGGCTCTTAGAGGGAATAGTTTTGTCGCTATTTCTGGCGCCAGTAATACTTACTCCGGGAGTCAACTCCAATTCAAATCTTAGAGGTGATACATCGAATTTTGATGGGGGTACTGATTACCTTGACGAGAGTCAATTAAGTCTACCTACGGAGAAGGGGGCGAGCTTAAAACGGTGGGAAGCTGAAAAAATTCTCTCTCGATCTAGATTATTTTTCGCCTCTTTATTCTGGTTTGCCGTTCTTCCAGGGCTTATTGGAGTTATAGTTTTCTGGTTGGTCAAGGGTATTTATGCTGCTCGAATGAGAAAAGAGTCATTAACTGAGCTTAAGCAGTTTGGGTGGATTGGGGTCATATTCCACCTCATGGTGTGGGTTCCTGACCGTTTGCTAGCACTTACGTTTGCAATAGTAGGAGATTTTGAAGGTTCGTTTCGCGCATACCAGAGAAAATCTGGTGCCAAAACTATGGATGGTTCCGGAACTATTCACTCTGCGGCTGCTGGTGCGTTGAATGTACAGTTAGGGGGGGTACTTTTTGTCGATGGCGAGAAATATTATCGACCGTGGGTGGGTGCTGAATATTACTCTAGCGCAGACTTGATCGAGAGGACCATTGCGCTTGTTTACAGAGGGTTAGTATTCTGGATTAGTGCCATAGGGGTGATTGTAATTTTTCCTTGACTAAAAAATTATTTCCAATGGGAAGTATCTGAAACCTCTCTCCTAAGCTGCTTGTACTGCTCCCATCTGAATGAACTCACCAGATCTTTACTGACGGCATCTTGAACTTTGCAGCCAGGTTCAGCAATGTGGCTGCAATCTGAAAATTGGCAGTTACCGAGATAAGGGGAGAACTCTTTGAATAGGGACACAAGTTCTTCCGGGTGTATATGATGTAACCCGAAAGCTTGAATTCCTGGGCAGTCTATTAATGAGGTTTCTTCATTTACTTGATAGAGAGTGGCATGGGTTGTTGTATGTTTCCCAGAATTTAATACACGAGATATTTCTCCAGTTTTACTTTTTGCATCGGGAACTAAATTATTAATGATCGTAGTTTTTCCGACCCCCGAGGTCCCAACGAAAACAACTCGTTCACCTTGAATCATCGTTCTCAAATTGTCTATGTTATTTTTAGCGGATATGCTGAGCGACCGATATCCTAATTTTGAGAAAGGTTCTAGGGGGTTCTCATGAGCGCTGTCGCCCAAGTCTATTTTGTTGAGAATTAGAATCGGGCGAATCTTCTGGTGCTCACAAGCCAATATACATCGATTAATTAGGGATAGATTGAGTGGAAGGTCGGTGGCTGAAACAATCATTGCCATGGTCACATTGGCCGCGATCATTTTTTGCTTGTACTGATCAGATCGCCATAGGAGGCTTGATCGATCCTCTACGCTTGTGATCCAGCCTTCTTCATGTAGTAACTCAAGGTGGCAAATATCACCGCAGACAAAATCGCTTTTCTTGCCCTTCGGAAATGCGGTAATACGATTTCCATTTTCTAACCGGACCAGGTAATGTCGCCCATGGGCAGAGGTAATAGTGCCGCGCGCGTTTAGCAAAGCGATAGGGAGTTACTTAAATAGCAAATAAGGCATCCACTTTTGCAGCGCAGATAAAATCATTTTCGCTAAGGCCATTGATGGCGTGTGTTACGTAAGTGATCATACAGGTGTTGTAGCCCACAACGAGATCTGGGTGGTGATCCTCTCTGTGTGAAACCCATGCAACAGCATTTGCAAATGCAAAAGTTTGATGGTGGTCTTTAAAAGTAAAAAGCTTCTGAATTTTTCCTTGACAAGCTCCCAACCGTCGAGCCCATTGAGCATGAGCTTGACCTGCGTGTCAGGTATGGGGTCGACACCGCCTTCACATGGTTTGCATTTTTGTCTGATTAAATTTTCAGTGATTTTGTTCATTATGAATTTTATTTCGAAAGTTTTTAGATTTGTTGTAAGCGACTTATTCGTGCCCCAGCTGGGGATGCGAGTCGTAAAAAGCTGAATAAATTGCGTCTGGCGTAAGCGTAGAGGAATTATCTTTGTATAAGCGAACAAGCGCTTTTATTAGATCTTTCGATGGCGCATGTGAGGCGGCATATGCATCAGCTTCAAACTCATTTTTTCGTAAATAGGATGCTAAAGCTGGTCGTATGAAAAATAAGAAAACTGGAACTACAAAGTAGAAAGTCGCTAGGACAACTGCATCAACCTCGTTATGTAAAACATTAATACCCGTAAATAATTCGGGGCTTTTCTGACTCATTCCCAATGCCCAGAAGAATATGAAGCCGAAGATAGCCATCATTGCCGTTAGTTTCGTAACGTGCTTGAGCTTGAAGTGCCCTAACTCGTGAGCAAGGACTGCCTCAACTTCCTCAGGTTGGTGTTTCTCGATGAGTGTGTCAAAGAATACGATGCGTTTATTTTTTCCAAAACCGGTAAAGTATGCGTTGCCGTGACTACTCCTTTTGCTCCCATCCATGACAAACAAACCTTTAGATGCGAAACCACACTTACGGAGTAAGTTTTCAATGCGGATTTTCAGTTGCTCATCCTCCAGTGGGGAGAATTTATTGAAAAGAGGCGCTATCAATGTCGGCGATATGAATTGAATGAAAAGCCAGAACACAATCGCTGCTCCCCATGCAAGTATCCACCAGTTGGGGCCACTTGTTTGCATTAGCCACAAAATTATACCTATTAGAATCGCGCCAAAAATGGCTCCAATCACTAGTCCCAAGACTGTATCTCGGACGAAAAGACCCAGAGTCATTTTATTGAATCCAAATTTTTCCTCGAGAACAAAAGTTTTATAGAGACCTAACGGTATTTCGATGAGAGTGAGTACCAAGCTGAGTACGCCGAGAAATACTAAGCCTTCCAGGATGGGGGTTAGCTCCATTACTGAAATGCTTTCATAGGTAAGGTTTATCGCCCCACCGAAAGTGAGTCCAAATAGGATCGCCGCTTCATACAAAACAACGATTATCGAGAATTTAGTTTTAGCTACAGTATATGCTGCTGCTTTTTGATGCTCAGCGAGAGGTATATCATTTGCGAATGCTGTAGGAACGGTATTTTTGTTCCGATCAACATTGTTGATTTGTCGTCTAGCTAGCCATATCCGTGTGATAGCCATCAAAACAACGCTCGCAATGAAAATATATGAAAAACTATTCATTTGTTAACCGCCTACAAATCATTTTAAAAGCGCATATTATGCGTAATGCTTCATTTTAAACGATAGTTATAATCATTAGTTCTTATGTCGCAAAATAGCCAAAATTTGATTTGGATCGATATGGAGATGACCGGTCTCAGGCCTGATGTTGATCGAATTATCGAAGTCGGTGTTGTGGTTACCGATTCTGAGCTTAACCCGCTCGACGAAGGGATGGTTTGGGTTGTTCATCAGTCTGAGGACGTGCTCAAGGGCATGGACGAATGGAACACCTCAACCCACAGTCGAAGTGGTTTGGTTCAGAAAGTGAAGGATTCAACGCTGAATGAGTCGCAGGTGGAAAGTAGTGTCATCCAATATCTATCGCAGTATGTCGCGGTAAATACTTCTCCAATGTGCGGGAACTCAATCTGTCAGGACCGTCGATTTATGGCTAAATGGATGCCGGCCTTGGAGGCTTTTTTTCATTACCGAAATTTGGATGTTTCCACCTTAAAGGAACTTGCGAAACGATGGAGTCCAGACATACTCAAGGGGCTTGAGAAACACGGCAAGCACGAGGCATTAGCTGATGTGATGGAATCTATCGCCGAGTTAAAGTATTACCGTGAGCATTTGCTGCGCGGACGACCTTAGCTACGTAGTTTTTTGACCCTCTCGATTAGCAGGCGAGTAGAGCTGTTTTGAGTTGCTGACCCAGGACCACCAGCGAGTATCGGTCTGATGGCGCCCTCGATATTTTTTCCAAGTTCAACGCCCCACTGATCGAACGGATTGATATTCCAAATGACGCTTTGACAGAAAACTTTGTGTTCATAAAGTGCGATCAGAGCTCCCAATGTTTTTTCATCAAATTCATCAATCAAGATGGTGTTGCTTGGTCGGTCGCCATCAAATGATTTGTGTGTGCCTACAATTTGCGTCGCATTTGAGCTGTCGCAATCGGACCCGAGTAGCAGGGCTTCACTCTGGGCAAAGCAATTCGAAAGTAGGCAATCTTGATGTTCATTTGGAGCGTGTTGATCATTTGCAATGGCAATAAAGTCGCAAGGAGTTATAACGGGACTTTGGTGAAGATGTTGTGCAAAGCTATGCTGAAAGTTTGTTCCTCTCGCCCCAAAAATGACAGGAGAAGTAGGAAAGTCTAACCTTTGCCCAGCTTTGTTAATTTGTTTTCCATTGCTTTCCATCTCTAACTGTTGGAGATAATCGGGAAGTAGCTTCAACTTATCCGAGTAGGGCAGAACAGCATGCGTCACTCTGTGAAGGAAGTTGATATTCCAGATCCCGACAAGACCCAGAATTGTCGGCATGTTGGCTTCGGCGGGCGCCTCGAGAAAGTGCTTGTCCATCTGATGGGCTCCCGCCAAAAAATTACAGAATCTATCGAATCCAATTGCAAGTGCTATCGGTAACCCTACTGACGACCAAATCGAGTATCTCCCTCCAATCGACTCCCAAAAAGCGAAAATCTTACTTTCGCTGATTCCCAAGTCACGCGCACGACCGATGTTTGCCGTTGTTGCGACTACGTGATCATTGAGAATTTCTTTTTCGGATTTCCCTAATTTCGAGCTCATCTCGCGAATCACAGTCCTTGCATTGATCAACGTCTCTGAGGTGGAAAAAGTTTTCGATGCGATTATGATCAACGTAGATTCTAAGTCATGAGCCATAAGTGCTTTGTTAAGCTCAGTCACATCTACGTTTGAAACAAATGAGATCTTTATTTTTTGTTTGCCAGCAAGTGCGTTTGTAACAAGAGATGGCCCGAGGTCAGAGCCCCCAATCCCTATGTGAATGACACTTGTGAGGGATTTTTTTGTCACTCCAAGAAGAAGTCCGTCTCGGAATTTTTCCAGGAAGGCAGACATATTCTGACGTTCACATAGCATTTCCTCTCTCAGAGGCGGAGTGGGCAAGCTTCCGAGTTGATCGGGATGCCGAAGCGCTGTGTGCAACGCTGGCCTATCCTCGGTTACATTCAACTTTTTCCCAGAAAATAACGCTAGCTTTTGTTCCTCGAGGTGAGATGTTTTTACCAGACTAAGTAGGTATTGAAACGTTTCAGCATCAATTGGGTTCTTCGAGTAATCGAGTAATAATTTCCCATTTTCGATAGAGAATTTTTCTGCTCTATTGGGATCCCTGGAAAAGAGCTCTTTGATTTTACTCGAGTCTTCTCGCGCAGCTTTTTCCTCTAGCTGTTTCCATTGAGTGGATGTTGTAATCTTTGACATGCGCTCCTTGTGTTGCCTTCTACGCAGGCGTCTTACTTTAATCGCGTCCCTACGTTTATACCAGAAGTTATAGAGGCTGTTCGCGTTTTAACTCCAAGCAAAAAAAAGCCTCGTACGAGACGAGGCTTAATCTTTAGGAGGAAAAGTAGAAAGCTCAGGTTCAGCTGGCTTTCTTTTTAGTTGAGGCCTTGACGGTTGTGTTTACCGCTTTCTCAACTGATTCCTTGGCTTGCTGTGTTGCCTTTGATGCTGCATCGTAAGCTTGGTTGGCGAACGACAATGCGGACTTGATGGCTGAAACTGCATACGTAGAACCTGGTAGAGCATTCTTCTCAATCGAGTCTAGGTTAGTGGTAATCAGTTCGTTTGCGTCGGCAACGTTTGTATCGACTAGCTTTGCAAGATCAGCTGAAGCTTCTGACGTAATCCCATAGCTCGCTCTCACGTAATCGGTTACGGCCTCGGTCACCGGTTCAAAAATTTGTGCTTGAGCGGCTCCTACTGCTTGAAAATCTTTTAACGAAGTGAAGCCTTGACCAACAGATACAAGTTTTTCAGAAGCGGCCTTGACTGTTTTTGTATTCAAGTCGACGAATTTCGCTACCGTGGCGGTGCTGATCTCATTCATCGAGGTTAAAGACGCAAGGCTTTTCTCTTGGATTTCTTTAATTTGTTCTAAAACTGGTGTCATTTAGTACCCCCTGGTATGGAATCAAAAATTGGTGCGTTGCAAAATTATGATGAGATTTTACATTAATTTAAATATGTGTCAAATACATTAATAAATATTACGAATAACTTTTATTAATATAAACAATTACTTAATAATATTATTGATAAAATATATAAAAAAATAATTGGAAATTGGATTAAAAGCGATGCAAAAATTTTTTTATCTAGGATATTCTTTTGAAAATGGCTGATATCCCTTGGCCTCCACCTATGCACATAGTGGCCAGTGCGTAAGTACCGCCAACACGATTTAGCTCGTACAGAGCCTTGATGGCGATGATCGCCCCAGTTGCACCGACTGGGTGCCCGAGCGCCACAGCGCCGCCGTTCGGGTTCACCTTTTCTGGGTTTAGCTTGAGTCCCTTTGATACGGCACATGCCTGAGCGGCAAATGCTTCATTTGATTCGATAACATCGAGATCTCCAGCAGTTATACCTGCGATCTGTAAGGCGTTGGTTGTGGAAGGGATAGGGCCGAGTCCCATTACGCGCGGGTCTACGCCGGCATGTCCATAGCTAACGAGCTGGCCCAGGGGTTTGAGGCCACGTTTTTCAGCCTCAGACCTCTCCATGAGTAATAGTGCTGCAGCTCCATCGTTAATACCGGAAGCATTTCCAGCGGTGACAGTACCATCCTTCTTAAATGCTGGCCTCAGTTTTGCCAAGTTCTCTAACGACACATCACTTCTTACGTGTTCATCCGTATCAAAAACTTTGAGTCCCTTGCGATCTTTAATCTCGATTGGCAATATTTGCTCTTTAAATAATCCGCTCCTGATTGCCTCAGTTGCTCTTCTGTGAGACTCCACCGCGAACGCATCTTGGGTTTCTCGATCAATCTCGAACTGCTCAGCGACGTTCTCAGCGGTAATACCCATGTGCATGCCTTCAAACGGATCTGCTAATGCCCCCAACATAGAATCCATAATTTTTTGATCTCCCATCTTGGCCCCCCAGCGCGCAGCGGGTAACCAATAGTTTGATCTGCTCATTGATTCGGCTCCGCCTGCAACGGCGATCGTCGCATCCCCGAGCTGAATAATTTGGGCAGCGCTTACCAACGCTTGCAGCCCACTACCGCAAAGCCGGTTTAATGTGAAAGCAGGAACCTCTTTGGGTATACCGCCATTTATGGCAGCGACCCTTGAGAGATACATATCCTTTGGTTCGGTGTGGATTACATTTCCAAAAACGACATGGCCCACTTCATCAGCGTTGATTGAGCCTCTCGAGATAACTTCCGCGACGCATTTGGCGGCTAATTCGGTCGGGGAATGGTCCTTGAGTGCCCCTCCAAAATCCCCAATCGCGGTTCTTACCCCCGCTACAATCACTACCTCTTTTTTTGAATCCATTTTCTAATCCTTACAACCGTTAGTTATCGTTCTACCGCTAGCGCTATTCCCATCCCTCCACCGATGCAGAGCGAGGCTAAGCCGCGCTTTACATCTCTTTTGACCATCTCATGAATTAGCGTCACTAGGATCCGACAACCGGACGCTCCGATCGGGTGCCCGAGAGCGATCGCGCCTCCGTTAACGTTAATTTTTGATGTGTCCCAATTCATATCTCGATTGACGGCTATCGCTTGAGCCGCGAACGCTTCATTAATTTCCATTAAGTCCAAGTCGCCGACTGTCCAACCAGCTTTTTTCAGGCATTGCGTACTCGCCGGAATAGGTCCAGTTCCCATAATTTTTGGATCGACGCCAGCAGACGCGTAAGACTTAACGTAAGCAAGCGGCTTCAACCCGAGTAATTTTGCTTTTTCCTCGGACATTAAAAGTACAGCCGCGGCCCCATCATTAATCCCAGAAGCATTTCCCGGTGTAACCGTCCCCTCTTTTTTGAACGCTGGCTTGAGGCCACCCAATAAGTCCGCAGTAGTACCGTACCTAGGGAACTCGTCAGCGTCAAAAACTACATCTCCTTTGCGAGTCTTTATGGTTACCGGAAGTATTTCGTCCTTGAATCTGTCGTTCTTCTGCGCTGCCTCTGCTTTTTGCTGAGATGCGGCAGCAAATTCATCCTGCTCAATCCTCGAAATCTTCCACTGTTCCGCCACATTCTCAGCAGTGACTCCCATGTGGTATTGGTTGTATACATCCCAGAGGCCGTCAACAATCATTGAATCAACGAGTTTTCCATCACCCATGCGTAGACCCTCTCGTGCCCCATGCACTACATGGGGGGACAGGCTCATATTTTCTTGTCCGCCTGCGATAATGCAATCGGCGTCACCAGCTAGTATCGCTTGAGTTGCAAGCTGAACTGCCTTAAGGCCAGAGCCGCAAACTTTGTTAATAGTCATTCCCGGAACTTGCTCTGGTAGGCCCGCCTCAATAACTGCCTGTCTAGCTGGGTTTTGTCCGGACCCGGCCGTCAGTACTTGACCAAGGATCACTTCCGATACGCCCTCAGAGCCAACATTGGAATCCTCCAAGAGGCCTTTAATTACGGTTGCCCCAAGAGAGGGGGCTGAGGTAGTCGAGAGCGACCCCCCAAATTTTCCAATAGCGGTTCGTTTCGCACTTACGATGGCAACCCTTGTCATGAATATTTTCCTCGGGAATTTTTACGGTTTTTTCTAATTTTTCCGCCTAGCAAAAATTAATATATTAAAAAAAACAGATATTTATAAATTAATTAATGCGACGCAAAAATTATGATATCAGATGTTTTTCTTTTTTAGATTTATTAAAGCCCTGCGGTCTTTCTTAGTTGGTCGGGCTTTATTTTCTAAAAAACCAGAGCCTCTCGCCGCTTTCAACTGCTGTCTCAGTTCCTCTCTTCTTTCTTGGCTCTCCTCTGACTCCTGAAAAAGTGCACTTGCGACTGCTGGGGAGCCACGTCTCTCACTCAGTGAAAGTACTAGTAGATGCCAATCGAATGGAGCCGAGTGAATTTCTAATTTGTCACCCACTCTGAGAAGTTTGGCGGGCTTGCAACGGTCCCCATTGATTTTTACGCGACCATTTAGGATGGCTGTTGTAGCAAGACTTCGAGTCTTAAAAAATCTCGCAGCCCAAAGCCATTTGTCGAGACGAACTGTGCTCAGTACATCCACAGTTTTTTCTTGCATACTTTTTTAACTAGTTCGTGTTGCTCTCAACAGAGCTTGCAAATAATTTCGTGATGCCTTGCTCCGAGAACAAGTACTCTTTTCCGCAAAACTCGCAAGTGACATCTACGGAGCTTCTCTCTTTCAGAATAGACCAAACTTCCTCTCTGCCCATTGAGAGTAGCATGCTCGATATTTTTTGGTCTGAGCAAGTACATTCAAAACTGAGTTTTTCTTTATCGAATACGCGCACTGTTTCCTCGTTGAACAAGCGGAAGAGAAGATCAGTACATTCGAGTCCTAAGAGTTCTCGTTGTGTCACGGTTTCTGCTAGGGCAGTTATTCGTGTCCAGTCCTCTTCGCTCGTTGCACCACCGGGTAGTTTTTGGAGAAATATTCCAACGACCCGTTGGTTGTTTGATTCAAGCCAGAATCTAGTTGCTATCTGTTCAGATTTTTCCATATAACTTTCCAGAGCTTGCGCAATGGATTTATTATCGGTTTCCACTATTCCTTGGAATGTGTTCGCATCTGAATCCGGTTTAATGGTAACGGCTAAAATTCCCGATTCAAATATGGTCGTCTGGTCATTTGTTCCCGCGTCCTTACTCCATTTGGCGGTGGCTCTCACGGTCTTTCTATTTCTCACCTCAACGACCATTAATTGAATGGCTCCGGTTCCTTTAAATTGAAGCTCAAGTATCCCCTCAAATTTCAGTGTTGCAGAAATTAGGGCTGCAGCTGCTGTCATTTCCCCAATGGCAGATCTAACATGAGGTGGATAATTGCGCCTCTCCTGTATTGTCTCCCATGTCGCGCGCAAGGAGACATATTCGCCCCTTACGTCTGCTTTATCAAAAATGAACCTTCGGAGAAAGTCATCCTGTATATTTTTCATGGGCGAGATTCTTGTTTTCTAAAAAGCTGGAACCGCTCGCCCTTGTCGCCAGATCTTCCTCCCTCCCAGACGAGTACCCAAGGACTTCCAATCTTATTTTCGCTATCCCAACTATCTTGAACAATCAGGTAGTCACATTTGTTACTCTCGCTATCCACGTAAACTGCGGAGGTTCGTAATCTGCCAAAGTACTCAATAAGACCCTTTTGAGCAGGCCCCACTTGAGTGATCACACAACTATGTTCTGGCGATACGTGTTTGACCAAATCGCTAATCACTGGTTTGTAAGTTTTTCTCGAGTCGATCCAAGAAAAAAGTAAGATAACGGCCGTTAGCCATCCCATCGTAAAGGTCAGCGTCCAAATAAGAATGGGCCGTGCAGGAATGCGTTTGATATTAAAAAGGAGTCCAAGCCAAATTATTCCGACCATCGTGGCTGCTAATATCTTCCAAGTATGATCCTGACTAACATATAGCGGATGCAGTCTAGATAAGTGCTCGAAAAGCCGTGTTGGCACGCCAAAATAGGAAGCGCTGAAGTAAACCCAGGCAATAAATACGAATGCGATCCCGGACATGATCGAAAACCAGTAAAAGGAATTCGCGATACCACGTGGTAGTCTCGAGACGGCTATCGATGCCAAAAGGGCAATCGGCAGCAGTACCAGGGAATTTTCGATTTCTGAATTAGAACCTCTGACACACAAAAATAAGATCGTTACGACAAGGCTTATGAGAGGCAATTGGAGCTCTTTTTTCTCTAGACCCGTCTTTCCCTCGCTCCACAAAGACCAAATACAAAATATCCATCCAGGCCAGCAGAACCAAAAAAAGGTTCGCAGCAAATAGGCGTGGTCGGGACTTTGAGTGGGGACGAATATATGAGTTAGGCTCTCTACTTGAAGATTGACCCAATAAAAAAGGGTTTGACTTCCCCCTGTCCCTAAAAGAAGTGCCGTAAATGCGGCCAATGAAAGTAGTGCAACAAATAAGGCGGTTAAGAACGTTATTCCAAAACGCCTTGAGCGATAGCGAGGTGACAACGCAATCATTGTTACTGTAATTGTTAGGATCAATACCAGATACTCAATCCGGCTAAGAAGTGTCGTAGAGACAAGAGCAATCCCCAACCAAATGCCCCCAACTATTGATCTCCGTGGGGCAATCGCGAGGGCGTAAAGACCAATAGACATTGCCGCCAAGAAGGGGGTGGTCAGGGATAACTGGTGACCTTTTACGAGAAGTCCGACCGAACCCATTAATACCAAGGGGGCAGCCCAGGAGGCAACCGCACCCCAAAGCTCTCCTGCGGTACGAGAGACAAAGATGGTTGTGAGCAGGAGCCAAATTCCCATTGATAGTCTGATCCCATCATGGAATGGCATCGCGCTGCTAGTCACACTTTCAATTGTTAGCGATATCCAACTAAAGATTGGATAATTATTCAGCTCGCCCGAAAAAATTGCGCTGAAGGGAAAGCTGCCTATTGATGTTTTAAGAAGGAAAAGTTGCCCCGTAAGTATTGCCTCCTCGGATTTCCAAGGATCGTGGCCAACGAGTCCTGAGAAAATCCAAATACAAGCAACAACGGATGTTAGCCAAAAGGGTTTTTGACTCAACTGGTTTGCGAGTTTTTCGCTCCGAAGTATATGGGCTGGTTCAAGCATTATGAATGAAAGACCGTGCTCGCTTTGTAATACGTTTAACTTATAACAATCTAAATGAATAAAAAAGGCAGCTTACGCTGCCTTTTCCTAAAAGATAATCGAGGCCGCTTAGCTTCCAGATTTGATACCAAAATTCGCGTACTTTTGGTTGAATTTTTCAACACGACCAGCAGTGTCAACAATTTTTTGCTTCCCGGTGTAGAAAGGATGGCAAACGGAGCAGACCTCAATCGATATGTCCTTTCCAGTGGTTGAGCGGGTAGTGAATGAGCTACCGCAACTGCAGCTCACGTTGACTTGAGTATACTTTGGGTGGATATCAGCTTTCATATTTTTAACCTATTGTATTTTAATCGATTTTTTCGATTACTTCGTAGATTTCCTAGCTTTCCTGATGGTCTCTTTTATAAATAAGCGCGACATTATCTTTTATCACGTGGTAAAACACAACCGCACATCCGGTAATGAGGGACGAATAATTATCAACCCTTCTTCATACTGTCAAAAAATTCATTGTTGTTCTTCGTCGCTTTAAGTTTACCGGTAAGGAATTCGGTTGCTTCCAATTCATCCATTGGATATAGCAGCTTCCGAAGGATCCATACCTTCTGGAGGATCTCTGGTTCAAGGAGGAGCTCCTCTCGTCTAGTCCCAGACCTGTTTACGTTAATTGCTGGGTAGATACGTTTTTCGGTCATCCTCCGATCAAGGTGGATTTCCATGTTACCGGTACCCTTGAATTCCTCATAAATAACATCGTCCATTCGCGAGCCAGTGTCGATCAGTGCGGTAGCTATGATTGTCAGCGATCCGCCCTCCTCGATGTTTCTTGCTGCGCCAAAGAATCTTTTAGGTCTTTGTAGGGCATTCGCGTCGACTCCGCCGGTTAAAACTTTCCCTGAGGCTGGAGCGACCGTGTTGTATGCTCTGGCTAGTCGTGTGATTGAGTCGAGGAGGATCACCACGTCTTTTCGGTTTTCAACCAATCTTTTTGCTTTCTCCATCACCATCTCTGCAACCTGGACGTGGCGCGTTGCAGGTTCATCAAATGTCGAGGATACTACTTCCCCTCTGACGGACCGTTGCATCTCAGTTACTTCCTCTGGCCTTTCATCAATCAGAAGCACGATTAAATAAACATCTGGAAAATTTGACGCTATCGAGTTTGCGATGTGTTGCAACATCACGGTTTTACCGCTCTTCGGACTGGCGACTAATAGCCCCCTTTGACCTTTCCCGATCGGCGCAATAATGTCAATGATTCGCCCAGTGAGATTCTCATCGGACTTGATATCCCTCTCCATCCTGAGTAATTCAGTAGGGAACAGCGGGGTAAGATTCTCAAAAAGAATTTTATGCTTACTGTTATCGGGTTTTTCGTGGTTGACCTTGTCAACCTTCACCAGGGCGAAGTAGCGTTCACCCTCCTTGGGGGTTCTGATTTCGCCTTCTACCGAGTCTCCAGTGTGTAGGTTGAACTTCCTTATCTGAGAGGGGCTAACGTAGATGTCGTCAGGTCCCGCCAGATAAGAGGTGTCGGGAGATCTCAAAAATCCAAATCCGTCGGGGAGCACTTCAAGCGTTCCTGAGCCCGATATCGACTCTCCTTTTTTTGCTTGGTCTTTCAGTAGCGCAAAGATAAGGTCCTGCTTTCTCATGCGGCTCGCGTTTTCTACTTCATTCGCAGTTGCCATTTCTATGAGTTCGCTAACGTGCAGATTTTTAAGATCAGATAAATGCATAGGGTTTTGATGGGTAGAGGAGGGGAAACTTCGATTGTTAGAAGGGTTTTTAAACGGTCAGTTATTTTTTACTAAATATTGCTATCGATAAACGCGGTAAGTTGCGATTTTGAAAGAGCTCCTACCTTCGTTGCCTCGGCATTGCCCGACTTAAACAGCATGAGGGTAGGGATTCCGCGAATGCCATATTTTGGTGGCGTTTGTTGATTTTCATCTATATTAATCTTTGCGATCTTTAGTTTACCGGAATACTCCGCAGCTACTTCGTCCAAAATTGGAGCAATCATCTTGCAGGGGCCGCACCATTCTGCCCAGTAGTCGACTAAAACTGGTAGGTCTGAATCTAAAACGGTTTCTTGGAAGGTGTCATCAGTGACGTGCTCGATATTTTGACTCATATTTCAGGGATACCTCTAAAGATTAAAAACTGGATTTTTGCCCGTTTATAAAAACTACGGGTTTTCTTAAAATGATTTAGTTCAGTGGATTGTCGCGTGAGAAAGGAATCTCAACGTTTTTCGAAAACGTAATTATAAACCATTTTATTCGATGTCAAGGGGCAAATTGCTAACTCAATTTTGGTACAATTTAGGTGCCTGGTTGTATTCCGAAAACGATATAAATTTGAGGTATCTAAATGACGTATGTTGTAGTCGATAGCTGTATTAAGTGTAAGTATACCGACTGTGTAGATGTTTGCCCTGTTGACTGTTTTCGAGAGGGCCCCAACATGCTGGTCATTGACCCGGATGAGTGTATCGACTGTACGTTATGTGTCGCGGAGTGCCCAGTCGAGGCGATTTTTGCGGAAGATGATGTTCCTGAAGATCAAAGGGATTACACTGAGCTCAACGCTGAATTGGCGAAGATTTGGCCCAGCATTACGGAGCGTAAAGATCCACCGGTCGATGCTGATGATTGGAAGGATAAGCCGAACAAACGAGACCTCTTGGAGAGGTGATCTTCCGAAATTTTGATTCGGAGAGATGAAAAAAATTTTTTTCGAGTCAATACTGATCCCAACGAATTTCATAATGCGCTATCGCGTGCATTAGAGAGCGACTTCGGGATAGGTTGTTGCAACTTTGCAAACTTGGTCATTGTTGTTCCGAACCCTCTTGTATATTCGACTGTCATTGATCTTTTTAGGAAGCTGAATGATGGCAGCGCGACGATTCTTCCGAAGTTAACGACTTTTACTGATTGGGTCGCGGAGACCAATAAAACGACAGAAGTTTACTCTCGCGCGTCGGCTGAGATTTTTGTACAGCAACTCATTTCTAGACTTAGCTGGGTTTCCCAAACAGATTCTTTCTCGCTCGCACATCAATTGGTCAATTTGTCCTTCGAGTTGGAATCATTGGACGTGAACATTCCTGGAGGTCGACTC
This sequence comes from Candidatus Eutrophomonas brisbanensis, assembly GCA_038141705.1. Classification (GTDB taxonomy): domain Bacteria; phylum Pseudomonadota; class Gammaproteobacteria; order Burkholderiales; family Eutrophovitaceae; genus Eutrophomonas; species Eutrophomonas brisbanensis. The sequence goes on from JAYQIQ010000004.1 coordinate 1,375,922, forward strand.
CTTCGAGGACTACGAGTCAATCGAGATTCGACTTATAAAAGAGGTATATCTAGCGTTAAGTGGCTCCGCTAACGATAGGTGCAGTCCTGGAACTGCATTTCGGTCGGGTCTCAACGAATTGCTCTTGGACACTCATAAATTGGTTTATTTAATCGGTAATCGAATAAGCGATGTTGAGCAAGATTTTATTGATAGATATTCAGAAACTCAGAAGGTGCGGCATTTTTATCTCTCCTCAAATTATGCGATTGGGGCTGAGGCAGAGTTTTATAAGACCGCATTTCCACTCGAAAATGACGGTGTAAATATTTTCTCCAGAGCAAGAGCCATCAAAGACCGTGTCTCCTCGAGCCCTGTGTTGCACAAAATTTCTATTTTTGGCGCGCGTAATTTGGAAGAGGAGGCGCACTCCATTGCATTGAAAGTGCGCCAATGGATTGCTTCTGGGAGGAAACGCATCGCGATCATTGTGTTGGACCGCAAGGTCGCGCGAAGGCTGAGGGCGCTGCTTGAGAGGGAGAAAATCCTTGTCTCAGATCAGTCGGGCTGGAAGATGTCTACAGCACATATCGCATCGCTATTGCTTAATCTCCTCGCGCTCGTTGAAAGTAAATTTAATATCGAAGCGCTAATCAATTACGTAACCCATTTTGAAGGTAAGAATTTACTTACTCGCGTTGAGTACTCCATACTCAGCCGTGCTCTTTATAAGGTGTGGCGTACGGATAGAGATGCGTGCGGAATAGCCAATATTCTAGGGTTGTTGAATTCTAGGGGTCAGGAATTTTTGGGGCCACTCTCTGCCTTGGAGACTACGCTAGGACATGGCCAAAAAAAAACGCACCGGGAATGGATACTGCGGTTTTTGGGCTCTTTCGATTTGATCGGTATTCGCTCGATTCTAGAATCTGATTTCGCGGGATATCAAATCATTAAGAGACTCGAAGAGATTTCAGTTGAGGTCGAGTCTTCTGGCGTCGAAGTAGGCTTGTCTGAATGGTCTGGATGGTTGCGGCATGTGTTAGAGACGTCGACGTTTAAGGATGAACAGATAAAGAGTTCCATTATTTTTTCAGATCTAGAAAAAGTCCAACAGTGTAATTTTGAAGGAATAATTTTTGCTGGTGCGAATGAAGATAAGTTTCCGAATGTTGGAGAAACCACGAGGTTATTGAGTGAGTCTCTACGCAATAAGCTCGGGCTACCCAGCTATCAAGACAGATTCGCCGAAATACCAGAGATGCTTTTTTCAGTGCTCTTGAGCAGTCAAACTATTTTTGTTACTTGGCGAGATGCGACAAGCGAAAACGGTGATGGGCTTAGCTCCCCGTTCAGATGCCTAGATTTATGCCACGAAATTATCTGGGGGAGTGGATTGACTGACAAGTTTATGACCAGTGCGATCCAGAGCATGCAACCTTCGACCTTCCCGGCCCTAATTTCGAAAAACTTATCTGATGCCGAGGTTACGTTGAATGCCAAACTGCTTCCAACTCGAATCAGTGTCAGTGGTTATCAAGCCTTGATCGATTGTCCATATAAGTATTTTGCCCAAAATATTTTAAAACTAAAGCTGGACGAATTCGCCTTTGATGAAATTGAGAAGCGGGATTTTGGCTCTGTCGTTCATGTAGTACTTGATCATATGCATCGCGACTTAAAGGTCTTCAAAGATGTTGATAATTCGATTCTGCAAAAAAGATTTGAGCTCTTGTTTGATGATACTTTGAAAGCTAAGTTCGGAGAGGATAAGTGGACTCTAGGGTGGAAAGCAAAATTTAAAATTATCGCAACCGAATATATTCGATGGCAAAAATCGCGTGAGGAAGAGGGGTGGCTTTACGCGTTTGGAGAGTCGAACTATGAGCGCTTAGTTGGCATTTCACAAGATCGGAATATTGTATTTGAGGGAAGGCTTGATCGAGTAGATGCCAAATCAATTGGCGATGAAACATTATTTAGCATTCTCGACTATAAAACGACGAGAGCGGAAGTTCTACGAAAGGCCGCGGTGAATGTAGACGAGGATATTCAACTACTCGCTTACTCAGGGTTACTTGGAAAAGAAAAAAGCAGTGCGAGCTATGTTGTTCTTGACTCTGATGGAGTACAGGAGATATCTCTCGTTGACGCTGATTTACAGGACTCTTCGATATTGATTCAAAGATTGAGCAATGTCTTTGCTTTGGTCGTGGAAGGGAAAGAGTTGCCCGCTAATGGAATCAGGACGGAATGCCAGCGGTGTGATTACCGAGGTATTTGTCGAAAAGGAGGCTCGTGGATCTAGCCGTATCTCGGATTAGCGAAAACACTCGGATCGCATTGGATACCAAAAAAAGTGTCGTCGTGAATGCTTGCGCGGGATCTGGGAAAACGTGGTTACTCGCTTCTAGGATTCTTGTCTTGTTACTCGATGGTGTTCAACCCTCCGAGATATTGGCAATTACGTTTACCAATAAAGCTGCAAATGAAATGCGCCATCGAATCGCTAATTGGCTAGTTTTTCTCCTAAAAGCTAGCGATGAGGAGATTTTAAAATTTTGGGCAGAGCGGGGCGTTGTAAATCGCGACAAACACGATTTGATAAACGCCTCTAGGGGGATGTATGAGAGCTACTTTAGGGGTTTTCCAGCTGCTAGCATACTGACGTTTCACAGCTGGTTTGCAAAGCTTCTCAAAAGGGCCCCATTGACGGAGCCATATGGATCGGAGGATTTGTTAAAAAATGTAGAACCAATCCTCGAAGAGTCTTGGAGTTTATTCTGGGATGAGATGAACGAGAACTCAAGCCGATGGGAGTCGATTGCTTGGATTTTTGAGGAGTATTCCATCTTCTCATTTAAGCAAACCGTTGAGCAAATGTTAGGTTTTCGCGCTGAGAGATTTAGCTATAAAAGGAAAAAATTTTCTCTTATCGATGAGATTTGGTCTGGATTTACTAGTGAAGATGAGGTCATCGCGAATCGAGGTCTTAAGAATTTTGATTTATTAAGTTTTAATGACATTGTCTCACTCCTGAGACGCAATGGATTAAAGCGCGATCTTAAAAAATTAGATCAATTGGAATTGATTGATCGACTCGAGAACCCGCGAATCTGGTTTTCCATTTTCTATAGTTTGTTTAAATCAGCAAGAACGGAGTCGCGGGCGATGGAATCGCGCCTTGGTGCTGATGACATGAAGAGGCTCATATCGTTGGATCAGAAAATGAACGTGATCGCGATAACCGCTCACTCGGAGCTAACTAACTGGCGATCTTGGAAACTTGATCAAGTCATCGGTATTTGTGGGGATTTGCTCATCGACTGTTACCAGAGAGTTAAACGACGTCGGCAGGTTTGCGACTTTGATGATCTGGAGATGAATGCTTCTCAGCTTTTGTGCGATAGCGCGTTCGCCGAGTCTATGGTGTATCGACTAGATTCTAAGTATTCGAACGTGTTGGTCGATGAATTTCAGGATACGAACCCAACCCAATGGAAAATTCTGAGGGAATGGATCGAGGCGAGTACCGGTACTGATTCGGAAATCAAAGTTTTTCTAGTGGGTGACGCAAAACAGTCGATATATCGCTTTAGACGAGCGGATGCGAGGATTTTTTCGGATGCTACCGATTATTTGGTTAGTCGCCTAAATGCATCAGTTATTACTCAAAATGAGAGTTATCGTTGTGCGCCGGAAATTTTAACCGTTGTTAATCGATGTTTTCAGTCGCAGATGGCTGGATTTCAAGAGCATGTCGCAGTTGGACAAGCTGAGGTCGGAGCAGTTGTGGCGCTACCGTTAATTAAAAGTGAAAGTAGTTCTGAGCCAGGCGAGGTCAGCAAGCAATGGCGAAATCCATTGATATCCGGAAGGGATGAGCCTAAAGGGGATCAAAAATACTTTGAGGCTATTGAGGTGGCTACAAAGATCAAAGAGCTCATTGGTGGCGCCGGGGAGGCTGATAGTCGAGGGTTTCAGTTTTCAGATATCTTAATCTTAGTTCGCCAGAGAACGCATCTTCAAACATATGAGGAAGTGTTTCGTAAAGAGGGAATTCCATTTAGTTCGAACTCATATGGAACGCTGTTACATACGTTAGAGGTCCGAGATATTGAATCGTTGCTTCGTTTTCTGACCTATCCCTCGTCAGACATAGATTTGTTACAAGTTTTGAGATCCCCAATATTTGGTTGTACCAATAATGATCTTCAGATGCTTGCTATGTCTGATGGAAATACGGCGTGGGAGCGATTAATTAGCGCTGGTGACTCCGCCGGCAGCGGTTGTTCAAGTGAGTTGATGGACGCAAAAGACAGTCTGAATTACTGGTTGTCTCTCGCGAGGAGGCTGCCTATTCACGACTTGCTAGACCAGGTTTTCCACGAACGTAGTCTTTTGGACCGGTACTCGTTGGCAGCGCTTCCTCATTTACGCGACCAGGTTGTAGAGAATCTTAAGTCATTCCTTGAATACAGCCTCGATTTCAATGCTGGACGATATCAAACAATTCCTTCATTCCTACGTGAGCTAAGTAGTATTCGCCGGTCGTTTGTTGCAGAGGGGCCAGACGAGGGTTTAGTACAAAAAAATCAGAACTTGGTGAGAATATCAACGATACACGGAGCCAAAGGACTGGAATCTCCCATAGTCTGCTTAATGGATGCGACCTCGTCAGCAAAGAATCCATTGACTAATAAATTCTTGACCGACTGGTCACCAGATGACCTGTCGTTGAGAGATTTTCACTTCTGTGGCAGTAAAGACTATCAGGGAGATCGTTTCAGAGAGCTTAGAGAATTGGAGATTGAATTAGCTGAAAAAGAGGATCTGAATTTATTGTACGTCGCGCTAACTAGAGCGAAAACGATGTTATTCGTTAGTGGGGTGGAGAAAAATTCAAAAGACCGCACCTGGTACGACTTAGTTCGAGAGGCCTTGGGCGAGGAAAATCAGTTAGGGGATGTTGATACTATCCGTTATTTAAATCCAATATGCGATGACGTTCATGAATTAGATGGTGATGGTATTTTCGAGATGCCTACTTCTAATGAGGCGATTGGCACTAGAGAATCTCGGCTCACATCGCGGGAGATAGAAGTTGGGGTTCTTATGCATCGTCTTTTGGAGTGGGGGTGTGGTGCGGGTGAGCTTGATCGTCAAGGATTTTGGAGAAATAAACTTAAAGCCTCAGTTGAAAATTTTGATGCTGCCTGGTTGGCGGCGCAATCTATTTTAAGTTCGAGGGAATGTGAGCGTTTTTTTGATCCTGAGAGCTATCAGAGTGCGGTAAACGAAATGTCCTATCTTGCGGCGAATGGCGCGCTCCGGCGGGCTGATCGATTTGTAGAGTTTCAAGATGAAAGTTGGGTCTTAGACTTCAAGTTTAGTTCGGGTATAGATTCTTCCCCCTTGGAGAAAATAGCGAAACCGTATATTGATCAACTCACGCAATACGCTCTAGATCTTAGTGCTATATGGCCAAACAAAATTATTAGGTCTGCGTTAATTTTTAACACAGGTGTGTTGGTTGAACTCGACTGGGGAAAGGGGAGGTTAGTGCTTAACTGACTGCGGCTATCTTTCAATTGTAGGTATTAGATCTAATCTTGCAATCCAGCCCGAGTGTTGATTGCTTGCCGCGGGGTAGCGTCTTAACACCTCTGGATCGTGTCCTGGGATAATGTGCTCTGGGCTATCAGCAAGTTCTTCAATTTTATTAAAACCCTCCATCATGTCGGCTAAATTAAATACGATTGGAAAAGGCCGACGCTCTAAAATATTTGCGTAAAAATGACTTGCGTCTGATGCGAGTATCACATTGCCTCTTTGCGTGCTTACTTTCACACATTGAAGCCCTTTGGTATGCCCTCCGATTTTATAAACCTCCAGACCTTCAAAAATCTTCTCATCTCCATCGTGAAAATGAACCCTTTTCCTATAAACATTTCGGACCATTGAAACAACATCTTCCTCATCGTATGGTGCTTTGATGTGGTCGTGACACATACATCTTCCAGTCATGAATTCCATTTCTTGGTCTTGTATATGAAATGTCGCATTCGGAAATAAATCTAGATTCCCAGCGTGGTCGTAGTGCATATGCGTGATAATTACATCAGTAATGCTAGGGAAATGCCAAGAGAGGTAATACCACGCTCAACCGGTTTAAATATCCTTCGTTTTCTTTTTTGAGCCGCAGCTTCTCCAAACCCCGTATCAACCAGCACTGTGTGTTCGTGATTCTTTATTAACCACACGAAATAGTCGAGCGGCATGGGAGATGCATGATCATCTCCACCAATAAAATTATGGTTGGAGGAGCGATCATGTGACGCATACTTGATCGCATAGATCTCGTAGGTTTTCATTTTGAAAATAATCCCTGAATTTAGGTACGACGTAATTACGCTTGATCCAATACTTCCCTAGCATTTTTAAATGAATCAATGGCGGCAGGGACGCCACCATAGATCGCTACTTGTAGGAGGATCTCGCGAATTTCGTTTTTTGTGACGCCGTTTCTCAATGCGCCCCTGATATGTAATTTGAATTCATTCGGGCGATTGAGAATAGCGAGCATCGCTATATTGAGCATACTACGGGTTTTTCTGGGGAGTTCCTCTCTCCCCCAAACCTCACCCCAACAATATTCAGTGACTAACTTCTGAAGAGGTTCCGTAAATTCGTCAGCGTTTTCCAGTGATTTATTTACGTATTCTTCTCCGACAACTGCCTTCCGAATGTCTAGTCCTTTTTTAAATAATTCACTATCCATGGTTTCCTCCCTAGTTCTTAGATTGTTTTTCTTTTCTCTTACTTCTGTATTTGCCCACTCTTCAATGACTCTGCAGATTGAGGTGAAATCGGAGTGTTCTCCAAATTTTGCTTTTGTCGTCGCATACATTTGTCGAACTGCAGATCCTGCAAACATTGGGATCCCCATTGCTTCTGCTTCGTCAATACATAGACTCACGTCTTTGTAGGAATGTCCCGTCGTAAAGCCAAAGTCAAACGTCCCGGGAAGAACGGATCTCGGGAATTTATCTTGAGTCGCACTATTTCGACCAGTGCTCTTATTGATAATCTCTAACATCAGATTTGGGTCAAGACCAGCTTTTGCCCCCATCACCATTGCTTCCGAAGTTAATGCGACTGCCGCACACGAGAGTAGGTTATTGGCTAACTTCATGGTTTGCGCTTGTCCAGCAACCTCGCCAACATGGAACACATTACCGAATGTCCGTAAAGTTTTTTCGATCTCTAGAAAAGTGGTTGAGGGCAAGCAACCATAACGGATAGCGTCCCATCTCTTGCTCCTTTAAGTCCACCACTCACAGGACAATCGATATAGTCTTTCCCCAAACTTTTTGCCGGTCTTACTAACTCGATGGGCCGCTCTCGCGCCAATAGTTGAGAAATCTATAATTGTTTTTGTTTTGCTCTCTTTCGTAAGGCAGCCCTCTGAGCTAACAACATGCTCTACAATCTCTGGTGATGGTAGACTCAGCATAACGGTTTGTGCGCGTGATGCTACTTCTTCTAGCGATGATACCGTCTCTAGACCAATTTTGCGGCAATGTTGAATGGCATTTTCATTAGTATCGAATGCAATGACATTGACACCCGCGTTCTTTAGTCTTTCGGCCATGAGTGATCCCATTTTACCCACCCCAATAAAGCCGATCGTTTCTGCATTCATATTCCATGCTCTCCAAGTTTATCTGTAGTGCTCGCGTACATGTTTCTGAAATCGCTAAGTTACATTTGTTTTCCTAAATGTAACCCTCCATCGATTAATATCGATTCTCCAGTAATGAGTTTGTTTTCGGTTAACAGCCAACGCGTCAGTTCCGCAATATCCCGTGGACTAGCGGCAGCTTTTAGTGGAACAGTTGATCGATATTTTTCTAAAAACTGTTCATATTTTTCTGGATCAAATCGTTTCGAGTGCCACTCCGTGTCAATCAGTGCGGGACAAATGGCATTGATCTTTATTTCGGGAGCGAGTGCTCTCGCGAGCGCCACCGTCATTGCATTCAAAGCGGCTTTAGATGCGATATATGCTGTTGATGACCCGATGCTTTTTACGCCGGCGATCGAAGACATGTTCACTATCGATCCACCAGTTTCTTTCAGGTGGGGAGTGCATGCTCTGATCATTTGATAGGCGCCGATTACATTTACCGAATACATACTAATGAAATCCTCTGCAGTTAAGCCATCGAGGTCATGTGCGGGGACAAATTTGGTAATACCTGCATTATTCACTAATCCATCTACTCTTCCCCAACGATCAATGGCCGTTCGAACAATGTTCTTGCAGGCCTGATCTTCTTCGACGTTTCCAGGCACACAAACCGCATCTACCCCTTCTTTTTTGCAGCGCTTCTCAGTTTCGTATGCTCCAGCTTCGCTCTTACTGTAGTTGATCAATATATTTGCGCCACTTCTGGCGAGCTCAATAGCGCATGCAGACCCTACGCCCGTGCCTGCTCCCGTTATGATTATTACCTTGCTATCGTTTTTCATATAGAGATTGTGGTCTTACCAGTTGAGCTCCAAGACTAACTTCAAGACCTCAGTAGGTTTCCCGGTAAAGCCCCTGTTTGTTCATCATTGCTAATAATCTCGCAGCCAGATACGAACGTATGCTTATATCCCGTTGCGCGTTGTACCAGTCGCTTACCTCCGGCTGGAAGGTCGTAATGTACTTCAGCGTCTGTGAGTTTAAGGTTTTCGAAATCGATGACGTTGAGGTCCGCCTTGTATCCGGGTTTAATGAGTCCGCGATCGGTGAGTCCATAGCCAAGTGCACTAACTCGAGTGTGTTTACGAACCAGGAATTCAATGGGTAATTTTTCCCCACGTCGCCTGTCTCTTGCCCAGTGGGATAGGAGATAAGTTGGGGCACCTTCATCACACACAGTGCAAACGTGAGCACCACCATCTCCCAAGCCCATGATGGTCGCATCATCTAGCAGCATCTCACGAATGATCTCTAGATTTCCGTCAAAGTAATTTTCAAACGTATGAGCGAGCAGTCCCTTCCCTTGATATTTCATCATGCCATCGAGAGCAACTTCCCAGATCGTTTTATTTTTTTGCTTAGCAATTTCGCTAATGCTATCGCTCGGAGCCGGCTCATAGTCGAAACCTTTTTGCATCAGAAAAGTGCGAGACATCCAAGTGGCGACTTTCCTTGTATGCTCGTCATCCGGAATATTTTTTATCAAGTCTCGGCGCAGGTCCTCTTGATTGAGCAGTGCCGCATATCTTTCCTCTGGATTGAGTTTTTCGAGTAATTTCCATTTCGGATGTGTGCAAAATGGGTTAATGGTAGTCTCCAGTCCCATGATGATCACAATTGGACGGCAACCCACTTGACCGTTGACTGAGAGTCCAGCATTTCTAGCTTCATGAATTTGGTTTCGGGTTTGTCGCCAAAGCTCGGGAGAGTTATTAACTTGTAAAAGTAATATCGACAATGGACGTCCAGAAATCTCACTTGCCATTCGCATGATTTCGAATTCTCCTGGGCCAAAGTCTGAGTTAACCTCAATGACGCCTTTGCCTGCACGTTTCATTGCTAATGCTAGTCCCTGGAGCTCGGCTTCCTTAGCGCTTAAGCTGGGGGTATTCCTCCCATCCCGAGTGAGGTGTTTGGTAGTCCTAGAAGTGGTAAATCCCATCGCCCCCCGTTGCAGCGCCTCCTCGAGTAACCTTCCCATTTTGTCGATCTCGATCTCGGTTGGTATCACTGAGTGGTCTGCACCCTCCTCACCCATTACATAAAATCGAAGTGGGGCGTGGGGAACTTGCGCTCCTATATCAATTGCTTTTTTAGCTTTGTCCAATGTATCTAAGTAATCAGGAAAAGACTCCCAATTAAATGACACTCCCTCAGAAAGAACTGATCCGGGGATATCCTCAACACCCTCCATTAAATTAATGAGGTAAGGAATATCTTTCTTCCGGACTGGAGCGAAACCCACTCCGCAATTTCCAAAGATCGCAGTGGTCACTCCATGGTAGGTTGATGGGGTGAGATAGGGGTCCCACGTTGCCTGGCCGTCGTAGTGTGTATGGACATCTACAAAACCCGGTGTAACTAATAATCCTGCGGCATCAATTTCTCTTTTCGCGGGGCCTAAGTCTTTGCCTACGTCGAGAATCTTTCCCGAGCTAACAGCGACGTCTGCGGTGAATGCAGCTTCGCCAGTGCCATCGACGACAGTGCCGCCTTTTATAAGAAGGTCGTACATATTCTTTATTATTTTCTGTTAATGAAGTCTCGGTTTCTTGAGGAAGTCGTTTCTATCCGCCGAGGTAACTTCCATTCGAAGCACATCGCCACTACGAGACACCGTGATCGATATTTTTACTCCAGCTTCCCCTTGCTTCCAGACAGACCGAAACAAATTTGCAAGAGAATTAACCTTTTGTCCTTGGACCTCGAGAATTTGATCTCCCTCTTTAATGCCTGCTAGCGCAGCCGGGCCAGATGGCGCAAGGCTGCTAACGAAAAATTTCTGCTCACTGTCGACCGTGTACATTCCGAGCCAAGGTCTTGGTTTGTCTGGCGATCTCCCATATTTAACCATCTCGTCGAGTATGGGTAAGAGTATGCTGGTGGGGACAACTAGGTTTCCTTGTTGTTGCTTCTCGAACCCTTCTTGTAGCAGTAATGAACCGATCCCAACAAGATTTCCCATGTTGTTAAATAGTCCGGCACCTCCCCACTGCGGATGGGGCGGCGAGGTATAAATTCCCTCATCAAGCACGTATTCCCAATAACCAGTGAACTCGCGGATATCACTTATTTTTGTCGTGAGAGAGTGCTTTTTTCCACCAAAACTGACGATGTATGCTTCTTCATTTTTTTGAGGCGAGCAGTGTTGCTCGATTGGCACCGGCAGGATGCTAAGCGGTTGTGATACTTCGATTAGGCCAAATCCAGAAGCTTGATCATATCCTACGATGTGAGCAGGGTAAGTGGCCCCATCATTTGTCGTTACCCAGATTGTCTCTGCTTCTGTGATTATGTATCCAATAGTGACAATGAGTCCCTCTCCACTAATAAGAACCCCACTTCCTAAACGTTCGGTCCCGAGAATGTTAGCCGTGAATGCGTCGTCCGGAACAAAGGTCTTTACCTTAACGACCGCATCAATCACTCGCTCGAGGTTGAATGAAACACGATTCTCGCTCGGCTGAAGGTTTTCTGGAAAAATCCATTCCTCTGAATTTTGCATATGGAAGAAAAATTAAGTAACAACGTGTTAATTTTATTCGAGTAGCACGATGTTCGCCAGGTGTCGCTACTTACCTATCCTATTTTCGGGTGATGTTAACAATCACACTTCTCGTAATCAGAGTTTGTAGAGATTCTTAAAAATGGAGTGAACGTGGCTAATTTCTAGCTCGCGTAGATCGTCCTCCAACTTTTGGCTGCGTATTTCTCCTGTGTTCTTCCGTGATGACGTCCGCTAGCAATTCAAAGTCCTTACTTCGTGTCCCGCTCTGCCGCATCACCAGAGCAATTTTTCTAGAAACATTTCGTTTTTCTATCGGCCGTGCTACAAGATTTGTTCCTACCAAAGCGCCTGCTCGGATAACGATTTCGGGAAGCAGGGTGAAGCCTAAGTTTCCGTCAACCATCTGCAGCAGTGTGAATAGACTTGTTGCTGACATTTTGGAGTTATCTAAGTTGAAGGTGTTTGTTTGACAAGCTTGAATAGTATGATCTCGTAAGCAGTGCCCTCCTCTAGTAGCAACAACTCTGCAGGGTTTATATTTTTGATAATAATTTCTCGCTGCTTCGCTTTCGGATTGTCTTGTCTTGCGACAAACCAAAATTCATCTGTTATCAGCTCTCTCACGGTTAGCCCGCTGGTATCGTACGGAAGTGCGATCAGCGCAAAATCCAGCTCGCCCGAGTTGAGTTGATCAAGAATTCGTTCTGAAAAATCCTCCTTTAGGTACAGCTTTAGATCAGGAAAATCAAGCTTTAGTCTCGGTAGTACGATAGGAAGGAGAAATGGCGCAATCGTCGGGATGACACCGAGCCGAATGTCACCAGTTAACGGTTTTTGAGATTCCCGCGAGACGGCGACTAAATCCTCGACGCCAGATAAGATAACTTTCGCTCGAAGAGCAATTTTTTCGCCGATGGTGGTGAGTCGAACGCTTTTCTTGTTCCTCTCGATTAATACGGCTCCAAGTATGCTCTCCAGTTCTTTAATTCCCGCCGACAGTGTTGATTGCGTTATAAAAAGTGTATCCGCTGCCTTATGAAAATTTAATGTCTCAGATACAGCGATCAGATATTTCAGCTGGCGAATCGTGGGTGAAGCCGAGGTCACAGTGGGTAACCAAATTTAATTCTGAGTCGAGTGCTGCAATTCGGTGCCCTGGTCATTTTGATACTCGGATTTCACGTATCGAGTGTTATATCCGTTGAAGAGGTGACCCAAAAGTCCTCTGTCTAAATCGCTCGTGTTCATGTACCAATCGGTAATTGGATAGGTTAAATTCATATTCCTCTCCATCATAATTGGTTGGCTATGATGCGCAGCGTGGTGTCTTCGAATGGTGTTGATAAGAGGGCAATATCGAACGAACCAGTTCTCCTTCACATGGCAACACAGATGAAATGTCTCGTAGTTTAAGTAGTAGAGAGGCGTGGATAACATCACGATATAGCCTGCATTCGAAGACCACACGTAACCGACAATTGCTGCTATCGGTAAAGTCACCAACACAAATAAAGAGGAGCGCGTAGGGTGGGAAGAGGACGATTCTCCACTCACGGTTGGTGTCATATGTCATTCTTCTCGAAGTGAAATATTGGTGGTGTTGATGAACATGTCTATGAAATACGGGCATCAGTGCCCCACCCATTCCTTTAACGGGCCTGTGCATTGCGTTTTTATGGATCCACCATTCATTGAAATTGAAAATCACGAGTATCGGAATAGCGATGCCAATTTCAAACCAAGTAGGGGAATTAATTCGACTCAGGCAGAAGTAAATGATCGCTACGCCAGGGAACATAAATCGATAGTAGGTGTCCCCATCCGGAGTACCATGAAGCAATATTACTTTTGTACTCTTCTCTAAACGCCTTTTGCTTCTCCGTCATTTCTCCGGAGAAAATGTTTTCAGTGCCCATCGCTCCCCCTCGATTGGATGTTTAAAAGAGTCCCAGTGATTTCCTTAAGCATACCTTTTTTGCTTAGCTCTTGCAGGTAAGGCGCTTCATCGCCGGTCTAGGTGGCCTGAAGCTTATGTTTACTAGCCTATCTGCGTCCTCTCTCCGCGATAGTTCGGCTGTTTGCAACCTCAAATTAACGATTATTCCCATGTTTCAATCCGGGTTAATCATGTCTCTATTTTGAAACTAGCGCTGGAGAAATCTTTGACTATGGAGCTTGAAAAGGGTATAAACGCGCCCTGCGGGATAGTCAAGATGAGTGTCGATAGTAAACGAGGGCTTTGCCCTCTAGAGTTAGTCCAGAGTAGTTGTGGTTATTCGTTACTGTGTGAGTCTCTCCTTGGAGTTCTAGCATTTTTTAATCAAAATTAGGATGAGGTTTACATGGCAACAGGAACAGTAAAGTGGTTTAACGATTCCAAAGGATTCGGATTCATTACTCCAGACAATGGTGGCAAAGACCTATTTGCACATTTTTCGGCAATTCAAGGTGGCGGTTTCAAGACCCTAAAGGAAAACCAGAAGGTATCTTTCGAAGTAACCACTGGCCCAAAAGGTGATCAGGCAACGAATATCGTTCCGATGGACTAAATTAGTCGGTCTGATTTCTATGTGTTGAAAGGGCGAGACGTGGTCTCGCCTTTTTTGTTTTTGAAACCCGTATTTTGCTTCTGTCACAGACAGTCGATAAACTTTTCCACTAAATCTTTTAAGTTAATTCGGACCGCGAGAATGCTAACCAAAACGAATTCCTACGAAGACTTAATAACGGGGTTTTCTTGGAATATCCCGCCGCAATACAATATTGCCGAAGATATTTGCGACAAGTGGGCTGACGGCACAGGTAAAACCGCATTAATTTACGAACGCGAAGATCTGAGCACTAGAGCCTTTAGTTTCGATCAAATCAAGTCGTTATCGAATAAGTTTGCCAATGCAATGGCAGCTGCTGGTGTTCAGCGAGGTGACCGGATCGGAGTGTTGCTACCTCAAAAGCCTGAGGTAGCGATTGGCCATCTTGCCGCTTTTAAGTTAGGTGCGATTTCTGTACCTCTTTTCACATTATTTGGACGCGATGCCTTGCGATTTCGGTTAAAAGATTCAGGTATCAAGTTGCTGATAACGGATCTAGAGGGCTATGAGGTCGTAGAACTGATTCGGGGTGAATTACCCGAGCTGAAGCATATCGTCTGTATTGACGGAGCAGTCGGACCGGCGATCGATTTTCAATCGATGTTAGAGGTTGCGTCGGATGAACTTACTATTGCGCCAACATCTTGTGATGATCCAGCGATGATTATCTATACCTCTGGAACAACTGGAGATCCCAAGGGGGCTTTGCTGCCTCACAGATCGATGCTTGGACATATGCCTGGTGTTGAGTTGTCCCATGACTTTTTAGGTCGGGATGGAGATTTTATTTGGTCGCCTGCGGATTGGGCATGGATTGGTGGATTAGTCGATGTATTGTTTGCTGCCTGGCAACTTGGCGTACCGGTATTAGCGAGGAGATTTCAAAAATTTGATCCAGTTGAAGCTGTGCACTTGATCGCTCGACATGGTGTTAAGAACGTATTCATGCCACCGACTGCCATTAAATTACTGAGGACTTTGCCAGCAAGAGACTTTGAGGGTGTGAAATTGCGTTCGATGGCGAGTGGGGGGGAGTCTCTCGGAGCTGAACTGCTGAACTGGTCAACAGAGACGCTCGGCATCGAAATTAACGAGTTTTACGGGCAAACGGAATGCAACATGACCGTGAGTGGATGCTCGGGGCTGTACAAAATAAAGCCGGGATCAATCGGGCGCGTCGCGCCCGGTCACCATATTGGAATAATTGACGATAGCGGAATTAGGTTACCCACAGGAGAAGATGGCCTGATCGCTTTTGAGTCTCCCAATCCAGTGATGTTCACGAAATATTGGAACAACGAGCAAGGAACAACAGATAAATTTATCGGTAAATTTTTAGTTACAGGAGATCTCGGTCGCATTGATGATGAAGGATACGTTACGTTCCTGGGTCGCCAAGACGACGTTATCACCAGTGCTGGATATCGGATTGGGCCGGGCCCAATCGAGGATTGTTTGTTGTCTCACCCCTCAGTTGCCCTATCGGCCGTTGTTGGCAAATCGGATCCAATGCGTACGCAAATTGTAAAAGCTTTTGTTGTGTTGAAAGAAGGAGCTAAAGCATCAGACGAGCTGGTCCAAGAGCTGCAAGAGTGGGTTAGATCGCGTCTCGCGAAGCACGAATATCCCCGAGAAATCGAGTTCATTAGCGACTTACCGAGAACGAATACCGGAAAGGTAATTCGTCGCTTGCTTCGATAAAAATTCAAATCAAAGGGTTATGACGATTTTTCCAAAATGCGAAGCGCCTCTCAAGTGCTTGTAGGCTGCTGCGACCTCTTCGATTGGGAAGACTTTATCAATGATCGGCTCAATAGAATTTTGTTCGATTGCACTAGACATCCGTTCCAACATTGCAACACTACCAACATAGATTCCTTGTACAGATAGGCCTTTGCCCATAATGGGTCTTGGGTCGATTCGATCTTCAATCCCAGTGAGTCTCCCGATAAGACTTAAACGACCTCCATTTTTGAGAGCAGCCATGGATCTCGGCATGGTTCCTGCCCCGCCAACCTCAATCACATGGTCTACACCTTTTCCTTGGGTTTTTTTGAGGACAATCTGATCCCAGTTGGGATTTTCCTGATAGTTAATTATTTCATCCGCCCCCATTTGTTCGAGGCGCTTCAATTTGTGAATACTCGAGGAAGTGGCGATGACTTTTGCTCCTGATTTTTTCGCAAACTGAAGTGCAAATGTGGATACTCCTCCAGTGCCTAGAGTGAGCACCGTTTGCGAGGGGTCTAAACTTGATTTTTCGAAAAGTGCGTGCCACGCCGTTAGGGCTGCGCAGGGCAGAGTTGCCCCTTCTTCCCAGGTGAGTTTGTCCGATAATCGTGCAAGTCCGTGCTCTGGAAAAGCTCTAAGAGTGCAAAGTACCCCACCGATGCCTCCACCGAGCGCAGTTTTCATATGCGCTGCGAGAAACGGTCCATCAGTCCAATCCTGAAAAAAACTCGATATGACCCGATCCCCAACTTTCCATTTTGTTACATTTGAACCTACCTGTATGACTTCACCCGAGCCATCGGATAGCGGAACAATCGATTCTCCGGCATTGATACCTGGATATCCGCCCTCCGAGATAATTAGATCTCTGTAATTTAGCGAGCATGCCCTCATGCGAACGATTACTTCATCGGCTTTGGGTTGTGGCGCATCGAATTCGGAGATAGCGATCGCTTTTTCTAAATCAAGGCCTGGCGTGATAACTGCGCGTAAATTTTTCATCATTTTTTTGTTGGTACTTGTTTTAAAGATTTTTCTTATCGAGCTGGTTCGCCAGCGATGGTGGTTCTACGCAGATCTCTTTTTTCTACCGTGTCTTCATACTTGCGTGCTCGATGCATTGTTCTTCTGTTATCCCACATCACTAAGTCATCTTTCTGCCATCGGTGCGTGTAAACAAATTTTTCTTGAGTCGCAAGTTCTGTGAGCTCCTCGATGAGTAGTCTGCCGTCTGGTTTGGTCAGTCCGATTACGGATCCAATATGCGAAGAAAGGAACAGTGATTTTCTCTTGGTGTTCGGGTGGGTTCTAACGAGTGGTTGAGTGACTGGAGTGAAGTCTGCTTTCTCCTGTTCAGTAAATTCATCCATGCCCAAGCGAGCTCTTGAGTACAACAACGAGTGTTCGCATTGTAAGTCTGAAATCTCAGTTAGAGTTTTGGCGTCAAGGCTATCGTAAGCTGCGTGCATGTCTGCGTACTGAGTATTTCCGCCGGCTACGGGAACAGCGCGAGCAGACAGGAGTGAGTATCTGGCAGGCACTGGTCTGAAGGAGCTATCTGAGTGCCAAATTCGATTTCCGAGGTTGAATAAACGTTGTCGACCATCTTTTCCTAGGATGTTCTGATCTTTATCTAAATTTGAGATATCAGAGAACATTTGAGAAAGTCGCCGTTCGCTAGCTTTGGTGATGTTGTTTTTGAGGTCCGCAATTTCGATGTCACCAAAATATTCGCTAAATCGAACCTGTTGTTCATCGGTTAGTGGCTGATTACGAAAAACTAAAACGCCATATTTATCAATCGCTGTTCTTAGCTCATCGATCTCCTCATCGGAGAGTTCTTTAGAAATATTTACTTTTGAGACTTCAGCAGCGAAAGTTGCGCAAAGTTCAGTGATCGTAACGGCCATGAATGTCTCCAGTGTTGATGTCTATAAAGGCTATCGCCCATTAATTATGCCATCAGATACATAAGGATTGCTGCGCCGCTCGTCACCGAAAGTGGAGGTCGGTCCGTGTCCTGGAATGAACGTTACATCATTCCCTAGTGGCCACAATTTAGTCGTTATCGAGTTGATTAAAGTAGAGAAGTCTCCCCTCGGAAAATCCGTCCTGCCGATGGACCCTCTGAAGAGTACATCGCCGACAAAGGCAAGGCGTTCGTTTTCCTCATAGAAAATAACGTGGCCTGGAGTGTGTCCTGGACAATGTTTTACTTTCATGTGGATATCGCCGAAAGAAACTTCATCATCCTCGTCGAGGTAACGGTCTGGAACGAATTTTTTCAAAATCGGAAATCCAAATTGGCGTCCCTGCTCAGGTAATTGATCGATCCAAAATTGATCGTCAACGTGTGGTCCCTCGATTGGAATATCGAGAATTTCTTTTAGCTCGGCCGATGCCCCACAGTGATCAATATGTCCGTGGGTTAGTAATATTTTTTCTATCGTGATTTCCATCGAGTCAATCGTATTTCGGAGAACTTCAATATCTCCGCCTGGATCGATTAGGGCTCCACGCATTGTTGATTCGCAAAATACCACGGAGCAGTTTTGCTCAAACGGTGTGACGGGAATAATTTTTAATTTCATTGATCTCAGAATTTGATTCAGATTGAGGAAACGATTGTAGCTAATTTATTTTTCGCGGCTACTTTGGGGGTTGTAATCGTTAAAAATTTAGGTGATTAATGCTCTAATAAATAGGTATAATGCGAATCATTCTCATTTGTGCGTAAGACAGTATTAATTTATATAAACTATTGTTTTTAATATGATTTTATCTGATCTCAATTTGGGTGAGAGCGGGCAGGTTGTTGGAGTTACTGACTTCGGCGAAGGTGATTTAGTATCTAGACGTCTTCGTAACCTTGGCTTTGTCGCGGGCGAGGAGGTGGTGTGTGTCGCAAAAGGCCCTTTCGGACGTGACCCATTATTATTTCAAATCGGTTTCACGCGTTTTGCCCTTCGGAAGGAAGAGGCGGGTCGCGTCGCGATCGTAGCGCGGTAGGTCCCACATCATGCGTATAGCCCTAGTTGGAAATCCGAACTCAGGCAAGACCGCGCTATTCGACCTATTAACTGGAAGCCGACAAAAGGTAGCCAATTACCCTGGGGTTACTGTTGAAAAAAAGTCTGGTCAGCTAAAGATATCCCAGAGTGAGACGTGGGAGTTACTCGACCTCCCTGGTGCATACTCGTTCGACACAGAAAGACCACATGAGATTGTCGCTCGGGATATTTGTCTCGGGAATATGCCAGAGGAAAAAAAACCTGATTTCATAGTCTGCGTTGCAGACTCAACAAATCTCCGTCTACATCTTCGATTTGCTTTGGAAGTGAAGTCTCTTGGATTGCCGATGGTGATAGCGCTGAACATGAGCGACTCTGCCGAGCGTCGTGGAATCAAAATTGATGTTCAGCAACTGGAGGCCGAGCTCGGTGTCCCCGTTATTCCAACCGTTGCGGTCAAGCGCGATGGTGCTGACAAATTGCTTGACGCTCTTAAGAGTCAACGTATCAATGCTCCTCTTGCTACGAGCTCAGATCTTGATTTACATGTGGAAGCGAATCGTATTTTAGATCGCGCTGTACATATGCCCGATAGAACATCCAGCCTAGACGATAGGGTCGACAGGATTGTTTTGCATCCGGTTCTGGGGCTGGCAATACTAGCCCTCACGATGTTCTTCATGTTTCAGGCGGTGTTCTCTTGGGCAACGCCATTCATGGATGCAATTGACTTTGGAATTGGAGCACTGGGTGGATTTTTTGAGGAAACGCTGCCTGATGGCCCACTTCGGAGCCTTCTGGTAGAGGGAATTATTGCTGGTGTCGGCAGCGTAATTATTTTTCTTCCGCAGATACTTTTGCTATTTCTTTTCATTCTCATTCTGGAAGAATCGGGATATCTACCTCGCGCTGCATTTCTGCTCGATCGCCTGATGTTGGGTGCCGGTTTGTCGGGTAGATCATTTATTCCCCTGTTGTCGAGCTTTGCTTGCGCAATCCCGGGGATCATGGCGACTAGAACGATTCAAGACCCGAGAGATCGGATAGCAACAATTTTAGTAGCCCCCTTGATGACTTGTTCTGCAAGGTTGCCTGTTTACACCCTTTTGATAGCCGCCTTTATTCCTAATCAAACTGTTTTAGGGATTTTTAATCTAGGTGGTTTGACTTTATTTGGTCTGTACATTGCAGGAATTCTGAGTGCAATGATAGTTGCCTATGTAATGAAAAAAGTTCGCCCAAAACTGGATGGACAATCGTTGCTCTTGGAGCTCCCCTCTTATCGTTTTCCTAACGCGCGAGACATCGTTATCGGTCTTTGGGAGAGGGCGCGATTGTTTCTCGCGAGAGTCGGAAAGGTAATCTTGGCGATCACCATCGTTTTATGGGCGCTTTCGACTTATCCGACCCCACCAGCGGAGTGGACGGGCTCCACGATTGATTACAGTATTGCAGGAAGAATTGGCCACTCGATTGAGTGGTTGTTTGCGCCGATAGGATTTAATTGGCAAATATGTATCGCACTTATCCCTGGGTTGGCTGCGCGGGAAGTAGCAGTCAGTGCGCTCGGAACGGTTTACGCAATCTCAGCGTCAGTCGAAGATCCATCTGGCGCATTACTGCCCATAATATCTACCGAATGGGGTTTGGCAACCGGTCTGTCACTGCTCGTCTGGTACATCTTTGCTCCGCAGTGCCTGGCCACACTTGCGGTTATGCAAAAAGAAACTCGATCTTGGAAGGTCGTAGGTATCGCGGTGATTTACTTGTTTGGATTAGCTTATCTGGCTTCCTTTCTCACATTCCAAGCATTCTCATAAATAGTATGAGTCAAAGCGCATATCAATTTTTTGAGCAAGTCGTCGTCTTTGTCGTTGTGTTTGGTAGTTGCTCATTGGTACTTTATCGATGGTCCACGATGTTTCGTCTAGCTGTAAATAAGCTTATGAATTTTCTTACACGCTATGCCCCTCAACTATCATTTTTCTTCCCTTCTGTTGATACACCTAAAACAGCAGCCCCTAGTGCAGGTTGTGAAAGCTGTGGTACGCCGAATACGTGTAGCGGTTGCCCATCAAATAAAAGCTAAACGAGTTTCATTACTCGAGATTTAGTAACTCCCCCGATGTGATACTCTGCTGCTTTATTTTAGCGACATAAGTTTTATATTTAGGGGGTGGGAATGTCTCAAGAAAAATATCTGAATTTTATTGGTGGGGAATGGGTAAGCTCCCCAACAGTCTCGAAAAATATTAACCCATCCGATACGAGCGATGTAATCGCTGAATATGTTCAAGCCGATAAATCTCAGACCGAGTCCGCGATTGAATCTGCACACGGTGCTAAAGCCGATTGGGCTGGTTACAACGCACAAGCACGATCTGATGCATTGGATCTGATAGGAAACCAAATCCTCGCTAATCGAGAAGAGATCGGCACTTTGCTATCGAGAGAGGAGGGGAAAACCTTAGCCGAGGGAATTGGAGAGACCACTCGTGCTGCTCATATTTTCAAATTTTTTGCCGGAGAGGTTCTTCGTCAGAATGGAGACCTTCTTACTTCAGTTCGACCTGGTATAGACGTCGAGATAGTTAGGGATCCTGTTGGAGTCGTTGGGATTATCGCTCCTTGGAATTTCCCAGCGGCACTCCCAGCGTGGAAGATTGCTCCGGCGCTCGCTTATGGAAATACGGTGGTATTCAAGCCCGCTGATCTTGTTCCTGGAACTGCACATGCAATCGCCAAAATTATTGCGAACAGCGGTATCCCTAAGGGGGTTTTTAATTTTGTTATGGGAAGGGGAGGCATTGTCGGTGACGTGATTCTCAATGACTCAAGAGTCAATGCGATTAGTTTCACAGGATCCGTAGAGACTGGACAGAGAGTCGCTCAACAGGCTGCTGCAAGATTGGCGAAATTCCAGCTGGAGATGGGAGGAAAAAATCCGTTAGTTGTGTTGGATGATGCAGATCTAAAAACTGCAGTCGAGTGCGCTGTAAACGGAGCATATTTTTCGACGGGTCAGCGGGGTACGGCATCCTCCCGCCTGGTGGTTACAAAGGGGATCCACGATAAGTTCGTCGAAGCGCTGACCGATCGGCTAAAAGGCTTAAAGGTTGGGCATGCACTAGACAAAGCTACCCATATCGGCCCTGTCGTTGATAAGAATCAACTGAATCAGGATCTTTTCTATATTGAAGAGGGTAAAAAATCTGGCGCGAAACTTGCTTTTGGTGGTGGGTTAGTTAAATGTGAAACGGATGGATTTTTTCTTCAGCCAGCACTCTTCACGGAAACCTCTAGTGACATGAAGATCAACCGCGAAGAAATTTTTGGTCCCGTTGCGTCAGTCATTGCTGTTGATAATTATGAAGAGGCGTTAAGCGTTGCCAATGACACCGAATTTGGTTTGTCGTCTGGTATCTGTACGACTTCGTTGAAGTATGCTTCCCATTTTAAGAAGCGCGCAGAAGCTGGCATGGTGATGGTGAATTTGCCCACTGCTGGCGTTGATTACCATGTTCCGTTTGGAGGAAGGAAAGGGTCGAGTTATGGCTCAAGAGAGCAAGGGAGATATGCTCAGGAGTTTTACACGACAGTTAAGACCAATTACGTCAGCTCATAACTAAGAGAATGAATCGACGGTTATTTTCACAGGGGAGTTTGGATAAAAAATGAATAGTCACTTATTCAGCGAGTACACGCTTGGGCCAGTTATGCTCGAGAATCGCATCGTAGTTTCTCCAATGTGTCAGTACATGGCGGAGGATGGATCGGCGAATGATTGGCATCTCATGCACTACGGCAATATGTCGATCGGTGCGGGAGGGCTAATTATGTTTGAGGCGACTCACGTCTCGGCTGTTGGTCGAATTACACACAAGTGTTTAGGTCTGTACAGTGACCAAAATGAGCAAGCACTCAAGCGTGTTGTTGATTTTTGCAAAACTTACGGGCGCGCTAACTCGGCATCCAGTTAGCGCACTCGGGCCGGAAAGGCTCCGCGAAAACCCCGATGGAGGGAATGTCCTCGCTTGGGAAGGACGATTCTCCCTGGGAAACCCTCGCTCCGTCTGCGCTTCCGTTTGCAGATGGTTGGCATACTCCTAAGGCGATGCAAAAGGAAGATCTTGAAAGAGTGAAGCAAGAGTTTTTATCCGCCGCAATTCGTGCAGTACGCCTGGGTTTTGATGTAATTGAATTGCATGCGGCGCACGGATATTTATTAAATCAATTCTTATCACCTCTTTCAAATCATAGAACAGATGAATACGGTGGAACCGCAGAAAATCGGATGCGATTCCCACTTGAAATATTAGATGCGTTAAAACAAACGATCCCTGCGTCCGTTGCGTTGGGAGCGAGAATCTCTGGTACCGATTGGGTGGAAGGGGGAATTTCTGAGGATGATATGGTGGAGTTTACAGCTGCGCTCGAAGCTCGTGGCTGTGATTTTGTTGATGTAACTTCTGGTCAACTCGATCCCCGGCAGCAGATCCCGTTTGCGCCAGGATTTAACTTACCTTTTTCTAAAAAAGTTAAATCTTCAGCGAAAATTGCAGCAATGGGTGTTGGAATGATTACGAATCCCTTGCAAGCAGAAGATGCGATTGCGACTGGCGCTGCAGATCTCATCGCGATTGCCAGAGCGGCGATGGACGATCCCCGATGGGCCTGGCATGCCGCGAGAGATTTAGACGCTCCAATCGAATATACCAAAAATTATCAACGTTGCCATCCAAGTGTTTGGCAACGCTGAAGAGTTTATTTTACTGGTTCATCAAGTGAACTAGCCATAGTGTCACTGAAGGGAAGAAGAATAAAAATACGACGCGGATGAGATCTGACGCGAGAAAAGGTATTACACCCTTAAAGGTCTCGAGTATCGGGACATCCCGAGATAGGCTGTTAATGATGTAGATGTTAAGTCCAACTGGGGGATGTACGAGCCCCATTTGCATAACAATTAACATCAAAATCCCGAACCAAATAGCTTTGTCGCTGTACTCTAGCCCCCAAAGATCTAGACCCATAACCGCAGGGAATATCACAGGGATAGTCAGAATCACCGCCGATAACTCATCCATGAAGAACCCCAGTACAATGTACAGCGCGATAATTGAAGCAACTATCGCGAGTGGAGACCACTCGAGGCTCGTGACCCAATCGGATAAATTTGTCGGCATCTGTGATAGCGCCAATGCAGAATTCAACATATCAGCGCCGAGAAAGATAAGAAAAATCATGCCAGAAGTTTCTGCGGCCCCCAAAAGGCAATTCTTAAATGTTTGCCAGTTGAGTTCTCTACGAAATAGTGCGGCAGCAAAAGTTCCAAGTGCTCCAACTGCTGCGCCTTCGGTGGGCGTAAAAATACCTGAGTAAATACCTCCAAAGACAACTACGAACACCGCCAAGATTGGCCAGATTTCAATAAAGGCGCGTAGTCGTTTTTCGATTGTTTGTTTTGGTTGCGCTGGGGCGAGATCAGGTCGTAACTTCGCCGTGATCCAGATCACTGCGCAGTAACCGACCGTCGCGAGTAATCCAGGAATAAAGGCTGCTAAGAACAACTTAGCAATATTTTGTTCCGTAAGAATTGCATAGACAACGAGTGGGACTGAGGGAGGTATCAGTATGCCTAGAGTTCCGCCGACGGCCAATGTTGCGGTCGACAGGCGTCCGGAGTATCCGTGTCTTCGCATTTCTGGTAGAGCAACCTGCGATAAGGTTGCCGCAGTGGCGACCGAGGATCCACAAACCGCACCGAATGCAGCACAGGCGTAGATTGAAGCCATCGCCATTCCGCCTCTGAAGTGACCCACTGCCGCATTCGCGAAATTGAAGAGCGCTCGGGACAGCCCGCCTTGTGTTGCGAATTGCCCCATCAAAATAAATAAAGGTATGACGCTGAGGTCATACACAGAGAAACGCGCGAACGCTAAACCTTTGAGGTAATTTAAAAGCGAACTATGTCCGGCGATAGCCCAATAACCAATCGCCCCAGGGATAAACATCGAAGCCGAGATCGGGACGCGTAGGGACATTAGCACGAGCATCGCGAGAAATAATAAACCTCCAATTTGGAGACTAGACATTCTTAGCGTCCTTCCATCGTCTTATCGCGGTGTCGAATGCAACTGCTGACGTAAGTGCAAGCCCAGGCACCATCAGCGCATAACTGATCCAAATCGGAAATTCTCGAATCATGGTGACCTCACCGGAAGATTTTGCAGACAATGCTCCCGCACCTGATCGCCATGCGATCAGCGCCATGATGATCGCGATAAACATACCGGCGATCGCATCGAGCTTGAACTGAGATCGGCGAGGTAATCTCGTTGTGACAAAATCTACAAACATGTTCCCACCTTGTAAATGACACCAAGGAAGGAAAGAGCCAATCACCACAGCAAGACCCACTTGCAAGAGCTCGAAGTCACCTTGAATTGGCATCATGCCGATCGCTCGCATTGTAATGCTCGCGCAAATCATCACAACAAGCGCTACGAGTACGGTACCGCCAAATATTGCAGAAAAGCTAGAAAACCGTTTCAACGTGCTCGAGAGTGTTGTTTCGGATTTCGGTTGACTAGTTTTCATTTGGATTATTTAGCTCTTCAGCGTATTAATCAGGTCAGGGTTGGAGAGGATGATATTCATATTTCCGCTGCCAGACGATTGTGCATACTCCCAAAGTTTAATCCAGCTAAGCTACCCTCGTCTCTCTTGAGTTCGAGAGTGGCACCAAGCATGGTGGCAATTGCTCTACCTCCCATCTCAACAACACTCGCCTTCGCATAACTTTCAAATCCATCTGTGACGCTCTCTATTTCTCCATTTTGTAATTGAGAAAGGATTTTCCTATCAAGATCGATTCGCTCGTCTGAGGGCCAATGCTCTCGTCCACGCACTAATGCGTGCGAGAAGGCACTGCTAGCCAAAATGACAGTTCTTCTCTCAAGCTTTTTGGCAGTCTCATAGATTGCGGCTCCCGCGGCGAAACACTCTTTCATGTCTGCCATCAGTACGACGGGGATGCTTAGAACAGGGATCTCAAAATTTGGATCAATGTGCGAAAGCGGTACGTACGTTCCATAATCCCAAGCGAAGTGTGGGGTCTTATTTATTTGACTTGGAATATTTTTTTGTCTCCAACTATCAATCAACGCTTCTGCGAATTCCTCATCTCCACGAGCATGATATGAAAGCCCAGGTATCAGATCAGGAGCTTCCTCTGCGATACAAACCCCGCGATGTTCAGCCTGCATCGTGGTAAACCAATTAAATGTGGATACCCAATGCGTGGAAATGATGACCCATAGTTCGGGTTTTAGCGCCCGGAGTTTTTCTCCAAGAAGTCTCTCACCGGATACAAGCGTCGATTGATACTCTGGCGTAATCTCTGCACGCGAAAGTGTTGGCACATGCGCAACAACTCCAGTGGCGAATACTCCATTACTGGGCATTGAACTTCTCCGTGAGCGCTTTGGCGCTTGATACTAGAGCCAGCCCGTCTTTACCTTTTTCATTCATCTCCGATATCCACGCATCAGTGACGGTCTGCGCTGCGTTTTTCCATCTTGTGAGCTCAGTAGCGGAGATCGTATTAACGCTATCGACAGCTACAGTTCCTTTGCCTGCTGCATCTGCCTCAGAAAAAACTTTTCCAATCCAGCCGGATACTTCTAATCCTGAATTGTTGTCAATGATCTCTTTTTGTCGAGGAGTAAGCCTTGCGTAGGCCTCCTTATTCATCGCGAATACAAATGTCGTCGTGTAGATCGCATTCTCATCGTGGTCGGTTTCACTATGAAATTTAGTGAGCTCATTGGCTTTAATCGCCGGGACGATCTCGTAAGGCACTAGTGCTCCATCGATCACGCCCTTGGCAAGTGCTTCTGGAACCGACGGCACCGGCATCCCAACGGGTGTCGCTCCAAGGGCTGCTAGATATTTATTTGTCAGTCTTGTCGGGGCTCTAACTTTCTGTCCAGCGAGGTCCTCCAGTTTTTTGATGGGTTTGTTGGTCATATGGAAGTAGCCAGGACCATGGACGTGCACGCCGAGTAGGTGAACATCATTAAATTCGTCGATATTGTTGTCCTGTATATAGGACCAGAGCGCTTTACTACTCGCCTCAGATGTTCTCATCATGAATGGAAGCTCGAATGCTTCTATGCTCGGGAATCGACCTGCTGAATACCCTGGAACGGTCCAAGTGACGTCTACTACACCATCTCGAACTTGATCATATAGTTGACCGGGAGCGCCACCCAACTGCATTGCCGGGTAAATTTCACATTTAATGTTGCCCTCTGATTCCTCGGTGATTTTGTCGCACCACGGTACTAGAAATTTCGCGTGCGCCGTCGCCTTAGGTGGCAACATATGATGAACCTTTAGTGTTATGGATTCTTGTTTCTCTGAGCACCCCGAAAGAAACGCGACGATGATTGTTAGTGCAAAAGGATTCTCATACGTGTCTCCGCAAAAAAGCTACTTAATTTTGTTAGGCAAACCGAGTAGTAACACTACCTAGGTGTTGGAACTTAGCGGTTACTGTGTCGCCTACGTCCACTGCAATCGCTTCGGTAATCGCTCCTGTCATGATGAATGTCCCGGTTGGTATGGTTTCGCCTCGACTGGCAAGCATATCGGCAAGCATTGCCACACTTTTTGCTGGGTGGCCCAATACGGCTGCTCCAGCACCTGTTGCGACAACTTCCCCATTCTTTTCTAGAACCACTCCCAGGTGTTCTAGATCTACCCCACTGACATCAGTTATTTTTCCGCCCATCACATATCGAGATGAGGAGGTGTTATCCGCTATCACACTCTTTAAATCAAACTTAAAATCGCGATATCGAGAATCGATAATTTCCATTGCGGGAACGAGAAAATCAATCGCCGAGAGCACATCATCCACCGAACAATTCGGGCCTCTCAGCTCTTTGCTCGTTACTAGAGCTATTTCGGGCTCAACTTTTGGGTGTATGAGCTCTTTCGTTTTGATTTCTTGTCCATCTCCGCGGCCCATATAGTCCATCAGAAATCCAAAGATTGGGGTATCCACTCCCATTTGTTTCATTTTTGCCTGGGAGGTTAAACCCATTTTTAAGCCAGCAAATTTTTGTCCACGGCTTATTTTATTTTTCCTTATTTCATATTGGATCGCGTATGCGTCTTCGTAGTCCATGTTTGGGTGAGCGTCGGTTATCTTTACGACGTCGCTCGCGTTTAATTCAGCGGCTTCTAGATGTTGCGCTAACTCGCTTATAGTTTTTTGATCGAGATTCATAATTCCTCTAAATGAGATTATTAAACTACGTCAATTGAATTGACACGTAACTTCCCCAATACCTGAGATCTTCATGTGTAAGTGATCTCCGCTCTGAATGGGGAACATGATTGATAGTGAGCCGGATAGGATAATTTCTCCTGCTTTCAAGGGTAACCCGAGTTCCCCAAGTTTGTTTGCCAACCAGGTCACAGCGTTGACTGGATGACTCATGGTCGCAGCGCCAGCGCCTGTACCGATTATTTCTCCATTTTGTTTCAGAACCATTCCACAAGTTGATAGATCGATTCCCTTCGGGCTAATCGGTGTGTCACCAAGCACAAATGCGCCAGCCGATGCGTTATCAGCAACGGTATCCTGGATTTTTATTTTCCAATCTGAAACTCTTGAATCAACAATCTCAAACGCTGGCAAGAGGTAATCCGTCGCCGCCAAAACTTCTGCGCTCGTAATTCCTGGGCCTTTGAGATCTTTTTTAAGAATAAATGCTATTTCACCTTCACCTTTTGGCTGGCAAAAATCACTCGTCCTTAAAACATCATCGTTGCCGTATTGGAAACTCGAAAGAAGTTGTCCAAAATCTGGTTGGTTGACTCCTAAAAGATTCATGACCGCTTTCGCAGTGATGCCAATTTTTTTGCCGATAATCGCATCTCCACCCGAAACTCGCCGCGCGATCGTGTGTTGCTGGATTGCGTATGCGCTCTCAATACTTAACTGAGACTCGCGGTCTGTGAGAGGAGTGATCTGACGCGCATTTTGTTGCGCATCAAAAAGCTCATCTCCATAAAGTTGGATTTTATTCATCTCCATATTTCAATTCCTCATCATTACAACTTTACGCACACGTTGCGAAGCTCTGTATAAAACTCTAGAGAGTGGACGCCTCCTTCTCTGCCGATACCAGAGTTCTTCATACCTCCAAAAGCGGTTCGTAAATCCCTTAAGAACCAAGAGTTGATCCAGCAAATGCCCACGTCGATCTGAGATGCAACACGGTGAGCACGAGATAAGTTGGTGGTCCAAAGTGTCGTAGCCAATCCATAGGGCGTATCGTTTACGAGCTGAATTGCTTCATCCTCCTCATCGAACGGGGTTAGATGCGTACACGGGCCAAAAATTTCTTCGCTCATCACGGCTGATTTTTCAGCTAACCCAGTCCAGATCGTCGGCTGGATCCAAGACCCTTTTGAGAGTTCCTCGGGCATTTGAGGAATACCTCCACCCGTGATAATTGCAGCGCCGTCCTCTCGCGCTTTTTCGTAGTACCGCAATACTTTTTGTTGATGCTCTTTGCTAATCAGTGGACCAAGATTGGTGGATTTATCTTGTGGGGCACCTAATTTTAGATTTTCAGCATAGCTTTTCAATTTGCCTACAAACTCATCGAAGATCGTGCGCTCAACATAGACTCTTTCTGTTCCAAGACATACCTGGCCACAGTTTGCAAAAGCAGCTCTACCAATACCATCGATTGCTGCATCAATATCGCAGTCGGCAAATACCAGTCCCGCATTTTTTCCTCCGAGCTCCAGTGAAACAGGGCGTACCCCTTTCGAAGCATTCGCCATGATGGCCTCACCCGTTCCTGTCTCTCCGGTAAAGGTAATCGCATCTACGCCATGATGTTTAGTTAGGAATTCGCCAGCAGATCCTGGCCCAAATCCGTGAATCACGTTGTAGACTCCCTTTGGAACGCCAACCGCGTTCATCACTTCTCCGAGTAATGTGGCCGTAGAAGGCGTCTCCTCAGAGGGTTTAACGATGACGGTATTTCCGCATGCAAGCGCGGGCCCAACCTTCCAAGTCATCAGGAGCAGAGGTAAATTCCAAGGGCAAATTACCCCAATAACTCCCTTCGGAACTCGAATGGAATAGTTGATTGCTCCCGTTCCATCCGGGGTGGGCATTTCGAAATATTCGCCCGGGACGTTCTTGACAACATCTGCAAATATTTCAAAGTTTGCAGCTCCCCGCGGAATATCGATATGTGAAGCGAGACTTACTGGTTTTCCAGTGTCGGCCACCTCGGCATCTAAGAATTCATTGAAGCGTCTTTTTATTTCTGCAGCGACCGCATAGAGCATTTGACTACGCTCCGCCAACTTCATTTTCCCCCAAGGACCAGCGAGCGCTGACCGAGCTGCGCTAACTGCAAGGTCTACGTCACGTTCATTCGCCTCACTTACCTTGCAGATTAACGATCCATTGATCGGATTAATATTGTCAAAGCTTTGTTTATTAGAGCCGAGGACAAATTCACCATTTATAAAGTTTTCTAGTGTTTTCATATTCGTTGATAATTATTTCTTAGGTCCTTCTTGATCTTCTTCTCGTTTGGCAATATTTGCGAGTATCTCGGCACCTCGGTTCGCTGCCGATAGTCCGCGAAAGAGGAAGCAAAGATTGATAACCCCTTGCATTTCCTCCCAAGATGCTCCTGCTTTTCTCGCAGCGATTGCGTGTAACGCGGCCGCATCATTAAGATCCATCAACAACATTCCGAATAGCATGAGTTGAGCAGTTTTCACGTCGAAACATTTCGGATACATGCCGTGCTCACGAATTTTTTCTTGAAGCTCTATCATTTTCGGGTCTAAAGCTCCGGTGACCGCGAGGCGCGCTTCAATCCTTGGTGGGA
Organism: Candidatus Eutrophomonas brisbanensis; assembly: GCA_038141705.1. Lineage (GTDB taxonomy): Bacteria > Pseudomonadota > Gammaproteobacteria > Burkholderiales > Eutrophovitaceae > Eutrophomonas > Eutrophomonas brisbanensis. Next base: position 1,406,434 of record JAYQIQ010000004.1, read on the forward strand.
GAAATCCCAGAAGATCTTTGTAAATTTCGCTACGCGCTTCTAAGGTTTCGGTTTCGTCTTTGTATTTTCCGATTTGGCGTTCAACGACACCCTTGTCTATACGCGGTGGCAGCATTCTGTGTTCCTTTCTACGCAGTTGCAAAAGACTTCTTCAAAAAAACGGGTGGTAAAGACCTTTTTAAGTGGCAGATCGCCACCGATGATGTAACCCCCGTAATAGGATGTTACCTCTTTTTAGGTAGGCTTCGCAGTTACTTAGAGGAGCTGCGAGATATTAGTGACTCGATGAGGTCTGTGACTGTTTCGTTCGTCCAGTTAAGTTCACCGAGTGCCTGATGTGAGAGTTTGAAATCTCGGTCGATGATGAATGTGGTTGGGAGCCCTTTGATGTTCCAATTAGCTGTCGCAGTGCGACCTTCGTCAAAGAGGATAAGCCCGTCAATTGAATTTTTTTCTACGAAGTCCTGTATTTTCTTCTGAGTCTCACCGTAGTTGATCAAGATCAACTGTAAGTTTTTTATTCCAAACTGATCCTGTAGAGATAGTAGAGAGGGTATTTCGCGTACGCACGGAGCACACCAAGTCGCCCAAAAGTTGACGAGGAGAACTTTCCCCTTGAAGCGCGTGATATCGACACTTCGCCCAGATAGATTTTTTGCAATTAATGTTGGTGGAGTGGTTTGTGCGGAGACCTCTATTTTTTCAATTGCCGCTAGGAGCTGAGAAGCTGCTCACGAAAAAAAGAAAATATGACGCGATGAACCATCGCAGCATGGATTTTGATTTTAAGATCTGACTCATCGACCGAGGTGCTTTAGATATCCCAAGGGTTCGGTCGATTTGGAAGCATTCCATATTTTTTGACGGCCTTCGAAACAATTTTCTTATCAATGCTACCTTCATCTGCCAAAGCTTTTAGTGCCGCAACTGTCACGTGATACCGGTCGACCTCATAGAAATCGCGCAATGCTTCCCGAGTGTCGCTCCTCCCAAAACCATCGGTTCCCAACGTCACATATTTTCTTGGTACCCAAGTTCGAATCATATCTGCGACTGCACGCATGTAGTCTGTAGATGCAACCACCGGACCTTCTGTACTGCCAAGGCATTGCTCTACCCAAGATTCACGGTTCTCGGTATCTGGGTTGTAGAGGTTGAATCGATCAACCGACAATCCATCCCGTCGTAGTTCTGTGAAACTTGTAACACTCCAAATATCCGAAGCGATACTCCAGTCAGCGCTGAGCAATTCTGCCGCGGCAATGACCTCTCGAAGGATCGTTCCTGAGCCTAAAAGCTGAACACGAGTTTTGTGATCTCCAATGCCGTTGAGCTTATACATACCCTTGATGATTCCCTCTTCACTCCCTTCAGGTAAGGCGGGGTGCTCATAGTTTTCATTCATCACGGTCACGTAATAGAACACGTCGTGTTGCTCTTCCAACATCCTCCTCATGCCATCACGGATAATCGTTACTACTTCGTAACCATATGTCGGATCATATGCAACACAGTTTGGAACTGTGGAGAAAAGCAGGTGACTAGAGCCGTCTTCGTGTTGTAGTCCCTCACCAGAGAGAGTCGTTCGACCTGCCGTTGCTCCGAGTAAGAATCCGCGAGCGCGTGAATCACCCGCAGCCCACACTAGATCGCCAATGCGTTGGAAGCCAAAACATGAGTAGAAAATGTAGAAGGGGATCATCGGAATCCCATGTGTGGAGTAGGCCGTTGACGCGGCTATCCAAGAGGATATTGCACCGGCTTCGGTAATGCCCTCTTCGAGAATCTGACCATTTTTTGCTTCTTTATAGTAGAGCAGCTCATCCTTGTCCTCAGGTTCATACAGCTGACCAAAGGGTGAATAAATCGCAACTTGTCGGAAGAGAGACTGCATTCCAAATGTTCTCGCCTCGTCCGCAACGATTGGAACAATATGTTTTCCAAATTCCTTGTCCTTAAGTAATTGAGAGAGCATCTGAACAAAGATCATCGTGCTAGATTGTTGTCGCTCGCCAGTACCACCCAAGAGTTTCGAGAAGCTATCGATCGGTGGTACTGTAAGCGATGATGACTTCGGTGCTCTTGCAGGCAAATACCCTCCGAGTTTTTCTCTTTGCGCATGCAAATATTTCATCTCGGGAGTTTCTTTTTCTGGACGCAAGAAGCTCACATTTTCGACCTCAGCGTCACTCAGAGGCAACGCAAATCGATCTCTGAACGCAAAGAGGGCGTCGTTCTCTAATTTCTTTTGCTGGTGGGCGGTCATTTTTCCTTGACCCCAGTGTCCCATACCGTAGCCCTTCTTGGTCTGCGCGAGAATCACGGTTGGTCGTCCTCGGTGCGAAATCGCCGCATGATAGGCGGCGTAAATTTTTACTGGGTCGTGACCACCTCTTTTGAGGCGATCAATATCTTCGTCTGATAAATGAGAGACCAGGCTCTTTAGTTCTGGGTATTTGTTAAAGAACGCTTCCCGGTTGAAGTGCCCATCGGTTGCTGCGTATTTTTGAAATTCGCCGTCTACAGTCTCATGCAGGCGTTTGATGATGACGTTGTCTTCATCCTTGGCGAAGAGTGAGTCCCAATCCGACCCCCACATAACTTTAATGACATTCCAGCCGGCCCCGCCGAATAATCCTTCAAGCTCTTGGACTATCGAGCCGTTACCTCTAACTGGGCCATCCAGTCTTTGTAAATTACAGTTCACTACGAAGACTAAATTATCCAGCCCTTCGCGCGCGCTGCTAAAGAGAGCCCAGCGATAGACTCTGGCTCATCCATCTCGCCGTCGCCGACAAAACACCAAACCTTACGGTTGTTCGATGGCTTGATCCCGCGATCATCAAGATATCGCATGAACCGGGCTTGATAGATGGCGGTGATAGAACCTAATCCCATTGATCCGGTAGGAAACTGCCAGAAGTCTGGCATTAGCCAAGGATGACAGTAAGAGGAGAGGCCTTTCCCACCCGTCTCTTGACGGTAGTTCGCAAGATTCTCTTCATCTAATCGGCCCTCAAGAAATGCGCGTGCGTATACTCCCGGAGCAGAGTGAGGTTGGAAATAGACGCAGTCTCCATCTTGTCCCGCTCTAAAAAAATGGTTGTAGCCGACCTCAAACAAATCTGCGGAGGATGCATAGGTCGCAATGTGTCCACCAAGGTCGGGGTGTACGCGGTTCGCTCTCACGACCATTGCTAGCGCATTCCAGCGGACCATGGCCGATATCCTTGCCTCTAGCTCTAGATTTCCCGGAAACTGAGGCTGGTCCGCGAGCGAGATGGTGTTGCTGTATGGAGTGTTTAAGACTGGTGGCAGTGGAACTTGCAGTCGTCTTGCTTGTTCGACCAACTTCATCAATATGAAAGTGGCTCGCTCGGGGCCCTCAATTTTTGCAATTTGTTGAAATGCCTCAACCCATTCCCGAGTTTCGATTGGATCTGCATCGAGTGGAAGGACTCTCCAAAAAGCCGAGACATTTAATTCTTTTGATTCAGATAGGTCCGTCATGGGTATCCAGCCTTAGTACTTTCCAGGTTAAAAAATTTGGTCCCTATGATAATATTTTTCTCGAAGCATGTGGTTTTGTTTAAAGCTATGTAAACCTATAAAAAAAGTATAAAATGCTGTGAAAAATATATATATCAAAATTAAATGCTAAATTAAATGATAGATACAATAGATTGGAAAATACTGGATTTGCTTCAAAAAGATGCCCGAATTACAAATTTGGAGCTATCAAAGGCCGTTGGTCTATCCCCCTCGCCTTGTTTGACCCGGGTTAGGGCGCTAGAGAGACGCGGCTACATAAGCCAATACGTCTCCCTACTTGACTCAATAAAAGTAGGGTTGAAAGTGAGCGTCTTTATTAATGTGGCTCTCGAACGACAAGTGGAGAAAGCTCTCGAATTATTTGAGCAATCAATCAAGGAGCGGCCAGAGGTCATGGAGTGCTACTTGATGACAGGGGAGTCGGATTATCTACTACGGGTCGTCGTTGCTGACATTCAGGCTCTTGAGGATTTCATACTTAATTTTTTATCAAAGATACCGGGTGTTGGAAATATTAAATCAAGCTTTGCGCTCAAGCAGGTGAAATACAAAACGGCGCTTCCGCTACCGGAAGTGAAGTCTTAAAAATGACGGTTAAAATTTTTATGGTGGATCTCCAGTGATAAATAGCGTGTGTGTTTATTGTGGTTCGAGAGAGGGGGTAATCTCAAATATCGATCCGAAGCAGTATTACTTGGAGAATCGCTAGCCCGAGAAAATATTGAACTCGTTTATGGTGGCGGCGGCATCGGGTTGATGGGAATTCTTGCGAATGCGGTTTTAGATAATGGGGGCGTTGTTCGTGGAGTCTTTCCTAGTGCTCTCGAAGCGAAGGAGTTTGCTCATCCCGAATTAACGGAAATAATTCACGTTGGAAGCATGCATGAGCGAAAAGCCAAGATGATGGAGTTGGCTGACGCGTTTATTGTCTTGCCTGGCGGAATTGGCACCATGGAAGAGTTCTTTGAAGTTTGGACCTGGAATCAAATCGGGATTCTTCAAAAGCCAGTAGTGCTAATAAATGTCGATAACTATTACGAAAAGCTCATAGATTTCATCGAAAAAATGTCTACCGATGGATTCATAACTGCGCGCCATCGTGATTTGTTGTTTATCGAGGAAACTTCAGATCGAGCGTTAAAAAGAGTTTTGTAATACGAAAAAGAGGAACCCTAATTTCGATGATTTCTCATAATTTTCCTAACGATAGTTAGGAGAGGAAAACCTCCAAACGAGGAGGTGCGTCGCCTACTCATCCCTTTAATTTAGTGGTAGCATCTTGGCGGGGAACATGAATAAAAATTATTAAAACATAAGAGGAGACTAGATTATGAATGTACTAACCCTTATGGCGCTCATCATCTTAGGGTATTGGATTTTTGCGATGACGCTGGTATCCAAAATAAAGAGTTGGGAATAAGCGCGAGATTTTTCTCACCGTTTGTTAATCAAAATTTCTGACTTTTCGAGGGATAAAACATGAATACGAACTTAGGTGCATGGGGCTGGGGATGGGTTGGTGTCTTCTTGGCGCTGTTTGTGGGTATAGGTTTTTATGCGATGCGGAAGACCAAAAGTGATGAGGACTTTGCGGTCGCTCGAAGTTCTTATGGTCCCGTTGTTCTGGCATTTGCATTTGCGGCAACGATTGCCAGTGGTGCAACGTTCATGAGTTTGCCAGGGATGGCGTTCTCCAAAGGATTCGCAGCTCTTTGGTACCCGGCAACCTATCCAATTGCAATTTATTTGGGAATGTTGCTTGCAATCAAGTTGATTAAAAGAGCGGGTGATCGATTCAAATCGAACTCGCTTCCAGAGTTCATGGGGCAGCGTTACAACAGTAACTTTCTGAGAATAGCGTTTGCGCTCGTCTCGCTATTACTCGTGTATTACATCGCCGCACAGATCGTGGCTGCGGCAACCATATTCCAGGTCTTGTTGGGGCTCGAATATCAAACTGGTGTGTTGTTTAGCGTGGCGGTTATTGCGCTCTACATCGTAATGGGGGGAAGTCACGCCGACATCATTACCGATGGTTTACAGGGTGTGATGATGGTATTGATTGCCCTAATCATCGGTATCATGTTTGTATTGGCAGTCGGATTACCTGGAACAGGGCCTGCAGAAATTAACAACGCGCTTGTTGCGGTTAACCCGAGTATGGGTTGGGATAACTATTTCATAGAGGGCGACGCGTTATTCGGAAGTTTCTGGTTGGTTACACTGATCTTTATTGCGCACATTCCATTCGCGATGAATCCGCACATTGGAAAATTAGCTTTTGCGCTGAAAGATCCAAAGCAAATTAGAACTTTCCTGTTGATTGCAATTCCAGTCGGGTCGATTCTTGGTTTCACAGTGCTCGGCGGCCTTCACGCGCGTGCGTTGGTTGGTGAGGAAATTATTGCGGCCGGGCTCAAGCCAGATGCGGCAATTCCGGTGTTGTTCACACAGTTATTCCCGCCGTTCATCGCAGGTATGCTTGGTGTCGGAGTACTGTCGGCAATTATGTCGACCTCTGATGGCTTATTCATTGCGATTGCAGTGATCTTTAGTAACGACCTCTACAAGAAGACGTTTGCGCCAATTATTCATAAAGATAAATCGCCAGCTCAGATCGAGAAGAATGCGCTAACAATATCGCGCGTAGCGATTATTCTTATCGGCGTCGTGGCGATCTGGTTAGCATGGACGCCACCGAAATTCCTAGCGATTATGCTTTGGATCGGTGTTGGTGGGATATTGGCTGGCGCGTCTGGTCCGCTACTAGTGGGGTCGTTGTGGAGTCGGGCAACGAAGCCTGCCGCAATCATATCCTTCCTCGTGGGGGTACTTGGTTACGGTGGTTCTTACTTGTACCTGAAGTTCGTCAAGGAGATCAATCCAAATCCGTTCGAGGTTGCGGGTTACAGTATCATCGCGGCCTCGGTCGTGATGGTGGTAGTGAGTCTGATGACGAAACCAATGCCTCAGGAGCACTTGGATCGGGTATTTAAATCGTAGGCTTAGTGTCATTAACCCTAGGTTCATTCAATTGATGGACCTGGGGTTTTGTAATCTCTAAAGAATAAGTAGGTTTCTTGTGACCAGATTCAGGCTAGATAATCGTACAGCGCTCGTGACAGGTGCAGGCCAGGGCTTGGGTGCAGCGATATCGCTAGCTTTCGCTGAGGTTGGCGCGAAAGTCATTCTTCTCGGGCGTACAGAGAAGTACTTAGCTGGGGTGACGGAAGAAATCACAAACAAAGGTGGGCTTGCAGAGTACATTGTTTGCGACGTCACTAATGATAAAAAGATTCGCTCTGCGATTACTGGCCTTGCTGAGTTAGATATTGTGGTTAACAACGCTGGCACTAATTTTCCAGAGCCGTTTGTTGACGTTTCCGATGAGCATCTTGATTATATGCTCGACCTGAATGTTCGAGCATGTTTTATCGTGGCGCAGGTGTCTGTGCAACGCATGATGCAAGATGGCAATCGTAAGGAGAAGGGCGGATGTGTGATCAACATGTCATCTCAGATGGGACATGTAGGTTCGCCAGATCGAACTGTTTATTGTATGACTAAGCACGCAGTCGAAGGGCTAACGAAGGCAATGGCGGTTGAGTTGGCGCGTGAAAATATTCGGGTCAACAGTATTGGCCCGACTTTCTCTGCAACACCGATGGTGCAACGAATTGTTGATACTCCAGAAAAAAGAGATTTTGTTCTCTCACGTATTCCAATCGGTCGATTAGCAACGTTGGAGGATGTGGCGAATGCTGCGATTTATTTGGCTTCCAATGAGTCGTCAATGGTGACTGGAACCCATCTACTCGTTGATGGCGGATGGACCGCTCAGTAATTTTTATCTAGTTTTCTAGGAACGATAAAATTTTTGAGGTCACAATCTCGGGTTGCTCTTCTTGTATCCAGTGACCGCAATTGTCAATTACGCCACCAGTCACATTTTCAGAAACGCGTTGAAGGGACTCGAGCGTTTCAATACCTCGACCGAACGAATTCCCGCCCCCCAGTGCGAGAACTGGCATCTTAAGTTTTCCATTTTTTTGCAAAAGCGTTTGATTGTGCGCGACGTCGCGATCGAGTGCACGGTAGTAAGAAAATCCTGATGTTAGTGTCCCAGGTTTTTTGTAGGTTCTAAGATATTCTTCTTGGTCTGTTTTCGGGATAACTCCGCCTTTATGACCATAGTTTTCATAAAACCAACCAAAGTATATTTCTTCACGGCCACTCACTAAGGCCTCTGGTAGCTCCGCTGTTTGATGGAATGCATGATGCCATCGTCTCCCGTTTTGCGAGAATGTGCCACTACCATCTCCTGGTACTGCTGTGTCTAGCATCACAAGCTTCTTGACGTGGCCTGGGTGTTCAGACGCAAGAACAAAGGCAACCGGTCCACCCCAATCATGCGCGATTAAGTAATAAGCATCAGTCTTCAGATGATCGTGTACAAGCGTTCGAATATCCTCTGCGATATTTGCCTTCTCGTAGCCCTCTAATGATCTGGAGGTATCTCCTAAACCTCTTAGGTCTGGTGCAATGATTGAATACTTCTCGGTAAGGCTGGGGATAATTTTGTTCCAGCAATGCCAGCTTTGTGGCCATCCATGGAGCAGGACTAGAGGGAAGCCCTCTCCTGCGGTGACAAAGTGAAGATCAAGATCCCTTATTTTTTCAACATGGTGTTTTAACATTTGCGATTCAGGCGCCAAAGAAAGTTAAAAGTTCTTTGGCGGTTTCTTCCGGTTGTTCTTCTGCAAGGTAGTGTCCGCAGTCAATTGCACGCCCACTAACATTAATCGCCCATGATCTCCAGATCGCCAATGTGTCATACCATTTTTGTAGCTTTGCCTGTTCCCCCAAAGCGCTAAGAGCGGCACTTGAATTTTATTGCCGCTCTCTTGATCCACCCGATCGTGATCACAGTCGATGGATGTCGCTGCCCTATAGTCTTCACAAATAGCTCTCACCGTTTCAGGGTTTCTAAAGCACTCTAAATAGTCCTCAATCGCTTGCGGATCGAAGAATTTACGAGGCACTCGATCGGTATGCCATCGCCAAAACCACTCAGGGTCTGCGTTTATTAATGTCTCAGGCAGTGGAGCCGGTTGCGCAAGGAAATACCAGTGGTAGTAACCAATCCCAAACTCTTGATTTGCACGCTGAAATGATTCGAGCGTGGGGATGATGTCCAACACTGCTATTTTTTTTACAACTTTGGGGTGGTCGAGTGCCATACGATAAGCCACTCTACCTCCTCGGTCATGTCCAGCAACAAAGAACGATTCAAAACCCAGCTCGTGCATTACGGAGATTTGATGTTTTGCCATCTCTCTCTTGCTATAGAGCGCATGATCAGCGGTTGATTGTGGCTTGGAACTTTTACCATAGCCAGTTAAATCAGTCGCTACGATTTTGAAATGCTTACTAAGTTTTGGAGCAACTAGATGCCACATTACATGCGTTTGTGGATTTCCATGGAGTAGAAGTAGGGGAGGTCCTTCTCCCCCTACTCGAGCACGTATTTGGGCTCCCTCAACATCAATCGTTTTTAAAGTGAAGCCTTCAAACATGGTTCTTATGACGGAATGATTACGCCTTTGCCAGAAGTCTGTTTGTCAAATAACTCGTACGCTTCCTTTGCTTGATCTAGTTTCCACTCGTGTGTAAATAACGCATCAAGAGATATCTCTTTGTCGGCAACATATTCCGCACATTTTGCTTGACCGATATTTGAGAATGTCCAAGAACCAATGATGGTGACTTGTCTTCGCAGCATGTCGTTACTGACGTTTAACGTAACTGTATCTCCCTCGCCAACGAAGCAGGCTTTGCCCCAGGTACGAACACATTGCACTGCCTGAGCGCGTGCGAGTGGTGAGGATGAGCAATCCATTGAGGCGTGGGCGCCGCGTCCATGTGTTGCATCCCGGATGGCCTGCACTACATTTTCTGTTGTTTTTGGGTTGATCAGCACATCCGCGCCAAATTCTTTCGCACGCTGTAATCGCTCATCTTCGGTATCAAGTGCAATTACCCTCGCGCCCATTTGAGAAGCAAGAAGGGTGGCTGATAATCCAACAGGTCCCTGACCAAATACGGCAATCGTTTGATCCCCCGAGATCTCCAAACGGTGAAGTGCTCCCCAGGCGGTACCAGTACCACAAGATATCGCGGCACCCGCTTTGAAGGATAATTCCTCGGGTAGTGCCACCAAGGTTCTCGCTGGACACTTCATGTATTTCGCGTGAGCGCCATGGCCGGTTGCACCGTAAACCTCTTTCACGCCATCAACGCAAAGTTGCATCCAGCCGGTCGAGCAGTGTTCGCAGTGCCCACAACCTCGGTAGTGGTGCTGCATCACGCGCATACCTTCGTAAGCGACTTCTTTCGGTACACCTTCACCAACGGCAGCAACAACTCCACACGGCTCGTGTCCTGCGATGATTGGGCCGTCGAGATCGCCTAGACCAAGAGACGATGCACCTCCCTCAGCGCGATAAAACTTTAAGTCACTACCACACATACCTGACGCTTTAATTTCCAACACGACCTCACCTGGACCAGGAGTTGGGTCTGCAAATTCCATAATTTCCAGTTGTCGGCTACCGGGGAAAACAATACCTTTCATCTCAACTCTCCCTAAAGATTTTTATTTTTATTTCAAAACGAATGGGTTGCCGGTTTTGGCCCCGGTGTTGATCCAAACACTCTTCGTTTGTAAGTACTGATAAATTGCTTCGATACCACTTTCGCGACCAATGCCCGAATCTTTGTATCCACCAAATGGAGACATGTAGCTAACCGCTCTGTAGGTATTGACCCAAACGGTTCCAGCCTGAATTTTTTCAGACATTCGAATGGCTCGGCCAATATCACTTGTCCATACGCCTGAACCTAATCCGAAGCGAATGTCATTCGCAATGCGTGAAGCCTCATCCTCGTCTTTAAATTTAATGACGGACAATACCGGGCCAAATACTTCTTCCTGTGCGATTCGCATATCGTTTTTGACACCCGTAAAAACGGTTGGCTCGACGAACCAGCCATCACCACACTCTGGTCGCGTGGCGGGCCCACCACCAAGCGCTAAATTCGCGCCCTCAGTTTTTGCGATATCGATGTAACTAAGAATCTTGTCGTACTGCGGTCGAGTGGTAACAGGACCAACCTGAGTTTCCATACTCATTGGATTTCCCATTTTTGCGGTCTTGGCGAGCGCTAACAGTCGATCCATAAATTCGTCGTGTATGCTTTCTTGGAGTAACAGACGTGATCCAGCAATACAAGTCTGACCGGTAGCAGCAAAAATTCCAGAAACTGCACCATTCACCGCATCCTCTAAGTTAGCGTCATCGAACACGATATTCGGTGACTTTCCGCCGAGCTCAAGTGTGACCCGCTTAAACGTTTTTGCTGCCACTTCGTTAATTGCTCGGCCGGTGGCGTCTGAACCAGTAAACGCGACTTTTCTAACCAGTGGATGCGATGTGAGTGGCGCCCCTACGTCTTTACCAAATCCGGTCACTACGTTCACTACTCCCTTCGGAAAACCTGCCTCCTCGACTAACTTCACAAACTCCAACGTAGAGGCCGACGTAAATTCGGATGGCTTAATCACAACGGTGCAACCAGCTGCAAGCGCAGGAGCGAGTTTCCACGCGAGCAGCAGTAACGGCGAATTCCAAGCGGTAATCGCGGCAACAACGCCGATCGGTTCATGACGCGTAAAGTTGAAGTAACCTTTTTTGTCCAGCGGAATAACCGACCCCTCGATTTTGTCAGCTAGGCCACCAAAGTAGTAATACCACTGTGGGACGTAATTGACCTGTCCCTGCATTTCAGCGATAAGCTTTCCGTTATCCTGAACTTCCATTTCCGCGAGTTTCTTCGCGTCTCTTGCGATGAGGTCACCCAATCTGTGAACCAACATTCCACGTTGGCTCGCGGTCATCTCCGCCCAGTCACCAGAGGTGAAAGCTCGGTGCGCAGCTTTGACCGCTCTATCAACGTCCTCTGGGCCACCCTCAGCAACTTGCGACCATACCTTTCCTGTGAATGGGTAGTAGCTATCAAAGTATTTTCCTGATGCTGCCTCAACAAACTCTCCATCGATATACATCTTGAACTTCTGCATCGAACTCTCCATTTATAAAATTAGTAGTGTTTTAGCGGACACCCATTTGTTTTTCTTTATTTCTTACCAAAGCACTTATCGCAGTGTTAAAAGGTGCCTCAACTCCAACACTTTTTCCTGCGACTGGTATTGCTCCATTGATCGCATCGATTTCGGACATCCTGCCAGCCATATGATCCAAGAGCATCGAAGGGCGCGCCTTCGGGATCTTAGATCCGAAATTTTGTACGTAAGCCACCGGATCATCGATTCGCACATTAATCTTTTTTGCAATAGCTACGTTGTAGGCTTCTATTGCGCAGTTGGATGCGCACAGCCAGGCATCCTGGTCGTTCATTACTTCCTCAATTGTGAGGTTGGTCATCGTGCAAGTTCCGGAAAAACAAACATTACAAATAAGTTTTTCCCAAATAAGTTGGTCAATGTCATCAAAACATTCAACTTTAAATCCACCAGACTCCCATACTGACGCAATTAACTTTAATCGACCCGATATGGGTCCAGAGAACTCTCCAAGTCGCACGAGTTCCCACCCATTGTGGTGTGCATAGCCCGGTTCTTTAATCGAGGCTCCAAAACCTCCGACGACACCTACCAAGACTTTATCTTGTCCCAGAATGTCAGCAGCAACATTCGGCCCACCCAGTCCATTTTGTATCGATAGTACGTGGGTGTTTTCTCCAACAATCGCTTGCGCGGATCTTGCTGCTTTATCAACATGCATCGCTTTGGTCGCGATGATGACCAGATCACAAACCCCCGCATCTTCTGCTTTTGTGGAGGCATTAATTTTTGTAACTCTCGAGCCAGACGCCCCTTCAAGCCGTAAACCATTATTTCTGATGGCGTTGACGTGGTCTTCCCAAGAGTCAATCGCCCAAACTTCGTGCCCCGCATCCCCAAGAAGTGCAGCGTAAACACTCCCCATAGCTCCACAGCCAACAATTGCTACTTTCATTTTTTCCTCGATGTGTTTTTGATCTTTATGTCGTGCCCTATGTAAGGGCGTGGTTCCTACGTATTTTTTGTGTAGATCTCTACGCAGTTCCCCTCAGGGTCAAAAACTTGAAAGGATGAAAATTCAGGACCGACCTTGAGGGGTCGATCGAACCGTGATCTCCAGTCTTCCAGTGCGATCATGTTTGGTACCCTGAAGCCGATATGGAGCACATCGGGTCGGTTTATAGGTTCCCCTTCTTGAAATGCAATGAGTACACCAGGGCCTCGTACAACGTGTTTTTCTGCCGTTAAATCAAATGTATCGGCATACCACTTGGCTAAATCATTGGGACTTTTTGAAGGCACATTTACGTGCTCTAGGCAAAAATCAGACACTTTCATTTCCTGTTTGGTTAACGTTTAATTCGATTAAGCCTCGCGCGCTTTTGGGGCATTCAGCTTACGTATTTCTGCGCTACTGTCTCAAGTTGGTAATGTTACAACGAACCGCACAATATTTCCGAAAAACTCCTATTCGTTTTGCTCTGTGTAACTCTTTGAAAGACTCTTCGGCACGGCTTAGTCGAATCGTGGTTTTCTCTTCTCAAGAAATGCTGTGACCGCTTCCTCGTGAGCGGGCATCTTTTGGGCAATAGCTTGTAGGTTTGCGGATAGTTCGAGAAGGCTTTCTAAGTCCAATTTCTGTCCTTCGCGCAACAGTCGTTTCGTCATCCTGAGAACTGCACCAGGATTTTTGGATATTTCTTGCGCTAGTTTTATCGTATTTGGCATTAGCTCTTCGGTGTCCACTACTGAAGAGACTAGACCGATGCGTAGCGCCTCTTCAGCGTTAATTTGTGCGCCAGTAAAACTTAGCTCTGATGCTTTTGACATACCGATCACTCTTGGTAAAAACCATGCGCCTCCATCCCCTGGGATGATGCCAACCTTGATAAAACTTTCAGCGAAGATCGCTTGCTCTGACGCGATTCGTATATCGCACATGCAAGATAGGTCACAGCCTGCACCAATCGCTGGACCATTTACAGCCGCTATTGTTGGAATCTCCAGTCGATACAGTGCCAATGGTATGCGTTGTATCCCCTCGCGATAACTCCGCCTGATCTCGTCAGACGAGAGATCGTCATCAATAATTTTTTTCATATCTTTCAGATTTCCGCCAGCTGAGAACGCCGAACCAGCGCCAGTGATAATTGCGACTTTAATTTGCTCATTTTTGTTGATCATGTCGCATGCAGATACGAATTCATCTGCTGCACTGTTTCCAGTCAAGGCGTTTCGCGTTTCAGGTTCATTCATTGTTAAGGTAACAATCGAGCCTTCGATCTGAGTGTCAAGAAATTTAGCCATAGTATTAAGTACCGAATTTTGTTTTGAGATAAATGAGTTCAGAGATTAGTGGCAATAAACTCAGAGAAGTTTTTAGTTTGACCTCCAAGTAGATATTTTCCAATCCGTTTATTCCAAAAGCTCTCTGAGCCAAAATCAGTTTTCCAGTCAATGAGTGCGCGGGTGAATCGTTGAAGTGAGTATTCTTCGGTGATGCCAATTGCACCGTGAACCGCATGCGCGATCTTCAATGACTTTTCGGCAGCTTGACTAGTTCGCGCCTTCGCGACGCCGGAGAGGAGGGGGTGCGGAACCTCGAGACTTTCCATACAAGCGTATTGCGTTATCGCGTTCGCCGCAGATATCTCTTCCGCCATCACGCTGAGTTGTTGCTGAATGGCTTGAAACTTAGAAATTTGTTTCCCAAATTGAGATCGTTGTTTAGAGTATTCAAGGGTAATTTCAAGAATTCTATTTAGCGAACCCGTCATCGTGCACGCGGTTACCAGTGCGGCTGCCTCTAACCAGGGATACGAAAGATCTATTCTCTCTCCGAAACTATGAGGGTTCGACCAAGTAAGATTTCTGTGGCTGCTGCTCGATAGCGATAGATCCTCTTGATCGGCATCGTTCTTCGGAAGGAGCCAGGGTGACCAAGTTGGATCGAGTGGGTCAATCACGACAAAATATTCCGCACTACTTCCAAATGCAGTGCTTCTGGATCGAAGGGTGTTCTCGTCGGAGTCGACTGACCGTAACGCTATCGAAATCGGAAGATTTTTAGTTTCGCTAGTCAATTGTTTTTCGATTAAACCAGAAATGAGCATTGACAAGCCAAGAGGAATTTCTGGTGCGTTAGCTCCAGATTCTACCCAGAACGCTTGCATGTCGGGAATCGTTATTCCCGCCCCCCCAGCGTTCTCGTTAGCCATGATTCCAAGGAATCCAGAATCAACAATTTTCTGCCAAGCATTTGAACCATTTTCTCCACTAGTTGTGGACGTAAAGGGTTGACTAGATGAGCCCTCAAGTAGATCGCTAAAACCTTCAAGTAATGTTTTATTGTCGTTCATCGCAACCCCAACCCACGCGCAATCATGCCTCTGAGGATTTCCCGTGTCCCCCCTCTCAGCGAGTAGGTGGGACTTATCTGCATACCATAAGCCAGTGCCGAGAGAAGCTCTTGCGACACTGCGCTCTCTGGATTCGTGGCCAAATTCTCGGCAAGCGCGTAAGGAATCATTTGCTCTAGTTCGGTGCCGAGGTCTTTTACAATTGCAGACTCGATCACGGGTTCTTCGGCTTCTTCAATTTTTGCGACAACCGAGAGCGACATCGCTCTGAGCGTGATGAGATCCGTCAGTATTTTTCCGGCAAGCGGTGATGCATCATTCGTTAACGCAGCGTTACGCGAGTGTTGGATCCATGCATCGAAGAGAGTTATAGAGGAATAAACGCGTTCAGGCCCGCTTCTTTCGAATGCGAGTTCACTTATGACTTGCTGCCAACCCACACCCTCTATTCCGACGAGGCAATTATCAGGCAAGAAAACTTCGTTGAAAAAAACCTCATTAAAGTGGTGGTCACCGGTTAGGTCACGGATCTTTCGAATATCGATTCCGGGTTGTTTTAAATCAACAATAAATTGTGACAATCCTTCTTGACGATCCTCTGATGTGCCGCTCGTACGCACGAGAATGATCATAAAGTCACAAAGGTGCGCGTTCGTTGTCCAAATTTTCTGTCCAGATAAACTCCAACCCCCATCAATTTTCGTGGCCCGCGTACGTACACTTGCCAAATCAGAACCGGAATTTGGTTCACTCATCCCAATGCAGAAAAAGGCATCTGCGCTGCAGATTTTTGGTAGGTAGAACGATTTTTGTTCGTCGGTCCCATATTTCAAGATGAGTGGTGCGCTTTGTCGGTCGGCTATCCAGTGCGCTCCAACGGGCATTCCATTTAGGAGGAGTTCCTCTATGACAGTAAATCTCGAGAAACCATCTTTTCCTTGTCCGCCGAATTTCTTTGGGATGGTCAATCCAATAAAACCATTTTTAGCAAGTGCCTTACTGAAGTCGCGGTCAAATCCCATCCAGGACTTTGCTTTTTGAATTTCCGTTAATTTTGGTTTGTACGATCTCAGGAAAGTTTGCACATCCTCCCGTAGAGCCTGCGGGCTCTTCGGTAACGGTTTCGCTTCGAAATTGGTTACGACTGTCATTGTTAAATAATTTTTTTATCCCGGAGCTCTTCAACCTCACCTCGGGTAAGACCGCAAATCGAGGAGAGCACTTCGTCAGTGTGCTCTCCGAGAGAGGGGGGCGGCAAGTCATAACGCACAGGTGTTTTTGATAATTTGATCGGGTTACCTACTAAATTTAAAGATCCAAATTCTTTATGATCAACTTTTATTGTCATACCGCGATCTTGAATTTGTTCATGGGTGAACACGGAATCTAAATCGTTGATTGGGCCACAAGGAACTCCGAGTGATTCGAGTTTGTCAACCCAAACGGAGCTTGTATCTTGTAACGTAATCTCTTCAATTAAGGATTCGATAGCTGCGCGGTGTTTTACTCTTGCTGCATTCGTAGAAAATTTTTTATCTGCGAGCTCATTCGAACCTAAACACTTCACAAGTTTCGCAAATTGTGTGTCGTTCCCAACGGCAATAATGATAAAACCATCTTTCGTTTTAAAGTCGCGGTATGGGACGACGTTAGGGTGGGCGTTACCGAGGCGTGTAGGGACCGTGTCGCCATAGAAGTAATTCATCGCTTGGTTCGCGAGAACGCTGACTTGTACATCGAGGAGAGATAAATCGATATGCTGGCCCTCACCTGTACGATCTCGATAGCGGAGCGCAGCGAGTATCGATGTTGAAGCATACATCCCGGTTAAAATATCTGCGAGAGCAACTCCTACCTTCATTGGGCCACCGCCAGGCTCCGCGTCGGGTTTTCCGGTAATACTCATGAGGCCACCGAGGCCTTGAATCAAGAAGTCATAACCTTTTTCTTTGCCCAAGGTCCTGTTTGTCCGAATCCTGTTATTGAGCAGTAGATGAGTTTTGGGTTTAAGGTCTTTACCGTTTCGTAGTCTAGCCTGTACTTGGTAAGTCCCCCCACTGCGTAGTTTTCCACCAAAATATCTGAGGCTTTTATTAGTTCACAGACGATTTCTCTACCTGCTTCGGTCGTAAAGTCTAGGGTAATGGATCGTTTATTTCTATTCGTGCAAAAGTTGTAGGCTGCAGTTTTTCCAGAATCGCTGTTCTTTCCTTCCGCATACGGAGGACCCCAAGATCGCGTGTCATCACCGCCGTCGGGTTTTTCGACCTTGATGATTTCTGCGCCAAGGTCCCCTAGTAACTGGGTTGCCCAAGGTCCAGCGAGAATGCGGGATAGGTCGAGCACACGTATGCCTTGGAGAGATTGAGTGCTAGATGTCATAGATTGAGGCGCTAGAGTTATTTGTTTGTATTGTCCCGAGCTATCTCCTCATGCTAGCACTGCAAGGGGGTAGCTGCTCTGGGAAGGAATCCCAGAGCAGGTCAGTTAAATCGCGGAGGCGATTGCTTTTCCAATATCTTCCGTTTTGGCTGTTCCTCCAAGATCTGGAGTTTTCGGACCAGATATCAAACATTCCTCAATCGCATTGGTAATTGCCAGGGCAGCCGCATCCTCCCCGAGATGGTTGAGCATCATCGCACCAGACCAAATTTGAGCGATCGGATTAGCTATTTTTTTTCCAAAAATATCCGGCGCTGAACCATGTACTGGCTCGAACAGTGATGGATGCGTTTTTTCCGGGTTAATATTTGCAGATGGTGCAACTCCAATCGTTCCGGCTGTCGCAGGTCCTAAATCAGAAATGATATCTCCAAAAAGATTAGAAGCTACGATGACATCAAATCGCTGTGGGTTGAGTACGAGCTGAATCGTGATGCCGTCAATGTGATATTGATCCGTACTAATTTCTGGGAAGTTCTTACTCATCTCCTTAAAGCGTTCGGCCCAATACGGCATCGTGATTGAGATTCCATTCGATTTGGTCGCGGAAGTCACATGTTTTCTATCCCTGCCTTTGGCCAGTTCAAATGCATAGCGCATGATTCGATCAACACCTTTGCGGGTAAAAACTGACTGTTGAGTGACCGTTTCTCGGTCCGTGCCTTCAAAAATTCTCCCACCAACCGATGAGTATTCTCCCTCGGTGTTTTCACGCACGACAAGGTAGTCAATGTCTCCAGGCTTCCGTCCGCTTAATGGACTTGGAACGCCTGCGAGTAGTTTAACTGGTCGCAGGTTTACATACTGATCGAATTCTCTTCGGAATTTGATCAGTGAGTCCCACAGCGCCTTGTGGTCGGGAACGATCGCAGGCCACCCGTTTGCGCCGAAAAAAATGCAATCATGATGCCCAATGTCCTCTCGCCATGTAGGCGGCATCCAGTAGTCATGTTTTTCGTAGTTATCACAACTCCAATTAAATTCGTCTAATTTTAGTTTGAACCCAAATTTTCTAGAGACAGCGTCCAGGACTCGTAGTCCCTCGGGCATAACCTCTTTTCCAATACCATCGCCGGCGATAACGGCTATCTTGTATGAACCCATATGCTTACAATCCTCGGTCAATCTTAATTTGAATAAAATAACGCACTAAATTGGAGTGCATCGCTCATTTTAATGTTTTATTCGTGTTTAGCGAAGACCACCGGCGCCTTTGGCGTGCAAAGAGGTGTGGGACGGTTTCTGCAAACGAAACTATTTATAGGATTTTAAGTTTTAGGGAGGAGTACCCATGAGAGTTGTTGAAGCATCAGAATTTAAAATTAGTAGTCTTCGACTCGCGGAACGTGAAACGCCAACGCCAAAACATGGCGAGATCATGGTGAAAATTTCCTCTGCGAGTTTGAATTATCGTGACCTGGCGATTCTTGACCAGTCCTATATGCCAAATTTGAAACTACCGTACGTGCCATGTTCCGATTGCGCGGGTGAAGTGGTAGAGGTCGGTAAAGGGGTCAAACGGTTTGCGTCCGGGGATCGTGTGGTACCGGTGTATACGCAGGGGTGGTACGACGGCCGACCAACGTTAGCTCAACGGACGACTCAAACACTCGGAGCGCCCTTGAGTGGAGTGCTCCAGGAATACATCGTGATTCCTGAGGATGAAGCGGTTCACTCGCCGAAGTCATTGTCAGATCAGGAAGCGTCAACGCTTCCGATCGCTGCATTGACGGCTTGGAATACGCTTCAGCAGGGCGGAATCAAGGCTGGTGATACCGTCTTGCTTCAAGGAACCGGTGGGGTTTCTATCTTTGCGCTTCAATTTGCCAAGATTTTTGGGGCAAAAGTGATTATCACCTCTTCCTCGGATGAGAAGTTAAAGCGGGCGCAAGCGCTGGGTGCAGATTTTTGTATCAACTACAAACAAAATCCGGAGTGGGAGAAAGTGGTTCGGGAGATGACAGATGGTCGTGGTGTTGACATTGTTGTTGAGACTACCGGCGCAACGCTCTCGCAGTCGCTTGCTGCTGTAAAGTTTGCGGGGTTCATTGGTGTTATCGGATTTGTTGGTGGTCACGAAGTAAAAATTTCAGTGAAAACATTGATCGGACCACTCGTCCGTGTCCAAGGAATCGCCACCGGGTCTCGCTCTCAGTTAGAGGAGTTAATTAGGGCGATCGATTGCCATCAGGTCAAGCCTGTTATCGATTCCATATTCCCATTAGAGAAAGCGCAGGAAGCCTTTAACCACCTGAAGAGTGGCGCGCACTTTGGAAAAATTGTGATTGCTTAGTATGATTTCGATCAAGGGCCTCGAGTTTATTGGGGTATAATCCTGGACCTTGAGACGTGTCTGGCAAAGATTGTTTTGGGGCAACCCAACCAATTGAATCTGAGGTTCACGAAATCTTGAAGTACTAAACAATGGGTCCTCGTCGAGGCCCTATTGTCCATGCCGATAACATCTCTTTCAGACTTTCGTACATCGTAAAAACCGTGGGTAATTCATGAGACCGTTAGAGGGTATAACTGTAGTTGCGCTTGAGCATGTGATCGCCGGACCGTTTTGTACGCGCCAACTTGCTGATCTGGGCGCAAGAATCATAAAGATTGAACGTCCAGCGGGCGGTGATCCTACCCGAGGGTATGACGATCGGGTAAATGGATTAGCCTCACATTTTGTTTGGACCAACCGTTCCAAAGAGAGTATTACTCTTGATCTAAAGCAGGAGGAGGGCCGCGAAGTCGTGCATGACCTTCTGAAAGACGCGGATGTTTTGCTGCAAAATCTTGCTCCGGGTGCTGCGGACAGGATGGGATTTTCGTATGAGAAATTAAAAGACAAGCATCCTCGCTTAATTTGTTGTGATATTTCTGGATACGGCGCAGACGGGCCCTACAGGGACAAAAAAGCTTACGACCTGTTAATTCAGGCTGAGTCCGGATTGGTTTCCATCACGGGTTCCCCCGATGAGCCAGCAAAGGCAGGATGTTCAATCGTAGATATATCTGCTGGTATGTATGCGCTTAGTAACATTCTCGCTGCGATTATTCAGAGAGGCAAAACCGGAAAGGGTTGTCGTATCGATATTTCGATGCTCGAGTCGATGTGTGAATGGATGAATTTCCCGCTCTACTACGCTTACGACGATGCTCCACCTCCAGTACGGGCAGGGGCGTCTCATGCAACCATTTATCCTTATGGGCCATTCCCAGTTGGAGATGGAAACACTGTGATGTTGGGATTACAAAATGAGAGGGAGTGGGCGATTTTTTGCGACCAAGTATTGAGAAAACCGGAGCTTACGACTGATCCGCGTTTCTCATCAAACACGAAACGATCTGAATCTCGAAAGGCCCTCTTCGATATCATTGTCGATACGTTCTCAACTATGACGTTAGCGGAGGTGACCGATAGATTGGATGCTGCAAAAATCGGGAATGCCTCAATGAATACGATGAAACAAGTTTGGGATCACGCCCAACTCGAATCGCGTAACCGATGGAGGATGGTTGATACGCCTGTCGGAAAAATAAAGTCTTTATTACCGCCAGGTATTCCGGAGGAATTTGATCCGAGAATGGATCCGATTCCAGCGGCTGGCGAGCACTCTACCGCGATTTTGAAAGAACTCGGTTACGGCGAAAACCGCATCGAAGAATTAAGACAGAAAAAAGTTATTTAATTTAAAAAATTAGAATTTTCTTGGAGAAGTCAATGAACGCATCAGAAATTCAGAACTACGCAATGCTCGTTAACGGGAAGCCTGTTCAGGCTCACAACGGGCAAACCTTGGACGTGATTGATCCGTGTAGCGGAAAACCTTTCGCGAGAATTCCCGACGGAGGCGAGGCTGACGTTGATGCTGCCGTAGCCGCTGCGCAAGCGGCGCTCGATGGAAAATGGGGAAAGACACCACCTGTTGAGCGTAGTCGTATTCTTCAGCGATGGGCGAACTTAATACTCGATCACTTTGATGAGCTCTCGGAATTAGAGTCTCGTGATACCGGTAAACCGATTACGGCAGGGCGCGCAGATATTACTGCGACTGCGAGATATTTTGAATTCTATGCTGGCGCAGCCGACAAACTACATGGGCATGTAATCCCTTACTTAGATGGATATAGCGTTAATGTTCATCGTGTTCCCCATGGTGTGACGGGACATATCATCCCTTGGAATTATCCGGCGCAACAATATGGCAGAACCGTTGCGGCCGCGCTCGCAGTTGGGAATGCTGCTGTGGTGAAGCCCTCTGAGGATGCTTGTCTATCGACGATTAGAATTTCTCAGTTAGGTGTTGAGGCGGGCTTACCAGATGGCGCTCTTAACATGATCACCGGTCTGGGTGATAAAGCGGGGGCTGCTCTTGCTGCGCACAAGGGAATTAACTTTATGAGTTTCACGGGCTCGCCGAGGGTGGGAACGTTGGTTCAGGAGGCAACTGCGAAAATTTTGTGGCGTGCACTTTGGAGTTGGGTGGCAAGTCGCCGCAGTTGGTATTTGAGGATGCTGATTTTGCAAAAGCGTTACCGGTGGTGGTGAAGGCAATTATTCAGCATGCTGGCCAAACCTGCTCTGCTGGTAGCAGATTGCTTGTCCAGAAGAGTGTGTATGACGAGTTCGTTGGGGAAGTTGCGAAAGCTTTCAGCAAGGTTCGTGTCGGAACGCCTGATATGGATTTGGATTGTGGTCCTGTCATGAATGCGAAGCAGCAGGCGCTCGTCGAAGGCTTCCGGAAAGAAGCAATTGAAACCGGTATTCCGTTGCTTGCCGAGGGGCAGTTCGCAGATGGAATTGATAAGAATGGTTTTTGGGTGATGCCATCGTTGTTTGGAAATGTGCCACGTGATCATCGCCTCGCTTGTGATGAGGTTTTCGGTCCCGTCCTCTCGGTTCTGCCATTTGACGACGAGGAAGATGCGGTTCGTTTGGCCAATGCAACAGACTATGGTTTAGTTGGTGCTGTGTGGACGAAAGATGGAAATCGTCAACAGCGTGTCGCGAAGCGAATGAATTGTGGTCAAGTTTTCATCAACAACTATGGAGCAGGTGGTGGTGTAGAGCTCCCGTTTGGTGGAATGAAGAAAAGTGGTCATGGACGTGAGAAAGGTTTTCTCGCATTGGAGCATTTCACAACCACGAAAACTATCGTGCATTTCCACGAGTAAGCGGTGAAGTGAGGCCGAGCCCCATGGATTCTTTCGAGAAATGGGTCGGAAGGACCGAGCGTACGACGGATCACGTTGATGCCGATCGGGTTTCAAAGATGCACGCGACGCTCAGCGATGATTCGCCATCGATTCAAGTGGGGGATTCGGTGCCCCTATTGTGGCACTGGATGTTTTTCCCCGCTGTTGCGCACCGGGGAGAGTTGGGTCGAGACGGTCATCCGAAAAAGGGTGGTTTTCTGCCTCCCATCGATCTACCTCGCCGTATGTGGGCCGGAGGGCGACTCGAGTTTTCAAAGGCGATCGCCGTGGGTGAGGTGCTGGACCGAACGTCTACGATCAAATCCATAGCCCCTAAACAAGGGCGTTCGGGCAAGATGGTGTTTGTTACTGTTGAGCATCAAATCAACTGCGGTGGTTCTAATCGACTAACGGAGCAGCACGATATCGTTTATCGAGAGGACCCAAACTCGACGAGTAATTCCGCTCCTAGCTACATCGATGCTCCTTCGAGTTGGGAGCACACTTTCGATATCATCCCTGATCCGGTAACGTTATTTCGTTACTCTGCTTTGACGTTCAACGGTCATCGGATTCATTACGATCGGAAATATTGCAACGAAGTAGAAGGTTACCCTGGTCTTGTGGTGCACGGGCCTTTGATAGCGACCTATCTTGTTAAATTGCTAATAGAGCGTTACCCGAATGTCGATGTCGATGCGTTTCAGTTTAGGGCAATGAAACCGATTTTTGACTTACACTCTTTTTCAGTGTTTTCAGAACAGCAAAGTGAGACGGAGATTATGCTCTGGGCTGCGGATCACGAGGGACATGTAAACATGAAAGCGAATGCGGTCGTACGTAGTCGCTAGTCGAATTGAGAGAGAAAGTGGATGATGGATTTTTCTTCTGACGAAAGATGTAGGGAAATTAGAGATGGTGTGAGGGCTGTTTGCGAACAATTTCCTGATGAATATCATCGTGACATTGATTCTCATCGAGATTATCCCGAAGCATTTGTAACCGCGCTCACTGAAGCTGGTTGGTTATCTGCGATGATCCCCGAAGAGTTTGGGGGATCCGGTCTCGGGCTGGTAGAGGCCTCTGTCATCATGGAGGAAATCAATCGTTGCGGCGGTAATGCCGGGGCATGTCATGGCCAAATGTACAACATGGGTACGCTACTTCGACATGGTTCTGATGAACAAAAAGCAGAGTACCTTCCGAAGATTGCAAGCGGGGCTTTGCGGCTTCAGTCTATGGGGGTTACTGAGCCTACGACTGGAACTGACACTACCAAGATCAAAACTTTTGCTCGTAGAGACGGCGACCGGTATATCGTAAATGGTCAGAAAGTATGGATATCACGTGTACAACATTCAGACTTGATGATTTTGTTAGCAAGAACGACGCCGCTCGATCAGGTCCAGAAAAAATCAGAAGGAATGTCAATTTTTATTGTTGATCTCCACCAAGCGCTGAAGAAGGGTATGACGGTCCGCAAGATCGAGAATATGGTCAATCACGAAACCAATGAGTTGTTTTTTGATGACCTCGAGATACCGGTGGAAAATCTAATCGGCGAAGAGGGGAAGGGGTTCAAATATATCCTAGATGGGTTGAATGCTGAGAGAACCCTGATAGCGGCTGAATGTATTGGAGATGGATATTGGTTCGTAGAGCGGGCATCTAACTACGCGTCCGATCGTGTCGTTTTTGGCCGTCCGATTGGGCAGAATCAGGGTATCCAATTTCCAATCAGTGAAGCCTTTATTGAAGTTGAGGCTGCAAATTTAATGCGTTGGAAAGCTTGTGAGCTATTTGATGCGCATGAGCCCTGTGGAGCTGAAGCGAACATGGCGAAGTATCTAGCAGCTAAAGCCTCGTGGGAGGCAGCGAACGCGTGCCTACAAACGCATGGTGGTTTCGGTTTTGCGGCAGAGTACGATATCGAGAGAAAATTTAGAGAGACGCGCTTGTACCAAGTGGCGCCAGTCTCAACGAATTTAATTCTGTCCTACATCTCTGAGCACATCCTGGGGATGCCCAGATCTTTCTAAAATACTGGGGGTACAAATGGATCTCAATCTGAGAGGAAAAACCGCGGTTATTACGGGCGCATCGAAGGGGATAGGGTTTGCAGTTGCCAATGCTCTTGCGGAGGAGGGGTGTGATCTGCATATCGTGTCGCGATCGAGTGAGGGTATTGAAAAAGCGGCGACAGATATTCAGTCAAAGTATGCAGTCAAAGTTACCGCTCACGCGCTTGACTTATCTCAGAGTGAAAGTGCAACGGCTTTGTTTAAGCGCGTAAAAAAATTGACATTCTCGTGAATAATGCTGGTGCGATTCCGGGAGGAGATTTAGAAAAGGTAGACGAGCAGACGTGGAGATCCGCATGGGATTTGAAGGTCTTCGGATACATCAATCTTTGTCGACTTTTTTATGGCGCGATGAAAGCGCAGGCACATGGAGTGATTGTGAATGTGACAGGACTTGCCGCTGATCGATTAGATACAAATTACATCGCGGGATCATCTGCTAATGCATCGCTAAATGCGTTTAGCCGTGCGTTGGGAAGTAATAGTTTCAAAGATGGAATTCGAGTCCTTGCAGTCAGTCCAGGTGCAGTAGAGACCGAGCGTATGGTTGGGCTCATGAAAACAAAATCGGAAACCCAGTTCGGTGATGCGTCTAGATGGCGGGAGCTTTTGAAGGGGCTGCCCTATGAGCGGGCCGCTACGGTTGAAGAGGTTGCTAACGTCGTACTGTTTCTGGCCTCACCAAAGGCCTCTTACCTCAGCGGAATCGTGGTTAACGTTGATGGTGGGCAAAACGCGCGAGGGGGCGCATTTTAACGTCTATTCCAAATATTAATGGATTCTAATAGGGTCAAAACATATATACATATTTTTGACCCTATTAATGGACATAGATTTACAGGACTCTCTCCCCAAATTTTGAAACAGCAGATTCTGAAAGTCTTAGTCCTAAACCGGGTTCCTTATTTAGCGTTAACCAACCCTCCGAAATTGATGGGGGGTTCTCATACAATTCCGCTTGCAATGGATCGCGCTCGGGATCAGTAAACGATTCGACAATACAGCCCGCTGGACTCGAGGCTACGATGTGTGCATGAATAAAGCAGTCATGATGAGGCGCTACTTGTACGTGATTGAGTTCGCACAAAGCAGTCAGTTTTCTTCCTTCGGTGAAGCCTCCTGTCATCGTGCAGTCAAATTGTAAGATATCAATCGATTTTTCATCAACCAAGGATCGGCAACCCCAGCTGGTTAACTCGCTTTCTCCAGCTGATAGTGGTATCGCAGTTTTAGAGGATAGTATTTGTAACTCTCTTCGATCATCCGCCCACCTCACCGGCTCCTCTAGCCATCGTGGTTTTAAGGGTTCAATTAATCGCGCGCCCTCAATAGCGGTTTGAAGATCCCAACCTCTGTTGACGTCAACCATTAAGTCATGTTCCCAACCAATAGTCTCTCTAACTACCTCTAATCTTTCAACGTCCTCTTTGAGCGCAACCCCCCCGGCTTTCGCTTTAAATCCCCTGTGGCCTTGTTCTTTGAGCATCTGAATTTCGTCTTTGAGTTCCACTAAGTCTTTTCCGTCTCGATAATATGCGCAGGTTACATAGCAAGGAACTTCGTCTCTGTATCCACCAAAAATTTTGTAGAGGGGCAAATTCGCAGTTTTACCTATGATGTCCCAACAGCAAATATCTACGGCTGCGCTAATGCGCATCAATGCTTCTTTACCCCATCCCTTTTCGTGAGCGATGCGCGAGTAGGTGAGACTAAATAGTTGCTGAAATAATTTTTCAGGAGCGAGAGGATCTGCTCCAATAATTTTTTCTCCAATACCAGTTTTGAAGCAGTGAACGGCAGCCTCGATTGGGGTGTAGCTTGTTGCGATACCAAAGCCCTCAATCCCTTCGTCGGTTTTCATTCGAACTAAAATTTCATTCGCCCGAGGAACGATGAAGTGGCTAACCCAATGGGGTCGCCCGGTGTCAGGGGCTCTTAGTATGTGTACCTCTAATTCAGTAATTTTCATTTTGTTATCTTTTCGTTCAGTAAAGTTATTTTAGTTTAGTTCATGGCGCTGAGAATGGTGTTTCTACTTGGATCTCGATGCCAAAAATTGTTTTCGACATCAGGATTTATGAGGCAGTGGCGACGTTCACAACTCCCTGCTGCTTAACACCGATAGCCGCCGCGATCGCAGTTATTTGGAATATCCCGATCATGATGAGAATCCATGCTGGGTGGTGCAAGTCCATGACAAGTCCGAAGATTGGGGGCGCCAATGCTATGCCAACATCTAACCCAGAGTATACGACTCCATAGACTCGCCCCGTTGCTCCCTTCGGCGTTGCCGACCGGACCAATAGGTCTCTGGAGGGGCCGACAAGTCCAGCTCCAAATCCTATTACCGCCATGAGGGGAATCACCGACCATCCTCCCAGAAAGCCGAATGATAAAAATATCGCCGTCAAGCCCGCGATCGATAATGAGAAGCCGATGATTTTGTCGTGCGGGTATTTACCTGAAGCTAGAAATCCTCCAAAAAATAAACCTACTGCACTGGAAATCATGTATGCAGTAACGCCCCCAATTGCCAAGGTATGTGGGACTGCATACACTTCTCCAATTGCAAGCGGTGCAAAACTCTGAATTCCTCCGAAAGCAAGTGCGGAAATTAAAAAGAAACCAAAACACATCCAAATACACTTCAATTTTAGAAATGCTAAACCAGGCTGTGCTTTTTGATTTTCAAATTTGAATTTTGAGCGGTCGCTAATTTCCTCAGATCGTAGATTTATAAATAACGTAGCAAGCACCACAAATGCAACGATTGCACTCATCGCTACTGCCGTTCTCCAATCGAAGAGTGTCGCGAACCCAACGAGAAATATTGGTGCTGCTGCCCAACCTAACGCTCCTGAAATACCGTGAACGCTATATGCGTGCCCAAGCCTCTCGGGGTTCACTTTTTATTGAGTAGAGAATAATCAGCTGGATGAAAGACGCTGTTACCTAATCCGGCAATTGCTGCGAATACGAGTAGCGAACCGTAGGTATCGCTCAAGGAAAAACCTATTGAGGCAATACCACTCAGCCCTAAACCTGCGATGATCGAACTTACTGCCCCAAAACGATCAACGACAAATCCAGCGAGTATTTGTCCTAGACCGGATACGACGAAGAACGCAGTCATGAGTAACCCGAGCTCCGCGTTGCTCAACCCAAATTCGAGTTTGATCCAAGGAAATAGGGGGAGTATTAGATGAAAGAAATGAGATGTGCCGTGACCGAGACCGATAAGTCCTATGATCTTGTAGTCATGTCTTACAGTATTTTCCATACGTTTAATTTTTAACTTTAAGCGCGACTGTTTCCATGTCGGTGTATCAAACGAAGTTTCGGAGTGTATGCTTTTCTTAAACTATGGTCTACCAAAACTAAGAGCTGACTTTTAAATTGGGATTATGCAAATCGTTTACACTGGCACGCTTAATTTGAAATGGAACCGAAGGGGGTACGTGTGGATCTCAAATTGAAGGGTACCAAAGCGATTGTCACCGCTGGAGCAAATGGAATCGGCTTAAACATTACGGAGAGGTTAGTCAACGAGGGCGCAAATGTTTATATCTGCGATATCGATACCTCGGCGCTAGTGGCTGCGAAAGAAAAACTTCCAACTATTCGAACTGGAGTATGCGATGTGTCCGATAGGTCACAAGTTGCGGGCATGGTCTCTGAGGCGACCGATTTTCTCGGTGGGCTCGATTGCTTAGTGAATAACGCGGGAATTGCAGGACCCACTGGTTTGTTTCATGAGATCGATCCGCTAGATTGGGATCGATGTATACAAGTTTGTCTGACAGGCCAATTCAATTGCGCTCGCCTAGTCGTTGATCATCTAAAAAAATCTGAGAATCCATCTATCGTCAATTTATCATCAGCCGCGGGTAAGTTTGGGTTTCCGAACCGCGCACCCTATTCGGCTGCCAAGTGGGGGTGGTGGGTTTTACGAAGTCACTCTCGATGGAGCTTGGAAAGCACGGAATCCGGTGTAACGCAATTTTACCGGGACCCGTCGATGGCGAGAGAATCCGAAGTGTGATTTCAGAGAAGGCGAAAATCGCGGGTAAGACATTTGAGGAATTTACGCAGACATGGTTATCAATGGCCTCTATAAAAGAGCTCATCGACCCACAGCAAATTGCTGATTTGATCGCCTTTATCGTCTCTCCACTCGGGAAGACAATCTCTGGGCAAGCCCTCAGCGTTGATGGAGATATGCAGGGACTGATGTGATTTTATAGCGGAAGTCCGACATAATTTTCAGCCCACATGGCTTGGGCGGCGTCGGACTGAAACACGTACTCTAACTCTGCGCGTTGTAGTTTTGTTCCGAGCTCTCCATTCTCAGGAAGGGTGTGTAGCAGGCTCGTCATCCACCAAGAGAATCGCTCTGTCTTCCAAACGCGAGCCAACGCTTTGTGTGAGTACTGGTCAAGGCTTGCTTTATCTTTTTTTCCAGAGGCGTAATGTTCAATCAGAGCATTCGATAAGTAGTGAATATCGCTCGCTGCTAGGTTCATCCCTTTTGCTCCAGCCGGTGGGACAATATGCGCCGCATCCCCCGCTAAAAACAGCGATCCGAACCGCATTGGTTCGGTGACAAAACTTCGGAGTGGGGCAATACTTTTCTCAATCGCAGGTCCAGTTTCTAGGTCAGCGGCAGTTTTTGGATCAAGCTTTTGTTTCAACGCTTTCCAGAATTTCTCCTCTGGCCAGTCTTCGATGGTGTCCGTTAAAGCACACTGCACGTAGCAACGACTCCTTGTGGGTGACCGCATACTACACAAGGCAAATCCAGATTCATGGTTAGCGTAGATCAGCTCATCCGAAACCGGTTTTGTTTCAGACAGGACGCCGATCCAGCCAAATGGGTAAATCTTCTCGAAGGTTTTTATTGCGCTGGTTGGAACGCTTTTACGACTCACTCCGTGAAATCCATCGCAACCGGCGATGAAGTCACACGTCAACTGAAAATCTTTTCCGTCTTTCGTGTAAGTAACTCGGGGGTGATCTGATTCGAAGTCGTGAATCGCGACATTCTCAGCATCGTAGACTGTGATAGCGCCAGAAGCCTCTCGGGCATCCATCATATCTCGGGTGATCTCCGTTTGTCCGTATACCACTACCGTTTTTCCATCAGCATATTTTTCTAGGTCGAGCCGTTGTCTTTGACCAGCAAAACAAACATCGAATCCCGTGTGGACCAATCCCTCTCGATGCAGGCGCTCGCTGACTCGGGCCCTATCAAGAATCGAAACTGTTCCTTGCTCGAGAACACCTGCTCGAATTCTCTGCAAAATATAATCCCTATTTTTTTGCTCAATAATTACCGCATCGATACCGGACAGGTGGAGTAATTGGCCGAGCAGAAGGCCGGCAGGACCAGAACCGATAATTGCAACTTGCGTTTTCATATGCAGATGATTACACCGAGGGTAAAGTTAAGATTATTATCTTTCGAACGAAAATATACTTTCGCGAAACTCTAACATATAGCCTTTAAGATCAGAAAATGCTAGCCCAACTATCCATCGTCGATTTCGTAGACCTCGATCACGCAGAAGCGTTCCGCGATCTAAATCTGGAATGGATCAATGAATTTTATT
This sequence comes from Candidatus Eutrophomonas brisbanensis, assembly GCA_038141705.1. GTDB lineage: Bacteria > Pseudomonadota > Gammaproteobacteria > Burkholderiales > Eutrophovitaceae > Eutrophomonas > Eutrophomonas brisbanensis. Next base: position 1,436,813 of record JAYQIQ010000004.1, read on the forward strand.
TTGTTGAGGAACTTGATAAAGATCATTTAAATAAACAGAGGAGAGAGTTCATTGATTCCGGAGGGGCGATTGTGATGGCGCTATTGGACAAACAACCTGTCGGATGTTGTGGCCTCTTAAAACATGGTGAGGGCGTTTTTGAGGTTTCAAAGATGGCCGTTAGAAAGGATCTGCAAGGGCGGGGAATTGGCCGATTGATGATGGTTGAAATCATTGCTCGAGCAAGATCGCGGGGCGCTAGCGCGTTAGAAATAATCTCGAGCACCAAACTCGCGCCTGCCTTGAAGCTTTACCGATCCTTTGGATTCGAGGACGTGCCGCTACAAAGCGATGCGTATGAGCGAGGCAATATCGCTCTACGTTTATGTCTTGAAAATCCGCCGCCCTGAGGGTTTTTTGAGCCTATTTCAATAAGGGGTCCACGTAGTTTCTAAACCACGAGGGCATTTTCGCACCCTTGGATCGGAAAACAAGGGTGCCCGATCGGTCGACTAAGAAGGTTGTGGGAGTAGGGTAAGAGTTATTGAACCCGTTCTCCTCGAGGTCCATGGCCATGAGTCCATCTAGGTTATAGGTCTGAAGGATTCCTCGAACTCGTTCAGTATCTTTTTCATCATCGACTCCGATTGCTAAAAAGACCAGTCCACGCGATTGATTTGCTTCCACGTATGTTTCAATGTTTCCGATCTCATAAGCACAGAATTTGCAGAAACTCGAGTAGAAATTTATCATTACCACCTTGCCTTTTTGCTCGGAGAGGTCGAAGTGTTTTCCGGAGAATAGGGTGCCCTTAAGTGCAGGTGCGGGTTCACCAATCTCAATGCCAAGCGCTGTTTATGCGCTGATCATGAACGCGAGCACGAAGAGGTATTTCGTTTTTTTTAGTATGCAGTTAGAGCCCATTGTGTCTTGTCTCACGCCATTGTATGTTGACTGCCGTGACGGTGTATCGGTTATAAGTTTGATTGTTAGATGATAAACTACTGAAACGAAATCGGCATTGGATTGTCCAAAGTCGGGTTACAGTTTTGTTACATCAAATTTTCCTGAGTAGAGTGTGTTTGGATGAATTCTGAAAGAAGAAGGTTTCTTGGGGAATCGGGACTCATGCTTGCGACCCTCGGGCTCGTTTCGAGCGGTTTTTTTAATAGGGCGCGTGCGAATTCCGAGCTTTGGGATAGCACAGCTTTCGGTGCCGAGGAAATCGAGTCAGCAATAAAGGAGATCGTTGGAGTGGATATTTTTCCACACGCGGATGTCTCGATCATCGCGCCCGAGATAGCGGAGAATGGCGCTGTGGTGCCCGTAGGCGTCGAGGTTGCCATGCCTAACATTTCCAAGATCGCTATCCTGTGAGAAGAACCCGCATCCACTTGCGGCGCTCTATGACCTTTCTGAGGGAACGGTCGCGAATATTCGGACTCGTATTAAGATGGCCGAGACTTCCCGGGTGGTGGTCATAGCGAAGAGCGGTGATAAATTCTATTCAGCGGATAAATTAATTAAGGTTACTGCAGGAGGGTGTGGCGGTTAATTGTCCGTCTCACTTCGGAAAAAATATATGGCAGCGGCAATGAAGGTTAGGGCGAAGATCAGCGACGATGGCATCACGGATGTTCGAATTCTTATTCGTCATGACATGGAAACAGGCCTCAGGAAAGAGAAGGACGGAACGCTAGTTCCTCCCCACTTTATTCAAAATGTAATGGTTAAGCATCAAGGTCGCGTTGTGCTGACTGCGCAATGGGGTGCTGCAGTTTCTAAAAATCCCTATCTCAATTGTCAGTTCCTTAATGGAACGGTAGGCGATGTCGTTGAGGTGTCCTGGATCGATAACAAGGGACAGGCCGAATCTATTAATACAAATATCATCGTCTAACCCTCAGTAGTTGATTATCCAAGGGAAGAGGCGTCTAGCTGCCCTGTTCCGATCAGCGATAGGAAACTGTCGTAGGTGTGTTTAATCCCTTCCTCAATCTCTACCGATCCGTAGGAGCCCAGGTAATCTATCAGTGGTGTATCCGATAGCGCCATAGGAAAGGGGAGTGGTGTTCCAGATGGACTGATTCCATCGTATCCCGTTATTTTTTCAATGATCGAAATTGAATCCTCAACCGAGAGCGTTGAGCCATTTATATCGAAGACCTTAGCCTCACTCCGCGGCGCTGATACTGAACGAATAAATGCGCTCGCAACCTCTCCTGCGTGTAACCAAGATACATCACCTCTAAATGGAATCGTGTATTTCTCGCGAAGGGCAGCAGCAAGAATTGCGATCGTTGTTTTTGATGTCATCCCCTGATCTCGACCAACTCCGTAAACAACTCCCGGTCGCATACCTGTACTCGCGACTCCCCAGTCACGGGCGTACACCTTTGCTGTTTCTTCATTGCAGAACTTGTAGGCGCCATAGAGTGTCGGTACGGTGTTCTCGTCAAACACCCCGTGCGCCGCGATCGAGCTCGCGTAGCACAATCGTTTGATACCAAACTTCCGCGCTGCTTCAAACACGTTGACAGTTCCAACAACGTTCACCTGAGCCCCAAGGATTGGATCATTTTTACAAAATGGCACTTGAAGCGCGGCAAGGTGGATGATTGCTGTTGCGCGAGAGGACTCCACAGCGTTGAAGATAGTATCGGGCACCGAGATATCCCCCTCGATCCAAGGAATACTCTCGACTTGATCATCACTCATCAATAACTTGGGTCGCCGTACATCTTTCTTCAAGTCAAGTGCGGTGACTGGGATCCCGTGTGCCAGCAGTATTTTGAGTGCCCAGCTGCCGATACACCCACCGGCTCCGGTAACGATAACTGGCCCATCGAATCCCGCGGCATTAATATCAAATGTATCTATCATCAGTGATCCATTAAAAAAAGTTAAATCAGTATTCCATTGGAAGGCTCTCGTCTGCTGCCCACTCCGTCAATGATGCATCATAAACTCGAACGCTCGTATGCCCCAACATATCCAAAATGAGCGCCACACTAGTCGCGGCAATCCCGCCGCCACAATAGGTGATGACTTGAGGCTGACTCAAGCTATCCGCAAAAATTGTTCTCAGTTCTTTTTCTGACTTGAACGTGTTATCCGCGTTCACATGCTCGAGAGCGGGAAGATTTGTGCTTTTAACGATGTGTCCCTTTCGCCCGTAATGGACGCCTCCAGATCCATCGTGCTGTTCTCTCCTCAGCGCGTTAATGAGGCAGCACTGCGGATCTTTCAAATGTTCGATGATCGAATTCTTATCTGCGATTAGCTCACGGTTTAACCCAGAGGTTTTGTAATGCGAACGCTGAACGGGTAGTGCGTCACCCGAATCTTCGGGTCTTTTTTCTTCTACCCATTTTTGGAAACCACCATCCAGCACCGCGACGTGTTGATGGTTGAACACTCTCATAGTCCACCATAGACGTGTAGCCCACCAATGATTGGTGGTCGCGTAGGTCACGACCATCGTCTCGTTTGAGATCCCATTAGCCTCCATACAGCTCTTGAAGGTCTCCTCACTTGGGAGCATAAAGTGGAGTCGTTCGTGAGGGGTTGATAATTCATGTTCGATATCTATGAATCGCGCGCCTGGTATATGCCCTTTTAAGAAATCATTTTTTGCAGGTACCACGTCGTAGAGAGAAAAATCTGGTTTCGGCGGAAGCAGCGTCGAAGGGTCGATAATTCTCACTTGCTCATCGGCAAGGTGCTCTTGCAGCCATTCTGTAGTGACGAGGTGTGTTGGCCACGTTTTTTATTCATGATGTGTTCCTAATCCGTATTTTTTGTAGTACAGAAGCTAGCAGGAATTCATCCGCATGGGAACCTGTATGGGTCGACATGGAGGGGTCTCGCTAAAACTAATAAAAAACAGAATGTTAGGAATATTAGTCCTCAGTATTTTGAAAAAAATTACCTTTGATACTTTAAGACTGGGTAAGGATCGTGCATCATTATTTACATGAAAAATGAAATGGTACCGTTGCTTGAAGACGAGACTGCTTATCTCGATTCGCTATACAACAATCGGGCTGCAGTAAAGAATTTTCAGGAATATATTGATCGGTGGACGGTCAAGTCGTCAGGAATTTGTCGTTCGCTGAAAGATCAGTGCGAGCGAGACGTTCCGTACGGGGATGATCTGATGGAGACGATGGATGTGTACCTCCCGGACGGGTCTCCAAAGGCAATGTTGATGTTTATTCATGGAGGATATTGGCGCTCATTGGATAAGTCACAACATGCTTTTGTCGCGAGACCTTTTTTGGATAGTGGTATCGCAGTTTCTGTGATTAATTATTCCCTTTGCCCCAGTGTTACGATGAAACAATTGGCGCTCCAGGTGATGGCGGCTGGCGCTTACCTCTACCGAAATTCCAGTGATTTTAGTTTTCCGAAAAGAAAGCTTTATGTCGCAGGACACTCCGCGGGTGGTCACCTCGCGGCAATGGCTCTGAGCTGTGTATGGCCTGAGTTTCTCCCTGCGCTTCCAAGAAAAATATTCCAAGCAGGATTCTCAATCAGTGGACTTTATGATCTTCGAGTTTTAACGAAGATACCGTCGGTCAATATGGATTTAAAGATGGGTGAAGATGATGCTGTTGCCCTAAGTCCAGCACTCTTCCCTGCGCCCGAAGCCACGCGGCTACATATTGCTGTGGGTGGTCAAGAGCTTGGTGGTTTTAAAGACCAGCACCGCATCATTGCGCAAAATTGGAGGAAAGTATTGGGGCTGATATCCCTTGTCCAGCGGACAATCACTTCAACATCCTTGAGACATTTGCGGATCCACACAGTACTCTTTTTCAGGCTGCGTTAAATATGATTGAAGAAGGGTAATTGTCTCGCCAAAGTATTTGAAAGGTTTATTTGATAAGTGAGACGTCTTTATGTAGCTGCTAACAATGTCGAGACTATCCTGCTTATAGAGGTTCTGAAGTCGAAGGGGATCCCAGCATTTGCGCTCAAAGATGTGTTGCAGGGGGCGCTGGGTGAAATACCTTTCATTGAGACTTGGCCAGAGGTTTGGTTAGAGCAGGACTCTCAATATGAAATCGCAAAAAAAGTAGTGGATGACTGGCAGTCAACAAAAACCTCGGGAAGTGTTGTCTGCGATGCGTGCAGCGAGCATAGTCCATCAGAATTTGAGTTGTGTTGGAATTGTGGTGCCGCGTTCTATACCTAGCCGGCTATAATCGCACGTCTTTTTAAACGGTAATTCTCAAAGGTTTGATGCGGTATTTAAAAAACATAGCTGTAGTTTTATTTTCTACGATGTTAACTCTTGCATTTGTAGAGGCGGGAGCGTGGTTGTGGGTAAAGTTTGTTAGAGGGGAGCAGTTACCACGGTGGGAGTTTAGGGCTACGCAACCTGTGCCATATCAGGGCGCCGATTACTTTAGTGCTCAGTTTTTGACAGAGTCCGAAACGTTTGTAAACGGACGGATTGACGATGTTGCGCGGCTCAAAGACTTTACTGGACGCTACTTCAATATTCAGAATGGATTTAGAGTAACCACAGACAGTCCTAAACATTTTTCTCGCCGCGTGCTGTTGTTCGGAGGCTCAACTCTCTTTGGTCAGGAGGTGCCTGATCGATTCACGATTGCGAGCGCCTTGCAGCGATTGTTAAACGATGCTGGTCAGGATTGGAAAGTACTGAATTTTGGTTTGCCGGGAATGAACGCGCGGCAGCAAACCCAGATTTTGAAGGAGGTAGCAGTTGAGCCCGGCGACATGGTTGTCTTTTACCATGGAGTGAATGAAATTTTCTATATTGTTTTTGGGGGGCAAGAAAAAGGCTGGGTTGGCGGAGTGCCGGCTTTTCGGCCCGTGCAACATCTCAGTCCCTTAGCGAAAACGATGGAGGGGTGGCATAAAAAATTAAAAGGTTTTAGCTACACGGCCGACCTTGCTCTAGACATTTACGATCGTTCTATACCGGACACAATAACCGATCCGGCGGTTTTAAAACGAGGAATTGATCAAGCAAAACTGCAGTTCGGTCGTGCGATTGAAGAAGCAAATGTGATTGCGAAAAATAATCAAGCGCGCTTTATTCACTTTCTCCAACCGACCGCATTTGAGGCGTCTAGATGGTCTGACTACGAGAAAGAGATCTTAGGTAATTATCTTCAAACGCCGCCTGGTTTGGATATCGCGTACCGGGATGGATATCCAGAACTCAGAGCATTGAGTATCGATCTGGAGCAGCGCGGAGTGCCATTTTTTGACATCTCTGACGCGCTTGAGAGTCGTCATAAGTTTGGTGAGGTGTATCTAGACTTCTGTCATCTCAATCACGTTGGGAACCAGCTGATCGCTGAGCAGATCTTCAGAGATTTAATCTCGGAAAAATAGTAGCAAGTGATCGGTGTTAGCAAACAACCATTTTTAATTTTTTGCGTCCGGAATTTCTTCGAGTCCCCAAACTCTCTGCCCTGGCATGATTTGATTTGAAATCATCCACTCAGGATTAACTTCTAGAACATACTTCGCAGGGGATTTGGATTTATGAGATCTTGTGCTGAGTGGTTTCATTGTTTCGATGTTTACGATCAATCCCTCTTCGTCAATGAAGATTGCGGCGAGCTCAATCAAGGTATTTTTCATCCACATTGAAACGATTTTTTCTTTTGGAAATACAAATAACATTCCGGAATTAGGCGAGAGTTGTTTTACGCCCATCAAGCCCGTTGCTCGGCTTTCGGCCGTATTTGCTACGTCTATCGTGATGGCAGCATTATTTAATTCTAGAGGGAACTTTTTATTTATTTCGGCAGCTTGGGATGTATGCTGCATCGCAGCAATGTTCAAAGCTAGCGTGACCATGAGCGATAGCTTCTCGCGCAGTATTGTCCTATAGCCCCTCGAACAATTCCGAAATATAGTGATGCCAGCAGAAAAATCTTGTCTATTTTGTGGATTTTTTTTCATGAGGTGATAATCCTATGCGCTATCGACTGTCTTACTTGAAACATAATGCATAATGCGACGCAAAAGTGCTTTAAAACCCTTCGAAAATAAAGGCCGAAATCACCCGAATTCCACTGTATGCAATATTGACTTTGGGAGTGTCACCTTTAGAATTTACATGTCGTAAAGGATTAATTTTAGAAGCACAGTACTCTGGTTCTGCGATTCACAGATTTATGCTTTACGCAGTTTATATATTTATACATTAAGCTACAAACTATGATTTCTAGTTTTTAGAGATTTCGTTTTTAATGGGAGGTGTATTAATGCATAACTTTAAGCGCGTTGCGGTTTCTACCGCTGCTCTTGCTTTGTTAGGCGCTTCCAGCATGGCTTCTGCCATTGGTGTGGATAGACTTGAGTCACAGCTCTATCCAAACTATGTCACGAATGACATGCTCATGAACGCTGACAAAGATTCACAAAACTGGTTGCACTACGGTAAAGATTACCAAATGACCCGTTACAGCGCGTTGTCACAAGTTAACCGTGATAACGTGAAGTCACTCAAGCCAGCTTGGAACTTGTCATTCGGTATTCTTGAAGGTCAGGACAGTCAGGCAGTTGCAGTTAACGGCACACTGTACGTGACGACTTCATTTAACCGAGTCATGGCTGTAAACGGTGAGAACGGAGACATTCTCTGGAAGTACGAGCGTGAGCTTACAGGTGACGTGTTCCCTAAACTGTGCTGTGACGTGGTGAACCGAGGTGTAGCTGTTTACAAGAACAAAGTTTACTTAGCTACTCTTGATGCACACGTAGTTGCTCTTGATAACCAAACCGGTGATGTTGTTTGGGACAAGAAAGTTGGTGACTACACATATGCTGAAACCTTCACGATCATGCCTTTGGTTGTTAACAACAAGGTTGTGTTCGGTACCGCAGGTGCTGAGTACGGTGTTCGTGGTTGGTTAGCTGCTATCGATGCAGATACCGGCGCTCCAGCATGGAAAACCTACACAATTCCTGGACCAGGTGAGCCTGGTAACGATACCTGGGGTGGTGATTCTTGGAAGTACGGCGGTGGTTCAACATGGATTACCGGTTCTTACGACAAAGAAACCAACCAGCTATTCTGGCCAGTGGGTAACCCAGGACCTGACTTTGACCGTCACGTTCGTCCAGGGGACAACCTCTTCTCGAACTCTGCTATCGTCATAAACGCTGATAGCGGTAAGATCGACGCGTACTTCAACTACACACCAAATGATCCATACGATTACGACGGTGTTAACGAGAACGTACAAATCGACTTAGGTGGTAAGAAAATCTTTGTTCACGGTGACAGAAACGGCCACATCTACGGTATTGATCGTCGCAACACGATTAAGACCAAGTCTGGTAACGCTCTTAAGTGCGTTTGGGTAACTCCAATGCAGGACGTTAACTGGATCAGCGAGCCAATTTCTCCAGCGAAGGACAACTGCCGTCCAGTATTCAACTACCCAGAGATGGATGTTGTATATGACCGCGTAACCCAGAACATTGCTCCATCACTTGACGGTGGTAAAGAGTGGCACCCACTCTCAGTCAGCCTCCGAACCAAGATGGCATATGTTCCGATCTACAACTTCACCATGGACCTCCAGGCCAAGAAAATGGAGTGGAAGCGTGGTGAGTGGTACCTCGGCGCTAAGGTTATTACCTTCAATGCTGGTGCTGGTTTGATCAAGGCGTTCGATGCTGCTACTGGTGATCTCGTATGGACCAAGTCACAGAGCTGGCCTGCAACTAGTGGTCTCTTGACCACCGGTGGTGGATTGGCATTCTATGGCGATCCAGACGGCCGATTCAATGCAGTTAATGATGAGACTGGTGAGCATCTCTGGTCATTCCAGATGGGCTCAGGTGTCCACGGTAACCCAACAACCTACACAGTTAACGGTAAGCAGTACGTTGCTATCGTATACGGTGCCGGTGGTGGTGGTATCTGGCCACTTTACTACGCAAACTTCCTCAAGACACACACCAAAGGTGGTGCTGTGATGGCGTTCACCGTAGACTAATCTCCGGGTAACGCTCTACGAAGTAGTCGTAGAAGTAGTTCGAGTAAGGGAGGGCAATTGCCCTCCCTTATTTTTTATAGAAGCTATTTATATGGGTGAACTTCGGGCGCATTCGTTAATCCGAATATAATAGAGGTTTCTAAGTTAAACGCGTTTTGAGGAGAGTAAATTGTTTAAGCGTTTCATAAGTGTATTAGCAGCTAGTGTCCTTGCGACAGGTTATACGACGTCATCTTTTGCGCAAGAAGGAGAAGAGTCCCTCGATACCCTAGAGCGTTCGCAAGCGAGGAAAAAATTGTAGCGTGTGCAGATCCGTATACTTTCCCGTATTCGATCAAGAACACCAATCCTCCAGGGTTCGATGTGGAAATCATGCAAGAAATTGCAAAGGCTAGCGGTATGGCCTTGGAGATGTATTGGGCCGATACCGGTACCCGAGGTGGTATGTCGCGTGCGTTGAGAAACTCTATTCTCAAGGGGCGATGTGATATTTTTGCAGGTGTGGGCGACAACGGTGATGATGATATTTTGATGGGTCAGTTGGCCTTCTCTCATCCGTATATGGCTATCGGTTACGTGTTGGTCGTGCAAAATACTGCAGCTGGAATGAACAGTATAGAAGAGTTGGCGGCAGCAGATATCCGTATCGGAGTGCAAATGTCTACTCCAATGGATGATTGGCTCTTTACGCACGGAGTTAAGCGTGAAGTTTACCCAGATAACGCGAGAGCCATGAAGGGGATGGTCGACGGTCAAGTTGACGCAGCTCTCGTTTGGGCTACGGTTCCTGTAGTAGCAAAGAAAAATCATCCTGAGGCGGTGTTTAAAATTTCCGAAGGGTTTCAAGCCGCAAGAGGGTCAGCAGTGGAATCTAAACTACCTGGTGCGAAAAAGAGATAAAGCATTTAAAGAATTTATAGATGAAGCTATCCAGAAGCTGCTTGATGACGGTACAATTAAGGGCATCGTTGAGAAGTATGGTGTGCCTTATTTCGCACCACTCGACGTGGAATAAGAAAATAATTAATGGGGAGGCTTCACGTAATGGTAATTAAGTTTTCGTCGCTTTTTAGCCGATTGGGACTCGCTGCTTTAGCAGTCGTGGCTGTGAGCGTCATGACCAACTCAAGTTTTATTGACTCGGCTTATGCGGGTCACAAGATGAATGAGACAGACCTCGAGGTACCAACCGAAAATATGGAGATCGTTGAATTCGGAAAAGGAAAATATGCACAGCGTTGCTCATTTTGTCATGGTGGTGACGGGCACGGTGGAAAAGGTCCTTGTTTAAGTTGCGGAAAGTTTGTTTATACAGCAAACACCAACGCATCGATCTACGCAACGATTGCCGGTGGTATCCAAAACCGCTCGCTTGGTGGAACGATGGGCGCATTTGGTACGACGATGTCCTATGAGGAGATCCTCAGTGTGCTGACCTTCTTAAGATGGGAAGAAGCGCGAAGAGTTGCTGCGGGAGAGATCGCTGATCCTTACAAAGTAGAAGAGCAAATGGTATTTCCTGAGTAGTCGAGGGCCCATTCAAAAAAAAGACCAGCATCGCTGGTCTTTTTTTATTTCCAACGTTTGTGATTTTATTTTTTTCCGGTACTCCCAAATCCCCCAGCGCCACGCTCAGTTTCCTCAAAGTCATCAACAATATTCAAATCAACTTGCACGACTGGAATCACGACCAGCTGCGCGATCCGGTCAAAAGGATTGAGTTCGAAGATCTCTTTTCCACGATTCCAGATTGATACAAAAAGTTGTCCTTGATAATCCGAATCGATAAGGCCAACTAAATTGCCCAACACGATTCCGTTTTTGTGTCCCAGCCCAGACCTCGGAAGAATGACTGCTGCGTAGCCCGGATCAGCTATATTGATTGCTAGTCCAGTTGGGATCAAAACAGTGTTTCCCGGATTAATTGTCATTTTTTCATCCGTACACGCACGAAGATCAAGGCCAGCGGATCCGCTCGTCGAGTACTGAGGTAAATATTCCCTGATACGTTCATCCAAAATTTTGACATCTAACTTTTTCATGCAGTTTACTTTTCCGTTAGTTTTGCAATGTGTTTGATTAACTCTCGAGCCTGATTGATCTTTGAGCTTTTTGGGATTTGATGCGAGCCACTTTCATCAATTAGAAGTAATTCGTTCTCATCGCTCCCAAGCGCGTTTTGCACGAGGTTCGCAGCAATGAGCGGTATACCGCGTTCGACACGTTTTTCTTTGGCGTAATTTTCGAGGTCTTGGCTCTCAGCCGCAAAGCCAACGCAGAACGGAGTCGGATTCATCTTGGCAACCGTACCGAGGATATCCGGATTTTCTTCAAACTCCAGGGCGAGTCCGCTCTTGGTCTTCTTGATCTTGTTTGCATCGGGATTTTTTACTCTGAAGTCTGCAACTGCCGCAACGGAAATAAAAACATCTGCATCCGATACGTGATGCATGACTGCATCGTACATCTCTTGCGCCGTGATAACAGGTACTTTCTTCGTGCCGGTTGGAGTTGCGAGTGAAGTTTTACCCGAGACGATCGTCACGTCTGCTCCAGCTTCACGAGCAGCTTGAGCAACGGCGTAGCCCATCTTCCCAGAGCTCGAGTTGGTTATACCTCTGACGGCATCAATAGGCTCATAGGTGGGGCCTGCTGTGATCACCACTTTTTTTCCTGCTAAAAGCTTGGGTTGTAGCAATGCCACGACCTCGTCGAAGATAAATGTTGGTTCGCTCATGCGGCCTTCGCCAACTTCACCACACGCTTGATCTCCACTATCAGGTCCAATGATTGTGACGCTGTCAGCTCGCAGCTGTTTCAGGTTACGTTGGGTCGCTGCGTTCTCCCACATCTGACGATTCATAGCTGGTGCTATCGCAAGTGGACAGTCTCGTGCAAGGCAGAGGGTGCTCAATAGATCGTCCGCTTGACCACTCGTCACCTTCGTCATGAAATTGGCGGTAGCAGGGGCGATAACGATCAGGTCACACGCTCTCGATAGTTCAATATGTGGCATTCCGTTATCGATGGATTCATCCCACATGTCTGTGTGCACTCGTCGGCCTGTGAGGGCTTGAAGCGTGGTTGGAGAGACGAACTGCGTTGCAGACTCGGTCATCACGACCTGGACCTCAATGTTATTCTTGATGAAAAGACGAGCAAGATCTGCGCTCTTGTAAGCAGCGACACCGCCCGTTATGCCAAGGAGTATCCGTGTTTTCTTTTTCTGCATCACTGAGGCTTTAGCCTTGCGAGAACAAATAACAATTTGAGTCTATCGTATTTTGCGGCCTTGGATTAGATATCTAATCGCCTGTCGTCTGCGATGGTGTGATCATTAACTGAGCCGCAACAGCTAGGTCAATAAGATTTCTGTGTTGATAATCTGCGATCAACACCAAGTCATCACGACCCATAATTAATACGTACCGGCTCAGTCCATCGGGGGCCTGATCTCCAAAAGCATATTGGGCGATCGGAGATCCTTCAGGATCTTTGTAGGCCAGGAGTATTAAAGATGGATTGATGACTCCGTATGCAGATTTTTCATCTGTCTCAAGAAAACGCTCAATCCTCGCGTTATTGAGCCCAACTAAGAATTTTGCGATAGCCTCACCAGCCCCCGCATCGGCTACGTGCCCGTGCTCAGTCATCACACCCGTAGATCCTCCATGCGCGTGATAAAACCATGTCCCTTGGCTATCGCGGTCGAATCGGTGAAGATTTCCTTGGTAACCAATCTCAAGCGCTGCGATATTGTCAATTGGTAGAGGTAAAAGCGAACGCTCATCGACCCAAAGAGGGTCACGGATCTGCGAAACTTGCTGGGAGTCCTGCCACTTAAAATATCCAATCGCGAGGACTAAGGCTCCAAGAATTATCCAGATGAATATATTGTTCTTGTTTTTAATGGGCATCTCTTATCTGCGTCTCCACCAAACTGCGATCCCAATCAGCGCCATCAAAGAAGGGATGAGTAGGATAGACATAAAGAACACGCCTTTCATTTGCTCATTGGTAAGCGTTACCTGCGGGATATCCATCGTCTTTGGTTCTAACCCGATCAGGTTCTCTTGAACGGTCAAGTAGTTAATCGTATTGAGGATAAGTTTTCCGTTACCAAGCATGTGGAAGAACGAGTTCGTAGCAAAATCCGAATCACCGAAGATTGCGATTCTGGAGGTTCTTACCGCATCCTCGGAATCAGCAGTCGATTTGATTGGAGTCGCCTCCTCATTTCTAGTGTCTTCCAATAGCGGTTGCATCTTATTAATTCGCGAAGGATCCCTCTCAATGATTACCATCATGGTAAGTGGACCTTTGGTATCTACACCTTCTGTAAACGATGCGGTTGAGGCGTCTTTCTCCCCGAAGCTTTCCGTTGACGAGTTAACGAGTGGTCGAACGTAAGTCTCTGGGACTCGATTTTCTGTTGGTGAAAGTGATCGAGCTCCTGGGAAGAAAGTCAGAGGAATATCTTCTGTTATCGAGTGACGGTTATACTGCGTTACTGCAGGAGACGACACGTCTGCCCAAAAATGGCTCTTTGGGTCGATAATAAGATCGTTATCTAAGATCACTCCCAGTTTTTTAATGATCGGCTCAAGCCCAGTCTCAATAAACGGATCTAGCATGAGCAGCACATTATTCCCAGCATTGAGATACTCATCGATAGTTTTCACCTCAGAGTCCATAAGGCGAGTTTGAGGTCCCGCTACGATAAATAAGTCACAGGTGTCGAGTGACGTGGTGCCCTGAACAAGGCTTACTTTCTGAGCAACGTAGTTCATGCTCTCGAGACTTGTTCGAAGTTTTGCCATTCCGTGGCGCTCGTGAATCAGAATTCGGCTACCTAAACCGTGTGAGTGATCTCCTCCAGTTCCCTCCATGTGGTCGTGTTTCTCTAGGCTGAATGGGTCGGGTTCACCGTGACCATCTAGGAAGCAAACGGTTTGCTGGATCCCTTGAGATATTTTTAGTACAGCATTTGCAATATCAACCTCGAGAGGGGAGTGGACTTGAATTTTACGATCTTCGCTTTCCATAATCGCGGTACCCGCACACTCAACACCTTTAACTCGTGCCATCGATGGGTTGAGCATTGGGTCATGAAATTCAACGGTCACCTTGTCGGTAATCGTGGCCATTTGCTCATAAAAATCGACGGTCTCCGTCATGAGCTGGTCATGGAAAAAAGTTATGTGAACAGGTGTTTCTAATCGCGCCAACATATCTGAGGTCTTTTTAGACAAAGAATGGCGGTGTGCATCGGTCATATCCATTCTGGCCGGAAAGCGAATGGATAAATTACAGAGTGCGACAACAATTCCGATGAGGCCAATGGTCCGGAGTAGTCGCTCTCCACGCTGTTTTTTAAAGAACCCAGCAATCTCAGTTCTCATCGTAATTACACCGATGAGTGTTAAACCAATTCCGATTACTAGAAGTCCATTGGTAATTAATGCTTGCTCAATCAGGATCGCATCAAAGATTCTTGACAAGAAGACGAGCGTAATGCCGAACAACAAAAAGAGCAGGTTACGAAAGGATTGGTTCATGATTATCGCCTCCCTTTCAGATAACTAGTATTAAGGATTAAGGCGACAGCAATCGTTGCCAAAAAGAACACAATGCTTTCTGATCGAACAAGCCCTTGAATAAAATTCGCGTAGTGCCCGGTAAACGAGAGGTAGTCCGAAAAGCTGCGTAGGAATCCGGTTTGCTGGAACACTTTAAAGTGTCCAACAAACCAGAAGCCGAGCAATACAGGCCAAGTTAAAAGCGCAGCGATGATCTGGTTTTGGGTGAGCGAGGAAAACAATTCTCCAATCGCGATACACGCGAGTCCGAGCAGAACGAATCCTAGATAGCCGGAAACCGTGGCCAGTAGGTCTGGATTTCCGTACAAGAACAGCGGGATTAAGTTAATGGCGGTCGCGAGAGTCATCAATAGGAAAATGGATGCAGCCCCGAAAAATTTTCCCACAACAATTTCCCACGGTCGTATGGGGAGCGTCATCAGTAACTCAATCGTTTTCCCGCTATATTCCGAGGAGAATAGACGCATCGGGATCGCCGGGACAACCGTAATCAAAAGGATGCCCATATTCTGCAGGGTAATCTCAAGCGAGGCTGAGCCCGTCATGAACATGTTGTAGATAAAAAAGTATCCGGTCCCAAGAAGAAAAACCGCGATGATAAAGTAAGCAATCGGCGCGTTGAAGTAATTCGCCAACTCCTTTTTATAGATTGCAGATACGCCGCTCATATCTAAATTCCTAATTTCAGTTTTTTCCAACGTAGCGTAAAAATACGTTCTCTAAGTTTGGTTGTTCTTTCTCGAGTCCAAGTAGTTCGAATCGCGTGGCTATTTCCTTCGCGATCTTTGATTCAATCCGCCCCTCGGCGGTGACGTGGCACACCGCCTTGACTACGCCGGTGCTCTGGGAAGGTTCGGATACCGTCGCATCCGTGACGCCATCAATCGCTAAGAGTGTTTTCTTTAGTTCATCCTTTTCGGCAATCGCGGTGATCGTTACTTTATTCGATTGCGCAACCGCTGACTGCAAAGATTCAGGAGAGTCGACAGCTAATATTCTGCCGTCATTAATGATTGCGATACGCTTACAAATAAGCGTTACCTCTGGAAGAATGTGCGTACTTAAAAGTACTGCATGATTCTCACCAAAAGAACGAATAACTTCTCGTGTCTCTTGAATCTGTCCTGGATCCAGGCCGGCCGTCGGCTCATCTAACAATAAAACTTCTGGATCACCAAGAATCGCTTGAGCGAGCCCAACCCGCTGCCGGTATCCCTTGGAGAGTTTAAAGATCTCACGAGTAACCACCGCATCCAATTGACATGCTTGCATCACGCGATCAAGCTCGGATGGAATTTTCGCTTTCGCGATATGTTTTGCCTCGGCACAAAATTTTAAATAGGAGCGAACCGTCAGTACGTCATAGAGCGGGGGTGTTCGGGTAAGTAACCAATCTTTTTAGCTGCTTCGTAATTTTGGTCAGCCATATCGTGTCCAGCGATCATGACCTTGCCGGAAGTCGCTGCGGTAAACCCCGCGATCATGCGCATCGTTGTAGTCTTTCCAGCGCCATTCGGACCTAAGAACCCAACGATTTCTCCTTTGTTTACATCAAAGGAGATATTGTGAATTATCTCTTTACTGCCGTAGCGTTTCGATACATTTTCTAAGGAAATCATTTCTATAGCTTTTCTAGTCTCAAAAAAAAACCCCCTGAGAAGGGGGGTTCAGGTACTTCAAAAATCAATACAAATTGTTCTTATCTGTACCAGCGATCGCCGCCAGCTTTCCACTGGTTCTCATCGTGACCCATCATGAGCGGTACGCCCTGAAGATCGCGCATATACTTCAAGCGGTTAACTGAATCGGTATAAGCCTGAACGCTGAAGTTCAAGCCAGCTGGGTGACCATCAAGGTTTTCCTGCATCCAGATAGCATCTTGAGCAAGCAAGATTCTGTTGCCTGAGTCCATGGTGATCTGAACTGACTGGTGACCTAAAGTGTGACCTGGTGTGCTGAGGATCACAACTGATCCATCGCCGAACAAGTCATAGTCGCCTTTTAGCTCAAGGAAGTTAAACATCTGAGTGCCTTCGATGTCCTTACGAACGAATGGTGGCTCACCAGTACGTCCTTGGAAGGTCTCTGGCCACCATCCCTGGTATAGCTCAGCTTTTTGGATTGCATGGATTGCATTTGGGAAAGACTTAATGTTTCCGATGTGATCCAAGTGAGCATGTGAAGTTACAACGACTCGCACGTCCTCATTTTTATAACCAAGTTTCTTGAGCCAGCCAGTAATCGTTGTGTCTTTTGTCTGGTTTGGTTTCATGAAGTCACAGGTGCCTTTGTTCCAGTAAGCCTCGCAGCCTTCTGTAATTGCAATATTGTTACCTGTGTCAACAAGCACGATGCCTTTATCATGCTCAACGATCCACATACTGACTGGGATCGTTACGTCCCTAACCTGGTCAGCAGGGATGGATGGAATCAAACCGTTAATTGGGAATGGACCAAACATACCACTGGTTGCCCAGTAAGCTTTGCTGACGCCAGCTGAAGCACTAGCCGCTACGGTAAGTGCAACTGCGCCAAGTAGTGAAGCAAGAACCTTCTTCATAACTCTACTCCTCCTCATTTTGAAACATGCGCCCTGAGAACCTGACTGACTTTTAGGGTCGGAAAGTGTTTCCCAGGATGCCCTGATACTTAGCCCTCTTCGCTTTTTAGTTGTAGGAGGGCTATGCAGCTAATACAAGCCTGTCTAGCCTACTATGGGAGAATAGACTTCTCAAGCCAAATTTGAACTTTTTTTCATGCATCTTGTGCCAAAATTTTATCCAGCAAAACAGATAGTTGCGGAAATTTTCACTATCTGTAAAATACAAATCTAATATATTGCGATGCACACCTCGCGCTGCGGGTCATCAGGTGGCATCTATCCTTGATCAAAGGCCCAAAAATATGATATAAAGTCGGGCTTCCGAAATAGCGGATTTATTCAATAAAGGCCTTACAACCATGTCAAGAGTATGTCAGATAACCGGCAAGAAGCCGATGAGCGGAAACAACGTTTCGCACGCGAACAATAAGACAAAGCGCCGGTTCTTACCTAATTTGCAGGTGAAGAGAATCTGGGTCGAGAGCGAAAACCGATGGGTTAAGCTTAGACTTTCTAGAGCTGGACTTAGAACGATCGATAAAAAGGGCGTTGATGTCGTGCTGGCTGAAATGAGAGCACGCGGCGAAGCTATCTAACTAAACATCCACGCGGAGAGACGGCATGAGAGAGAAAATTAAACTAGAGTCTAGCGCAGGTACTGGTCACTTCTATACGACTACCAAGAATAAAAAGAACACTCCAGATAAGATGGAGATGAAGAAATTTGATCCAGTAGCGAGGAAGCACGTGATCTATAAAGAGACGAAACTCAAGTAAGAGTCCTATTCATAAAAAAACCCGCCATCGGCGGGTTTTTTTATGCTCGCAAGAAAGTCTTATTTAGTTGATATTGCGTAGCCTTTCAACGAGTTCGCAAATTCTTTCAAAGGCGATATGCCAGATTGTTCCGCGCGCCTGACCCAGTCACGAAGCTGTTCCAGCAAGTGCTCTTTAGAGTCCGATGACTTAGCCCAAAGCTGAGTGAGCTCCTCTCTCATCGTAATGACGGTCTTTAGAACGGAGCTCTTCTGAGCGAATCGCTCGACCTGGTCAATTTCCGAGGGATTTATGAATTTTTTATCGAGTTTTAACCATCGGTGAATATCTGGTTTGGTGAATTGATGTTGCTCGGCGATCTTTCGGATCTCCTCGATACACGTTGATTTAATCGAATCTGAAAACTTCGCAAGTACATCCCAACGATGGGTAATGATCGCTTGTAGAGTTCCGGCGTCCACGTTTTCCTTCTGGGATGAATGTTCAATTTTTGATGTCAGACGTTTAACTTTAGCAAGCCCTAAGATTTCAAGTGTTCTTATGTAAAGCCAACCAATATCGAACTCGAACCAGCGAGAGGAGAGTTTTGCAGACGATGCGTAGGCATGGTGATTGTTGTGGAGCTCTTCACCACCAATGAGTATTCCCCAGGGAACAATGTTAGTACTCGCATCGTTCACGTTGAAGTTTCGGTATCCAAGTGCGTGCCCAACGCCGTTGATAACTCCGGCTGCAAAAACTGGGATCCACAACATTTGTACAGCCCAAATGGTTATACCAATAGCTCCAAAGAGCACAACATCAATGACAAACATCGTCCAAATACCAAGCGCCTCGTGCGCTGAGTAGATGTTTTTTTCAACCCAGTCATCTGGTGTACCGTGTCCGTATTTTTCCAGCGTCTCTTTATTCTTTGCTTCATCTCGATAAAGCTCTGCGCCCTCTAATACGACCTTCTTGAGACCGGCAACCTGTGGGCTATGTGGATCTTCTTCTGTCTCGCACTTCGCATGATGCTTGCGGTGAATTGCGGTCCACGCTTTGGTGACCATTCCTGTTGTGAGCCATAGCCAAAATCTAAAGAAGTGCGCAACACTCGGGTGTAAATCCAATGCTCGATGGGCAGAGTGACGGTGAAGGTAAATGGTGACGGAGGCGATGGTGATATGGGTGAAGGAGAGTGCTACTGCGATGTAACCCCACCATGGAAGGTCAATCAGACCATTGAGCCAACTGGTTGAGCTAAGAGACGATAGTTTTTCCATCCGCGGTCCTAATAAATGGGTACAAACGATATTTTAAACCAGGTAGCCACCCCATGTTGTAAATTAGGACACATAAACCCCAAGATGTGGCTTTTATGACGCGCGCTCTAAAATCGCGCCGAAGAAGCCGTCGCACTGATGCTCGTCCGGAAAGAGTTTCAGGTAAGGAGATGAGTGAGGAAGATCGATGCCGCGTTTTGCGAGAATTTGACGCGCGTCCAAAACCTTGAACTTCTCAGGATTTTGACTGAGGAACGCATCTATTACGGCCTCATTCTCCTCTTCTAGAATGCTACAAGTCGCGTAGATAACCCGGCCACCAACTTTTGCTAAGCGGCTTGCGGCGTTTAATATGTTTAGTTGCTTAGCGCTGAGCTCGGCGATATCGTCGACATTCTTGCGCCACTTTAGGTCTGGATTCCTCCGCAGTGTTCCAAACCCGGTGCACGGTGCATCAATCAATACCCGATCCATCTTCCCAAACAATCGCTTCAAGCGGGGATCGTTTTCGCTCCCAATTACCTGTGGGAAGACGTTCGACAGTCCAGATCGTTTAAGCCTCGGCTTCATTCGCTCGAGCCGTGCTGCCGAAACGTCCATCGCATAGATTCGACCTTGATTGCTCATCGATGCTCCCAGAGCGAGCGTTTTTCCTCCTGCGCCAGCGCAAAAATCCACAACCATCTGACCCCGACGAGCGTCTACCAGCTGGCACAAGATCTGGCTTCCCTCATCCTGCACTTCAAACATGCCGTCGAGGAAAAGAGCTTGTTTTTCAAGACCAATATTATTCTTGATGTGAATGCCTATCGGGGAAAACTGCGTCGGTGAGGCAGAAATGTCAGCTTCGTTAAGTGCCTCGAGTATTTTTTTGCGCTCACTCTTTACGGTATTTACCCGAACATCGAAATTAGCCTTACGCAAAAGTGATTGCGCGAGCTGTGCGCTCCTGTCTATTCCAAAAGTGATGGTTAGGCGATCCCAGAGCCAATCGGGTAAAGAAAATTTTTCTGCGGGGGTTAGGTCGGTGGGTTTTGCGGAAAGATTGGCTTCTAGCGTTTTCATTTCTCGATTGGTCGCAACGTTGCTAAGCACCGATTGTGAAAACCCCATGATTTTATTTAATGCGAGTAGACAAATTAGGCGCGCGTCAGTTTGATCAAGAGAACACTCCAAGAATCTTTTGTGACGTATGACCGAGTAAACGATCTCCGCTATCTGTTGGCGTTCTCGCGGTCCAAAGTTGCGGTTTTCTCTAAAAAAACGCGAAAGCGTTTGGTCGGCAGGATTCTTGAAAGTAAGCGCGATGCCAGCAGACTTAACAGCCGCTTCAAATATGGTTTTGTTCACGAGATAAAAATTATTTGTAGTCTATCGCGGTAATCGTTGACTCGAATGTTCTCTCGCCTTTTCCGATAAACCGAATTTTGACAGGTAAATTATGGTGTGATTTTGAGAGCCAAAACTCGAATCCTCTAGAGTTGGTTTCCTCTCTCTGCTTACGGAAATGGAAACACTCCAATTTCCCAAGTGTGGTGTCGATGGTCTCTTGGCCAACATACTCATAGGTATATTTTTTCAATTTTTTCCCATCGGTCAAATAAATCACACTGTTTTCTTTCTTAATCGATGAGAAGGAAAAAGAGTAGGGGAGGATGGCCTGGTCAATTGTAGATTTTGGAAGCTCGACATCCTCCTTTGACTCATTCCTACGTAGGGTTAGGCGTTTATTCTTCCAATCGAAGTTAGCGGAGAGATCCCCCGTTTTTCGTTGCCAGTCTCATGAAATTCGGATGGCACTACCCCAGAATTCGTGATTGCTCCTTTGCTCTCTCGGATGATTTCATCGAGGAAGAGTTTGGCTATTCCTTTGGGTTGGGTCTTGCTGGTTAAGGTGTAAGTTGCTCCATTGTGGCTGAGTTGATCTTCACCACGACCAATTACTAATTTGCCCATGGTTATCTCGAACTGGGTTAACAGATTCTCTGGAGGCAAGACTCTCTCATCGCTTCTCGCTGTTTGTACAAAGCATAGAAGGAGGGCAACAGAAATTAGTGTTGATTTGATTCGTTGGCAGGACATACCTTTTGTTAGCATTTATAGAATGAAAACCCGCGGTCTTTTGCGGCGCCAGTCAAGGAGACGGTGCTACCGTTAATCGAGCACTCACCGTTGCAGATCCATTGAACTGCCATCGGATAAATACGATGTTCCTCCTCGAGTACCCGAGCAGCAAGTGAGTCTGCGCTATCTCCTTGGATTACAGGTACCGCAGCTTGCGCAATAATAGGCCCATGGTCTAACTCCGGGGTCACAAAATGTACCGTGCATCCGTGTAATCTGACGCCTGCGTCAATCGCCCTTTGATGCGTATCTAGCCCAGTGAAGGCCGGAAGTAGAGAGGGGTGAATGTTCACCACCTTACTTGGATATGCGCTAATAAACTTTTCCGTGAGGATGCGCATGAATCCAGCGAGCACGATTAAATCGGGCTCATACCTTTTCAATGTTTCAAGCAAGGCTTTGTCAAATGCCTCTCGGCTCGAGAAGTTTTTATGATCTACGACCTCAGTTGGAATGTTTTGTTTTTCTGCGAATTTCAGGCCCAAAGCATCGGGGCGGTTACTAACTACGACTGCTATTTCGCAGGCAGGTTTGGCTGAGACGATTGCTTCTAAATTACTTCCACGGCCGGAAATTAAGATTGCAATCTTTTTCATGATTACGATATCAATTGTGTCTGATGTTCATTGCCATTGCGTTGTCTGATGGTACCGATCTCAAAAACCTGTTCCCCAAGCTTTGAGAGTAACTCTTTCAATGCTGTGGAGTTTGATTTGTCACAGATGACGACCATACCGATTCCGCAATTGAAGACGCGATTCATCTCCAACACCTCAACATTGCCAGCCCCTTGTAACCAATCGAACAGTGCTGGGCGTGACCAGCTACCGAGTTGGATTTCAGCGACTGTATGGTCGGGAAGAATCCGGGGAATATTTTCAACAAGCCCACCCCCAGTAATGTGCGCTAAGCCTTTAATCGTATCGGTCTTCAAGGCCTTTAAAACCGAAGGCACATAGATACGCGTGGGTTCGAGTGCCAAATCTGCTAGTGTGCGATCACCAATTTTCTCGTTGAGATCGGTGCCGCTAGAAGCGATGATTTTGCGAATCAGCGAGTAACCATTTGAGTGAGCGCCACTGCTCGCTAATCCAAGGATGGTATCGCCCGCGTCGATTTCAGCCCCGGTTAATATTTTCTCTTTTTCCACCGCTCCGACCGCGAATCCCGCCAGGTCGTACTCATCACCTGGATACATTCCAGGCATCTCAGCTGTCTCACCGCCGATCAGAGCGCAATTAGAGATTTCGCAACCGCGAGCAATTCCTCCGATCACACTCGTTGCCAAATCAACATTGAGTTTTCCGCATGAAAAGTAATCGAGGAAAAAAAGTGGTTCTGCCCCTTGTACCAAAATATCGTTAACGCTCATCGCAACCAAATCGATCCCAATCGTATCGTGCCGGTTTAGCTCATTGGCGAGTTTTAGTTTGGTGCCAACCCCATCGGTTCCGGTGACCAAAACCGGATTTTTGAATGTTTTAGGGATTTCAAAAAGCGCACCGAATCCCCCTAGACCGCCGAGTAGTCCCGGCCGGTTAGTCTTCTTTGCGAGAGGTTTGATATTTTTGACAAGTTGCTCACCGGCGTCGATGTCCACCCCGGCGTCTCGGTAAGTCAGTGTGTTCGCTGATGTGTTGTTTTTCTGATCTGATTCCGGAGTTTTCATAATTATTTGGTTATTGAGAAAAGCTGATCAGCGCATCAATAAACCTTGGTTCGCTTCTAATCCGATTCGATCTCGACGCTGTTAGAATGGTGCCCATTCATAAACCAGAATTTTACCGGCTTTTTTTATGGTTTTCTTTGGCCATGAAATCGCTGAAACCATTCTCTCAAGTTATCGGTTCGTCAGTACTTTCAGATTGAGATCATTATTATGCGTCAGCTCACATTCGAACTAAAAGCGCCGCCCAAGCCGACGTTCGATAATTTTATTACTGGACGTACCCAAGAGCTCTTGGGGTCTTTGATGGCAATGCTTCGGGGTGAGGGTAAAGAGCGGTTTATGTACGTGTGGGGAGAGTCTGGGGCAGGTAAAACGCATCTCGCACAATCTTTTCTGAGCTTCTGTGAAGAACACAAAAAAGTTTGTTTGAATTTTGATCGGTTAGATTCGGTCAATGATCTTCGTGGTGATGAGTTTGTGTTTGCCGAAAATGTTGATGGGCTTTTAGCTGAGACTCAAATCAAATTCTTCAATGTCTACAACACTATCAGAGAGGGTTCAGGGCTAGTCATTGCTTTTGGGTCTGTGCCGCCGCACGCGCTAAATTTGCGAGCAGATGTTGTAACTAGACTTGGGTGGGGACTTGTTTACCAAGTCAAGCCCCTCGAGGAAGTTGATAAAATACGAGCGATGCAAGATTTTGCGGATGACAAGGGGTTTTTGCTTGCGCGAGAGGTGATTTCCTACGTTTTGAGTCATTACCGCCGTGACCTTTTTAGTTTGCTCTCGCTCTTGGAGGGTCTCGATAGGTACTCTCTCGAAGTCAAAAGAAAAGTGACTGTTCCGTTGGTGCGAGAATTCTTGGACCTTCTGGACGGGCGGGCTGACTAAGCCGCTGCTAATCGTAAATAATTTTTAGAGAAATGAGTCGACGTGAAGCTTGTACTATTTGATCTCGATAATACACTCCTAGATGGTGATAGCGACTATGAGTGGGCACAATTTTTAATTACGAAAGGTGTTCTAGATCGGGAAATATACGAGCGGCGCAATGAAGAGTTCTACAAGGCCTACGTTGCTGGAGTTCTTGATATAGATGAGTTCTTGGATTTTCAGCTGAAGCCACTGGGTCAACACAAACGCAGCCAGCTTGATCTGTGGCACAGCGAGTTTATGAGTCAAAAAGTGCATCCGATGATTACTCAAGGCGCTCGTGACTTAGTTCAAAAATATCACTCTGATCTTGTGGCGATCGTCACCGCTACGAATTCGTTTATAACCAAACCGATCGCAGAGGAATTTGGTATTGAGAATCTGATCGCCACCGAGCCTGAGCAAGTCGACGGAGAGTTCACGGGTGGGGTCGTGGGTTTGCCCTCTTTTCGCGAGGGAAAGGTTACAAGAGTGCATGAATGGCTCCATTCAATCGGGCGAACTTGGGAGTCTTTTGATGAAACTATTTTTTTCAGCGATTCAATCAACGACCTGCCATTACTAAATGAGGTTTCAGTTCCTGTCGTGGTAGATCCAGATATAAATTTACTGCAACACGCGAAATCGGTTGGGTGGGAGGTTCTATCTCTGAGGGAT
This sequence comes from Candidatus Eutrophomonas brisbanensis, assembly GCA_038141705.1. Lineage (GTDB taxonomy): Bacteria > Pseudomonadota > Gammaproteobacteria > Burkholderiales > Eutrophovitaceae > Eutrophomonas > Eutrophomonas brisbanensis. The sequence continues at coordinate 1,461,418 of JAYQIQ010000004.1, forward strand.
GAGCCCTAAAGTGAGAGGTTTCGTTTGATTGTTATGCGTTTACCCTCTCTTCTGATCCTTATTTTTCTGAGTGTATTCGCGAGTCTCGTATGTATCTCGTTTGGTAGCGTTAGTATTTCCTGGTCAGAACTTTTCACGGCAATCCGAACTGGGGAAGGTGTTATCTGGGATGTGCTATTTCGACTTCGGCTGCCACGAGTTGTCACCGCTTTTGTTGCGGGTGCGCTTCTCTCCGTTGCTGGATGTTTTATACAAACCCTCGTACGAAATCCGCTCGCAGATCCGTATATTTTTGGCGTGTCTAGTGGCGCGGCAATTGGAGTACTCTCAGCAGTATTTTTTAGCCTTACAGTTAGCCAGACGGTACTTGGTTTTATCGGCGCGGGTTTGGTCATGTTTGTCGTCGTTTTCTTATCGCGTCGTGGTTCGGACTGGAACCCTTATCGTTTAATTCTTACTGGCGTTATGGTCTCTGCGGGGCTCAATGCCGCGATCAGCCTCGGGTTGATTTTGTCCCCAGCGTTAGCGATGAAAGGGATGTTGTTTTGGTTGATGGGGGATCTGACTTATGCCGAGCCAAGTCTTTTTGCTGTGTCTTTATTGGTTATTCTCGTATGTGTCTCTTGGTTCCTTGGGACAAGTCTCGATGCGTTGACGCTCGGCAGGGAAAGGGCGATCACATTGGGAGTTCCAGTTATCACGCTTGAGTATTTTCTGTATTTTGGCGCGGCGATTGCAACGGCCGTTGTCGTGGTAGATGCTGGCGCGATCGGATTTGTTGGTCTAGTGGTGCCTCACATTGTGCGTTTACTGGGCGGTTGGAGGTACCGTCACCTCATTATTCTTTCGGCGAGTTTTGGTGGGCTTCTAGTGGTTTTTGCAGATACGCTCGCGAGGACGGTGTGGGCGCCGGTGCAATTGCCGGTCGGGGTTTTTACGGCTCTTCTTGGTGTACCAGTTTTAATCGCTTTGCTTGGTAGGCAGTCTAATGTTCGAGCTTAAAAGTCTGAGCGTTCAGCGCTCGGGTCGGTTGCTGCTAAATCGACTTGATGTGGCGATTCGGCGAGGAGAATTTTGGGTGGTGCTAGGTCCTAATGGCGTCGGAAAGTCCTCGTTATTAAGAGTAATGTCCCGGGTTGATCATCCCAGATCTGGGGAGATATTCATAGATGGAATATCGATGAAGGCCATTCCACAAAAAAACCTAGCGCGGAAAATTGGATTCCTGGCGCAGGAGGAGCATCACGATTATTGGGGTACGGTCAAAGAGTATGTTCTGCTTGGTAGATTGCCCCACGATAATCGCTTATTTTCGATCTCACCAGAGAGTGAGTCTGCAGTCGTTGATGCGCTGAAAACGGTACAATTGGATAGTCTCGAAAATCGTCCCTTCAGGGCTTTATCCGGTGGCGAAAGGCAACGAGCACGGCTTTCCAGTGTATTTGCTCAACAAACGGATTTTTTGCTTTTAGATGAGCCGTTTGAGAACTTAGATCTAGCTCAGCAAATGCGACTAGGGAAGATATGTTCAGGATGCCGTTCGCTCAAAAGGTGTGGGTGTTATTGCGGTACTTCATGATGTGATGCTTGCTAGTGTTCTGTGCTCACACGCCATCATGTTATTTGAAGATGGTACGTGCCTCGCGGGTCAAAAATCTGAGATTCTTACTGAGGATAATCTGGCGAGGTTATTTGGTTGCTCGATTGAACTTAAGAGATTCGGAGGGCGAGACGTTTTCGTGCCTTCCTTGGGAACTATGTGATGCATTCCCAAAAGGCACGCGATGTACTTACTTATTAAATGTTGAGATGATTGCACGGTTTTTTAAAAAACTTATAGGCTCGGCTGGAATATCTAGCGCGCCCACGCGAATTCCTAAGAGCGCACACAAGATCTCTGCCGACAAATTTAGCCTGAATGCCTTGAAAATTATTCGTCGTTTGCGTGATCATGGATTCGATGGCTACGTTGTTGGTGGTGCCGTTCGCGATTTACTTCTGAAAAAGCAACCAAAAGATTTTGATGTGGTTACCGATGCTACCCCGGAGCAAATTCGAAAGATTTTCCGAAGATCTAGAATTATTGGACGTAGATTTCAGTTGGTACATGTCTATTTTGGTCCCGAAATTATTGAGGTTTCAACTTTCAGGGCTACTTCCTCAAAAGAATCTGAAAAGAGCAATGGACGGTCTGGTCGAGTGCTCCGGATAACAATTTTGGAAGTATCGAAGAGGATGCTAAGCGACGGGATTTTACAGCTAACTCGCTCTACTATGACCCAGAAACTGAAGAGGTATTAGATTTTTGTTCGGGGTATGCCGATCTTCATCGTAAGTCGTTGAAGATGATTGGTGTTCCGTCTGAGCGCTACCGGGAGGACCCGGTTCGAATGTTGCGAGCAATTCGACTTGCGGTTAAGTTAAATTTGAAAATTGAAGACAAAACGCAAACCCCCTTCAAGAAGCTATCAAAACTGCTATTTGATATTCCAGATGCGAGACTTTTTGATGAGTTGATGAAAATCCTAAAAGGTGGGGCTGCGAAGGATACGGTCGACCAGTTGGTGAAGTTTAAGTTTCATACAATTCTCTTGCCATCCCTAAAAAAAAATTATATTGAGAAGGATGATAAGTCGTTTATAAACTTGGTTCTTCTTCGAACTGACGAGCGAATCGCTCAGGGGAAGTCGGTGTCCCCTTCCTTTATTTTTGCGGCAATTCTTTGGCCTGAAGTTCATCGGCAATGGTTGAAAAATGATGTAACGGATCGACCTATGATGAGACTTGCCCAATCGATAGATATAGTCACGGATCAGAGGGAAAATCAGTTATTAATTCCGAAACGCCTTATCGCGGATATTAGAGATATTTGGTATCTACAGGGACGTTTACTCAATAGATCTGGGAAAAGAGCGCTAAGCGCAATCAGACATCCTCGCTTCAGAGCGGGTTTTGATTTCCTAGAGCTTCGGTCGCAAGTTGGGCAAGTCGACAGTGAGCTTGTTCGTTGGTGGGATGAATTCCAGTTTGCGGATAGTGAACTTCAAAGAAGCATGGTGGATGACGTTGATGATAAAAAAACTAGCCGCCGTAGAAGACGCAGAAAACCTCGTAACACCGATGCTCGGATATTGACTGAGAATCGTTAATGAAAGCAGTCACTGCTTACATTGGTCTTGGTGCGAACCTAGGTGATCCTACTGGCAAAATTTGTGAGGCCCTAAAAAAAATCGAAAAGATACCAGGAGTGTTGCTAGGGGAGGTCTCCTCCTTTTACAAAACGGCGCCAGTGGGTTTTGAGGATCAAGATGATTTCGTAAATATCGTTTGCAGCGCAAAGTGTTCGATCGGCGCTTTTCGTTTGCTAGATGAACTGCATGACATCGAGCAGGAGTTTGGCCAGGATACGCTCGTTCTTAAATGGGCCGAGAATTATTGATCTAGATTTATTATTGTATGGAGGACTTTTTTGCAATACCGCCGATGTAACTATCCCTCATCCTAGGATGTTGGATCGAGCGTTCGTGTTGGTTCCATTTCAAGAAATCGCACCAAACTTCGTGCTCCCGAGTGGGGTTCGAATCCCAGATTTGCTTCCGAGAGTTTTGGGTCAAAGAATCGAGAGATCGGATTTCATCTGTTATTGAGGATAAGGGTTTGTAAGAATGAATCTCGAGAGTCTGAAATACATTTGCGTTGAGGGACCCATAGGTGTTGGCAAGACTACGCTCGTCAAAAAACTGGCTGAAAGGCTTCAATTTCAAGTGTTACTTGAGGAGCCAGAAAAGAACATCTTTTTAAAAGATTTTTATTCAGATCCGAAGGGTTATCGGTTGAAGGTGCAGTTAGCATTTCTCCTGGAAAGAAGTAAGCATTTGACGTTTCTCTTAAAAAAGAGGACAAGAGGCTACTGGGATAATTTCGGATTTTGGTTTCTTTAAAGATATTATTTTTTCTGACCTTAATCTTGATGCTCGTGAGAGAGATCTTTATCTGGAACTGCGCTCGATGCTGATCGGTCAAGCGCCTTCGCCTGATTTGGTTATCTATCTCGAGGGATCTGATACAAGTCTTTCGAAACGAATAAATAATCGGGGGGCTGATTTTGAGGTTTCGATGACCGATGGCTATGTCTTTCGGTTAGCGGCGCGCTACCAAAGTTTCTTTGAAGAGTATAATTCGTCTCCCGTAGTTCGAATCAATACGGATCAGTTGAATTTAGCGAATTGCGTATCAGATCTTGAGCTAGTGATCGAGCGTATTAGAAACTCTTAATAATCGTTAACAAAAAATTAATCAGACCAAACTAGGGTACTAAAGTCCTTAACCATTGGACCGAACAGTGACCGTAATCGACTCGAGATAAACCGTCGAGAGTTGGATTTTTTATAAAAGGAGTAAGTATGGCCAGAGTAACGACCTCAACCCTTCAAAAAATGAGATCTGAGGGGGATCGAATCACAATGCTAACCTGTACCGATGCAAGTTTCGGCGGCATGTTGGATGCGGCAGGTGTAGATATTTTTCTTATCGGAGATTCATTGGGGATGGTTATCCAAGGAGATGATTCGACCTTGGGCGTAACGATGGAGGACATGGTTTATCACACTCGCTGTGCTGCAAAGGGAGCGAATCGTGCGCTCATCTTGGGAGATCTACCTTTCGGAAGTTACCAGCGCAGTCCCGAGCAAGCCTTTGACAACGCTGCCGAGCTAATGGCTGCTGGAGCGCACATGGTGAAGCTTGAAGGTGGAGAAATAATGGCGGAAACGGTCAAGTTTATTGTTGATAGAGGTATCCCAGTTTGCGGGCATATTGGGCTTACTCCACAATCTGTTCACGCCTTGGGTGGTTTTAAAGTTCAAGGAAAAACAGAAGATGCGGCTGAGTCTTTGGTTCGGTCTGCGAAAGCTCTCGAAGCTGCGGGCGCATCGCTTCTCGTGCTTGAGCTGGTTCCGAATGAAGTGGGCAGAAGGGTAACAGAGTCCCTTACTATTCCTACGATTGGCATTGGAGCTGGGCCAGACTGTAGCGGACAAATTTTAAACTTATACGATATGCTTGATATCTATCAAGGAAGAAAACCAAAGTTTGTTAAAAACTTTATGACTGGTTCTTCTAGCATTATTGAGGCCGTTAAGAAGTATGTCGAGGAAGTGAAAAGCGGCGCCTTTCCTGCTCCCGAGCACTGTTTTTAAGAGATTAAATCTGACATGCAAGTAGTGCGTAACTTAAAAGAATTGAGAGCTCGCCTTGGTGGCGAGTCTCAAATCTGTTGCGTGCCGACCATGGGTAATATTCATGATGGTCACTTGAGTTTGGTTAAGATTGGAAAGGAGCGTGCGCCACTTGTAGTCACGACGATTTTCGTGAATAGACTGCAATTCGGACAAGGCGAGGATTTTGAAAAATACCCCAGAACCTTCGAAGATGATTGCGAAAAGTTGAAAGCTTTGGGAAACGACATCGTGTTCTGTCCAGATGAGACTGAAATGTACCCTGAGCCTCAGACGTTTTTCATTGATCCACCCAAGATTGCGAATAGACTCGAGGGCCGATTCCGTCCTGGACATTTCCGGGGTGTCTGTACTGTTGTTACGAAACTTTTCAATGCCGTTCAGCCACAAATGGCTGTCTTTGGAAAAAAAGATTACCAGCAGCTAGCGATTATTCGGGAGTTGACAGCGCAGCTAAGTTTTCCGATTGAGATCATACCGGCTGAGACAGTGCGTGCGGATGACGGACTTGCGTTGTCTTCGAGGAATCGATATTTGTCTGAGTCGGAACGAGCTGAGGCCCCAAGACTTAGACAGGCTATGTTGCAAATTGAGGAGGCTATCCGAGGCGGCGATAGAAAATATGTCGCGATGGAGTATCTTGCAGGCTCACTCTTGGCGCGGCATGGTTGGAATGTCGACTATGTTGTGATTAGGGCGCAGAAAGGTCTGGCAAGGCCTAGTGTCGATGAGAAAAAATTAGTGGTGTTGGGTGCTGCGAAGCTTGGAGCGACACGTCTAATCGATAATTTGGAAATTAATATTGACTGAACCCATTACGGGGGAGCGTTTGACGAAGTCGATACTCTTTTTTAGTGAGTTTGATGATCCTATAAAGTGGAGAGGCCTATTAGAGAGCGGGCTTCCGCAGTTTCGGGTCGAGTGTTGGCCGGAAATTAAAGATCCCTCAGACGTCGAATACGCAGTTGTATGGAATCCTCCTCGAGATTGCTTTAAATCCCTCGTCAACATCAAAGCAATATTTTCGCTTGGAGCCGGGGTCGACTCGTTACTCACTGATGATTCTATTCCAGCGGATATTCCATTTGTTAGACTGTTGGATGCCGGCCTTGCGAGGCAAATGTCGCATTATGCGATTTACGGAGTACTGCATTTTCAACGACAGTTTTTTGAATACAGGAGATTGCAGGCACAAGAAAAATGGTCGCCACTACCGCTTGCTCTCGCTAATACTTTTACGGTCGGTGTGCTTGGGTTCGGTACGATTGGATGTGTCATAGCAAGTGACCTGGAGAATCTTGGTTTTCCTGTGATTGGCTGGGCAAATTCCTCGAAGTCCAATGTTGATACAGAAGTCTATGTTGGTGTGACTGAACTTGATGATTTTCTTGCATCCTCGCAGTTGGTTATAAATGTATTACCACTAACGGCCGAAACGCGGGGACTCTGCGATGAGCGATTCTTCAGTAGGATGCGGCCAGGTGGCTACTTTATAAATCTCGGTCGTGGGGGACACGTTATCGAGTCGGATCTAGAAAAAGCAATTGACTCCGGACGGTTAGCGGGGGCGATGCTTGATGTTTTTGCGAGTGAACCGCTCTCACCTAAAAGTTCATTTTGGAAAAGAGAAAGCGTTTTGATTACTCCTCATATCTCAGGGGTTACCCTTGCGGAAGAGGCTTCTGATCAAATTATCTCGAATATCTGTCTGATCGAGTCCGGGCAACCTCCTAATGGAGTTGTCGATAGGGTACGGGGTTACTAATCGATTCTACTTTTCGGGTAGTTTGTAATCTCGAAAGTCCTCTCTCAGTTTTGTTTTGAGAATTTTTCCCGTGGCGGTGTGGGGAATTTCGTCGATAAAAACGACATCATCTGGCATCCACCATTTTGCGACCTTTCCCTCAAAAAATTTGAGAAGTTCATCCTTTTGAAGATTCGCGCCAGATTTCTTAACCACAATCAACAAAGGGCGTTCTTCCCACTTTGGATGGTATGCGGCTATTACCGCTGCCTCTAATACGTCTGGGTGTGCGACCGCTGTGTTTTCGAGCTCAATCGAGCTAATCCATTCTCCGCCAGATTTAATGACATCTTTTGATCTATCGGTGATATGCATGAACCCGTCAGGATCAATGGTTGCGACATCTCCAGTCGCAAACCATTCCTGATTATTTTTATCCTTTATTAAGATTGGATCTTCATTTTGAAAGTAGTTGCTTAGCACATTGGGGCCGCGAACCAAAAGGTCTCCAAACGCTTTTCCGTCCCACGGAAGCTCGTCTCCAGTTTCGTTGATAATTTTCATATCGATCCCAAAAAGCACTCTTCCTTGTTTGGCTTTTAATTTGATTTTCTCATCATCGGTGAGAGAGACCTGATTTGCTTTGAGCGTATTCATCGTTCCCAGTGGGCTCAGCTCAGTCATTCCCCAACCCTGGACAACATCTACTTGATATTTTTCGAGAAACGTCCGAATCATTGCCTCAGGGCAGGCAGATCCACCTATCACTACCCGTTTCAAAGAGGGTATCGATAATTTTTTCTCATCCAGATAATTCAGTACCCCAGACCATATTGTTGGCACGCCAGCTGAGAGCGTAGCCTTCTCATCATTGATGAGTTGGCAAATACTTGCGCCATCCATAAATGGCCCAGGAAATACTATTTTCGCTCCCATCATGGAGCAAATATACGGTAGCCCCCAGGCATTTACGAGGAACATGGGTACTACTGGCAGAACGACATCTCTATTAGAAACGCTCAAACCGTCTGGCATTGCTGCAGTGTACGCATGTAGAAGTGTCGAGCGGTGACTGTAGAGCACCCCTTTCGGGTTGCCAGTTGTCCCGGATGTGTAACAAAGCGAAGATGCACTGCGCTCGTCAAACTGGGGCCATTCAAATTCCGTACTTTCATTTTTGATTAGAGATTCGTAAGGCTCCCAATTTTTTAATTTCGTAGAGAAACTTTCATTCGCTGTTAACACGAAAATTTTCTCGACGGATGTCAATTGATCACTAATAGCCTCAAGAGTAGGTACGAATGTTTCATCTACAAATAAAAATCGGTCACAAGCGTGGTTGATAATGTAGGAAATTTGCTCTGGGAATAGTCTTGGATTAACCGTATGACTAATAGCGCCTATACCCGCTATTCCGAAATAGGCCTCAAAATGACGGTGCGTATTCCAAGCAAGAGTTCCTATTCGATCGCCCTGATTCACGCCCAGCTTAACTAATGCATTTGCGAGTTGCTTCGTTCTTTTGTGCGCATCACGGTAGGTGTACCGATGTAGGCTCCCATCTACCATCCGGCTGACTATTTCCGCTTCACCGGTATATCTCTCCGCGTGGGACAGCATCGTAGAAATGAGAAGGGGAAACTCCATCATCTGGCCGAACATCATTCACGATTCCTTTTAAGGTTTATTAAAGAGGTCTGATTGTTTCCAGATCATTATGGCACGAAATATTCCAGCCCCTCGGAATTGAGAGAGTGTGTTTATAATGAAGCGCGATGCGTATGCATGCTTTGAACTTTATTCCCTGACTCTTGATATGCTCTGGGATAAGTTTAGTTTTTAACCAACGGAGATATCTTGGAGTTCTTTCTTGTCACGCTTTTGAACAGTCTGTCCTACGGATTGTTACTCTTCATGTTGTCATCAGGATTGACTCTGATATTCAGCATGATGGGGGTTTTGAATTTTGCGCATGCGAGCTTCTATATGCTCGGCGCTTACTTTGCTTATCAGATCGGCGCTTACACTGGTTTTTGGATTGCTTTGTTCTTAGCTCCTCTAGTTGTGGGTGTAATTGGTGCGTTCACCGAGCGTTTCGGTTTGCGTGCAGTCCACCGATTTGGACATGTTGCAGAACTACTTTTTACTTTTGGATTAGCTTACGTTATCGAGGAAGTCGTTCACTTGGTATGGGGACGAGCGCCGGTGAATTATCGTATTCCGGAGACACTTGACTTCACATTATTTACGCTTTTCACAACACAGTACCCCGCGTACCGTGCGTTTATGATGCTCGTGTCTGTGGTGATGCTTATCCCGCTCTATCTCTTGCTGACTCGAACCCGAGTGGGGACTCATCGTGCAAGCATCTCTGACTCATCCGAGTATGGTTGAGGCGCTAGGTCACAATGTGCCGCGCGTATTCATGTTCGTATTTGCTGGGGGTTGTGCGTTGGCGGGCCTCGCTGGAGTCTTGGGTGGAAATATGTTCATCACTGAACCTGGTATGGCATTTGCTGTGGGATCTATCGTTTTTGTTGTGGTGGTTTTTGGTGGTATGGGATCGCTTGTTGGGGCCTTCATAGCGTCGCTGATTATTGGTGCGATACAAACGTTTTCGGTTGCGCTAAATTTATCTTTACTTGATTTTCTTAATCTTTTTGGTTTATCGATTTCGGAAGATTCCTTCTGGTACTCTGGCCTCTCGATCACAATTTCACAAACAGCCCCGGTACTGCCTTATTTGCTAATGGTGTTGATGTTAATCATTAGACCGCGTGGGCTGATGGGAAACCGGGAGACTTAAAATGGCTCGTGTGTTTTCAAAAAAAGAGAATTATCTTTTGGGCATCGGTGGCGCTTTCTTTCGTTCTACTGCCGATGGTTTTCGACGGTGGTTTCTCTCTCTCGATGCTCTCCCAGATGGGGATCGCCATCATATTTGTACTTTCCTATAACATGCTGCTCGGCCAAACCGGCTTGCTATCTTTTGGGCACGCCGTGTATTTCGGACTTGGAGCGTTCGTCACAGCTCACATCGTAAATTTTATTGATCAGGGCTCCTTTTGGTTTCCGATTACATTTGTGCCGATTGTGGGAGGTATCACGGGACTTCTTTTCGCTTTGGTTTTGGGATTTGTCACGACAAGGAGGGCGGGAACGCCATTCGCGATGATCTCGCTCGGGATCGCTGAAATGGTGGCAGCGAGCGCGCTAATGTTTACCACATTCTTTGGTGGGGAAGGCGGAATCGTAACGAACCGAACGGCCGGTGGTGTAGTAGCTGGGATTTCTTACGGCCCACAGATCCAAGTTTTCTACCTGATTGCAGGGTGGTGTTTAATATCGATGATGGGTATGTATGCAATTACTCGAACTCCGCTTGGGAGGCTTGCGAATGCCGTTAGAGATAACCCAGAGCGGGTCAAGTTTATTGGCTATAACCCGGTGAGGGTACGTTGGTTGATGATGACGCTATCAGGATTTTTTGCTGGCGTTGCGGGGGCGCTTGCAACAATCAACTATGAGATCATAACCGCGGAGGCGCTTGGTTTGATGGCGTCGGGAAATGTAGTACTAATGGCATTCATTGGCGGGATTAATCATTTTTGGGGGCCAATAATTGGGGCAGTGCTAGTCACGCTGCTTCAATCAGCGCTTTCGACTTACACCCAGGCGTGGTTGCTTTATTTTGGACTTTTCTTTTTGATAATTATTTTGTACTCCCCTGGTGGAATCGCGAATATCTTGGCGGTGCATGCGCCGGTCATTAAAGCTCGTTTATTCAAATCTTTGGCGTCGAGTTATTTAATTATTTTTCTCGCGTCTGCGCCTTTGATCGTCGGCACGATAGCGGTGATTGAAATTTTATATCGAGGCGGCGCGATACTGGGGATGAGTTCGTTGGTTTCGTGGTCCTCTTCGCTGGTATTAATTGTTGTCGGTCTTGTTGTCTTTAGATTCGCTCAAAGACGTGTGAAGAGTGTTTGGGCATCTCTCGACCTTGAGCTCAGGAAGAGAGGTTTCGTGTGAACCAAAACGTTTCTTTGAGGCTTAGCGAGGTTCGTAAAAGCTTTGGTAGCACCTCCATAATTAATGGGGTCTCGCTCGATGTCTTCGAGGGTGAGAGGCACGCAATTATTGGGCCCAATGGCGCAGGAAAATCCACTCTTTTTAATTTGATAAGCGGTCGATATGGATTATCAGCAGGCCGGATAGAGTTGAAAGGTCAGGATATTACTAATTTAGATCCGCAGAATATTAATAGATCTGGATTGTCGAGAAGTTTTCAGATCACCAATATATTCCCCAAAATGAGTGTCTACGAGAACATTCGTTGTGCAACGCTTTGGTCTTTAGGTTATCGATATTCCTTGTTCAGGCGTATATCTACGATTCGAAGCGTACGCAACCGAGCGGATGAGATCATCGAACTGATTGGTTTGGGAGATCGAGACGAGAAGTTAGCAGGTGAATTGACTTATGCAGAGCAGCGCGCTCTAGAGATCGGAATCACGATAGCGTCAGGCTCAGACGTGATACTTCTTGATGAGCCAACGGCCGGGATGAGTCGCGCGGAAACAAACGCGGCGGTGGAGCTAATATCCAAAGTTACCAGGCAAAAGACACTGCTTATGGTTGAGCACGATATGGGGGTTGTATTTGATTTGGCCGACCGGATATCGGTTTTAGTTTATGGGGAAATTATCGCGACTGGTAGCCCAAGTGAAATTAGGTCTAATCAATTAGTTAAGGATGCATACCTCGGTACGCAAGAAGGTGTGCATTAAGTGACTGATTCAATTTTAGTGGTTTCGGGACTACATGCGTATTACGAAAAGAGCCACATCTTGAATGGTGTGGATCTCAGTGTCGGTTCTGGAGAAATTGTTAGTCTACTTGGCAGGAATGGGGTTGGACGCTCCACAATGATCAAGGCAATTATGGGACAGGTTATCCGGACTGGATCGATTCAGTTTAAGGGTGAGGCAATTGAATCGCTACCAACTTACCAAATATCTCGCAGGGGGCTGGGTTATGTTCCAGAGAATCGAGAAATCTTCCCTGATTTAACGGTTAGGCAAAATTTATTACTGGGTATCAAAAGTGGAAGAGCATCAAGCCGGTGGTCTGAGCGTGACATGTACAACTTATTCCCGAGGCTTGAGGAGCGTGTCAACGCGCCAGCCGGTGTACTGTCGGGTGGCGAACAACAAATGCTGACTCTCTGTCGTACTTTGATGGGGGATCCAGATTTGATCATGATCGATGAGCCAACCGAGGGGTTAGCGCCAAAAATTGTAGAGCAAATGGCTGGTCTTTTTGAAGAGATTTCGAGTCGTGGGATTTCTATATTGCTTGTCGAGCAAAAGTTGACGATCGCCTTAAAAATTTCCAATCGGGTCTATGTGATGGGCCACGGTAACATTGTTTTTCATGGCACTCCGGAGGAGCTCGATGCAAATGCTACGGTTCGCCAAGAGTGGCTTGAAGTTTAGAGCCCCCTCAAAAAAATCGCAAATTAAGGAAACTAGAAATGACTGAATTGATTCACTATGAGGTCAAGGGAAATATTGGAACGATAAAAATTGATAATCCACCGGTAAATGCGCTGTCTGTAAATAAGGGTGTGATTCAAGGGATTCTCGATTCTATTAAAGAGGGTGAGCACGACCCTTCAGTTAGCGGTTTTTTGATCCTCGGTGCTGGAAAGAATTTTTCTGGTGGCGCAGATATTTCTGAATTTGGTAAACCTAAAGATCCTGACTTAGCGACTCTGCGTGACTTGTTGGCGTATATGGATACAGTCACAAAACCGATTATTGCAGCGATCTCGGGACCAACAATGGGCGGTGGGCTTGAGCTGGCGCTGACGTGTCATTACCGAATTGCGAGTGCTGATGCGGTTCTCGCTCTTCCGGAGGTTAAGTTGGGAATTCTTCCTGGCGCAGGTGGCACCCAACGATTGCCGCGCATTATTGGGCCCCAGCGTGCGTTACCTCTAATGGTTAATGGCGATTTTATCGGGGCGAAAAATGCATTCGATTTGGGAATAGTAGAGCACCTTGTAGAGGGTGATTTATATGATGAGGCACTTAGGTGGTCGAGACGAATAATCAAAGAGGGAAAACCCATTAAACGCGCGAGCCAATTAGAAGTCTCGATGAGCGAAAGTGTTGACGAATTTATTGGGAAAGCAAGGGAAGATATTGCATCTCGGTGGCGCGGTTATCCAGCTCCAATAGCAATTGTCGAGTGCGTAAGGGCCGCGCTTACCCTTCCTTTTTCGGATGGTTTGAAAGTTGAGCGTGAAGAGTTTGAAAAATTAGTTATCTCTAATGAATCAAAATCGCTCCGTCATTTATTTTTTTCTGAGCGGCAGGCTAATAAAGTTTCTGGGGTTACAAAAGACGAGCCCCAGTTACCTGTGAATGCGGTTGCAGTTGTGGGTTCTGGAACGATGGGGACCGGCATCACTATGAGTTTCGCTAATGCCGGCATTCCCGTTGTCATCATTGATACTGATGACCACAATTTAACGCGTGGGCTTGAGACCATAAAAAGAAATTATGATGCGACAGTCTCTAAGGGAAAGCTTTCGAGCGAAATACGCGACAAGCGAATTGGTTTGATAAGAGGCTCAACGAAGTTGGAAGATGTGGCCGAAGCAGACCTCATTATCGAGGCTGTTTTTGAGGAAATGGAAATAAAAAAATCTGTGTTTAGCTCTTTGGACTCGATAGCGAAGCGAGACGCCATTCTTGCGACTAACACTTCAACGCTCGACATTAATGAAATTGCAGCTGTGACCAGTCGTCCTGAAAGAGTCATTGGTTTGCATTTCTTTAGCCCCGCAAATGTTATGCGATTGCTAGAGGTAGTTCGCGGAGAGAAAACCGCACCCAGTGTAATAGCTACCGCGATGGCCATCGGAAAGCGGATTAAGAAAGTACCTGTGTGTGTTGGTGTTTGTGATGGATTTGTTGGCAACCGAATGATTCACCGATACATCCGAGAGGCGGAATATCTCATCGAAGAGGGGGCGCTTCCTCATGAGGTGGATAAAGCGATTGAGGCTTTTGGTTTTGCAATGGGGCCTTTTCGGATGGGTGATCTAGCGGGCTTGGATATCGGTTGGGCTATTAGAAAAAGAAAGTCAAAAACTAGACATCCTGATCAGCGTTACGTGAGCATTCCAGATGAAATATGCGAGAGAGGATGGTTTGGGCAAAAAGCAGGCCAGGGATATTACAAGTACGAGAACGGCAGCCGTACTCCGCTGGTGAATGAGGAAGTAAATGCAATTGTCATTGCTCAGTCAGCAAATAAAGGCATACAGAGAAGAGAGATTCAAAGTCAAGAAATTGTTGAGAGACTTATGTTTGCCCTGGTAAACGAAGGTGCAAATATTTTGAGTGAAGGTATTGCTCAAAGGGCATCGGACATCGATGTGATTTATGCGTTTGGCTATGGGTTTCCTCGATACAGGGGAGGCCCGATGTTTTATGCCAATACCATTGGTCTTGAAAAAGTCGCTGAGGGAATTCGAGGCTTCGCTGCAGGCTCCTTGGGTTCGCATTGGGCGGTGTCCCCGCACTTATTAAAGTTGATCGAAGATCAGAAGATCTTTGGCGACTAATCAGTTTTCCAACTTAGCCGAGTGCAATACGCATTAAAAATTCACTTGATAAAATTACGTATTGAGAATCAATAAATTTGGAGTTTGGAGAAAAGACGAATGAGTTTAAAGAAGCTGTTTGACCTAGATGGTAGGGTAGCATTAATAACGGGAGGCTCTCGCGGTCTCGGATTGCAGATGGCAGAGGCTCTCGGTGAGTTAGGAGCTACGGTTGTTATAACGGCTAGAAAGTCAGATGAGTTGGATCAGGCTCGTGAACATCTCCGAGGTATGAACGTAAAGGCCGAGACGGTCGTAAACGATTTGCAGGATGCAGAAGGGACTGCTCCACTTGTGAGTGGGATTATCGATCGCCATAAAAAAATCGATATCCTTATCAACAATGCGGGTGCTGCATGGGGTTCTCCAGCTGAGGATCACCCACTGGATGCCTGGCATAAGGTCGTGAATCTCAACCTTACTGCTCCTTTTTATCTAAGCCAGCAGGTTGGAAAATTATCGATGATTCCAAACAGATATGGAAAGATAATTAATATCGCATCGATTGCTGGTTTGGTTGGTACAGAGCCAGGGTTTATGCCGACAATTGCTTACAATTCTAGTAAAGGTGGAGTTGTGAACTTCACGCGATCACTAGGCGCAGAATGGGCGCATTACAACATCACGGTCAATGCAATCGCGCCGGGAGTGTTCCCTTCAAAGATGTCGGCAGGCATGATTGATCGGGCTGAGGAGCACATTATGAATTCAACTCCGATGAAGAAATTAGGAGGGGAAGAGGATCTCAAGGGGGTTACTGCGTTACTTGCTAGCGATGCCTCTGCGTTTATTACCGGGCAGATCATCGCAGTTGATGGAGGCTTTGTTTCGGTTTAATTTCCTCGAAGTAAAAACTGTAGATGAAGAAAATTACAACTGGTATTGATATTTATGTCCCATTCGCCGAACACTTAGGTGTCAGAACTGAGGAGCAGGCAAACGGTCGAGCGACGATTACGTTAGAAATTCGTGAGGAGCATCTGAATTCGTGGAATAGTGCCCACGGTGGGATCGTGATGAGTTTGTTAGATATGGCGATGGGGATGAGTGCCAAGTCAGTCGACAAGGACGCAATTGGTGCTACGACCATTGAGTCGAAAACTAACTTTCTAAGACCTGCTGTCGGGCTTGTGAGATCAAGTGCTATGGCCCGAAAAATTGGACGGTCGCTTTTGTATGTAGAGGGGGAGTTGTCTGATGAGGCGGGTGTTACTCTGGCGAAAGCGACGGGAACATTTAAGTTGCGATTTCGCGATAATGAAAAGGTGTAATGTATGGCGCTAGATCCTCAAGCTCGACAAGTGCTGGATATGGTTCAAAAATCTGGAGCTCCAGAGATGTGGCAGCTCACGCCTGATGAGGCGCGTGCCGAATACGTCAAAAGGACGCAGAAAGCCAAACCGGAGGTTGATATCTACCAGTCCAGAGATGAAAAAATTCCTGGCTCAGATGGTCCTATAAGCATAAGAATTTACACGCCGCGTCCAGCCAAAGAAAATGAGTTGTTTTCAGTTTTGGTCTGGTTTCACGGTGGGGGATTTGTGATCGGGGATCTGGATACGCACGATTCAGCGTGTCGTGCCCTTGCAAATGAGGCTGATATGGTCGTGGTGTCGGTCGATTATCGTCTCGCGCCAGAGCACAAGTTTCCAGCTGCAGTTGAGGACTGTTGGACGGCTACCAAATGGGTTGCGAACAATGCAAATTCAATCGGGTGCGATGTGACGAGGATTGCAGTTGGTGGTGATAGCGCTGGGGGTAATCTTGCGGCTGTTGTAGCGCTCTTGGCGAGAAACGAGGGATATCCAAAGCTGGGCTTCCAATTGCTCGTCTATCCATGTGTGGCGCCCGAGCTAGAAACTCGATCCCATCACGAATTTTCTGAAGGGTATTTGCTCACACGACGAACGATTACGTGGTTTTTTAAGCAATATCTTCGGACTCAGAAAGATACGAAAGATATCCGTTACGCACCTCTTGTGGAGAGTGATCTTTCAAGCTTGCCTCCAGCCTTGGTAATTGTAGCGGGTTTTGATCCCCTTAGAGATGAGGGCGTTAGCTACGCGCAGGCTTTGATTGAGGGGGGTAATCGAGTCAAGCTTTCGAACTACGAGGGAATGATTCATGGTTTCTATCTCATGGGAAAAGTTCTTGATGCTGCTAACGATGCGATCTCTGAGTCCGCGCGAGAAATGAAAAAATACCTCTAGACAATATTTACAACATGAAAAAATTATCTGGAAAAATAGCGTGGGTCACGGGAGCTGGAACTGGAATAGGGATGGCTGCTGCGTTGTCGCTTAGCGAGTCCGGAGCGATGGTTGTTCTCTCTGGAAGAAGAACTGAAAAATTAGAAGAAGTAGCATCTGAGATACGCAATCGTGGGGGCAGTTCGAGTGTTATCCCGCTCGATGTCACAAACGTTGAAATGGTGGAATCGTGTAGTCGCAAGATCCTCGAGGGCTTTAAAACGATAGATATTTTGGTTAACAGCGCAGGCATGAATGTTCCAGAGCGTTATTGGACTAATCAAAGTAAAGAGGGATGGCAAAAGGTTATCCGTGCAAATTTAGATGGTATTTTCAATACGGTGCACTCCGTCATGCCGACGATGAGAGCTCAATCAGATGGTTTAATAATTAATGTTTCATCTTGGGCGGGGGTCTACCACACGAAGTTGACTGGAGCTGCTTATAACGCCAGCAAGAGCGGTGTTATAGCGCTTACCGAAACGATCAATATGGAAGAAGGTGTGAATGGAATTCGTGCCTGCGCAATTTGTCCTGGTGAGGTGGCGACTCCAATCCTTGATACGAGACCCATTCCCCCCAGTAAAGAAGAGCGAGCTAGGATGCTTCAACTGGATGATATGGAAAGCACGATTAAGTATGTAAGTGAGTTACCGAAAAATGCTTGTGTAAATCAGATCATCATCAGCCCGACGTGGAATCGAATGTACGTCGGAGGTTTTGAAAAATAATTAAGCGCTTAACTATTCGAACGCTTCAATAATTAAATTCTGTATTCTTTGTCGGAAGGGTTTTCCTCCGAGCCATGCAAAAATCGCCACCAAAATACAGAGCCCAGAAAATTGCAGTTCAAATAGTGCTCGCGGGCTAAGAAGAAGCTCAATTACGCTAGCATCACCGTTATTTTGCGCGAGTATGCTGAAGAGGTTAATCAAAGAAGAGCCGATAAAGCCGATTAGCAAACCAACCGCAATCATATGAAATCGAAAATAGCCGCTTAAGAGTGTCGTCCCATCTTTAATTTTAAGGGTCCCAACAAATATCGGAAAGAATCCGCTCAGAATAGCTGGCCCCTGACGTCGACTGATTTTTAGATTGCTATCGTTAAAACTCACCCGAAGGTCGTTATATTTTTTGGTGCCTTCATCAAGTGAACCGATCACAGCTTCCAAAGCTTTGGTGTTTCGAATGGAGATGGACTTAAACATTTTTCATATCCTTTAAAGTTTATGCACTCTTCATGCGCATAAATCTGACGAATGCGATAGATGTAAGAGGGAGGGCTATGGCTATGATCGCAACAGTGATGAGAAGTGCTCCAACTTCCGAATAGTCCGCTGGCGTGGAAACCAGACCTGTCGCAGCGTCTTTAACCTCCCTGCTAACCGTATAAATTTTGTTTAAATACTTAGTTCCCAGCTGCGCTGCCGAAAGAGCGAGGTTTGAAAACGATGCCATCACTGCAAAGAAGGTTGCTTTGAGTTTCGTGGGGGCTGAATTTGCTATCCAGGCAAGCATCGGCACCATCGCGATTTGTCCGAGGGGTGACTCCATCGCAGTATCTATTACGGCGATAAAGCGCTGATCAACGATCCCATTCGTCGCGTTGGCGGTCCAGTGGTGGAATCCATAAAACATCGCGATATCCGGCAGCATTAGTAAACTTCCAACGATAGCTAAAGCTCCGATCACATAGGCTATCGATTTCTCGGCCATGAATTTTCGAAAAATAATCATCCCAAAGAGGGCAAGGAAAGATGCAATCAGAGATAGTTTTGCGATAAATGCCTGGTCAAATTCAAGGACATCGATTGCCCACCAGGTGGTACCGGGTCCAGGAAGGGGGACCATGCGGTACGCGAATATTATAACTGCAGTGCCAATCAAAATACGTCGAGATTCCTCGGACAATTCCTTCATCAGCATCGACATCAGAAAGAGAATAATTGCCGAGGAAATTACAAAAATGATTTCCTGTGCAGCTGGTACATCTGCGAGCCCGACGCTCACAGACAAAATGGCAAAGGCCAGACCTCCGCCGAGTATCCACCAATTAACATCCGTTTTTTCTGTTTTAAACTCGACTAGACTTAGAGCATCATCTTTTGATTTTCCCGATTGCAGAAGTGTTTTTATTTTTTTACGACGAATAATCGCTGACAATAAAACGCCGATAACCGATGAAATCGGGATCACTAGGGCAATTTGGTATATCGATAAATAAGCTTCTAATTTCCCTGCTTCTGAGAGCGCCGATACTCCATCCATCATAATGACATTGAGCATCGCCACTAACATACCTCCAACGATAATCGCAAGCCGGCCCAGTAACTGCATCGTTGTGTGCATGGATCGAATTGTTGCCTCATCGATCTCCAGCCCTTCTCGGTCGAAGCGAGGCACAGCTTCAACGGTCATAGCGTCAGCAACGACATCTTGTAAGACGTAACCAACTGGAGCCAGCAAGGACGACGTGATAAACCACACCTCTGCGGAAGCGATCGCTGTCATTTCTTCTGTATGTCCGAGAAGCGCGATCATAATAATCAGACTGGTGGCAATCATTAGTGCACCTAAATACACGAATGCACTTTTGATTTTCCAAAGAAGGTCCACCAAATGTCCGATAGGCATTTTCAGCGCCCACGGCAGCATAGCCCAAAATCCTAGCGCCGCCAGAAACTCCGCGGACAAACCGAGTCTCTCTTTAACATAGAACGAACCTACGATCGCCGTGAGAGGGGATATCCCAGCAGCGACATAAACCATGAGTGGCGGCAGAAAACTTATCTGAAACTCACGAGCGATCGCAAGAATATTAATATCAAACCATTTCCGGATACCGGTGAGGAGTGTTTCTATTTTTCTCGGCATACTGTCATCTCCAGCTCATGAATGTATCTAGTCTATTTTTGCAGTTACGGACCCTAATTCTGGGATATTAAATTCGAGGATATCTCCGGGATCCACAAACTGCGTTTTAATCATGGTCCCGGTCATGATAATCATTCCTTCCTCAATCGTCTTCCCTCGACTTGTGATGCTATTTGCTAGCCAAGCCAACGCATTCATGGGGTCGCCAAGGACATCTCTTCCAAATCCAACGCCAGTTTCGATTCCGCCAATACTAACCGTGCCGCACATATTGCGAATATCGATATCACGCCAATTCGTTTTGAGATCCCCAACGACTACTCCTGCATTCCAGGCGTTATCCGCGATAAGAGTTCTTACGAGTTGGGTGATCGATTGATAGTCCGCGTTTCGATCATCTACTATCTCTAAAGCAGGAGCGATTGCGCTGACGTAACTTTCAATTTCCTGAGCAGAGTAGGGAGTATCTTTTAGTTTTATGTCGCCGCCTACAACCGCAGCTAACTCACACTCGATACAAAGTCGACCATAGTCCGAGGAGCGAAGAGTTTTTGGACTTTGGTAAATAAGTTTCTTGTGTAACGGTCCGGAGAATGGCGAGGGGTACCGAAGCATCGTTTGCATGACTTCGGAGGTAAGGGCAACTTTATAACCTGCTACGTCTCCGTGCTCAGCTTTACGTATATCAAATAAACAATCCTGTATCGCGTATGCTTCTTTATCGTTGACTGGAGTGAGGTGCTCCGGAAGTGCCTCGAAAATTTCCTCGCTCGTCGTGCTGCTTCTTTAGGAGTTTTGCAGACTCAATCTCTTTGGACATTTTAATTGCTGATAATTAACTGGGTTAATCAAATAGTGTAGTATCGACCGACTTTAGAGTCTGTAGATTCAGATTTTAAAGTAAATATGGATGAATCAACCGATCATTTTTAGATTAAGTCCAGTTTTGATGGCGGTTCTTAAAAGAGCTGAGCCACTTTAGATTTACACAACAATGAGAAACTCATTTATATCCTTATTTTCTTTATTTCTGATACTTGTGCAGCTACCAACGTTTGGTTTCGCTCAGGATGCTTCTAAGCCGATTCAGTTAGAGGATGAGTATGTTTACGGTAGAAACCGTGGACCGAAAATGGGATACATCGAGCCCGAAGTGTTTGAACCGCTTTCTGACCCTCTGTATCGCGCTGGATATAAAAATTATCGCTCTGTTGGGGTTACTGGAGAGGTGGAGAAGATGAACGCAATGGATCGTACTAAGGAATTAAATACGATTCTCGCTTGTGCCGATGGATGGTTTTGGCCATTTTCCAGAACATCGAGGAAAAACGAGCCTGATGGTTTAGAAATAGAAATCTTGAACGCCATCGCTAAAAAACATAACTGGAATGTAGCGATGATGTGGGTAAATATGTCGACCCGGTTTGGGCCTGGTGCTCCAGGAGGGGCTTATGATCAGTCTATTAACCGCGGACGTTGTGACATTGTTCTTGGCTTGACCATTACGGGTGATGATGATCACCAGATGAATCGTGGCGACTTGGTATTTACCGCTCCCTTTATGAGTACAGGGTTTGTTTTGGTGACACAAGGCCCTGCAAAGGGAGCAAAGAGCTTGGACGATATTAAAAAATTGGGAGTTAAGGTTGGACTTCCAGCTTACTCGCCTATGAGCGACTATGCTCAAGAGCATGGGATTCCCAACGAGACTTTTTTTCAGAATTACCGAGTCGTCGATGCGCTCATAAAGCGGCAGGTGGACGCGGGCATGATTTGGTCGGGCGCGATCTCTCAGGCAAAACTGGATCGTCCGGAGGCGGAATTTGAAATGGCTGAAGGATATGTGCCGATACCTGAGATGCGTTGGGATAGCGCATGGGGTGTCAAAAGAAAAGAGATAGATTTCAAAAAATTTATTGATGATGCTTTTGCAGAAATGCTCAAATCGGGTGAGATCAAACGTATCGTTGAGCGCTATGGAATGCCGTTTTATCCACCTGTAACGACGGTTAACGCTAATTGATTTTTTTAGTTTGAATGATCTAATAAAAAATGATGGGGGATGGGAAGATGATTGAGACAATCATTCACTTTAGCAAGATGTCTGGGGGTTGCTGCCTGCAATGGGGCTGCTTCTGTTGATCACATTGACGGTAATCGTCGAGCGTCTGTATTTCTATCATCGCATTTTAAAAAGCGGAGATGCGCTAGAACATGATCTTCAGAAAGTTGAGTATCAGAGCGTTAACCAACTTCGTGAGCTCGAATCTCATTATGCTGACACGCTCCAGTCATCGCTCATTACCTCTGCGCTCTCATCACGCCGCGACAATCCAGAGGCGATGGATCGTCAACTAGAAGAATCTATTATGTGGCAGCTGCCGAAAATTGATAAAAGTATCTGGGTATTAGATACGTCTGTCACGCTAGCACCTCTAATGGGTCTACTTGGAACCATTATTGGAATGGTTCATGCATTTGATGTATTGGGCACTACTGGCTCAACAGAAAATACGACGAAGATGGTAACCGGTGGTATCGCAGAGGCTCTAGTAGCTACTGGAGCGGGTTTATTGATTGCGATTGTCGCAGTTTTATTCTTAAACCATTTCAATAAACGTACTCGCTTGGCTATGCACCAAATGGACTTGATAAAAACGATGCTCTTAAATCGATTTTTTGGTGGTGGTTCAAAAGAATCCTAATCCTGATCTCATCTGCTTTTAGCGGGAGCAAAAATTATGACGAGAAGAAAAAGTTATCTGGATGCTGATCGACCGCGTGTCGAAGTCATCCCGATGATTGACATCATGATGTTTTTATTGATTTTCTTTGTGGTGATATCGCTGAAGATGATCGCCGGGACGGGAGTGGATATGAACTTACCTGGCTCGAAGACCACCGAGGAGATTAAAGAGGCCACGATCACGGTGGGAGTGAAAAAAGATAATCAATTCATTGTAAATGGGCAAACCGTCTCGTCCTCTGAGTTGACGACTAAATTGATGGATTTAAAAAAGAACCGTAAGGTTGCCGTAATTATTGCTGGCGACAAGGATGTGCCTCTATCCACGTTAATCGATGCAATGGATAGCGTTCGTGGCGCAGGTATCAACTCGGTAGGGATTGCTGCAATAGCTTCGGGGCAATAATTCTTAGATATCTCATGTTCTTTCGACGTCACCGAAA
Organism: Candidatus Eutrophomonas brisbanensis; assembly: GCA_038141705.1. GTDB lineage: Bacteria > Pseudomonadota > Gammaproteobacteria > Burkholderiales > Eutrophovitaceae > Eutrophomonas > Eutrophomonas brisbanensis. Next base: position 1,484,389 of record JAYQIQ010000004.1, read on the forward strand.
AATTACTCCATTATGGAGTAGCAATGAAGTTCAATCGGAGAGAAGCCTAGCGCTATGGAAAGCGTTTCTTATCGCCCTCATCATTGAGTTTTTATTTCCAGTGGGGGGCTACTGGCTTAATTGGCAAGGGTTAATGGATGTATTTGAAAAACCGAAACCTAAACCAGTTATGACGGTAAAACTCGACCAACCACTTCCTAAACCCGAAATTAAACCAAACAATCAAATACGAAAAAAAGAGGAAGAGAAACCAGAGTTAGAGCTCAAACAAATAAAGAATACGGTTCGTCTTGTGCAGCCGAAGCCATTGCCGAATGAGATTCCAGCGAAGATTGCTTTCCCAAAGCCGGAGCTGAAGCCCAAGAAGAAGAAAAAAGAGGAAGAGCTTCCGCCGCTACCGTCGGTTTTTCAAGATCCTTGCCCGGTTAGTAAGAAACCGTTCCCGGTGTATCCACGTGCGGCAGAAGATAAAAAAATTGAGGGAGAGATTGAGGTACTCATAACCGTAGACGATGATGGTTATGTGACGGACGCGAAGGTGATTTTTGCCGATCACCCTGGTGTTTTTGATAAGGAGATTCTTGAGAAAGTTAGAGGTTGGCAGTTCAGACGTTTTTGCGAAAAGGGACCTCAATTTATCCAGCGATTTATTTTCAAGATCGATCCGTGGTCGAAGTCTTAATATTAATGATCAAATAAAAAAGCCCGACACCGTCGGGCTTTTTGTGTTTTGCGTGTAATTCTATTACCCGTAGACTGCTTGGGGTAGCCACGTGATGATTGAGGGGAACAGCACACACAAGAAGACAGCTAGCACTTGAATCGCTAAGAAGACCAATGCCGATTTAAAGATCGTCGCCATACTGATTTCAGGTGGGCAAACGCCTCTTAGGTAAAAGAGCGCATATCCAAATGGCGGACTCAAAAATGACATTTGCATGTTCACCAAGTAAATTACCCCGAACCACAAGACCACCACATCGCTGCTAACGCCAGGTAATCCAAACAGTCCATCGAAGGTCAGTGACTGAATGATCGGTACGAAAATTGGGACCGTGAGTAACAAAATTCCGACCCAATCAAGAAACATCCCGAGGAACACCAGGATTACCATCATTAGAAGCAACACCCCGTAAGGGCTCAATCCAGTTCCAAGGATTGTTTCTGTTATGAAATCCTGACCGCCCTGGAGTATAAAAAATCCGACGAAAACCGATGCTCCAAAAATAATCCATAACACCATTGCGGATGCGCGAGCAGTGGTGATTGACGCATCTCGCAACGCTTCAAGCGAAAAACGTTTGTGCATCATCGACACAATCATCGCGCCAAAGGAGCCGATTCCCGCTGCCTCCACAGGAGTTGCTATTCCCCCAAAGAGCAGCCCTAAAACCAGAAAGACCAGCACGATCGGGGCTAATAGATTTTTGAAAAGTCGAATTTTTCTCCAAAACTCACACGCTCTTCTTTTGGTAATGGTGGTCCAAGTTTGGGGTTGAGAAGTGAGCGGATCACCACGTACGCAATATAAAGACCCGAGAGCATCAGACCTGGAACTAACGATCCAAGGTAGAGTTGTCCCACTGATTGCTGCGCGATCACTGCATACAAGATCGCAAGAATTGAGGGAGGAATTAATATCCCCAGGGTTCCTCCAGCCATTATCGATCCCAGCGCAATTTTGTGGTCGTACTTACGCTTTAACATTGCCGGCAGAGCGATGATACCCATCGTCACAACGGCGGCGCCAATGACCCCAACCATAGCCGCGAGAATGGTTGACGCGAGGATAGTTGCTGCAGCAAGTCCTCCACTAAGGCCCCCATCCATTTATAAACGACATCAAACATTTCCTCGATAAGGCCAGCCTTTTCTAACATCGAAGCAATGAAGATAAAGAGTGGAATTGCCGCAAGATCGGGGTTTGACATTAACGGAAAGATTCTCGTCGGTATGATGTTGACCATCGTTTGTCCGCCGACAAGGTAAATAAAGGCTACCCCAAGTCCGCCGACAACAAAAGCCATTGGCAACCCTGCCATCAACAGTAGTGCCAGAGACCCAAACATTAAGAACGTCAGCGCCTCGATCTCTGTATCCATTAAGATTTCAGCGAATGAGAAAAGAAACCGTTCATCCTCGTATGGATCGTAGAAAAGAATATTGACGAGCTCGACAAAGCAGACGAACAACAGTCCAACTGTTGCAAGAATCATTATCCATTTCCAAAGCCCACTTGAGCTTTGCGTATTTGGAGACATAGTGGACGTACTCATGCCGCACCTCCGGCTGTCTTTCTAAAGAGTTGGATGTCTTTAATAAGCTTTGATATTCCTGCCAGGGTCAAGAGAATAGCCCCAAACACCATCATCCCCTTAACTGGATACATTTGAACTTGCCAAGTTTCTTCCGTGACTTCGGCCATATCAAATGAGTCAAAGAAGAATCGCCAGCAAGTTCCAGCCAGCGCGAGAGAGAAAATGAAAAAGAATATCGATGTGAAAATATCCATCCCAATCTGCCCGAGCTTAGGTAGTTTGATGTAAACGACATCTACCCTTACATGATCGCCATGTAGTAACGCGAATCCTCCCGCTAGCAGGTATTGCATACCAAAGAGCAAGTAGGAGGATTGGTGTGCCCAAATCGTAGGGGCATCAAAAACATAGCGAGAAATGACCTCGTAGAAGTAAACGCAAACCGCATTCACCGTCCAAAGTGATACAAATAATCCGGATGCGTTTGAGGTCCAATCAAGAAACTTGGTTAGTGTGCTTGCTGCGTATTCGCTGTCTTTCGGTTGCAGTTCGCCAATGCGAGCACCTTTCGAGATCCACATAAAAAGTAATGGCATGATCGCAAGCCATCCCCAGTAAATCCAATGGGGAAGTACAAAATTCGTGGTTTGATCCATAGTTCTTATCTCCTGATTGATATGGATACTATAACGGCGGATAAAATGTATCCGCCGTTTTGTTTAGATTATATTCGCTCTTCAATCAAAGTTTCTGGCCCTTAACGTCTGCCTCACTCAAGTAACCCATGTAAGGGTTCAGCATAAAATCTTGCTGAAGTTTGAATATTTTGGAGGCATCCTTATCTTTCTTTGCCCACTCGTACCAGACGGGTATTGCTGCTTTACGAAACTGAGATACGTCATCTGAAGAGAGGCGGGATACGGTTGTGCCTTTACTCAAAAACTTGCTCATCGCTACGGTATTCGCTTTTTGAATAGTGACGTAATGATGTACAGAGTACGTTTGAACCTGCTCCTCAACGAACACTTTCATCTTATCTGAAAGTCTTTTCCATGCGCGCATGTTGACCGTTAAGTCCATCAAATCGACTGGCTGGTAGAGTGACGTTTGTCCTGGAGGGCCAACGCAAATGATGTATTTGGTAACTTCTGCAAAACCCAAGTCATAGTTGATCGCTGGTCCAACATAGTCAGCAGCATCTACTGTGCCTTTTTCAAGCGCAGGATAGATGTCAGAACTTGGAAGGCTCGTCGTACTCGCACCAAATTTGTCAAATACTTGCGATACCATTCCTCCCGGTAAGCGTATTTTCATACCTTTCAGGTCTTTCAAACTGTTTACAGGCTTCTTCGAGTGAATGATGTTCGCATCATGCTGGATTGGTCCAACGTAGAAGAGACCTTTTTTCTTGAAAATTTCTCGAGTCATTTCTAGCATACCTAGACCATAGAACATCGTATCCCAGTGGCTAGTTTGATCTGGCCCGGCAGGATAAGAGGTTAGGAACACGGAAGCTGGGATTTTTCCGGACCAATAAATCGTAAACGGATTCATCGCTTGGAGAACACCAGTTCTAACCGCATCGAATAACGCACTGTTATCAGCTGCGACAGACTTCGCGGCGAAGGGCTTAATATCAAGTTCCCCACCTGATTTTTCTTTGAAGCTGTTAGCCCAAGTTTCAAAGAGCTTATATCCGGTTGTTCCAGCGTCCCAACTCGTTTGTACTTTCCACGTCGTAGTTTTTGCAGCCTCCGCGTTTCGAATAAAAGGGGCTGCAATAATCGCCGCGCCAATCGTCGACTTAATGAGATTTCTTCGAGACGGGTTTTCCGCCTTCTCTGCAGTTTTTTTATCTTTGTTTTCAGACATTTCCGATCCTTCCATCAGTGGTATTGCTAATTTCTTCTGAATCAACGGTTACTTTAGCAGGATTCGCCTCTAAATTCCGCGAATGCAGGCCTGGTTTCTGGCAGGGACTAACTTATTGGCGCCAGACAAAGAAAATATTTCGGCCTACTGCGAAGACATTTTTTGATGTAGACTCAGCGCCTTTAAAAACGCGGGCGCAAAACTTTATTTAGAAAATGCGCAGTTAGGTCAACCGGGGGAATTAAAGATGCCTTCAATCTCACAACGTTCGAGCGGTCTTGGAACAGAGAATGCGTTCGTAGTTTTAGCAGAAGTTAGCGAACTTCAGCGGCAAGGTAAGGACATCTTGTCCTTCTGTATTGGGCAACCAGATTTTCCCACCCCGGAAAATATTCAACGAGCGGGTATTGAGGCGATCAAGGCAGGTAAGCATGGATATACCCCATCAGCTGGAATAGTAGAGGTTAGAGAGGCAATTTGTGGGTACCTGAACCGAACCAGGGGAACGAGCTTTGAGGCCAATGATATTGTTGTTGGGGCAGGGGCAAAGCCGTTTATTATGTATTCGATTCTCGCTACAACGGACTTTGGCAAGGGTGATGAAGTGATATACCCGAACCCTGGTTTCCCGATCTATGAGTCTCAAATTAAAGCGAACGGTGCGGTACCAGTACCTATCCAGCTTAGAGAGTCCCGTGGCTTTAGTTTTGATCCGAACGAACTCAACGAGAAAATCACTGACCGAACGAAGTTAATAATCTTAAATTCGCCGCAGAACCCGACGGGTGGGATCGTTCCTAAGAAAGATCTCCAGTTGATCGTCGACATATTGAAAGATCATCCAAACATTTGGATATTCTCGGATGAAATATATTCTCAGCTCTGTTACGAAGAGCCTTTTACCTCTATCGCTAGTTTTCCAGAAATGTTGGATAGAACGATCGTCTGTGATGGTGGTTCAAAGACTTGGGCGATGACCGGTTGGCGGCTAGGGTTTGCGGCTAATCGCGCTCTTGCTCCGGTATTTACTAAGTGGGTGACCAATACCGAGTCCTGTGCTTCACAAATCAGTCAGTGGGCAGGAGTTGAGGCTTTCAGCGGAGATCAGAGTGGCGCAACTTTTATGCGCGAAAAATTCCTTGAAAGACGTGCGTTGACCGTGGGTCTTCTAAATGATGTCCCTGGAGTGACTTGCTTGTCGCCGGGTGGCGGGTTTTACGCCTGGCCAAACGTCACTGAGGCTTGTGAGATGATTGGTGTTAAAGATTCCGAGGAATTTAGAAAACGTCTACTGAATGAAACGGGCGTGGCAGTGTTGGCGGATATCCATTTCGGGCCAAGAGTCCCGGGTGATGGGCAGCATGTGCGATTTAGCTACGCGGCTTCGAATGAAAATATTTCAGCTGGAATTTCTCGAATGAAGGATTTTATTGTTCGAAACAAGCGCTAGCTTGCGAGTTTCTGCGCGTGTTCTCGGATACTGTGAAATTTAATATCGGGCCAGCGCTCCATTGTTAAGTCAAGGTTGGGTTTTGATGTTGCCAGATACGTCAAGCTTCCAGAGGCATCGTGAGCCAGGTTACCTGCTAATTGTTTTTCGAAGTCGATAAGTTTCCTGCTATTCTCGCTGGTAACCCAACGTGCCCCATAAAAACTCATCGAGCGTGTCGTCGCGTCAACTCCATACTCCGCTTTCAGTCGGTGTGCCACAACCTCGAATTGGAGTAATCCTACGGCTCCAAGGATGATTTCGTTCCCGACGATCGGCTTGAACACCTGGATGGCTCCTTCCTCCCCGAGCTGCTGAAGGCCTTTTTGTAATTGCTTACTTTTGAGTGGGTCCCTTAACGTTACTCCTTGGAAAAGTTCGGGTGCAAAGTAAGGTATTCCTGTGAAATTAAGTTTTTCACCAACGGTGAAGGTGTCGCCAATATCGATGCTTCCATGATTGAGGAGTCCAATGATATCGCCTGGCCATGCATCTTCAACAGTCTCTCGTCTTTGAGAAAGAAAACTTACTACCTGACTGGCCCGTATGTCTTTACCGCTTCGGACATGAGTGAGTTTCATTCCACGATTAAATCGGCCGGAGCATATCCTCAGAAACGCTATACGATCTCGGTGTTGCGGGTCCATGTTTGCTTGAATCTTAAAGACAAACGCCGAGAAATTCTCTTCTTCAGGCGCTACGGTTCTTTCTATTGATTTTCTGGGTTTCGGTGCAGGCGCTTCCTCGACGAGCGCATCCAAGACTTTGACCACCCCGAAATTATTCATTGCGGAACCAAAAAAAACTGGGGTGAGCTCACCCTCTAAAAAGTGTTCAGTGTCAAATGCTCGACCATCGTCTTTAATTAGCGAAATTTCCTCTTCTGTATCATCAATTTCCGAGCTAAATTTTCCGCGAAGCGCATCGTCTCCCAAACCCTTTACAACTTTCACATTTTTTTGATCACTCGCCTCCGGGTCAAATACGAGCATCTCGTCTTTGCCGATATCGTAGATTCCACCCAGCCGCTTTCCCATTCCGACCGGCCACGTAATAGGTGCGCAATGAATGTTCATTACGCTCTCAATTTCGTCAATTAACTCTAAAGGGTGCTTGCCTTCCCGGTCGAGCTTATTGATGAAGGTGATGATTGGGGTGTTCCGCTGGCGACAAACCTCAAGTAGTTTGATCGTCTGAGGTTCAACGCCTTTCGTGCAATCAATAACCATGAGCGCGGCATCCACTGCGGTGAGAACACGGTACGTATCTTCAGAGAAATCTCGGTGACCTGGGGTATCGAGGAGATTGATAACACAATCTTTGTACTCAAACTGCATAACTGAGCTTGCAACGGATATGCCTCTTTCTTTTTCAATTGCCATCCAGTCGGAAGTTGCATACTTGCTGGATTTCCTCGCTTTGACGGTACCAGCAGCCTGAATTGCTCCACCAAAAAGAAGTAGTTTCTCAGTAAGGGTTGTTTTCCCCGCATCGGGGTGCGAAATAATTGCAAACGTGCGGCGTCTACGGGGTTCTTTTATTTGGAGATCAGGCGCTTCCACTTATTTTTCTCGTTAATCGTTTGTCTTTAGGGCGCGCATTTTATCTCTGAAACGAGAAAATCTCTACTCGAGTGATGCCCGTTATCTGGATGTATCTAATGGAGTTCGATCCTCGAGGATATCTTGCATTCGTGACTCTATGGCTCCTTTTATTTTTTCATGGGGAGAATGTAAAATTTTTCATCAATGATTGCCGTCAGAACTAGATCAGCAACTGCTTCAGCTGAAATTTTTCCAGAGCTCACAGCCTTCCTGAGATTGTTTTCTCTTGCGATATCTTCATCTGTTTTTGTTCTATTGCCTACAAGATTTTTTGGACGGTTTCTTTCTGATTCTGCAATCTGTGTTGGTACGTAAGCAGGGCACAACACCGAACATTTAACGAGCTCCGTTGCTAATGAGAGATCATGCTTGAGGCATTCCGTCATGGTAACAACTGCATGCTTGGTCATACAGTAAAGACCCATTCCGGCGAAAGATAGCAATCCCGATACGGAAGCTGTGTTCATTATATGCGCTGGCTCGTTTTGCTCAATGAGAATGGGGGTAAACACTCTGATGCCGTGGATAACTCCCCAGACGTTGGGACCCATCGCCCATTGCCAATCTTCCGTTGTGTGCTCCCAAATAACACCACTTGGCGCCACCCCCGCGTTATTGCAAATAATATGGCAGCCACCAAATTCCTCAAGTGTCTTTTTAGCTAGATTTTCAACGTCAGCACCCTGTGAGACCTCACCCGCTACTCCTAGTACTTTTCCACCAGCATCTCTCAGTTGGCGTACCGCGCTTTGGAGCCTTGGTTCTTCAATATCCGCAATCACAAGACGCATTCCTTCTTTCAGGAAACGCGAGGCCATAGCATATCCAAGCCCACTCGCTCCACCGGTGATTACCGCTACCTTTTCTTTGAAAGTGTTCATCGCTTTATCTAAAATTTCAGTCCGTCAGTCTAGCACGTCGAGAGCATGCGATAATTGGGGATATAGGAGAAGATTGAACATGCATGACCAGTTTGTAGGAACAAAAGCTGTTGATGAGAAGCATCAATTTGACACAGCAAAATTGGAGAATTATCTTCGGCAGCAAATCCCAGGTTTTCAAGGCCCGCTCACTGTTGAGCAGTTTAGCGGTGGGCAGTCAAACCCCACCTTTTTGTTGGCGTCACCTAGCGGTAAATACGTCCTGCGCCGTAAGCCGCCAGGGAAGTTGCTGCCCTCAGCGCACGCGGTAGATCGTGAGTATCGAGTCATATCGGCGCTTAACCAAACTGATGTGCCGGTAGCCAAAGCATTTTGCCTCTGTGAGGATGACTCAATCTTGGGCACTGCGTTCTACGTCATGGATTTTGTAGATGGGAGAGTGATGTGGGATGGAACGCTGCCCGATAGTAGTTCGGAAGAGCGAAATCAAATTTACAAAGAATTAAATCGAGTTATTGCGGCGCTTCATTCTGTTGATCATGTAGCTGTTGGTTTGGAGGATTACGGTCGTCCTGGAAATTACATAGAGCGACAAATAGCACGGTGGACGAAGCAGTATCGAGCGTCAGAAACAGAGCATATTGAGTCGATGGAGAACTTGATTGATTGGCTGCCAAAAAACATTCCGACCAATGAGGATGTATCGATTGTTCACGGCGACTATCGCCTTGATAATGTTATTTTTCATAAGACAGAGCCTCGAATCCTGGCGGTACTCGACTGGGAACTCTCAACCCTAGGTCATCCTGTAGCGGATTTTGCATATCACTGTATGTATTGGCGGTTAACACCTGGTGAATTTAGGGGAATCAATGGAGTGGACCATCGAACTACGGGTATTCCAGAGGAGCAAGCATACGTAGAGAGTTACTGCAAACAGACGGGGCGAGATGTCATCAAGGATTGGGATTTTTATATCGCCTATAACATGTTCAGACTTGCTGGAATCTTGCAGGGGATTATGGGTCGAGTGAAAGACGGTACTGCAGCGAGTGCGCATGCGGAGGAACAAGGCAAGCGTGCCAAGCCGATGGCTGAGGCAGGGTGGCGACAGGTTGAGCGAATTCTGAGGGGTGCTGGAAGTTAGTGAAGTTAAAGAATCGTCGATTGTGGGATTTAAATGAAAATGGATAGAGGGAATGTGAATGCGTGCGGTGTTATGTAAGACTTTAGGGATGCCTGATTCATTGGTCGTTGAGGAGGTGGAGTCACCGATTCCTGCTGAGGGTGAGGTTTTGTTATCGGTAAAAGCTTGTGGTGTCAATTTTCCAGATACGCTAATCATTCAGGGAAAGTATCAATACAAACCAGATCTACCATTTTTCCCCGGGGGGAAGTTGCCGGGGTGATCAAAAGCGTTGGGACTGGAGTCACAAATGTAAAGGTCGGTGATCGAGTCATTGCTTTTAACACTTGGGGAGGATTTGCCGAGGAAATGGTGGTCGGCTCTGATCGGCTCATCCCGATTTCAGATCAAATGAATTTTGAAGAAGCATCAGCTTTTATACTGACCTATGGTACGAGTTACCACGCGTTGAAAGATCGTGCCGCGCTTCAATCTGGTGAAACACTACTCGTACTTGGCGCCTCTGGTGGGGTGGGGCTTGCTGCAGTCCAACTGGGCAAAGCGATGGGAGCTCGGGTAATCGCCGCTGCGTCTAGCGAGGAGAAACTCCAGATTTGTCAATCGAACGGCGCAGATGATTTAATCAATTACGCTGATCAGGATTTTCGGCAGCGTGTGAAGGAAATAACAGGCGGTAGAGGTGTGGATGTTATTTATGATCCGGTTGGCGGAGCCACATCTGAGTTGGCTATTCGAGATATGGCGTGGAAGGGGAGATTCTTAGTCGTCGGATTTGCGGCTGGGTCAATTCCAAAAATCCCGCTGAACCTTGCGCTATTAAAAAACTGCTCTATTGTAGGTGTGTTCTGGGGTGAGTTTACTCGAAGGGAGTCAGATCTAAATAACCAAAATAATCGTGAGCTTGTACAGATGTATGAGAAGGGCCTTGTTCGGCCTCACATCCATAAGGTTTATCCTTTGTCTCAAGCTGCTAGTGCATTAAATGATTTAATGCAAAAAAAGTTAGTGGTAAGGTAGTCCTGTCCACAAGTATCTGAGACGTAAATTTTTATGGAACATGATTGGATCAAAATTGCAGCGCTCCCACTAGTCGGCATCGCTGCGGCGTCACCAGTTTTTGCGGCGGAGTACATGACAGTTGAGCAGGCGCAAAAAATTATGTTTGGTAAATCCGCTCAATTTGAGCGCGCGGATCTAAGTCTCGATGGTGCTGCCCGTAATGCTATAAAGGTGGCCTCAAAGGTGCAGGTCGAAAGAGATGTCTTGCCAGTTTGGAAAGTTTTTCGAGACGGAGAACCCTCTGGGTATTTTGTAGTTGATGAGGTGATTGGAAAGCATCAGTTCATCACCTATGCGATTGCACTTGATAAGGACGGCACAGTACTTCAAATTGAGATACTTGTGTATCGAGAAAGTTATGGTTACGAGATCAGAAATCCTGCGTGGCGAGCTCAATTTAAGGGAAGAAAACCAGGAAAAGTTTTTGGTCTTGGAGATGAGATAAAAAATATTTCAGGCGCGACGCTCTCTTGCCGGCACATTACTGAAGGCGTCAACCGAGTGCTCGCGACTTATGATTTGTTCCTACGCGACCATTAAGCGAGCGCGTCCTTTTCTAGGGACAATTGTTGAAATTTCGATATCAGGAGATGATGAGGAGCGCTTACAGGCGCTCGCTACTACTGCATTCGAACGTATTTCAGATATCCAGAATCTCTTAAGTTATTTTGATCCTCTTAGTGATGTCAGTCGTATAAATCGGGCAAAAACTAACCAGCCTTTGGATATTGATCCGCGAACAATCTTCGTTCTTCGGAAGGCTGAAGATTTTTACCGAATAAGTAGTGGTGCATTTAATGTTGTAAAAGATCAGATACCGCTCACTGAGGTCATAGCCTTCTCAGATCAAACTGTTATTAAAAAATATGCTTCCGGTACGATCGACCTTGGAGGAATTGCGAAAGGTTATGCTGTTGATATCGCCGCAGAATTTATTTTTAGCGAAGGTGTTTCATCGGTGTGTGTAAATGCGGGTGGGGATCTACGAGCAATCGGAGAGCCTGTCGAGGTCTATGTGCGTGATCCGAGCAGACCTGATTATTCGGTCGCCTCCTTAAGCGTTTGTGATAAAGCTTTTTGCGACCAGTGCCCGAATGCGAGATAGTTCAGGGTTCGAGCAATCGGGGGTGGTATATCATGGTAGCACTGGTGAGATAGTATCGAAAAACGAATCTGCATCGGTTATTGCGGCGACGTGTCTCGATGCTGATGCGCTTGCTAAGTGTGCACTGCTTATGGGTAATGCTTCATCCTCGTTATTAAGAAACTTGGACGCTAAAGCGTTTTTAATTACGACAGACGGATTTTCGGTGATAAATTAGCGTCATGACGACAATTGCAATGAGGCTTGGAAATATTCAGCGTGTTTACCTCTATATCGTAGGTAGCGTGCTCACCTTATCGGGGATTATATGGGTATACCTTCATCATTTTGTGCGAGTGGAGGGAGAATTCGGGTTGTTGCATCATCCGGTAGAGCCTCTGTTACTGAAAGTGCACGGAATTTCAGCCGCCCTGATGCTCATTGGTTTTGGTTCGGTTCTTCCCGGACATATCCCACGCGCTTGGGCTCTAAATCGTAATATTGCTACCGGTATTATTTTTTTCACAGTAATGACGGTGCTGAGTCTATCTGGATATTTTTTATATTACCTAAGCGACGAGTCAATTCGAGATTTCACGTCCATTCTTCATTGGGTCCTCGGTCTTGCATTTCCGGTTTTGGCTGGCATTCATATCTGGCGTGGCTATGTATCACGTAGAACAGGGTAGTGGCTTCACGAATGAGTAAAAAAAATAAGACTTTGGGCATTAAAGGGAATCTTACGAATTACGGCGATCCCGGGTTTGCTGCCTATCTGAGAAGATCGTTTGCTAGGTCTATGGGGTATTCTTTAGACTCCCTTGATCGACCAATCATCGGTATCGCAACATCTCCCAGCGGTTTCAATAATTGTCATCGTTCAATGCCAGAGTTAGTCGAGGCAGTTAAACGGGGTGTATTGAAGCGTGGAGGGTTACCGATCGACTTTCCGACTACCTCCCTGGGGGAAGTCTTTCTCTCTCCCACCAGCATGAAATTCCGAAATCTGATGGCGATGGATGTCGAGGAGATGATTCGAGCGCAGCCAATGGATGCGTGCGTGCTGATTGGGGGTTGTGACAAAACCGTTCCAGCCCAACTTATGGGGGCGGCGTCGGCTAATATACCGAGTATTCAGCTTGTAACGGGACCCATGCTCGCGATGCCTTTTCAAGGAGAGCGCTTGGGGGCGTGCACGGACTGCCGAAGATTCTGGGGGCGTTACAGAGCGGGCGAAATCTCAGATGCGCAAATCGACGAAATCGAAGGTAAGTTAGCGACGACGGCTGGTAGTTGTGCGGTTATGGGAACTGCGAGCACGATGGCAAGCATCACTGAGGCGCTTGGAATGGGACTTCCAAATAGTGCGGCGATTCCTGCGGTACATGCGGATCGATTGCGGCTTGCTGAAGCATGTGGCGAGAGAGCAATGGAAATGGCGGTTGATCGGGGGCCGCTGCCCAGGTCAGTCATAACTGAAGACTCAGTCGAGAATGCCCTACGCGTATTGTTGGCGATCAGTGGCTCAACAAATGCGGTGATTCATTTAGCAGCAGTAGCTGGACGTTGTGGTATCGAACTATCACTTGAGAAGCTCAATCGTCTCTCTGATGAAACTCCGGTATTAGTGAATCTCAAGCCAACCGGTGAGCACTACATGCAAGATTTATTTGCTGCAGGTGGGCTTCAGGTTGTGCTTTGGGAGCTTCGTGAACAATTAAACTTAGACTGCATGACTGTGACTGGAGAAACGTTAGGCGAACGGTTGAAGGTGGCTCCTACTTGGGTTGATCGCGATGTAGTCCGACCTTTCAGTGATCCCTACCAAAAAGAGGGTGGGTTGGTTGCCCTTTTCGGGTCCCTTGCACCGACTGGCGCAATATTAAAGCGCGCAGCGGCAGATCCAAATTTATTTGAAAAAGAGGGGCGAGCAGTCGTATTTAATTCGCTTGAAGATTTATCGGAAAGAATCGACTCGCCAGATTTGGATGTAACTGCAGATGATTTTTTAGTTTTAAAGAACGCGGGCCCGAAGAGTGAATCCTGTATGCCCGAGGCTGGTTACTTGCCTATTCCGAAAAAGCTTGCGTCTGCTGGGGTGAAAGACATGGTACGAATCTCGGACGCTAGGATGAGCGGTACTGCTTTTGGGACTGTGGTGCTTCATGTATCACCTGATGCTGCCTCGGGGGGAAATCTTGCATTCGTAGAAAACGGTGACCGGATTCGTATTTCGGTAAAGAATAAAGTGCTTGACCTTTTGGTAGAGCCATCGGAGCTCCAACGCCGTCGAAGTGGTTGGCAGCCACCCGTAATTCCTGAACGAGGGTACTCGAAGCTATATCGAGAGACAGTTACTCAAGCGCCAGATGGGTGTGACTTTGATTTTTTAAAAGCTAAGTAGTTACTTTTTCGAGCTGACACCATCTCGCTATAAATATCGCCAGTACTGAAGCAACCTTGAGAGAACTTTCGATGGAGACTGATTCGTCTATCGCATGAATATTGGTTGCCTCAGGCCCATAACACGTGGCCGGTATTTTTCCGTATATTTCGAATGTTCTAACATCCGTGGTTGCAGCGCTTGCGAATAGTTCCACCTCTTTTCCGAGAACATCGTGATGCGCGCTCGCCAAAGTTTGTATTGGTTGTGATGTCGTATCGACAACGCATCCAGGCGATTGAAATCCAGCATAGGATATTTTGTAGTCGACTCCCTCAAGTCGTAGGTCAGTTTTGACACTCCGCGTGAGATGGTTTTCAATAGCTGCACGAATAGAATCTGGTTCCTCATCTGGAAAGAAACCACATCGAATATCCATCCGGCATTTGGTCGGTAGCGATGACGCCCACTCTCCACCTTGAATTTTTCCTAAATTAAATTTAATAGGATTTTTAGTTTTAGCAAATGCGGGATGTCTTCGTGCAGGATCGTTCCAATCGGTTGTGAGTGTTTTTAGGTGCTGCCAAATTTGAAATGCGCTCTCAATGGCATTGATTCCACTGGTGTCGTTCAATACGTGTGCAGGTTTTCCCGTCACCTCGATTTGGAGCCACATAACCCCGACCTGCGCAGACATGATGGTCTCGTTGAAGGGTTCGGGAATGATTGCGGCGTCCGCAGTATAACCTCGGTGAAGACACGCTAGCGCTCCGTTTCCTGTGCACTCCTCCTCAACTACTGACTGAAGTATCACATCCGCAGCAGGCACATAGCCCAGCTTTTTGATTGCTCTATATGCCACCAAGTAAGCAGCTATGCCTGCTTTCATATCTCCACTACCGCGACCATATATCCGACCGTTTCGCACGACTGGAGAAAATGGAGGGCTTGACCACAGTTCTTCTGCGCCCACGGGTACTACATCGATATGCCCGTTTAATATGAGTGATTTGCCAGTCTGTTTTTTTGATCGATATTTTCCGACGACATTCTCATGATTTTTCCACTCACCGACGGGGGTGAATAGCCCTTAACCTTTGAAAGGGTATCGTTATCAATCTCAAAGCGGTCGACCTCTAGGTCCAATTGAAGGAATTGGTCTTGCATGAAGTCTTGCCCGCTTTTCTCGTAACCGAGGAGACTTGGATGTGAAACAAGGTTGCTTATCAGGTCTATGATCTCGCTCTCAGATTCGCGGATCGCCGAAACGATTTCCTGCTCTAATGAATTAATCTGACTCATTAGATAACCTCAATGCTGTTCGGAGAAATTTTGCGATAGTTTTTTAGTCGTCGCATCTCAAGATTTACCTTCCCATTCTTTTTCCTGCAGAAGTCGCCATTGGATTTTTCCTGTTCCTGATCTCGGTAAGGCGTCTATAAATTCGACGCTTCTCGGTATCTTGTACGCCGCCATATTTTCTCTTGCCCAATTAATAATATCGTCTCCCGATATTTTTTCTCGGAATTCGTCTTGGGGAACAACAACGGCCTTGACCGTTTCTCCTTTTCGAGTGTCAGGACTCGAAATAATTGCCACCTCTTTAATACCAGGATGTTTGTAGAGTGTCATTTCTACCTCGGCTGGCCAAACTTTATAACCCGCTGCGTTAATCATGCGTTTTAATCGATCGGAAATATAAAAAAATCCATCCTCATCGTATCGACCAAGGTCCCCCGTTCTAAAAAATCGATGTCCCTCCACATCGATAAAGGCCTCTTTATTCGCATCGTCCCGCTGCCAATACCCGATCATGACTTGAGGGCCGGATGAGATAATCTCTCCAGTTTCGTTAGGGCCGAGCTCCTCGAGTGTTTCTGGGTCGATGACCGTTGATAGAGTGTCGAACGTTGGGATACCGAGGCACTGTTTACGCAATTCTTGGTGAGGATTTATATGGGTCTGAGATATGGTTTCTGTCATCCCGTACGCTTCCATATAACGAATACCGCATCGCTCAAATAATTTTTGAGCAACAGCCTCTGGCATAGAGGATCCTCCGCCAAAAATATTTTTCATTGAGCTTAAATCACGCTTAGCCGTTGCGGGGTCTGCGAGTAGATCAACCACCATCGTAGGAACGTTCGCCCAATGCGTGCATCCATATCTCTCAATCAAAGCGCCCGCCATCGTCGGGTTCCATCTGGGCAGGATCACTAAAGTCGCGCCCGCCAAGATTCCGGCATTCAAACTGTGCTGCATACCGGTGACATGAAACATAGGCGCCGTACATAACAGACGAGAGTTTGAATCCATTTCTTCCCATACAACTGCACCAACGGCTGTTCTCATGATTGTTTCATGCGAATGCATACACCCTTTAGGTAATCCTGTCGTCCCTGAAGTGTAGAGAATTGCCGCGAGATCACTGGGTTCTGTTTTGGGTAGCAATGTGGTTTTGGTTGATTGGATTGCCGTCTTCCAAATTGAGATATTTTTCGTTTCAGGAATCGAAGTATTGGTCGAAATAAAGCTCGGATATTCAGATAGATTTGTGTCTTCGACGTAGTCTGCATACTGAGCAACAATCAGGTGTACCGCGTTTTTATCTAGCAACTTTGAAAATTCAGCGAGAAGATCTTGACCAATGATTGCCGCTCTCGCGTCCGAGTCGGATAAGTAATGCTCTAGCTCATTTGATACATTCATCGGGCTTACTGGAACGACAACTGCGCCGCATCCAAGTATTGCGTAATACCCTATGACAAATTGTGGGGATGATTGCAGGTCGAGCAAAACGCGGTCACCTGGACTCACTTTGCAAGTCTCAATCAAAAAACTGGATAGCGCTTTTGTGGTGTCAAGCAATTCTTGATAAGAAATCTTCCTTCCGTAGAACACGATAGCGTCTTTGGTTGGAAATTTCGATACGGTCTCTGTTAGGTTTTGGAATAAGGAGTGACCAGGTACGTCAAGCGTCTGTGGTAAGTGCTTGGGCCAGTGTTTTTCGTGCCTACGTTGAACCATTGAAAAATTTAATCAGTTTAGTAAAGGTGTAATGGGGTAAGACTATATCCGAAAATCGCACGATCTATGAGGTTGTATACTGGGGTTTTAGCGTAACAATGAGGTGGTGGCATGTCCGAACGTTTTCTCGAAGGTAAGGTAGCTGTAATTACAGGAGCCAGGCGTGGCCTAGGGCGAGCGATGGCATTGAGTCTTGGGGGTGTGGGGGCAACGATCGCGTGTGTAGGACGCGATGTGGAAAAGCTAAATGAAACTCGCGATCTTTTGTCGGAGCAGGGAACGGATTCAATCGTTTTGACTTGCGATGTAAGAAAAGAAAACGAGGTGGAAAAGCTGGCAAAGGATGTTAAATCGCAAGTAGGCGATGCGCATATCCTTGTTAATAATGCGGGAACCGCTATACGTAAAAATCTTCACGAATTCAGTCTGGATGAGTGGAATACCGTCGTTGATACAAATTTGACTGGGGTTTTTCTCTGCTCGAGAGCTTTTGTTCCACAAATGAAAACTCATAAGTGGGGAAGAATCATTAATATCACTTCGATCATGGCGCGTGTTGGTAGTGTTGGCCGCGCAGCCTACTGTGCTACCAAGCATGGTGTTCTAGCGATCACGAAGTCGATGGCGCTTGAGTTGGTTGACGACGGTATTAATGTCGTTGCCATTGGCCCAGGATTTTATGCAACGGATCTCACTGCTCCTTTGAGGGCAGATCCTACTAAGAACGAGCAAATTCTCTCGGCAGTGCCGGCGAGAAGATGGGGGAACCAAAGGAGATCGGTGAGATCGCGAAGTTCATCTGTTCGGAGGGGGCTTCGTTTATTACAGGTACGGACATTTTGTCAGACGGAGCTTGGGTTGCTCAGTAGTAATCAAAAAATTTTTAAATAATTTATCGTATGAAAGTCGTTGTACTTGGTGCTGGAGTAATTGGAGTCACCGCCGCATGGTATCTAGCAAAACAAGGGCATCGCGTCACGGTAATTGACCGTGAGCCTGCGTCTGGTCTCGTTACCAGTTTTGCGAATGGTGGTCAGATTTCGGTCAGCCAAGCGCAGCCGTGGGCAAATCCGGGGGCTCCTGCGAAGATTATCAAGTGGCTTGGTCGTGAGGATGCTCCACTCAAATTTCGTTTGCGAGCGGATTCTCGTCAATGGTCATGGGCATTACGGTTTTTAATTGAGTGCCTCCCTGGTAGGACAAAGAAAAATACTCTCGATATTCTCCGTTTGGGGATTTACAGCAGAGAAAAACTTCAGTCTTTGCGTGGGGAGACGGGTATTCAGTATGACGAAGTTACCCGCGGGATTTTGCAGATTCATACAGATGAGAAAGAGTTTTCTGCAGCTTGCAAACGTATCCATAACTTAACGGAGCATGGCCTACAAATTTCTATCTGTGACTACTCGAGAATCTGTGAGATAGAACCTGCCTTCAAGGGCTCGAGGCTGCTGCCAATCGTTGGTGCGACGTATGCAGCCGATGATGAATCGGGAGATGCGCATGTATTTACGCAGCGCTTGAGTGCTCTTGCGAAAGAGAAATTTGGAGTCGAGTTTCTTTATCGTGCGGAGATTACGGGTTTTGTCGAAGCGAACTCGGGTATTACCGGTGTTCGGATCAAAGAAGCAAGTGGTAATGGAACCGTGGAAGGTGATGCTTTTGTAGTTGCGCTCGGTTGCCACAGTCCATTTATAACTAAATTGTTTGGCGTGGATTTACCAGTGTTTCCTGTGAAAGGTTATTCCCTTACGGTCCCGGTCACGGATCCTTCCGGCGTTCCAACAGTATGTATTACTGACGAGAGTGGAAAAATAGCGATGTCTAGACTTGGAGATAAACTCAGGATGGCGGGGACAGCCGAGTTGAATGGGTTTGATACGAGCATCAATTTAGAACGGTGTGATGCAATAGCCTCTCGTGTCAAGTCGATGTTTCCAAGCGCAGGCCTCGATTATTCTCGCGCAATCCGATGGGCGGGCCTGCGACCAACGACGCCATCAAATGTGCCTTACATTGGTAGGATAGCTCACAAGAACGTTTACCTTAACACTGGACACGGGACATTAGGGTGGACCCTAGCCTGTGGATCTGGCTCGGCAGTTGCCGATCTTGTTTCGGGGAAAGATCCGCTAGTTAACTTTCCGTTCTCGGGGAAGTGACTTAAAGTTACATCCCCGCTAAGTAATGTGAAATCGCGACGATTTGCTCGTCTGTCAACGTCTTCATTGCATCGATCTTGGTGTCGTCGGCATTTGTGCGGTTACCATCACGAAAATCTATCATCGATTTTTCGAGATAAACACGTTTTTGTCTGGCTAGCCGCGGAATTTCTGCGGCACCCCGATAGTTAGCTTTGTGGCAGCTTGCGCAACCAAGTTCTTTGGCGAATTTTTGTCCCATCTTTACTAATTCGCCGTCTATTCCCTTTTGTTTGGCAGGATTTTGGTCGTTGTAATAAGCGGCGAGCAGAACCATATCGCTTTCCTCAAGAATTCCGACCATCGGAGACATTTGCCCGTTTTTTCTGTGTCCAGCTTTGAAGTCTTTGAGTTGCTTTACGATGTACTCTTTATTCTGTTTTGCAAGACTAGGGTATTGACCAGAGCTTGAGTTCCCATCGGTTCCGTGACAATGTGCGCATGCACCGATCAGCTCGGAGCCATCCGCAAGTAGGTTTGGAGTAACTAGGAGAGCGATGATTGCGAATGCGAGCGAGCTTAGGTTGCGCATAGTTTTAACTTTGACCTTTACAAATTCGAGATAGTTTTTGTTTAACTGCTTCCAGATTGTATATTATCCTCCAATTAGTTTGTGAAATTTAGCGTTGAGTAGATGTGGAAAGACAGACGACTTCTAGAGATTTTTGGTATTAATCACCCGATTATCCAAGCGCCGATGGCGGGGTAACAAATGTAAATAGCACGATCGCCACGGGTCATTGTGGTGTGCTGGCTAGTTTAGGTGCTGCGAATTTCAAACTCGATGCCTTACGTCGTTCGATCCGAGAGATTCGGGATGCGGGTGTATCGGTCTTTAATGTAAATCTATTTACGATCTCGGAAAAAACAACGGATGAGGGGATAGCTCCTAGCCCGAAGTTACGGGATCTAGTGCTGGGTTATCACGATGAGCTCAATCTTGGGGGTTTGCCAGAGCTAGAAAATATTTATGGGCCGACTTGGGATCAGTTAGCAGTATTGGTGGAAGAAAAAGTCCCAGTGATAAGTTTTCACTTCGGCGTCTCTGCTGATTTGGTGGAGTTTGCAAAATCGAACGGTGCGAGGGTGTTGTGTTCGGCCACAACAGTCAGAGAGGCGATCGAGCTCGAAGCCGCTGGAGTAGATGTGGTCATCGCACAAGGATTTGAAGCGGGGGGACATCGTGGAAGTTTTTGTCTCCTGACGTGCCTCCCAATGTTGGTTTATTTGCCTTGGTACCTCAAGTGGTTGATTCGGTATCTGTCCCGGTGGTTGCAGCAGGGGGATCATGGATGCCCGTGGAGTTACCGCGGCGTTGCAACTCGGCGCGTCTGGGGTACAAATGGGGACAGCGTTCTTAACCTGCGACGAGTTTTCAGTTTCCCAGGAGTGGAAAAAACAACTTAGAGAGACGCATTCAGAAGACACGTTAATCACGCGTGCGATATCTGGCAAGCCAGCTCGCGCAATTCCCAATCGGTACGTGGCTGAATTAGAAGTTTTAGACGAATCGTTTCTACCTTATCCTTACCAATATTCTTTGTCTTCTAAATTACGTGCTCTCGCAGATAAACAAGAGAATCGTGATTTCATGGTGATGTGGTCGGGCCAGGGATCAAGACTTGGAAAGTGTCAGAGTGTATCGAACCTCATTCAGAATCTTGTTGAGGACTGTCGGGTACTTTTAAGTTAACAGAATAAAAAAGCCCGCTCTTCAAGCGGGCTTTTTTGATTAGCTCACAATTAATAGGCACCATGAGTTTGAGCGACCATCATCCAAAGCATTGGAATCGATAGCATTGTATTGAATCGCGAGGCCATCATTGCCATCTTGGCGGCAGCAGCTTTTGCATCGGCTTCAACCGAAACGATACCAAGCGCTTTCTTTTGGTTTGGCCAGATGATAAACCACACGTTTGCAGCCATGATTAAAGCCATCCACATACCTAAACCTATCTTGATATAAGCTGCTTGCAGGCTTAGCGCTCCAACCAAATATCCCTCACCAGATAGATGAGCTAAGAGCAAGCCGGTGATGACGGTTGCCAACGCTGCATATCTGAACCAAAACAATGCAGTGGGCGCAATAACTTTCCCAATCGCAGGTTTTTGTTCATCTGGAATCTTTGGCATCGAGGGTATCTGCACAAAGTTGAAGTACCAAAGCAGACCAATCCACATTACTCCTGCCAGTACGTGTAACCAACGCATAATAAAGTTTACTGTGTACTGATTTAGTTCGAAGCTGGAGCTCGTCATTCCGGTGGTAATTAACACTGCGACCACCAAGATGACTAGCCCGGCTATGACCGTACGTCCGAGCGATTGAAATATTGCTGCCATTTAAAATCTCCCTATGTGATTGGAATTTACTGCGATTACTTTTGTATAGACCAATAAGCGAGGTCCGGCGAAGTATATAGGAAGAAGTAATAGGGTTAAAGTACAGTTTCTATTCGTTTTTTTGCAGCGCAGAAAAAATATTTATGATTCGTTGGAGGCTCTAGTGTTATTCAGTCTACAAATATGCCGCGTGTTTTTCGCTATTTCGCATTTAAACTCTCATCGCCCTGGGTTAAATTTCTCTGACAATTCTCGATCAAGCTCTTGTCCAGTAACGCCAACAGCGCGAGTTCCATTGATCATTTTGGCACGAATCCCACGATTACCATTTTGAATAAATCTATGTGGTTTCCTAATCTTTCCTCAGAGAGCCCATCCATGTGCGACGCACAATAAATCATGTAAAGATTTGTACTTTTACGACAGTCGCGTATTCCAATCGTGCTGTGAAAGTCTCATTAGACTTCGAATTCTTTTTTTAAACCCGCAGTTTTGCTTGCAAGTTTAAGTATTTCGATTTCTTCATTTCCAAGTTTTACAAGGGGTGGCCGCACGAAGCACTGTTCAATTCTTCCAAGAATCACTAATAATTCTTTCATGCGATTATGCATGTCGAGAAAAGGCGGTCGATAAAACGCTTGCGCCAACGGATATATACGATCATTCAACGTCTGCGCTAGTTCGAGATCTTTGTTTTGAACTGCTTGGAAAAGTTTGACTTGTAAGTCGACGATGACACTTCCAGCTCCTGACAGTAAACCATTCGCCCCCATCGACAGAGACGCCATTAGCCAAGAACTATGAGTCGTGAGTACGTTAATTGGATCTGACAGATTTTGAAATGTACGAATGTGCCGTTCGTGAAGCATTGCATCGTTCGACCAATCTTTTATTGCCTTGATCGAAGGTACGTTTTCAAATAATTTCAATAACGTCTCGAATGGATACCCCAAGCCCGTTGATGCCGGATATTGAAATAAGATTAATGGAAGATCAGTGGCATCGGCAATGGTGCGGAAGTGAGCTACAGCCATTTCCGGTCTGAGGTGCCCTCCCATCGCCATTGTATTTGGCGGGAATACCAGGAGTGCGGATGCGCCTCTCTCATCGGCCATTTTTGCGATACGTGCCGCCTCTAGGCTTCCGTCGGCATAAACTCCGTTGATCACAGGGACTTGGTCTCCAACTTCCTCAAGTGTGGAATCAAGGATCTGGGTTTGTTCGTCAAAGCTACATGCATGAATTTCTGAAGCGTGACCGTTCACCGTGACCGCCGATACTCCTGGTACGAGTGCACATTCTCTTGTGTGTTTGCGGGTTGCGGAGTCGTCGATCTTCAGATCTCGATCGAGTATGAGTAACGTGGCGGGAATAACGCCGCTCGGAACGAAATTCTTGAATTTACTCAATGCTGTACCTTCTTGCCGTAAATATAAAAAACTTAGTTAAATTGATATTAACTGATTATCAATTATCCAGTTTCCGAGACATTACGGTGTGTTTCTTGTCTCATGGACTAAGGATAAGTCCTAAATGGTTGTTGGGTGTTTTGTTTTAAATCATACTGGGGCTTACGAGAAAGTTAATGTTTGGAGAAAGTTATGAATTTTGAAACCATGTTGTTCGAGTTAAACGATGGGGTAGCAAGAATCACAATTAATCGACCTGAGGCTTATAACGCGATTAATGGTCAGGCCGCCAAGGATCTTCATGACATAGTCAATATGATCGCATCCGATGGTAGTGTTCGAGCGGTCGTCGTCACTGGAGCTGGTGATAAGGCGTTTTGTGCAGGTGGAGATATTGGCGAGTTTTATAAAAATAAAGATTCGCTCGAGGCGCTTGTAAGGGAAATGACAGGTTATTTGCACATTGCGATTTCGCGGCTAGCCTGGCTAGATGCTCCCGTAATTGGTGTGGTCAATGGTGCGGCGGCGGGTGCAGGGTTGAGTCTAGCCGCATGTTGTGATTTGGTCGTTGCTGCGGATTCCGCTAAGTTCACGAGTGCGTACACGAAAATAGGACTAACGCCTGATGGAAGCTCCACATTCTTCTTAACACGTTTGATCGGTCGAAGAAGAGTCATGGAGTTGTATCTAACCAACCGCACGTTGAGTGCGGTTGAAGCGCAGGAGTGGGGATTGGTAAATCTAGTAGTGCCTGCAGAGAAATTGCACGACGAGGCCGAGAAACTGATCGCGCAATTGGCAAACGGCCCGACGAAAGCATTTGGTGGGGTGAAGAAACTCGTTATGCTCTCTCCCAACGATACTCTTGAATCGCAAATGGAACGCGAGACTAGGCAAATCGCCGAAATGGTCAGAACAGAGGATGCGAAACGCGGAATCGAAGCGTTCGTGAAAAAACAAAAGATGGTATTTGACGGAAAGTAGGTCGACAGCAATGTTAAGTGATCAACCCTTTTCAAAGAAAAAATTTACTCAAGTCAAGGGAAAAAAATGGCATACCTCGACGAGGGGAGGGGAATGCCGTTGTATTTCAGCATGGCAACCCCACTTCGTCGTATCTTTGGCGCAATGTCATGCGCTCCTGCGTTGGATCAGGGAGACTTGTTGCATGCGACCTCATTGGGATGGGGGATTCTGAAAAGCTCGATAACCCCAATAGTGAAAGCTATAGCTACGCCGAGCACCGAGAATACCTTTTTGCTTTGTGGGACCAATTGAATCTTGGGGATCGCATCACATTGGTCTTACACGACTGGGGAAGTGCGTTGGGTTTTGAATAGGCCTCGATCAACCATGAGAGGGTCGAGTCCATCGTGTATATGGAAGCGATCGTTACGCCTTTAACGTGGGAAGATTGGCCAGAAAATGCGAAACGTGCATTCCAGGGATTTCGTTCCGCGTCTGGAGACGAAATGATTCTTGAAAAAAATATTTTTGTCGAAAGGGTTTTGCCCGGTTCTGTGATTCGAGAGATGAACGAAAATGAAATGTCAGAATATCGTCGTCCCTTTTTGAATTCAGGGGAGGATAGAAGACCTACACTATCGTGGCCAAGACAAATTCCGATTGATGGAGAACCCTTGGATGTTGTAGAGGTTGTTCGACAATATCAAAAATGGTTGGAGCAAACGAAGACGCCAAAGTTATTTATCAATGCTGATCCTGGTTCAATTTTAGTCGGAAGACAAAGGGAGATATGCAGAGCTTGGCCTTCGCAAGAAGAGGTAACGGTATCTGGCCTTCATTTTCTTCAGGAAGACAGTGGGATGGAGATCGGTCAAGCGATATCCTCGTTTCTTAAAAAAATAAGATCTTCGTAGAAGAAAATGGTTCTATTGTATGACCGCCTTGTCAATGCTCATTCTTGAAATTAAGATTTTGACGTAGGTGCAATTATTTATGTATAAAACGTTCATTGTTCTTCCAATCTTATTTTCTCTCAGTTTTGGTTGATTTTGCCTTCCCGAGGCAAGATTCAAGCGTCAGCTGATTTCGGGCGGTAGTGGCGCTTACTCGCCAGATTGAGTCTTTACGAGTGGTCCTCGAGTGATGAAGTGTCTCTGCAAAGTCAATTTGTTGGAATGGTGATGGGTGTCCATGATGCATTCAACGAATTAATGTTTTGCACAAAGGATGGCGTGAACCAGCCAGAGCTCGTATTAGTGGTACGAGAATTCCTCGTTCAGAACCCTGAGTTGACTCAAAAATCTGCGGCAGATCTTATTCGCCAAGCTTTAACTGAAAAATATCGTTGTGGGAAGCGCTAACGTATGGCGCTCAAGCGAAAATCCCCTTTGGGAAAAATCGTCAGTGTTTGGCACTCGTCAAAAATATTGAAAGCCAATCCATTGGGAGATCCCCATGTAAGGGAGGTCCGGTTATGGTTACCTCCTGGTTATGATTCAAAGGATAAAAGTCGCTATCCCGTTTTATATGATCTTGCTGGATACACCGGATCCGGACTTGGTAGAACGAATTGGAAATCATTTGGGGATAGTGTCCCAGAACGTCTGGATCCCAGAACGTCTGGATCGACTTTGGCGTGATAAAAAAATTGGAGATGTCATCGTGGTTTTCCCAGATTGTTTTACTTCTTTGGGAGGCAATCAGTACGTTAATTCGTCTGCGTTAGGAGCATACGAGGATTATCTCGTCGAAGAATTAGTTCCGTTTGTAGATGCAACATTTCGAACGTTACCAAATGCTAAAAACCGAGGTTGCTATGGAAAATCCTCCGGTGGGTACGGTGCATTTGTTCTGGGAATGAAAAACCCAAATGTATGGTCCGCCGTAGCAAATCACTCTGGAGATGCCTATTTCGATTTCATTTATCGACGTGATTGGCCGAACACATTAGATGAGTTGTCCAAATACAAGCGACGATCGAATAATAATGATGAGAATCTGTCGCGAGGTCTTGATGACGGGAGGGTAAAACGTTTTTTAAAAGCGGTGTGGAATAAACAAAAGTTGAATTTCTCGGAAGGGCATTGCTTGATGAATCTTTGTATGGCTGCGACATACGACCTGATCCAACGGCGCCCAACGGATTTCGTTTGCCGTTCCATCTTGATACTGGTGAGCTCATCCCAGGACGTTGGGGTCAGTGGTTAGAGCATGACCCAATTAATCTTGTAAAAAAATATGGAAAAAACTTACGCAAGTTAAGAGGTATATGGATCGATTGTGGTCGGAGAGACCAATATTTTATTCACTATGGTTCGCGTATCCTGAGCCGCTCCTTGCTGAAGCAGAAAATAGCGCATCGATATGAAGAGTTTGATGATACACACTCCGATATCGACTACCGAATGGATAAGAGCCTGCCATTCCTCTACTCTCTTGTTAAAGGTAGTTGATGCGGATGGTGGAGGAGTATCTTGAGCGGGCAAGAGCGGTTATTCAGGCATCTTCCAAAGTAGTTTTTTTAACAGGTGCTGGGATATCGACGAGCTCCGGAATACCGGATTTTCGAGGGCCAAATGGAATGTGGACAAAAAATCCAGCTGCCGAGAAAATGTCGGACATTCGATTTTATATGAACGACCCTAACGTGAGAAAAGCTGCTTGGCGATCTCGTATGGTGCATCCTGCATGGGCAGCTAAACCGAATGCTGCGCATTTAGCCATTGCGGCATTTGAGAATACGGGTAAGCTGTCTTCCATAATTACTCAAAATATTGATAACCTCCATCAGAGTGCGGGGAGTACAGAAAAGTATATTTTGGAGGTACATGGCACGATCCATAAAGTCGTGTGTATGCAATGTAAAAAACTTACTCCAATGTGGGAGGAGCTCGAACGAGTGAAAAACGGGGAAGAAGATCCGGCTTGTCTTGATTGTGGTGGAATATTAAAGAGCGCAACTATTTCTTTTGGGCAAGCGCTAGACGAAGAAACGATACATTCTGCGCTAGAAGTTAGCGGACAATGCGATTTGTTGATCTGTATTGGAACGACTCTCCAGGTTTATCCGATAGCAGGTGCGGTCGATATAGCTCACAGGGCTGGTGCAAAAATCATTATCGTAAACGCTGAGCCGACGCAGTATGATCAAGTATCGAATTTTGTTTTTAGAGGGGACATCAGTGAGGTGGTCCCCGCGCTTCTGAGTAACATCCACTGAAACATATTTCTTTTAGGTTAAATTTATGCTGAAGATTGATCCGTTTGCATCTATTCATGAATTAGGTGTGTTAATTCGGTCGAAGGGTGTTTCCCCTGTCAGTATCACCGAGTTTTTCCTCGATCGAATCAAAAGGCTCGATAAAAAGTTGGGAGCTTTCGTCACCGTTATGGGAGATTATGCGACGGCTCAGGCCAAAATTGCAGAGGTAGAGTTGGCGTCCGGGATTGATCGAGGGCCGCTTCATGGAATTCCATATGCGGTAAAGGATCTGTACCACGTTGCTGGATTTCCGACGATGGCGGGTACTGAACTCCTGAAAAAAAATGTCCAGACAAAAGACGCATTCGTGATTAGTCGATTGAGAGAGGCGGGAGCGGTTCTGCTAGGTAAGACTCATACGGTCCAGTTTGCGTACGGTGGTGTGGGTGTGAATGGACAACTGGGAACGCCTCATAACCCATGGTGTAAGGAGGCGTTCATACCTGGTGGGTCGAGTAGTGGATCTGGGGTGAGCGTAGGGGCTGGGATGATACCAATGGCCCTTGGTAGTGACACAGGAGGATCGGTTCGAATTCCAGCATCATTCAATGGGGTGACGGGATTAAAGACGACGGTGGGACAGGTAAGTCGATCTGGAGTGTTTCCTTTGAGCTGGAGCCTCGACTCTGTAGGGCCGCTAACTCGTAATGCTCATGATGCGGCTCTGGTGTATCAGGCGCTCGCGAAAAAAGATGAGGATGATCCTTCAATGTCGGCTTACAGAAAAGTCGACGAATTTAATGATCAGAAACATAATTTTGAAGGATTCAAGATCGCGTTTCCGAGTGATATTTTTAGAGATGACTGTGATCGTGAGGTTGCTGAGGCACTAGATGAGGCGAAGCACCTCATTGGTAAGCTTGGGGCTCATATCGTGAATGAAGAGTTTACGGCTGCTCGCGAAGCGATGAAGTTAAATCCGAAGGGATAGGTAATAGCGGCTGAGGCCTATTACAGTAATCGTCAGATTGTCGATACTCACTTTGATGCTTTGGATCCTATTGTTGCTCACCGCATTATTAAAGGAAAAGATGTCACCGCGACCGAGTACTTAGATATTACTCGTGGGCTACAAGAGGTTCGAAGAATCTCTGAAGCATTCTTCGAAGTTTGTGATGCCATCATTGTTCCCACTGTCATGATTGCTCCGAGGAGACTGAGTGAGGTCAAAGATAGCATCGAGATGTACGCAAAAACGAATCTCCAATGTTTACGTAATACTGCAATCGGAAATATATTGAATTTGAGTGGGGTGAGTATTCCTTGTGGTTATTCAAAAGATGGCTTGCCAATTGGGTTAATGATTTATGGCAAATCTTTTGATGAAATGAAAATATTGTCGATGGCACACGCGTACCAGCGTCATACGGATTGGCACAATAAGCGCCCAGATTTAAGTTGGGCGCAGTGAAGGAGGTGTAAGTCATGAGGGATTTGAATGGATGTGTGGCCGTAGTAACCGGGGCAGCTCGGGGTATTGGCTCTGCAATAGCGCAGCGTTATGCCTCAGAGGGTGCGAAGCTTGTTTTAGTTGATATTGAGCAAGAGGCATTAAATAAAACAGCAGATGCGATTAAAGAAAAAGGGGTGGAAGTACTATCCGTCAATCTTGATCTCACCAAACCGGGCGCCGCAAAAAGTCTAGTAGTTGAGAGTGTTGAAAAATTCAGCAGGATCGATGTGTTGGTGAACAACGCGGGAGTCATTCGCGTTAAACCATTTCTTGATACAACCGAAGAGGATTGGGACTACATCCATGATATCAATGCTCGGGCGTTATTCTTTGTGATGCAGGCGACTGCGAAGCAAATGTTGCAACAGTCACCTATGAGCAATGGTAGGCCGTTGGGGAAAATCATAAACATGGCCTCGGTAGCAGGACGGACCGGTAGAAAGTTTATGGGGGCGTACTCTGCTAGTAAGGCAGCGGTTATCATGACCACGCAAACTGCGGCGAGCGAGCTGGCTCCACGAGTGACCGTCAATAGCATTTGTCCGGGACCGGTTGATACGGATATGTGGATAAAGATTGATAAGGAATGGGCGGCGATTGAAGGTCGACCTGTTGGCTCTATTTGGAAGGATCGTGCGAATGCCGTGCCTATGGGTAGAGGTGAGCAGCCCACGGATGTTGCAGCAATGGCCTCGTTCTTGGCATCTGAGGATTCAGACTTTATTACAGGACAGTCCTACCATGTGGATGGTGGTGTCCTAATGCTCTAGAAAAATTAACTAATTGGAGTCCTGAATATGAGAGAGATCTGCAGAGGTTTACGTTTCCCCGAAGGCCCAGTGGCTATGCCAGATGGCTCGGTCATACTTGTAGAGATTGAGCGACAAACCTTAACGAGAGTTTCACCAGACGGAGAAATCGAGGTGATTGCACATGTTGGTGGTGGACCGAATGGTGCTGCGCTCGGACCAGATGGAAGAATGTACATTTGTAATAACGGTGGGTTCGAGTGGATTCAAAATGGACCATTCTTAAGACCTGGCGAACAGTTATCGAAAGATTATGTTGGGGGATCCATACAGGCGGTAGATTTGTCGAGCGGAAAAGTAGAGACCATATATTCAGCCTGTGAAGGAGAGTCGTTAAAAGGGCCGAATGATATTGTGTTCGACAAGCATGGAGGATTTTATTTCACGGATCTTGGAAAGCGACGTGGAAGATTAATTGATCGGGGTTCTGTGTTCTATGCAAAAACAGATGGTTCTTACATTAAAGAGCTCATTCATCCGTTCGACACACCAAACGGTATCGGACTATCAGCAGATGAAGCAACTCTTTATGTGGCTGAAACGAACGCGGCGCGCCTCTGGTCTTTTCAGATTGAGGCTCCAGGACAGCTCGGAAAAAGTCCAAATTTATATTGGCCTGGAAAATTGCTTCATAAATTCTCTGGGTATGAGCGGTTAGACTCACTCGCCTTAGATGCCGAAGGGAATGTGGTAGTTGCAACTCTCATTTCCGGTTGTGTGACCGCCATAACGCCCGAAGGAAAAGTAAAAGCAGTTGTGCCCACCCCAGAATTTGACTTGATGGTAACGAACGTTTGCTTCGGGGGACCAGATTTAAAGACTGCTTTTATTACGTCCTCAGGACTTGGAAGGCTTTACTCGATGGATTGGCATTGCGCGGGGTTGCCATTGAATTTTCTAAATACTTAGCGTTATTACGCAAAAGAATTTCGTTTTTTTAATCTACGTCTGGTTATTTTTTTTGCGCATTTTAATGTTAATGAGTTCGACCACTACAGAGAACACCATCGCAAAGTAGATATAGGCTTTTGGGATGTGAATCGAAAAGCATTCTAGTACTAACATTACTCCGACCAAGATCAGGAATGCGAGAGCAAGAATTTTGATCGTTGGATGGCGGTCAACAAAGTTTCCGATCGGCGCTGCTGCAAACATCATGACTCCGACCGCGATGATTATCGCAGTGGCCATAATACTCACAACATTGACCAGTCCGACCGCGGTGATAACCGAGTCGAGTGAGAACACGATATCTAGAATCGCAATTTGTAGCAGAATCCAAAAAAGTCCATTTTTCCCTGATGGCTTTGATTGATTATCATTTCCCTCCAGTGCTTCATGAATTTCTTGGGTGGCTTTTCCGATCAGAAATAAACCGCCACCAAACAGAATCGTGTCACGCCCAGAGATCGCTATTTCACCGAGAGTAACAATCGGCTCACGCAATCCCATGACCCAAGAAAGTGAGAATAGAAGTCCAAGGCGCGCGAACATCGCGAGTCCCAATCCAAGCCTACGCGCAAAATTTCGCTGTGATTCGGGGAGTCGCCCAACTAAAATCGACAGAAAGATAATGTTGTCAACACCTAAGACGATTTCCAAGGCTGTTAACGTTCCAAGTGCAACCCACGCCTCGGGTGATGAAATCCACTCAAACATTTTTAGGAGCGACCTTAACTGTACGATTAATCCATATTCTAACTTGCATTGAGCTACCGTGGAGCGATGTGAAGGTTTTTATCAATACAGATGTGAGGTTTGCGTCAAGCTAATTTGCGTTGTGCTATGAATTGATGAAAGACGACCAATAGGATTAAGAATGCTCCGGCTAAGTCGGTGTAGAGTCCTGGCTTGATTAATACGATAGCCGCTGCAAAAAGGCTAATCCGAGCGAGAGGTTGTAGCCGACTGAATAAGTAACCAGATAAGGAGGAGGCGAGACAAATGACGCCGATAATTGCGCTGATACTCGTCTGCAGTATTTGAGGCAACGTTCCGATCAACAGAAGAGAAGGGCCGAAGACAAACATAAACGGAATAATGTATCCGGTTGCGCCCAGCTTCAGGGCCGCTAGGCTGGAATCCCATAGTGCAGCTCGAGATATTCCATTGGCGGCATAAACGGCCAGCGCTACCGGTGGTGTGATCGCTGAAAGAATCGCGAAGTAGAACACGAACATGTGTGCAGCTTCAACGAGCACTCCGAGTTTTACGAGCGCTGGAACCAGTAAGGCCACTTGCATAATGTACGCCGGTGCAGTCGGCATACCCATGCCTAATAAAATTCCCGCGACCATTGTTAATAGCAAAGCAAGAATGAGGTGATTACCGGCGGCGCTTAGAACAAGGTTGGTAAACTCTAAACCAAGTCCAGTTATAAAAATTACACCGATTACAATTCCGGCACATGCACAAGAAAGGGCAACGGTAACGGTATTTCTAGCGCCGTCCTCGAGTGCTCCTATCAAGTTATTCAGCCGAATATATTTTCTTGTTGACTGACGCAGCAGTGCTGTGGGGATGGTACTGGCAATACCACACAACGCTGCAAAGGGTGCGCTGTAACCAGAAAGGAGTGTCCCTACAATGATGACAAGTGGGATAAAAAGGTGACCTCGCTCGCTCAGTACATCCCGTAATTTCGGCAACTCTTCTTTGGGGAGACCATGCATACCAGTTCTTTTTGCCTCAAAGTGGACGCTCAAGAATACCGCCAAGTAATA
Source organism: Candidatus Eutrophomonas brisbanensis (assembly GCA_038141705.1). Classification (GTDB taxonomy): domain Bacteria; phylum Pseudomonadota; class Gammaproteobacteria; order Burkholderiales; family Eutrophovitaceae; genus Eutrophomonas; species Eutrophomonas brisbanensis. Next base: position 1,516,359 of record JAYQIQ010000004.1, read on the forward strand.
CAAGATCGCAGGTAGAAGGGCGTACATCGCCACCTTCAAATAGCTTATCCCTAAAAATTCGGCCATGATAAAAGCCGTGGCACCCATGATGGGAGGCATAATTTGACCTCCGGTTGATGCGACGGCCTCTACCGCCCCTGCAAATGCCGGGCGATAACCGATTTTTTTCATGAGCGGAATCGTAAACGCGCCAGTCGTCATCACATTCGCGACAGCGCTGCCCGATACGGTTCCAAACATTCCACTAGTGATACAGGACACCTTCGCAGGACCACCGGCCGTACTTCCGGCAATACTCTTGGCAAAATCCATGAAAAGGTCACCAGTTCCAGTTCTTTCAACAAGAGCTCCGAATAAGATGAATAACATCACGTACGTTGCAGAAACGTAAAGTGGTATCCCGAAAATTCCTTCGGTACCGAGATACATTTGTTCGGCGAGTCTCGATAACTCGATATCGCCAAAAAATGTCGCATAAATCAAAAAACCAACTGCGGTTAATGGAAGCGTCCAGCCTACAGCGCGTCTCGTAGCTTCGAGTACGAGTAGTACAGTAACCACTGCGAGCACCCAATCTGCTTGAGTAAGTGGGTCAACGTAAATCATTCTGCTAAGAATGTAATCTTGATTAACTACCAGATAAGCACAGCACGCGATGCTTAGTAGTGCCAATATCCATTTGATTACCCAAGAGACCGTTGTGGGTTTTTGGTCTGTAGTTACTCCGAGTGTTAAGAAACCAAGAGTGAGAGCGAATCCAAGGTGCATGCTCCTAAGCGTGAGCGCATCTGGGGGGCCGTACCAGGCTATACCCAGATGGAAAACGGACATCGCTACTGCGATGACCGTTACGAAAATTTTAAAAGGATTTCTCCTGCTCATCGCCGATTATGTCTCGATATCTGGTGCTCGTCGTACCAGCGCCGTGCACCCGGATGCATCGGGACTGAAATGTCAGCTGCCATTTTTTCTTTTGTCAGGCCTTTAAAGGCAACCGTAATCGATTCAAGCTCGCTTAAACCCGCAAAAATGCTATCAAGCACGTCGTAGACCGTATCTTCAGCGAGGTCACAACGCGCAGCGAGATGGGTTGCAAAAACGATGGTTTGAATATCTTTGCTTTGATTGGGGTAAGTCCCCTTGGGAATTATCCCCTTTCGGTAACCAGGATTATAGGTTTGCATTTTTTCTATTCCATCGTCTGGTATTTCCAAAAGCTCGATTCGACGAGCGCTCGCCAGGTCCATTACTGATCCAGCTGGAATAGTTGTGCCGAGTGTATAAAAATCAGCATTCCCATCTTTCATAAGTGTCACTGAGTCAGTGTAAGACCCATAGCTGACTCGAGACAGATCATCGAGCGGTATCTCATACGCAGCCAACAAGTGCCCCGTGATTGCTTCCCCGGTGTTTCCCTTCTGTTGTCCGGTAAGTGCCTTACCGCTGAGGTCACGAGGCGTTCGGATGTTCGCTTCGGGAAGTGTGATGATTTGGAAGTACTGCGGATAAAGTGTGGCGATGTTACAGATATTTTGAGCTTTCTCAGTGAAAGGGGCGCGACCTTCCAAGCCATCAACTGTGGACACAGAGTTAGCCAAGCCAATTTGTGCTTTTCCCGATTCGATTGCTTTCACATTGGCGATACCGGCGCCAGGTAGCACTTGAAACTTGATATCTGGGTGACGTTGTTCCACAAGCGCTTTTATCGATCCGCCTAGGGGTACCAGGAGCCGCCTTGGGGTCCTGTTACAAATTTCAGATTCAACGTCTGGGAATTTTGACTGTCTGGGTTGTCGCCACAGCCGGCAAGCGCAAAAAAAATGAGAAACGTTATCACCCTAAAAACATGTTTAATGCTGAGTTGAGTCACTTAATTGCTCCTCTAAAGTTTGCGTGCGCTATTAATTCACTTTTTCAACGCGATACCCATTCCTAGGGAAATGAATGCATACCATACCAACTCTTTCGTTCTGATGTCGAATTGAAATACGATTTGCGCTTATGTGTTCGATCTCTCCTATGACCGGTGTTTCACCTGAATCTGCATCAAAAACGATGCTCGCTGAATCGCCAATACTCAAACCTTGGGCTTCATTGGTATCTATTTCGTCTAGAGCTATCGGAGCGCTGGATTTCGCGAGCTCAATGGCCTCAAGTGACGACATCTCGGATGGCGATCCATGACCAATATCTTTTACTCGGCTCTCCCATATTTCAAGATGCTTAAATTCTTTCATGAAAGCTTCTCCTTGCGCCCATCGCCTGCGGATAAACCACGGTAAGTAGTAAAAGCAAGCATCAGACATCGAAGCGGTATCGCCATGAAAGAACAATCTTTCATCGCTCAGAACGTTTTCTGCCCAAGTGAAATGTGAACGTATTTGCGCAGCAAGATGGGGGATGGTTTTCTTAATGACCTCGAGATTAAACTGTGGCCCAAAAAAAAGTCGAGTGCGATCAGCTAGAAAATCTTTCGGTAGTTCCTCAGCGCTTGCGCCAATCGCTAATTGTACGAGTGACTTGAATATGTGGTCTGTCCAATGATTGATAATGCCCGAATAGTTAGCTTGTGATCCAACGTTAAGGGTTGGAAATCGATTTGTGAGCTCACTCAAAATACATTGACTGTCACAGTAGATATCCGCGCCGATCTGCATGATCGGGGTTCTTCGGTATCCGCCAGTAAGTGGTAATACATCAGGTTTGGGAGGGACACGAGGGATCTCTACAGATTTCCAATCGGCTTTGAGAATACCTAGTGCAACTCTGATTTTCTCTGAAACAGGTGAAGGTGGGTAGTGATGTAGGACGATGTCAGTCATAGGTAAATTCCGCCTTAGTGATGAGTCAATGATTTTATGTAGGGGTTGATCTGATCAGGGCGTGATCGTGATCCCACCATCTACAACAAAAGTTTGACCAGTAATAAATTTCGATCCGTTTCCCGCAAGAAAGACGGCTAATCCAGCAATATCTTGAGGTTCGCCAAGCCGTTTAAGGGGCGTTTTCTCCTCGTAGTGGGCTCTGATGTTTGGGTCTTCCCATAGAGCGCGAGCAAAGTCCGTTTTAATGAGTCCCGGTGCAATCCCGTTTATTCGTATCCCACTGTCGCCTAACTCGATCGCAAGATTTCTAACGAGTTGCATGTCTGCCGCTTTTGAAATCGCATAAGCGCCTAGGCCCGGGGTGCCTTTCAGGCCAGCTATTGAAGAAATAATTATGATTGACGGATTTTTTGCTGTCTTGAGGGACGGAAGAGATTCGTTAATCAGCCAGTGATTGCTAAGAATATTATTTTGTAAAATTTTTTCGAAAGCATCATCGGGTACGTCTTTTAATGGTCCATAGAAAGGATTTGATGCGGCATTACAAACTAGAGTGGTTACTGTTCCGAAATTTTTGAGAGTCGTTTGCGCGAGATTTTGAAGATCTTCTTTGCGGGAAATATTTGCCTCAACGGAAATGGCGTCACCGCCAAATGTTTCAATTTCTTCGACAACCACGTCACACGCGTGTTTTTTCTGCTCGATACAACAACCTTTGCGCCGTGTTGGGCGAGCAATATCGCAATTGAGCGGCCAATTCCTCTGCTGGCTCCAGTGACGATCGCAACATGATTATTTAAATCAAAGGCACTTGATGTAATAGACTTCCGCGATTGATTTTTCATATTTCAATCTCTCGTTTTTTCAAATCGGCTATTGGGTAGATCAAACCTATCCCGAGTCGAGCAATATTTCGTACCGCTCAGACGCCCCACAGGCCAGAATTGTGTTTCCGAAACATAAAAGCTATTCGGGTCGATGATTCCCTCTCTCGCGTGAAGCATAAGGATCTCGCCGATAATGAATTCACGTTCGGGCCCTATATCAACTCGCTTGTAGAATTTGCACTCCATCGAAACAGGTGCTTCTAATATCCTAGGATGGGTGACCGTTTTTCCAATCTCCCAAGAAATTCCTACCTTTTCGAACTCACTGACGTGTTTCGCGAATTCTTGACTTGATAAATGCATCTCATTGGCAATCGATTCGTCGACTAAATTAACAACAAATTCGCCTGTTCGCAGGATGTTCTCCAAGGAGTGTTTAGTTTCCCCGTCCGTTCTTCGGTTGAAACTTAGATATATTAACGGTGGATCTTCTGAGATTGCATTGAACCAAGAAAAAGGCGCGCAGTTCGCGATCCCACCTTCGCTAAACGTCGAAACCAGCGCAATGGGTCGTGGAAAAATAAGACCAGTCAGGAGTTTATATTTCTCTTTAGTACCAATATCCTGAAGCGAAATTTCCATAGGGTACTACCCGTCACAAGTGAATTTGTGCTCTGTTGAATAATAAGGATCGTATCAGCGCCACAATATCTCACAGTTCTTTTTTTGGGCTCGAGCCAGTAATTCCATCAGGGGAATAGCTCGCGTGCGTAGCGATGTTTTTGAAGTTCCTGAGTTATTGTTCGTGGCCTGCTCGTGAGCTTGGAAAAGGCTACTCGCCTGAAGTTTTTCTATTGCACCAGGAATATCTTCGGGAAGTATCGCGCTTGGGATAACCCCAGTTAATCCCATAGCCTTAAGGATCGGCTCCACACTTTCTCGGAACATAATGAGGTTACCGGCGCGACTACTGAAATGTACCAACGAGTTAGACATTAATCTCTATCGCTCTGGTAGCGTTTTTAGATTTGTCCAGACTCAATTTTTTCTTTCATGCTGCTAAGGCCCATGGTGTAAATCTTGTTGTAGATAGCGGCTAACTTTTCATCATCCATCGCACCCGTCGGTTTCGCGCTCCAGTAATCCAGTCGTCGGAACGTCGCGCTCCATTCAACCTTTGACCCGCCATCCACCGCTGTTACTTTCATCGTGGAAATATAATCGGCTGCTAACGGCCGCCCCTGTACGTAGGTGTAAGTCGCGCTCATCTCAATTGGGTCATACGCTATGAGTCGCTCCTCGACCTTCGTGCCGCTTGCTCGTGTCAATAAACGAATAGCCCCTTGTTGGCGATTTTTTCCAAGGGTTATTCTTGTGTCGAGGATGGGTGCAAACCAAGTATGTAAGCCACCGAAGTCGCTCACTACTTCCCAAACTTTTGATACGGGCGCATTGATTACGATTGATTGTTTTGCGCTGAGTGTTGGTGCTTCCTCGGCAAATGATAAATGCGCGAAAAATACTGAGATACCTACCATTAGAAACCGAATTGAGTGCTTCACATATCCCCCTAACGTTTGAAAATCAAAAAGTAAAACTACTTTTTTGCTAATGTAACACGCTGCTTAAAATAAGATAAAAAGTATGAATATTTGTCGGTTTCTAGTTGCCGCAGCTCGGCGAGCTCCAGAGTGCGCGGCGGTTTCCTTCGGTACGCGGGTGGTCTATACCTACCGAGAACTCAATGACAGGGTTCGTAGCCTTGCATCTTGGTTGACTGGCAAGTTAGGGTTGAGGTCTGGCGATCGTGTGGCGCTAGTTATGGAAAATTGCCACCAGTACCTCGAGATTCGTTACGCGGCGTGGTACGCGGGATTAATCGTTGTTCCGATCAACTCTAAACTTCACGCAAAGGAATTCGAGTTTGTTCTGCAAGACTCGGGAGCTGCCGTTTGTTTTGTAACGACGAATTTAATGGCTACCATTACCGCAGCGGTGAATAAATGCGAAAACCGAGTGATGATCCTCGACGTTAATTCTGATCAATATAAATCTTGCTTCTCTCACTCTTTCGAGGCCAATCTGGTGGATCTTGATTGTGACCATGTGGCTTGGCTCTTCTATACCAGTGGAACTACGGGAAGACCGAAAGGCGTAATGATTACTCATGAAAATATGGTTGCCGGAGCGGTGAGTTATTTCGCAGATGTTGACCAAATCGACTCTTCAGATTCCATCTTGCATGCTGCTCCTTTTTCTCATGGTTCAGGGTTCTATGATTTGCCGCATGTTATGCGGAATGCAAATCAGATATTCCCACTTAGTGGTCATTTTGATGTCGGTGAGGTTCTTGATCTTCTCGAGCATTGGCGCGGGGTCACGATGTTTTTGGCGCCCACAATGATAAAACGTTTGTGTCGAGCACAAGAAAATCGATCGAAAAGTTTGTTAGGGCTTAAAACTATCGTCTATGGTGGAGGGCCGATGTACGTTGAGGATATCAAAGATGCCCTAAAAGTAGTTGGTCCTAAATTTGTCCAGATTTACGGACAGGGGGAAGCTCCTATGACTATCACCTGTCTCAGTAAGTCAGTGATCAATCAGGCCTACGAAAATGGAGATGAGGATCGTTTGGCATCAGTAGGTTGCCCACACTCGGTGGTAGATGTCAAAGTCGTTGACGGTGAGCTCTCACCGCTCCCAGCAGGAGAATTGGGAGAAGTTGCTGTCCGCGGGGCTGTTGTTGCCAAAGGATATTGGAACAATCCAGCAGCGACCCAAGATACATGGAGGGAAGGGTGGCTATTGACTGGAGATATTGGGTTCTTTGACCAATCTGGTTTCCTCACGCTGAGGGATCGTTCGAAGGATATGATCATTAGTGGGGGTACGAATATCTATCCTCGTGAGATCGAGGAGGTTCTTTCGCTCCACCCGCTGGTTGGCGAGGTCGCTGTTGTTGGTCGAAAGAGTCAAGAGTGGGGTGAGGATGTCGTGGCATTTATTGTGCCAACTGAGGGAGGCGCGATCAGTACAGATGATCTTGATCAATTATGCTTGGATCATATCGCCAGGTTCAAAAGGCCGAAGGGCTATTACTTCGTTGATTCGTTACCTAAGAATAACTACGGCAAAATTTTGAAAACTGATCTTCGAAAGGCGTTACTACAATAGGTTGTCAACCTAGATGTTGGGGCTTGCAGCTCCCTTGTATAAAAAGCCTACGAATTTTGGGGCAGCGCGTACATAAGTGTTTTCCATCTTTTTGACGGAGAAGCCCGCATCTTTAATTAGCGCGCCAATATCTCGCGTGAGATGACATCCGCCGGCCACTTTCTTCCAGATTGGTTCGATACGATGTTGCCATTTTTGTACTTGAGAGCTTTTCGCTAATCCATGCTCGCAGAATAATAACTGTCCTGTCGGTTTGCATACTCTTTTTATTTCTTTAAGAGCGCCCAATGGATTTGGTACTGAGCAAAACGCGAATGTGACGACGACCGAGTCAAAGGTGTTATTTTGGAATGGTAGCTTTTCCCCGACTGCCCGGTACAGTTGCGTACTGACGTTACTTTTCTCCGACCGTATCTTGGCTATCCGAAGTAGTTGATCACTTGGGTCGATCCCGACGATGCTAATCAATTTGTTTTGTTCGTAGAATTGGTGGTTCAAACCCGATCCAATACCGAGCTCCAATGTGAGTCCAGAGGCTTGCTGCGTGATTTCTGCTCTGTGTTCATTAATAACCGACAGCCCACAGGCACAATCAAGCAATCTCGGTAAGATGAATTTTTCGTATAGGTGCATATTATTTATTCTATTCTGGCCTCATGGCCACATCTTAAGGTTTTTTATGAAATTTGTACGAGGTTTTGCTTAAGCATATAAAATGCGCTTTTTAGCGTCGACGCACTGCGCAATTGGTTGTGTCACAGGTTTAATCACTTTAAGAGGGAAATGAATGGCGAAGGAAGAGCTCATAGAGATGGAGGGGACGGTCCAGGAGGTTTTGCCTAACACAACATTCCGTGTTGAGTTGGAGAATGGGGTGGAGGTAATTGCTTACGCCTCTGGAAAAATGAGAAAAAACCGGATCCGAATCACTGCAGGAGATAAAGTTTCAGTTGAAATATCTCCCTATGACTTAACCAAAGCTCGCATCAATTTCCGACACAGAGACGATCGCCCGTCTCCTAGTCAAGCAGGATAGCCCTTTTTATTTTGGGAGAGGCTTGCAATATTCAAACTCAGAGTATTGATGGGTTATTTTTCTCTTAATCTAGCGACACTTAGTATCTGGTGATCACAGATGTCTGGTCCTCTTCAAGGCGTAAAAATCGTTGATCTGACTACCGTTGTAATGGGCCCTTTTGCTACGCAAATTTTGGCTGAGCTCGGCGCGGAAGTTATCAAAGTTGAGCCTCTCAATGGCGACAATATGCGTGATGTTGGCCCTATGACATCTCCAAAAATGGGCCATTTGCATTTGCATCTGAATCGTGGGAAGCGAGGGATTGCTCTGGATCTAAAGCATCCAAAGGGTCTAGAAATCATTAAAAAACTGATTGCTGAAGCCGATGTGCTCATTTACAACGTGAGGCCTCAGGCGATGGCTCGGTTGGGACTGGCTTACGAGGACGTCTTAGAGATTAATCCGAAAATAATTTACGTAGGTGCTTACGGTTACTCTGAGAAAGGGCCGCGCGCGGGTCAGGCGGCTTATGATGATCTTATTCAAGGCGCCACTGGTGTGCCTTGGTTAGTCTCTCGTGGAGGGCAAGATAGTCCGCGTTATGTTCCCTTAAATTTTGCGGATAGAGTTACTGGGCTACATGCTGTTTACGCCGTGACTGCCGCTCTTTTTCAGCGTGAGCGATCAGGAGTTGGACAAGCGGTTGAGGTTCCGATGTTTGAAGCAATCTCGCATTTTGTGCTCGGAGATCACATGGCTGGTCTAACTTTTCAACCTGAGCGTGGGCCATCTGGGTATGAACGTTTGAAGCATCGCCGGGTTTATCAAACCTCAGATGGTTTTGTCTGTGCGCTTGTTTACAATGAAGGTCAGTGGACCCGCTTTTGGAACGAGATCGGGGAGCCGGAAATGATGCGTGATCCTAAGTTCGTAACGCATTCGGCGCGTGCGCAGAATATTGGGAAGATTTATGACTTGCTGGAAAAAATTATCATAGAGAAGCCCACAGAGTACTGGATAAACTTTTTTCAAAAGATCGATGTACCGGTAGCAAAAATGAATCGAGTGGATGATCTCCTCGCCGATGAACATCTGGTCAAGAGTGGGTTTTTTATTCCCGAGGATCACCCCAGCGAAGGTTCGTTATACGCGATGCGCACTCCAACATCGTGGTCGAGAACAGGTCCATCTCAGAAAACATCCGCGCCACTTTTGGGACAACACACGCGGGAAGTGCTCCAAAATTTAAATTTTTCTAATCAAGAGATCGATGACCTAATCGCTCTTCGGGTAGTCTCCTCCGCGGGTCAATAACCGTTACCAATTTGCTTATGGCAATTTAATTCCCCGCCGGGTCCTGCTCCACCCATACCTGAGCCCATACCTTCCGGAAGCACAATAGATGATGCGGCTTCTCGTCTCATCTGCTGCAGTTCCTTAACTGCCTTCTCCACGGCTTCTTTTCCTGCATCTCCGTATTTTTCTACCGCTTCATCCAAAGTTTTTGCCTCGATTTGGAAATTGATGGGGAGTGCGCCCATTGGCGTCATTATTTGTGTTTCACCCACAAATTCTACTTCTCTGGAGTCATCTGCTGATCCATCCGATTTGACTGGGATTAACGTTCGGATCGTACCGACTTTTCGATCGGTAATTGTTTCCTCTTTGTAAAGATTTGAGGAGTCCATCGCGAGATCTTCAAGTGATTTTTTTCCGCGGCCATTTGCTTTTTCTCCAATTTTTAATTCGATGAGTTGTTGGCCTAAGGATACAAATAAATAAAGTGTCCGGCAAATAAACGATGTAATAGTGAATGGTTGATAGGATGTTTAATCACCATATATAAATGACACAAACATATTTAAAAAATGTTACATTTATGAAACTTGCTGCTATGTTTCCTCAAATAGTAAGGAAACAATCGAGCGAAAAATTGGCAAAAGTAACCAATTTCCCGAGTGTTTAGAGCCCACCAGTTGGCTTTCGATAAGGGTTGCCGGTATAGCAAGCACCAAAGGTGAGAAAAAGATATTTAGCTAGATGTATGGGCTGGTATGGACCCAATAATCCAGGGTTCCCACCATAGTATCTAACGTCAATGAGAGAATTTATGGTTATAAAAACTGGCGCCTATGGCGTATCGGTTTCTATATGACCGTAGGCTGTCGATTGTTTTCAACCTGTGCATGATGAGGTTTAGGTGACGAGAAATAAGAAACCGAGATTTAAAAAGAAAGGTGGACGACCTGGTAGAAGGGATACTGGCGTTCGAATCCATGGTGAGTTCAAGCTTCTCTCCAATGGTCAAACTGGTGTTGGGCGTGGAGCGATGAACTCGGCGCTCGAGGCTGAAATTAGTTGTGGCGGTTGGTGTTCTCAAGGCCGCATGTCTGAAGACGGGTTTATCCCCGACCGTTATCCTGTCCAAGAGCTGGAGGATGGGGACCATCGTGATAGCACGCGACGCAATGTCTTACAGTCCGATGGTGCGGTGATTGTCTACTTTGAGGAGATTGACGAGGGTGATCCTGAAGATGCTTTAGACGATTGTGTCCAGCTAGCAAAGCCTTATCGATTGATTGACGCCTCGTCTGTTCAGGCTCCCCAAGCTGCTAAGCTAGTTGGAGAATTCATCAAAGAAAACGGATTGTCCAATTTGTTTTTGGTTGGACCTAGTGCCGAATCGCATCCAAAGTCAGAAAAATACGGATCTGACTTATCACGTTTTTTGTTTGAGTCTGTTGGTAAGCGCAATAAACCCCATGGCTCACCTCAACGTGGCGGTCATGCTGCCAATGGCAATGGTTCAGTCTCACAAAATGGCTCACCAATTGATAGTTCGTCGGATTCGTCGGGCGCCTTCGATGAAAGTGCTGGCAATGGTGCGAGCGAAATAGAGAAAAATGGAAGGGGCCCGCAACCATCTGGACAGCGCCGTCGCCGCGGATCTGGTCGTCGATTCAGAAGACGTCCCAATTCAACTGGTTCAGATGCGGGCTCCTCAGATACAAACAGCCAGCCTGTGACGGAACCCTCCTAGGACGATTCTATGAGTGAGCATGAAGACTTAGTCGAACGGCTTCGCGAGTTTTCAGATGTTCGAAACTGGGGACAATTTCATAGTCCAAAGAATCTAGCCATGGCGTTATCGGCTGAGGTTGGTGAATTATTAGAACATTTTCAATGGTTGACCGAAGCAGAGTCCAACGATTTGGAAGTCTCCTCGCTGGAGAGCGTCGCTCTTGAGATGGCAGACATATTTCTCTATCTTCTTCGTCTGAGTGATGTCTTGGGGTTGATCTAGTTGCTGCTGCCAATAGAAAAATCGAGATAAACAATAAGAAATACCCAGTTGAAACTTCCTATGGTTCGAAGAAAAAGCACTTAGGTTAGTATCAGAAAGGGCCATCAAACCTTGAGTTACTATAAGTCGGCGTGAGAAGTTAATGTTTGCTTACCGTCACCTGTACCACGCTGGAAATTTCGCAGATGTTTTTAAGCACATACTGCTCACGCAGCTGATCTCTGTGCTTCAAAAAAAAGAAAAACCAATTTTTGTGCTTGACACGCATGCGGGTGTAGGGCGTTACGATCTATCACACCCTTGGGCGCAGAAAAACAAAGAGTACGAATTTGGTGTTTCGCGACTTTTCGAGTCGACCGATTATCCAACTGAAGTCAGTAAATACATGGATTTTCTGAAAGAGGAAAATCCATCTGGTACGTTGGCTTTTTACCCTGGATCCCCAATTATCATCTCGAAACTTTTGCGTATGCAAGATCGTGCTTTCTGCATAGAGGCGAACAAGAATGATTTTGGCGTTTTGGGCGAGGTTGTCGCTGGGAATCGGCGGATAACAGCCAAACTGGGTGATGGCTTTAACTCGCTGCAGTCGATGCTCCCGCCGAGAGAGCGACGCGGACTAATTTTTATGGATCCGGCGTTTGACCAAAAAGGTGAATATGACCGAATCGTTTCGAGTTTCGCGGCGGGCCTTAGAAAATTTGCTACCGGAGTTTATGTGGCCTGGTTTCCGTTATCTGATCAATTCCCAGTGCGTGACTTCTATCAAAAGTTAACGGCGTTGAGCGTGAAACGAACCATTAGTTTTGAGTTAGATATTGATGACGAAAATTTTATTGGCCAAATGCGATCATGTGGTTTGGTGATCTTGAATTGTCCATATTTGTTTGAAGAGTCAGTGTATCTAGCTTTACGCTGGTTATGTGGGGTGTTCTCTCGGCAAGGTTCGGCGACATTTAAAACTAGATTTTTAGTTGATTGAAACTCTGATAATTAAACCTGTTGAACGTTATAAGTAGCTCTAGTGTCTTCTTTGTATAAACAGCTAGTTTCCGCGGTTGATGAGCCAATGGAGGTATACCTTTCCCAAAAAGGCTATATATCTAGCTCGAAATTAAGAAAGACAGCAGAAGGAACCACGGTGGTAAATCTACCCAAAAGATCCAGATTTTTGATGGGAGATGCTTTTCATTCTTTGGTACTCGAACCTGGTGTTTTTAATAAGTATTACGTAGAGTTGGAAGAGACCTTTGCTGACAAAAAAGACCAGCGTCAAAAATTAACATCCGAGCAATTTTTAAATCTGTCGCGTGCAAAGTCCAAGCTCTTTGAGGTGAATGATGGCTGCTATCAAAAGCTTATCGAGGAGGGACGCAAGGAACTTTCAATCTACTGGAGGGATGACCGCGGGGTAAGGTTTAAGGTGAGACCAGATGTAATTGTTCGTGACCTGATCGTTGATCTGAAAACATTCTCGCCGAGCTCACGTAAAGCTTTCTTGGCCGATCCATATCGTAGGGGGTACTTGTTGCAGGCTGCACTTTATCGCGAGGCTATCACTTTGCTAACAGATAGAGTGCCACAGTTTGCATTTTTAATCGTAGAGTTATCGAAACCTTACAGAATCACCTGGGATCTATTGGATTCGGAACAATTGAAGTACGCTACTTCTTATCTATCAAAGATTAAAAGTCAGTTTTTACAGGATGGGCTCAAACTTAATAATTAATTCGGTAGTCACTCCTTGCCGGATTATCGTGAGCGGGAGCCAAAATCCAGCAGATTGTCGATTGATGATGGCGATTAGCTCGGCAGCAGATTTTACTGGGGCGCCCGCCGCTTTAATGATTAGGTCCTTGTCGATGAGTCCTGCATTGGACGCCAAGCTATTTTCCAGTACGTTTTCAGCAATGACCCCTTGATCAGCATCCCGCAGGTATAAACCAACTTTTTCTTTAAGGGATAAATCCTGCCGCAATGGCGTGACAAATATTGCATCTCCAAGTTGGTTATTATCTCGATCATAATTCTCAAGGATTTCGCAAAGCCCTTCCTCCGATATCGGGATCCAGGTGCGAATACTGAAGTTGCCGAGGTCCTGTAATTGGTGAGCCACACCAGCTTGTGTATTCAGATGGCCGGCCCCAATTAATCCCACTACCAAACCATCGGTATTCTTTTTTGCCGAAACGAGAGCCTCCGCAAACGCTCGATCCCAAGTAAGTTGTGCTTCCACGAAATTTTGAAAACCTTCCTCGTCCGTCGCAGCGTGTTCCAACCAGATTTCACGAAGATATGCTTCGTATTTTGCTGGGGCTGGCGATGGCTTACCAACGATCTGTTTTTCCTCAGATCCCAAACTCTCCCAACCGGCTTTCGAGACCTGAGTAATCATATTTCCATCGACATTCAACGCAAACACTTTGAGGTTATTTAGTTTTGCAAGGTTAAAAATCGGCTGATAAAGATCCGCATCGAATCGCCAATGTTCATACCAACCGCTTGCTAATAAAAATTCACTCGTGTCGATCTCCCCTTCAGCCACTGATCAATCGCTGCTTGCGCACTACGTGGAAGCATCTCAAGTCCTATGGAAAGGCGATCATGCTTCCCGAGCAGTAAGGAGAGGGTGTGCGCTTGCCATAAGTGGTCTGAATATTGATCATGTCTCTCACCCAACAGGATGAAGTCAGCTCCCTCCGAGGACTTTAGCAAGTCAGAGCTAGAAACTGTCTGGAAGGTGGATTTTGACTGCTCGTACCAATCACCAGGCTTTCCGCAAGATTGTTGAGCTCGAGTAGCAGTACCCCAAGTTATAGGTATTATCAACAATAAACTTATTATCAGATTGCGAGGTAGGAGAGTACGCATGGAGTCAAAGGATATCTGAAGTGAGGGAAATTATTCTTAATTCAGGCTTCTCGCACCCTAGATCAGGGGTTTCGTTCATTTTTAGCTAAATTCTTCGCGTGGATAAAATCTGTGTGAGAGACATAAAGGAGATCGGCGATCTTCCTAACGATATGATCCTCAAAGGAATGGATGTTTCCATCGCTGTGAGCTATGCCCCACATCGCCCGTATCAGTGCTGTTTTATCTTCGTACGTGAAGCTCTTGTTTATTAAGTTGGTTAGTGGTTGGTAAGAGATAATACGATTTTCCAGCAGAGAGGATTCCGCAAAAAGTCTATCCGCATCACTTTCGCTAACTTTGAGAAGGTCAACCAATGTTTTTTTTTTGCGATTGCTGTGTCATCTAAAGTCACATCATCGTCTACCCGGCTTGCCTCGAAGAGTAAGTCGGATACGGCTCGTTGAAGAGATAGCCCTCTGGCTGGCGACTTATTATCTGAGCTCCCAAATATCGAGCCGAATTTCCTGAAAAGAGCTACCATGCTTTGACAAGTAATTTCAATTTATTTCCACGTGAGTTGGTGTGGTTTCATGTCTTTAGCGGTCCATTGTAACGTATGAGTGCGTACATCAAAATCCGAGGTGCTCGCCAGAATAATCTAAAAAACCTGGATTTAGATATTCCTTTGGGCGAGATCGTGTTAGTGACTGGGGTTTCTGGCTCCGGAAAGTCTTCACTTGTTTTTGACACGCTCTTTGCTGAAGGGCAGAGACGTTATGTAGAAACATTCTCCACGTACGCACGACAATTTCTTGATCGTATGGAAAAGCCAGAGGTCGATCATATCGATGGGATTCCGCCAGCTATAGCGATAAGTCAGGTCAACTCTGTCAAAACATCACGGTCAACCGTTGGAACGATTACGGAGCTTACTGATTATTTCAAATTATTATTTTCGAGGTTGTCTGTTTTATATTGTCATGGTTGCGCAAAACCGGTCCGAAGGGATTCGGCTCAAGATATTCAGAAAGTTATAAAAGAAAAAAAATATTCACGTGTGGCGATCGCTACGACAGTGGATATCCCAGAGAACTTCACAGCAGAAGAAATCGTCAAGTATCTTGAGCTACAGGGTTACTCAAGACACTCGAAGGTTAATGAATCGACTCTAGAAGTCGTAGTCGATAGGTTTAAGCTGTCAACAATTGGCACTGAGCGCATGAATGAGGCGATTGAGGCTGCAATAAACTTAGGTAAGGGGCGATGCAACGTCTTCGAGTTGGACGAGTCTGGGGATGTCAAGACACGTCATTCATTCAGTACGCAATTTCATTGTGCTTCTTGTGATCTTCATTACACGAAGCTTTCAGATAGCCACTTTTCTTTTAATTCTCCACTGGGGGCATGTGAAACGTGCCGGGTCTTCGGGCGTGTAATCGGGGTAGATTACGACGCGGTTGTTAATGATGAAACGAAAAGTTTGAGTGAGGGGGCAATTCGGCCTTGGCAAACTGATAGCTACTCTGAGTGTCAGGTTGAATTATTGGATTGCGCTGAAAAATACGGCGTGCCAATAGATATTCCCTGGTCTGAACTGAGCCGCAAACATAAGGCTTGGGTTTTAGAGGGGGACCCTCAATGGGTCGACTGGTCGAAGTCTTGGCCAGGGAAATGGTACGGCGTAAAAAATTTCTTTAGTTGGCTGGAGAGCAAAGCATACAAAATGCATATTCGCGTGTTGCTCTCTAGGTATCGATCCTATTCGACCTGTCACGATTGTGGTGGTAGCAGACTAAAACCTGATGCGATGTACTGGAGATTTGATCCGGGTCAAGAAATTGAGAAAGAAATCTCGATGCCGGATAAATTATCCTGGCCCTCAATGAAGTGGAGTGCGGAGCAACTTTCGGGTGCCGTGGGTTTCTCTATCCATGATTTTAGCTGTATCCCAGTTTATAAACTTCGATTGTTATTTAGTGATTTTTTAGAAAAGCTTGATAAAAATAGTACTGACGAACCGACTCAAGTCGTACTTAGCGAAATTCAATCTCGGCTCTCTTATTTGGAAGAGGTGGGGTTGGGCTATCTTCAGTTAGATAGACAATCACGCACCTTATCGGGTGGGGAATTGCAACGAGTGAACTTAACTACTGCGTTAGGAGCGTCGTTGACTCAAACTCTTTTTTTGCTCGATGAGCCATCTGTTGGGTTACATTCAAAAGATATTGATCGCGTAATTAGTGTGATGAGGCGCCTAAAGGCGCGAGGAAATTCTATCGTCGTTGTGGAGCATGATCCACAGATTATGCTAGAGGCAGATCAAATTGTTGATATGGGTCCAGGAGCTGGTGAGCTTGGTGGGCGGGTTATATACTTTGGTACACCGGGCGATTTGTTTTCGGCTCATAGCCTCACTGCTCAATATATTCGTGGCGAAAAGTCGGTTGGTACCAATCGGGTCAGAAACAACACAAAAATTACTGATTGGTTGAGTATCGAAAACGCCAGTGCAAATAATTTGAAAAATGTATCTGCTCGTTTTCCATTGGGAAAAATTTGTTGTATCACGGGAGTTTCCGGATCCGGTAAGTCTTCTTTGCTGCGGGATGAACTCTTCACTAGTATGGACCGTCTGCTTACTAGTGGTCTTCTACATTCCTCAAATAACTCGTTAAGCATTAAAAATTTTCAATCTATTCGAACGGTGGCGTTTCTTGATCAATCTCCAATAGGGAAGTCATCAAGATCAAACCCGATTAGCTATGTTGGTGCTTTTGATGGGATACGTGAGCTCTTTGCTAAGTCAGCCGATGCCAAAACGTACAAATTTGATAAGAGCTTCTTTAGCTTCAACTCGGGAAAAGGTCGATGTCACAGTTGTGCTGGAAGTGGTTTCGAACACATTGAGATGCAGTTTTTATCCGATGTTTATTTGAAATGTCCAGCTTGTGATGGAAAACGTTTTAAGGATGCGGTCTTGGCGGTGGGCATTAGTCTAGATGGTGATGGCAAAAAGAATATATCCGATATCTTAAATATGACGGTATCCGAAGCAGTTTCATACTTTCGTGATGAACAGCGGATCGTAGATAAATTGAAGCCGCTGTGCGATGTTGGGTTGGAATATATCCGCCTTGGGCAACCGGTTCCGACTTTATCTGGAGGAGAAGCACAGAGACTCAAATTAGCGTCGTACCTTGCGAGGGATAAGAAAAGAAAAGATGAGAATACATTGTTCATGTTGGATGAGCCGACCACCGGTCTGCATCTAGATGACGTTGCGAAACTGGTTTCCGCATTGGATACGCTGGCAGTGCAAGGGCATACGGTCATATTAGTCGAACATAACTTGGATGTTATAGCTTGCTCTGACTGGGTCGTCGATTTAGGACCGGAGGGAGGGGATCGAGGTGGACGAATCGTTGCCATGGGTACGCCTAAAGCCGTTTCAAAAATACCCGAATCTTTTACGGGTCAAGAGCTAGATAAGTACTTCAAGGTGGGGCGGGCGCTTCAGGTGAATGTTCGAGAGCATGAGCATGATCCTAGTTTTTCCGAGCACGGTCATATCGTTATCAAGAACGCAAGAGAAAATAATTTGAGAGAGCTTTCTGCAGAAATCCCCAGAGGTAAGATAACGGTGATAAGTGGTGTTAGCGGGAGCGGTAAATCAACGCTCGCGTTCGATATAGTTTTTGGTGAGGGTCAGCGACGCTATCTCGAGTCACTTAACGCGTATGCCCGTCAGTTTATCCAGGCTGCGAAGAAGCCAGATTTAGACGTTATTTATGGGATACCGCCCACGGTTGCAATTGAGCAGCGTACCAGCCAAGGTGGGTCGAAGAGTACGGTTGGTACCCAAACAGAAATCTATCACTATCTTCGCCTTCTTTTTTCAAAAATAGGGCAACAATATTGCCCGGATTGTGACGTTGCTATTAACGCGCAAAGTCATGAGGAGATTGTCGAAAAGGTATTGAGAGACTATGTAGGTCAACATGTTGGTTTTTTTGCGCCACTTGTTGTTGCACGCAAAGGATTGTACAAAGATTTGGCGGACTCCTATGCAAAGAAAGGGTTTCCTTTCCTTCTTGTTGATGGTGTTTTCTTGCCAACAAATGATTTTCCGCGACTTGACAGATTTTTAGAGCATTCAATCGATCTACCGGTCGCCGATCTCGTAGTGTCAGAAACTTGTAGGGACGAGATTGAGCGTAATGTGGAAGCTTCCTTAAACCATGGAGCTGGATTTTTTAGGATTATTTCTCCAATCCATCAGGCACTCGATGGTGGTGAATATGGAGAGCAATTTTTTTCGGTTAAGAGTTCCTGTCCTTCGTGTCGCAGGTCTTTCCGGGAGCTTGATCCACGTCAATTTTCTTTCAACTCCAAATATGGTTGGTGTCAGGACTGTCTTGGTATGGGGATTACACATCCTGCTCGCGCAGGAAAATTCCAATCCATCGCTGAGGAAATTGATTTTGACCAAACGCTTGAGACCTCGATTCTGGATGGGCAAATCGCTGACTGTCCGAGTTGTAATGGTACGAGGATTAATGAAGTGTCACGGAGCGTTAGGTGGCGAGGCTACTCAATGGGTGATTTAGTCTCAATCCCTATTCGGGACCTCGAGGATAGGCTATATAAAATTTCTTTAGGCGAGGATGAGCGAGTGATAGCTGGTACCCTCTTGGGGGAGACCTTCTCTAGATTGCGTTTTCTGCGGGAAGTGGGTTTATCCTACTTGTCGCTTAATAGATCCGCACCAACTTTGAGTGGCGGTGAAGCTCAGCGTATTCGTCTTGCAGCGCAGCTGGGTTCGAATTTAACGGGTGCTGCCTATGTACTTGATGAGCCAACAATCGGGTTACATCCCGCGGATAATCGTATGCTCCTCGAGTCTCTTCGTAATCTTAAAGAGAAAGGTAATACGGTTGTGATTGTTGAGCATGACGAAGAAACGATCGCAATGGCAGATTACTTACTAGATCTCGGACCTGGAGCAGGCAGTGAGGGGCAAATCATTGCCAAAGGAACCCTAAAGGACATATTAGATAGTAAACAGTCGATTACTGGGAAATATTTGTTAGATGGGCTTAAACATTATTCTGGAAAAAGATGCGAGGTAACCCCTGATCAGGATTCTCTAATAATACGTGGGGCCTCTGCAAACAACTTGAAGAATATCGATGTAGTTCTTCCGCTGCGTGCATTGACAGTGGTGACAGGAGTATCGGGTAGTGGTAAGTCAACCTTGCTTAAACAAGTGCTGCTGCGAAATTGCGAAAGTTCAGACGTAAAAGTTTCGCGAAAATTTTTTCATGGATGCATTTCGGTTGAAGGTGGAACTTCTTTTTCTAGAATTATTGAGGTTGATCAGTCGCCGATTGGGAAAACGTCGAGATCCTGTCCTGCGACCTACACTGGGATTTGGGATGAGGTGCGTAACATTTTTTCTTTACTACCTGAATCGCGCGCTCGAGGGTACTCTGCTGCCCGGTTTTCATTCAACACTCCAGGTGGGAGATGTAGCGTCTGCGATGGGCAGGGTTATCAGAAAATAGAAATGAGTTTTTTACCAGACGTACGATCCAAATGTGAATCTTGCGAAGGAAATCGATTTGATGTTGAAACTCTTTCGGTAAAACTTCGAGGTAAATCCATCGGCGATGTCCTGAATATGAGCATAAGAGATGCAGTGGGGTTATTTAGTGCGTATCCAAAAATTGGGAAACGATTACAAATGCTTGATGATCTTGGCCTTGGTTACCTCTCCCTTGGACAAAACAGCAATACGCTATCCGGTGGAGAAGCGCAGAGAATAAAATTAGTTTCTGAGTTGGCCCGTTCTAATCAAAGTGATCGGAGAGGAAAAAATCGTGCATCGGTAATTGTTCTGGACGAACCGACTGTTGGATTACATATGGCAGATGTAGAAAAGCTCATCAAGATACTCCATGCTTTGGTGGAATCCGGTAACACAGTGTTTGTGATCGATCACAATCTTGATGTAATAAGAAATCCCGATTGGATTGTGGAGCTGGGTCCGGGCCCAGGAGACGAGGGTGGATCTTTGGTTTATATGGGGTCGGTCCCGGGGCTAATCAAAAGTAAAACCTCTAAAACTGCTGAGGCTATTCGGCAGGAGTCGACCAACCGAAAGCGTCTTTTAAGTGCTCTTAATTAGGTTCGACAAAACATTAATAGTGTTCCGTAATCATAAACCCTATGACTAGAATTTGGGTATTCGCGGGCTGCGGAATATGATTTACTATCAGATGATGTCTGTGTGGAGGCCAGCTTACCTGATGCTCCTAAAGGGTCGACGTTGTGATGATAATTAAACTTAAATAGCTATGAGTTTTTCTTTACCAAAGAAACTAGGGCAGATCGTGCCGGTGCTCCGCTTTTCATCGTCACTTGAGGCTGAGCTTATCTTTGAGCTCTTAATTGAGGCTAAATTTAGAACTATAGAACTTACACTGACTACACCAAACGCTTTTGATTTAATAAAAAAATTTCGATCGATCGCGGATGAAAATGTCATGATTGGTGCGGGTACCGTCTGTACTTTGGAACAAGCTCGTCACAGCCTCGATAGCGGTGCCGATTATCTCGTGTCACCGTTCGTAAACACCATCATGATTGATGAGACTAATAAAAGGGGTAAGTATTCGATTGTTGGGGCGTTTACACCGACCGAGATATATGCCGCCCACTCGCAGGGGGCTCACATGGTTAAATTGTTTCCCGCTAACGCTGGAGGGCCATCGTTTCTTAAGGCGATAAGGGCAGTTTTTGGCGATATAGACATTTGTCCTACTGGTGGAATAGATTTACATAACTACCGTGATTACCTCAATGCTGGAGCTTCTTGTGTCGGTATCGGTAGTTCTCTGCTTGGTGGTATTAAAGTCATAGAGTCGAACCGCCAGAAAATGTTACAACACTTACGGCAATTCTCCTCGATTTAGTGTTGCGGGTTAACCGAAAATAACCAATGAAAACGAGTAGTCAATTAGATATCGTTTCGATAGGGGAGCCGATGGTTGAGTTTAATCAGCTTCCAGATGATCCCATCCGCTATACCCAAGCTTTTGGTGGGGATACGCTCAACTGCGTAGTTGCTGCCGCAAGACTTGGTGCGAAAGCGGCTTACTTAACCTGTTTAGGCGATGATGTCTTCGGTCGATCCCTTTTGGGTTGCTTGGGAAAAGAGCAAGTCATGTCTGAGGGTGTCAAGGTTAAAACAGGTGCATCTACGGGCGTGTACTTTATTACGCACTCAGAGGAGGGTCATAGTTTTTCTTATAAAAGGAATGGTAGTGCAGCTAGTGCATTCTGCCGGGAAGATTTGTTTTGGCCAGCGCTGGAAAATACGAAATTTTTTCATACATCCGGGATCTCCCTCTCGCTTAACTCGGAAATGTTAGGCGTATTGCTAGACGCTGCCAAGACTGTTCGATCAAATGGAGGGGCAGCGGTATTCGACGTTAACATAAGGCCATCGATGTGGAATAAGCGAGATATGAAGCGAGAGATATCCGAGATCGTTGCCAGTATGGATATTGTTTTAGCCTCTGAGGAAGATTCTCAGTATTTAATCGGTTCAGATTCATACGAACAATTCTTCGACTGGGTTTTAGGTCTTGGTGCGAGCGCGGTAATTTTTAAACGCGGAAAACAGGGAAGTATTTATCGCGATGCTGGACGAACGGTTATTCAGCGCCCCTTTCTGGTTGATGCGGTTGATGCGACAGGAGCAGGAGATTGTTTTGCTGGCGCATTAATGGCCGAGCTTGCAAATGGTGCTGTGATTGAAGAGGCTTTGAATTTCGCGAGTATGGCCTCTGCGCTCGCATGCACGGGATATGGTGCGATCGATCCGTTACCAAAGCGCAATATGGTTTTGCGCGAGTTAGAAAAAAAAGATAGTGCTCGTGAAATTAAGTGATAGCTTTTGCAAAGTGTTACATTGTTTTTGCTGTGAATATAAATGAAGGGTGCATATGAAATATCTGAGTAAGATTTTCTTAGCGGGGATGCTAACCGTCTTACCGGTTTTGGCAACAATCTATTTATTAGTTTGGTTATTTACAACAGCCGAGTCATTCATGGGCGAGCCACTCAAGATCTTGCTCCCCGAGGGGACTTACGTCACAGGAATGGGGCTTGTCGCCGGCGTGGCAGTAATCTTTGTTGTTGGCGTCTTGATGCGCGCATACATTATCAGAACCATCTTCGAGATGACCGAAAAATTGCTTCTAAAAGTCCCACTAATTAAGACAATTTATAGTGCTTTGAGAGAGTTTTTCGGGCTATTTGCCGATCAGTCGAAAGGGGATCATTTTCAAGTTGTGATGGTTAACTTTCCCGAGCAGAACCTAAGGCTACTTGGTTTCATCACCCGTGAGGACTTCTCGGATATGCCAACTGGAATGGTTCCAGATGGACACGTTTCAGTCTATATGCCTATGAGCTATCAGATTGGTGGGTACACCGTGTATCTACCGAAGGATCGCTTGACTCCGGTAGATATCCCTAGGGAGCATGCAATGCGGCTTGCGGTCACGGCGGGCATTAAATTGAAGAAACAAAATTAATCGAAAATAAAAAAGGCCTCAAACGAGGCCTTTTTTATTAGTGCGACTTCGAACTGCTTACAGAAGCGGAACAATCAGAAGTGCAACGATGTTGATGATTTTGATAAGTGGGTTAACTGCTGGGCCCGCTGTATCTTTATAAGGATCGCCGACAGTATCTCCAGTCACAGAAGCTTTATGAGCCTCCGAGCCTTTTCCGCCGAAGTTACCATCCTCAATATATTTCTTGGCGTTATCCCAAGCGCCACCACCAGTCGTCATTGAAATAGCAACGAAAAGACCGGTAACGATGGTTCCAATCAAGAGTCCACCGAGAGCGCGAATTCCAGCGCCATCTCCCATCAACCAATTCATACCAAAAGCTACGACGATTGGCATCAATACCGGTAGTAGCGAAGGAACCATCATTTCTTTAATGGCCGACCGTGTGAGCATATCTACGGCTCGCGAGTAGTCAGGTTTTGCGGTGCCTTCCATAATTCCGGTGATTTCTCGGAATTGACGTCGTACTTCATTGACAACTGAGCCAGCAGCGCGGCCAACTGCTTCCATCGCCATTGCGCCGAAGAGGTAAGGAACCAATCCACCAATAAACAAGCCTATGATTACTGCTGGATCTGCGAGCGAGAATTCTGGCAGCTTGTTGTAGATCTCTAGGTTGTGGGTGTAGTCCGCAAACAGTACTAGTGCAGCTAGACCGGCTGAGCCAATAGCGTAACCTTTCGTAACAGCTTTTGTGGTGTTACCTACGGCATCTAGAGGATCAGTGATGTCGCGAATCTTGGAGTCAAGTTCGGCCATCTCAGCGATTCCGCCGGCATTATCAGTGATTGGTCCGTATGCATCTAGAGCAACAACCATTCCCGTCATTGATAGCATCGCGGTTGCCGCAATTGCAATACCGTAAAGACCTGCCAGCTCATAAGACGCCCAGATTGCCGCACAGACTGAAAGTACTGGTAGGGCAGTAGATTTCATCGAGATACCAAGACCCGCAATAATGTTAGTTGCGTGTCCAGTTTCGGATGCAGCAGCTACATGCTTAACTGGTTTGTACTCTGTTGAGGTGTAGTACTCCGTGATCACTACCATCAGTGCCGTTAGTACAAGACCTACTAAAGAAGCAAGGAAAAGTGGCATTGCATGCTCACCCATCATCCAGTCACTAATGTAGTAAAACGCAATCGCAGCGATAACACCTGAGACAATTACGCCCTTATAGAGCGCATTCATGATTTTTCCGCCCTCAGATGTTTTAACGAAGAAGGTTCCCGCAATTGAGGCGATGATTGAAGCGCCACCGAGCACCAATGGATACAAGATTGCTGCCTCTCCCATATCACTCATCATCAGGCCGCCGAGAAGCATCGTTGCTACGATCGTAACTGCGTATGTTTCAAAGAGGTCAGCAGCCATTCCAGCACAGTCCCCAACGTTATCACCAACGTTATCTGCGATCACCGCCGGATTTCTAGGGTCATCCTCAGGAATTCCTGCCTCTACTTTACCCACCAAGTCTGCTCCAACGTCAGCACCTTTCGTGAATATACCTCCGCCCCAGACGAGCAAATATGGAGATTAAGCGAACCGCCAAACGCGAGACCAACGAGTGCGTGAAGTGCGCCATCAGAATCCGTGTAGTTGAGAGCGATGGCATAGTACCCTGCCACTCCCAATAGGCCTAGTCCAACCACCAGCATGCCGGTAATGGCGCCTCCTCGGAAAGCGACATTCAGTGCTGCATTTACGCCATTATTCGCAGCCTGTGCAGTACGCACGTTCGCACGTACGGAAATGAACATACCGATATAACCGGCAGCTCCAGATAAAGCGGCACCAACAACGAATCCAATCGCCGTTAGCCAGTCCAGCGCAAAACCAAGAACTACAAAGAGCACAACTCCAACCATTGAAATAGTCGAATATTGTCTATTTAGGTACGCTTGCGCGCCTTGTTGAATTGCCGAGGCGATATCCTGCATTCGGCTATTTCCTGCTGGTTGGCGTAGGATCCACTGAATCGATAAAGCACCGTAAACGATGGCAATGATCGAACAAACCAACGCAATCATCAGTCCTGAAGACATCAAAGTCCCCCCTTATTTTTTGTGGTTAGAAGGCCGAAAAGGGTCAGCCTAAGGCCCTGAAAACAAGTGATCCACTTATGAAAAGTTTCGTCAGCAGATCGTAGTTTGGTTATTTAGCAGCGCGCGATTGTACCTGAAAATATGACTTTCGGCTCGCATGAGCGTCTCGTAATTACACCTTGAAGGATTTGCTAATTTTTTTCTTAACGGGTTTATTCTTAAGAATCACATATTTAGGCGTGCCGTCTTTGTAGGGTGGATAGGATTCTCCCTTTATTAATGGCGCAAGGTAACGTCTGCATGACGCTGTTATTCCGACGCCATCCTTCGTGATGCACGCCCGCGGCATCTTTTTTTCCACATTGGCAACTTTATTAAGGGCTGCCGTACCGATTTTCCAACGATACGGGACATCGGAAGTTCTATCGATTGTTGGCATCACGGCATTCTTCCCTTTCGCGGCGAGCTCTACGGCTGCTCGGCCTAACGCATAGGCCTGTTCTACGTCTGTTTGCGAGGCAATGTGTCGCGCGGCTCGTTGCAAGTAGTCTGCAACTCCCCAGTGATACTTTAACCCCAGATCCTCTTTTATGATCCCGGCTACGCCCGGCGCTACACCACCAAGTTGAGCATGCCCGAATGCATCAGTTAATCCTTGGTCAGCGAGGAATTTTCCATTTGGTGCTTTTACGCCTTCTGAGACGACGACTGAGCAGTATCCATACTTTTTGACAGCAGCCTTTACTTTATTCGTAAATTTTTTCCTATCGAAAGTAACTTCAGGGAAAAGAATCACGGTTGGGATCGGGTGATCCTCAGAGCTAGCCAAGCCTCCCGCGGCTGCTATCCAGCCAGCATGTCTACCCATAACCTCAAGAATAAAGACTTTAGTCGACGTTTTTGCCATTGACGCCACATCGAGGCTCGCTTCTTTGAGAGATACTGCTACGTACTTCGCAACGGATCCAAATCCAGGGCAGCAGTCAGTTAGCGGCAAATCGTTATCGACAGTCTTCGGTACGTGTATCGCTTGAATAGGATATCCAAGTGACTTGGAAATTTGTGAAACTTTTAGGCAGGTATCAGCTGAGTCTCCTCCGCCGTTATAGAAAAAATATCCGATGTCATGCGCCTTTAATACGTCGATCAGCCGTTCATACTCGGCTCGGTTCTGCTCGATAGATTTGAGTTTGTAACGGCATGATCCAAACGCGCCGGCTGGAGTGTATTTTAGTGCTGCAATCGCACTCGAGGATTCTTTGCTGGTATCGATCAAATCCTCAGTCAACGCTCCGATGATGCCATTTCTTCCGGCATAGACTTTCCCGATTTTATGTTTAAATTTTCGTGCGGTTTCAATTACTCCAGCCGCGGAGGCATTGATGACAGCGGTCACGCCACCCGACTGAGCATAAAAAGCATTTGGAATCTTCTTTGTCTTCATACGTACTTTTCGTTTGCTAGGTTTCGTTAAACGAGCGCTTCAAAAATTTTCTCGCGTATTTCTTGAAGCGACCCTATCCCACGGATTTTTGCGTATTTTGGGGAGCCACCGTCAATATTTTGTGATGCTGAGTAGTAGCCGACTAAGAGTTCGGTTTGTTCGTGATAAACCTCAAGTCTCTTTTTGATAGTTTCTTCTTTATCATCATCACGTTGGATCAAATCTTCACCCGTTATATCGTCTTTTCCTTCTTTTTTCGGTGGATTAAATTGGATGTGATAAGTCCGCCCAGAGCCAGGGTGAACGCGTCTTCCAGAGAGTCGGTTGATAATTTCTTTGTCATCGACATCAATCTCGATTACATGATCTAAGCTAACGTTTGCGGCTTTGAGCGCATCCGCTTGCGGGATTGTCCTGGGGAAGCCATCGAAAAGAAACCCTTTAGCACAGTCAGCTTGCGATATTCTTTCTTTCACTAAACCTATAATCACATCGTCAGGTACGAGACCACCTGAGTCCATATGTTTCTTTGCTTCTAATCCCATCGGGCTTCCAGCTTTCACCGCCGCACGAAGCATATCGCCCGTGGAGATTTGAGGGATGTTGAATTTTTCTGTAATGAAAGCGGCTTGAGTGCCTTTTCCAGCACCAGGAGGACCTAGCAATATTAGTTTCACGCGAACTCCTTAAAAATTTCTAAATTCGATTACCAGAAGTTTTTAGTCAATCGAGCCTTTAAACTCTCAGGGCCCGATTGAACAAGAGGTACTTTTTGAGATTTTCAGAAGAGGCGAATTATATCGCGCCTATCAAATTGCGTACGCGATCTAAGTCCTCTGGGGTATCTATCCCCGCCTCAGGCTTGTGTAAAACCTGGACCACGCTGATTTTAAAACCGTTTTCCAATGCCCTGAGTTGCTCGAGCTTTTCAATTGCTTCAAGTTGTCCAACTTGTAAACTCTGAAAAGTTCTCAAGAAAGCGGCGCGGTAGCCGTAGATGCCGATATGCCCTTGTGCCCGATATTCTTCATGAAGTTTTTCTCTGGTGACGTTGAATTGATCTCTATCCCACGGGATTGGAGCTCTAGAGAAAAACAAAGCACTGCCCTCGTGATCGCAAACCACTTTTACTAGATTTGGGTTAAATAGCTCGGTAGCACTATCTATTCTATGGGCCGCGGTCGAGATGGAGGCATCTATATTTTTGTCGAGTGAACTAACGATATCTCGAATTAATTGTGGATCTATCAGAGGTTCGTCACCTTGTACATTGACAACGATCTCGTCTGGGTTCCAATTTTCGCTTATCACTACTTCCGCAATTCGATCCGTCCCGCTCTGGTGCCCCGGCGAAGTTTGAACCACTCTACATGATTCATTCCTGATAGAGTCTGCGATCTGTTGGCTATCTGTTGCGACAATAACTTCGGTCGCCCCAGATAAGTTGGCTTTGTCTATGACGTGTGAAAGCACCGAGCGATTGTCTAGGAGTTCGAGCAATTTACCCGGGAGTCTAGTTGAGGCATACCGCGCTGGGATGACGACTCTAAATTTTGGCATGAGATTGCGAAGTGTGGATGGGATTTTTTTTAATCGGTTAGAGATCTTGCCTCTTCTTCTAACATGACTGGAATCTCATCCCTAATTGGGTAGGCCAACTTACAAGCATTGCAGACGAGCTCCAAGTCACTCTTGCGATATTCAAGATTCCCTTTGCAAATCGGACATGCGAGTATGTTAAGAAGTTTTGCGTCTATGATTTTTCTCAATCGTCTTTTTTATATTTTCAAAACACTCAGGCGCTATAGTTGCGCTGACTGGTAAATACCAACATCTTGCATCTTGAATTCCCGATAATTTTACTGCATCTTTTTCGGTCATCAGTATAACTTCTGATTTTATGCTTCTTATCAGGGCCTCTGACAGAGGATAGTGATCTGGAAGCGGCCTCTGTTGGAATACAAGGCCGAGCTTTTCCAGCGAGTTGAAAAAGCGATTTGGATTTCCGATCCCTGCGAT
Organism: Candidatus Eutrophomonas brisbanensis; assembly: GCA_038141705.1. Taxonomy (GTDB): domain Bacteria; phylum Pseudomonadota; class Gammaproteobacteria; order Burkholderiales; family Eutrophovitaceae; genus Eutrophomonas; species Eutrophomonas brisbanensis. The sequence continues at coordinate 1,544,513 of JAYQIQ010000004.1, forward strand.
CGCTGTAATGCTTTTCCCCTCAAATTCACTCGCGTAGCACGCTGAGTCATGAGATACAAGTGATTCGAATCTGTCGCCAATCAGCTCCAATTCATATGTTGGGATTTGCAGTTTCTCCGATATATCGATATTCCCACTGCCATTGATGATGGCTACGTCAGATTTTTTTACTCTGGATATGGGTTCTCTGAGTGGACCAGATGGCAGTAATAATGTATTTCCAAAGGTGCGCTCTGAGTCTATGACTACTACTTCAACGTCTCGTTGTAGCTGATAGTGTTGTAAACCATCATCGCTGATGATGATGTCAATTTCTGGATGAGCCTTGAGTAATTGCTCGCATCCCTTTGGACGGTTAGGACTTACCCAAGTTGGGCACCGCGTTCTTGTTTTTATTAGTACCGGTTCATCACCGACATCTCGTGGGTCCGAGTCCGCCAGTACTTCCTGGTTGGGTTTTTTTCCAAGATAGCCTCGACTCACTATTCCTGGTCTGAAGCCATCGGAGAGCAAAGCGTCAGCTAGCCAAATCACCGTTGGGGTTTTACCAGTCCCTCCCACATATAAATTTCCAATAATGATGACGGGTACCTGACACTTGGTCGATTTAAATACTTTTAGAGCAAATAACTTACGTCTCAATGCTTGCGCGAGCCCAAAAAATTAGCGTCAACGGTAGCAGTACTAATGTAATCGGGGTTATTCGTTGCCAGTGTTTTTCTAAGAACAAGAACTAAGACTCCAGATTTTTTATAAATCCGCTAGAACCGCTAATTTTGATATCTATCGAGCGGGAGGTATTAATTTGACTTTTGGGTCGTAAACGTTATGCGTCCAAATCCCGCCATTCGAGCAGATTCCATGATGTGCACGACTGACTGATGGGTCGCATTTGAGTCGGCGCTAATAATAATAACTGGATCCTGGTTTCCTCCAGCCGCATTTTTCAGCGATTTTGCAAAATCAAAGGTGCTTTCAAACGGGGCTGGTTGGCCATTGATGAAATACCGCAAATCACTCGAAATGCCAATTTCAATTTTTTCTGGTAATTGTTCAGCCACATTTGCGTCGGCAACTGGAAGACTTATCTTTAATTCGGCATATTTCGAGTACGTCGTAGTGACTGCTAAAAAGATAACGATCACGATAAGAATATCGATGAATGGAACGAGGTTAATGTCAGGTTCCTCTCTGAAAGATGCTCTACGAAAATTCATTTCAAATACTTTTGCTTAGGCTGATCTTTGGCCATGAACCATCTCTACTAACTTGACAGCTTGTAGTTCCATTTGTACTACCAAGGCGTCCACCGTAGAACGAAAGTGTCGGTAAAACACTAAAGCGGGAACTGCTACGATGATCCCGAATGCGGCGTTATATAGAGCAATCGATATTCCGTGAGCAAGTTGCGTTGGGTCCGTTATTCCAGTTGGTGAAGAAGCTCCAAAAATTTCGATCATACCGATGATGGTTCCGAGTAGCCCCAACAGCGGTGCCATCGTTGCAATTGTTCCAAGGGTGGTTAGGTACTTGTCGAGCTCCTGAACAACCTCAAGACCAGCTTCCTCAATCGCCTCTTTCATGACTTCCTTGGAATTTTGGATATTCTTAAGGCCGGCCACTAACACCCTGCCCAGTGGGGAGGATGATTCGGTTTTGTTTAGGAGTTCAGTAGTCACACCAATAGATCTGACGTGACTGACGGTATCGGCTAGTAGTTTTTTTGGTACGACCGCTTCACGCCTCAGCGTGTAAAAACGTTCCACGATGATGGCCACCGCGATAATGGAGCATAGGATAATCGGCCAAATTGGCCATCCAGCAGCTTTTATAATCTCGAACACGTTGATAACCTCGGGCAAATAGCTAAAACGAGACTCTAAACGCCGACGATGTAAGTCGCAAGCGTAACTGACTGTTTTATAGATTTAAAAGTAGGAACAAAGTTGATTGTGGATAATTTTGTGAGTAAAACAAAAATATTTTCGAATATTGGCATAAGCCATAATGTTCACGGAGAATATAAGCAGTAAATATCTTAAAAAATATAATAAAATCAATGTTTTAATCTGAAATTAACTTAACATGTTGTTTTTTTGACATTTTTGTTTCATCTGTGGATATGGCAAGCATAGTGGTTATGGTTACGTCAATACCTATGGTAAAAAAGGTAATTTGTCCTCGCACTCTGTTTTCATTGGGTTTTTTACCGATTGATCGAGTGAGTTAATTAAATATGTTTGAAGAGATAGAAAATTTTAATCAGATTGAAGTCCGAACGGTTACGGAGTTCACCCGAGATATTCGACGGCTAATCGAAGCTAAATTTCCGGAAGTTTGGGTACGGGGTGAAATATCAAATTTTGTTCGTGCCGCCTCAGGTCACATTTACTTCTCATTAAAAGATGACCATAGCCAAGTTCGGTGTGCTTTCTTTAGGTCAAAAGCACAGGCTGTTGATTTTGAATTGACCGATGGTGTCGAGGTGGAAATAAACGCGGCTCCGACGATTTATGAGAAGCGAGGGGACTTTCAGCTTGTTGTGACAGAGATGAGAAAAGCCGGTATTGGCCGTCTTTGGGAGCTATTTGAAAAATTGCGTAAAAAATTGCTAGCTGAAGGCTTATTCGAAGAATCTAGAAAACGATCGATTCCGAAACATCCAGCTGCAATCGGTCTGGTTACGTCAACCGCAGGTGCGGCGATCCAAGATGTTTTAAGAACTCTTAGTGACAAAGCTCCTCATGTAAAAGTAGTTGTCTATCCAAGCCTCGTCCAAGGCCGGGGCGCTGGAACTCAATTAGCGAATGCGGTCCGAGTTGCCAATGCACGGCAGGAGGTAGAGGTATTGTTGGTTTGTAGAGGTGGTGGGAGTTTTGAGGATTTGTGGGAGTTTAACTCTGAGGATTTAGTTAGATCGGTTTCCGAATGTTCAATACCTGTTGTATCGGGTGTTGGCCACGAATCAGATTTTACACTTGTAGATTTCGTGTCTGACCTAAGATGCGCCACTCCAACTGCTGCTGCAAGCAGTGCTATATCTGGATACGAAGACCTAGGGCGGCGACTAATGAATATCTCTCGTACGATCAGTAAATCCATGACTTTTACCCTGAACAGAATGTACCAAAGGCTTGATTTTTCGAGCAGGAACTTACTGCATCCGGCCCGAAGATTAAACCAAAAATCTGAGAGGCTTTCGATCTTTCTGCAAGACTTGCGACGCTTGATGCTGCAACGACTAAAATTTGCGCGAATAGAATTAAAAAGTTTAACGAGATCAATGGCATCTATTGAGCTGCCTCGGGTAACTAAAAAAGACCATTTAGAGCGATTGAGTTCTCGGATTCATGAGTCGATTACTGACAAATTGAAAAAAAATAAATCGGATGTGCTTGCGTTTGAAACAAGTCTGCGTCATTTAGATCCTCGTTCAGTGATGAAGAGAGGTTTTAGTATCGTTCGAAATAAAAAGGGGCATGTTATTCGGGATCGGGTGGGGGTAAACAAGGGCGATCAATTAGATGTCATGCTTAGTAATGGAACGATAGGAGTAAAGGTAGACTCAATAGATTAGGTGTTCCATTCTGTTGGTTTGAATTTTTCAATTATTTCTTTCGTAATGCCAGCCAAGTGATGCGAGAAGGGATCGATAATATTGTTTGGTTCTAGCTTTCGAAGCCATGTTATCTGGCGCTTCGCTAGTTGTCGGGTCGCTGCTACCCCTTTTGCGAGTAATTCTTTTTCGTCAATTTCACCATCCAAGAACTCCCAGCTTTGTCGGTAACCGACACTTCGCATTGCTGGCAATTGTTTATTCAAAGGCCATGTTTCTCTGAGTTTTTCTGACTTCCTCTACAAATCCCATTTCCAGCATTTTCTCAAATCGATTTTGAATGCTTTTATGTAGCCTCGAGCGGTCGTTCGGTATTAGTGCAATATCAATTAGATCGAAAGGTCTTTCTGCGTCAATGTGTTCCTCAAAAAGCTCGGTTAGTGATCTGCCGGTCAATCTAAATACTTCCAATGCTCGCTGTATGCGTTGCGAATCATTTGGGTTAATTCGCGATGCTGATTGTGGATCGACCCTCGATAGTTTCTCATGCACCTTCGGCCATCCGATTTCGAGTGCGTCTCTTTCAAGTTCAGCTCGGATCGTCTCGTCTCGGTCGGGAAGGTTACTAATTCCATCTCTCAACGACTTAAAGTACAACATGGTTCCACCGACTAACAGAGGTAGTTTTCCTTGGCTACTAATTTCAATAATCTGCCGGGTAGCATCCCTACAAAATTCGGCAGCTGAGTAATGTTCGGTAGGGTCAATAATATCGATAAGATGATGCTTGACCAGTCGTTGTTCTTCCGATGATGGTTTCGCAGTTCCAACATCTAGTCCCCTATAAATTTGAGCGGAATCAACGCTTATTATCTCTAGATCGAAATGCGATGCTAGATTAAGCGCAAGCGCACTCTTTCCCTGACCCAGTTGGTCCAATAATGCATATTGCCGTTGGTTTGTTTTTAAAATTTCGCACCTTGATTTTTGACGTCGTAGTTTATTTACCGCGCATAAATTTTTTATCAAGGTCTGCAATTGTGATCTGATGCCAAGTTGGACGTCCGTGGTTGCACTGATCAGATCTCTCGGTTACTTCCATATCTCGAAGAAGTGTGTCCATTTCCTCAACCGTTAGTTTTCTATTTGCTCGCACCGAGGAGTGGCACGCTAACGTAGCTAATGTATCGTTCAAGCGTTCAGTTAACACTCTCGAGCCACCATATTCGCGGATATCGTGTAGTAGCTGTGACACCAATTCTCCTGAATTTGAGCTGTCAACTAGCGTCGGAATCGATCGAAGCACGAGGCTTTCAGGCCCAGTTATTGAAAAGTCAAAGCCGATCTGATCCAGGAGATGCTGATTTTCCTCCGCCGTAATTAAATCTTCGGCATTTAAAACCAATGGAATAGGAACAATAAGTGCTTGCTTAGGGATGGTATTTTGATTTAGTGATTGTTTTAATTTTTCATAAACGATTCGTTCGTGTGCGGCATGCATATCGACAATAATCAAGCCTGATTTATTTTGAGCGAGTATGTAAATTCCTCCAAGCTGCGCGATTGCGAATCCGAGTGGATAGTCTTGTTCTTCTTCTGATTTTTCACGATCGCTCGAAACCTGAAAATGATCGGTTTGATTATTGTTTGACAGTAAATCTCGGTGTGTATCGTTATTTTGTGCAGTTGATGGTGCTGGAGTGCGGAGTTGCAGATTATTCTGATGACTGTGTGGCGGTTCAGAAAAAAACCAGTCGCTCTCGTGGATGAGAGAGTTCTGTGATCAGTGCCGTTAGATCGTGATGCAGCTAGAGCCTTTTCCAAGCTATGGAAAACAAACTGGTGCACAGCCTGGGATTCTCTGAAACGGACTTCAGTTTTACGAGGGTGGACGTTCACATCAACGAGCGTGGGTTCTATGTTCAAGAACAAAACGTAAGATATGTCGGCGCCATGATGAAGTACGTCCGCATAAGCTTGCTTTATGGCGTGAGCGATAATTCGATCTTTGATGTAACGTCCGTTGACAAAGAGATATTGCGCGCTCTTACCGCGTAATTGGTGAGTTGGTGTCTGGATTAGTCCGGTTAATTCCAAGGTGGCATTCCCCTCGGATATCTCTAAACTGCTTTCAACAAAATCGTCTCCGAGAACCTCGATGCATCGTTCTATCAAGCTAGCACCAGTAATTTGTCTTCGAAGTTTCCCAGCGTGATAAAGGGTGAACTGTATATCGGGATGAGCTAAGGCCGAGCGTTTTAACACATCATCGCAGTGGCTAAATTCGGTTTGAGGGGAGCGAAGAAATTTTTTCCTAGCAGGGGTATTAAAGTAAAGATTTTCTACTTCAACGGTTGTCCCTTGAGGTTGCGCACTCGGACTAATTTTTGCAGCTTTTCCGCCTGCGGTTGTTATCTCCCACCCATTTGATTCGGAGGCATGCCGACTGGCAAGCCGGAATTGAGATACCGATGCGATAGAGGCCAGCGCCTCGCCCCTAAACCCAAGGCTTTCAATTGACTCTAAATCTTTAAGATTCTCAATCTTACTAGTCGCATGTCTAGATACTGCGGGCTCCAGATCAATTCTTCTTATTCCAGGGCCATCATCAACTGCTCGAATAAGTTTTGTGCCACCATCCTCCAAATAGATCGAGATTTTTTTCGCTCCTGCGTCAATACTATTTTCGAGTATTTCCTTCAGGGCGGAAGCGGGCCTCTCAACCACCTCCCCAGCAGCGATTTGGCTAATCAGAGTGTCGGGTAAAGGTTTTATAATGTTCATGTCTATAGATTATAGAGAGTTGGCTTAATTCCACCTGATAACCTATAATGCTTGGCCCGTTCTGGTTGCCCTCGTATATATGTTTTGGGTAGAAAGTAATTCACTCAGATTATAAAGAAGGATTAATTGTTAAATGCTTATAGGAATTCCACGCGAAATAGCTGATGGAGAAACTCGAGTCGCTGCGACCCCTGAAACCGTGAAGAAAATTCTTGCGAAGGGTTTGCATCGGGTCATTATTGAAAGCGGAGCCGGTTCGAAATGTTCGATACCCGACGCCGACTATGTAGCGCAAGGAGCTACGATCGTAGAAAGTAAAACTGACGTGTACGGCGCAGACATCATTCTTAAGGTGCGTGGTCCGATTAAGGAGGAGCTTGGGTTAATTAAAAAGGATCAAGTGGTAATTGCGCTTTTACAGCCACACCTCGAATCGGAACTCCTACAGCTTGCTTCAACCGGAGCAACGGGGTTTGCAATGGAGAAACTCCCAAGGATTTCGAGAGCGCAATCGATGGACGTACTTTCATCGCAAGCAAACTTAGCTGGATATAAAGCGGTGTTGATGGCAGCCAACGAATATGACCGTATCATGCCGATGCTGATGACGGCGGCTGGGACGGTCAAGGCTGCGCGTGTAGTCGTAATGGGAGTAGGTGTTGCCGGACTACAAGCTATAGCAACGGCAAAAAGATTGGGCGCTGTTGTTGAGGCGACCGATGTCCGACCTGAAACAAAGGAGCAAGTAGAAAGCTTGGGCGCTAAGTTTATTGAAGTGCCGCTGACTGATGAAGAGAAGGAGCTTGCTAAGGGCGAAGGTGGTTACGCCAAGGAGATGGGAGAAGATTATAGGAGGCGTCAGTCCGAGTTAGTAGCTGAACGTATAAAGCAATCAGATATTGTGATTACCACGGCGCTAATTCCCGGGAAGCCAGCGCCGGTTCTGGTTTCGGAGGAGATGGTCAAATCCATGAAGCCTGGTTCAGTGATTGTCGATATGGCCGTATCTCAAGGAGGGAACTGTCCTTTATCGGAGCTCGATCAGACAGTCGAGAAATATGGGGTGAAGATTATTGGTATCGGGAATATACCGGCGACAGTCGCGGCTGATGCGAGTGCGCTATATGCTCGTAATCTATTCAATTTTCTCGAGTTAATACTAAATAAAGATTCTGGATCAATAGAGATCAATCGCGAAGATGAAGTTGTTGAAGGCGCGTTAGCTTGTATTGACGGAAATTTGAAATAAACGTAGGAGTGCATTGAATTGGAATCCATAAATCCCACAATCATAAATTTGATTATTTTTGTACTGGCGGTTTACGTTGGGTATCACGTCGTGTGGAATGTTACGCCGGCACTGCATACACCCCTCATGTCAGTAACGAATGCAATCTCTGCGATTGTCATTGTCGGCGCGATGCTTGCCGCTGCGTTGACCGAAACCATGCTGGGTCAAGCGATGGGAGTTGCGGCCGTAGCGCTGGCCTCTGTAAATGTCTTTGGAGGTTTTCTGGTCACGAGAAGAATGTTAGAGATGTTTAAGAAAAAAGAAAGAAAAGTTAAAGCGGAGGATTCAAAGTGAGTATGAATCTTGTTGTTTTACTCTATCTTGTGGCGTCCATTTGTTTTATCCAGGCGCTAAAGGGTTTATCTCATCCCACGACCTCTCGAATAGGTAATGTTTTTGGTATGTCTGGAATGGGCATCGCTGCAATCACGACGCTAGCCCTAATTTATAAGTTGGCGATGGATTCTGGATCCTCGGCTAATTTTCTAAACGTGTTTGCGGCGATCGTGGTTGGTGGTGGTGTCGGGACTATTATGGCGAAGCGTGTCGAAATGACAAAAATGCCGGAACTCGTTGCATTTATGCATTCGATGATTGGTTTGTCGGCTGTTGCAATTGCAGTGGCTGCTGTTGCCGAACCTCTCGCGCTTGGTATCAACTTAGTTGAAGGTTATATCCCACTCGGCAATCGTTTTGAACTCTTTTTAGGCACGTTTGTTGGAGCAATTACTTTTTCAGGTTCTGTCATTGCTTTCGGAAAACTCTCGGGAAAATACAAACTGAGGATATTTAGAGGTGCTCCAATCGTATTTTCTGGGCAGCACTTCCTGAATTTAGTTTTAGCCCTTTTAATGGTTGGGTCGGGGCTCTGGTTTTTTGTTACCCAGGATTGGTTACCGTTTATTTTAATGACGGCAATCGCATTTGTGCTAGGAGTGCTGATTATTATCCCTATCGGTGGGGCGGATATGCCAGTTGTAGTGTCTATGCTAAATAGTTATTCCGGTTGGGCTGCAGCTGGTATCGGTTTTTCGCTAAATAATCCGATGCTAATCATCGCTGGATCGCTCGTGGGATCCTCTGGCGCTATCTTGTCATACATTATGTGTAAGGCCATGAACCGCTCATTCTTTAGCGTCATTTTGGGTGGTTTTGGTGCGGAGGCAGGAACACAGGCGGAATCGGGAGAGCAGAGAAGTGTGAAGTCTGGCAGTGCGGATGATGTCGCGTTTCTGCTTGGTAATTCTGACTCGGTCATCATTGTTCCTGGGTACGGTTTAGCGGTGGCGAGAGCGCAGCACGCAGTTAAGGAAATGACCGAGAAATTAATTGCAAAAGGGATAGAGGTCCGTTACGCAATTCATCCGGTAGCGGGAAGAATGCCCGGGCATATGAATGTGTTGCTTGCAGAGGCAGAGGTTCCCTACGACCAAGTGCATGAGATGGAAGATATCAACAGTGAATTTGGTCAGACGGACGTGGTCTTTGTTCTTGGTGCGAATGATGTTGTTAATCCAGCAGCGAGAACTCCAGGCAGTCCGATCTTTGGTATGCCTATTTTGGAAGCCTATAAGGCTCGAAATGTAATCATCAATAAACGTTCTATGGCGGCCGGGTATGCTGGACTGGACAACGAGCTTTTCTATATGGATAAGTCGATGATGGTTTTTGGGGATGCCAAGAAAGTGGTAGAGGACATTGTTAAGTCTTTAGATTAGTAGGCAATGTCTTAGTCGGGTGTTTGTAAATCCGCTAGGGAGGTTGTGATGTATTACGATACGGCAAAAAATGACCATGGATTGCCACACAGTCCATTTAAGGCGATTGTTTCTCCTCGTCCAATTGGTTGGATTTCGTCAAGGTCCTCTTCGGGTGTTGTTAATTTGGCTCCGTACAGTTTCTTTAATGCGGTGAATGATGCCCCGCCAATGGTTATGTTCTCTTCTCAAGGCCGAAAAGATAGCTTAAAAAACATTGAGGACACAGGTGAGTTCGTATGCTCGCTCGCGACGCAAAAGCTTCATCAGGCGATGAACCTGAGTTCTGCGCTCGTCAAGTCAGATGTCAACGAGTTCACGCTATCGGGCTTGGAAGCTGTTGATTCGATCCAGGTAGGTCCGCCTAGAGTTGCTGGTACGCCTGCTGCCCTCGAGTGTAAGCTTTGGAAAATATTAGAGCTACCAAGTGCGGCAGTCGATCCTGATAAACGCGCTTATATGGTGCTGGGGCATGTTATAGGTGTGTTTGTTGATGAGCAGTTTTTGAAAGAGGGGATGTTTTGTACGGCGGATGCGGGAATCATTGCTCGCATGGGGTATATGGATTACTGCGGTGTTACGGCAGAGACGACATTCACGCTAAATCGTCCTGACGTTAGTGAGGATGGCCTAACTGCGACCGTGGTACCTGGGCCATGGGATGGAGTTTATCGCTGATTTTTTCCAATTTAGGCGTGCGCTTTTGATCCCTCGTTAGTTCTCCGCTATGGTGACCCCGAGCTCTTCGGCGCTCGTTTTTTCAAAGAAATTTTTGAGCCCGTCGAGTATTGCCACCGCGACTTGTTCTTGATACATGCCCTTATTCAGATCTTTCTCCTCTTGACGGTTACTCAGGAAGGCCGTCTCGACGAGAATTGAGCAAACGTCTAGAGATTTGAGCACTGCGAACGCTGCTTTCTCGACGTTTTCTTTGTGTAAATTATTAACTCTTTTAAGCCTAGCTAGTACGTTTTCTGCTAATCGTTCGCTAAGGATTGTTGTGAACGTTTGATTCAGATCGATGAGTGTGGTTTTGACATGGGGATCTGGATTATCAATATTAGGCCCGAATAAAAGATCAGCTTCATTCTCTTTTTTAGCTACCCATCTGGCATAAACCGAGCTTTCCCCTTTTTCTGAAAGTATGAAAACGGATGATCCGCTCGCTTTTCTGTTTTCAGCGGCGTCTGCGTCGATGGATATAAATACTGCTGGCTCATGCTTTCTTATTTTCTCGATCCGATCTCTAAGTGGGATATAAACATCAGTTGATCGAGTCAGAACAGCGCGCATATTAGGCTCTTTGTTGATGAGCTTCGCTAATCGGTTCGCAATCGCAAGGGTAATGTGTTTCTCTTGTGTTCCCCTAGCTCCTAGTGCACCCGGATCTTTTCCGCCATGACCAGGATCAATCGCGATCACAAATTTATTTTTCTTCGCGATTCTTTGTTCGGCCTTATTTTTCCCGGTGTCTATATCGGTTTCGGCTTTGTAAAAGTTCTCAATTGGGTCTAGATTTCCTTCTGCTTTAGTGACCACGAAAATGATCTCGTTATTATTTTTTGAGCCACTTATTTTTGGTGTAACACCTTCCTCGAGTGTAAATACTAATCGAGTAATGTTAGGCGTATTTTTGGCGGCTTTTGCTGTCAATAAAGGGCTATGGGAAGGCTTAATTTGCTCTGCAGCTTCTTCTAATATTTTATTTAGTTGTGTGTTTTCGAAATCGAAATACAACCGGTTTGGGGATGGAATCTGATTCCATGAGTAGGAGATTGTTTGATTGAATTTGATTCTAACTGCAGTGCTCGATTCGCTGGAGTTAACCTCGATGGAGACTACCTCATTGGCGGATTTAGCAATGCATGGGTTGCTGTAAATTACGATTAAACAGAAAGTAACTAGTGACTTAGAAATCGCCCTAAATCTCATGACTAACTCCTTCGATCATTTTTTTACCCTTTAATGTCTCAGACTCAAATGTAACTTTTCGTGATGTCCCTGCTATTTCGAATCGAATAAGAACATCGGCAGTATCCATGACGGCTGCTATTTTTTCAGGCCACTCGACAATACATATATTCTCTTCAGATAAATGTTCCTCATAACCCGCTTCGATTAATTCTTCTGCGGCGGTAACTCGGTAGAAATCGAAGTGAGAGATTTTTTTGTTGTTAATCGTATATGTCTCAACTAACGAATAGGTAGGGCTTTTAACGCTGCCGCTGTATCCAAGCTCTCGCAGAATTCCACGGGTCAAGCAGGTTTTTCCTGCGCCAAGCTGTCCACTTAAGAAAATGGTCGTACCAGGAGTAAGGTGTTTCCCAATTTTTGCACCTAAAGAGGTCGTATCGGCTTCATCAGTCAGATGATATTCCATCGGCGCATTCATTCCTTGATTCTCCCGAATTCTTTAACTATCTCTATAAATAATCTCGCCGCAGGTGAATCGTTTGATGCGTTCCATGCAATATGGATTTCGCTCAGCGGCGATGGTTCGATGATTTCCCTGTAAACAACCCCAGGACGTTTCAAGTTCTCGATTGATTTTGGAATTAATGCGATCCCCATTTCTGCTGATACAAGGCTGACGATTGTTTGCATTTGAATCGCCTCTTGCGCGATTGCCGGAGCGAAACCGTACCTTTTACACAGAAGTAATATGTCGTCGTACAATCCCGGTGCATGTTGCCGTGGCGTCATAATAAAGGGCACATCTATTAAATTTTTTATTGAAACTTTCTTTCCATTTTTTGCCAATAAATGTTTTTCTGGTAGCGCAATGATCAGCGGCTCTTTCAAGACGGCCCGTGTTTCGATTGACGCCGAGTGTATCGGGGGGAGTATGAAGCCCACATCGATAACTCCGTTAATTAAATCTACGACTTGGATGTCCGTAGTGGCTTCTCTTAGGTTTAGTGATACGAGTGGATATTCCCGCCGAAATTCTCGCAATACGCTTGGGAGTAAGTTGTAGTCAGCAACGCTGATAAACCCAATAACGAGATTACCGACTTCACCTCTCGCAGCCTGGACTGCGACAGTCTTCGCGTGATCAACCCGAGTTAAGATATTTTTAGCCTCGTGCAGGAATGCTCCTCCAGCTTGTGTGAGGGATACGCTTCGTTTCGTCCGACTAAAAAGTTCGACTCCTACTTCTTTCTCTAAATCCCGAATCTGCATCGATAGGGGGGTTGCGAAATATGGAGTGCGTTTGCCGCTCGACCGAAGTGTAACTCTTTGGCCAGAGTCACAAAGTATCGAAGATGTCTTAGCTCCATTAATATATTTAAAATATTAAAAACATAATAATAATATATTTGACTATGTTTATGTAATCAAGAATAGTTCTGCGTTATTTTGATTAAGATAGTGTCTATCGGTAACCGAACTAAATATCTGATTTAACTAATATTAATTTTTTAATCTATCGTATTTATTTGAGGAGGCAAGAGGTATGACTGATAACTGGCGCAGTAAACTAATCACTGGTGGGGACGTTCGTGCTCCCAACAGGGCTATGTTGCGTGCGGTCGATTTTAACGATGGCGATTTTGAAAAGCCCATCGTCGGGGTGGCGAATGGTCATTCAAACATGAATCCTTGCAATGCGGGAATTCAGCCGTTAGTCGATCGCGCAATGGAGGCTATCAGAGAGGCTGGAGGTATGCCGCAAGTTTTTGGCGTTCCAACTGTTACTGACGGTATCGGGATGGGTACTGACGGAATGAAGTACTCACTCGTATCTCGAGAGGTGATTGCCGATGCTATTGAAACCTCTGTAAATGGCCAAATGATGGATGGCGCGTTGGTCGTGGGCGCATGCGATAAGAATATGCCCGCAGGCATGATGGCGATCGCGAGGATGAATGTCCCAGCGATCTATGTTTACGGTGGAACGATCAAGCCGGGAAATTGGAAGGGACAAGATCTTACAATTGCTAGTGCGTACGAAGCCGTTGGTGCTTACAGCGCTGGGAAGATTTCAAAGGAAGATTTTGTTGGGATTGAGAAAAACGCATGTCCAACATTCGGTGCGTGTGGCGGTATGTTTACTGCAAATACAATGTCCTCCTCATTTGAGGCGCTCGGAATGAGTTTGATGGGATCTTCCGTGATGGCGGCGGTCGATCCAGAGAAGACAGATTCTGCCGGCGAGTCTGGTCGGGTGTTGTTGAATGCAATTAAAAATAACATTAGACCGCGTGACATTATTACCCGTAAGTCTATTGAAAACGTCGTTGCGTTAATCATGGCAACTGGCGGGTCTACCAATGCGGTTCTCCATTATTTAGCTATCGCATCTGCCGCTGGAGTGGAGTGGACTATTGAGGACTTCGAGCGTATGCGACAGAAGGTGCCAGTTTTTTGTGATCTCAAGCCGTCAGGAAAATATGTGGGTGTTGATCTCCATCGTGCGGGTGGTGTTCCTCAAGTGCTTAAAATGCTCCTCGTTAATGGGTTGCTGCATGGCGATTGCATGACAATCACTGGAAAGACCATTGCTGAAGAGTTGGAGAATATCCCGGCTGAGCCATCTCCAGATCAGGATGTGATTCGACCATTCGATAAACCCCTCTATAAAAAAGGTCATCTCGCGGTGTTAAAAGGCAATCTTGCCACTGAGGGTTGCGTCGCTAAAATTACTGGATTGAAAAATCCTGTCATCACAGGGCCTGCTCGAGTCTTTAACTCCGAAAAGGAAACAATGGACGCGATCATGGGTGGGAAAATAAAAGCGGGTGACGTTATTGTTATTCGTTACGAGGGGCCAAAAGGTGGTCCTGGAATGCAGGAGATGCTTGCGCCAACTTCAGCGCTTATCGGGGCTGGCCTTGGTGAGTCTGTGGGACTTTTAACTGATGGACGTTTCTCGGGCGCTACCTGGGGTATGGTTGTTGGTCATGTTGCTCCAGAAGCATTCGTAGGTGGGAATATCGCGTTGGTTGAAGACGGAGACGAGATTACGATCGATGCTCACCAGCTTCTTATTCAGGTCAACGTATCCGATGAGGAGCTTGCGAAGCGACGCGCGAATTGGAAGCAGCCTGAGCCGCGATTTAATCGCGGCTTGCTAGCGAAGTACACAAGATTGGTATCGACTGCTTCGAAGGGTGCGGTTACCGATAACTTCGAATAAGTTAAATTTTTCAAGAAACCAATCCCCGCCGAAACTTCACGGCGGGGATTTTTTTACGCTGGTATGTCGGGAATTAGAGATCTTTCTAAATAAGTAATTTGGTCTTTTAGTTGGAGTTTCTTTTTCTTAAATCTTCGGATTTGTAGCTCATCGAGAGACGGGTTGTTCTCAAGTGTTGAAATAGCATCATCCAAATCTCTGTGCTCTTGCTTGAGACTGGCGATTTGTTCTAAAACCGCATCGCGTTCTTCGTTATGCATCTTACTTCGCTAATGGAAGTGGCTAGTAGCGGTTATACCTTTCAATGGCCCTTAGTAAAGATTTCTCTTCGAGAATAATAGGCATCATTTTTGATTCGCGTTCATCGTAATCTGCAAGTAGGGACAACACTTTTTCGGCAGCCCAACGAGGAACAACAACAACCCCATCTGGGTCTCCAACAACAATATCTCCTGGGTTTACGTCTATTCCTCCGCATTTCACCGGGATTTGTTTTCCAACAGGAATCATTCGACCTACCGATGTAGCTGGACTAATACGCCTCGCAAATACGGGAAATTTCATTTTCCTAATCGCGGTAACGTCTCTTACCGCGCCATCAATAACTACACCTTCGAGACCTCGAACTTGAGCGGTAGTAGCCATCAAATTTCCAATAGCAGCGATATCGGTTCCATCTTCCATCACGTAAATCAGCACGCTGCCAGGTTCTGCTTCATCCAGAATTTGAAGGTGGTATGGGGGATACTTGGTCTTGTCTTTGGTCAAGGCGGGACGCATCAGCGCAGTTGCTGCTTTTCCGACAATTTTTGCATCAAACAATGATTTCATGTCTGAATTCATCCATCCCCTCTGTCCGGTGACGGCCTCGATCGCATCCGCTATGTTGCCGGTGCTGTTCTGTTCGGCTCTGAATGAGGCAATGATTTCATCATCTGACATCGCCATCACTTGAGAGGTGAGAGTGCTTGAAAGAAGGAGCGCGATTAATGCCGCAGATGTTGTTTTCATATTGTTTCCTTGGTTGAATAATCTGCAGGATACATTAAAGGTAAAGACGTCTCTCAGAATTTTGCCGAATTGTGGCATGGTTTTATGGGGAAGGCAGGTCTTCGTCTGATCAAGCGGGTGAATAATTAGTGAGAGAAAAGTGGGCAAAAAAAAGGCCCTCTAACGAGGGCCTTGAGGTACATTCTCTTTAGGGAGGAGGAGTTAAAGAGAAGCTTGATGTTGCATCGCAACGCGACGTTTCATCTACGGAATGAATATTACTCTTATGAAAATACTTTTATAATTCCTCTTAATAGAATATTATTTATTCCATAAAACTTATAAATAGGGGTAAATATTGGATCGTTTCAACCTAATGCAAATATTTGTGAGAATTGTTGAGACGGGTAGCTTTTCTGCGGTTGCGCGTGAGCAGAATATGCTCCAGCCAACGGTCAGCAAGCAAATGAGCGCTCTCGAGCAAAGCTTGGGTGTTCGGTTGTTAAATCGCACAACGAGAAAACTGTCACTCACAGAGGCGGGTCGCGAGTATTACGAGCGCTGTCACCAAATATTGGAGGACGTTCAGGAGATGGAGTCGGACGTTCTTGGATTTCAAAATAAACCAACGGGGACTCTAAGAGTGAATACACCGGTAGCCTTCGGACATATCCATATGGTTCCTTTGTTGCTCCAGTTTAGAAAAAAATATCCAGAGCTCGGGGTTGATCTATCTCTCGATGATCGGTACGCCGATCTGATCCAAGAGGGCTATGATGTCGCCATTCGTTTTGGGGAATTAGAGGACTCAAACTTAGTGGCGAGACATGTGGGTAGCAGTGCCCGCGTTTGTGTTGCATCACCAGAGTACCTTAAAAAAAACGGCGTCCCTCGCGATCCGGAAGATTTGAAGCATCACAACTGTATTACTTACACCTATTTGTTTTCTAATACATGGCCATTCAAGGAAAAAGCCGATCCCATCTTGGTAAAGGTAGGAGGTGATTTTCGTGCCAATAGCGGCTTAACGATTCGTGAAGCTGCGTTGAGTGGAACTGGTATAGCGAGCGTTCCAGCTTTGCTGGTTAGCGAGGATATAGAGAGTGGCCGACTCACCTCAATACTGAATGAATACGCCCCCGATCCGATCAGGATAAGTGCTGTATTCCCGTCTGGGCGCTTGGTGCCGAGAAAGGTTAAGTTATTCGTAGATTTTATGAAGGATGAATTTTTGAAAATACCACTGCTACATCCCAAGCGGCCGAGTCGACCGGTTCCCCGTTTGAAGTCCAAGCCTGGGGTTGTCGTGGAATCTAAAGGTCAGAATGCGTAACTCGTACGGGTTGTCGTAGAAATTGTCGAATAATTAGTTGAGAGAAGCTGAACCATATTTGATAATGATGTCTGTAATTGATTTCGAATTGAGATGAGTAAAAAGAAAAATACGTATACCGCGGACGACATTGAGATCTTAGAAGATTTGTCGCCCATTCTGCACCGCCCTGGAATGTATACGGATCCGGAAAATCCAAACCATGCACTTGTAGAAATCATCGATAATGCTTCCGATGAAGGGCTCGCAGGCTTCGCTCAAAATGTCGATGTCACGCTCTTTGAGGATGGTTCTGCCGAGGTTATTGACGACGGGCGCGGAATTCCCGTAGATCTGCATCCTGCCAAAAAAATTCCGGCTGTACAGGTTATTTTTACGACGCTCCACTCGGGCGGAAAATTTCGAAAAACCGATGCTGAGTCTGTGTACCGAATAGCCGGTGGCCTCCACGGCGTGGGGGTCTGTGTGAGTAACGCTTTGTCGCTGAAACTCGAGGTTGAGGTCAAGCGGGATGGCGCGAAGAATCTGTTAGTTTTCGGACCTAATGGCAAGGTCAAGCAGCCTCTCAAAAAAGTTGCTGGAACAAAAGCAAAGGAAACAGGTACTCGAATTCGATTCTGGCCCGACCCGAAATACTTCGATTCCCCAAAATTCAATACCGCTAATATCGCCGCGCTTCTTAGAGCAAAAGCGATGTTGTTGCCTGGTGTGCGTTTCACTCTCGGAGTGGAGAAAAACAAAAAGATTGAAACGCAGTCGTGGCATTTTCGAGATGGTATTTCCGGATACTTAAAAGAGGGGATTGTTGGAAATGATCCAGTCGCAGAAACTTTTCTTGGTGAGCGCTACATTCAAGCTCAATCTGAGTCGGACAGTTTTGCAGAGGGTGAGGGGGCTCTGTGGGCGATTGCTTGGACTGCCGAGGGAGATGTGGTCTCCGAGTCTTACGTGAATATGATTCCTACAAAATACGGCGGAACGCATGTCTCCGGTCTTCGAGATGGCGTTTATCAGTCAATAAAAAATTTCATTGATCATCATGCGATGGGGCAAAAAGGTTTGAAAATTGTGCCTGAAGATGTTTGGTCAAGAGTGAGTTACGTTCTCGCCTGTAAAATCTTGGATCCGCAATTTAAGGGCCAAGTAAAAAATGAATTAATTTCTCGAGACGCGGTGAAATTGGTATCTCAAATGATTAGAGATCCAATCGAACTTTGGTTAAATCAGCATGTGGGTGAGGCAAAGAAAATTGCTGAGCTAGTCATTAAGCAAGCACTAGCTAGAACCAAGGCCTCCCAAAAGGTCGAGAAGAGAAAAACATCAGGGGTAGCTGTCTTGCCGGGGAAACTAACCGATTGTGCCTCCGAGGATTCTAGTCGCACCGAGCTGTTTATTGTGGAGGGTGATTCGGCAGGGGGATCTGCAAAAGGGGCTCGAGATAAAGAATTTCAGGCGATATTACCACTCAAGGGTAAGCCTAAAAATACATGGCAGGACTCTCCAAATACGCTTTATTCAAATAAGGAGATTGAGGCGATCGCACTCGCGATAGGGATTGACCATCACTCGTCAGAGAGTAATATTGATCTTAGTGGACTTCGGTATAACAAAATTAATATTTTGGCAGATGCAGACGTAGATGGCGCTCATATCCAGGTCTTGCTTCTCACGTTGTTTTTTAAACACTTCCCCAAATTGATTGAAAATGGACACGTTTATGTGGCCCAGCCACCTTTGTTCAGAGTTGATGTCCCTGCTGGCGGTAAGGGAAGGCCAGCGAGGAAACTTTACGTTTTGGATGAGCAGGAGTTGGAAACGCTAGAGCGAAAACTCGTAGACGAGGGGGTGAAGGAAGGATCCTGGGCAGTCAGCCGATTTAAAGGCTTGGGAGAAATGAGTCCGGACCAGCTATGGGAAACCACGCTTAACCCGGACACTCGTCGAGTACTGCGGGTATCATTCGAGGACAACGTAGAGCAATCATTGGATATTTTTTCGATGATGATGGCTCGAGAAAATTCTGGACAAAGACGGTCCTGGATGGAAACTTTTGGAAATCTAGTTGAGGCGGATTTCGCGTGAGATCGTTATCCATTAATTGCTGCGCTATTTGTGCATCAATAATCTTGAATGTGGTGACCGCGGTTTCAGTTTATGCAAACGAGCCGATTAGAAAAATCACAGAATTCGGGATTTACACGGACGAGCATGAGCTCGTTAAAAAAACCAAATCCATACCTGCTGGTGAGGTTACGAGATTTGGATTTTGTTTCGAAGCTTTTGTGAATTTTTTCGATGATGATGCTTATATGCTGATTCAGTCTCTGGAGCATCCTCCTATAAAGGATGAAGGAGGATGGCCAAACAAGGGCTATAACGTACCGAGAATGTTTAAGGTCAAAAACGGCATTGCGACCGGATGTGCTGATTTTAAAGCCAGGAATCAAGCGGAGATGCTGGCCGGTGATTGGATTTTTAGTATTACAGATGGTGGGGAAGAATTAATCAGGATTAAATTTGTTGTCGAGTGACGTGAGCCAAACTTGTTGTTTGTGGTGTTTAGGGTAAATCAATGACGAAACAAGAGGAATTATTTGAGGTGGCGGTTCTAGAAAAAAAGGGAAAGAGTCGCTCTGTTAAGAAGCAGACCCCAACGTCTTCGGCACTTCCAGATTATTTTGCACCGTTACAGACCTTAGATTTTGACGGTATGACTCCGCTTGGTCGTTATGCATCAACCCAGTATCTTCAATATGCGATAGCGACAGTCAAAGATCGAGCTCTGCCCCGAGTAGCGGATGGTCAAAAGCCTGTCCAGTCAAGAATTCTATATGCGATGTGGGAGATGAATGCGCTATCGGGGACTCCTCGAAAAAAATCTGCGAGGGTGGTCGGCGATGTTCTAGGAAAATTTCATCCTCATGGTGACGCTTCTGTCTATGATGCTTTAGTGCGAATCGCACAAGACTTTACGCTGCGTTATCCGTTGGTCGATGGCGAGGGAAATTTTGGTTCTCGTGATGGCGATGATGCAGCGGCGATGCGTTATACAGAGGCATGGCTTACGCAGTTTGCCGAAGTGCTATTGTCAGAGCTCGATGAGGGTACCGTTGATTATGTGCCGAACTATGATGGGAGTGTGCAGGAACCGAAGTTACTCCCCGCTCGGCTTCCCGTAATGCTGTTGAATGGCGCGAGCGGTATTGCAGTTGGTATGGCAACAGAGATACCTAGTCACAATTTAAATGAGGTCGCGAAGGCGGCTATTGCGCTTATCAAAAATCGAGATCTCTCCTCCAAGCAACTGATGAGATCAATCAAGGGGCCTGATTTTCCAGGTGGTGGACAAATTATTACGCCCCAGAGTGAAATTGCTGAGATCTATGCTAGCGGAAGAGGGGCGATCCGAGTTCGAGCGCGCTGGGACTTTGAAAAGCTAGCGAGAGGACAGTGGCAGCTCGTAGTGAGCGAGTTACCACCGGGAGTGTCTGCACGAAAAGTGCAGGAGGAGATCGATGGTATTACAAACCCAACACCCAGGGCTGGAAAGAAAACTTTAGGGGCATCTCAGCAACGGGAGAAGCAGGGAATGCTAATGATGCTTGATCGTATGCGAGATGAGTCTGACCGCACGAACCCCGTTCGTTTAGTGTTTGAGCCCAAAACGTCTAAGATCGATCAAGAAGAATTCGCCAACATGTTGTTGGCTAAAACCAGTCTCGAGATTAATGTTCCAGTCAATATCGTAAGTGTTGGGTTAGATGGTCGACCGGCGGGGAAAAATATCCAAGAGGTATTACTCGAATGGGTTGATTTTCGACTGAATACGGTTACTAGACGTACGCAATATAGGTTGGCGAAAGTCCAGGATCGTATCCATGTTCTAGAGGGTAGGTTG
The DNA here is from genome assembly GCA_038141705.1 of Candidatus Eutrophomonas brisbanensis. Taxonomy (GTDB): domain Bacteria; phylum Pseudomonadota; class Gammaproteobacteria; order Burkholderiales; family Eutrophovitaceae; genus Eutrophomonas; species Eutrophomonas brisbanensis. The sequence goes on from JAYQIQ010000004.1 coordinate 1,565,262, forward strand.
CTGGTCCTGCTAAATGTCGATCGTGTAATAAAAGTTATTCGCAACTCTGACCAGCCTCGGGTCGACCTCATCAAAGAGTTTAAGTTAACAGAGAGACAGGCTGACGATATTTTAGATATGCGTTTGCGCCAACTTGCAAAATTAGAACACATTAAAGTTGAGCAGGAGTTAAAAACGCTTCAAAAATCAGAGAAAGATTTGAAGGGAATTCTCAAGAAAAAATCCCAACTCGAGGATTTGGTGATATCTGAAATTGAAAGTGACGTCAAAGTCTTCGGTGATAAGCGTAGGACTGTGATTGAGGAATCGGAGAGAGCGTTCGTCGAAGTCAAGGTGATTGATGAGCCTATCACAGTAATTTTCTCCAAAAAGGGATGGGTTCGTGCAAGACAGGGTTGGGACGTGAATCCAGATACTTTATCTTTCAAAGAGGGGGACTCATTACTCAGCCTTATCCAATGTCGAACTATTGATGCGGTCTCCTTTCTGGACTCCAAGGGGCGAGCGTATAGTGTCGAGCCGACCCAATTGCCAAGCGGAAGGGGCGACGGTGTACCGGCCTCATCGCTAGTCGATCTTCAGGGAGGTGGACATATCTTATTCTGCGTTGCGGGACCAGTTGATACCAATATTCTTGTGGCCACCTCTGGTGGCTATGGCTTCGTCACAAAGTTATCAAGCTTAGTATCCAATAGGAAAGCGGGGCGCGATTTTATAGCTATGAATCCCGGAGACATTCCGGTAGAACCAAAAGTATTTGAGCGAGACGAAAAGAACGTCATTGTTACGCTCTCGAAGAAAGGAAAGCTTCTTACTTTTTCCGCAAAGGAAATTAAGGAGTTAGCGCGTGGTAGAGGTGTTATTTTGATGGGGTTGGATGATCAAGATGAGCTTTCAGCAGTTGGTGTGACGAATAAACGAAGTATTCGAGTCGTTGGAAGAGCTCCGAGGTCGAAGAAGGAGGAGTCACTCTTAATTTCTGGAGATAAGTTCGAGCATCATTATTTGAGGCGAGCCCGGATGGGCCGTGTGCTAGCCAAGAAACTGGATGCCCCTTTTAAGCTTTCGACTGATTAAAGTTGAAATCTCTAACCTATGCTCCATCTACAGCGACGATATTCATCTTTGCGGTACTCTCTCGAAGTTTCTTGACCTGTTGATACTCTTCTGAGTGGTACCAATCCTTTGCAGTTTGCAAACTTTCGAATTTGCACATGACGATTCTCTTTGGATGCCATACGCCCTCCAGAATTTCAATATTTCCACCACGAACAAGGAACTCTCCACCAAATTGAGCGAGAGTTGCCCCCACAGCTGATCGATAGGTCTCGTATCCCGTTGGGTCTAAAACTTCAATTTCGGTTATCAAGTAAGCGGACATTAAACTCTCCCCAATTTTTTTAGCATTCATTATGTCATTTTGAATAGGGTATAGTTTTACACTCACCTATCAGATGATTTGCTACGCAAAGGTCGATGTAAATGAAAACTAGAATTACTGAGCTACTGAAAATCAAATATCCAATCATTCAGGGGGCATGCACTACGTGGGTTTTGCTGAGTTAGCGGCGGCGGTCTCGAATGCGGGGGGGCTGGGAACGATAACTGCGCTAACCCAAAAAACTCCTGGAGATTTAGCGAATGAGATTAGTAAATGTAAAGATCTAACTGAAAATCCATTTGCTGTGAACTTGACGTTTTTGCCCTCGCTTGCGACTCCTGATTACCCCGGATATGTCAAGGCGATAATTGATGGCGGAGTAAAAATTGTTGAAACGGCGGGACGAAATCCGCAGCAAGTCATGCCGTACCTAAAGGATGCTGGAATCAAGGTGATCCACAAATGTACTTCCGTTCGACATTCACTGAAGGCGCAGGAAATTGGATGTGATGCCGTATCGGTAGATGGTTTTGAGTGCGGCGGTCATCCGGGAGAAGACGATATACCGAACTTCATTCTTCTACCTCGAGCGGCTGATGAATTGGAGATTCCTTTTGTTGCGTCCGGGGGAATGGCGGACGGAAGATCGTTAGTAGCAGCGATGGCCCTTGGTGCCGATGGTATGAACATGGGGACGAGATTCATCGCAACAAAGGAGGCACCTGTGCATGAAAATGTAAAGCAAGCGCTACTTGCGGCATCAGAGTTAGATACAAAACTTGTCATGCGACCGCTTCGTAACACGGAAAGGGTGCTCAAGAATAATGCTGCAATTAGGTTGTTGGAGAAAGAGCGGGCACTCGGCGAGAAGTTGACGATAGATGATGTTATTGATGAGGTTGCTGGTGTTTACCCGAAGGTGATGCTAGATGGTGAGATGGAGGCAGGGGTTTGGTCTTGTGGAATGGTTGCAGGTCTAATTCACGATATTCCAACTTGCGCGGAGCTTGTTGCGCGAATCATGTCAGAGGCGCGTAGTATCCTAGAAAAACGCATGCAACAGGTAGGCTGATTAGCAATCATTAGGGGATATTTTCAACGGATAACTCATGATTGATTTTGGTAAGCCAGAGGATACCCTTAGAAGTAAGGTCTACACGGTTATTTTTGAGGCAGATACAAGAGCCGGAAGAATTTTCGATCTAGCGCTCATTTATCTTATTGTTATAAGTGTTCTCGTCGTTCTTTTTGATAGCGTAGATGAGATTAACATGCGATTTGGATTGCAGTTACGCATCCTCGAGTGGATTTTTACAGGTATTTTCACCTTTGAGTATGCGATAAGGCTGTGGTGTGTGCGTAGACCGATTCGGTACGCGAGAAGTTTTTATGGAATAGTGGACTTGCTTGCGGTAGCACCTACGTATCTTGCGATCTTTGCTCCGGGTATCCACGCTTTGATCGATATTAGAATCCTGCGGTTGTTGCGTCTCTTTCGCTTACTAAAATTAACTGCTTACGTTTCTGAGTATGGCGCGCTGGGTCGAGCGCTATACGCTTCGCGTAGAAAAATTTTTGTATTCTTATCCTTTGTCGGAATGGTCGTTCTAATTATGGGGACCATCATGTATGTGGTGGAAGGCGCTGAGAACGGTTTTACGAGTATACCAATATCAGTTTATTGGGCGATCATGACGATGACGACTGTGGGGTTTGGCGATATTGTGCCTCACACAGATTTGGGAAGAATAGTATCATCCGTAATGATGTTATTAGGTTGGGGAATTCTCGCAGTGCCGACGGGAATAGTCAGCGCCGAGTTTGTCAACCTTAAAGAGAAACCAACGACTCGAACTTGTCCAGAATGTTTAACTGAGGGACATTTATCTGCGTCAAGATTCTGTAGAGATTGTGGTTGTGAGCTGCCGAATTTTGCCGATAGTATTGATGGGTCTAAGTAAATTAAGAATATATTGATCATGAACAGAAAATTTTCAGTAAGTATTAGGTTTTTCTTATGTCTGACTTTAGCCAATTTATTCTCCGGTTGTGGTGATGGTGGTGATACCGGTGAAAAAGTGAATCAAGAATCCAGTAGTGGGGTGTTTTTACAAATTCTTTTGGTCAATCCTGAAGGTGAGGATATGAGCTACGTCTTGTTTAATCCAAACGTAAAAACGATCGAAGAATGTAATCAGTCAGCTCAAGATGATATGAATACGATCATTCAACTTCTCCCGCCTGAGTTGCAGGATTCAAAGGTGACTGGGTCGTCGTGTTCATATACCAACCCAGAGTTAGGTGGTAAGGAGAACGAATCTTAGCATTGCGCTATTACTGGCCGGCCACGAGGTTTAAACAGTCGGGTAGTAGCGTAGGTATAATGTTGCGTCTGGATACTCTGCTGACGCGGGATTCAAAACTTTAATTGGAACTTCTTAATGAGTGCAAATATTCTCAAATTTCTAAGAAACAATGGCGAGCAGTTGGATGCTGACATATCAAAGGCTCTTAAAATCCCGAAGCCCCAGCTTGAAAAGCAAATGTCGGACCTTATGGCTGCTGGAGAAGTCATTTGCTGCCACGTTACCCGATATAGCGGAGATAAAAAGATTGAGGGTATGAGTTATCGACTCTCAGCGCACGTACCGCCCAGAGCGCCAGGTCGGAAACCTGGCGGCAAATCCGCGTCAACTTCTTCATCTGAGGACGACGAGGATTAATCAATAAAATTGATTCTACCGTCCTGGGTTAATTACTAAGAGCTCTGTGGATACAATTCAGTGGTTTCCGGGCCATATGGCCCAGGCAAAAAAAAGTATTGCCAAAGCCCTCAAGTCAGTTGATCTAGTGGTAGAGGTTTTGGATGCTCGAATGCCGCCAGCTAGCGCCAATCCTCTTGTTGAAGAGTTAAGACTCACCCGGCAAAGACCTGTTCTGAAAGTTCTCAATAAATCTGATCTTGCGGATCCCGCAATCACCAAGAATTGGTTGCAGAATTTTCGGGCTCAGGATAATTTGTTCGCGATTGAAGTTTGTTCCAAACACAAATCCGATGTTCGAAATTTAATTCGAGAGGCTCGGAAGCAAGTTCCCCACAGAAGTGATGCGATCAAACCGCTACGAATGATGGTCATGGGGGTCCCGAATGTTGGTAAATCTACGTTGTTAAATGCGATCCTTGGACGCTCGGTAGCGAAAGCGGCTGATGAGCCAGCGGTGACCAGAAGTGTCACGCGGTACGATCTCGATGAAAAAACCATTATTTACGATAGTCCCGGCCTGATGTGGAGTAAATTGGAGTCCTCAGGAAAATGGCTATGCTTTGGCGGTCAATAATGCAATTGGAGTAAATGCGTATGTTCCTGAGGAGGTGGCGGTATTCCTCGCAGAGAAACTTCGATTGTTCTACGCTAATCGTATATCTGATCGGTACGGTTTCGACTCATCGAATTTGGATGCAAATGATATTCTTCAAAAAATCGGAAGTATCCGAGGTGCTCGGATAAAGGGAGATGAAGTTGATTTAGAGAGATCAGCAAATATTCTTCTTACCGACTACCGGAAGGGGAAGCTTGGTCGAATTACGATTCAAGTTCCTGATTAGTAGGGCATGGAAATCAAAACTATTGTGTTTAAAAAAGGAGACTATTTATGGCAAAAGCCTATTGGATCGCGTTTTACAGATCGATCTCAGATCCGGAAGCGTTGAAACGCTATGCGGAACTCGCGTTACCGGCAATTCAGAAGGGCGGGGGGAAATTCCTCGTTCGCGGTATGCCCTCGAAGGTTTATGAGGCCGGAGAGCAGCAGCGTACAGTGATGATCCAGTTTGATAGCGTAGAGCAGGCAACAGCGGCGCATGATAGCCCGGACTACCAAAAGGCCTTGGATGCGCTCGGCAATGGTGCTGTCCGTGATATGCGTATTTTGGAGGGGGTGGACTAATATCAACTCAATGGGGATGTGCGTAATAAGTTTTTTGTTTAATGCGTACATCTTCTTGAAGCAGTTACTGTTTTGTAAGTTGATATCGAAAAAAATATCCCAGTAACCAGGTTCCAGCTGCCACAGTTCCGAAGGCTAGGAAAAACCCGTAAGCATCAATGATGGCCCCAAAAGAAGCGTGCCAAGCGCCTGTCCGCAAAACAGACACATTGCAAAACAGGCGATAGCAGTACCTCTAGCGGGAACGAACATTTCTGAGGCTTTAGACTGTAGCGTGTTATGAAGCATATAAAAACCGAATCCACCAATGACACATGCGATACCAAAAATAAATATATGGTTTAGGAGTAAAACGCTCACATAAAACATCGCTAGAGTTAGAGATCCGATACGAACGAACCCCATCTCGCCAAGAAGAGGTAAAAGCTTTTTTATAGTTTTGGTGTAGATAACCCTCCTAAGCCAAAACCACAAAGTAGGATTCCGATGGTTAGGTAGTCAATTGAAAATTTTTCTTCAAGCCAAATACCCATGAACGCGAAGCTTCCATAAAAAAGTCCTCCCTCAATAAATACAGTCACTAAAACTATTCGACACCAGCGTTGTTTTAGCACCCGCCCGTAGTTAGAAAAGTTTTCTCGTAACGTTGTCTTGGTTTTTTGTTTACCTTCGAAAGTCTGCTGTCTTCCGTGATTTGCAATGGAAATCAAAATTATCATTGCTAAGAAGAAAAAGGCAGAGAAAACAAAAAACATATCCCGCCAGTTTAACCAGTGAGCTAACCCACCTCCCAATAACGGTCCAAAAATTTGGCCCATCAAAATGAAGCCAATGAATCGACCGAGCATAATTTGACGATTTTGATATGTAGTATTGTCTCCGATCCAGGCGAGCGAGACGGGAATGATTCCTGCGGCACCAATACCAGCCAAAAAACGAAACAGCGTTAAAGTCTCGAGATCTCTCGCGAAAGCCGACCCAAGAGATCCACAAACAAGAATACCGGTTGCTATTGAAACGACGCGAATACGGCCAAATCGATCACCAAGTGGGCCATATAGAATTTGGAATAATCCATACGAAAGCGTAAAGGTCGCGACAATGTGTCCGGCAGTTGCCGTTGAAATTGTAAATTCGCTGGCAACGCTCGGTAGTATGGAATCGAAAACCCGCAGATTTGCTCCGGAGAGGAATGCCGTGCATGCTAGGGCTAAAAATTGGAAATTCAGTTTGGCCTCGAGTCTTTGTTGCGGTATTTGTAGTTTTTATTTAAATTGGAGCATATCAAATCCGCGATTGGGCGTCTGCGGAGGTTTCTAGTGCCTGGGGGGGGTATGTTCAGTACATATTTAGAGCAGAAAAACAAAAATCGGAGAAAACTCATGTACATTGGTTTGGTATTGGCTGTTCTCTGTGTGGTCGGTGCGCTAGCGTCAGGTTTCGGATATCAAGCGGGATTTTGGCATTTCAGAACTGGATTTCAAATTTTGAAATGGTCATTCTTTTTATCAGTTGCGACACTCATTTTTATCTTAGGGTCTTTTATCTTCTTGAAAGCAAAAACCCCGATGGATTGGGGGACTGGTCTTATTGGCCTAGTCATTTGCTTGGTTATGATTTATGTCCCATACAGTTGGAAGCGTACTCTAGATGCTCATCCGTATATCCATGACATATCTACGGATTTAAATAATCCGCCCGAGTTTGTGGCTGCGAGGAGTTTGAGAGGGCCCGATTACCACCCAGTTGAATACGATGGTCCTGAGGTAGCTGAGCAGCAACGTACCGCTTATCCAGATATAGATACACTTACGATAAGTAGCTCCAAAGAGGAAGCTATGAATGTGGTCGAAGGCGTCATCAAAGATCAAGGAATGGAAGTCATTGATACAAACGCGCAGGAAGGCCGAATTGAGGCTATAGCGACGTCTGGATTATATGGATTCAAGGATGATGTTGTTGTTCGTATATTGGAGAGCGAAAACGGACAATCCATGATTGATATTCGCTCCAAGTCACGGGTTGGAAAGAGTGATCTAGGACAAAATGCAAAAAGAATACGAAAGATGGTTGTGGGGGTGACCGAGGCGGTTGGGCGGTAGTTATTTGAATCCTTGAGGCGAGTTAACGTAATCTAATTTTCTTTGAGGATAAACTCCGCAGCTCGCTCTGCAATCATCATAGTCGGAGCATTCGTATTTCCTGATGTGATCCGTGGCATCACCGATGCATCGACTACCCTCAAATTATGCACGCCATGGACTCGCATCTTTGAGTCAACGACGCTGTCCTCATTCTTGCCCATCCGACAAGTTCCAACGGGATGAAAAATCGTAGTACCCAAGTTGCCCGCTGCGCTTAAAAGTTCGTCATCCGTATTCAGGTGGGGTCCTGGGAGGATTTCAACGGGAGAGAACCTTTGCAATGCTGGCGCCTTCATGATGTGTCTCGTGAAATTGATTGAGTTCACTGCAACTTCTTGATCCTCTGTGGAGGATAGGTAGTTTGGTTTTATAAGTGGATGCTCGTACGGGTTAGGCGATTGAATGTGGACTGACCCTCGACTCGTTGGCCGCAGGTTACAAACAGATGGGGTAACCGCAGAAAATTTATGGAGAGGATCGCCAAATTTATCTAGTGAAAGTGGTTGCACGTGCCATTCTATATTCGCAGATTCCTGCGAGGGATCGCTCTTTGCAAATGCTCCGAGTTGGGATGGAGGCATCGTCATAGGTCCAGATCTCAGGAAGAGATATTCGAGTCCCATTAAGATTTTTCCAAACAATGTCCTGTATCGATCGTTTAGGGTTATCGTATTTTCAACTTTATATTGTGTTCGTATCTGCAGGTGATCTTGTAAGTTTTCACCAACCCCTGTGAGCTCTTTTTTCGTTTCAATGCCAAATTTCGAAAAAATACGAGGATCACCGATGCCAGACATTTCGAGGATTTGTGGACTTCCAATGGATCCCGCAGAGAGAATGGTTTCTTTATGCGACCTAACGATACCGAGCATTGATCCTTCGATGCGGATCTGGACTCCAGATGCTTTCAAACTTTCACCTGGATTAGCTTCGATAATTATTTTCTCAACGTGCGCATCCTGCAAGATAGTGAGATTCTTTCGATGTTTTATCGGGTTTAGAAAACACCGCACTGCGTTCCAACGAACCCCATTTCTCTGATTGACTTGAAAGTACGCGTTGCCGAAATTATCGCCGGTATTAAATTCCTTGATTTTTGGTATGCCTCTCTCTTCGGCGGCTTCTCGCCATGCATCGAGTATTTCCCACTTGACTCTTGGATTTTGTACCGGCAACTCTCCGCCCACCCCATGGTGAGCGTCTTCTCCATGTACATAGTCTTCCATTTTTTTGAAGTAGGGCAGAACCGTGTCCCACTCCCAGTCGTCTCCCACCAGTTGTGACCATGCCTCATAGTCAGAGCGTTGTCCGCGCATGTATATCATTGCGTTAATGGAGGTGCAGCCTCCCATAACTTTTCCCCTGGCGTAGCCGATTGATCGACCATTTAGACCTACCTCTGGAGCAGTTTTATAAAGCCAGTCGGTTCTGGGGTTATTGATCGTGAATAGATAACCAACAGGAATGGGTATCCAAAAATATTTATCGCTACTTCCAGCTTCTATGAGCAAAACACTATTCTTCGGATCAGCGCTTAAGCGGTTAGCGAGCAAGCATCCCGCTGATCCTGCGCCGATTATGATGTAGTCGTAAGCACCTAGAGTCTTGAGCATTGTTTCTGGGAATCTCGAGCTAAGACTTAATGGGAAAGCGAGAGGTGGGTTGCCGGTACTTTCCAAGCTTCGCTGAAAAGTTCAGCGAGAGAAAATAAATTATCAGCATCCATAAAGATAGAGAAGATGACTGAGGACGATATCGTGGCTGCTGCTTCGGGGTTTGAGCGTCTGAGTTTACCCTCGAGCATCAAATGGCTTTTTATCGGCCTAGTGATTTTGAGGGTCAAGTCAGCAGTATCGTTTCGATTTCCAAGGGTGGCGTCATTGCGTTCTTCTCTTACCATCGCAAAAAGTTGATCAATAAACTCTTCCACCGTCTCTTTGCTGAACCACACATCAGATTGCTCATGATTTACTCCAGATCCAACGATTTGGACCGTGAAGCGAATACTATTATCGCTGGCTTCGATAGGGTCAGCCGCTTCAATATCGATATAGGATTCGGAGTTTCCAAGTAACATTTGCAGTTATAACCGACTGAATAATAAGGATTCAATGATGGTATTTGAATGAAGTAGTGTAAAGTCTTAACTTTGAGTGTACCTGAATTTCATTTTGACACCTGGGTCTCGCTACAGGCGATGCCAAATGAAAGTGTGTCTGCCTTTTAGGGCAGAGGGCCTTGGAAATATGGAAGCAATTAAATTATCTGGAGTAAATTTTTCTTACGCGAGGGGTGGAAAGTTAGACAGCGTTCTCTCTGGAATCGACCTTGCTGTCGAGGCTGGCCAGTTTTTATCATTTGTTGGGCCAACAGGGTGTGGTAAGTCGACGCTATTACATCTGATTGCTGGATTATCACAGCCATCTAGTGGTCAGTTGGATTTATTCGGGCGAGTCTGTGCTGGCGTTAACACTGATTGTGGATATTTATTTCAGTCTGATTCTTTGTTGCCTTGGAGAACGGCACTCGAGAACGTGACTTTAGGGCTTGAGATTAGGGGGGTAGAAAAAAGAAGTGCAACTGAGCTGGGAATGCTTTGGCTTGATCGCGTTCAGTTGAAAAATCATCACCATAAATTTCCTCATGAGTTATCGGGAGGCATGCGCAAGCGTGTCGCGCTAGCACAAACTCTCATTACAAACCCCAAAATTTTGCTAATGGATGAACCGTTCTCTGCGCTGGATGTTCAGACGAGGAGTTCGATGGAAAATCTTCTTCTTGATTTATGGTCAGCCGATCGAAAAACGGTAATTTTTGTAACGCACGATATCGAGGAGGCAATATCGCTATCGGATCGAGTGATCGTTCTCTCTGCTGGGCCAAGTAGTCACCCGATCGCAGAGTTCCCGGTGCTATTGCCGAGACCTAGGGATGTATTTGAAGTTCGGTTGGCCCCAGAATTTTTGACAATTCAGCGAGAGATATGGGCAAAACTTAAGCAGGAAGTTGAAAAGACCAATGCGAGGTTAATGTGAAGAGTGGCGTATTATTGAGACTGGCGCAATTGCTTTTGCTAACCTCGGTGATTGGCGCTTGGTACCTACTTACAGAAACCGAAGTACTTCCCCCCTTCTTTTTTGGGAAACCACTTTTAGTGTTCGACCAAATCGTCGTCTGGTTTGCTGACCGATCCATATTCCCTCACTTAGGAATCACTTTACTTGAGACATTGCTTGCCTTCGTAATTGGAACATCCGCTGGTCTAGTATGCGGATTATGGCTCGCACTCTCGCCACTGGCGGCGAGTCTTCTAGATCCTTATGTCAAGGCGTTCAATTCGATGCCGCGAGTGATTTTGGCTCCGATTTTTGCTGTGTGGTTTGGTTTGGGAATTTGGTCAAAGGTTTTCTTAGGAATCACTCTCGTATTTTTTATCGTATTTTTTAGCGTTTTTCATGGTGTGAGACAGGTGAATCCGATATGGGTTGCGTCTGCAAAGCTCATGGGAGGTGGTCGGTTCAAACTTTTACGTTATGTATATCTTCCAAGTGCTATGGCGTGGGTTTTTTCTAGTTTGCATGCTGCTGTCGGAATGGCATTTGTTGGATCAGTTATTGGAGAGTATCTAGGATCGGCCAGTGGGGTGGGCTATTTAATTTTGCAAGCGGAGGGCGTATTTGACATTAACGCAGTACTTGCGGGTATCGTGTTGTTAACGATTTGTGCTCTACTACTGGATTGGGTGGTAACGCAGTGTGAACGTTATTTTCTGCGATGGCAGCCGGCGGTCAGCGAGCACAGCGGATAGCTGTGTTACTGATAATTAGAAAAAGAAGCAATGGATATCGCACATAATTTGATCTTAGTCGGTGCTGCGCTGGCGTTAATTAGCATTATGGTTAGCGCAATCGCCTCGAAAGCGGGCGCTCCGTTGCTCTTCGTTTTTCTGGCTATTGGCATGATCGCTCGGGAGTGGGGCGTGCGATTTGCTAGTTTTGACAGTGTCTATGTAGTTGGAACGCTTGCTCTCGCGATCATACTTTTTGATGGCGGCATGAGAACACGTGCTGAAAGCTCATTTCGTGAAGTGAGTCCTGCGATTTCGCTTGCGACGGTCGGAGTCTTTGTTACTGCGTTTGTTATTGCTCTTTCCGTTCATTTCATTTTTTCGCTGGGATGGTTAGAGTCATTCCTTATTGGCGCTATAGTAGGTTCCACCGATGCGGCAGCTGTATTTTCACTACTACATGCTAGAGGCTCGCGCCTCAAACAGCGTGTCGGGACAACTCTTGAGATTGAATCAGGCTGCAATGACCCCATGGCGGTATTCCTAACGTTATTACTCATTGGATTTATCGATGGTAGTGCGGTTATTTCCTCGGTTACGGTTATTTGGGAATTTTTCTATCAGTTTGGGATGGGTTTGATAATTGGCGTTGTTGGTGGAAAAGTTCTTGTGCAAATTATCAAAAAAATAAATATCACCGTAGGTCTTTATCCACTGCTGGCAGCTGCTGGAGGGTTGACTGTCTACGGAGCTGCCAGCTCATCTGGTGCAAGTGGTTTTCTTGCCATTTATGTGTCAGGTTTGATTTTGGGAAATACCAAATTACACGCGGCGAATAATATCCGTAAAGTGCATGATGGCCTTGCGTGGTTAAGTCAAATTGTTCTTTTTTTAATGCTCGGTTTGTTGATGACGCCAAAGGCGCTCATGGATCATGGTTGGATGGGGCTATCTGTGGCTTTGGTCTTAATTTTCGTGGCTAGGCCAGTGGCTACGGTGGTGTCGTTATTGCCATTCCGTTTTCCATGGAAAGAACAAGCGTTCATTAGTTGGGTAGGTCTTCGAGGAGCGGTTCCGATTGTTCTAGCTATTTTCCCGATACTTGCTGGTATCCCGTTAACGGATGTGTATCTCAATATCGCATTTGTATGCGTCTTGTTATCTCTCGTGATTCAGGGTTGGAGTGTTATTCCGCTTGCTGAAAAACTTAAACTGAAATTACCCACTGAAAACACCCCGTATTACGAGGAGAGCTTGGAGGTTCCGGGCCAGACCGATTTAACGATGCTGGGTTATCGTATTGCGGATAGCAGTCCAATCATTGGCAGGCGCGTCGATTCGCTGTTGCTTCCGGATGACATGCAGATCGTCGCAATTTTTAATAACAACCAATCGGTTCATCCGTTCGCATCTCACGAGGTAAGTGTTGGAGACCTTCTGTACTTGATTGTTCCACAGGAGAGCGTCCAAGTTGCGAATCAGGCGCTTCTTTCTGCAGATGAGGTGGCGGAACTTGAGCAGGCTAATTATTTTGGAGATTTTGTATTGAATGGTGATGCCAAGATCGAGGACATCGTTGGGGTATATGGCGGTGATGTCCCATCAAAAATCCTGCCCCTTACCTTATCCGAATTCTTGGCGATAAGGTTTAAGGGAAAGTGCGCACAAGGGGATCGGGTCTTTGTGGGATCGATCGAGCTAGTGGCACGAGAAATTGGGGTAGATGGTATCGTAGCCAAAGTCGGACTTCGTGTCAGGGGAAATTGATACTGGTTATGAATTACGTAATAGGAATGGTTAAGGAGATATAGATGTCGAGTGAGGTTTACTTGTGTGGTGGCCTTCGTACGCCAATCGGTCGCTATGGGGCGAGCTTGTCCGGTATTAGGGCGGATGATCTCGCATCCTTACCGATCAAGGGGTTAATAGATAAGTATTCTCAAGTCGATTGGGAGTTACTCGACGATGTGATTTTCGGATGTGCCAATCAGGCTGGAGAGGACAACCGTAATGTTGCGCGGATGGGTAGCTTACTAGCGGGAATTTCAGTTGGGGTTCCAGGAAGTACGATTAATCGGCTATGCGGTTCAGGGATGGATGCTGTTTCAATCGGGGCACGAGCGATTAAAACTGGTGAGCTCGAATTCGTAATCGCTGGTGGAGTGGAGAGTATGTCTAGAGCTCCATACGTTATGCCCAAGGCTGAGACTGCTTTCTCGAGGAGCAACGCGGTATATGACACCACAATCGGTTGGAGGTTTGTTAACCCAAAGATGTTTAGTTTATATGGCACCGACAGCATGCCTGAAACCGCTGAAAATGTTGCTCAGCAGTTCAATATCTCCCGTGAAGATCAAGATAAGTTTGCTCTCTGGTCTCAGGAAAAAACTGCTATTGCTCGGAAAAATGGACGCTTTGCTGACGAAATAATTCCGGTTGAAATTCCCCAACGAAAGGGCGGGTCAATTATTTTTTCGGATGATGAGCATCCCAGGGAGACAAATCTTCAAAAGCTCTCAAGCTTGAAAGGTATTGTGACGCCAGAGGGTACGGTCACTGCAGGGAATGCTTCCGGGGTTAATGATGGGGCTTGTGCATTGATATTGGCGAACGAGCGTATTGTTAAAAATTTTCAACTTGACCCTATCGCAAGAATTGTTGGATTTGCTGTCGCGGGTGTTGAGCCACGAATTATGGGAGTTGGACCTATTCCGGCGGTTCAAAAGTTATTGAAACGTACGAAGGTTAATTTAGATCAGGTTGGTGTCATCGAATTAAATGAGGCGTTCGCCGCGCAAGCCCTGGCGGTCACGAGAGAACTTGGTATCGAAGATAACGACTCTCGAGTTAACCCAAATGGCGGTGCAATTGCACTCGGTCACCCGTTGGGGATGAGTGGCGCAAGACTGGTTCTGACGGCGGCGAGAGAACTGCAGTTGAAGTCGCTTGACTACGCGTTGACCACGATGTGTATTGGTGTTGGGCAGGGTATCGCGGGAATTTTTGCGAAACCATAACGCTCGCCTCTCGATGCTTTACTCGAACAAGTTGAGCCGTATCAAAATTAGACGATAGTCAAAAAGGCGGTGTCCTTTACGGGTTTTGTCAGTTTTAATTTAAGTTCAATCAATTGCTTATCGCGGAATACGTGTAGCATCAAAAGGTTTCCAACTTCATGCTGGTCTATTGTGGTTTGCAAATCCCTTGAGGAGACTTGCTTAAAGTCCGCGGCTACGATTTCATCTCCCGGGCTTAATCCCGCGAGTTGTCCAGAACTTTTTTCTAGAACATTAGAGATTTTTGCTCTCCCGCTATTTGAGTGGAGGCGAATACCTATGTCATTGAATGACGGCGTGTTCCCCCTCGCGAAATCCTCCGGTTGAATAAACCCCCCATATCGCCATTGTGTCTTCGGTAACCAAAATTTAATTTAATACCAGCGAACTCAAGCAGATCGGAAAGCGGCAGCTCATCAACCCCTCTCACATACTTTTTGAAGAAATTATTTAGTCGTAGGCCCGAAATTTCTTCTGCAGTTTTTTGAATGCTTTGATCGAGTAATCCAGATTTCTTTGATCCGTATTTTCTCCAGAGCTCGCGCATTAGCAGGTCTAGCGAACATTTGTTTTCAGTATGTTTGCGGAGATATAGGTCAAGACAGAGTGCGACGAGGCTGCCTTTAGTGTAATAACTCACGATCGCATTTGGAGCATTTTCATCTTGTTTGTAAAATTTAGTCCATGCATCAAAACTAGACTCTGCCACCGATTGTTTCTTCCTGCCTGGAGTTCTTTGTACAGAGGAGATAGTTTTTGCGAGTAGCCCTAAATACGTTTGGAAATCGATCAAACCCGCTCTAAATAATAAAAGGTCGTCGTAGTAAGAGGTAATTCCCTCGAACGCCCAGAGCAATTCGGTATGCGTTTCCGTATTTAGCTTATATGGGATAAATGCTGCCGGCTTAAGTCTTTTGACATTCCATAAATGAAAATACTCGTGGGAGCAAAGCCCCAAGAACTGCTGATATTTTGTCTCGTTTGTTTTGCGATTCTTTCGTGGAAGGTCGTCGCGGCTACAGATTAATGCGGTGGAGTGGGTATGTTCCAAGCCGCCATATCCATCATTGACAGCATTAACTAAAAAAAGGAATCGGTTTGCCGGCATCGCACCCCAGAATCGAATATGCTCAGCGGTTAGGCGTTGCAGATCCGTTGAAATCCTCGTGATATCAACATCTGGGCAACCTGCGATAACAAGTTCGTGTCGTACACCTTTGACCTCAAAAGTCTTCTGAACAAAAGCTCCGATTTCAAACGGATGCTCGATGAGATCTTCGTAATTTTTAGACTCGTATTGTCCCCATCCACGGTGCCGCGGGTTCAGCTGTTTCATTGAAGTTGCGATACGCCATTCTTGTTCTATGGCTTGTTTGCTTGGTGTAACAAGTACTCGATGGTTTTCTTGCTCTTTTCCTTCCACCTTTAAAAATAGGCTAGTTCCATTAAAAAATGCTCTTGTGTCGTCAAGAAATGCGGCACGAACAGATTTGTCATGAGCGTAAACCTCGTAGCAAACTGTGAGTTTTTTTTGGGCCCCAGTAATATGCCAGCTGTCTTTGTCAATTTTGCTAATTTCTAATTTTTTAGACCCTTCGAAAGCGCTAATTTGAACGATATTTTTTGCAAAATCGCGCACGAGGTAAGAGCCTGGAATCCAAGCGGGTAAAGATACTTTTTGAGACGTCAGTTTCGGATTGGCGATTTCACATCGAACCTCAAAGAGATGTGCATGTGTTTTTCAATTGAAATGGTATACGTGACCGACGGTGATATTGTTTTCATACTGAGCGAATGGTTGTTACGTTACTTCGATCGTAAAAACTCGATTATATATTTTGCAGTTTCCTGACTTTGCTCTTGTTGAACCCAGTGCCCCGCATTATCTATAAAAGTTGTACTGATCATGTTCGTACAAACGGTATCTCGCATGTGCTCTAGACTCCCTGGAGCTTGAAAGTTTCCCCAATCATCACTACCGGATAGAAACATTGAAGGCACGTCAATCGTGCGACCAGAAAATGGCAATAGTGCCTGGCGATTTACGCCCTCGATCATACAGCGGTACCACTGCATCCCACCTTGGAATCCATTGATTTGATATTGAGAAGAGTAGATATTGAGCTCATCTTCGGTTAACCACTCGCATTTAGCAATTGCGTCATCGGTTGGCATAAATTCTGCAACTGTTTCCGGCATGGTCTTATTCGCTTCCATAATGTAGTAGGTAGGCATTTTCGCCAATTCCGCCGCGTCCCATCCGTCAAGTTGAAAGGGTTTATTCCCAGCCCAATCGGCGCTCTTGTGGTGATAATAGGCTCGCAGAAAGTTGTGGACTCCTTGCGGGCATGTGAGTAGGTCCTGATTAGCAGTTTCCCACTGAAGTAAACCTGATAATGTTTTCTGGGTGGAGATAGTGACAGGAGTTCGACGTCCAAGTCGGATAGATTTTTTGGTCGGTAATTAGAATTCGATGGTGAGGTGAGTGGCGCTCCAGTGAATGGGGCGCTCATCATTACACAGGATCGAAAAAATTCTGGGTAGAGAAGACTGCAAGTGCCAGCGACAAAGGATCCAGAGTCATGGCCGATAATGACTTCGGCATGTTTGTACCCGAGCGCATTTATCAACCCCACCGCATCTTTTGCTAAATTCGCGAAATTGTAGGGTGTAATGTCGTCTGAATAAGTAACTTGGGTTTCAATTGTTTCTCCGTACCCACGTTGATCTGGGGCCACGACGACGTATCCGGCATCCATGAGTGGAGGGATAATTTTCCGCCAGCTATACGCGAGTTCTGGAAACCCGTGCATCAGTAGTACTAAAGCGCTGTCTTTAGTCATTTTCTCCGACCTCAGCACGTGCATGTGTAAGCCATTACCGTTATCAACGAAGTCTGAGACAACACCTTCGGGAAGTGTCAGGTCAGGGTGACTGTAGTTTTTATTTTGCATTTGAATTTTTTTAAGAGTTTCATGACTTTTCTATTCATGTACATTATCTCGCAAGTTCTGTCACAATGTGTCATTAGGTTTATGTTTGGTAAATTAGAGATGAAATTTATTTCCCAAGATTTATTTGCCAGTTCCTCAAAGTCAAATTTTAAGTAGTCCCGGTATTTATGATTTCTAAGATTCCCAGCCGTTTCGTCATTAGTCTTCTAACCTTGTCAATTGTGTTGCCAAGGCTTGTCGCTGCTGAAGAGGACGGAGCGAGTGAGAAGTGGGCGCCGCTCGCAGTCAAGGAGGTAGTCGAATCGCACGATCAGACTCTGATATTGAAGGGTGGAGATCTCATGGTGCGGCAGCAGGTTGTTAAGGCTGCAAAACTTTTTGTGCTTCGTTGGGGGCGTGAGAGGGGTCTTGGTGATGCATGGTGGGAGGACAAGCAGGAATACCAGCAGGCGGTCGATGAGTTATTGAAGATCGGCGATCAAATCATGTCCGAAAAATTTGAGTCTGGTGCATGGCTCACCCAAATATGGACGGAATACACAGCGAAAAATTTCACTGGGGAGCAAGCCTCAGCGATAGCCGAGCATTTTAAGACGGAGTACGGTATGGTCCAACGACGTCTCATGGAATGGTATCTCGGAGAGACTACGCTTTTCTATTACACATTTACCGATCGCTGGGATTATCGATTAGAAGAAACGCGTAAGCAGTTGGAAGCTCTTCAGAAAGAGGCGCGTACAAGAGTGCCAAACGACAAACTTTCCTGGAAAGCTGGGGAGAAGGAGGCCTACACCTTCATCGCATGTAGCCCAGACAGTGAGTATTGTCCGGGGGTGAAGTATTGGAAGATGTTGGCGATCCCGATGATGGGAGCAGTCTTCCGTTACATGGAAGACATCACGCGAGAAATTAAAGCTGCGATGGAAGCGAGAAGAGATTTGGTTGAGCCGTATTTCTTGGCATTTGAAAGATCGCAAGCGTCTCAATAGCTCGGTTTCGCAATGAACATTCGACGGGCAACGATAGGTGATTGCGATACAGTCGCGTCGATTCATGCGCGTAGCTGGCAAAGTGCTTACCGTGGGATTCTGAATGATCATTACCTCGACAGCGAAATAGAGAAAGAGCGACTCGATCTCTGGCGGGAACGGTTTGGTAGTCCTGACGAAAAGCAGGTTGTCTTGTGTGCCGAGGGAGATAACGGCGTTGTTGGTTTCCTCTGTGCTTACTTAGATCAGGACGTTACCCTTGGTAGCTTCGTTGATAATTTGCACGTTCTTCAAGGTAGTAAACGTTCGGGGATTGGATCCGACTTAATGAGGGCTATTCGCGATATCAGTTTTCGTGAATACTCGGTCGATAAACTCTATCTTTGGGTTCTCGCAATGAACGCGCCGGCTATCCACTTCTATGAGAGCATTGGCGGTCTTCGGAAAGATCAAGGGTATTGGAATCCACCGGACGGCGGAGAGTATCTAAAGTTTCTTTACTGTTGGGGATAAGTAAAAAACCCCTGCCTCTACGGCAGGGGTTTTGTCAGCAACATCTCTTGATTCCGCTCCATTTTTCGGTTTGCCGGTGAGTAAAATACTCAGACCGACTCATGGGTGATGCGTCTTTGTGAGTTATTGCGTGATGAGCGAGGTAGCGCTCGTATGCGTCATCGCCACTCGCCTCCCGCAAATATGACCAGATTGTTTTTAAGAATTTCATTTTGCCGGTCTCTCAGTGTAGGCCGGTATGCATAACCGTGCCTTCCATGTTGGTTTTGACGTATGGTGCTTCTGCAAGCGGCAATACTTTACCGCCATTGACGAACTTGATAGACATGCGAACCATATCGATGATGACTATCCAGAGCAAGATTGCGAACAATAGCGCAAGTGCCGCGTCTATTCGTTTTGCAAATATCAATTGTGGCGCCACCGCGGCGACTTCTGGAGGCAAGGCTCCCGCGGCTAGTTTTTGTGCCATATCAGATGCGCCGGATAAGAATCCAACTGCAGGATTGGGGCTGAATACTTTTTCCCACCCTGCCCAGGTACAAATTATCGCGAGCCACGTGAGTGGGAGCCCCGTAACCCAGGCGTATCTGGCTTTACCCATTTTTACGATGATTCCGGTCGCCACGCAGAGCGCTATACCAGCTAAGAGCTGATTCGAGATTCCGAACAATGGCCACAGAATGTTAATGCCGCCGAGCGGGTCCTTGACTCCTTGCCATAGGAAATAGCCCCATGCTGAGACGAATATGAAGCTAGAGAGAAGCGTCATGGGGTAGGACGATACGTTGCCAAACGGCTTCCATATGTGTTTTCCAAGATCTTGCAGCATGAATCGTCCCACTCGAGTACCTGCATCGAGCGTTGTGAGAATGAATAGCACTTCAAACATAATCGCGAAGTGATACCAAAGCGCGAGAGCCGTATTTCCAAAGGTGCTTGAGAAAATGGTTGCCATACCCACAGCCAACGACGGGGCTCCTCCGGTTCTCGCAAATAACGTTGCCTCTCCCATCTCTCGAGCTAACTCTTCCATTTGCTCTACGGTTACAGGGAAATCCCCAGGAGGATATCGTTGCGACCGCATCTGCTGCTGCACTTCCTACGACTCCAGCTGGGCTGTTAATTGCGAAGTAGACTCCAGGCTCGAGCACCGTTGCAGCTACTACTGCCATGATCGCAACAAAAGATTCTAGAGCCATCGAGCCGTAACCAATCATACGAATTTCCTTCTCATTTGCGAGAAGCTTAGGAGTTGTTCCAGAGGAGACTAATGAGTGAAATCCAGAGATTGCGCCGCAGGCAATTGTGATGAACACAAACGGGAATAAGTTACCTTTAAATATCGGGCCCATACCCGTCTCGGCAAATTCCGTTAGGTGCGGCATTTTAACTTCGGGTGCTAAGACCAAAATCGATATCGCCAGTAGAAAAACTACACCCAGCTTTAAAAATGTCGATAAATAGTCGCGTGGTGCCAAAAGAAGCCAGACTGGGAACACGGCAGCGCTAAATCCGTAAATCATGACAAACCATGCAGCTTGCTCCCCGTTCCACATAAACATTTCACGCAAGGATTCGTTATGGT
This sequence comes from Candidatus Eutrophomonas brisbanensis, assembly GCA_038141705.1. Taxonomy (GTDB): domain Bacteria; phylum Pseudomonadota; class Gammaproteobacteria; order Burkholderiales; family Eutrophovitaceae; genus Eutrophomonas; species Eutrophomonas brisbanensis. Next base: position 1,585,622 of record JAYQIQ010000004.1, read on the forward strand.
CAACCCAGCCGCCTCCCACGACACATAGTAAGAGGAGTGCGATACCAATCAGGGATCCTTCTAAGATTTTTCCAGGTCGTATCCCTTTCATGTAGATCCCAATGATCATTGCGACAGGAATCGTGCCTAACACCGTAGCCGTCGCCCATGGGCTGTGAGCCATAGCTCGAACAATCACAAGTCCAAGTACCGCGATCAGTATTAGCATAATCATCATTGTGCCGATTAGCGCAGCCCAGCCTCCGATGGGACCAAGTTCATCTCGCGCCATTTGTCCAAGTGATCTGCCATCCCGACGAGTTGAACAAAACATAATGATCATGTCTTGAACGCAGCCGCCAAGTACGGCACCAACTAGAATCCAAATTGTTCCTGGGAGATAGCCAAATTGCATTGCAAGCGTCGGTCCAATGAGTGGTCCAGGACCGGAAATAGCGGCAAAGTGATGTCCAAAAACGACCCATTTATTGGTGGGGATAAAATCGCGACCGTTACTCAAGCGCTCCGCAGGTGTCGCACGGGTCTCATCTAACGTGAGCACCTTTGCACAAATCCATGCGCTGTAAAATCTAAACGCGACGAGGTATGTGCATACTGCGGCAACAACAAACCATATCGCATTGATCGATTCACCTCTCGTAATTGCTATTCCGCCGATTGCGCTGGCGCCTATTACCGATATGCCTAGCCAAATGAATTTACCAAGCAAAGTTTTTGGCATGATTTCCCCTTTTTTCTCTTTGTATTTTTACGCTCAAAGTTAAGCCACACAAAATTTTTTTGTAAGTCTGCCAGATTCATTTAAAAACGTAATGTTGCGTCGCAGAATGTTACAATACTGACTACGTATAATTTTTAAAAAAAATCAATTTAACCATTGAGTTAGCTAAATGTTCAAAAACGACATAAAAATTTCTAAATATGATCCGGAGCTTTGGAATGCTATGCAGGCCGAGGCCCAGAGACAGGAAGATCACGTAGAGTTGATAGCGTCAGAAAATTACACGAGCCCAGCCGTTCTCGAGGCGCAGGGTTCTGTCCTAACCAATAAATATGCAGAGGGTTACCCAAAGAAGCGTTATTACGGTGGCTGTGAACATGTCGATGTTGTAGAGCAGCTAGCGATTGATCGAGCGAAACTGTTGTTTGGTGCGGATGTCGCAAATGTCCAACCCCATTCGGGTAGTCAAGCAAATGCGGGCGTTTACATGTCCGTACTGAAACCGGGTGATCTTGTTCTCGGTATGTCGCTCGCGCACGGTGGTCACCTCACCCACGGTTCTCCGGTGAACTTTAGTGGAAAAATTTACGACTTTATCGGCTACGGTTTAGATGAGAACGAAGAGATCGATTACTTTGAAATTGAGCGGTTAGCTCATGAGAACAAGCCAAAAATGATAGTTGCTGGTGCCTCGGCCTACTCGCTAATTATTGATTGGGAGCGTATTGGGAAAATTGCAAAAGAATGTGGGTCGTATTTCGTGGTCGATATGGCTCACTACGCTGGGCTTGTAGCCGCGAAGTTATACCCGACTCCGGTTGGTGTGGCTGACTTTGTTACGAGTACCACTCATAAAACGCTTCGTGGACCAAGAGGCGGTTTGATATTAGCGAATTCTGAACATGAAAAAGCGATGAATTCATCAATTTTTCCAGGAAACCAAGGTGGACCTTTGATGCACGTAATAGCGGGCAAAGCGGTAGCATTTAAGGAGGCAATGGAGCCGAGTTTTGTGGAATACCAAAAACAAGTTCTGATCAACGCAAAACTGATGGCCGAAACTCTTTTCCGAGAGGGGTGTGCGGATTGTTTCTGAAAAACAGAGAGCCACGTCTTTCTCGTTGATTTGAGGGCGAAAGGCCTGACTGGAAAAGAGGCAGAAAAAGTCCTGGGTGATGCACACATTACGGTTAATAAAAATGCAATTCCCAACGACCCAGAGTCTCCGTTCGTCACGAGTGGGATTCGAATCGGGTCTCCAGCAATGACAACTCGGGGCTTCAAGGATCAAGAGGCGGTGCTATTGGCGCATTTGATCGCCGATGTACTCGATTCACCAACAGACACCTCGGTCATCCAGCAGGTGCGGGGAAAAATCACTGAACTGTGTTCTAAGCTTCCGGTTTATACTGGTTGAAGAACTAGTTCAATTGAGCATGCGTTGTAGCATGGATCGTGACGATTGATCTTGTTTGAGAGCAGTGGAGGCTAGCAAATATGAAATGTCCATTTTGTAGTCATAGTGATACGCAAGTGATCGACTCGAGGGTGTCGGAAGAGGGGGATAGTATCCGTCGCCGGAGGAAATGTGCGGAATGCGACAAGCGTTTTACGACCTACGAAAATATAGAATTGCGCATGCCCCAGCTTATCAAATCGAACGGAAGTCGCGAGGAATTTGATGAGCATAAATTACGAGTGGGATTCCAAAGAGCGCTACACAGGCGACCTGTCCCCACAAATTTAGTTGAAGATGCAGTAGTCAGGATTGTTCAAAAACTTCTCTCTTTAGGCGAGAGAGAGATACAGTCTAGAAGGGTCGGAGAGTTGGTGATGGCTGAGCTTTCCAAGCTCGACAAGGTCGCCTACATCAGATTTGCATCGGTGTATCGTGATTTTCAAGACGTAGACGATTTTCAGGATGCGATTAAAGAAGTTCAATAGCGTAGACCTTCCTTCTTTATGAGTGATCACGAGTTTATGGCGCGAGCGCTGCGGCTTGCGCGCAGAGGTCTTTACACCACGACTCCAAATCCAAGAGTTGGTTGTGTCATCGTGAATGACAACCAAGTTGTTGGAGAGGGGTGGCATGAGCGCGCCGGCGAAAGTCATGCGGAGGTGACTGCACTCTCTCGGGCGGGTGATCTTGCTCGCGGTGCGACCCTTTATGTCACGCTTGAGCCCTGTTCTCATTTTGGAAGAACTCCTCCCTGCGCTGATGCAATTTTGAAATCAGGTATCCGCGCAGTAGTCTGCGCGATGATTGATCCAAATCCTGAGGTCTCTGGTAAAGGGCTTGCAGCATTGCGAGAAAAAGGTATCGAGGTGAGGGTAGGAGTGTTAGAGCGCGAAGCGCGTGAACTGAATATCGGGTTCGTCAACCGCTTTACCAGAGGTAGGCCATGGATAAGAGTGAAGATAGCATCTGGTCTTGATGGAAAGACGGCGTTGGAGAACGGGGAGAGTCAGTGGATTACGACTATAGCTTCTCGCCGGGATGTACACCGATGGCGTGCGCAATCTTGTGCTGTGTTGACTGGCGTTGGAACCGTCTCTGCGGATAATCCCGGTTTGGATGTTCGGCATGTGGAGACAGAACGACAACCAAAAATTTTTATAGTCGATAGTCACTTGCGGATTCCGCGAGAATCTCGACTACTAAGTAACAGCAATGTCACGCTCGTTACGGCGAAGGGTGAGAACGAGGACCGCGTCTTGGGCCGGGGTTTCTCGTCGAGTGTTTTGAATCTTCCTGGGCCAGATGGAAAAGTGGATCTGGTTATGCTCGCGTCTCAGCTAGCCTTTATGGGAGTTAACGAGGTTTTGGTCGAGGCGGGAATTAACTTACAGACTGCGTTGATGCAATCCGGTTTAGTGGATGAGATTATTATCTACTATGCGCCAAAATTTTTGGGGGATAAGGGCAGAGGAATGTTTGATTTTAGTGGTCTGGTTGCAATGGATAATGTCAAGCACTATCGCCTCGTAGATATCAAACAATTTGGTAATGATTTTAGAGTTCGGTTGAGGTCATAAATGTTTACTGGGATTGTTGAGGCAGTAGGTGTCGTGAGCTCGCTCGATAACCGGGGCGAGTCGGCCACTATTGAGATTGATGCAAAAAATTTCAAAACAGAAAGCGTTAGCATTGGAGACAGTGTTGCGACTAATGGGGTTTGTTTGACTGTCACGCGCATTTCGGATGGTTCACTTGCCTTTGATCTTTCCAGAGAAACTTTGTCGCTAACGAGCGGTTTCAATGTAGGCGATAAAGTTAATTTAGAGAGGTCATTAACGCTCAATGCGCTTGTCGGAGGACATCTCGTTACTGGACATGTGGATGCGGTGGGGCGTGTAGAGGATGTGGCCGAGTATCAGGGTAACAAGGAAATTGTTGTTTCTTATCCGGAATCGCTCGATGTCTTTTTTGTAAAAAAGGGCTCTGTAGCGATCAATGGTGTTAGTCTTACGATAAATGAAGTTGAGTCAAATGCTCTGCGTTTAAATTTGATTCCCACACATTGAGCGCGACCAATCTCCAGTATCTTGATAAATCTGACCTGGTTAATATGGAGATTGATCTGGTAGCGCGCTACCTGCGTAAGATGGTGCAACCTAACCAAAGCTGATTATGAGTGAAGATATAAGTCCAGTTCAAACCATCATCGATGATCTTAAGCAAGGCAAGATGGTCATCTTGGTAGATGAAGAGGAGCGAGAAAACGAGGGAGATCTAGTCATAGCAGCGGAGTTTGCGTCGGCTGAATCAATCAATTTCATGGCGCGACATGGACGCGGACTGATTTGTCTTACGTTGACATCAGACAAGTGCCAGCAGCTCAACCTGCCGCCGATGGTTGGTTCAAATCGATCTAGGCTTGGTACCAATTTCACAGTTTCAATTGAGGCTGCCAGCGGTGTAACGACGGGTATTTCTGCTGCGGACAGAGCCCGTACAATCCAGGCGGCTGTCTCCCCCACCGCCAAACCCTCTGATATTGTGCAACCCGGCCACATATTTCCTCTCATGGCGCAGGATGGTGGTGTCCTTGTTCGGGCAGGGCACACAGAAGCGGGTTGCGATTTGGCGCGATTAGCGGGACTTCAGCCATCGGCGGTTATTTGTGAAATATTGAAAGAAAATGGTGAGATGGCACGCTTACCTGATCTCATTGATTTTGGTCGAAGTCACAGTATTAACATCGGTACGATTGAGGATCTCATTGCGTACCGTAGTCAAAACGAGTCTCTTGTTGAGAGGGTGCTTCATAGACCAATTGAGACCGCAGCCGGTATGTTCCATCTATCCGCTTATCGTGAGTTGATCTCGAGTGAGATTCATTTGGCTTTGGTCAAAGGCGAAATTGATCCCAACGCTGATACGCTTGTGCGGGTACATGAGCCATTTTCTATTGCGGATTTGCTGGATGCCTCTAGTCGAGTACACTCATGGCATTTTAATGATGCGCTGAAAAAAATTGCTGATAACGGATGTGGTGTTTTAATCTTGCTTCATCGCACCGAGGATGGGGATACACTTTTGTCTCACTTGTTTGCGGAGGAGTGGGGTGCTCCAAAAATGGCGCTCCGTAACTACGGGATTGGCGCACAAATACTAAGAGATCTCGGTGTTGGTAAAATGCGGCTCCTCGCTACGCCGAGGCATACTCCGAGCATGGCTGGATTTGATCTGGAAATTACGGGTTATCTCTCGCCAGATGGTTCTTGATTAAATTTTATAAAGAGGTTAACCACTGTGACTGAACGCATGGAGCCTTCGAACGAGGCGCCGAGAGGGGATGGTCTTCGTATCGGGTTGGTGTTGACTCAATTTAACAAAGGTCACAGCGAAAACATGCGCCTAGCATGTATCGAAAGATTAATCGCTTTGGATGTTGATCCTGATGACATCGAAACGGTGCGAGTACCTGGAGCCTTGGAGGCACCGTTCGCGTTGCAACTCATGGCTGAATCTGGGGACTTTGACGCATTGATTGCCTGGGGACCGTCATTCGTGGTGATACTTACCACTTTGAGGTGGTATCGAACGAATCTGCTCGAGGAATAACCGACGTACAAATATCGACTGGCGTCCCTATCGCCAATGGGATTCTCACGTGCAACACTGACGAGCAAGTATTAGCTAGGGTCGAGGTTAAAGCAGCTGATTGCGCCGATGTCGCAATCTCGATGGCACGACTTGCTGAGGAACTAAATGAGCGGCAGTAGGCGTAAGGCCAGAAATTTAGCGCTCAAGGGAATCTATCAATGGTTGCTTAATCGTTCCGATTTCGATTTCATTTTGGATTGTTTGAGTGCCGAATCGGAATACCGCAGGGCGGATCAGGAGTATGCCAAAAGAATTTTAAAATCTGCGATGGAGTCTTCAGAGGAAATTTTTTCTGCAATCGAGGGGTATCTCGATCGTCCACTCGCCCGAGTATCGCCAATCGAACAGGCGATCTTGCTTATTGCAAATGTCGAGCTCAAAAAGGAATTTGATGTGCCGTCAAAAGTAGTAATTAATGAGGCGGTCGAGCTGGCCAAAGACTTTGGTGGAACAGACGGCCATAAGTACATCAATGGAATTCTCGATAAGATTGCAAATTCAAATAAATAAAAATTGCGTTAGGAGCCGGGATGGCTGATTCAGCAGAAAAAAAATTATCAATATTTGACTTGCAGGAAAAAGTTGATCGAGGAGAAAAAATTTTCCAAGTGACCGCTGTAGAATTTCCGACTGAACAGCTGGTTGATCGATCTGGAGTTGATTGTATTTTGATCGGTGATTCGCTTGGAATGACTGCATTGGGGTATTCCGGTACGGTTCCTGTGACGATGGATGAGATGGTCCACCACGCAAAAGCCATTTCAAGGGCTGCGAAGCGCTCAATTTTGGTCGGAGATCTCCCTCTCGGCGCCTATCACGCGTGTAAAGAGGATGCAATTAATAACGCTATGCGAATGGTGAAGGAGGGTGGTGCCGACGTCGTAAAGCTAGAGGGTGGTGAAGAGTTTGCTTCAACTGCGAAAGCGGTTGTGGATGCAGGGATTCCTGTCATGGCTCACATTGGACTTACCCCGCAGCTCATGTCTAAGCTTGGGGGTTTCAAGGTCCAGGGGAAAAGTGCGATAGCGGGCGCGCAGCTCCTCAAAGATGCAATCGCGTTGGAGCGAGCAGGTTGTTTCGCAATTGTTCTAGAGGCTATCCCTGATCGGGTTGCATCGCTAATAACGGAGCGGTTGCGTATACCCACAATTGGTATCGGCGCCGGTTCAGGCTGCGATGGACAGAATTTGGTGTTACACGACATGGTGGGGCTATTTGATCGCTTTGCTCCTAAGTTTGTAAAAAAATACGCGGATTGTTGGGGAATGATTTCAAAGGCACTCGCTGATTTCCAAACCGAGGTGAAGCAGGGTCAATTTCCATTAACCGAGCATAGTTTCTCGATGAAAGACGACGAATACCAAGCATTTTTGAAAGCGGTCGATTCTGATTAATTCTTGAGGGCTCGTGAATTGATATCTGAATTTGAATTGATATCAAAGTATTTTAAAAAATTAACTAATCGTGCCGTACTCGGTGTAGGGGATGATGCTGCGATTCTCCGACTTTGCCCAGACTCCGAAATTGCCGCAACAACTGATACTTTGGTTGAGGGGGTACATTTCTTTTCTGATTGCGACCCATTTTTGCTTGGAAGAAAGGTCTTGGCCGTAAATTTTTCGGACCTAGCGGCAATGGGTGCGCGACCACATTCGGTTTTACTTTCTCTCAGTTTGAGGGAGTGTGACGAGAGTTGGTTGGCTAGTTTTTCCGATGGTTTTCACCGTATGTTAGAAGAATTTCAAGTGGAGTTAGTTGGAGGTGACACGACTCGCGCTGATCAACTTGTCATTTCGGTTACCGCTTTGGGAGATGTTGATATTGGATCTGCTCTGCGGCGCGATGGGGCTCAAGTTGGAGACGATGTCTGGGTCAGTGGTGAACTGGGTTTGGCAACTTTGGCGCTAGCCAGCCGGGATAACTCGGTTGCTTACCCGCGCGAACTACTCGATGACTGCAATAAACGGTTAAATAATCCTGAGCCTAGGGTTGCTCTTGGTCGGCGGTTGATTGGCGTAACAAACTGTGCGATCGATATCTCTGATGGTCTTCTGGCGGATGCGGGGCATATCTCGACGCAGTCAGAGGTTGGTATTGAAGTAATACTTGACCAAATACCTACACACCGTACTCTTATTCAATTAGGCCTACCTCAGAATGATCTTGTTAGCCTGATTTCTGGCGGTGATGACTATGAGTTGCTGTTTACCTGTTCAAGAAGTCGTGAGAATGACATCGGGACTCTGTCGCGAGAATTAAAAATTCCGATTACGAAGATTGGGGCGGTAGTTGAGGGTAGAGGCGTTATTTTGAAAGATCGCTTTGGAAAGATTGTTGAGGTTGATAGGCCCGGCTATGAGCACTTCTCGAGAAGAACGTAAGTTACTTGGAAAAGTTTTTAGGACCCCACATGGGTTCATGAGTTTGGGATTTGGCGCTGGATTGATGCCGTTCGCCCCCGGGTCTTGGGGAACGCTCGTTGCGTTCCCAATATTTTTAGTTCTGCAAATGTTTTTTGGAACTGTCTCTCAACTCATTTTTTGGAGTTTGCTTTATTTTTTTGGCGTTTTAGTATCCGACAAAGCGGCGCGAGACCTTGGTGTTAAGGATCATTCCGCAATTGTGATTGATGAAATAGTTGCATTTGGTTTGGTATTGACCTTGATCCCACATGAACTGCCATGGTTGATTTTTGCGTTTGCAGTTTTTAGGTTTTTTGATATTGTCAAGCCATTTCCCATTAGAAACATAGATATCAAGTGGGAGGGTGGAAACGGGATTATGGCGGATGATTTTGTCGCAGCAGTGTACTCGGTTGTAGTTGTTAATGTTATTGTCTTTTGGATTTCGACCACCTAGTTACGATTTTTGTTTACAAAAAATGTTAGATAAAGAAATCTATGATTTGAGTTCGGAAGTTGGGGAGTTGTTATCTCAAAAAAAGCTGGTTCTCGTAACCGCTGAGTCGTGTACTGGCGGTTGGATTGCTCAAGCGATAACAATGGTACCCGGGAGTTCGCAGTGGTTTCATAACGGATTCATAACGTATTCAAATGAGGCTAAGTCCAATTTGCTGCAGGTAAATCCACTGACTATCAGAGAATTCGGGGCGGTTTCTTCTGAGGTGGTTCAGGAAATGTTGCTGGGCGCAAATGGTCTTGCTCAGCATCAACGTACTTGTGCTATCGCGGTGAGTGGCGTAGCTGGTCCAGACGGCGGTTCCCGCGAGAAACCAGTTGGTACCGTATTTATCGGGGTATCGAGTGGTTCGATTCGGGTCAATATTGAGCGTTTCTCGTTTAGCGGTGATCGGAATGAAGTTCGGCGTCAATCGGTAGTAGCAGGGTTGAAGATGTTGGTAGATTTCCTTGGGAACGCTCTTACAAAGGAGTAGCTCTCGCAAGCGTAAGGCGTCGATCTCAGCGCTTGAGTGGGGTGCAAGATAGAGAGCAATCTGTGTGTCATAATTTCAGTTTAGTGACACACCATAATCTGGGAGAACGTTGGAAATGGATGAGAATAGACAAAAGGCGCTTGAGGCAGCACTGTCGCAGATTGAAAAGCAGTTTGGAAAAGGATCGATCATGCGATTGGGGGAACAGGAAATTTCTCCAGATCTCAAGGTAGTTTCCACGGGATCTCTTGGGCTTGATATCGCTCTAGGTATTGGGGGTCTCCCGCGTGGGAGAGTTGTAGAGATTTATGGCCCAGAGTCATCCGGAAAGACGACGCTGACATTGTCTGTGATTGCCGAGATGCAAAAAATAGGAGGTGCAGCGGCTTTCGTGGACGCCGAGCACGCTTTAGATCCTGAATATGCCGCAAAACTGGGGGTAAACATCGATGATTTACTAATTTCCCAGCCGGACAATGGTGAGCAAGCACTCGAGATAGCAGACATGTTGGTACGGTCGGGTTCAGTAGACGTCGTTGTCATCGACTCCGTGGCGGCGCTTACCCCTAGAGCAGAGATTGAGGGTGAGATGGGAGAGCCTCAAATGGGGCTTCAGGCGAGATTGATGTCTCAGGCACTTCGTAAGCTGACTGCGAACATAAAACGCTCAAATACACTCGTAATTTTCATTAATCAGATTCGTATGAAGATTGGCGTTATGTTTGGTAACCCTGAGACCACGACAGGTGGAAATGCGCTTAAGTTTTATTCTTCGGTCCGAATCGATATTCGAAGAATCGGTGCGATCAAAAAAGGCGACGAGGTTGCCGGAAATGAAACTCGCGCAAAAGTCGTCAAAAATAAAGTTGCCCCACCGTTCCGTCAGGCCGAGTTCGATATTTTATACGGAGAGGGGATATCGCGAGAGGGCGAGGTAATTGATCTGGGAGTTCAGCACAAAATTATCGACAAAGCCGGGGCTTGGTACAGTTACGGTAGCGACAGGATCGGTCAAGGGAAAGACAACGTTAGAGAATATCTGAAACAAAACCCTGCGTTATCTCTTGAGATCGAGAACAAGGTGCGCGAAGCAGTTGGGGTTCGCTTGATTGGTGAAAAAGAAGCTGCTGCACAAGAACCGGCCGAGTGATTTGTTTTATAGACGGTTTTGTTGGTCGGTGTGGAGTACAAATATCTAGAAACCTTTGCGTTAAAAACCTTAAGCCGTAGGGAGTACAGTCGACTCGAATTGCATAGAAGGTTGATTGATAAGGGCGGTAACCCTGAGGATATTGAAAATCTCCTGAATGACTTTGAGAAAAAAGGTTGGTTAAATGAGGATCGGTTCGTTGAGGTACTCATTCGATCTAGAAGGAATCGATTTGGCTGTCTAAAAATACTGCGTGAGCTCGAAGAGAAGGGGGTTTCGGGTTCTGGAATCAGTCTAGCGAAGGAACTGCTTAGTCGGGATGAGGAAATGACCGCTAGGAATATTTGGGAAAAAAAATTTGGAGTTTTGCCTGTTAGCCTGTCGGAGCGTGGCAGGCAGGCGAGGTTTATGCAGAGCAGGGGATTTGATCAGTCATTGGTTCGTCGGATTTTGGGTGGAGAGGACTAGCATTACTTTCTGGATAATCAAAATTTTTTTACTGAGTTAACAAAATCTTTATGAATAGCAACGAAATTCGCTCTAAGTTTCTCAAGTACTTCGAGAAAAATGGGCATAACGTGATTGCCTCGAGTCCACTTGTTCCTGGTAATGATCCGACCCTACTTTTTACCAACGCGGGAATGGTTCAATTCAAGGATGTGTTTTTGGGGCAAGAGAAACGCCCATACAACCGAGCAACCACTTCTCAGCGGTGCGTTCGTGCTGGAGGAAAACATAACGATCTAGAGAATGTTGGGTACACCGCACGTCACCATACTTTCTTTGAAATGTTGGGTAATTTTAGTTTTGGAGATTACTTCAAAAAAGACGCAATACGACTCGCGTGGGGTTTACTCACAGAGGAATTTGGGCTTGACCCCGACAGGATGTGGGTCACGGTCTATCACACCGACGATGAGGCGTACGATATTTGGGTTGCCGACATGGGAGTTCCTCATGAGCGTGTTATCCGGATAGGTGATAAACCGGGAGGCGTCAAATTCCAAAGTGATAATTTTTGGCAAATGGGCGATACCGGCCCGTGTGGCCCGTGTTCCGAGATCTTCTGGGATCATGGAGACGATATTGAAGGGGGGCCTCCGGGGTCCCCAAATGAGGACGGTGATCGCTTTATCGAAATTTGGAATCTCGTTTTTATGCAGTTCAATCGCGATCAATCTGGTGAGCTACATCCGTTACCGAAACCCTCAGTTGATACAGGGATGGGACTGGAACGGATGGCTGCAGTTTTACAGGGAGTCCACTCGAACTACGAAATTGATATGTTCGAAACCCTGATAAAGGATGCCGCTTCGGCGACGGGATATAAGGATCTCACGAATAATTCCTTAAAAGTGATTGCTGATCACATACGATCGTGTGGTTTTTTGGTTTTAGACGGGGTAATTCCTAGTAATGAAGGGCGGGGTTACGTACTCAGAAGAATTATTCGTCGCGCGATCCGACATGGCTATAAGCTAGATTGCAAACAACCTTTCTTCCTTTCGCTCATTGATTCGTTAGTAAAAGTTATGGGAGATGCATATCCTGAATTAGGATCCTCATCGGAACGTGTCAAAGAGGTACTTTTACAAGAAGAATTAAGATTTGCTGAGACACTCGATAATGGAATGACGGTCCTCGAGGCTGCGTTGTTGCGAGAAGACAAGATGTTAGATGGGGAAACAATATTCCGGCTGTACGACACATTTGGTTTTCCTGTTGATTTGACCGCTGACATTGCGCGTGAACGGGAGGTACAGATTGACTTGGCTGGGTTTGAGGCGGCGATGGACGCTCAGCGAAGTAAGGCTAGGGCGGCCTCTAGATTTCAGAGTGCTAAAAGTATTGAATATTCAGGGCAACCCACAGAGTTCCACGGTTACAAAGAGTCTACCCTTCAGGCGAACGTAGTTGCATTGTATGTTGACGGAACACCGGTAGATAGATTGGATAAGGGTGAAAAAGGCATTGTGGTGCTAGATAGAACTCCGTTTTATGCTGAGTCTGGGGGCAAATCGGGGACCGTGGCAGCCTTGTGACTACAGCTACTCCATACGCTACATTCCGTGTTTTAGATACTCAAAAAATACAGGCGGAAGTATTCGGTCACCATGGAGAACTGGTGAATGGAGAGTTGCACGTCGGCGACGTGTTGACTGCGGAAATCGATCAATCATTAAGGTCTTCCGTAAAGCTTAATCACTCTGCGACCCATATCTTGCATGCAGCACTCCGCAGCGTTTTGGGTGAGCATGTCCAGCAAAAAGGCTCCTTAGTTGATGATATGAAAACTAGATTTGACTTTTCTCATCCGAAGCCGGTAACTCGCGAGGAGCTTGGGAAGATTGAACTACTGGTCAATGAGGTAATTCGGAGAAATATAGCTGTATCAGCACGGGTAATGTCGTATGACAAGGCTTTAGAGACTGGAGCAGTCGCGCTTTTTGGAGAAAAGTATGGCGACCAGGTCCGTGTCATTGGCATGGATAATTTTTCTACCGAGTTGTGTGGGGGTACGCACGTGGATCGCAGTGGTGACATTGGTTTGTTTAAAATTTATTCTGAGACAGGTGTGGCGTCTGGGGTGCGTAGGATTGAGGCGGCCACTGGAGCAGCGGCGCTCAACTACACTCAGGATCGAGAAGGTAAATTATTAGAAATTGCTAGTGTTATGCGCGCTGCTCCGGATGAGGCTGAGGGACGGCTGGCCCAAATAATGGAGAATGTCAGAAAGCTAGAAAAAGAGGTTGAGCGACTCAAATCGAAAATTGCCGCAAACCAAGGCGATGAATTCGCGCAAAATGTACACGTAGTTGATGGTGTCAACGTGCTATCGACCATCATTGAGGGTGTGGATGTTAAGGCACTACGTGACACAATGGATCAACTTAAATCAAAGTTAGGAACGGCAGTAATAGCGTTGAGTACTATCAACGAGGGGAAAGTATCCATCATTACAGGGGTTACAAGCGACACTACGGGTCGTATAAAAGCGGGAGACCTCGTTAACTTCATAGCTGAGCAAGTTGGTGGAAAAGGCGGTGGACGTCCAGATTTAGCGCAAGCTGGTGGATCGGATGCTGCGGCCCTGCCGAAAGCAATGTCTTCGGTAAATGATTGGGTGGCATCCCAGCTGACTTAATTACGCTGGGATTATTTCGGGAAACTCCAAGTTATCATTTATTTGCCGAAACGCTTCTTTGAATTCATTATGAATTCTTGCTAGTCCATCCTGTGAGTCGGATTCGAATCGAAGCACAATTGTGGGTGTGGTGTTTGATGCGCGCGCTAAACCAAAGCCATCGGCGTACTCAAGTCGAAGGCCATCAATAGTTATTTTTTCTTGTGCCGTTGGGAATTTCCCTGTCTTTTTGAGCTCCTCGATTATCGAGAAATTCTCTCCCTCAGAGCACTTGATCTGTATTTCGGGTGTTGACAAAGAATTTGGCAGGGAAGTAAAAGTGTCATCAATCGATTCTTGTTTACTTAAGTACTCTAGTAATCTTGCCCCTGCATAAATTCCATCGTCGAATCCAAACCATCTTTCTTTAAAAAAGAAATGGCCACTCATCTCGCCCCCAAGAGGAGAGCTCGATTTGCGCATCTCGGCCTTAATAAGAGAGTGTCCTGTTCGCCACATTTTCGGGATACCGCCAGCATTCGCAATCCACTTTGAAAGATTTCGCGAACACTTGACGTCAAATATTACCTCACCTGCAGGGCAGCGTGATAAGACGTCTGACGCGAAAAGCATCATCAGTCTATCTGGGTAGATGATATCGCCATTTTTAGTAATAACGCCCAGGCGATCACCATCTCCATCAAATGCCAAGCCTATGTCCGATTCTGCGTCAACCACGTGGGAGATAAGATCCTGAAGATTCTTTGGTTGTGAAGGGTCGGGGATGATGATTGGGGAAGTTACCATCCACCTCACAGAAAAGCTCGTCGACAGAGCATCCTATCGAGCGATAAACTTTAGCAGCAAAAGCTCCTGCGACACCATTCCCGCAGTCAACAGAAATATTTATGGGCTTAGCTAATTTAATATCTGAGTTTATACGCTGGATGTAATCACTAGTAACATCGTGATAGCTGAGTTCCCCAGTGCCCTGATGAAAGTCTTTTTCTCTATACGCTCGCGGATGGATTGGATCTGCTCTCCGTAGAGTGCAGCAAAATCTAAAACGATCTTTAGGCCATTATATTCTGGCGGATTATGGCTACCGGTTATGATGATTCCATTTCCCGTTTTTAGTTGGTGTGTCGAAAAGTAAAGAATAGGCGATGTGACTTGGCCAACATCAAAAACGTTGGCTCCAGTTGAGAGAACACCTTTCACAAGCGCTTCCATAAGCATGGGACCGCTTAAACGCCCATCTCTTCCAACACACAATGTGTTCCCGCCGCTCTCTAAAATCATACTTCCAATGGCTTTCCCAATGCTTTCGACCGCATCAATGGTGAGGGATTCTCCGACGATTCCGCGGATGTCATAAGCCTTAAAGATTGATGAATCCAGTGTCATAAAAATTTTCCAAAGTAATTTAATAATTGATTGGGTAACCAATCAAGATTGCCGGGAAATGGGCCAGTTACGAATCCAGTATGGCCACCATGCTTGAGAAGTCGTAATTCTACATTTGAATTGCCGTGACAAATTTTGAGTAAGTCATTTCCCGGCAAGAAGGGATCGTTTTCAGAATGTAAGATAAGGAGCGGATTTTTGACATTTTGAATGACAAGTTGCGAGCTAGATTTTGACCAATAATCTAAGACATCCCTAAAGCCATGGAGTGGCGCAGTAAACGTGTCGTCAAACTGCATCAGGGTTCTGCAATCTCGGATAGACTTTAGATCTATGTCTAACTTATATCGCTTAATTTTTTTAGATGCTTTCGTTTTAAGTGATTTTGTAAAGTGTTTGCCGTAAAATTTTGTTATTCCGTTACTGAGGCGGGTTCCCGACGTTATAAGATTATACGGAACAGAGATCGCGGCAAATGCTTTGCATCGAGAGTTCAGCTCGATATTGTTTTTACCGTTTCTGCCTAGCCAGTTGACTAATACGTTCCCGCCCAACGAGAATCCAACGAAGAATATTGAACCAGAAGTTTGTCGATTGATGATGGTTAATATGTTATCGATTTCGCTTGAATCCCCTGAATGGTAGGCACGAGGCAAATTATTTGCCTCTCCGCTGCATCCACGAAAATGCACTACGGCTGATCTCCATCCATTCGCGATTATTCGATCCGTTAGAGAAGTTACATAGTGGCTTTGAGAATTACCTTCCAAGCCGTGCAAGATAACTATCGTCGGGGTTTTTTTTTCGCGATTTGTCCAGTCAAAATCAAGAAAATCTCCATCTGGAAGGTGTTCTCGAATGCGCTCAAAGTATCCTCGAGGTTTCTTTAAGAATAGATAAGGATAAAGGGTCTGTAGGTGGCCACCGGGGAGCCACCAAGGCGACTGATAGTCTTTATTATCAGTCGTGGTGTTCTGTTTGTGCGTGAATGCCATATCTCTCGATTAACGCAATTGCGTTTTCAATGACAAGAATTGCTCGAATCTGATTAAGACAGTTTGTGTGACCGAGAGGACATATTCTCTGAAAGCAGGGGCGACACGACATTGTTTCTTCAAGAACTATAGCTTTTTCGCTTAGAGGTGGCGTGAAGGCGGTAGAACTCGAACCAAAAATTGCAATCGTTGGAGTGTCGTGTGCAGCGGATATGTGCATAAGGCCCGAGTCATTGGTTATAACTAGATCCGAAAAGCCGATGATACTTATCGCTTCTTTTAGGCTTGTAGAGCCACATAAATTTTTTATATTTTTACCACCATATTTTTCTATATGTTTCCCAATACTTTCATCTTTCTTTGAGCCCAATATGATTACGAAAAGGTTGTGTTCCCCAAGATCTCTCGCAGTGGTCGAAAAATATTCTTTTGGCCACTGCTTAGCGGGACCATATTCAGCGCCGGGACAAAGACACACAATAGGATTCTCGCTTGATATTCCATATTTATTTTTTATTTGCTCTTTAATTTTTTCATCTTCGTTAAATCGAGGGTGCAAAGTAGGGAATTTCGTCTTATCAGTTTTCTCATTTGCTAAGAAGGCGTACCGCTCCACCATCAGAGGCAAGTGTTCTTTGTCAAGTTTTCTTCTATCGTTCAAGACCATAAAACGCTGCTCTCCGATAAATCCGGTTCTTCGTTGAATACCAGCAAAATAAGGGATCAGTGCACTTTTAAAAGAGTTGGGGAGAACGTAGGCCTGATCATATTTCTCTGGCGCAATTACCGTCTTTGCAAATGCTCTTCTGGAGATGATGTTTAATTCGCCGTGCCCAAAAGGATTTACATGCACGAAGTTAATTTCTGTCATCGTCTTGTAAACCTCGGCTATTAACGGGTTTGCAAGCACGTCAATCCGTGGAGCTGGGTGTACGCTCTTAAGTCTTTGGATTAAGGAGTGTGAGATAACCGCATCGCCGACCCAAGAGGGGGCAACAACCAATAGCTTTTGCAATTGCCCTACCCGTTTGTTTTATTTAAGGAATACAAACTATATAAGACAGGCCAATGAAGATAAAGCAATTGTGTTTCTTCGCGCTAAATAGAGCTAATCTTCTAATTTAAAATGCGCACCGCAGTAAGGGCACTGAGCTCGACCTTTATTGACTTCGAGAAAAACTCTCGGATGTGAGTCCCAGGACTCGCTGTTAGCAGGCGGGCAAGAAATTGGAAGTTCGGCTTTCGATACCTTAATCGGCTGGTCGTTTCGATTGCTCATCGATTTAGACATAGGCCAGCCATTCGCCATGCTTTTCTTCTCGTCCGTTGACGAGGTCGAAGAAGAGCGTCTGAAGTTTCTCAGTTACTGGCCCACGCTGCCCGGCTCCGATCACTCGATTATCCAACTCCCGAATCGGGGTAACCTCTGCGGCGGTGCCGGTAAAGAAGGCCTCATCCGCTGTGTATACATCGTCTCTTGTTAGGCGCTTCGACTTTACATTCAATCCTAAATCGGCAGCAAGGGTTAGAATTGTGTCACGAGTAATACCCATCAAAGCGGACGTTAACTCGGGTTCGTAAATCGTATTATTTTTTACTATAAATAAATTTTCACCAGCGCCCTCTGCTACAAACCCATCTACGTCGAGTAACAGGGCCTCATCGTATCCGTGGTCAATTGCCTCTTGGTTCGCGAGAATCGAGTTTGCATAGGTTCCGGAGTATTTTGCTCTACACATGGTCACATTGACGTGGTGTCTAGAGAAGCTCGAGGTTTTTACGCGAATACCTTTTTCAATGCCTTCTGCTCCAAGATATGCGCCCCACGGCCACGCAGCTATCGCAACGTGAACCGTTGCTCCCTTTGGAGATACTCCCATTTTTTCGGATCCATAAAACGCGATTGGTCTGATATAGCAAGAGCTGAGATTATTCTCTTTCACTACATTCAAACAAGCCTCCATTAGTTCCTTTTTTGAAAAAGGAATTTTCATCATATAGATGTGAGCGGATGCAAAAAGCCGGTCAATGTGTTCTTTTAGGCGAAAGATCGCCGCCCCTTTCTTTGTGTCGTAAGCCCGTAAACCCTCGAAAACGGCTAGACCGTAGTGCAAAGAATGAGTCAGGACATGTGTCGTGGCATCTCGCCATGGGACCATCGCACCGTCGTACCAAATGACACCGTCTTTGTCAGCCATCGACATCTTTTTCCCCCGATATTTAAAAACAAGACCAAAAAACCCACGAATTCTATCTTAAATCCCAGTACTCGGCGATAATAGTGCCTTAGCAATTTTGCGGGCCGACAATACCCATCATGCTTCTTGGAGACACTAACAGTACTGCTTTTTTAGGTCTAAAATCAGGCCTGGGGTTTTTGTGAGCCGTTATTCGTTAGTTGATGCTGGATTGATCTCAGCATGCGATGAAGAGGAAGATTGCTAGATAATGTTGAGGCGTAATCTACGGTTACGGAACTTTCTAATACACATCGTTTGGGTAGTTCCTCTTGTGAGCTTTGTTGCCCTGACGGTCGCTTTAGCATCCCTTAAGTTTTATTTCCTACCGAGAATAGATGACTTCAGAGTAAATATTGAGCAAGTCGTATCATCAGCTACGGAGAAATCGGTCCGTATCTCTCAAGTTACCGCTGGATGGGATGGAATTAAGCCAAGTGTTTTGTTAAGAGGAGTGCAAATCTCCGAACCGAGTGGAGTGCCACTCCTTCAACTAGAGGAAGTCAGAGCGAGACTAAGTTTGCTGAGCTTTTTTAAAGGCGAATTCAGTTTCTCGGGTTTGGAGTTAGAAGGACCAACGATTGAGTTATCGAGAGACAGTGATGGAAGGGTGTGGTTGGCCTCGTCGCTCCTGTATCCGTCCCCAGAGAAGTCAGGAGACAAGCTCCTAGATTGGGTGGTTCGGCAAGAGAGTCTAAATATCAAGGGCGCCCAGGTAACGTTCAAGGATGCTTTAGCGGATGACTTGGTTATTAAATTAGACGGTGTGGATATTACCTCATCGTTTTTTAGAGAAAAACTAACTCTCAAGATATTTATTCGATCTGAAAGTGAACTTCTACAAACTGGTTCGGTTGTTTTGGACACTCTCTGGCCGGGTTCAGGGCATGAGCTCTCCGGTGTATCTGGAAAAGTAATTTTTGACCTGGATGGTTTGAATGCGGAAATATTATCGAAGTATGCGACTATCCTGGATGATTCTCTTAATGGTGCGCTGAGTGTCAATGGCTCATTCGAATACTCCCCGTCAACGCTGAACGGATTAGTTGAATTCAATGCGAAGAACTTGACTCTGGAGGCGGCAGCCAATGGATTATCTGTGTCCAGCATTACGGGTATTGCTGATTTTGCAAAGAGCTCTGAGTCACAATCGGTGAATTTATCCGATATATCGATGCGTACCGAAGTTGGGGATGTGGTCGGTATTGATCTTGTTGAAATCAACAAATCAGATGACGTAGTCACCGGAAATCTGAGAGCCAAGAACCTCAATATTTCTACTGTTAAGTCGCTGGTCGATTCTGTGATGGACGATGATTCGCCAGTCAATGGCGCTTTTTCGGGGATAGGGTCGGTTGGTGCTATCGAGTACGTTGATCTTGAATGGCGCTCAGAGGGCGGACATTTGGCCATAACCCAAGGCCTGGCGAGGGTAAAAAATATCTCTTATGTTTCAAAAGAGGGCTCTCGCGTGAAGGGGTATACCGGCGATCTCACGTTAGACAGCAAATCCCTAAAGATCGTTGGGCGCGCAGACGAGTTCTCCCTTAGCTCAAAATTAAACTTTGATGAAGTCGTGACGTTATCCGATGTTAAAGCAGATATTTCCGTAACATTAGAGGATGACGGTTTGGGGATTCATTTGAATGACGTCTCGTTTAAACATGAGAAGGCAAAAGGCACAGCGGTCGGTGATATCGGTTTTTTGGCAGGGAAAACTTTCGCATTTGGGACTTTCTCTTGCGATTGACGAGTTCAACTTAAGGGATGTCCATCGATTCATTTCTAATAAATCTACTGCTACTAAAACCTGGATGAAATCTGGTCTCCAAATTGGTGTGGCTAGAAATATTAAGCTGAGGCTCTCCGGGATTCCTGTTGTCGACAATGCTAGCCAGCAACTGAAAATAAAAACGAATATCAATGCCGACATCGAAAATGGTACTTTACAGATTAACCCTGACTGGCCAATATTTGAAAAGCTCGCTGGAAATTTTTCGCTTAAAGATAACGTCATTACCTTTCAGCCGACCAGCGCAGAATTGATGGGCGTTGATGTTTCTCGTTCAAACCTTTCCATAAAAAATTTAGCATCCCCAGATGCTTTTCTTCAATTCGATGGGGTGATTAAATCCTCGATATCAAAATACCTTGAGTACATTTCGAGGAGCCCGTTAGATCAGATAACTAAAGGCGTAACTAAAACTTTTTCAGGTGAAGGAGATGGAGATTTATCGCTTCAAGTTGTTTATCCTTTTTACAAAAAAGACGATCGTAAGGTGACTGGTCGCATGCAGGTCAATGGTGAGCGATTGTTAATTTCCGCGCGGGCACCAAGGCTTGACGATTATGAAGCGAAACTTCAGTTTAATGAGAGGAGCTTTTCTATTGAGTCAGGGGCTGCATCAATCCTCGGAACGGGTGTTAGCTTTAAGTCGATTCCGGTCGATAAAGGATTTGGTGAGGTGCAATTTAAATCGGTAGGGCCCGTGAGGGAGGCGTTACGTTTTGCGAAGCTGGAGAGTATCGCGAATAAGTTCTCTGGCGATACAAGTATTGATGGGACGTTGAGGTTTGCAAGCGGCGGTTATAAATTGTCGCTTCGGTCAAATTTAGAGGGTTTAGATATCACGCTTCCGGCGCCACTGAACAAACGGCAGAAGGACAAGTGGCCAACGGATTTGACAATTACCACCAACGAAGCGCAGCAGCGAACCATGATTGTCTCGATGCCAAACATTGGCATTGGGAAATTTATCCATAACGAGGATGGGTTGGTGTCTGGAGCGGTTAATTTTGGGAATACAAAAATCTTTGAGCGGGAGAATAGGTTAACTTTTGGTGGTGATGTGCAGGCTATCGATTTGGATGGGTGGAAATCTATTTTGGATGGTGCTGCCGCTAGTCAACGGCGTGCTAACGCGATTGGGATCTCGGTTGATATAAAAGTAGATCAACTGAGATTTCTCAGCAGCATATTTGATTCCGTGAAAATCCAGGGGGATGCGAGGGATGGGCAAGGGTCTTTTTTCTTCAATGGTACAGGGGTGGAGGGACGAGTAAGCCGTTTGCAAGATGCTGAATATGGCCAGCGGATTCTTGCTAATTTTAAGAGCCTAAAAATAACTTCGGAAAAACAATCATCCTTTTCCGAACCAACATTGGTGGCAAAGCAAAATTTTCCACCGGTAGATGCGGTTGTTGATAACCTAATAATCGATGGTAAAGAGAAAGGCTCGCTAACGCTTCGCGCATATCCGGAGGGAAGCAAATGGTTTGTTCGTGAGCTTTCTACCATAGGCGTCGATGGTACTTTAACGCTGAGCGGTGTCTGGGACAGAAGCTATGATGTTCCGAGGGTGGATTACCACGTACGGTTTGATGTGAAGGATGCTGGATCATTTTTGAAACGAGTAGAAAATACCGACATGTTATTAGGGGGTGAAGGTATCCTAGAGGGTGAGGTCGGATGGAATGGAGGCCCCTTTAGTGTTGATTATCCAACTCTGCGTGGAGATTTGAGGATGATTGTCAAGAAAGGGCAGTTTGCTAAGGTTAAACCTGGAGTGGCGAATCTGATAGGTTTACTTAGCTTACAGGCACTTCCGAGGAGAATCGTGCTGGACTTCAGAGACGTATTTAGCTCAGGTTTCAGTTTTGACAAAATTGAAAGTGAGATAAAAATCAAAGATGGAGTCGCAAGTACCGATCTTTTTGTTATGACTGGTGTCTCTGCCGCAGTTTTATTAACCGGCGATATAGATTTTGTCAGAAAAGAGCAAGACCTCGAGGTTTTTGTTACTCCTGATTTAAGTAGTGCCACGGCGGTTATAGGTGCGATCGCTGCGAGTCCTGTTATCGGTGTTGCAACTTTTGTCCTTCAGAAATTATTTGGTAGTCCAGCGGACCGACTCGCAACAAGACGTTTTAGAGTAACGGGTGCGTGGGACCATCCGCTGGTCGAGAAGGTGGCGTGGGGAGATGGAGTATCCGCTCCTGTTTCAAGCCCCTCTAAAGAAAAATCGGGAACCCGGTAGTCAGAAATCTGTCCGAACGGTAAACCTCGTGGAGAATAAATGTTAAGTAAAGTTTCGAATACCCTTTTGACACCGAGTGCCCTCACTGTTGATTCTGCTTTGGCGCTCTTGAATGATGCGAGCAGTCGAGCAATTGATTACGGTGACTTATATTTCCAATACGCTCGTACTGAGGGTTGGAGTCTCGAAGACGGTATTGTTAAAGCTGGTAGTTTTAATATTGATACTGGCGTGGGTGTTCGGATGGTGAGCGGTGAGAAAACTGCTTTTGCGTACTCTGATGAAATCTCTCGTGATGCGATTCGCGCAGCTGTGAAAACAACGGCTGAAATAGCTCAGTCTGGTTCATCGGTAGTTGGAAGAGCTGATGTGGCTACAGGTTCGTCTCTTTATGTTTCTAATGATGTGCTTGGTGATTACGGGAATGAGCTCAAAATACGTTTGTTACAAAAAATAGAAAAGGCCGCTAAATTGATAGACCCCAGAGTGATCCAGGTCATGGCGAGTCTCTCTGGGGTTTATGAGAACGTGCTTATCATTCGCATGGACGGAAGGGTTGCATCTGATATTAGGCCTCTGGTTAGGCTCTCTTTGCAGGTCATAGTTGAGCAGAACGGACGCAGAGAACAGGGCAGTTCGGGTGGTGGCGGAAGATTCTCCTACGAATATTTTGATGATGACAAGGTCATTGAATATGCTCGGATGGCGGTTGAGCAAGCGCTGGTTAACTTGGATTCAGCCCCAGCTCCTGCTGTAGAGATGACGGTAGTGCTGGGAGCAGGTTGGCCTGGCGTTTTATTGCACGAAGCAATCGGACATGGTCTCGAGGGTGACTTTAATCGGAAGGGCAGTTCAGCGTTTACCGGGATGATCGGGGAGCGCGTAGCTGCTAGTGGTGTAACGGTCGTAGATGATGGTACTTTGGAGGATCGGCGGGGCTCGCTAAGCGTGGACGATGAAGGTAATCCCACGCAGAGTACCGTGCTAATTGAGGATGGGGTGTTACGTGGCTACATGCAAGATAGTCTGAATGCGAGACTGATGAATGCAGATCTTACTGGTAACGGCAGACGTGAGTCTTATGCGCATGTGCCTATGCCGAGAATGACCAATACTTATATGCTAAACGGCAAGCATGATCATGAGGAGATCATTGGTTCCGTCAAGAAAGGTTTATACGCCGCCAATTTTGGTGGAGGCCAGGTAGATATCGTTAGCGGAAAATTCGTTTTCTCTGCGTCTGAGGCATATCTAATCGAAAATGGAAAGGTTACTCAGCCGGTTAAGGGGGCAACGTTGATTGGTAATGGTCCGGATGTTTTAACTCGAGTCTCGATGATCGGTAATGACCTGGAGTTGGACTCTGGGGTTGGCACTTGCGGCAAGGATGGCCAGAGCGTTCCTGTTGGGGTCGGGCAACCAACGCTTAGGGTTGACGGTTTGACTGTCGGTGGAACCGATTTTTAGTATTCTTTGTTTCGTGTGTAACTTGCCGTTTCTCGAAGTGCCATTCCTATTTGTGGAGCGATTCTTAATGCTCTGCACGCTTGACGACTGCATGTGACGCGATTTATATCTCTTATTATTTATTTTGGCGTTGCGCTAGTCTCGGTCTCTTCGTATGCGCAGGATAACGCGAGGGTCATTACCTTATCACCTCACTTGGCAGAGCTAGTTCACGATGCCGGTGCTGGTAACAAATTAGTAGGGGTTATCAGGGGTTCTAACTACCCAGCGCGCGTACTGAAAATCCCCGCTATTGGTGATGCCTCTGCAATCGATATTGAGTTGATAGTGAAGCTTAAGCCTGACTATATCTTTGCTTGGGAAGGGGGTAACCGGTTCGGTGATATTCAAAAGCTACAAGCCATGGGCTTTCACGTCAAATTATTTTCGACATCGAGTATTTATGATGTGCCAAATCAAATCCGAGAGATTGGAACTTTACTCGGTACTAGCGAGCTCGCCTTAGTTAAGGCGAAACAACTCGAGAATGAGTTACTGGAATTGCGTGATTTATATCGAGGAGATATGGAGAAAAAAGAGTTTTTTTGAGGATCTGGAATCGGCCGGTATTTACCGTTGGTGGAGAGAGTGCTATCAACGATATCTTGCAAATATGTCATGCGAGTAACGTTTTCCAAGCTTATCCCTTTGTGGCTGGCCCGATAGTTACTGAGGACATTCTTTTGGCGGAAATCGATTTAACTGTGAATTTCCATCCAGTTTCTGTCGAGTCTATTTTTTTAGAGCAATTTTTGAAGATGGATCATCGGAGGGTTATAAATTATGATCCTGACATTCTTACCCGATCGACTACGCGAACAATTTTGGAAATATCAAATTTTTGCGAGTTGATTAGGAGTTAAAGGGCTAATTCAACGGAAATTGTTCCTCTTTAAATTCTAATTGGATCTGTTGTTTTTCCAGTAAACATCGGTAACGCCGGCGAATTTATTAATTTCTCTACAAGCTACGAACAAGTAATCCGACAACCGGTTCAGGTATTTCTTGATTGGTTCTTCTACCTTTTCAACTTGTTCCAGCTGGATTAGGCTGCGTTCAGCTCTTCTACATATGGTGCGGGCTTGGTGAGCAAGAGCCGCTCCCCTGGATCCGCCCGGGAGGATGAACTCTTTTAGGGGCGTCAATTCTTCGTTTATTTTGTCCAGCGCCTCTTCAATCCTGGTGATATGGGAGTCATTTATAACTCGATAGCTGGGTACGCTAAGTTCGCTACCAATGTCGAATAATTCATGCTGAACTGAGTTTAAGAAATCGCGGACTTGTTCCGGCAGAGTTTCAGTGAGTAATAGACCAATCGAGCTATTAAGTTCATCGACTGTACCGATCGCATTTATTCTGTCACTGCATTTCAGCGTACGCGATCCATCACCCAGGCCGGTCGAGCCGGAGTCGCCAGTTTTTGTGTAGATTTTTGTCAGTCTGTTTCCCATATAGATATTATGAATCAATTATTTTTTCTTTGGTTTGCCGTAACGACTAATTATTTAACTCTGCATTTTCGAATTCTAGGTATCGATACATAAAGTTATTGAAGTGTCGTTTATTATAGAGGTGGTAGCGTGCAAAATTGGGAAGGCTGCTTTGATGGGATCCATGAATCAGTCCTACATTGTTTTCAAATAATTTTTCCGTAACGGAGTTAAGCCGTGTCAAGTAATCCATAGTGAAAAAAACGCTATTACTGTCTCCAATTTCTCCGAGGTTGGGAATTATTTTTAGTATTGGGTCAGAAGGGATATTTTTAAGGAGATTCATCCATATTTTCGTTTTTGCGAGCTTTATGTCAGGTACTACATCAGTCATTACGATTGATCCAGAAAATAGTACCTGAGCCTCGTCGGCATACAGCAAAATTGCTCCGGGATATGCCGAGGAATTCGTATCGACGACCTTTATTTTGAATTTATCAATTAGGTTTTTAAAGTAGACATCCTCGGACGAGCTAGGAATAACAAGCTTTGTACCCATCATTTCGTCACCCAAGGTGTCCTCAAGATTCAGAAGGCATTTATTACATCTAGTTGATATTAGGTTGACACCTTCAGGGTGGCTCGCAACCGGGATACCCGCATCTCTGAAAGCGCTCGCTCCAAACACATACTCTCTGCTCGGCTCCAAAATGATCGCCGCTTTAATTTTTTTCTTTAAGTCTTTCTCGACGGTTTCGATTATTGAGATTCCATGTTTGTAGGAAACCCCGGTGTTGACCACTAGTGCTTCCTCACCCTGAATAATGATTCCAATATTTGCAATGCGTCCGAGGTTATCTCGTTTAATTTCGTACCCATCTCCGCGAATGAGATAGGTGTGTTCCGTTATTTGCAGCAACGTCAGCGCGGAATGTGCTGGGATCGCGATGCTCGACGTCAGAAAAGCAAATAGAATTGCTTTGCGTTTGTTGTAAGCTTTATCCGGGTTACGCTTTACCCTTTTTAAAAGTTCAAGTATGTGTCGCAAGTTTATGGATCTCATAAATAGATTATCCCACCTTCCAGGTCGGGTCGTGTCCGCAGTAATACTTATCTGTGTTGCGGTTAGCTCGTATGCCGATGATCTAGCGAGGCCGCTTAAGGTTGTAGAAGTCTCACCTGGTAATTATGTTCACTTCGGAGAGTTCCCACCGCGCACTGAGTCAAATATGGGGGACAACTCCAATATTGGGTTTATCGTTGGTGATCGTTGCGTCGCTGTTTTTGATACGGGAGGCTCACCGAGTGTTGGCAAGAGATTGGGTGCGACAATTGCGTCTGTCACTGACCTGCCGATTTGTTATGTTGTGTTGAGTCATGTTCATCCTGATCATATTTTTGGTGCTACGTCTTTTATTTCCAGTCAGACAAAATATTTAGGCCACCCTAATCTTCCTAAGCAAATAATTAGGAGAAAGAACTACTACGAGGAGCATTTATCCGAGGATCTGGGTGCTGAGGAGGCATCGCAGGGAATAATCGATCCAAGCCACATAAATATAGTAGACCACGAGATGACCTTAGATCTTGGAGGTAGAACTTTAGAGGTTAGAAGTTGGCGTGCCTCACACACTGATCACGATCTTACCGGCTTTCGACACTCTGACAGAAACAATGTGGACCGGAGATCTTTTTTTCTGTGAGCATATTCCAGTTCTGGATTCCAATGTTAAGTCTTTTTCCGTTACGATTGGGGAGCTGATGAACCTCCGGCCGAGGGCATTCGTGCCGGGGCATGGAAGATGTAAGGAAGGTTGGGATCTCGGGTTGCAAAAACAAAAAAAATATTTGTCAGTTCTTGAGCGTGATGCCCGTGAAGCTATAAAAAATAATGTATCTTTGATGGATGCGGTTAACACCGTGGGGTGGTCAGAAAGGTCGAAGTGGGCTAATTTTGATCTTTTCCACCGCAGAAATGTTACGACTGCTTATACTGAGCTTGAATGGGAAGACTGAATATATGATTGTCGCTAATTTCTTGGGGAAGTCTCTGTTTACACTGTATGTTGGCGCAATATTAATTTCTTTGTCGTCTCACGCAAAGTCAGCCAATTTCGATAGCCCCGACCACGCTGCTGTTCCAGAATGGCAAATTATCAAAGATCTTATGTTCGGAGATCGGCCTATACTTGAGGGCCGAGGGAAGATCGTATCAATGTTCTTAAATACCAAGCTCGACGATGCCTCAACGGTTCCGGTAATGATCAATGGCGACGGTGATCAAACCCGAGATTCTTACATTAAAACTCTTTATGTCGTTATCGATAAAAATCCTATTCCGACGGCGGGGATTTTTCATTTCTCACCTGAAAGTGGCCGCGTGAAGCTTGAGACGAGACTGCGCTTCGAGAAGTACAGTTTCGTTAGAGCGATCGCCGAGATGAACGACGGGAGCTTATTCATGGATCAACAATGGGTTCAGGTACAAGGAGGGTGTTCAGCTCCATCTGGCAGAGATGCGGCTGACGACCCCTTACTTGGAAAGATGCGATTTAGATTTGATGATGCGTTTGCGATTAACGAGCCTAATCTCGTTCAGGTCCAAATACGTCATCCAAACGAGTCGGCGCTAGCGGTTGATCTTGACCCAAACCATGAGGCTCAATTTCTTAATTCCCTGGACGTTCAGTACAACGGGGAATCCGTAATCTCGGCTGAGGTCAACTTTTCCATATCTGATAATCCGGTATTTAAGTTTTACTTTTTTCCAAGGTCCGAGGGCGAGTTAACCGTACGGGCGAAAGATACGCATGATTCGGTATTTTCTGAATCAATACAGCTAGTTAAGGATCACTCAAATTAAGGGCCCCGTAGGGTTAATGATTGACTCGAACAGCCCTATACTTTAAAGTTTCGCAGAAAATTTTTTTAGGGAAAGTAAAGACGTGCAAAATATTACAACCAAAGCTTTTGCTGTTTTATTCACTATGATACTCGGGATGGGCTTAGTCCAGGCAGAAGGCGATGCTCAGGCTGGCAAGCAAAAGAACGCTATGTGCCAGGGTTGTCATGGTATTGAAGGTTTTCAGGTGGCTTATCCGAAGGTTTATTCGGTCCCGCTTATTGGTGGACAAAGCAAAGATTACATTGAGGCGGCTCTCAAGGCTTACCGATCCGGTGATCGCGTGAATGAAACCATGCATGCCATTGCTGCCGATTTATCGGACCAGGATATAAGTGATTTGGCTGCTTTTTATTCAGCGTCTAAGTAAGCCCCCATATTGAAGAATTTATCGTATTGGAGTCAAGATTTATGAAAAGACTACTAGGTTTATATTTGTTAATAACGGCTGTATCAGCAGCTGCTGGCGTGTCTGCAAATGAGGAGGTGGTAGCGACAAATCCTGAGGAGATTGTGACAAACGTATGTGCCGCATGTCACGGACAGGATGGAAACGCTATGATTACCGGCGCACCAAAGTTAGGTGGACAGAGAGCAGATTACCTCACCAAGGCGCTCGGTGATTACAAGTCTGGAGCGCGTAATAATCCAATAATGGCAGCATTTGCAGCTGGACTGTCCAAGGAAGATATGAAAGCGCTTGGGGTATATTTCTCAAAACAGGCGAGCGACCTGTACACACCGAAGCTTCGATAAAAATCGCTAGATTTGCGAATTTAAAGCCCCTTGCTGAGGGGCTTTTTTATTTTTCTTCAACTCGTTTGTCTTTGAACTCACAAAGGTGGGCGATACAGCAGTCCTTACAAAGCGGTGTTCGAGCCTTGCATGTATATCTTCCGTGCAGGATAAGCCAGTGGTGCGCGTTCTGGAGAAAATCTTGAGGTATGAGTTTTAAAAGTTTTTTTTTCTACTTCAAGAACGGATTTTCCTCGAGCTATTTTTGTGCGATTCGATACCCTGAATATATGAGTGTCGACCGCGACTGTAGGTATTCCAAACGCTGTGTTCATTACTACGTTTGCAGTTTTTCGGCCTACACCCGGAAGACTTTCTAAGTCCTCCCGATTTTTTGGTACTTCCCCACTAAATTTGTCTATTAATATCGAGCAAGTCTTTAGAATATTTTCTGCTTTCGTTTTAAATAGACCAATACTTTTTATGTGGCCAGTTAGTTTGCGTAAACCAAGCTTTTTTATTGCCTCAGGGGTGTTTGCTATCGTGAAAAGTTTAGTAGTCGCTTTGTTAACGCTAACATCCGTCGCTTGGGCGGACAGGATTACTGAAATAAGTAATTCGAAGTTCGAGTTGTATTGTAATTCGGTCGTGGGGTTAGGATTTTTTTGCTCTAGTACGCGAAAAATCTGAATACGTTTCTGGGTATTCATTTTTCATACCCTTCGTCAAGACGTTTCTTTGCCTTAGCTAGTATTGCATCAATCAATTGTGTTCTCGGTTTTTTAGGATTGTCAGCAAGGGTATTTATTTTTTCTGATTTTTTGTGAGAAGGTGTTTTTGTCGAAAGTCTATTATTCCTACGATTGTATCGACCAAGCCACAGGTTACTTCGTTCTGCGCTAGTTAGGTTCGCAATGATGTTTGCTGAGCGATATCCTTCGTCTATGGCCGTTTCTATATCTTTTATTGCGATGCAGTCCGTTGGGCAAGGGGAAATGCAAAGCCCGCATCCGGAACAGCTCGCATTTAACACGGTATGCATTGTCTTAGCTGAGCCGATAATCGAGTCAATCGGACACGCTGCGATACACAGCGTACATCCGATGCATAGACTTTCTTCAATAGTTGCCGTGGTGTTCCATTTTGATTTGGAAAATTGTGGATCTAAATCGGGTGGATCGATGTTTAATAATTTAGCCAAAGCTGTAAGAGTGCTTTGCTCACCGGGCCAGCACCGATTGATATTTGCATTCCCTCTAAAAATTGCTTCTGCGTAACCAGCGCAGTCCTCAAAACCGCAATTCTTGCACTGAGTTTGAGGAAGTTTCTCGTGGATAAGTTCGACAGTTAATTTATTCGAGTCACCAATCATTTGCGGGATTGCCTTGGAAGAGGGCTTAAGTAATAAAGTTTATTCCCGATCACCTATAAAAGTGACGTTTAACCTCTCGTGCACTGTCTTTTATAAGCCTTGGCCCGTAGAAAATTAAACCGGAGTATATCTGAACGAGAGAAGCACCCAATCGAAGCTTCTCTGTCGCATGTTCCGGTTTGGTGATTCCGCCGACCGCAATGATTGGTAATTCTCCATGACAGTGTTCGTAGATTGTTTGAATTACAGCATTTGATTTTTCTCGTAGTGGTTTGCCGCTCAATCCGCCCTGAAGAGACTGTGCCTGCGCCGAAAAGTAGGAGGGCCTCGATATGGTGGTGTTAGTCGCAATGACGCCGTTTATTCCGAATCTTCGTAACGAGTCGACGATTCGCTTGACTTCATCCGTATCAATATCAGGTGCTATTTTGACGAGTAGTGGTTTTTTTATTTGCGTTTTTTCAGTTAGCTTTTCTCTTTCTTCGGTAATTTTTTGTAATAACTGATCGAGAGCTTCCTTTGTCTGAAGATTTCGAAGTCCCTGAGTATTTGGGGATGAAATATTTAGCGTGAAGTAATCCCCTTGGGTATACATTTCCCTTAGACAAATGAGGTAGTCCTCGGCAGCGCATTCAATTGGGGTTGAGGCGTTTTTTCCTATATTGATTCCGAGGATTACCTTACGTTTGAATGCAGTTAATTGCTTTTTTAGGCTCTCTATTCCCTTATTGTTAAATCCCATCCTATTTATAATTGCTTCGTCGTGGATAAGTCGGAAGAGACGTGGCCTGGGATTGCCCGGCTGAGGTTTCGGCGTTACGGTACCAATCTCAAGAAATCCAAATCCAAGTGCTTGCAGAGCATTGAGGTGGCTTCCGTCTTTGTCAAATCCGGCGGCTAGCCCGATTCGGTTTGGAAATTCGAGGCCAAACAAATCTATGGGGTCCTCTACAAAATTTCTTTCTCTTGAAATCACCCTTGATTTGGTTAAAAGCCCGAGAGCCGTCATTGAAAGGTTATGGGCAACCTCTTCATCAATTCTGAATAAAAAGTTTTTTATAAGCGGGTAAAGCATTCGCGCCTAGAGTGGGGAACCACGCCCATCGAGTTGGACCCAGCGACCCGAAATTAGCCCCTCAACAGGAGCGAATCCGGTTTTATAAGACATTTTCCTACTGTTTTTTATCCAGTATCCCAAGTACAAGTATGGAATACCTAACTTGATGCAGTATTCGATTTGCCAAAGTATCGAATACGTTCCAAGACTTAAATTGGGTTCGCTTGGATCAAAAAATGTGTAGACCGATGAAAGTCCTTCTAACAGGCTATCCACGATCGACACGATGGCTAATTTGTCATCCTTCTTAAATTCGATTAGCTGGGTTTTAACATTACTTTGTAACAAGAAGTGCCGATACTGCTCGCGGCTGTCTTGATCCATTCCCCGCCAGCATGCCGCGCGGACTGGTACTTCAGATAGAGTTCGTAATGATCGGAGGAGTACTGGAGGTCAATTATCGTGGGAATCAAATCACGATTCTTCATCATGGTACGTCGATGAGTTCTATTTTTTTTAAATTCTTGGACTCTGATCCTAATTGGTATACATTCATTGCAAGAATCGCAGATTGGACGGTATGTAAATGCTCCACTTCGGCGAAATCCGTTTTTAACTAGATCCGAGTAGATATCAGCATTTATTGCACTGTTCGGTGTGGCCACCTGGGATCGCGCTAGCTTTTCATTCAAATAGCTGCATTGGTATGGGGCAGTTGAGTAGAACTGAAGGCTTGCAAATGGCCAGTCATTAAGATCACTCATAATTTGAAAACAAACCGTTTAAAACTCACATGATTTTAGTTTACCAGTTCTTGTAGAAGCGCTTCGAAATGCCTGCGAGAGACTAGCTCGGCACCAAGGCTGCGAAGGTGTGGCGAGTCGACTTGGCAATCAATCAAACAAATTCCTCTGGACATCAGATGATTTGTCAGATTTATCAGCGATATTTTTGATGCGTTTGGTTTTTCCGAAAACATTGATTCACCGAAAAAAACTTTCCCTATACAGAGGCCATAGAGACCGCCTACTAGTTCTCCGTCTAGCCAGCTTTCGGCAGATATCGCTTTTCCTCGTTGATGTAATCTGCAGAATGTTTCACGCAGCGCACTTGTAATCCACGTATCTTCTCCATTATGTCTTTTCTTACCACATCGGTCTATCACCTCCTCAAAGCTATTATTCAATGTCACGTGAAAAAGGTTTTTTTTTCTGATTTGATTCATTGATCGAGAAATTCGTAACTTATCCGGATACAAAATAAGTCTCGGGTCAGGGGACCACCATAAGATTGGATTTCCCTCGGTATACCAAGGAAATATACCGAGTCTGTAAGCCGTGATGATAGTGTCTTCGCTTACGTCTTTGCCCGCAGCTAGTAACCCGTTTGGATCTGTTAGTGCATTCGCGGTAGGGGGAAACTCGTCTAAATTGCTGAGGTAAGGAATCACTTGCTGAAAGGAATTGTTCGGGAACCATAAAGACCCCCTATGGAAAAACTTCTTATGAGCTGATACGATTTCTACACATATGATACTTCATTCTGATAGGAGCGTATCATTCGCGAGTACGACAATCTAGAAGATTTATTAGTAGCTAATCATGCATCGGCAGGCCCTGTTTCCGAATGGGTAAAGCGGTGGTCAAAAGTTGTTCCGCCCGGTGGAGAGGTTCTGGATGTGGCGTGTGGATCCGGAAGGCATTCTTTATATTTTGCAGGGTTAGGCCACAGTGTTTGTGCTGTGGACAAGCGCTCTGATCTGATCGCTTCGTTTGATAAGTATCCAAATATTGTTTTTTCCGTCTGTGATTTGGAGAACGGATTTTGGCCGTTTACCGGAAGAACATTCGACTGTATTGTTGTAACGAATTATCTCCACAGATCATTATTTCCTTTCTTGATTTCTAGTCTCTCATCCAAAGGCGTACTGATCTACGAAACTTTCATGTTGGGTAACGAAATCTTTGGTAAACCTAGCAATCCAGATTTTTTGCTAACGCCAAATGAGCTGATCGATTACTTTGCAAGAGAATTAACGGTGATGGCGTTTGAGGCTGGACTTGTCGAGCAACCAAGGAGTGCAGTAATTCA
Source organism: Candidatus Eutrophomonas brisbanensis (assembly GCA_038141705.1). Taxonomy (GTDB): domain Bacteria; phylum Pseudomonadota; class Gammaproteobacteria; order Burkholderiales; family Eutrophovitaceae; genus Eutrophomonas; species Eutrophomonas brisbanensis. The sequence goes on from JAYQIQ010000004.1 coordinate 1,618,890, forward strand.
ACGAATCTGCGCCGTAGCTGGGGGCTATCCGTATCCAGGAAAAATAGAGATTTAAAGTTTTTAATACGGTAAAATCACGGATTTTTCAAGGCCGATCAGGGGGGTAATTTGCTTAAGGGTAGCCTAGTAGCGATTGTCACGCCGATGTTTGAAAACGGCGAGATAGATTATGCTTCATTTGATAAGTTGATCGAGTGGCATATACAGGAGGGCACGCGCGGAATAGTGGTGGTAGGGACCTCTGGAGAGTCTCCCACCGTTTCTGTTGACGAGCATTCGCAGCTTATAGAGCATGCGGTGAATACGGTAAGCAAAAGGATTCCTGTAATCGCCGGTACTGGCGCTAACTCGACGGCTGAGTCAATTGAGTTAGCATCTTTCGCGCAAGGCGTGGGAGCGGACTACAGTTTATCCGTAGTTCCTTATTACAATAAACCCAGTCAGGAGGGTTTATATCAACACTTTAGGAAGATCGCTGAGTCAGTGTCTATGCCGCACATTCTCTACAATGTACCTGGGCGTACAGTTGCAGATCTTTCAAATGACACCACCCTGAAACTTTCTGAGATCGACAACATCGTAGGAATCAAAGATGCAACAGGAAACATGGCTAGAGCTGTCGATCTTCTCAGACGAAGGCCTGATGATTTTGCAATTTACAGTGGAGACGATGCTACGTTTATGGCGTGTATGATGCTTGGGGCGGAGGGGGTAATCTCAGTTACCGCAAACGTGGCTCCTTCGACCGTTCAAAAAATTTGCGAGGGGGTTTTGTCCTCGAATTATGCTGACGCGGTCCGATTGAATAACAGTATCTCATTACTGAATGAGGTTTTATTTGTTGAAGCCAACCCTATTCCCGTGAAATGGGCTTTGTACAAAATGAATAAAATTCATACTGGCATCCGGTTACCCTTGAGCCAATTGTCCGTGAAGTTTGAATCATTAGTTACTGAAGCATTAGATTTGGCGGGGATTATTCATTAGTCTAGTTTGGATTTTACGTTTAACAATACAATATGAATAAGTTTGAGAATTTCCTCCTTTTGGGAATCGTTTTGACGCTGGTTGCCGGATGTAGCGTGTCTCCAACAGATCGCGCGAGAGTGGACTACAAGCAGCCGGATAAGCAAACGGTGACTGTGGATTCCCTCAAGATACCGCCAGAACTCACTAAATCCAAAACTCGAAATAGGTATTCAATCCCGAGTAAGGACGGCTCCAATCTTTCGGATTACAAGGCTGGCATTAATACGCAAGCAGAGGGCACTCAAAGGCGTATTCTTCCAGAGGTTCCTGATGTAACCGTGAGGAGAGATGGGATATTTAGATGGCTAGAAATTGATCTCCCTGCTGAGGACGTGTGGGACACCATAAAACAGTTCTGGTTAGAAGAGGGTTTTATTATCGCTAGCGAAGATCCGGAATCTGGATTGTTGGAAACAGACTGGGCTGAGAACCGGGCAAAAATTGGTGGTGGAGTTATTACCGATACGCTAAGCAAAATAGCACCTTTGCTTGTGACTTCTCCAGAGCGGGATAAGTATCGCACTCGTTTGGAGCGACTAGGCAATGATAAGACGGAGGTATTTTTATCTCATGAGGGTATGGCTCTTGTGGCCTCCACCTCTGGTGAGGTTGACCAGAGGAGAGCTAAGCCCAAATGGCAGAATCGGGCTCGAGATCCCAATTTGGAAGCGGAGATGCTGTATCGGATGGTGGCGGCTTTCGGCGTCCCATCAGAAAGTTCAGAGATCGAAAAGATTGTGGTCGATGAAAAAGCTATCTCGGGTGTAAATCCATTGCTCGTGGAGCTCAAAGAGAATGAGGGCGATTACTTCCTCCTTCTATCCTTCTCGTTTGAACAATCGTGGAGGAAAATTGGCCTCATCCTTGACTCGTTAGATTTCTCGATTGAGGACAAGAGCAGAGAAGAGGGAATCTTCTATATTAACTATAATGACCCGGATTCGAGGATAAAACCGAAGGGTCTTGCGAGGTTGGCATTTTGGAGGGATCGTGGGCATGTCGTTAGTCGTACAGAATACGTGTGTCTGCCTCGAAAAATTTGGAAACCAGTGAACTAAGAGTTTTGGACTCGGAAGGACAGCAGTTGTCCGATGATACTGCGCTCAAAATCTTGAGAGTTATAAGAGAGCAGTTAATCTAGCGTAGGCGGGGAAGTATTGCGATTCACCCTTTTAGGTAGTGGTAGTGCTGGCAACTGTTTGGTGGTTAATAGTGGGACATCCACAGTACTTGTCGATTGTGGATTAAGTTTCCAAGAGACAAAACGCCGTTTAACTGCCAGAGATGTTTCTTTGACGGATATCGATGCAATCCTGGTTACTCATGAGCACGGCGACCATTCCGGTGGGGTTTTTACACTTGCAAAGAAAATAGATATTCCAATTTGGTGTACCTCTGGGACTTCTCAGGCGACCATGGCAATGGAACAAGCTAATTCAGTGAACGAAATAATTGGATTTTCTAAGTTTGAAGTTGGTGCGTTAAAAATAAAACCGTATCCAGTCCCGCATGACGCTCTGGAGCCTAGCCAGTTCACGTTATCCGATGGTCAATTTAAGTTGGGTATTCTCACGGACGCCGGTGCGGTGACCGCACATATGCTCGAAAACCTGTGTGATTGTGATGCTCTCGTGCTCGAGTTCAATCATGATGAGAATTTATTATTAAAATCTTCCTATCCTGCCGCACTAAAAAATAGAATTGCTGGAGGTTTTGGGCACCTAAGCAATACGGCTGCCAAAGATTTTTTGAGGAAACTTATTAATCCGAAACTTAAATTCGTATTGGCGGCACACCTTTCAGAAACTAATAATTCTGAGGATTTAGTAAGGGGCTTACTTGGCGAAGTTCTCCATGAAAGAGAGATCGCATACGCGATCGCTAGTCAGCACGATGGTTCCGATTGGATAGAAATTAGCTAATTAATTAATCAGCTAACCGTAATAAAATCCAATTACGCTTCGCGAATTCGAATAGCAATTTTTTCGTCTCAGTGTGTAAAGTCTTTGGTTCTTCTATCGATCTGGAGTCTGCGATTCGCTTTAAATTGTCTATCGTTTTGTTTTCAAGTGTCAATGTTTGCCCCGCAATAAAAAAATAATTTCCCGAGTACATCATTCGAACGCTTGGGTTGACTTCGTAAAGCCCTTTGTGAAGCCCATTCCAAAATGTCTTCCACGTGATGGTTTTTGGGGGGGTATCATCCTGATCGTCGTTTGACATGGATAGATTCTCGCCAAGAAATATACGGACATCATCTTTATTCCAACGAAGTCTATCCAATATTTGATTTGTGTCCCTAACAAGTTTATTAGGGATTTTTCCTGGGTAATTTGTGGGTAGGATATTAGGATCTGTGTATTTCTTTTCGATGAGTTTTTTTCCATCGAGATAATCCAGGAAGTCGACTTTTAATCTTGTGAAGTCGGGCGCTCTAAATCCAACCGAAAATGTAAAGGCGTTACTGTCTCCGACACCATGGTGTGCAAAATGAGGCGGCAAATACAGGATGTCTCCTTTTTCGAGTGTGCAATGACCTTCTAGATTGAAGTTTTTTAAGATTTTTAAATCTGAATTCTGTACAAGCTGGCCATCATGCCGCGAGCTAACTTGCCAGGTTCTGCGCCCGTTTCCTTGAACGAGAAACACATCGTAGGAATCAAAATGTGGCCCAACGCTGCCACCGGGGGTAGAGAAGCTAACCATGACGTCATCTAAACGAGCGTAAGGTAAGAATGAATATTTTTGTAGTAGAGCTGCCGCTCTGCGATCAACACAGTTGATCCCTTGTACTAAAAAAGTCCAGTCTCGATTCGGTAATGACTTTATAAATTTCTGCGAGACCGGTCCGTAGCGGACGGAGTATCGCGATCCCTCTCTACGAATAAATCTAGTGGGACATTTCGGATCTTGCGAATGACGAATTAGGTCATCGAGCGTTAAGCCCAAAAAATTATCATCGATTCCCTCTCTGATTAAAAGTGGTTGTTTTTGCCAATAATCTTTTAAAAAATTCTTGGGAGTAAGATTTCCTAGGTGTTTTAGTTTTTTATTACCTGGCATTGGCGAAGTCCAGTAAAACAGCTCTGCTCGCAAAGCTGTTGCTATTGAAGATAAGCGATACAATACAGCAAGCTACTCGAGGAGTTCTTAAAAATATGGATATCAAAAAAAATGCTGCTGTCTCTATTGAATACCAACTGTTTGATCTGCAGGGCAAGCTTATTGAAAAGACCTCAAATCCCATTGTCTATCTTCATGGTGGCTATCATGGAATTTTTGAGATTGTTGAGAAAGCGCTTGAAGGAAAGAAAGTAGGAGACTCAGTAGAAGTCAGAATGGAACCCGACCAAGCCTTTGGTGATTTCGATGAGAAGTTAATATTGATTGAGCCGAGAGATAAATTTCCTGCAGATGTCAAAGTAGGTATGCAATTTCAGGGCCACAAAGAGGAGTCCGGTGGGACGGCGTTATACACAGTCACCGAGATCGCTGAAGATAAAGTTGTCGTTGATGGAAACCACCCGCTGGCTGGAGTTGGGCTGCTCTTCAAGTGCGAGGTTAAATCCATAAGAGCTGCTACAGCCGAAGAAATCTCGCATGGGCATGTCCATGGTGAAGGTGGCCATCATCACTAAGAATCGGACTTCGTTAGCTGGCCTTGGTTTAGTTTTTTGCTCTCGTAAGTGTGCCGATGAGCGTTGATCGGGTGCTCTCGCGTCCAAATTGCCAACTGGAAATGGCTAGAGCAAATATCGTGAACAGAGCTAGGATTATGCAGTCGAGCATCATAGAAAAGTCGACCGAATGGCCACTTCCGGTATGTGCTGCGTGCTTTAGAAGATCTACGCCGTAAGTAAAAGGGTTGATGATGGTTATCCATTGGATCTCAGCAGGGAGTGTGCTTACCGGATAGAGAGCACCGCTAAGAAAGAAAACTGGGAAGATTACAAAATTCATGATCGCCGCGAAATTGTCTAGCGACTTGGATATGGCTGCCGTAAGCATTCCAAGGCCAGAGCAAGCTAGAGCTGTGAGGATAACTGCAGCCACGAACTCGACCGATGCGAGTTGGCTCAGACCGGTTAACCCCGATATCACGAGAATTATGCATAAGATAAATCCTTGAATCATCCCGGCTATAGTTGCAGATAGCATTTTGCTCAAGCTGATCCAATAGCTCGGAAGTGGAGCAATTACCATCATTCTCATAACTCCCGATTCTTTGTCATAGACGGTAGTTAACGCTGATAGCATAGCGCCAAAGAGAAGAGTCATTGCTAATATTCCTTGGATGATAAATTCTTTATATGAACCGGGCTGTTGATTCTCTGTAATCGATCCAATGCCACCTCCAATAATGAATAGCCAAATCAGAGGCCGAACCGTAGATGCAAGAAGTCTGGATTTTTGCCTGATGGTTTTTCTTAATTCGCGTGCCATGACTGCTGAAAGAGCTCTGATCATGTCGTCAAATCTCCCGAGGAAGAAATCCAAAGGAATACATCATTCAAATTTGTTTTCCTAACCAAGATTTTAGATTGATGTCCAGCTAGTCTTTTTCTAATCTCATCGAAAGTGGCTTCTCGGTTTGACCGAATGAGAAGGGCGTTGGAATCAACTATGTACTCGGAATTTTTAGACCAAGGAGGTTAACTACTTCTTCAGGCTTGTCGTCTTCAATTTCGATAATTTCATCGCCAAGTCGATCAATCAACTCCTGCGGCGCTCCAACCTCCACCATCCTCCCTTTTCTGATGAAGCAAACTCGATCACAAGGTGTCGCCTCCTCGAGATAATGGGTCGTTAGAATCACTGTCAGTTTTTCTTCGGCAATCAATTGCTGTACGAAGCGCCATATTTTCCGTCTGCTGGGAAGGTCAAGGCCAACGGTGGGCTCATCAAGGAACAGAATTTTGGGTTTATGTAGAACTCCTCTAATTAAGTCAACCGCTCTTCGCATTCCACCTGAGAGCCTCGCTACGGGTGATCGTTTTTTATCCGAAAGATCAAATAGCTTTAGTAAAGAATTTATCCGGTCATCGGCAGTTCTTCTGGGAATGCCATACAGGGCTGCAGAGAAACTCAAATTCTCATAGACCGTCATCGTGCGATCGAGCGCAGACTCTTGAAATACCAAACCGATATTTTTTCTAACGACGATTGGTTTTCTTAAGACATCGACACCATCAATTGTGATCTGCCCACTAGTCGGTAGACTAAGCGTCGACAGCATGTGGATCGTTGTGGTTTTCCCGGATCCGTTTGGCCCCAAGAGCCCGAAAAACTGTCCCTCGGGTATGTCTAGGTCCAAGTTATCTACGGCTAACGTGTCTTCAAACTTCTTACTAAGTCCTTTTGCCGAGATCATGTTTGTAAGTTTTTACAAATTTAATCTTGCATCTCGCTCGCAAATTGCTTGGAGTTCTTATCATCCCGATAAAAGATCAACGGCTTGACCTCTGATGCAGGCGGCTGCGGAAGTTGTGCCTTTGCAACTTGTTCTGTTATCAGGTGATGATCGGGTGACTTTGAACACACGGGGTCGGTTTTAGTCGCATCGCCAGTGAGCTGATAAGCCTGGCATCGACATCCACCAAAATCCTTCTCCCGTTCGTCACAACTTTTACATGGCTCTTGCATCCATGAGTCGCCTCTATATGCCTGGAAGGCAGGCGAATCATTCCATATCCAGCTCACATCGTGCTCCCGAACATTCGGGAAGGTTAGGCCAGGAAGCTTTCGCGCTTCATGGCAAGGCAGGGCCTGTCCGTCTGGGGCTACATTCAAGAATACGGATCCCCATCCGTTCATACAAGCTTTCGGACGGTCAGCATAATAATCCGGTACGACGAAATAGAGTTTCATCTTATTTCCGATTTTTTCGCGGAATTTATTCGTCTTTTCTTCAGCGATACGTAACTGCTCTCGGCTTGGCATCAAATGTTCACGGTTCTTGAGAGCCCAAGCGTAGTATTGGCTGTTTGCGAGTTCAACGTGTTCGGCACCCATTGCTTCAGCCATCTCTAGAATCTGATCTATGTGGTCGATATTTAGTCGGTGAAGAACCACATTTAGAACCATGGGGTAATCGTACTGTTTGATAAGTTTTGCAACTTTTGACTTTAGATCAAAAGTTTTGGTGCTGGATAGGAAATCATTTAATTCTTTAGTCGAGTCTTGGAACGATAGCTGAATCTGTCCTAGTCCTCCACTTTTGAAGGCTGATATTCTCTCCTCGGTGAGGCCGATTCCAGATGTCAATAGGTTAACGTAGTAACCCATTGCGCTCGACTCCGCTACCATCTCCTCCACGTCATCACGCATAAGAGGCTCTCCACCCGAGATTCCGAGTTGCACGGCGCCCAGTTCTCGAGCCTCTTTGAAAACCTTTAACCAGTCAGCGGTGCTTAGTTCAGATTTAAGCGTTGATGCATAATCCATCGGGTTATAGCAGAACACACAATGCAGAGGGCATTTGTAGGTAATTTCTGCATTGACCCACATCGGGCCTTTAGGTTTTTTACTCGGCTCTGATCCAACCTTTGTCATTCGCGTTCTCCAAGAAATCCAGCACGTCTTGCTTTAAATCTACTCCGGGAAATGTGGTCTCGAGTTGAGAAATAATCTCGTTTGCACTTAATTTCCCATCTACAAGCTTCATTATTTCCCCAGAACTTCCAGGAAGCTTAATGAGTCCTTCGGGGTAGAGTAATACGTAACAATCTTGTGCGGGTTCAAATTGAAATCGAAATTGTCGTTCCAGGACGATGGGTTTAGTCACATCTAGCGTCATACTTTCTCCATTCGCGTGACAGCCCCCGCATTCGTCTCTCCGATCCCGTAAGTCACTTGGATCGAATCCAACATAGTCCACAAGACATCGAGCTTGAATTGCAAAATTCCTAAAGCTTTTTCCTGCTCTTCTCGCGTCTTAAAGTGCTCTAAAGTAACACGCAATCCATGTTCAACGTCACGTCTTGCTTCTGAGAGTCTTTTTCGGAAATACTTGTATCCGTTCTCTTCAATCCACGGATAGTGCTCAGGCCAAGAATCGAGACGTTTTTGGTGGATGGTGGGCGCAAACAGCTCGGTTAGCGAAGAGCAAACTGCCTCTTCCCAGGGCGCCCGGCGAGCGAAATTGACGTATGCATCAACAGCAAACTTGACTCCTGGCGTCACATGCTTAAGGGAGAGTACGTCGTCACGTGTTAATCCAACCGCCTCTGCCAGAGCGATCCAGGCCTCGATTCCACCTTCGTCGCCTTCGAACCCGTCATGATCGAGAATTCGTTGAATCCAAAGTCGCCTGTGGTCCTTATCAGCCATGTTTGACAAGACCGCTGAGTCTTTGATGGGAATCATGATCTGATAATAGAAGCGGTTAATGACCCAGCCGCGAATTTGCTCTTTTGTGCATTTTCCGCCATTCATCGCGATGTGGAAGGGATGATAAATGTGGTAGCACTTGTCTTTCGCTCGCAGGCGTTTTTCAAACTCGTCCTTGGTCCAAGGGGTGTTGCTCGATCCCATCGCTAATGCTCCGCTTTGCTTAATAAATTAAATGGTTAAATCCATCCCATCGTATGCGACATCAATTTTCTCATCAGCCAGAACTGCTCGTTCGGGAGAGTCTTCGCGAAGGATCGGATTGGTGTTGTTGATGTGAATGAGAATTTTTTTACTCGCTCTTAAAGGTCTTAGTACTTCAATCATTCCGCCAGGATCGGATTGGGGTAGGTGTCCCATATCGAGAGACATTTTTTGCGCAATACCTAATTTCGCCATCTCATCATTTGTCCAACAAGTGCCATCAACCATTAGGCAGTCCGCTTGTTCCATGAATGGTTTGATTTGGTCTTCTATTTCGGCTAGTCCTGGTGCGTAAAATAGTTTCTTACCGCTCGTCGCGTCCTCAACTTGTATGCCGATGTTATCGCCAATGTGGGGGTTGTTACGGTGAGGAGAGTAAGGCGGTGCTTTACTAGATAGCGGCACCGCCGTGATTTTCAGGTTAGGAACCCCCTCAGCTTCAAAACTGTCGAGTGAATCCATCGAAATCTTATTCCAATTTATTCCGCAGTAATGGCCAAGGATATTGAAGATTGGATTACCCGTGGTCAGCTCTACGAACACCATATCCGTGCAGTAAATATTCAACGGCGTTTTTCCTTCGCGAAGCATGAATAGTCCAGTTGTGTGGTCTATCTGGGCATCCATCAACAGCACGGATTTGACTGCGGTATCGCGTATAGATCTGGCAGGTTGTAGCTCGGGAAAGCCTTGAAATTGAGTCAGGATATCGGGAGAGGCATTAAAAAGAAGCCAATTCACATTGTCGCCCGTCACTGCGATCGAAGACTGTGTTCTTCGTTTGGCATTTATCGTTCCTTTTCGGACTCCGTCACAGTTCGGACAATTACAGTTCCACTGCGGAAAGCCCCCTCCAGCTGCTGATCCTAGTACTCTGACTCTCATATTTCTCGATCTCTATTACGTTACAAGTTCTCTATTAAAGCGGAAAGCCCCGAATTGGGGCTTTCCGTATGTACTTTGCTAACAGATATTATCTGTTTGCGATGTACATGGTGACTTCGAAACCGAAACGCATTTCGGTGTACTCAGGCTTTGTCCACATAGCAAGTACCTCCTTGATTAAATTTAGAATACCGCTTTGGCAGCTCAAAAAGTTGCTTCCACGGCGCCATGTCGATACAGTTGCACATCTCGCAAAGCAAGACCTTATTACTCTATTTACATGACCGTGCGATTGTCCCCTTACCGGCTCACTTCCGGCTGCAACATTTTCAGCAAAAGAAACTCATGATTTTCATTAGTTTACGTTTTCATAATACGAACTATTTGCTGGGTAATGCGCTATTCAACGAATGATGAGCTTTGCTATTCGTTCCAAATATATGGATGCGTTTCAATTAGCGGTTGGGACGTCAATACTTTTGCACGCATTGGTCGTATTTTTGTTACCAGGTTTCGAGTTTTCAAAGGAGCAAGAGACGGATTTCTTGACTGTCGAGCTCGAGTCGTATGAGCCGCCAACCCAAGAGCAAGTTGAAGAGCTAGAAACAGTTGATCCTCCAACCTATCGAGAGTTGGAGCGTCCCGTGAATAAAGCCGAGGTTCCTGATAAATTTGCTGAGCCACCTCAAGCTATCCCGGATCCACAAGTAATGAGTGAGCCTGAGATTCCAAAATTGGAACCACAGGTTACTCCAGTTGAAATCCCAGTGAGACGGTCAAGTCAGCAAATTCTGTCTAGACCAAAGGCAGAATTTATTCCTCGAAAGGCGGAGGCGGTTGCACCCCAAATTTCTCCGGAGATCCCAAGAAACGAAGTTGAAATTGAGCCGCTTCCCACTTTGCAGGAGCAAGTGGTGGAATTGCCCCTCAATCGCCCGAAGGTTGAGCGTCAGCGATCGTCAGCTGAATCGATTCCACCGCCTAAACCCAACATGGTGGAAAGGTCGAATCGACCATCAACACCACAGAATGCGCCCTCGGTTGCGCCGATTTCGGTCAATCCGGTTGTAGCGCAGCCCCCGCCCAAGCCAGAGCCCAAGCCAGAGCCCAAGCCAGAGCCCAAGCCAGAGCCCAAGCCAGAGCCCAAGCCAGAGCCCAAGCCAGAGCCCAAGCAGAGCGAAGCTGATTTGGTTAGTTTGGAGAAGAATTTCAAACGAGATGTGCATAAAATTGTTATCAACTCTGTTCGGTCGGACAGTCTCCTGCTTCGTAGAATGCCGAAGGGGGATCAATTTGATGGGGCAGTGGTACGGGTGGTAATCAACTTCACGGAACAGGGCAGTTTGATCTCGGAGAGTATCGATATTGAGGAGTCGAGTGGCTCAAAGAAATTTGATGATTTTGCGTTGCTGGCAATTAAACGGTCGCTCAAAAAATTGGAGCGTATAACACCTCCGAAGGGCATCACTCGAGTAATTTTTCCTTTTCGCCTAAAATTCGTCGAGGAGTAATATTTCATCAAGGTTAGAGCCAAATAAAAACCACATTTGAATGTATCCAAGTATCGACCCATTTTATGACAGGCAACCTAAAGGTAGCGAACTGCACTCCATTTACGTTGAGCGCAGCGGTAGAGAAGGTGGTATTCCAGTCATTTTCTTACATGGTGGACCTGGGAGCTCAACCAACCCAAATCAGCGTCGATATTTTGATCCGGCAGTTTTTGACATCATTTTGTTTGATCAGAGAGGTTGTGGAAAATCCACCCCGGCGGGTTCAACGGATAGCAATACGACTTGGGATCTCGTTGATGATGTGAACGCGATTATCGAGTTCTTTTGCATCAAAGAAAAAGTCATCCTTTTTGGTGGTTCTTGGGGAAGTACTTTGGCGCTAGCTTATGCGAGCAAGCACTCGGAAAAAGTTCGAGCAATGATTCTTCGAGGAATTTTTTTGGGGTCTCGCTCTGAGGTGACTTGGTTTACCGATGGTTTAGAGGAATTTATACCCGATGCGTCAAGGAAGTTTAGAGCAGGCGTCGAAGGAAGTGTGGTTGACCATTATTGTGGTTTAGTAAATTCCCCCAAGAGAGATGTGGCTTCGAGCGCTGCTGAAAATTGGGCGAACTACGAGGCAGCAGCGATGGCGATAGGAGCCACAAACGAAATTGCTACGCAAAGTTCTTCATCCAAAAGTTCAGTCGATTTGATCCCAAGAACCCTCGTTCATTTGCACTATTTGCGTAGCGATTGTTTTTTGCGAGAAAACCAATTGCTGGAGTCGGCGTCCAATATAACTGTTGATACGGTAATAGTGCAGGGGGCATCGGATATGATTTGTCCACCAATCACTGCGAAAAAGCTTGCAGGCGTGATGCCTAATTCACGATTGAGGCTTGTCGAGGGTGCTGGTCATAATGCGATGGGAGAGCTCTTGGCGCGCGTGCTGGTTGAGGAGTTGGACCTTATTGCAAGCGGGGTTACCTAGTTATGGGTTTAAGGTTTCGAGTTAATTTGGCGATCTCGATCATTGGTCTGATATTCGTATTAGTGACGGCGTTTATCCTGATCGATGATCGCAGAAAGTCTATCAATGAGGAGATGGAGGCCGGAACAAAGGTGACGGTACAACTTCTCGAATCGTTTGCTATGAATCCAAATCTTGCTAGCAGAGGTAATGACCCGTCAATAGAGTTTGCGAGTTTTCTTAGAGGCGTAGGTCGAGTCCGTGCAAATGAAATCAGACTCTACGATTCCTCGAACAAGCTTGTATATGAGTCGCCGCCATCAGAGTATAAATCTGGACGTTGGGCCCCGCAGTGGTTCGCAAACTTGGTTGCTCCGGCGAAGAGAGACTTTCGGCTTAATATGCCAATCGGCACTATCGTGATTACTCCTGACTCCTCGAGATCGGTCCTCGATGCCTGGGATGAACTCAGTACCTTTGGTTTAATCTTGATGGGGTTTTTTATACTTTTGAATTTGACTACGTTCGGCCTGATAGGGCGATCTTTAAGACCTCTTAACGTAATTTCGAGCGCAATGTCTTCGATGGAACGTGGTGATTTAACGGCGAGGCTCCCAAGATTTTCCTTGCCAGAGTTTGATTCGATCGGTCACACGTTTAATCGAATGGCAAGCAATCTCGAAGATGCGCTCACTCAGAATGCCAGGCTTGCTCTAGTTGCGCAACAGTCTAGTGATGCAATTATGATTCATGACTTGGAGGGAAAAATTTCATTCTGGAATCCAGCGGCTGAGCGCATCTTCGGATTTCAATCTCAAGAGATACTTGGGAAGGCTTCGCAGCTTATTATTCCAGATCACTTGATTTCTGAAATGGATGTGATTCAAGATGGGGTGCTGAGACGAAAGCGAATTGAATACCTAGAAACTAAAAGAAGAACCAAATCCGGGGATTTGATCGACGTTGCATTGTCGATCGCTCCGCTTGTAGATCCTGTGCATCAGGAAATTATTGGAGAAATATGCGCGATCCGCGACATGACCGAACACAAGCAGCGGATTGCTGCGGAGACTGAGTTACTGGAAAACCGACAGTTAACGCAGATCATTCAGGAAAAGTTGGAGGAAGAGCGAAAATCAATCGCCCGAGAACTTCATGACGAGCTAGGTCAGTGCGTAACTGCGATTAAAACTATCGGTGCTGCAATAGCGAACCGCGCTAGCGATAAGGATCTAGAGACGAATAAGAATGCGAGTACGATCGTTGAGGTCGCTACGCATATTTATGATGTTGTGCATTCAATCATTCGTGAGCTTCGTCCCAGTGCGCTTGATCATCTTGGGTTGGAGGACGCGTTAATCGACATTGTCGATCGCTATAAAAAACAGAGTCTAGATCTTGATATCGCTATTTCCTTTGATGTTGGCGCTCGAAAGTTCGGTGAGAAACTGAACATTACGGTCTACAGGGTTGTACAAGAGTGTTTGACGAATGCTGCGAAACATGCCTCCGCCACGCGAATAGATGTAGGGGTTGGTATTGTTGCCCGATCGCAAGAGGGAGATTTGATCCGAGTATCAATTGAAGATAACGGGATTGGGATTCAATCGGATATCGAGAAAAGCACACGGTTTGGTTTGTTGGGAATCAAAGAGCGGGTTCAGGCGTTTGGGGGGGAAGTGGTTATAGATAGCCCAGAAAAGGGTGGAACTAGGATTGAAGCGTATATCCCGTTACACTCGAGTTAGTATGGAGCGGACATAGATTATGGGTGGCGAACAAATTACAGTGATGCTGGTGGATGATCATGCAGTCGTTCGCATGGGTTTTAAATTGTTGTTAGATGGTTCATCCGACATAAAAGTAATTGGGGAGGCCGAGAGTGGTGAGGAAGCCGTTCGTCGGTTCCAAGATATTAGTCCGGATGTTCTTGTCATGGATATTTCTATGCCTGGAATAGGTGGGTTGGAGGCTATAGACAGAGTGCTGGCGAAGAGGAGTAGCCAAAAGATCCTCGTACTGTCTGGTCATGAGGATGGAATGCACGCGAAGCGTGTACTCAAGGCTGGAGCGGCAGGGTACTTAACCAAAAGAAGTGCTGCTGACGCCTTAATGGAGGCGGTTAGAACAGTCCATCGGGGTAAAATCTACGTTGAGTCGTCGATCGCGCAAGAACTTGCAGTTGAGCAGGTATCTGGCTCGAAAAACCCAGTCGATAGCCTCAGTGAGAAAGAATTCAAGGTGTTTGTGGCTTTAGCTAAAGGTGAATCGGTCCAGCAAATCGCCGAGGTGATGTCATTGAGTCCCCGGACGGTCGGAACACACCTTTACAACATCAAGCAAAAACTCGGAGCTTCAAACAGCGCTGAGATCGCAATAATTGCAATGAGGGCAGGGTTGATAGACTTGTAGCAAATAATTATAAGTTATTGATTGATATATATTTTATTAAAAAAATGATATTTTGATCATGAAAATCATTAGTTGTGTTTACGGAAAAATAGCTATTGCGAATCTGGCCAGATCCTCATAATTCGAAGCGTAGGAAAGCTTACGTAAACTTTTTTGGGAGATAAAACCATGTGGACAAAACCAGAGTACACAGAAATGAGATTCGGCTTTGAAGTAACGATGTACATTGCAAATCGTTAATTCGTAGTTAAGAATTCGAAAAAGTCGCCTTCTAGGCGACTTTTTTTTTTGTCTAAGTATCAGTGTTTTGATGTTCAGGCGTGTTATCTTTTCCGAACAAAAACGAATTATAGGCAGGGGGATCTATGGGTGGTTCAGGGGTAAAGTACAGCGGTTTTGCAATTTTCCTTCATTGGCTTGTTGCGCTCTTGGTTCTTACGCTCGTCGCTATGGGCATTTTTATGTCCGATATTCCGAAGGGCGATCCGGATCGAGCTTTTTCTTTAACCTCCATAAGTCCATCGGGCTAACAACGGGCATCGTTGTGCTTCGTTAGGTTGTGGTGGCGACATAAAATCCTCCACCTCCTCTCCCGGGTTCCGTGCCAACTTGGCAAGTTCGAGCTTCAAAAATTTCCCATGGTCTTTTATACCTTTGTCTATTGGCAATGCCTATTATCGGTTTTGCTGCCTCACAATTTACGAAATACGGCGTTACGTATTTTGGTCTCTTCAAAATACCGCCCCTCGCCGCCGAAAACCCCGCTACTCGAGATCTGCTTCAGGAGATTCATCATGAGCTAGCTTATGTCCTGATCCTTTTGGTAGTGGTCCACGTGTTGGCTGCGTTGTATCACCACTTTGTGAAGAAAGATGGTGTGATACAAAGAATCATGCCTTAGTTAGCCTGGTTTTTTCACCCAGCAAAGCGGTGACTTAAACATAGTGCAGTATATTGCTGCAACGCAGCTTTACTCCCGTTGTGCTTGTCGATACCTTGGAGCTGTATGTGACTCTCCGCCGACCATCAGTCGATGGAAGAGCCCCATAAAATCTATTGTTGTAGATGTTTAGTTGTTCCTTATGCGATTTGATTAAAAAAATTGGCGGGGAGTTCGGCATCAACAGACTACCTCGTCGTTAAATAAATGCATTTATTTAGGGGGTAGTTTATGAGTGAAAGACCAGCTGGTTGGCTAACCGACCACGAACTCGAAGACTGTTTGCCTGCGGATACTCACGCTTTCGCGTCGCCGGTTCCAACGCAAATTGTTTCAAACGGGGAATATAACCCACCACCACAGAGTGCTCAGCAGCGCCAGGTGGAGGGTGTTCTAAAAGAATTATCCGAAAAGCTTGCAAAACACCAAGGGGTAAGTCGTCGAGAGTTTCTGAAGTCCTCTTCAGGATTTGCAGCGGCATTCTTGGCGATGAATCAAGTCTTTGGAGATGTCTTTAATGTCTCTGAGGCCGAAGCCGCAGATAAAGACTATTCGTATGAGCGGGCAAGACGTTTATCGAGCCAGTTCATTTTTGATGATCAGACGCACTTCATTCGAGATGACTTTAGTCATGAGGGTTTGCTGGGTCTTGGTAACTATGCGATGGAGCATTGGAACCCGGCGATGGCTGCAACTCCAATGACTTTAGCGCGGTACAAGTTCGAGAACTATCTAAAAGAAATTTATATGGATAGTGATACGAAAGTTGCTCTGTTATCCAGCGCACCATTCGACGATGAGAGCTGGTACCTTCTTTGGAACGACCAGTTGGCAGATGCTCGAACTTTGGTGAACGACATATCGGGCTCTCAAAGAATGTTGTGTCACTCAGTGATAACGCCTGGTCAGGATGGTTGGATGGATGCTGTTGATGAGGCGATTGAAAAGTATCGTCCTGATTCTTGGAAGGGCTATACGATCGGCGATCCGCTCTCACCATCATCGAAAGGCACGGCTTGGAGATTGGATGATGAGAAGTTGATGTATCCATTCTACGAGAAGGCGATCAATGCAGGTATCAACACGATTTGTATTCACAAAGGCCTATTGCCACGTGATTATGAAACTTCCTGGCCGGGTGTCTGGCAACACGCAACGGTAGATGATGTTGCAAAAGCCGCGAAAGATTGGCCTGGAATGAACTTCGTGATCTACCACGGAGCACTTCGAATCTTCTTGGAAGATCCATCTCATGATCTTGCGAAGTTCGAGGAAACTGGTCGCATCGATTGGACCACCGATTTGGCAAATCTCGTTGCTGAGAACGGCTTGAGAAACGTTTATGGTGAGCTTGGGACGACGTTTGCAACCTCGGCTGTGGCTAACCCTCGTTTTGCTGCCGCGATTGTTGGAACGCTTGTTAACGGTATGGGCGCTGATCGCGTGGTTTGGGGAACCGACTCAGTTTGGTATGGTTCACCACAGTGGCAGATCGAGGCTATGAGACGTCTGGAGATTCCAGAGGATATGATGAAGAAACAAGGCTGGAAGGTTAGCCTTGGAGGCGATGATAGTGCCATCAAGCGGCAGATCTTCGGAATAAACTCTGCAAATCTATACAACTACAACATTACCGCTGATATTCTTCAGGGCATCGAGCATGACAAGCTCGCTGAAATGAAGAACATCTATAACCAAGAGGGTATTGAGAGAAACAATAAATACTACGGTTATATCAGCAAACACAAACGAGCTTAAGGTGTCTCGGTTGTAAAAAAGGGGGCGGAAGCCCCCTTTTTTTATGTGCATACAAAATTTAATGTAACTTCAAAGCGATCCTATCCCCCTGGGTGAGGTTCAGCCTACTGTTCCTGGCGTCCACTCAGAACACCATCCGTTTGGACTAACTGCATCATCTAAAATGACACAAAGGCCATTGCCTTGGTACAGCATGCATTTGGCGCATGCTCTACCTATGTAGGGTTCGTTCTGATATTTCACTTCCTCTCTAGTACGTTTTCTAAACGGTTTTGGTGCTGGTCGTTTTTTGGCGGCGCTTGCTACGGGGGCAATGCAAATAATCGGTAACCCAGCGAGGTACTGAGTTATCTTGCGACGACTGTTGTTAACTTTTTTATTTTTCATTACGAACCCCAACCCTTTTGGCGCAGACTTAGTTATTTTTGCGACGCCAACTATTCGCTCGCCGAATTTTACAGCTGATGGTGGTGGGGCAGCACCCGGCACCAAACGACTATTGAAAGTACGCAATAATAGTGCTGCGGGCTGCTGCGAACCATTGCGAACTCTATCGTAAAGCCTGCCTGATTGTAGACCTGCAAGCAGGTTTCTCAGCCATGCTGGTCGCCGGAAACGGGCATCAAGCTCGTCTGCGATGGGATGCCGGTTCAATTCCCAAACCCGAATCGAACCCGTGTCCGCACGGTAGTTCAAACGGTGGGCTCGGCGGCTGCGTCATTGTCGGTGGCGGGGTCGGTGAGCCGCCGAATCGTCAGTGCACAGCGTTGCTCAATCAAGGTATTGATTTGCTCAACCACGACATTGCCAGCAAAACTTTGTCCGGGGTCAAACTGTAGCTTGCGCGCCGTGGCGGGCAGTAGTTTTGTCAGGTCCAAATGCGCCGTTTGGCCTGCGTCAGTTTCGCGGCTGTCTCCAGCCGTACATGCACCAAACGCCTTTGGTCATCCACCGCGTCGCAACTCCCTGACACCCCGGCCCAGCTTGCGGCGCAATAGGGCCCGCAGGGTCACCCCATCCGAGTACCCGACCTGTGCGGCGACCTGGTCGACGCTGGCGTTCCCGGTGCGCAAGAGATGGACAGCATGCTCCACGCGCAGATCCTGGAAATACGACAGCGGTGTCTTGCCCAAAACGCTTTGCAGCCGCCGCGCCAAGGTGCGCTGGCTTGTGCCTGCGGCGCTGGCTGCCTCGGCCAGCGAGAACCCCTGCGCGAGCCGACGTCTGGCCCAGCACTCGAAGCGCTCCACCATCGGGTCGGCATGCGCAAGGTGGTCGGAAATCACGAACTCGGCTTGCGAACTGCGTGTCTCGACCAGCAGATAGCGTGCCACCAGGGCCGCCAGCGCCGGACTGCGCCCTCGGATGATGCGCAAGGCCAAGTCGATGTGGGCCAAAGCGGCACCCGCGGTGGTGAAGCGTGTCGAGTTCACGATCATGCGTGACTCGTCCAGCGTGACGTTCGGATAGCGCTGCCGAAACATCGGCCCCAGCCACCATGACGTCGTCGCACGATGCCCATCAAGCAGGCCACTCTCTGCAAGCAAGAAACTACCGGAGCAAGCGGCACCTAGGTGCGCGCCAGCGGTGGACCACTGCTGTAGCGCCGCGACCGCATCGGGCACATCGGGGCGTGTGAGTCGAGCCGAGAGCGTGTCAGGCATCTTGTCGCCAAACGCTGGCACGAGCACGACGTCTGGTTCGGGCACACCATGCGCAGTGACCACGGGGACCGTCAAGCCTTGCGCAGTTCGGATGCGACGCCGCACACCCACCAGCGTGAGCTCTATGTGCGCGGGAGCCTGTGGCAGCGAGCCCGCCATCGCATTGGCTAAGCCCACTGTGTCAGTGAGCGCCGCAAGCCCCAGATCAAACACGCCATCACAAACAAGGAGGTGGAGTTTCATGGCAACAATGATATCAATGTTGTCATTATTGCCTATAGAGATGTCTGTCATGAAGACTTAGACTGCAGTCTCGTCGATCCCTTCACCCACTTTTCTATTTACCCAAAGGAATACAGCATGACCAAGCTCGCCCTGTTTGTTCGCCTCGAAGCTAAACCCGGCCAGGAGGCTGCGCTTGCCGACTTCCTGGCCAGCGCACTGCCGCTCGCCAACGCCGAGTCCGGCACCACGGCCTGGTTCGCATTGAAGTTTGGCCCTTCGACGTTCGGTGTGTTCGATGCCTTTGCCGATGAGGCAGGTCGCCAAGCACATCTGAACGGCCAGATCGCCGCGGCCTTGATGGCCAACGCCGCGACCTTGCTCAGTTCTCCGCCCAATATCGAGAAGGTCGAACTGCTTGCAGCCAAACTGCCTGCATGACAACTCGGCCTTGACCCAATCAGGTCACGCTGCAGGATGGGGGCACACAGCCCTACGCAGCGTCTACCTCCAATTGCACTTGCCCAGGGAGCTACCTTCCACAGTGTCACCGGCACTTGTAAATTGACACACCCCGGCAAGTAGAAATTGATACACCTCGCCACAGGGATAATCGCTGCTTTTTGTAGCAGCGATGGTTTCATACGAGGACTACATGCAGATCAAGATCCTGCACAAGCAAGGCAAGAGCCTGCGCGCCATTGCCTGCGAACTGGGTTGTTCCGTCAATACCGTACGCAAGTACCTGCAATCTGAACAGCCGCCGGGTTACCGCCCCCGCACTACCCGACCCTCGAAGTTGGCGCCCTTCGAGGACTATCTGCGCGAACGCATTGCGGCCGCCGCACCGGACTGGATTCCCGCCACCGTACTCTGGCGCGAGCTCTGCGAGCAGGGCTTTGACGGCGCTGAGCGGACCGTTCGTCAGTTCGTCGCCACCTTAAAGCCCCAGCCTGCGCCTGATCCGCTGGTGCGCTTCGAGACTGCGCCGGGCGACCAGATGCAAGTCGACTGGATCGAATTCAGCCGCCGCAAGGGCGCGCCGCTGTATGCCTTCGTTGCCACGCTCGGCTACAGCCGGGCGGCCTATGTCGAGTTTGTCAGCGACATGCAATTGGCCACACTGCTAGCCTGCCATGCGCATGGTTTCGACTGGTTTGGGGGTGTGCCTCGTCGGGCGCTATACGACAACATGAAGACCGTCGTCATCGAGCGCGATGCGTATGGTCCAAAGCAGCATCGCGTTCAGCCGGGGTTCCTCGATTTCGCGCGGCACTATGGCTTCGTGCCCGAGCTATGCCGGCCCTACCGCGCCAAGACCAAGGGCAAGGTCGAACGCATGAACGGTTACCTGCGCCGCAGCTTTTATGTGCCGCTGGTGGCGCGCTTGCGGCAGGTCGGACTGACGCTCGATGTCACCACCGCCAACGTCGAAGTACAGCGCTGGCTGCGCGAGGTGGCCGACACCCGCATTCATGGGACCACAGGCTTGCAGCCCGGCCAACAGTTGCGCCAGGAGCGCGCCTCACTGCAACCGCTGCCGGCTTCGTATGCCGGCTTAACGGTGCCGGTGTCACCGGCGCTACCGGCCGAGCGCCCCTCGCTGCGTGAACGTTTCAGTCACTGGCCACAAGCCGTACAGCACCCGTTATCCGTCTATGACCGCCTGCTGGGAGTGGCCGCATGAATCTGGCCCATGAACGCATTGCCGAACTGTGCCGGCAACTGAAGCTCTCGACGATGGCTGACGCCTTGCCGCATCTGGCACAGCAGGCCAGCACCCAGGACAGCAGCTTCACCGAATTCCTCGAAGCGATGTTGAAGGCAGAACAATCGGCACGACTCGTACGCCTGCGCACGACGCTAACTCGGCTGGCAGGTTTCCCGGCCATCAAGACGCTGGAGGACTTCGACTTCACCGCCGCAACCGGCGTGCCGAAGGCGCAGATACAGGAGTTAGCCAGCCTGGCATTCATCGAACGGCATGAGAACGTGGTGTTGCTCGGTCCATCGGGGACTGGCAAGACCCATCTGGCCATCGCCCTCGGGTACGCCGCCACGCAAGCCGGTATCAAGGTACGCTTCATCACGGCGGCCGATCTGCTGATGCTGCTCTCAAGCGCGCATCGACAGGATCGGCTGGCTGACGCGTTGAAGCGCTTCGTCAATCCGTACCGGCTGTTGATCATCGACGAAATGGGCTATCTGCCGATGAATCAGGAGCAGGCCAATCTGTTCTTCCAGATCGTGGCCAAACGGTATGAGCGTGGCAGCCTGATCGTGACCAGTAATCTGCCGTTTGGGCAGTGGGACCGTACCTTTGCCGGCGACGCGACTCTGACCGCCGCCATGCTGGATCGGCTGCTACATCACGCGCAGGTGGTGGCCATTCAGGGAGAAAGCTATCGGCTGCGTGACAAGCGCCGCGCCGGTTTGATCAGCAAAACCAAAGCGAACGACAAGGAGGTCCGGATCGACTGAATCACTTCTTTAACCAAATAACACGACACGTCGGTGTATCAATATTCCATTGCCGATGCCGGGAGTATGTGTGTCAGTTTTCGTTTGCCGTTGACAGGGTCATTCGCCGGTGCAGGATCGCCACTTCCTGGGCTTCCTCAGGTTCGCCGCCGGGGATGGCGCTCCCCAGTCGGTGCGACCAAGGAAAATCTACGCGTAGTTCTATTCGTCCGGGCTCCCGCTCCAGCACGGCTTCACCGAGTAGTTCGCCCAGACCGGAAAGCTGGCTTTCCGGTTCGTAGGATGGGCAACAGGGGTGATGGGCGTTGCCGCTGTCCGGCATGCGCTTGATCACGAACTGACGGTGTCGCGCCACGTACATTTCGATCCCGTTGGGCTGACAGAGACAGCGGGGCCGTTCCAGTGTGTCGTAGATGTCTGCTAGTGCTTCCTGAAGACGCGGGTCGTCGGCGTTGATTTCTCGGCCCTGGATCGAAAAACGCTGGCTGTCCATGTGGCCGTCAAATCAACTCTTCGAGCAGATCGTCCAGCGTGGGCTTGGGACGAGGCATCCGCTCCCTGACGGCGCTGCGTTCGGCGATACCGAGAATCGTGCCAACCTGATCTTCATCGGCACCACGCTGGTACATCCTGGCCATGACCGTGAGTCTTGCCGACTGGGTGTTCAACTCTTTGAGTTCGGCGTAGCGGAACAGCTTGCGGTAGATCTCGAGTAGTGCCCGGCAGACGAAACGATGCTGGCCGGGCTCGCCATTGGGTGCAATTCGATAAGGCTCACCGTTGGGCGCCAGAAAGATTCGGCTATCCGGCGCCAAGTGACGGTAGTTGGCATGCTTTCCCAGTCCGTGCCCCATTTGTCCACGTTCATCGAGATAGGCAGTCAGCACTTCGTTAAGCCTCCTGCTGCTGAAGTACAGGGGCCGAGACTTGCCGTTGATTGCCGTTTCAGGGCGTAACACGGATTTACGCCGGATACAGCCATCGGGCGCGAGATAGTCCCGAATTTCGAGACGAGCAATTTCGAGAGGACGCAACCCGGTGGCAAAAGGCAAGTAGTAAAGTGCCAAGTCATGCCAGGTACGGTTGCTACGACCCTTGATGCGTAGGGCACCTTGGACAATCTCGTCGAGGGTCAGGACACGTGCCGGGCGGCTGGTTGGCGGAGGAGGTGGGTCGAAGTGCGTCAGCGCTGCAATGATGCCATCCCGATGCAAACGCAGCCGTTGCACAAATGCGGCGCCTTCTTCCTTGAGGCCCTCAATGCCGACCACCTGGGTAAGTTTCACAGCGATAGTCTTAATGCGCCGTTCGACGGCGGTGCGCGAGAGACCAAAGCACTCTGCTACGGCCTCGTAGGTTTCGCCATCGACGACGGCACGCAGCATAGCAATGGATTGCTGAGCGCTTTCGTGATGCGAGTGGATGTCTAGAGAGTTTTCCATGCAACTTCTCCCATGCTCTTTCTATCGCCATAGGGCTAGATGTTCCGGACCTTGGGAGTCGTTCGCGAGGAGAAATCGCCAGGAAATGCATGGGATTTCATTATCAGACTGGCGCTGCGGCGAAGCGCCGCCAGCGATGGGCTCGGAGGAAAGGAATACCGGATGCGGCTCCCACGGATTTCCCAGCCACGTCAACCGCCTTGCTCTGCGATCCAGCGACGGATGTCTTCAGCTCGCCAGACCGTTATTCGCTCTGAGAGCTTGACTGGATGGGGAAAAGTTTTGGCCTGAATACGTCGCCAAAGTGTCGATTTTGAAAAAGGAACCAAAGAGAGGACCTGCGGCTGGCGTAGAAAGCCGGTTTCTGGCAGTCGAAGGGTGGCTTCCGGTGCGGTGCCGGATGTCGGCGCGGTCATCTTTGGGGCGGCTGGACGGGGGCGGATATGGGGCATGATCGGGCCTCTTCTCGGCAAATGCCGGTAAGTGACATGACCTGCTCTATTGCGGTTGCGCTTGGTCAGGGAAGAGGGCAAACCGATAGGGAACGCAGATCTCGACGTAATGCCGCGGGCGTCCCATCGACGCGGCAGGGTGTAGGAAATGAGCGCACCCCGTATGGGGTGCGATAGAGGAACTCGTGGGGAATGTCGGTCTATCCGACTCCATCGCCCGCAAGGGGAGCAACCGGTACGGAAAAGGATCGTGGAGCAGGGGGCAGGTATCGACTGCGACGCCGCAACTGGTGCGGATTTTGATCTGCTAGCAACCGAAGGATTGCCTCGGTGGATATTCGGTAGCGGAATCTTGTACAACCGTATGCGAAGCCTAAACGCTACGCAAGATTCCGACTGCGGTACCCCCGAAAAATGGCTGGATGCTGAGGTGTTTGGTGATGGCGTTTCCATTTCAGGAGAGTTTTTAGATGCAGCAGAGTGTCGATGTATATACCTGAATCTCGAGCTTTCAAACGTCGCCTTGATTGACATAAATATGCCAACCCCGGTTGTTTTCCGGGGGGCATATTTCAAATCAAACTACTGATTTAGTTAGAGTCCTCTCAGAGCGGAAAAGACATCAGCACCAGAGTAGCGAGCAGAGCGCCCCAGTTTTTCTTCGATACGTAGTAACTGGTTGTATTTTTCAACGCGATCAGATCGGCTCATGGATCCGGTCTTGATCTGGCGCGTGCCGAGACCTACGGCAAGATCCGCAATCGTGGTATCGGCTGTTTCGCCTGAACGGTGCGACACGACCGCTGTGTAGGCTGAACGTTGCGCCATGTTGATGGCGTCGATGGTCTCCGACAGTGTTCCGATTTGGTTAACCTTGATCAAGATTGAATTGGCAATCCCGTTGGTGATTCCCCTGCGAAGAATCTTGGTATTGGTGACGAATAAATCGTCACCAACCAACTGGACGCGTTTGCCCAGCACATCAGTCAGATGCTTCCAGCCATCCCAGTCGTCTTCAGCCATACCGTCTTCAATTGAAACGATGGGATATTTGTCACACCAGTTGGATAGCATGGCAGCAAATTCTGCGGATGACAGCACCGTAGAATCACCGGAAAGATGGTAGTTCCCGTCACGATAAAATTCGGAGGACGCGCAATCGAGCCCCAGCGCTACATCTTTTCCGGGGTGAGTCCTGCCGCTTCAATTGCTTCCAGGATAAGGAGGATAGCTGCTTCGTTATTTGCAACGGATGGCGCAAACCCACCTTCGTCGCCAACTGCTGTGCTCATCCCGCGATTACCGACGACTCTTTTCAGACTATGGAACACCTCCGCGCCATAGCGGACTGCTTCGGAAAAGCTGTGCGCCCCGACGGGGATAATCATGAACTCCTGCAAGTCGATATTATTGTTAGCGTGGGCACCACCATTGATGACATTGATCATCGGAACGGGCATTTCGACCGAACCTGTGCCGCCCAGATAGCGATACAGAGGCAAGCCTGCTTCAATTGCAGCGGCGCGCGCTAGTGCCATCGATGCCGCCAATGTTGCGTTAGCCCCCAAGCGAGACTTATTTTCGGTTCCATCAAGTTCGATTAAGCGTCGATCTGCTTCGGGTTGGTCAAAACAAGACAGCCCAATTAGTTCATCCCGAATTTCACCATTTACCTTGGCAACGGCAATTGTTGTGCCCTTGCCGCCGTATCGTGTTTTGTCACCATCGCGAATTTCGACGGCTTCTCTAGAACCCGTCGATGCACCCGAGGGAACGGCGGCTCGCCCGGTAGCACCGGATGCCAGGAGAATCTCGCATTCCACTGTTGGATTCCCGCGCGAATCAAGAATCTCTCGACTCTGGATGTCTGCAATTTTGCTCACTGTGATCTCCTAATTGGGGTTGCTTGAAAACTGTTCTTGAATTGCAATGGCGCCGGCATGCGAAACCTGTGCATCCTGCTCGCTCTTTACACCGGAGACTCCTACTGCACCGACGATATGGCCTGCAGCAATGATTGGGACACCACCTTCTAGCATTCCGGATATCGCTGGGCCGAAAGAAAAGCAGTGCGTCCTGCATTGATCATTTCTTCATGAACTCGCGATTCCCTACGGCCGAGTGCGGCGGTGCGTGCCTTTTCCGCGCTGATATACGCACCGATCGGGGCGCAGCCATCAAGCCGTTCAAGTGCCAGAAGGTGTCCGCCGTCATCGACTACGCTGATGCACACCGGCCAATTATTCTTCAGGGCTTCTTCGCGTGCAGCCTTTAGAATCAGCGTGAAGTCATCGTGAGAGAGCATGGGTTTGGTTTGAATGATGTTCTCCTTTCAATTGTTTGAGCATTACTGGTTGAGCGCTTCGTCAACCAGTTCAATCCAGTGATGAACCGGCGTCTTTCCAGCACTTGCAAGATGGGTTTGGCAACCTATATTTGCCGTGACGATTGATTCGGGCTTCCCTTTTTCCTGCGCGTCGAGTTTTCGATTTCGCAATGCCATCGAAATTTCGGGCTGAGTTAACGAATAAGTGCCAGCAGAGCCGCAGCACAAATGGCCTTCAGAAACCGCCGTCAAGTTGAAACCCAGGCGCTTGAGAACGTCCTCGATTGCACCACCAAGTTTTTGGGCATGTTGCAGTGTGCAGGGGCAGTGAACGGCCAGCTTTTTGCCTGACAAAATTCCGAGAGTTTCGAGTGGCTCTTTCCGCATTACTTCGACCAAGTCTTTCGCCAGTTCGCTGACGCACTTTGCTTTGTCGGCATACGCCGGATCGTTGCGCAACACGTAGCCATATTCCTTCACGAATGCGCCACAGCCACTCGCGGTTTGGATAATGGCCTCGACCCCCTGTTCAATCATCGGCCACCAGGCATCGATATTGTTCCGTGCGCGATTAAGGCCGTCTTCTTGGGCGTTCATGTGAAAATCGACAGCACCGCAACATCCGGCTTCCGGAACTGCAATGACGCTGATGCCGAGGCGGTCTAGGACGCGAGCAGTTGCAGCATTTGTGTTGGGAGACAAACTCGGTTGGGCACAGCCTTCCAGAATCAGCATTCGTCGTTGGTGGTGAGGAACAGGTCGCTCTCCCGCCTTCTTGGAGCGCCGAGGCATTTTTTCTGACAACGCCTTTGGAAGGATCGGACGGACGATCTCCCCGCTTTTAACAGCGTTTTGAATACCATCGGATTGGGAATTACGGCGCGCAAAAGAGTGCGTTGAACACGTTCACCGGCAGGGCGCGGTACAAGTTTCTCGATGCTCGCGCGACCGATGTCGAGCAATTTGTGATACTGCACGCCGGAGGGGCATGTGGATTCGCAACTGCGACAGGTGAGGCAACGGTCTAGATGCTCGCGGGTGCTTGAAGTTACTTCGCCACCCTCAAACATTTGCTTCATCAGGTAGATGCGCCCGCGGGGGCTATCGAGTTCGTCACCAAGCAACTGGTAAGTCGGGCAGGTGGCAGTGCAGAAACCGCAATGCACGCACGCTCTCAGTACAGCTTCGACCTCCTTCCCTTCAGGGGTGTTGCGAATCCAATCGGCAAGATGGGTTTCCATTTGACTAAAACTCCGGGTACATGCGGCCGCGGTTAAACACCCCTGCCGGATCAAAAGATTGTTTGAGTGCGCGATGAATACGCAGCAGCGGCTTGCTCAGCGGAGTAAACGCCTTGTTTGTGCGGTGTCCTTTGGGTGCGCGGAACAGAGTGGCGTGACCCCCGGCGTTAGCGGCAAGGTCGCAGAATTGCTGAAGTTGGCCGATATCAGCTCGATACCAGCGTTGTGCGCCACCCCATTCGATCAGTTGCTGCTCGGAGCGAGGGATGGGGGCGCTGGTATCTGGCAAAGAGAGACGAATCAAAGCCGAACTGTCTTCTGCGAAGAAGCTGTGGGACTGGTCGCGTACTCCTGCCCAAAAGGCTTCAGCTAAGCTGTTGTCGACGAGCGCTTCGCCTCCCAGTTTGCGGCGGGCCGCTGCAACGGCGGGTTCGGCACCAGATAGACGCACGCTTAGTTTGCCGTCAAGCCACAGGCTCCCCGAAATCGGTAGCGGTTGACCAGCCCAGCGATTCAGATTCGCCAATGCCCCCCGCTCTGTGACTTCAAATTGCAAGGTCGTTTCCTGGTGCAAGGTTGGCACCACTTTGAGCGAGACTTCCGCAACGAAACCAAAACAGCCGAGGCTCCCGGTTAGCATTCGCGAAACGTCGTAGCCTGCGACGTTCTTCATGACTTGGCCGCCAAAGCGCATTAGATCGCCGGTACCCGTCATCAGTCGTACGCCGAGGACGAAGTCGCGAACGGCACCAGCTGCTATCCGCCGAGGTCCGGAGAGGCCTGCAGCCACAACGCCGCCTATGGTGGGCGTGCCACCAAAACGAGGAGGTTCGAATGCCAACATCAGGCCACTGGCAGCCAAGGTTGCTTCAATCTCGGAGAGTGGAGTTCCGCAGCGTGCGGTCATTACCAGTTCAGTCGGCTCGTAGTCGATGATTCCCCGGTAATCCCGAGTATCGAGTGCCTCACCTTCGATGGGAAGGCCATAAAATGATTTACTACCGGCACCGGTGATAACCAGAGCTTTTTCTTCTGCTCTGGCTGTGCGAATTTGATCCTGCCAGCGTTGCAAAATCGGCGAATCAGGCTGCACCGTAGAAACGGTCTGAATTGCAAGGCTCATGCAGTCACCTCATGGTTGTGGGCGTGGCAATCGTGGCGGTGGCCGGTGCCGGTCTGCTTGTACTCTCGGCAGCGCGCTGTAGTCGGGATGACTTTTCCAGGATTGAGGAGCCCCTGTGGATCGAACGCATGCTTGACTGCAGAAAAGGCGCTCAACTCCTCAGGGCTAAACTGGACGCACATTTGCGCAAGCTTTTCTATGCCAACGCCATGTTCACCGGTAATTGTCCCGCCCAATGCAACTGATAACTCAAGAATCTCAGCGCCGAAGGCGAGTGCCCGTGTCGTTTCATCCGGGTCGTTGGCATCAAACATAATCAAGGGGTGAAGGTTGCCGTCGCCCGCATGGAATACATTGGCGCACCGCAAGCTGTATTTCTTTTCCATTTCGGAGATGGCTGCGAGCATTTCACCCAAGCGTTTTCTGGGAATCGTCCCATCCATACAAAGGTAATCAGGGGTGATGCGCCCGACTGCCGGGAAGGCTGCCTTGCGTCCTGCCCAAAAGAGCAAACGTTCCGCTTCGTTCTGAGAGGTACGTATTTGCCGTACGCCAGCGTTTCGTAGCACTTCCGTAATTCGTGTGATTTCGTGTGCGACTTCTTCCGATGTGCCGTCGGATTCGCATAGCAGGATGGCTGCAGCATCTGTGTCGTAGCCAGCGCGGGCGAATGGCTCAACCGCAGCAATCGCTTGTTTGTCCATCATTTCGAGGCCGGCAGGGATAATGCCTGCAGCAATAATTGCCGCAACGGCATCGGCAGCTGTAACCACCGAATCGAACGAGGCCATGACCACCTGAGCGATTTCCGGCTTGGGCGTAAGCTTGACCAAGATCTCAGTAACAACCGCGAGCATGCCCTCAGAGCCATTGAGTGCAGCCAGTAGATCAAGGCCAGGGGCGTCTGGCGAAGCACTGCCGAAGGTAACCTCATCAACGCCATCCTCCGAGAGGACCAGGGCGCGCGCAGACAACACGTTGTGTACGGTCAGCCCATATTTAAGGCAATGCACGCCTCCCGAATTCTCGGCGACATTTCCACCAAGGGTGCAGGCAATTTGCGATGAAGGATCTGGTGCGTAATACAGATTGAGGGGGCTGCGGCTTCGGAAAGCGCCAGATTGCGAACGCCTGGTTGAACGCGTGCAGTGCGGGCTTGGGGATCTATTTCAAGGATCTGCATGAAACGCGCGAGAGATACAACTACGCCTTCGGCATGTGGCATGGCGCCACCAGAGAGGCCGGTTCCGGCTCCGCGGACAACTACGGGAACTCGGTGTTGACGGCAAGCCTCCAAAACCCGTTTCAGGTCGCTTTCCGTGCGCGGCAAGATAACTGCACGAGGAACCTGGCGGTAGGCAGACAATCCGTCGCACTCGTAAGGCTTAACATCCTCCATCTGATCCAGGATGGAAAGAATAGGAAGGTTCCTTCTTAGCTCGGCTATTAAACCGACATAATTGGATTGGCGCGGAACCACTTCGTCCTGGTGGTCACAATGACCGCTCATCGCGCTTGTCTCCTCTTTTTGGGGTAGGGGGCAGGGATGCTTGCCCTGTTTGAGCGCTGGATACTAGAGGCGTTACAACCGCATTTCAATGCGAAACTGGGCTGGTATTACCAGTTTATTTTATTGCGAAGTTATCCTATCTATATGAAAATACTGGAACTGTACGCGGTTACTTAAGTTGAGCGTGTTGAGGAGGTGTATTGTTGGATACTGGTAATACCACACCAGAAAATGTGAAAGGTAAGCCGCTTCCCGACGTTGTCGCTGAGCGCATTGAGCGCCTGATCATTGATGGCATTTTGAAGGTCGGTGACGTCTTGCCTTCAGAGCGCCGACTCTGCGAAAAGCTAGGTGCTTCCCGGTCAGTCTTGCGTGAAGGATTGCGTCTCTTGCGAGGCCGGGGAATTATCGAGACCGAGCATGGCAAAGGGTCGTATATCGCCCGCTTGGCAGGCGAGACAGATACGAGCCCGCTTAGCTACCTGATGGAATCTCAATCCCGTACGTTGTATGACTTGCTGGAGGTTCGGGCCATTCTCGAAAGTGAGGCAGCACGTCTTGCTGCCCTGCGGGCAACTTCAGCGGATGTCGTTCTGATTCGCCGACGGTTCGATGAGCTCAAGGACAAACAGGAGCGTCCCACTGATGCTGCTCTGGAAGAGCACGCGCGTGTTGATCACGGATTTCACAGGTCAATCAATGATGCATCACACAATCCCGTGCTTGTGCATACCCTTGAGTCGCTGTCGGATTTAATGTTGAGAAGTGTCTTCGCATCCGTAGCCAATCTCTACCACCGCCCAGCTTTCAAGCGAATTATTGATCGGCAGCACGAGCGCTTGTTCGATGCAGTTACCGGTCGTGATCCAGAGCGCGCAGAGCGCATCGCGAAAGAGCACATCCATGCCTTGCGCGACATGTTCATGGAGATCGAACAAGAAGAGCTGCGATTGTCGACCGCTGTTATGCGACTTGAAGGCTGGAAGAGAGGGGATGGAGAGGGGTGAGTGTGCCTATCCTTCCCAGTAGCCGGGCTGGTTGTAGAGTTCCTTCAGATAATCGATGAAATGACGCACCTTGGCGGGCAGGAATCGTTGTTGTGGGTAAACGGCTTGTATCGGGTAGCTTAGGGCGGCAAACTCGTCAAGAACGGTAACCAGCGTCCCTTTTTTGAGTTCTGCTTGAATTTCCCAGGTTGACCGCCAGCCGATTCCGATCCCTTGCTTGACCCAACTGAAGAGCAACTCGCCATCATTGCAGGCCAAGTCGCCTTCGACGCGGATCGATACCAGTTTGCCGTCACGAATAAAGTTCCATCCGCGTTGCTGCCCTCCCTGTAGATTGAAAGCCAAGCAGTTGTGCTTGGCTAGTTCCTCTGGGCTTCGAGGTATGCCGTGGCGTTCGAAATAGGCGGGTGTGCCGCAAACGACGCGGCGATTAGGGAATAGCGGAACCGTAACGTAGTTGGGGTCGGTGACCTCGCCAATCCGAATGGACATGTCATAACCTTCGCGAACTAGATCGACGACGCTGTCTGTGAAGTTGAATGACAACTTCAAATCTGGATAGCGTTCGCGGAAGGTTGGAGCGTGTGGGGCGATATGCCTTCGGCCGAAGGCGGCGGGTGCAGAAACGACTAAATGCCCTCGCACCGTCTGGCGCCCCGCAGTAATACTGCTTTCGATCATGTCGAATTCGCGAAGCAGATGCTGGCACTGTTCAAAAAATTGTTCCCCCAGTGCCGTCAGAGTGAGACCCCTTGTTGAGCGATGCATAAGCCGAACGCCCAAGCGAGATTCGAGGATGTCCAGGCGGCGCCCCATAACGACAGGAGTAACCCCCTCCACTAGGGCCGCGCCAGCAAAGCTCCCCTTCTCTGCAACCAGGGAAAAACTCCGAATTTCCGTGTAACGATCCATTCAATACTCCAGGTATCGACAGAAGCTAGGTCCAATGCCATTCAGTTCTGATTGTGCAAAGACTAAACTGACTTCACTGTTGAATCAATATCAATGAAGGAGGAGCAAAATGGCTCGAATGCGCGCAATCGACGCAGCGATTGAGGTTTTGAAAAAGGAAGGCATCAGTACAGTCTTCGGTGTGCCGGGGGCCGCGATTAACCCCCTGTATTCGGCGATGCGTAAGGCTGGAGGCTTCAATCATATCCTAGCCAGGCACGTTGAGGGTGCATCTCACATGGCGGAAGGTTTCACGCGTGCCAAACCCGGGAACCTCGGTGTCTGCATTGGTACATCAGGACCTGCAGGTACAGACATGATCACCGGCCTGTATTCCGCCTCGGCTGATTCGATACCTATTCTATGTATCACCGGCCAGGCCCCTAGGGCGCGGCTTTACAAAGAGGACTTCCAGGCGGTCGATATCGAGTCTATCGCGAAGCCGGTTACGAAATGGGCTGTGACAGTTCGAGAGCCGGCGCTGGTTCCGCAGGTGTTCCAGCAAGCATTCCATATCATGAAATCTGGGCGCCCCGGACCGGTCCTTATCGATTTGCCGTTTGATGTGCAAGTTGCCGAAATTGAGTTCGATGTCGATTTGTACGAGCCATTGCCTCTCTATAAGCCGGCAGCTACTCGCAAACAGGTCGAGAAGGCGCTCGATATGCTGCAGTCTTCGGAAAAGCCATTGATCGTGGCGGGTGGCGGAATTATTAATGCCGATGCAAGCGATCTCCTCGTTGAACTGGCAGAACTGACTGGCGTGCCCGTTGTGCCTACGCTCATGGGCTGGGGCACGATCCCTGATGACCATCCCCTTATGGCCGGGATGTGTGGGCTGCAGACGAGTCATCGTTATGGGAACGCAACCATGTTGGCGAGCGACTTCGTGTTGGGCATTGGCAACCGCTGGGCTAATCGCCATACCGGTTCTGTCGACGTCTATACGAAGGGGCGTACTTTCGTTCATGTGGATATCGAACCGACTCAAATCGGCCGAGTTTTCATGCCGGATTTGGGGATCGTCAGTGATGCCAAAGCTGCGCTGGAACTCTTTGTTCAGGTTGCTCGCGAGCGCAAAGCAGCAGGTACTCTGAAGGATTTCTCCGATTGGCTTTCACGGTGCGCGGATCGGAAACGTTTGATGCTCCGCAAGAGCCATTTCACCGAAACGCCGGTCAAGCCGATGCGCGTCTACGAGGAAATGAACAATGCATTTTCTCGTGACACAACTTACGTTACGACGATTGGGCTCGCAGATCGCTGGCGCGCAGTTCCTTCATGTCTATGGGCCACGTCGCTGGATCAACTGCGGTCAGGCAGGACCGTTGGGCTGGACGATTCCGGCTGCTTTGGGTGTTGTCGCCGCAGACCCGACACGCAAGATTGTCGCTCTCTCAGGTGATTATGACTTCCAGTTCATGATCGAGGAATTGGCAGTCGGCGCGCAGTTCCGCCTGCCATACGTGCATGTGCTGGTGAATAACAGATACCTCGGCTTGATCCGGCAAGCACAACGCAATTTCGACATGGACTATTGCGTTCAGTTGGCGTTCGAAAACCAAAACATTCCGGAAAGTGATGGAAATCTGCGCGGATATGGTGTCGATCATCAGGCCGTTGTTCAGGGTCTGGGATGCAAATCGCTTCGCGTGACTGACCCGGAAAAAATTCAGGCGGCACTGATCGAAGCGCAAGAAATGGCTCAGAAGTACATGGTTCCGGTCGTGGTCGAAGTGATCCTCGAAAAGGTTACCAATATCGCCATGGGTACCGAGATCGACAACATCATCGAGTTAGAGGAAATCGACTGCCGTCACCCTGGTGGGCGAGAAGGCCTGGAAATGGCTGGATTGCTGGAGTAACCGGGTAAACGAAATAAATAGGAGAGACAAATGCCACGTTTTGCTGCCAATCTCACCATGCTTTTCGGTGAGGTTTCCTTCCTCGACCGCTTTGAGCTAGCTGCCAGTGCCGGGTTTTCCGCTGTCGAATTTCTTTTTCCTTATGCCTGGTCAGCTGCCGAGATCAAGCAGCGTCTTGATGCCAACGGCCTGACCTTGGTCTTGCATAACCTACCTGCCGGAGATTGGGACGCAGGTGAGCGGGGAATTGCCTGCCACCCTTTGCGCGTCGACGAGTTTCGTGCCGGTGTTTTCAAGGCGATTGAATACGCAAAGGCGCTTGGCGTAACGCAATTGAATTGCCTCGCCGGGAAAATCCCTGCCGGTGTTTCTGTCGAGGTATTGCAACAGACGCTGGTTGCCAACCTTCGTTTCGCCGCGGCTGAGCTGAAAAAGGCTGATTTGAAGTTATTGATCGAGCCGATCAATACGTTCGACATTCCTGGCTTCTACCTGAAGCGGACGGATCAAGCCGCGGCAATTCTGGACGAGGTTGCTGCTGACAACCTGTTTATCCAGTACGACAGCTACCATGCTCAACGCATGGAGGGCGAGCTGGGCAACACGATCGCGAAATACCTGTCCCGTATCGGCCATATCCAACTTGCTGATAACCCGGGCCGCAACGAGCCTGGGAGCGGTGAAATCAACTATCGATGGCTATTCAAGCGCATCGACGAGCTTGGTTATCAAGGCTGGATCGGGTGTGAATACAAGCCGGCGGCTGATACGAAGCAAGGCTTGGGATGGATGTCTGTACTTTTGAAACCAGAGATCACGGCTTCGAGCGGCAATAGCGATTCCATGGATTGGATGAAGAACCTTGCTGGCTAAATTCAACAAACACTTAATTATTAGGAGATAAACATGGCACAAATCGGATTTATCGGGCTTGGGATTATGGGCACCCCAATGGCAGGCCATATCTTGGCCGCCGGTCATTCGCTGCACACCTTCACTATCGGCGAAACGCCGGCAAGCCTCGTCGAGGCAGGGGCGCATGTCTGCGAGAGTGCGAAGGATGTTGCGTGGCGTGCCGACATCATCTTTGTCATGGTGCCCGATACGCCCCACGTGGAGGATGTCCTGTTCAGCGCGAATGGTGTCGCAGCCGGACTGACCAAGGGCAAGACCGTTGTCGATATGAGCTCCATTTCTCCTGTGGCAACAAAGGGGTTTGCGAAGCGCATCAACGGGCTGGGCTGTGAGTATCTGGATGCTCCCGTGTCCGGTGGTGAAGTTGGCGCCAAAGCTGCATCTCTGACGATCATGGTCGGTGGCAGCAATGAAGCGTTCATGCGTGTCAAACCGCTATTCGAGCTGATGGGCAAGAACATTACCTTGGTTGGCGGCAACGGCGATGGCCAGATTACCAAGGTGGCCAATCAGATTATCGTGGCCTTGACCATTGAAGCCGTTGGGGAGGCATTGCTACTGGCAGCTAAAGCAGGTGCCGACGCAGGAAAGGTGCGAGAGGCATTGATGGGTGGGTTCGCGAACTCTCGGATTCTCGAAGTGCATGGCGAACGCATGGTTAAGCGCTCATTCAATCCCGGATTCCGGATCGAGTTGCATCAGAAGGATCTCAACCTTGCCTTGACGACAGCTCGCCAACTGGGGGTTTCTCTTCCGAACACGGCGGCTGCACAAGAGCTCTTTAATTCCTGTGCAGCCCATGGTGGGGCTGGATGGGATCATTCGGCGATGGTTCGTGCGTTGGAGTTAATGGCCAATTTCGAAATCGGACAATGCTAACAGCATAGGCCGGAGATCATGCCGGCCTTTTTGCTATGGACATCATCATGAACATTGAACCTCGTCAATTGCTCCACAAACTGTTTTCTGCTGCCGTGCATGTTGCGCAGCCCGAGGTTTGTGTTGCCTCCTTTTTACCTGACCTACCTAAAGGCCGAACGATTGTGATCGGCGCAGGGAAGGCTTCAGCTGCGATGGCCAGGGCCCTGGAGCAGCGTTGGGCTGGGGCTCTTTCCGGATTGGTGGTGACGCGTTACGGGTATGAAGTTCCCTGCGAACGTATCGAGATTGTTCAAGCCTCACATCCTGTCCCAGATGTTGCGGGTCTGAAGGCTGCTCAATCAATGCTGGAGCTTGTCAGCGGTTTGACGTCCGACGATTTGGTTATCTGTTTGATTTCCGGTGGTGGGTCTGCCCTTTTACCCTTACCAGCTAACGGTATCACGCTGGAAGAAAAGCAGGAGATCAACCGAGCTTTGCTGAAATCGGGGGCGACAATCTCAGAGATGAACTGCGTTCGGCGCCACCTGTCAGCGATCAAGGGGGGGCGGCTAGCCGCAGCATGCCATCCGGCCCGGGTCGTCAATCTGGTGATTTCCGATGTGCCTGGCGACAATCCAATGGATATTGCATCGGGGCCGACGGTCGGTGACCTTACTACCTGTAGCCAGGCGCTCGACATAGTGCGTCGTTACGCTATCGAATTGCCTAGCGCTGCGCGTTCATTTCTCGAGTCAGGTGAAGGCGAAACGATCAAGCCGGACGACTCGCGTTTGGCGCGTGTGACGACCCATCTGATCGCCACCCCGCAAATGGCGCTTGAGGCGGCTGCTGCGGTCGCTCAACAGGCGGGTATTACGCCCGTTATTCTCAGCGACCGGATCGAGGGCGAAGCTCGCGACGTCGGCAAGGTGCTGGCTGCACTCGCATTGCAAATTCGGGAACATCATCAGCCTTTTTCGACGCCTTGTGTGCTTCTGTCGGGTGGAGAAACGACCGTTACCGTGAAGGGTAGTGGTCGCGGTGGTCGCAATGTCGAGTTTCTGCTTTCGACGGCGATAGCCTTGAATGGTGCCACTGACATCTATGCCGTCGCTGGTGATACAGATGGTGTCGATGGTCTGGAAGAAATTGCTGGCGCATACATTACACCGGATTCTCTGGAAAGGGCCTGGATTCGGGGAGTCAGACCACTTCAGAGCTTAGACAGTAACGACGGCCATGGCTTTTTTGAAGCTATCGGAGATTCCTTGGTAACGGGTCCGACTCTGACCAATGTCAACGATTTTCGAGCCATCTTGGTCCTCTAGCGCAACTGAATATGCGGGGTCCTCTAGCCCCGATTGAACCGGTCATTCTGGTTTGAATTTATAGCTTGATTCGTGTCCTGAAGTTGCTTCAGGCCAAAGAAACCTTTCATGAATAAAGCAGGAGACATTATGAGACTTCATCGTCGCTCAAGAATCGTTGCTACCTTGGGCCCCGCAAGTTCATCGCTGGAAACCATTCGAGCACTGGCAATTGCCGGCGCTGACGTTTTTCGGCTCAACTTCAGTCATGGAACACATGCTGACCATCAGGAGCGCTATAACCGGATTCGTGAGGTTGAGCGTGAGTTGGGACGACCGATCGGTGTCCTGTTGGATCTGCAAGGGCCGAAGTTGAGAATAGGTACTCTCGCTTCCGGCAAAGTTCTGCTGGAAAAGGGGAACAAGTTTCGATTGGATCTTGATCCAACGCCTGGCAGTGAGAAGCGTGCCCATTTACCCCATCCCGAAATTTTTACCGCTCTGAAGGTCGGTACTGAGTTACTGATTGATGATGGAAAGCTTCGTATCCGGGTCGATGCCTTCGGGGCGGATTTCGCTGATACGACGGTTGTAGTCGGTGGGCTATTGTCTGATCGAAAAGGGGTGAATGTTCCTGGAGTCGTGTTGCCAATCTCGCCGCTGACCCAGAAGGATCGTGCAGATCTTGCGTATGGGTTAAACCTAGGCGTGGATTGGATTGCACTTTCCTTTGTTCAGAGACCTGAGGACATCGAAGAGGCGAAAAGCCTGATTGGCGACAAAGCCTGGGTAATGGCCAAGCTCGAAAAACCATCAGCCGTTACACACCTTGAGCGAATCGTTGCGCTCGCTGACGGGATCATGGTGGCTCGAGGCGATCTTGGCGTCGAACTTCCTCCTCAGAGCGTACCCGTACTACAACGCCGCATCGTTCGGGCGGCTCGGTCAGCAGGGAAGCCCGTGGTCGTTGCTACCCAGATGCTCGAATCGATGATTACAGCGCCCGTACCGACTCGCGCAGAAGCGTCGGATGTCGCAACCGCTATCTATGATGGCGCGGACGCCGTGATGCTATCAGCTGAGTCTGCTTGGGGCAGTACCCGCTTGAAGCGGTAACGATCATGGATCTGATTATCCAGGAAGTCGAACAGGACCCGCAGTGGCGTAATGCTCTAGAGGCTAGTCATACACCTGCCGAGGTCAATACGCCGGACGCAATTTGCTGTGCGCTCAGGCGTGTTGCTGGTTTGCTAGAGCCGGCAGCGACGGTGGCTTACACGGTAAGCGGTCGAACCTGTCTCAGGGCCAGTCGCGAACGTCCAATTACACCGATTTTGGCACTGACTCCTTCGCCACAAACTGCACGTCGTCTGGCGCTTGTCTGGGGGGTTCATCCAGTCCCGTTCGAGGAGGCATCAACGCTGGAAACAATGGTGTCCGACGCGACAGCTGCCGCCGTGCAGTTCAATTTGGCTTCGGCCGGTGACGATGTGCTGATGATTGCCGGATTGCCATCTGGATATGCAGGGGGGACTAATTTGCTGCATGTCGTCCGCATTCCAGAAGGCGTCAACGGTTAGCGCTCCAACAAACAGTTTTTTCCAAAATTCATTTAGAGGGGTATGGCTCACGAGGCTTAGCGAGAAGAACTCGGTGAATCGCTATCGAAACCCTAGACGCTTCTGAGCCTACAATTTGGGCAACGAGGAGGTGTCATGAGTAGCAGTCCGAAGTACACGGAAGAATTCAAAATCGAAGCAGTTCGGCAGGTGACCGAGCGTGGCTTTGCGGTAAAGGATGTGTCGGTTCGACTCGGGGTGTCGAGCTGGAGCCTGTACCAGTGGATCAAGCGTTACGGGATCCCGGCCGAGAAGCGTCTTGCGCTGGAAGACCAGGCGGCCAAGCTCAAGCGGCTCGAAGCGGAATTGAAACGCGTGACCGAGGAGCGCGACATTTTAAAAAAGGCCGCCGCGTACTTTGCCAAACAGTCCGGGTGAGGTACGCATTCATCCGAGACCACGAGCGGCAGCATGCGGTGCGTACGCTGTGCCGTGTGCTCAAGGTGCATCCCAGCGGCTATTACGCATGGCGTCATCAACCCCGATCGGCGCGTAACATCGAGAACCAGCGGCTGACGGGGCAGATCAAGCAGTCCTGGTTGCATAGTGGCGCTGTCTACGGCTATCGCAAGGTGCATGCCGATTTGCGGGATCTGGGTGAGCCATGTGGCGAGCAACGCGTCTACCGATTGATGAAGGCGGCCGGGCTGCGTTCGCAGTCGGGCTATCGCCGCCATCCTCATGTCGGCGGTATGCCCGCGGTGATCGCGCCGAACCGATTGGATCGGCAGTTCGATGTGGCGGCGCCGAACCAAGCGTGGGTGACCGACATCACGTACCTCCGTACGCACGAAGGCTGGTTGTATCTGGCCGTGGTGCTGGACTTGTTTTCACGGCAGGTCGTCGGCTGGTCGATGCAGAGCCGGATCGATCGGGACTTGGTGCTCTCAGCCTTGCTGATGGCGATCTGGCGGCGCAAGCCCAAACAGCCGGTGCTGGTGCACTCCGACCAGGGCAGTCAGTTTTCCAGCGAGGATTGGCAATCGTTTTTGAGGGCGAATGGCCTCGTCGGTAGTATGAGCCGCCGAGGAAATTGCCACGACAATGCCGTGGCCGAGAGTTTCTTCCAGTTGTTAAAGCGCGAAAGAGTCAAACGCAAGACCTATCCAACACGCGAAGCGGCACGGCAGGATGTCTTCGATTACATCGAAATGTTCTACAACCCGAAGCGCCGCCACGGCTATAACGGGAAGAAGTCGCCAGTACAATTTGAGCAGCAGTTTTTCGAGAGGCAGCGAAGCGTCTAGAAAATCGATAGCGATTCACGGCAGCCTTTTTCAAGCTTGCCACTAGGGGGAGGCGGATTTTTAAAAAATGAGGAGACAACTATGAATTGGCAACAAATATACGACCCTGTCGGAAACATGTTTTTTTCGACCGCCTTGGCCGCTATTCCTGTAGTGGTAATGCTGGCGGCACTGGGCTTTTTTCACATCAAGGCCCATATAGCGGCCGCAATGGGCCTGATTTCGGCTCTTGCCGTTGCCGTCTTTGCTTATGGCATGCCCGCCGAAATGGCCGGAAAGGCTGCGATGTATGGCGGCTTCACCGGGCTGTTGCCGATTGGCTGGATCGTGCTCAACATCATTTTTCTGCACCAACTAACCGAGCGGAACGGCAGCTTCCGGATCCTACAGGACTCGATCGCAGGCATCACCGAGGACCGTCGCCTGCAACTGCTGCTTATAGCCTTCGCCTTCGGAGCCTTCTTTGAGGGTGCAGCAGGTTTCGGAACGCCGGTGGCCGTGACAGCTGCGATTCTGATGGGTTTGGGCTTCTCCCCGCTGGCGGCCTCTGGTCTTTCACTGATCGCCAATACCGCTCCGGTTGCCTACGGTGCGCTGGGTACGCCGATCATCACGCTGGCCAAAGTGCACGGCTACGATGTGATGGAGGTGACGGCGATGGTGGGTCGCCAATTACCGTTCTTCTCGCTGCTTGTGCCGTTCTGGCTGATCTGGGCCTTTGCTGGACGCAAGGCGATGTGGGAAATCTGGCCGGCAATCCTCGTCACCGGCGCGAGCTTTGCAGTGATGCAGTTTCTGGTTTCGAACTACATCGGCCCGGAACTGGTGGACGTAATTGCCGCGATTGTTTCGATGGTTTGTCTGGTCGCTTTCCTGAAAATCTGGCAGCCCAAGAAGATCTGGCGCTCGGTATCGCTGAAGGGGCATGAAACGGATGGCGGCGAAGGGCACGAGATGGCACCGCCAAAACGTCACGCACGCGCCGATGTGATTCGTGCCTGGACGCCTTGGGTGATTCTTACTGTATTTGTGTTCATCTGGGGTCTGCCTGATGTTAAGGCCTTCTTCAACAACATTTTCGCTCCCAAGTTTCCGATCGAAGGTCTGGACAAACTGATTGAGAAAGTTCCGCCTGTCGTCAAGGTACCCACTAAGGAAGGGGCGGTCTATACCCTGAACCTGCTGTCGGCCACGGGCACCGGTATCCTGCTATCAGCGATCGTTGGCGGGTTGGTCATGAAATACAACCCGTTGCAGCTAATCAAGACGTTCGGCAGCACGCTCTGGCTGGTGCGCTACTCGCTGCTGACCATCGTCCTGATGCTTGGTCTAGGCTCCTTGACGCGCTACTCCGGCACCGATACTACCCTCGGCCTGGCGTTCGCTAATACGGGCTGGATGTACCCATTCTTCGGAACACTTATGGGCTGGCTGGGCGTGGCGCTAACCGGTTCGGATACGGCCTCGAACGTGCTGTTTGGCGGCATGCAGAAGGTTGCCGCAGATCAGTTGGGCCTGAGTCCTAACCTGATGGGTGCGGCCAACAGTTCGGGTGGGGTGATGGGCAAGATGGTTGACGCACAATCGATCGTGGTCGCCTCGACCGCTACCCGCTGGTTCAATCATGAAGGCGATATCCTGCGCTACGTCTTCTTCCACTCCATTGCTCTCGCCTGTCTGGTTGGCGTCCTGGTCATGTTGCAGGCCTATGTTCCGCCTTTTACTGACATGGTCATTCACTCCTCGGCGCCCGTTGTTTCGAGTCATTAAATCTGGAGAGACAAATGTACAAGCGAATTTTAATTGGTATCGACAGCAGTTCCTGTTCCGCCAAAGCATTGGAGGAGGTAATTCTGATCGCCAGATCGTTGCAGGCAAATATTCGTATTGTGTATGCAGCCGATGAGTCCTCATTGGTTCAACATGGCATGGGCATTGGCTCCTATATCAATATTGAGGCTACCAAGGAGCAAATGCGGGAGGACGGCAAAAAGATGCTGGATACAGCAGTGGCGAAGGCGAAGGATGCCGGCTGCAATGCCGATAGCTTGCTGATTGAATCCGCGAAACACCGTGTGGCAGAGATGCTGGTCAGTGCTGCTCAAGACTGGAATGCAGATCTGATCGTTGTCGGAACTCACGGCCGAAGAGGCTTCGAACGGATGTTGGTTGGGAGTGTCGCAGAAAATCTGACCCGAATCGCCACGACCTCTTTGCTGCTAATTCGAGAGCAGCATTAGCGCACATTAACGGTATGGATCAGGGATATTCATTACCTGGGATGAGTTTTCCTGCGTGTGAATATCTCCTGATTGCCAGCCAAAGAATTACCTAGTCCCTACAAAATTAATTCCTTTCTTGTTCTGGAAAACGGGTCTAGCAAAAGGTTGAATATTGATGACAAAGGCCACTAAATTCCTCGCCACCAATGCCCATGTCGATGAGGCTGCAGTCCAGCCGCTGCCCAATTCCCGCAAGATCTATGTTCAGGGTTCGCGCGCGGGTATCCGGGTGCCGATGCGAGAGGTCTCACAGGCAGACACGCCGACCACTTTCGGCGGCGAGCGGAATCCGCCGATCTACGTTTACGACTGTTCCGGCCCTTATTCCGATCCGGCCGCCAAGGTCGACATCCGCTCCGGCCTGCCGGTGCTGCGCGCCAGTTCGATCGCGTCGTCTTGATGTTGTTCTGGAGAGGCTTCGATACGAATGGAAATACCGGTGCTCCAGCGCGGCCTGAACTGTGCACGGCGCAAGCGAATTTTTTCAACCCCAAGGTGCGACAGGTCTTCAAATGTTTCCAGTCCCTCACGCAGCTCATTAAGTTTAAAGCGCGTCTTCTCAATTTCTGCTGGCGTGATATCTCGCCCGACTACATGCTTGCCGAAAAGCTGCAGTACGGCCTGATGAGCTTTTGCGCCCCCTTTGACTACGCTTTCGATTACACCGGTTGCTGGTTGGTAGACGATAGCAGTTTCGAGAGCGATACGCGTGGTGACGCGATTGAATTTATTTTCGGTGAAGTGCGCCAGTGCTGTCAGTGGGCCTTCGACATAGATAGTCAGTTGGATGCTGCCATCAGAAGCAAGGATGCTTCGCTCGATGTGAGCGCTTTTTCCGCCACCAGATTTTTCGTAGAGCTTGGCTACCTCGTGACTGAACGCTTCCAGCTTTGCCCGTTCATTGGTTAAATCCAGACCTGGTTCAATGCGGTGCTTCTTCCAGTATTTCCCATTGGCCTTTGCTTGGAAGGCCAGGTGCAGTTCGACATCACGGAATAATTTGTCCCGCGCATGAAAGACCCACAGCGCCTTCTCACGTTTATCACGACCGTCAAAAGCAGTTAACGCCTCAGTGTCATTAGCACAGCCAAGATGAAATTCATTGACTGCCAGATCGTTGGTGAGGAGGTGAACACGTCGCAAATCATCGTGCCAGAGATTCAAATCATCAGCGATTGCCGATTTTTCTTTTTCGGTAAGATCAGTTGTGAGCAGAGAAGTTTGCAGCACCTCGATGGCGGCATGAACGTTGTCTGCTAATGAATTTTCTGAACACTCCCAGTCAATGGTCAAGCGAGGGAAGATCGGATGAGCCTGTGTGAAACCATGCAGCGCTGGTTTAGATACGTGGCGTAGAAAATGGGTGGGTGAGAATATTTTCAATTTTTATTGTCCTCATGAGTATTTACGCACTAGTCCAACCATGACACCGAAAATCTCAAGCTTGCCAGCTGGTCGAATGATGGCGTAATTCGCATTGGCAGGAAGCAGGTGATATCCGACTTTGTCTCTCGCTAGAGTTTTTAATGTGAATTCATCGTCGACGATTGCGACCACGATGTTCCCGGCGTGGCCTCGCTGGTACGTTCTACAACGGCTAAATCACCGTTGTGGATACCGGCGTCCACCATGCTGTCGCCCTTCACCCGAATGAGTATAGTTTTCGTAGGTTGATCGATTAAAAACCGGTCAATGGTGATTGGCTCATGAGTATCACTATCAGCTGCGATGGGCATCCCCGCTGGCACAGGCTGGGTTGCAATCGCCCGCTCGAAGAAGCGTTCGCTAGGTGACCAGTCGCCATCTGGCGTGCGGTCGAGTAACCCAGCGTCCTCAAGCCTTTCCAGCGCTTTTTTGACTGCCGACTTGGAGGCATAACCAAGCAGGCTCATCAAACGGGCGTAAGAGGGCAACACGCGGTGCTCGGCGTAGTAGCTTTGCAGGCTGGCAAGATTTTCTCTGTCGTTAATAGCTTTCTTCACGGCTATATTTTAGAGAACGTTCGTTCTCTTTGCAACCTGTCATAGAAGTT
Organism: Candidatus Eutrophomonas brisbanensis; assembly: GCA_038141705.1. Classification (GTDB taxonomy): domain Bacteria; phylum Pseudomonadota; class Gammaproteobacteria; order Burkholderiales; family Eutrophovitaceae; genus Eutrophomonas; species Eutrophomonas brisbanensis. The sequence continues at coordinate 1,662,520 of JAYQIQ010000004.1, forward strand.
TCAATTTAGTAAATAGTCGTTCTATTTTTCCGCGCCTTTCCGCTTCCGTTAGCAACTTGCTGATGGGTTTCAGGCGGCTTCTCGCCCACAATTTCTACCTTGTATCGTTGAACCTCAATGATTGGTACCCAATGCACGAAATCAACCGCCGCCCGCCAGAATCCATGACCGTTGCAGAGCGCATGGACGAGGTATCTGCCCTGCTGGCAAGGGGTATGTCCCGCCTCTGGGAAAAGCCTGCTCCGAAGTCAGAAAATAGGGTCTCAAAGAGTCATTTAGGACTTGGCTATTCCGGTAACCAGAGCGTTCATACGGACCCGACAAACACCGTCACGGAGTCCAAATGACCACTGCTTCATCGCCCTATGCCACGCCACTCTCTGTATTGGCCCAAATCGCCGGATTGCCCGATCTACCGATGGCCGACATCCGGTCCCTCTGGAAAAGCTTGTTTGGCAGCGATACCCCGACGCACAACCGACAGTTTCTTGAACGACGCATCGCTTACCGGCTGCAAGAAATTGAATTCCGCAAAGTTGATCGTGCGCTTATGGATCGGAATAAGCGCCGTATTCAGCAAATCATCGATTCGGGGCAAAACAAAAAACGCGACCGGGATATACGCCTGATGGCCGGTACGGTTTTCACCCGCGAGTATCAGGGTAAGGAATATCGGATCATGGTCACGGTCGATGGCCAGTATGAATTCGAGGGACGTCCTTATCGAAGCCTCTCGCGCATCGCCAAAGAAATCACCGGTACGGCATGGTCAGGGCCAGTGTTCTTTGGATTGAAATCCTCTACAGCACCCAAGCATTTGGTGAAGAAAGGGGTGCGGTAATGAGCGAGGTTCTCAAGCGACGCCAGCGTTGCGCTGTCTACTGCCGTGTGTCGAGTGATGAGCGATTGGATCAGACATTCAATTCGATTGATGCGCAGAAGGAAGCAGGCCACGCCTACATTGCTAGTCAGCGTAACGAAGGCTGGATTCCAGTCGCTGATGATTACGATGATGGCGGCTTCTCTGGCGGTAACATGGAACGACCTGGCCTGCGGCGGTTATTGGCTGATATCGAAGACGGTCGTATCGATATCGTTGTTGTCTACAAGATCGACCGCATGACTCGTAGCTTGGCGGACTTTTCAAAAATGGTCGAAGTGTTCGAGCGAATCGGGGTGTCATTCGTGTCGGTGACGCAGCAGTTTAATACCACCACATCGATGGGGCGGCTGATGCTGAATGTCTTGCTGTCCTTTGCACAGTTCGAACGTGAAGTCACCGGCGAGCGGATTCGCGACAAGATCACCGCCTCCAAACGAAAGGGTATGTGGATGGGCGGTATCCCACCACTTGGCTATGACGTGAAAGATCGCCGGCTGATTCCGAATGAGCGCGAAGCCCGGGTGATACAACACATCTTCAAGCGGTTCGTAGAGCTCGGCTCCAGTACCAAGCTAGTGAAAGAATTGCGCTTGGATGGCGTCACATCCAAAGCCTGGACTACGCAAGATGGAAACGTCCGCGCGGGCAAGCTGATTGATAAAAGTCTGATCTATAAACTCTTGGGCAACCGAACTTACCTGGGTGAGTTGCGGCACAAGGACGAATGGTTCAAGGGCGAGCATCAGCCCTTGATCGAACCCAGCACTTGGAACGCTGTGCAGTCGGTCTTGAAGATCAGTCCCCGCATGCGAGGCAATTACACGCGCGCGACTGTGCCGTTTCTGCTGAAGGGCATCGTGGAGGGTGCCGATGGGCGCGCATTGACAGCTGCTTGGACACGCAAGGGGGCAGGCAAGTTGTACCGGTATTACATCCACACCCGAGAAAACAAGGAACACGCTGGCGCATCGGGTTTGCCACGGTTTCCTGCTATCGAATTGGAAGCCAATGTCGTGGCGCAACTGCGCCGTATCTTGTGCGCACCTGATCTCAAGACCCGGGTGGCTCAATTGATGATTGCCAGGGACTCGCAGGTTGATGAAGCTAAGGTGTGCATCGCGATGCTGCAGATCGACAAGATATGGGATCAGCTTTTTCCGGTCGAACAAGAACGCATTGTTCGTCTGCTGATCACCAAGGTGGTGGTCACGGCCCACAACATTGAGTTGCAATTTCGGCCGAATGGTATCGAACGGTTGGCGGCGGAATTAAGACTCCCCGTTGTCGAGGAAGATTCTGCAGAGGTGGTGGCGTGAACGAAATTAAGATTAAAGTCGCCGGCGAAGCGGATGTGGTGGTGGCCAGCGATGGCAGCTTGAATGTGACTTTCCCGATCAAGATCACGCGCCGGGGGCGACGCAAGGCGGTAATGATGCCGGATGGTACGGACTTTCATCCTCGCGATTGGGATGGTGAGCCAACGCCAATACAAATGGCATTGGCCAGAGGTCACCGATGGTTGGCCATGCTGGAATCCGGACAGGTAAAGAACCTCACGGAGATTGCGACGCTGGAGGGAGTCGATAACAGCTATGTCAGCCGGATGGTCAACTTGACTTCGCTGGCCCCCGATATTGTCGCTGCCATCTTGGACGACACGCTTCCAAATTACATCACGTTATTTGACTTGGCTGTTGATCCGCCTACGCTGTGGGAGCTGCAATGGAAACGGGCTTGGTTAGGCTAAGATTGCTACAAAGAGATACTGATGGAGTCAAACTCCAATGCTTGATCAGTCGTTCAGGTTTGCAACATAATTGACTTCGGTTAACAAAGAGCAATCTCAAAAAAATCTTTACTCTCAGTAACCATGATCGATTTCGAAATGGAGAGTGATTCAGATCAGCTATTTAGAAAAGCGGTGTGCATCTTCTGAAGCAATGGCTCGACAACTGACTCAACGGCAGTCCATTCTTCGTCAATTAGAAGCGAATATTGTTTGTTAAGAATGATCTCGTTGTCAAAGACAAAATCAGACGAGGACTCTAGGCCAACAATTAGTTGCATATTTTCCGGTAGCTCATTAGCAATAAATTTCAGAATAGTTGGGAGGTTGATATCGTCCTGCCCCTGCTGATTGGGCGAATCAACTACAACTGGTACGCTGTACGCTCCAAGACTGCTATTGCATGTGCGCCACAACGCTGCGTAATAGGCCAATATTGAACGTGGACCTCCGCTACCAGAGAGATCGGGGCGGCTCGTGAGTCGAATTTTGGCCGTGTTTACGCTGGGCAGCGCCAAAGAATTTCTGCTTGTCGCATAGTAATCTCGGAATGCATCAAGAATAGTTTTAGATCTTTTTTTGCTTCGGAGTTCTTTCATTCGCTCATCCAAACTATCGACTATCCCAAGGCCCTTGTCGATTTCAGCTTGAAGTTCTTTACGCTCAACCTCGAAGGCGGCAAAAGCGCTTTCTGCTCCCATACTGTCGACAATATCCTTGAACTTGAGGTCACCTTTTCGAGTATCCAGAACCTTGGAAATCCTCAAGTAGTTCTCGTTAAGCGCACCTAGTGCAGCTGTTGTAACTACATATCGGCGCCTTACCTCGTCAGCATCTGTGCGAAGTCGCGCAACTAAGTCTCTGAGCACTCGGGCATCTTCTGCATACGATAAAACATCAAGAAAAGACTTTGAATGTTCAGCGTTGCATACCGGGCAAACCAATGGTTCATCCGGTTCTGCTCGCAAATAGGTTGAGTCCCGGTTATAGGAAGCCAGTGCTTCCTCAGCCAACCGAATTTGTTGATGCAAACTGCTTAGTAAGTCTTGCTCGCTCAGAGCTGAACTTCGCAAAATTTCTTGTTGCTTATTAAGGTCCGTGACTTCGTGGATGAGAAGTGCAATTTCATGTTCAAAGTTTTCAGGTTGTACTTTGGGACCGGATAGCGTAAGTGTGCGCCCAAAGCGCTCACGAGTGCGTTCCAGCAACTTGGCTTCACGCTTTTGCTCGTCAAGTTGTCGAGTTTCCTGATCACGTTCTGCTTTTGCACGGTAATACTCAGGTGGGCAGACACCGGTGAAATATTCGAGAATGGCGCCCCATGGAGCGCGAAACCTCTGCATTCCACGAAAAGTATTCCAGTCGGATTGCCAACTCCCATCTTGATTAATGTAAAAGGGCAGAAAAAAACAGTCAGGGGCTGCCGGCTTAACTTCAGATTCTTTGTCAGAAAACACTAAATTGAATTCTGTAATCCTACAAAAAAGCGCTGACCAATCCGCAATATTTGTTGTCGTCGCAATTAACTCGTTATTCATGTTGAACAATGCACGACGACCATCTTGGTGCAAAGCGAAGTAGTGCTTCGTATCTACAGTGAACTCCACCAGCGATACAGAGTTTTCATCCCAGGATTCAAGCTTTCCTTCTGGTTTGGCTCCAAGGGTCTCAAACAGGCTCCGTATTAGGCTCGTCTTGCCTGTGTGATTTCGCCCCAGAATTAGATTCCGGTGCGGATGGAAGTTGACATGTCTCGCTCGTTTGTCGCGGTGCGAGAGCAGCCATATGTTTTCGAAGCGAAAGATTTTCATAGTTTTTTGTTCTCAAACTCCGTACCAAGAGTCTTAAGTCTGGTCCACGCATGATTTGATTGCCCTCAGCGCTAGGCGCGCCATTAATTCCGCATCCCTAAAGCCAGTGAATTTAGATTTTAGTGCTGCAAGACCAGCTTCGAAGAAAGGAAGGAGCTTCGAGCCTGGAGGCTTGATCTTAATCCATTGGTCGCAAAATTCATCTATTGCTTGTATTGCTGGTGTCGAACTGGTTAATAATTTTTCACTAAAAATTCGAGCAGCATTACTACGAATTCCTGTCGCAAGCATAAAGTCTACGCCCTCAGTCTGCAATTGTTGCAACCAACCATCTAGGTGTGCCAAATAGTCGGGTGTCGTTTCCAGTGCGCTTAAGGCTGCGACAAAGTCGCTTCTCGTAAAGCCACGCTCTTTGACTAATTCTTCAAAAGACGCACATACGTCGGTATGTCTTCCAAGCGGGGAAACATGAATCACCAGAGATTCTACGAATGACGCAGCTTGGCCAGCATGCCCTGGGCTTCGTTTCTTGAGGAAGTCTAAGGCAACGTGAATTACATAACTATTGGGAGAGTCTGGGTGAAGGGGAACTTTTTTTAGATTCAGTCGTTTAAGGTCCGGAGGCTGCGCTTCAGTTCCGCACAAAAGCTTTAATGCTTCTGTGAGTTGCGCTACATGTTGAGGAGCAAGCTCAGCTAGCGTGCAAGGCGTCGAGGTAGCAGCATTTCCGCCAGTAGCTAATGGAAGATCGAAACCTGCATTTGAGATGAAATGTCCTTCAACGGGTAAGTTAGGAAATGCTTCGAGACTTAGATAGAGTTTACCTATGGGGCTATCTTTGACTTTTGTTTTTATCGGAGGTGTCGGTTTGGTTTTACTAGCTTTGGGGACACTGGTCCCACTTAGATTATTCAATGACCATTCATTCCGATCCTTCTTCTTGATCTGGTAAATCTGAGCACATGTGGGTGTGAATGCTGAATCAAGCTCCGCAACATCCTGTATTGACTCGAAGAGAAGGAGAAAGTCTTTCGCGCCGGATTCCTCAAGTTCGAGCATGCGAAGCACAGACCACCAACGTTGGAAATCAACTCCCTTAGCTCCATGTCCGCCGCCCGACTCACTAAGTCCAGGGTTATTAGCTACATGCAGTATTTGGGCTGCCCCACTTAATGCATCCCATTACACACAAGTCCCCCGCCACTAAACTGCACCCCGCTCAAAGTGAGCGCACAAGGAGACGCCAGTGCGATTGGCAGACGAGTTCAAAGCGATAGAGCTGGGCGATCCTCGCCTGAACCGGCGCGCCGTGCTGCTGGCCGAGCGACTGGGGCAAAAGCCCTCGGCCAGTATCCCCAACGCCTGCCAAAGCTGGGCCGAGACGGCGGCGGCGTATCGGTTCCTGCGCAACCAAGAGGTTAGCTGGGACAAGGTTCTGGCGCCGCACTGGCAGGCCAGCCAGGTGCGCATGGCCCAGCACAAGGTGGTGCTGTGCATTCAGGACACCACCGAGCTCGACTACAACGGCCAGGCCATCGCGGGCCTGGGGCCGCTCAGCTTTGAGGCCCAGCGCGGGCTGTACCTGCACCCAACGTACGTTGTCAGCGCCGAGCGCGAGCCACTGGGCGTCTTCAACGCCTGGACCTGGGCGCGCCAATTCAAGGGCGAAGACGGCAAGCGATCCGGCCTGTGCGAGAGCAGCCGCTGGATCGAGAGCTACGAGCGCATTGCCGAGAGCGGCCAGCAGTTGCCCGATACGCGCCACGTGTGCATTGGCGACCGCGAGTCCGACATGCTGGAGTTGATGCTCAAGGCGCGTGATCTGGGCTACCCGGCCGACTATTTGGTGCGCAGCCAGCACAACCGGGTGCTGCCCGGGGGCGCCAAGCTGTGGGATCAGGTGATGGCACAAACGCCCATCGGACGCATCCGCTTCATGCTGCCCGCAGGGCGCGGGCGCAAGAGCCGCATGGTCGAGCAAGATATCCGGCTACAGCGCCTGAGCCTCAAAGACAAAAGCCAAGGGCACATTGAAGTGACCTGCCTGATCGCCTCGGAAGTGAGCGCCCCTGAGGGCACCAAGCCAGTGCAGTGGCGCCTGCTGAGCAACCGCGAGGCCAGCACGCTCGAGCAAGCCAGCGAGCTGATTGACTGGTACCGCGCGCGCTGGGAGATTGAATTGTTCTTCCTGATTTTGAAGGAGGGCTGCCGGGTCGAGCGCTTGCAGCTGAGCGACAAGGACAGACTGGAATCAGCGCTGGCCATTTACATGGTGATTGCCTGGCGCATCAACCGCCTGATGCGCCTGGGGCGCACGGTGCCCGAACTGGATGCGGCTCTGGTGTTCGAGCCCGATGAGTGGCGAGCGGCGTTCATCTTGAACAAAAAGCCGGTGCCTAAAAAGATGCCGACCCTGAACGAAGTGATCCGCCTGATCGCCCAGCGCGGTGGCTTTCTGGCAAGAAAGGGAGATGGTGAACCCGGTGCCAAGACGCTGTGGCTGGGATTGCAGGAGATAGCCATCTTTGTGGAAGGTGCCCGCTACGCCAGAGAGTTCAGTGAAGTGGGGACTTGTGTATAATGGGATGGGTCTTAGCAACCAAATTACGGGTTTTCCCTATGTATGCATCATATATATATGTCGCATACTACACATATATTTTATGTAAATGCATGCAATCATGTAGACATTCAGGAGATGACCATGGAACTTGTTCACAGCCCAATGGGGCTACGCCAGCGTAAATACCGGGAAATCTACCGCTCGCGCCTGAGCGGCTTCTACAACGGCTATTACCACGCCTTCCTGATTCTCGGGGTGGGTCTGTACGAGATCTATTTTGCGACGCGTCACATCAGCAATGTGTTGTGGTGGGAATGGCTTTTTGTGCCAGCGGTGTTTTTATTTGCCCAGTGGGTGGAGTACCTGTTTCATCGCTTCTTAGCACATCGGCCTTCGAAATCCCCGTTCTGGCGCCTGACCTATGTGCGTCACACCCCTGATGCATCACCAGTTCTTTACGGCGGAGGAGCCACGATTCGCCAGCCATAAGGACTGGCGTGTCACGATATTTCCGCCGTTCACCCTCGTGTTTTTCACGCTGACCACAATACCATTTGCCTTTCTGGCTGGGATAATCATTTCTGTGAATGTTGGCTGGCTCATCCTTGCAGCCGCCATTGGAAGCTATGTGTTCTATGAGCTACTGCATTTCCTGTGCCATGTGGACGATAATTGGTTTCTGCGCCACTGCCCCATCGTGAACACCGCTAGGCGGCATCACACCGCACACCACGATTCTTCCGTGATGATGGAATACAACATGAGCATTGTATTTCCGTTTTGGGACTGGGTCTACGGCACTTCCGACCTGGATCGTGGCCTGTTCGGACATTTGTTTAATGGTTACAGCACCAAGTATGTGAAGAAGGACCTTCGCAAAACCCGCAAGACGCCGGTCGAAACACCGATCGACACCAAGCCTGATTTCCGGTGAGGCGTCAATGTTTAACAAACTCTGAGAATTCTAGGAGATGAGCGATGCCTGTGGACAAGAAAGTTATGTTCTCCGTGCTGCTTTTATGCGCAGGAGTACTGGGCTATTGGATCGAAGTAGCGATGGGTATGGAGCGCAACATTCCCTATCTCATTGTATTGGTTGTATTTCTGATGCTCGGCCTTTGGTCCATGTCGGCGGTGCAGAAAAAAGACGAGGGTAACAAATGATCAAAATCGCACAGGAGCAGCCATCTGCGGGTATCTACAGCGGAGAGCGCACCATCGACGGTCTGGTGGTCATGTACAAAGGGGCTCCTCTGACGAAGCTGCTCGCGCTCGACGAGACGTCGAACGATGACTTCGAATGGGGCTATGAAGGTGACTCGCCGGCAAGACTGGCCCATGCTCTGCTGTTGCATCGTACTGGCGACCCCGCGGTGGCTGATGCCTTTTCCATTCGTCTGATGGTGCAGTTTGTCGCAAAATTAGACAACGAATGGGAGGTGCGGGAAGGCCAATTGGATCGTCTGATTGAAGAGATCCAGCAATCCACACCGGCATTGTCCTGACGTTCGTGGAAGCGAGGAAACGATATGTTGTCACCGAATGCCGTTGGCTCGATCGATGCCATCGAGTACCTGTCTGGCGCGAGCACCGAAGTTCGGTCTGAGGGTTCAGGTCCACCACTGATCCTGCTGCATGGTTTGCAGAGCGATCTGACTATCTGGGATGGTGTTTGCGAGCATCTTCGCAGTGTGGAGCGCATTCGGCTGAATTTTCCTGGCAGAGGAAAATCTGCCAGAGGGAGCGACACATGGCATTCGTTGGAGTATTTCTATTCAATAGGAAGGTTTGCTGAGCTGCTTCATTCGTTGGTGCAAAAGCTGGATCGTCGTGTATCCATTGCTGGTTGGAGCATGGGGGCAATGGTCGCACTGGAGTATGTCAAACGTTACGGCACCGATGACATCCGATCGCTGGTGCTGTGCTCCGGATTGTCGAAAGTGGCGGGGGTGGCAAACATATTTCAGTCCATGAATGATGAAGGGCTCCTGATGGAAATATCCGAACGCTCCGAGAAGGCGGGATTGAAGGGGTCGACGGATCCCTTGGCTGTGCTCAATTGCTGGAAATCCATGCTGCATTTCGATTGCAGGGAGGTACTTTATAAAATTGATATCCCGACATTGATCGTGCATGGTATCGAGGATCTGGATTGCCCGTTTTCGGATGCCATGCTGGTTTCCCAGCGAATTCCGTGTTCGGAACTTGTTGCGCTGGATGGATGCGGCCATCTGATCCTGTCTGAAAGGCCCGGGGCAGTGGGTTTAGCTATTTCAGAAGGTATGAAAAGGTTAGGCTGAATGGCCAGGGATTTGTCGGGTTGGTTTCATCAGGGTAATGTGTCATTGGTCGGATTTTTATTGCTTTTTTGAAATGAAGGAGACAGCTGTGCGGCTTGAAGGCAAAGTGGCTTTGGTAACGGGTGGTGCAGGTGGCATTGGTGCTGCCATCTGCAAGTTGTTCACGCAAGAAGGGGCTACCGTATACATCTGCGATCTGCATGTGCAGGATGGCGAGACATTGGCTCAGAAGTACATCGTGGAAGACAAGAAGGTGTATTTCCTACCTCTGGACGTGGCGGATGCACATGCATGGCAGTCGGTACTGGCTCGCGTCGAGGCGTCGGAGGGCCGCCTGGACGTGCTGGTCAACAACGCCGGCATCAGCGGATCGGTGCCCGACCGGATGGACCTGGACTATTTCGACAAGCAATGGGAGATCAACGCACGCGGGACTTTCCTGGGGATGAAGCTGGCCCGCGATCTGCTGGCCAAGAGTGGGCGGGGGTCGATCGTCAACATGTCATCCGTGCTGGGGTTGATCGCCCATGAAATCACGCACATGGGCTACACCGCCTCCAAGGGCGCTGTGCGCCTCATGTCCAAGGCAGCGGCGGTGCAGTTCGCCGATCAGGGCATCCGCGTCAACTCCGTTCACCCTGGTTGGATGTCCGCCATGCGCACATCGGTCAGCAGCGCGGATCCCGAACAGCGCAAGAAGCTCAACGCCGAAGTGCCTCTCAAGCGCTCCGGCACGGCAGAGGAAGCCGCCCAGGCTGTGCTGTTTCTCGCCTCCGACGATTCATCGTATGTGACAGGTTCCGAACTTGTCGTTGATGGCGGCTTGTCCGCCCGATAGCCGCCAGCAAGTGCCCGAAGGCATCGACGGGCTTGCATCGGTGCCAACCTAAAAAGCCGGGAAAAAGATGCCCCCCGCTGGCGTGTGGCGGTGGTCGAACTTGCCTGAACTCTACAGAAGGAGACAAGACATGACTCGACGCAGACAGCTATTGAAAGCGGGCGCTTTGGGCGCTACCGCATCGTTCACTACGGGCGCTTACGCCCAGACGCAGCCGTCGGTTCGATGGCGGATGGCCGCGCTCTATCCCCGAAGTCTCGATACCTGCTACGGTTCCACCGAACAGATGTGCAAGCGCGTGGCCGAACTCACCAACGGCAAGTTCACTATCACCCTTCACCCTCCGGGTGACCTGGTGCCACCGCTGCAAGTACTGGACGCGGTGAGTGCCGGCACGGTTGAGGCCGGGCAGGTGACCGGCACGTTCTACTTTGGCAAGAACCCGGCGTTGATGTTCGAGTCCGGTCTGCCGTTCGGCATGAACGCACGGCAACAGAATGCTTGGCTGTATGAGGCCGGTGGGCTCAAAGAGGTGCAGAAGGTGTTCGCCGGATTCAATTGCCACTCGGTGCCCTGCGGCAACTTTGGCACCCAGATGGGGGTGGTTCCGCAAAGAAATCAACAGCCTTAAGGATCTCTCCGGGTTGAAGATGCGGATTGGCGGATTCGGCGGACAGGTGATCAGCCGTCTAGGCGTCGTGCCTCAGATGATCCCGGGCGGAGACCTCTATGCTGCGCTCGAGAAAGGCGTAATCGACGCGGCCGAGTTCGTCGGTCCCTATGACGATGAAAAGCTTGGACTTGCCAAGGTGACGCAGTATTACTACTCGCCCGGTTGGTGGGAGGGTGGCAGCGCGCAAGTCTCGGCAATCGCGAATCAGAAAGCTTGGGCGGCATTGCCGAAGGACTATCAGGCCGCGTTCGAGGTGGCGGCGTTCGAATCCAACATGCGCATGCTGGCGATCTACGACTCCAAGAATCCGGACGCCATTCAGCGGATTCTGTCGTCGGGCGTCAAGTTGCGGTGGTTTCCCAAGGAAATTCTGGACGTCGCTTACGACACGACGATCAGCATGCTGGAGGAAATTTCATCCAAGGACGCGGACTTCAAGGCGATTTACAAGCACTACCGGAATTTCCTGAACAAGCAGTCTTCCTGGTACCGGGTGGCAGACCATTTCCTCGACAGCTATTCGCTGTCGAGGCGTGGACGCTGAGGCAGAAAGAAGCCTCTGATTCAGGGGCATCAGGCCAGCGGGCATCTGTATGGGTGCCTACTGGCATCACTTGAAGGCACGTTATGTTGAAGATTACTCATGGCATCGACCGGCTGAGCGAATGGGTTGGTATCACGGTAAGGTGGTTTTTTGTGGTCGCGGTGGTGATCAGTGCTGGAAATGCCATCAGTCGTCGCGTGTTCGACATCAGCTCGAATGCCTTCTTGGAACTGCAGTGGTACCTGTTCGCTGCGGGAGTGCTGCTGGGCGCTGCCTATGTGCTGCTCAAGGACGGCCACGTGCGCGTTGATTTCGTTTCCACGAAGCTGAGCGCACGAACCAACGCAACTGTGGATGCGGTGGCCCTGTCGCTGTTTGCTATCCCGTTTTGCCTAATGCTGATCTGGTATTCCTGGCCGATGTTCGAGATCGCCTGGCGAACTGGGGAGATGAGCTCGAACGCGGGGGCTGACCCGCTGGCCTGTGCTTCTGTGCTTACCGGTAGGGTTTGCATTGCTGCTGCTGCAGGTGTGTGCGGAAATTGCCAAAAGAATGCTCGTGGTCCTCGGCAAAGAAGGGGGGCGTGGTGGGCCGGGTCGAGGATTTACGCGCAACAGCTTCGGATACACTTTCCTCAGCTTGTTGTTTTGTCGTTTCATCATTCACGCTAATCCCCTCGCAGTACGAAGGCGCTATAAACAATTACACCCATATTAATTGTATGATGTATGTATGGTACATACAAGCACCATTTCATACAACTAATGCGTTGATTTGAACTCAAGCCACCTGATCTCGATGTGTTTAGCGTGCCGCTCCCGCTCAACCCACTCTCGGCGCGTTTGCGCCGGGCCTCCTGAAACTGCTTCCTGACACGAATGCACCAGCTCATGAACGAGCTTAGCGTCTGTAATCGGGCGGCTTATATGCACAACGCCATGCTGATAAAACGTTTTCTCATCCTCCACAATATTCAATGTTGGAAAACAATTGAATGCTGTTAAAAAGCTGAGTATCAGTTCCATAGCTACATACCGTGATCTGAATCCTTCATCATCGTCCCGTCCGGCATTCGGTGATAACCCTCGGGAGGCTGCTGCAAATAATTCAGCAAACTATCGAGGATCTCTCGCTGCGGCGGCGTGTACATCTGAGCCCACTCGTTTCGCTCGTCAGGGGCTAAATAGCCTCTGAGCCAGGCGTCAAGGCCAGACTGGTCGTGCCAATCATCAAACGTGCGGCGCTCATCAGGATTGCGTTGTCGCTGGCGGTTGAACTCCCAACGGTCGCGAATCCATTGCTTCGGCGTCATGCTCGAGCGGAACTGCTCTCGATAGTCAGCAAAACGCGGGTCGCGTGACGGCATACCGTGCAGCATATCGCCAAAGATGGCGTTCTCTAGCCATTGGCCCTCAAGATTCGGATTCATGATCTCAATCGTCGGCTTGCCAGGCATGGGGTTATAAAGCTCGTCAGCTGGATAGTATTCGAGCTGGCGATCTCCATACTTAAAGTTAGGATAATTAGCGCGACTATCTATAAGGTTCACGTCGTATCCTTGCAATGCAGGATACTTGCTTTGTATGGAGTTTAGATGTGCGCTGAGATCATCCATAAGCCAAATTGTATGACGCTGGCGGCTCAAGTCAACAAGCGCGAAGTCGGAAAAATGCGCAACTTTGTAGCGGTGGGGGTGACATCTAGCCTGGGCTCGCGCGCAGTACCCCAGGGGGCGGTCGCGTCATATAGTGCTCGCGCGTGCGCGCGCGTGCGTCTGCGTGTGCGCGTTCCCTATATGCTTGCGGTAATTACCTTGTTGAGGTTGTGGTTTACCAGGTTGCAGCCTAAACATCCTGGAAGCGCTGCGCTGCTCGTTGCGCTAAATAGAAAAAATCATTCGCCCTGGGCGTCCTGGTCGTCGCCTACCCCAGGGGTCGGGGTGACGTCTTTGGCGACCTCTCGAGCGCTCGCCTTCCCACTTGTCTATCAACCCGGCAAGCTCGTCCGGCGTCATCTCGTGGAGCTGCTTATCGCTCCCGGCGTCATCCTGGCGCCTACCCAGCTCACGAGTGACCTCGAGGACTGTGCGCGCAGCCGACACTCTGGCAGCAGCTGGCGCCTCCTGGTCGCGCATAATCTCTTTGAGGGTGACTGCTGCGACGTTCGCCAGGTCACCGTCAAACATCCTGGCACGCTCTTGCCTGATGGCTAAAACGACGTGCGGCGTCCGGGTGAGTGTGTAGCTTGTTTCCTTGGGGGCTCGATAGCCTGCTCGCCTGGCTGCTTCCGTAGGGTTAACGCCGCTCTTCACGATCTCGTGTACAAATTGCTGCTGCCTATCGGTGAGCTGAGGAACGATTCCGTATCGAGGCCCGTCGCCTTGCATTTTCTTTTTTAGCGGCATTCAAGAATTTTAACTTTTTCGATGTTGGTTGACTATCCGACAATTTGTCTGGTACGCTCCCGAATGCAGTATGTAATTTTTATACTTTTATGGAGACCAAAACCATGATTTACACAGAAGTTGACCAAGATAAATTTTGCGATTACCTGAGCACTACACCCGAGTTCGCGGGCTGGGAGCGTCACGAGCTTGAGCAGCTCTTTCAATTCATCGATGACAGTGGTGACGACGTGGAATTGTGCGCGGTTACGCTGCACGAAACTTATCGACGTGTAGACGGGCGTGAGGGTTTCGAGATTGCCAAAGATCTCGGGCTTGGCGAATACGATCTCGATAGGCTGTTGGCTCGTGGTGATTACGATCCATTTGACGACATCGAGGCAACACTCGAGCACGATGGTCAGCTCGCATTCACGTTCACCAATGACGAAGGCACGGGCTACGGCTTTTGCCTTTATCGCTAAGGAGATCACTATGGGAAATCGCGCGGTTATGACTTTTAACGAAAATCTTAAGGATGTTGGCGTCTATGTGCATTGGAACGGCGGCCCTGAGTCAGTCCTGGCAGTTCTGGACGCATGTAAGCGCCGAGGGTACAGCGGGCACGATTATGGCGTTGCCCGCTTTATAGGCTTGTGGCACGAACTTTTCGGCACAACGTCACCCCTGAGCCTGGGTGTTGGGATTGCTGGGCATCTTCATTGGGACAACGTCGATAACGGCTGTTATGTGATCGACTGGTTCGCCTGGACGATAACATCACGGTTAGCGCCTGAAGGTAGCGGAGTCGACACCAGCATCGTTAGCGAGACGCAGCTTAATGCCCAGCAGCTCGCGAAGTTCAACCAAATCCGCCAATTCTTCATCGACGCCGAGCGTCAAGCCGAAAGGAAGGCCGCCTGATGTTTTTCGCATACCTCATGACAGGTGACGAAGTTATCGCCGCCAGGAGCGCCACAACGCGCTCCAGGGCGATATCTGACTTGCTGCAATACCTACCCCGCCGCGCATGGAATTTAAACGCCTACGACTGCGGTATTAAAGTTTTACAAACGTTGTATGATTTGGAGGACGCACGTGCAAGACACACACGACAGAATGCACCCCGACCAATTGTTCACCCTGGAGAGACTCGAGGCATACGCGGTTCGCTTTGGCTTGAACAGTTTGACCCGAAGCGAGCGCAAAACGATGACAGCGCTGAGGCGCCAGCTGAGGAGGTATCACGATGAGCGCAAATAAAGCACAACGCCGGGCAGCCGGCAGATTCTGGGCCGAGCTGCTTCAGGCCCAGCATGATCGTTTTTGCGTTGGCGACACGCCAGCAGCTCGACGCAGCCGCGTCAGGCTCGAGCGCGTGTTGCTTCAGTCGCCTAGCTTAGCCAGGCGCGTGCGCATTTCTTGGAAGCTTGGGGAGGGTAAAAAAATGAAATCTATTAAGCCTACGCTGCACGATTTTGTGGTCAGCATTCTGTTCTCGCTGTTTGTGATTGGAGCTCCGCTCCTCATGATGATTGGAGCGCTTTTCCTGGAGCGCTAAATCCAGGGGTATTACACTCCCTTCTTTCAAAGCGCCTTCGGGCGCTTCTTTTTTGCCTCAAGCCGCCAGCTGCGCCACGCGCTGCGGCATTGCTTCCTTGCTGTTCACAATATCTGACCGCCCCTCGAGCTCGAGCACGTTGGATGCAGCGAGCCTAAGCGAGCGCCAACGGTGCGAGAGCTGAGGACTTGGTCGCTCTATCGCTGGCGGTCTGGTCGCCGCGCACCAGCAGCGCCCAGCCCCTCGATATCACGGACATTTTGGCTGTACGCTTTGAGCATTTAGCTTAACGCTTTACCCTTACGGGTATAAGGGGCTTATTTTTGGGCATGAACGTACCGCCTTTTTGTCGGTTGTGCGTAACCCTCGTATCCAGCTGAACGGATGCTTGGAATGCTTCATTCTCTGAGCGTTTAGGAGCTCCCTGGCTGCGTCTTTGATGAGCTGGGTGCCATACCCTTCCCCGGCTAATTTGGCGACGATGTAGCGCTCCTGAGTGTCCCTCCTGAGCGAGTAAGGTCTACGCGCTTCCCAGCCTTCGCGCTTTAGCAACAGCACAGAACGCTGATGACAAGCGCAACGCGCAAAGCGAAATCGATAATTTGATCGACAATTACCGCGATGACTACGCTGGATTCCTAGACGCCGTAAAGCGTCAATACTCCGACACAAGTGCTCATGCGTGGATGGCTCGCATTATTAGCGGGAATCCTCGAGGGTTTGACGCTAATTATCCAAGCGCACCGAAACAAACCAAGACTCGAAAGCTACCAGCTGAGGCGGATACGATCCTTGCTAATTATTACTTGCAAGATCCAACTGAGGCGATACAGAAGTATTTGCACACGTCTGTGCGTAAAGCTGAGTACAACCGCCGCTTTGGAGCAAAGCCTGGGAAGAAAACACAATTGACTCAACTCCAGGATGATTTAGTCGCAGCTGGCGTCACAGCTAGAGACATCAGTTACATCAACAGCATACTCAATCAAGAAGTCGGCGCTACGGTCGCATCGAGCCCAATTGGGACGTTTGACATCATGAACAAGGTTCATACTCTTGGAACGATGGCGCTGCTAGGACGCGTGTTATTAACGAGTATTGCTGAGCCGGTTGCAGCTGGTATGCAAACTGGAAGTTTCTGGGGCGGGATGAGAGCGTTCTTAAATACAATCCGCGAGATTGCTCCGACGCAAAGCATTAGAGAGCGTAGAGCACTTGCTCGAGCAATGGGGATTGTTAGCTCAGGATACGCCAACGAAGTCTTGCAAAACAGGTTTGGAGGGCAGTTTAAAGAAACACAGAACATGAGTCGATTGTCAGCAAATTACTATGCGCGAATCGGCTTGACCGGATGGACGAATGCCACAAGACGTGCATCGATGGATCTAGGCATTAATTATTTCGTGACTTTGTCTGAGACAATTAACGATCCAAGCGCAAGCGCTCGAGAGCGAGAGTACGCAAAAAAGAGAGCTGCTTGATTTCGGCGTTCAACAAAGCGAAATCGCAGAGTTCACACAATGGATGGAGCAATTTGGCGATCGTATGCCAACTCCCGAAGATATAACCGATAGAACAGGCACTCTCAATGATTTTGGTTTGATCTTAACGACAGCTGTATCGCGGCTTGTCGATCAATCGATTCAGAACACTAAACCAGCCGACCGGCCCTGGGCTGCTAACACACAGATCGGAAAATTTAGTTACGGCTTGCTGTCTTTCAATATGAGCTTCTTCCGAAACGTGGTGACGAAGAGCTACAAAAAGGTGGCTCGAGAATACGAGGCCCAGGGCAAATTGAGAGCAGCTGAAATAGCACTAAAGAATGTGGCGTTGCCGGCTGCCGGTTTGTACATGGCTCACTTTATGGTTACGGTCATGAGGGAGGCTATATTTAATGCAGACGAGTGGGATAAACACGTCGAGGAAGGCGATCTTTTGGAATGGCTAATGGCAAAGGCCGGAGTCAGAGTTGGAGCAACTGGTATTCTCGATCCATTGATTCAAGCAGCAACTGGCCTCAAGTATGAGCGAGACCTAGCAAACATTCCTATGGGCGCAGTCGGATCACACATTCTGCTTAACATTGGGAAGATAGCCAACTTCTTTATCAAGAATAGCGACAACACAAATACAGCTGAATGGAACGTCATCAAGGCTCTTTACGAGACACCAGGGCAATATGGGTTAGCGGCTTTGGTTGGTGCGTTGCCTGGCGGCCCAAGCTTAGGTCTGCTGTACGGATTGGGTTATGGATACGTCTCGAGCCCAACATTTAAGACCGATTTCATCAATACGGTTTACGGCGAGAAAGATTCTAAGAAGAAAAACAACAGCAAAAAACGCACAAGTTACGAAGGAATTTACTTCTAATTCAAAAAAATAAGGTAGTGCTCTTTTAGCCGGTGGCTCACGATATGAGCCACTAGCTCGAGGACATCGAGTGCGGACATTGTGTCTTAGCAATTAAACGCAAAAGTCAGCGCAAATGACGCAAGACAAATGGCCTACACATTTGACAGACATCGAGCAGCTGGCGAAAAAAAGCTGGCCCACATTCTCTGTAAGCCAGCTGTATTAAGGTTTGTTGACAATGCTCTAGGCGGCCCTTA
>JAYQIQ010000005.1:0-18886 GCA_038141705.1 Candidatus Eutrophomonas brisbanensis
AGCAGGCGGTTTCCCGGAAATATCGTATACAACGCGATTAATTCCACGCACCTCATTAATTATTCGATTGGATATTTTCGAAAGCAACGAGTAAGGCAGCTCCGCCCAATTCGCCGTCATAAAGTCTGAGGTCTCTACCGCCCTAATAGCTACAACGTACTCGTATGTCCTGCCATCTCCCATAACGCCAACGGACTTAACTGGTAAAAACACACAAAAAGCTTGCGCAGTTTTTTCATACCAACCAGATGCGTATAACTCCTCGATGAATATAGCATCGGCAAATCGAAGCATATCCGCATATTTTTTACTAACTGCTCCCAAAATTCTGACCCCGAGACCCGGGCCAGGAAATGGATGTCGGTACACCATCGCATGTGGTAAACCTAATTCTTCGCCCAATTTTCTCACTTCGTCTTTAAACAAATCTCGAAGCGGCTCGAGTAATTTTAAGTTTAATGTGTCAGGTAATCCCCCTGACGTTATGATGAGACTTTATCATTGTTTTTGCTTTTTTGTTTTTTTGCACCAGCTGACTCAATCACATCAGGATAGATCGTTCCTTGCGCAAGCCACTTTGCGTCTTTAATTTTTTCCGCCTCCTCCCTGAAAAATCTCAACAAACTCTTTGCCTATTATTTTTCTCTTCTGTTCGGGATCTACTACACCTGAGAGTTTTTCTAGAAATCTATTTTTTTCTGCGTCCACATGAATAACCTTGACACCCAAGTTTTCACGAAAGGTCTTCATTACCTGATCCGCCTCATTCAATCTAAGCAGGCCAGTGTCGACAAAAACGCAAGTTAATTGATCACCAATCGCTTTGTGTATCAGTGCTGCTGCTACCGACGAATCCACACCGCCAGATAACCCTAGAATGACATGCTCTTTACCGACTTGTTCTCGGATAGCCTCAACAGACTCTGCGACATAGTTGGGCATTGTCCAATCAGGTTTTAGATCGCATATCCTCTAACACGAACCTTGAAATAATCTCACGACCTAATTTGGTATGCGTGACCTCTGGATGAAACTGCAAACCATACATATTGCGAGAATCATCCCCTATCCCAGCTATGGGAGTGGATTCATTAGAGGCTATGATTTTGAAGCCATCTGGGATTTCAACTACCTTATCGCCATGACTCATCCAGACTTCCAAAAACCATGTCCCTCGGAATTCGAGCGGTCTTGAATATCTCTTAGAAGGTCTGAATGCCCACGCGCCCTGACCTCTGCAAAACCGAATTCCCGCTTCTCGGCATTTTCAACTCTTCCGCCTAGTTGTTCAGCCATAGTCTGCATTCCATAGCAAATACCGAGCACGGGCTTACCCATCTTGAAGATCTCTTGATGCGCTTTCGGGCTCTCACTTGAGTCATATACCGAAGCAGGCCCCCGGACAAAATTATTCCGCTTGGATCAAACGACTGTATATCCTCAAACGGATAATCATAGGGATGCAACTCACAGTAAACACCCATTTCACGGATACGCCGCGCGATTAACTGCGTGTACTGAGATCAAAGTCTAAAATGAGGATTTTGTTTGCTTGCATGACGAACTACGTGGCTATCAGCTAGCCAAAGAAAAAATTAACGAAAAAGTTATTCAACCCGATAATTTGGAGCTTCTTTTACTATTTGCACATCATGCACATGAGATTCCTTTATGCCTGAAGCAGATATTTCGACGAACTCCGCGCGCTCATGCGCCTCGTTTATCGTCGCACATCCAAGATACCCCATCGAGGAGCGTAGCCCACCTACCAATTGATGCAAAACAGCCACCGCAGAGCCCTTGTAAGGAACTCTACCTTCCACACCCTCTGGGACTAATTTTTCCGCCTCACCCTCTTGCCCGTCCTGAAAATATCGATCACTTGACCCTTTCTGCATCGCCGAGATTGAGCCCATACCACGGTAAGATTTATACGATCTCCTTGGTACAGCTCTATTTCTCCAGGGGCTTCTTCTGTACCAGCGAGTAGACCTCCGAGCATTACCGTTGATGCTCCTGCTGCAATCGCTTTCGCGATGTCACCAGAGTACCGAATTCCTCCGTCGGCTATAAGTGGTATTCCATCTTTTACAATTGCACTCGCGACATTATCGATCGCCGTGATTTGCGGAACGCCAACACCTGCAACTACTCGAGTGGTACAAATTGATCCAGGGCCTATTCCTACTTTCACTCCATCTGCGCCAGCCTGGACCAACGCCTTGGCTGCATCGGCTGTGGCAATATTTCCACCAATCACTTCGACTGAACTAAAGTTACGCTTAACCCAAGATACTCTGTCGATCACCCCTTGAGAATGCCCATGTGCCGTATCGACAACAATCACATCCACCCCAGCATTCACCAGTTTTTCAATACGCTCATCCGTTCCTTCGCCAACCCCCACTGCAGCCCCCACCAGCAGACTACCTTGCTTATCTTTAGCGGCTTTCGGGTACTCAGAAGACATCAAAATATCTTTCACTGTAATGAGACCCTTGAGGTGAAAATTTTTATCTACGACGAGAACCCGCTCAATACGGTGTTTATGCATCAACCGCATTGCTTCCTCATTGCTCGCACCTTCCGTCAACTGTGACCAATTTCTCCGCAGGAGTCATAATTTTAGCGACTGACTGATTTAGGTTTGTTTCAAAGCGCATATCACGATTGGTAACAAGGCCTACAACTCTGCCGGCGTCAACAACAGGAAGTCCAGAAATCTTATGTTGCTTCGTTGAGCAAAAACATCCTTGACACTCATCTCAGACGTAATCGTCACAGGATCCTTCACTACTCCATTTTCAAAGCGTTTGACCTTAGAAACTTCCCGCGCTTGAATCTCAGGCGTCATATTCTTGTGAATAATCCCAATCCCACCTTCAAGGGCAATGGCAATAGCCAAGCGAGACTCGGTCACAGTATCCATGGCCGCGGAAACAACCGGGATGTTCAGTGAAATGTTTTTTGATAATTTAGAAGCTAACGAGACGTCTCGCGGGAGCACAGAAGAATGTGCAGGGACTAGAGCACGTCGTCAAAAGTCAGCGCCTTTTGGTTAATTCTCATGTTTTTAGTCGCCCAAAGACGCTATTATACGATATATCCATGCCTACTCAAAATTAGCGATTGCTAGCGGTGTCACGTGGGTTCAACTAAAGTTAGATCAATATTCTTGGTGCTGTTAAGTTTGACCATCCAAAGCTCGCTCGCCACAGCCGATTCGATCCGCATTCAACGGCGTTCAGCGCCCTGGAGGAAGCTCGATTACTTGTAACAAAAGCTGCAGAGCTCGGGTCCCTGTGGATTCTCGCAAAAGAAAATCTCGAAAAAGCAGAAAAATCATTTGCCAATGGAAATTACGTGGAGACTTTAGAGTTTTCTAGTGATGCCAGCGCATTCGCCAAACTTGGAATCGAGCAAGCGAACTCGCCGCCATACGAGCACCGTTAACTGTCAGAGTTTTTCTGCCGAGCAACCCTCTCCTTCTCAAATCCTTGGGGTCTGCGATAAGGGGGCGATAAATCTCAACACGATCTCCGCCCTTGAGAACATAATCGCTAGAAACCTTTTTTACCCCACACCCCTACACTTGAGACCTTGATTGCATTCTCCTGTAACCAATTGCAAACTTTAGAATCATCAAACAAATCAGAAATACGATATTCACCACGAGGAAGAACCGCCGAGAATGAAAAATCGCGAAAAGTAGATGCATAAATGATCTCCACTCTGCTTTCGGCGTTACTCATTACATACCTTCTGAGCTCGAGTCACAAATGAATCTACAAATGTACTGGTAATCGAATTGAAGATTGGACCTAAGATTTTCTCTAAAAGCGCATTAGAAAACTCATAGCTCAAAGAGAACATAACCCTACAACCAAGATCATCGATACCCTTAAAGCTCCACCGTCCAGAAAGATTTTTAAAAGGGCCCGAAACGAGCTCCATATTTATCTCACCGACTGCATCTTGGGTTGGCTCTGAAATCCGATTTCTCGTGGAGAACGATTGAGAAACCCCCTTAAATTTGATATCGATTTCCGCCACCATTTCGTTCACCTCACGTTGAACTACTCGAGCCCCACCGCACCATGGCAGAAAATCAGGATAACTCTCGATATCATTAACAAGGTCGTACATCGATTTAGCTTTGTGAGGCACAAGAACAATTTTTTCTATATGGGTCATAGCACTTGATTTAGCCTACAATTGACGCTTTAGCGATCTTAATTTGCATTGTTTTTAGCGCCTACGTATTCATGAGCATTGTTCAAAACAAAAAAAGCTTTCCACGATTATTTTATCGAAGAACGCTATGAGGCGGGCTTATCGCTTTTAGGCTGGGAGGTAAAATCGATTCGTGCTGGGCGCGCCCAATTGAAGGAAGCCTATGTCGTTATAAAAAACGAAGAATTATTTTTAATTGGCTCGCATATAAGCCCCTTGGAATCAACATCGACGCACGAAAAAGCAGATCCAATCCGTACGCGGAAGCTTCTTCTGCATGCAGAACAAATATCCAAATTAATTGGAAAAGTCGAACGCGCTGGCTACACACTCACACCTCTAAATTTTCATTACTCGAAGGGACGAATAAAACTCGAGGTGGGTCTCGCAAAAGGTAAGAAACAACATGACAAAAGAGCGGCGACCAAGGAAAAGGATTGGCAACGGGAACAACAGCGCTTGTTAAGACAAAAACGCTGATCGTGTATCAGCCGTAATCTAACCCCATAACTTCTCGCACGTCCCTCATTGTCTCTTGGGCAATCTTCCTTGCCTTATCATTTCCATCAGCGATGATATTTCGCACCAAGGCTGGATCATCAATAAACTTTTGAGCGCGCTCTCTGATTGGTCGTAACGATTTTTGTATAGAAGCCACGACCGGCTCCTTGCACTCGATACATCCGATCCCAGCATTTTTGCACCCACTAACCACCCAGTCTTTCGTTTTTTCATCTGAGTAAATTTCATGCAGTTGCCAAACTGGACACTTTGCGGGGTCGCCTGGGTCATCTCTACGAATCCGCGCAGGATCTGTAGGCATTTTTCTCACCTTTTTACTAATCGATTCGTCGTCTTCACGAAGTGAGATCGTATTGTTATACGACTTAGACATTTTTTGTCCGTCAAGGCCCGGCATTTTCGACGCAGCTGTCAAAAGTGATTGCGGCTCAGAAAGAATCATCTTACCGCCACCCTCTAAATACCCAAATAAGCGCTCACGGTCTCCTAATGACAAATTGGCAGACTCCTCAAGTAATGCTCTACCAGAATCGAGCGCAGCGATATCACCCTGCTCTTGATATTTGTTTCTAAGTTCACGGTAAAGCTTTGCTCGTTTGCTTCCCAGAGTCTTTATTGCTTCCTCTGCCTTTTGCTCAAAACCAACTTCTTTACCGTATATATGATTAAACCGCCTGGCGATTTCTCTCGTAAATTCGATGTGGGGCACTTGATCCTCGCCTACCGGAACTAAATTTGCACGATAAATTAGAATGTCAGCCGACTGGAGCAATGGATAACCTAGGAATCCATAAGTTGAAAGATCCTTCTCAGACAATTTTTCTTGTTGATCCTTGTAAGTGGGAACCCGCTCTAGCCAACCCAAAGGGGTAATCATCGACATTAACAAGTGCAACTCTGCATGCTCGGGTACTTTTGACTGGATAAATAAAGTAGCTTGGGACGGATCTATTCCGGCCGCCAACCAATCAATCAACATCTCCCATACATTTTCCTCGATTATCTCCGGGGAATCGTAATGAGTAGTGAGCGCGTGCCAATCTGCAACAAAGAATAAGCACTGGTATTCATTCTGCAGTTTCAACCAATTTTCTAGTACACCGTTGTAATGCCCCAGATGCAGTGCGCCAGTCGGTCGCATTCCAGATAAAACTCGATCATCAAACATCAAAAATGAACACTCCCCTCTTAAACCCCGAAAATCAATTTAATCGAATATAAAAAACCGCCAATGATAGGGTACATAATCGACCCAAGGATATCAGTCACCATCAACAACATGATTATTAGCAGTCCATATGGCTCAAGTCTTGCTAGTGAGTAAGCCATAGAATTTGGAAGTAAACTCACAGCAATTCGTCCTCCATCCAAAGGTGGGATGGGTAAGAGATTAAGCACCATCAGAACCAAATTGATAACGATTCCACCTTGAGCCATAGCAAGCGCTGGATCCGTGAAGTAATTTACCGGGGACGTTACAACTAATTTAAAAACAATCGCCCACCCGATCGCCATAAGTAAATTTACCGCAGGTCCAGCCGCAGCTACCCAAAACATATCCTTTTTGGGGTTACGCAATCGGGAAAAATTCACTGGAACTGGTTTTGCCCAACCAAACGCCAACTTTCCACCGCTCGCGATGAGAAGCACCGCTGGCACAACTAAAGTTCCGATTGGATCGATGTGTTTTAGGGGGTTTAACGATATTCTTCCCTCTTGGTAAGCAGTCAAATCCCTAGCCTCTTGGCAGCGTACCCATGAGCAGCCTCATGAAGTGTGATGGCCAAAATTGCCGGAAGAGCGTACAAACTCAGTATTTGAATAAAGCCAGCGATATCCATAAGCGCAATCTAATCGGTGGCCTTAGGAGACGCTTCTATTACAGACTGAACAACCAATTTCATGAAATCTAAGTTACTATCAGCTAGCAGTGACAACAGATCTATAGATTATAGCTGTTCCCCATGACTTTGAATTCGTAAGTTATCGATCCATGCAGAGCCCCAGAAAATCTATAACCGGTGAAAATATCGTTGCAACGACACAACCGTTAGCAGTCGATGCCGGACTCCAAATGATTAAATTGGGCGGAAATGCTGTCGATGCCGCTATTGCAACCGCAATCACCCTAACTGTTGTAGAACCAACCATGAATGGCATCGGCTCTGATGCATTTTGTATCGTTTGGGATGGAAACAAATTGCATGGCCTGAATGCGTCTGGGCGATTCCCAGAAGAATGGAAAACGGATGATTTCATTACCCAACCTGAAATGCCGAAGGAAGGCTGGGCTAGTGTTACTGTACCCGGTGCGGTATCAGCGTGGGCGGCACTTTCACAAAAATTTGGGAAACTAAACTTTGAAAAGCTTTTCGAGCCTGCCATTGAGCACGCGACCTCAGGTTTCGCAGTTACCCCAATCATCGCAAGACAATGGTTTGAACAAGCTCCTCGTTTAAAAAGATATTCCTGGTTTTTCCGAAGCCTTCCTTCCCAACGGAAGAGCCCCTGTCGCGGGCGAGATTTTCCGTAATCCAACACAGGCGCGTACCTTACATTTAATAGCCAAATCATGTGGTCAGGATTTTTACGAGGGAAAACTAGCTTCTGAATTAATCAATCATTCAAATCAAAACGGCGGAAAACTAACACTCCGAGATCTGCAATCACATAAAGCTGAGTGGGTGAAGCCCATACAAGCAAATTATCGCGATATCACAGTTCATGAAATTCCACCGAATGGTCAAGGAATTGCCACTCTTATGGCATTAACTATTCTTGACGAGTTTGAAGACAAAATCTTCGACTTGACTGAAGCCGATCGTATTCATCTGGAGATTGAAGCAATGCGATTGGCATTCAATGACGCGTATCAGCATATCGCAGACCCTGATTTTATGAAAATATCGATCGACCAACTGCTCGATACATCTCGATTAAAACAACTCGCGAAGCAAATAAAACTTAACGAGACTTGCAAAACCCCTGCCAGCTCTCCTGGTGAAAACTCCGATACGGTCTATCTATCAACAGCCGACTCCAATGGAATGATGGTTTCATTTATCCAGTCGAATTACATGGGCTTTGGCTCCGGAATTGTTATACCCGGAACCGGCATTAGCTTACAGAATCGTGCCGCTGGCTTCGTTGTAGACCCGAAACACCCAAACTGCGTGAAGGGCGGTAAAAAACCATTTCATACGATCATCCCAGGATTCATCACCAGAGGGAATGCTGCTCACTCAAGCTTCGGGGTAATGGGGGGCGATATGCAGGCACAAGGTCACCTTCAAATATGTCGCGCGATGGCAAGAGACAAACAGGACCCACAACAAGCGATTAATCACTCAAGGTGGAAACTTAACAAAGAAGGGAATCTCGTTGTTGAAGACTCCTATCAGCCCGAAATACTTCATTCCCTGCAAGCTAAAGGGCATACCATCAATCCAATTCCCTATGGCTCTTTTGACTTTGGAGCCTCGCAAGTTATTTCTAAAACCCAAAACGGCTTCATCGGTGGATCCGAACCCAGACGAGATGGGTTAGCCAAGTCAATAACAAATTTCTAGTTTATCTGCCGCGATCTCGAATAGCAGATAATGTCGTGCAGGTTGTAATAATTTCAGGGTCGGTTTTGATCTCTATTAATGCCGCTGTATCCGCACTAAGCGCTATTGCGAGTTGCTCCTCAAACTGGCTTGTACTTTCAACTGTCGCACCGTGCAATCCATAGGCTCTAGCCAACGCAGCAAAATCAGGATTCTTTAACGACGTTCCATAAACATGATTCGGATATTCCCTCTCCTGATGCATCCTAATCGTTCCGTACATCCCGTTGTTGAATACAAGGAATAACAACTTCAGGTCGTACTGCGCTGCTGTAGCGAGTTCCTGCCCATTCATTAGGAAACAACCATCACCAGAAACGCTAACGACAGTTCTATTAGGAAACGCAATCTTTGCAGCTATTCCAGCTGGGACGCCATACCCCATCGCACCATTCGTTGGTGCTAATTGTGACCGATAACCGGAGTATTTCCAGTAGCGATGAATCCAACCAGAAAAATTTCCTGCACCATTTACCATGACAGTGTCTCGAGGAAGCTTACGCTCCATGATTTGCATTACTTCAGCAAGATCAACGTCACCACCCATCGATACCGGAACGACATTTTCCTCATACGCTTTTCTTGCGTTTAGTCTCCAGTCGCCCCAGTTACATTCGACGGGATCCATATTCGACAACTGACTGGATATAGATTCGAGATCCGCATTAACCATGACCTCTGCTTGGAAAACGCGCCCGAGCTCTTCTACACCCGGATGAATATGCACAAGCCGTTTGTCCAGCACCGGGGGCCTCAAAAGAGAATACCCTCCAGTGGTCATCTCGCCCAACCGCGCTCCCACCACTAGCAACAGATCACTTTCACGAACAACGCCAGCAAGTTTTGGATTAATTCCGATGCCAACGTCTCCAACATAATTGGAGTGGCGATTGCCTATAAGATCCTGCCGTCTGAATGTACATGCTACGGGGAGATTATTTCTTTCGCTGAACGTCTTTATGTTTTCACAGGCCTTCTCAGTCCACCCAGAACCACCGAGTAGCAAAAGTGGCTTTTTGCTTTCCAACAAAAGTTTTCGGATTTCAGCAAGAGAATCATTATCAGCAGCGTATCGAATGCTTTGAATCGGTTTAGCGTCTGCTACAGCCTCTTTGGTGACCAACATATCCTCTGGCAGTGCCAGCACCACTGGACCAGGCCGCCCCGAGGTAGCTACCTGAAATGCTCTTGCAACGTACTCCGGTATGCGATCTGCACGATCAATTTGCGCGACCCATTTCGTCATTTGACCAAACATTCGTCGATAATCGACCTCCTGAAAGGCCTCCCGCTCAACCATGTCGCCACCAACTTGCCCGACAAATAACACCATCGGGCTTGAATCTTGAAAAGCTGTATGGACGCCAATGCTAGCGTTGGTTGCACCTGGTCCTCGCGTCACAAAACAAATGCCAGGTCGACCTGTTGCTTTTCCAAAAGCCTCAGCCATAAAAGACGCACTACCGTCCTGCCGCGTAACAATAAGCTTAATCTGATATTTTTTTCGAGAAAGTGCATTCAGCACATCAAGATAGCTCTCTCCGGGCACGCAAAAAGCTGTATCAACCCCATGCACTAAAAGCTGATCAACCAGTATCTCTCCACCACTTCTCATAGCTATATTTTTTGTCATACGTAGAGCCTAACAGAAATAAAAAAGCCCGCTTTCGCGGGCTTTTAGATTAGGCCTCGTCAGAGGGTTCATCTTTTCTTTCATCGGCTAGAACAGCTTTCATGCTAAGCCTTAATCGACCTTTGTCGTCTGCCTCGAGCACCTTCACTCGAACTTGCTGACCTTCTTTCAAATAGTCGGACACCGCATTAACCCGCTCCTCTGCTATCTGAGAAATGTGAAGTAAACCATCTTTTCCTGGCAACACACTCACAATAGCCCCAAAGTCTAGAAGCTTAAGAACCTCACCATTGTAGATCTGACCAACTTCAACCTCAGCCGTGAGCTCTTCGATGCGTTTCTTTGCAGCTTCTCCGCCGGTCGATGAAATACACGCTATCGTGACCGAGCCATCGTCTTGAATATCAATCGTAGTTCCAGTCTCCTCGGTAATTGCACGGATAACCGCTCCACCTTTCCCGATCACATCGCGAATTTTCTCAGGCTTGATCTTCATTTGGATCATCCGAGGCGCGTACGCTGAGAGCTCCTCTCTAGAACCCGATATCGCCGCAGTCATTTTTCCAAGAATATGAAGTCGTGCCTCTCGCGCTTGCTGGAGCGCTATTTGCATTATTTCTTTCGTGATTCCCTGAATTTTTATGTCCATCTGAAGCGCGGTTATACCCGTTTCAGATCCAGCAACCTTGAAGTCCATATCACCAAGGTGATCTTCATCTCCCAAAATATCAGTTAGCACAGCAAACCTGTTGCCGTCCTTGATCAACCCCATTGCGATCCCAGCAACGTGCGCCTTTAGCGGTACACCAGCATCCATCAGCGCAAGACATCCGCCGCAGACCGATGCCATCGAGCTCGAACCGTTGGACTCAGTGATCTCAGAAACAACGCGTAGAGAATATCCAAACTCCTCTTGAGAAGGAATGACCGCTGCAAGTGCACGCTTAGCCAACCGTCCATGCCCAATTTCTCTGCGCTTAGGCGATCCAAACCTGCCAGCCTCTCCAGTCGCATACGGCGGCATGTTGTAATGGAGCATAAAGTGGTCGCGATACTCTCCCTGAAGCGCATCAATAATTTGCTCATCTCTAGCAGTGCCAAGGGTGGAGACAACCAGTGCTTGCGTCTCTCCTCGCGTAAATAGCGCAGAACCATGCGTCCTCGGTAGAACACCGGTTCTTATAGATATTGGCCTGACTGTTCTCGTGTCACGTCCATCAATACGAGGCTCTCCCGCAAGTATCTGGCCACGAACAATCTCCTTCTCGAGACTCCCTAAATAGTCATAAACCGTACCTTTGAGGCCGTCGTCCTCTCCACATATCTCAGAGATGACCGAATCAAACACTTCATGAACCTTGGAGCTACGCTCTTGCTTAAGCTTGATACTATAAGCGTCACGAAGACCAGGCTCTCCAAGCTCCTTGACTCGAGCAACCAATGCTTGATCTTTCTCAGCTGGAGACCAGTCCCAGAGTGGCTTACCAGCCTCATCCGCCAAGTCGTTAATGGCATCGATAACTACTTGCATACTATCGTGCCCAAAAACTACAGCACCCAGCATTACGTCCTCCGACAACTGATCAGCCTCAGACTCAACCATCAAAACTGCTTGCTTAGTTCCAGCGACAACTAAGTCCAGTTGAGTTTCTTTTAACTGGCTAGCGGTTGGATTTAGAACATATTGTCCGCCCACATAACCGACTCGCGTTGCCCCTATAGGCCCATCAAACGGGATTCCAGAGATTGATAGCGCGGCTGATGCCCCAATCATCGCTGGTATATCTGGATCAATTTCTGGATCACACGAGAGGACGGTAGCGATGACCTGAACCTCGTTGAAGAACCCATCCGGGAAAAGAGGACGAATTGGCCGATCGATTAATCGGCTGGTTAAAATTTCCTTCTCAGAAGGTCTTCCCTCACGCTTGAAAAATCCGCCAGGAATCTTTCCAGCAGCATACGTCTTCTCCTGATAATCAACAGTGAGCGGGAAAAAATCTTGCCCAGGCTTTGCCTCCTTTTTTACCAACAACTGTAACCAAAACGACGGTTTCACCCAAGGAAACCAAAACTGCACCTGACGATTGACGCGCGATCTCACCAGTTTCCAATGTCAACTCATGTTGACCAAAATTAATTGTTCTTTTCACACTATTCAAATTATTCAAAATGATCACCCAAAAAAATAAGGCGCGGACAACCCGCGCCAATTTACATTAATAAAAACTACAACCTGACTTATCGACTACTTCAATTTGCACAATCAATAAATTACTTTCTCAAACCTAGGCTTTCGATGACTTTTCTGTAGCGGTCGACGTTTTTGCCTTTCACGTAATCCAACATCTTTCTACGACGGCTAACCATCTTCAACAATCCCCTACGAGAATGATTGTCTTTAGAGTGAATCTTAAAGTGCTCAGTTAACTCATTGATTCGGCTTGTGAGCAGAGCTATCTGCACCTCTGGAGATCCCGTGTCTCCCTTGGCCTTCTGGAAATCTTCAACAATCTTCGCTTTTTCCGCTGCAGTGGCAGTCATGTTCTCTTTGGTCCCTAGTGAAAAACCCGAGATTATATACATTTAATACATTTAATACAAAGAATTATCATTGGGTTGCCCCCCATAAAAAGCTCGTAGATAAAAGCCTTTTGGCTCGAAGCTCGCCAGTTTTATGAAATTCTCCAACCCCAAAAAAAAGATCAGCGCCGTCATACAGCCTTACGTGGACAGGCCAAACTTTGCAACTTGACTGAGAATCGTCCTCAACGTTAACCGCTAAACCGTTGATTAATCTATTTTTAAATTCATTACAAACCTTAATTTTTGCCAATCCGCCCAAACATGAATCAAGCGGCCTTAAAACCCGCGGCAACTCACTTGAAGACAAACTATCAAGATAATCCAGTTTTAACGTCTCGGTTTCCCCAATATCACCAACCCTCGTTCTTCTTAACTCGGTAAGGTAGCCTCCGGTCCTCAAATACTTTGCTATATCCTCAGCCAACACCCTGACGTATGTACCCTTGCTGCAAGTTACCCACATCTTCATCATTTGGTCAGCTATTATTTCCAATTTCAATTCATATACAACAATCGTTCTTGGCGCCCTCTCTATCTCCACGCCGCTTCGAGCATAGCTATAGAGTGGCTTCCCACTTACCTTTATCGCGCTATACATCGGCGGAACTTGCAGCAAAGTACCGCTGAAATGTTTAACGACCGCAACCATATCCTCATCGTCAAAGTGGATATCTGCAGCCTTAGCGAGCTTGCCTTCACGGTCCCCCGTGGTACTCGTCCAACCGAGTTGAACTAGCGCCTCATAACTCTTTACCGACTCGCTCGTGTAGCTTATGAATTTTGTGGCTTCACCAATAAAAATAGGTAGGACACCAGTTGCCATGGGGTCAAGGGTGCCAGCATAACCAGCCTTAACCTTTCGCCCAAAAAGACGGCGAACACGCTGGAGAGCTGAATTGGAGGTGAGTCCGACTGGCTTATCGAGGTGGAGAATTCCGTGAGGCATAAATGTAATACTGGAAAACTCGAGAGCTAATCTGTGTGGCTCTTAGCGGCTGCCAGCAACTCGTTTATACGATTGCTTCGCTCAGAAATTTCATCATAAAAAAAACGTAGCGCAGGAGAGGAGCGCATATTAAGAGATTGGGAAATCCTCGTTCTAAGGAACCCCTTAGCATTGTTTAGCACCTCCTCAATGGATTTTCGCTGACTTTCATCCACGAGGCTCGTGAAATAAATTTTCGCATGTGAATTATCATTACTAACAACCACATCCGTAATAGTAATAAGCCCAACCCTGGGATCTCTGATCTCATTTCGTATAATTACCGAAAGCTCTTTCGTCAAAAAATCAGAGAGTCTTCCGCTTCGCTGCCGCTTCTTCATATCCCGGTTTCAAATAATCTATTTGAACAACGATCAAAGCGAGCGAGCAACTTCCTTCACCTCAAAGACCTCTAGTTGATCTCCCTCTTTTATATCGGAGTAATTCTTTAGCGATAGGCCACACTCAAAACCAGATTTAACTTCTCGAACGTCTTCTTTGAAGCGCTTGAGCGTATCAAGCTCCCCTTCAAAAATTACAACGTTGTCACGGAGTAACCGAACCGACGCACCACGCTTTACCGCGCCCTCCAAAACGTAGCACCCAGCCACCACCCCAACTTTTGAAATTCGGAAAACCTGACGAATCTCCACGAGACCAAGCGTCTCTTCCTTTTTGTCAGGAGTTAGCATGCCGCCCAACGCTGACTTAACATCGTCGACCGCATCATAAATCACATTGTAATAACGAACATCCAACCCATTGTTCTGGATAAGTTTTCGAGCAGTAGCATCAGCTCGAGTATTAAACCCCATGAGGACCGCATTAGATGCCAGCGCGAGATTGACATCAGAGTCATTAATACCACCTACGCCGGAGTGAACAATGCTTACCTTGACCTCCTCAGTTGATAATTTGGTCAGCGCATGTGATATTGCCTCGCATGAGCCTTGCACATCGGCCTTAATGATTAAAGCAAGCGTCTTGGACTCACCCGAACCCATATTCTCAAAAATATTCTCAAGTTTTGCTGCTTGCTGCTTCGCAAGTTTCACCTCTCTGAATTTTCCTTGCCTGAATAGCGCTATTTCTCTCGCTTTTTTCTCATCACGAAGAACGACTACCTCCTCACCCGCTCCAGGAACCTCGGAAAGCCCCTGCACCTCGGTTGGGATCGATGGTCCAGCCATTTCAATCGATTTTCCATTTTCATCCAGCATTGCTCGAACTCGACCGAATACTCCACCAGCGAGAACGATATCTCCCTTTTTGAGTGTTCCACTCTGAACGAGGATGGTTGCAACAGGACCTTTACCACGATCTAACCGCGACTCAACCACTACGCCCTTAGCGGAACTTTCAACAGGAGCCTTTAAGTCAAGCATCTCCGCTTGCAAAAGAACCGAGTCGAGTAGAGCGTCAATCCCCTCTCCCGTTTTGGCTGAGACCGGCACGAACATCGTATCCCCTCCCCAATCTTCTGGGACCACTTCTTGCTGCGATAGCTCCTGCTTGATCCTTTCAGGGTTAGCCTCGACCTTATCCATTTTATTAACCGCTACAACAAGTGGAGTGCCGCCAGCCTTAGCGTGATGTACCGCCTCAATCGTTTGAGGCATGACCCCGTCATCAGCAGCAACGACCAGAACGACGATATCGGTTGCTCGCGCACCACGCGCACGCATCGCCGTAAATGCCTCGTGTCCCGGGGTATCAAGAAACGTTACCATTCCTTTTTTTGTTTCTACGTGATAGGCACCGATATGCTGAGTAATACCTCCTGCCTCACCACTTGCAACTCGGGTCGTGCGAATAAAATCGAGTAACGATGTTTTTCCGTGATCCACGTGCCCCATCACGGTTACTACAGGAGCTCGCTTGACGACCGGCGCATTCGCATCATCGCCATTCTCCTCAAGAAAAGATTCTGGATCAGATGTTTTTGCTAGCTTCGCCTTATGACCCATTTCGTCGATGATGATCATCGCTGTATCTTGGTCAATGACTTGGTTGATAGTGACCATCTGACCCAACTTCATAAACACCTTGATTACCTCAGCCGCTTTCACAGACATGTTGTGCGCTAGTTCCGAAACGGTAATTGTTTCTGGGACCACTACCTCGCGGACAACGGGCTCAATTTGAGTTTGGATATTTTGGCTTTGCTCTTTCTTATGAGGTTTTCCTCTCCCGTGCCAGCCTTCTCGAAGACCCGCCGTGAAATCGCCTCTAGTCTTGATCCCACGCTTAGCGCTCTGACTTTCCTCCCAGTCCTTGGTTTTCTGGTTTCGGTCTTTTTTGTTTGCCTTCTTTGCTCCCTCGCGGGCTGCCGGCGCGTGAAGCGTATGGTCATCAGCCTTCGGCGCCCCTTTGCCTTTATCGGCGGACTTGCTTAAACGCTCAGCTTCTTCTTTAGCCAGCTTTTCTTGTTCATCTTTTTGCTTTTTATCGAGTCGTCTCTTTTTCTCAGCTTCTCGCTCCACCAGTTCGGCTGCTTGCCGAGCGAGCAATTCCGATTGTCGCTGGGACTCTTGCTTCCGCGCCGCCACCTCATCGTCTTCCAATCAAGTCCTTCCGTTGGAGTTGCTTTCTCGATTGGCGCTTCAGGGCTCGGGCTATCGACATTCTTGACTAATACCCTCTTTTTTCTGACTTCCACTTTTATGGTTCTTCGGTTACCCGAGCTGTCAGATTTCTTTATCTCAGTTGTCTGCCGTCTAGTTAACGTGATCTTTGCCCTTGGCTTCGCAGCGCCGTCACTACGCAGGTAATCCAGAAGCTTTTGCTTATCAGCTTCCGTAAGCTGCGTTTCAACATCTAAGGACTTTTTAACGCCAGCAGATTGAAGCTGCGCAATTAGCCTATCCACGGGCAATTTCAGCTCTTCAGAAAAATCTTTTACCGTAACTTTAGCCATTAATACGTCCCTAAGTAATTACTCTTCAACAAACCACGGTGCTCGCGCGGCCACAATAAGTGCCTTCGCTAGATCCTCATCTAACGTAACCAGCTCAACGAGCTCATCGGTTGCTAAGTCAGCGAGCGCCTCCTGTGAGTCAATTCCCTTTTCGATAAGCTCTTTGGCGAGCTCTTCAGTCATTCCTGAAACACTCAACAAATCTTTCGTTGCAGCCTTTGCTCCTTCTTCATCAGCTATCGCCTGAACCAAAAGAGAATCTCTAGCTCTCGTTCTCAACTCTGTAACCGTGTCGGCATCGAATCCTTCTATCTCTAAAAGTTCAGACTCTGGAACGTACGCAATTTCCTCAAGCGAATTGAACCCTTCTTGGACAAGAATTTCTGCAAACTCCTCATCTACATCTAGCGCCTTGATAAAAATCTCTTTTACCTCTGCAGACTCCTCTTCCGTTTTCTTGTTCGATTCTTCCTCAGTCAGAATATTTAGCGTCCATCCTGTGAGTTCGGTGGCTAAGCGAACATTCTGCCCGCCACGACCAATCGCCTGAGCAAGATTTTCCTCTGCGACCACAATGTCCATCGAATGTTTTTCCTCGTCAACGGTAATGCCGCTAACCTCAGCGGGGGCTAGAGCGTTAACAATAAATTGAGCCGGCTCATCCGACCAAAGGACAATATCCACCCTCTCGCCAGATAGCTCATTCGTTACCGCCTGAACCCGTGTTCCCCTCATTCCCACACAAGTACCAACCGGATCTAAACGTTTATCATTTGACTTTACAGCTATCTTGGCACGCGCCCCTGGGTCACGAGCGGCACCAACAATTTCTAACAATCCCTCTTCGATCTCAGGCACCTCTAACGCAAATAGTTCTGAAACAAACTGCGGAACAGTTCTAGACAAAATAACCTGATAGTTACGCGCCTCACGATCAACTTTTTGAAGATAGGCTCGCAAACGATCACCGACTCGCACATTTTCTCGTGGAATCATTTGATCTCGAGGTAGGATGGCTTCTACCCTTCCAGATTCGACGATGATATTACCTCGCTCAACGCGCTTAACCGTGCCTGTGAAAATTGATTCATTTCTTGCGAGAAAATCGTTTAATATTTGCGCCTTCTCAGCGTCTCGAATCCTCTGAAGAACGACCTGTTTTGCGGCTTGAGCGCCGATACGACCAAACTCGATAGCCTCTATCTGCTCCTCAACAAAATCACCCAAATTTAAAGTTGGATCTTTCTCTTGAATGTCTTCGAGAATAACTTGACGCTCATCATTAGTATATTCTTCGTCGGTCACAACTTCCCAACGTCTAAAGCTCTCGTACTCTCCTGTTTGCCGATCTATCGCGACTCTCACGTCAATATCTGGAGCTTTTAGCTTTTTCTTCGTTGCGGAAGCCAAAGCCGACTCTAGCGCTTCAAAAACCACTTCCTTTTCTACATTTTTCTCGCGAGCCAGTGCATCGACCAGCATCAACATTTCACGGCGCATCCTATTGTTTCCTCATTTCTAAATTTTAGGAACTAATTTCGTTCTTTTAATTTCTCTTATATCTATCGAGATTTGTTGGTCATTCTCTATCGAAATTACAACCTCCTGTTCGGCATTAAGCCCTCTCAGGACTCCCTTAAAGTTTTTCCTTCCGTTTATCGGTAAATTCGTTTGCACACTCACCAACTCGCCCTTGAACCGTTCGTAGTCCTCGTGAGTTATTAGTGGTCTATCAAGCCCTGGTGACGAGACCTCAAGCCGATCGTATGACACACCCTCAACTTCAAATAGTCGAATCAAATGATTACTAACCAGCGCACAATCATCAACGGTTACGCCCCCGTCTTTATCGATCAGTATTCGAAGCAAATTCGCCCCACTAACTCGCTCACAATCCACTAGGGTACAGCCAAAATTTGGTAGAGCACTCGCTATCAGTTGATTTAAGTCCATTGCGCGTTTGTCAGAAATAAAAAATGGGCCTACGGCCCATCACGTTATTACTTACGAAATAATCGTTAGTTTAACAGATTTTTCGTGAATCTTCGATAACTTTTCTTCTCTCTAGTAAATAAAAAACCCTCTGTGTGCGTGAGCAAACAGAGGGTTCGTATAGGGAGCCTGGCAGTGTCCTACTTTCGCACGGTATACCTCGCACTATCATCGGCGCTGAGGCGTTTCACGGTCCTGTTCGGAATGGGAAGGAGTGGGACCACCTCGCTATTGCTACCAGGCAAAGCTCTAAATTCTTTCTTTGCCTTTAACTTAATGGAAGAAGTCTTGGTTTAGCTGATTTTTCTTTTATCTTGCAAGCGTCCCAATATCCCTGCGATACGCAAGGCTATAGGATCAAGCCGCACGGGCAATTAGTATCGGTTAGCTCAACGCATTACTGCGCTTGC
>JAYQIQ010000006.1:0-23251 GCA_038141705.1 Candidatus Eutrophomonas brisbanensis
AACGACTGAGGCCATCAGGCCAATTATCTATCGACGGTGTTTTTATCCAGTCTAATCGAGATATACCCGCGGCATGAATAAAGAGTCTTTCAATTTCTACAATCGCCTCTCCCAAACTTAAGTCGATATTGTCGGCTAGCAATCTAGCGTCCTTCATTAAAGCGCCTTTGGTCATAAAGTAAACCGACACGCGCCTCTCAAGCTTCTGCCAACGCTAACATCTCAGCTTGATACTCCTCCCTAAGGCTAACGATGACCTCATCAATCTCACCCTCTAATACCTGAGAGAGCTTGTACAAAGTTAGATTAATTCTATGATCAGTTAAACGCCCTTGCGGAAAATTATAGGTTCTGATGCGTTGAGATCTATCGCCACTTCCGATTAGTGTTTTCCTTGCCTCTGCCTCTTTCTTTTGCTGCTCTTGTAGCTGCATGTCATTCAATTTTGCTGACAATACTGAGAGTGCCTGTGCCTTATTTTTGTGTTGAGATCTGTCGTCTTGACACTCAACGACCAATCCGCTCGGGATATGTGTAATGCGTATCGCTGAGTCGGTTTTATTCACGTGCTGTCCACCCGCACCAGAAGCTCTAAATGTATCGATACGAATATCGGCGGGGCTTATCTCAACACCGTGCAATTCGTCAGCCTCTGGAAGAACCGCAACTGTACAAGCACTTGTGTGTACCCGGCCCTGAGTTTCCGTCTCGGGGACTCTCTGGACGCGGTGCCCACCGGATTCGAATTTTAACCATGAATAAACATCTTGACCGCTGATCTTACACACGACCTCTTTATAGCCACCGAGATCAGATTGATGTTGTGAGACAACTTCAAATCTCCATTTTCTCAGCTCGGCAAACTTGGCATACATCCTCAGCAAGTCCGCTGCAAAAAGCGCTGATTCATCCCCTCCAGTACCTGCGCGTATTTCAAGAAATACATTTCGGTCGTCATTTTCGTCTTTGGGTAAAAGTTTTGTCTGTAACGAGATTTCTAACTCTGCTTTGCATTTCTCCGAGTCAAGTAGCTCCGACTCGGCCAATTCTTTCATATCTGGATCCTTGATTAACTCCGTCGCCTCATGAATATTTTTCATTATTTGGCCGTAAGCCATATAGTCCTCTACTATTGACGAAATTTCAGAGTGCTCCTTAGTCCATTGCATAAAGTTGACCATGTCGTCAGTGGCGCCCTCAGCGCTCATCAGCGCATTGAGCTCTTCAAATCTCAAGACTATTTTTTCTAATTTTTCTTTCAGTGTCGCCTTCATTGTTCCTCCTCGATATTAAGATCGATTGAATCGACAAGATTTTCAATTTAATGGCTATGATCTTGATGAATTTCCCGGTTGAGAAACTGGCTTGGTTCGTGCAAAAACTTATTAATGATGGCGCGAGAGAGCGAAGTTATGACCGCTTCAGGATCCTCACCATTTTTGACCCGATTAAGAGCCCTATCCACCTCGAGCCGACCAATGCTTTCTCCACGTTCACGCAGCGCCTTTATTACTTTTACTCGGTCAACTCTTCTAAATTGATGCTGTAAGGACCTGAGTCCCTGCTCTAAATACTTTGCAGATGACGCTGCAGCCTCAGTACGGCTTGACTGGCTCTCTGCAACAATTTTTCCCAAATCATCTATGGTGTAAACAAAAATGTCATCAAGCGCAGACACCTCCGGCGCAACATCTCGCGGGACGGCAAGATCGATGATTAATAACGGGCGACGTCTCCTTCGACTGCTTGCAACTAGTACCATGTCGTCATGGAGAATAGGGGAGGCACTCCCCGTACAGGTTACGACAACATCATACTCATGAAGACGCTCCGAAATTTCAAGGAGTTCGAAGGCATCACCACCAAACTCAGACGAAAGGCTCCGAGCTCTCTCAAGAGTTCTGTTAGCAAACGAGACACTACGTTTTTTTTCATTATCAAAATATTCTGCACACAGTCGGATCATCTCGCCAGCCCCGACAAAAAGAATTCGCGAATCCTTGAGTGATCCAAATATTCTTTGAACAACTTTGAGCGCCGCAGTAGGTAAAGTTACGGAGCCCGTACCAATTCCAGTGTTTGTACGAATCTGCTTCGCTACCGAAAATGTGGAGTCGATTACTTTCCGCGTTACGCCTCGGACCATCCCCAGATCATCCGCAGCCCTAAAAGCGTTCTTTAATTGACCTAAGATCTGGGTCTCTCCTAAAACCATAGATTCGAGCCCACTAGCCACTCGATAGAGATGTCTCACTGCGTCTCGGCCTTCCAAGGTATAAACAATATCCGCAAGAGTGTCTCTCTCAAGTTTGAAATAGCCCTCTATCCAACGCATCACAACATCAGGGCCTATACCGACTGCGTATATTTCTGTTCGGTTACAAGTTGATAGAATCAGGCCCTCTTTGGCACCTTCGTTCGCACTAAGACTTTTTAAGCAGCCCGTCAAACAGTCATCTGTAATTGATAAATATTCACGTAAGGCAACCGTGGCAGTCTCGTAATTCAACCCGACTAATATGAAGTCGTCCAATGCAGATCCCGACTGATTGGGCATTATCGATTTATTCGTCATTGATCGCTTCGTACTTACGCCCCTGAATATATCGAGTAAGAATCATCAAGCATGAATCGTTCATGGTTTCACTCGCTGAGGTCCAAGAGATTAACTCAGTGAGTTACTCCGTCTCTAAGAATCACTTTCAATACAGTTCGCAATATTATCTCAAGGTCAAAACGGATAGACTGTCGCTCAAGATACTCGACATCTAACTCGAGTTTTCTCTGATCACTTAAGTTATCTCGACCGTTAATCTGGGCCCATCCAGTCATGCCAGGAGTCAGCTGATAGATACCGCGGCTCATCCTTTCGAGAACAAGTTCAGTTTGACTCGCCAGCACCGGTCGAGGCCCTACGAAACTCATTTCACCTTTAAAAACACTCCAAATCTGTGGTAATTCATCCATGCTTGACTTTCTTAGGAACGATCCAAAGGGGGTGATCCATTTCTCTGGGTTTTGTAATAGGTGCGTCGCTAGCGTTGGGGTTGACATATGCATACTACGAAATTTTGGCATTCTAAAAAGACGACCCGAGCGACCGACTCTTTCGCTCCAATAAAGAATCGGGCCGGTTGAGTTTACTTTGATTAACACAGAAATAACAACCAGCGGAAGCAATACGAAGGGCAACAATCCCAGTGCTAATACGATATCAAATATACGTTTTTCAATATGCATCTTCTATTAAATTCTATCTAGCTACAGCTTCGCTACGATCAACCTTTTTGTGCGAAAAACACCATGTGTTTGCCCTCAAATGAACATCAAAAAAAATGTACGCAGTTAAAAGGAGTGTTCTGGAGATTGATCCACTCTTGAGGGCTATCGTACACTCAAAGTTCATGCCGTCGAAAGGGCCACGCGTATTAGCCGCTAGTCAATGAGTTAGTGCTAAATTTAACTCCATATGAACATAGTTTATAACAACACCGTTATCCCCTACCCGTAGGCAATTACTGACAAGAATCCAAACATACCCCAAGCAAGGCACACACAGTATCTATTCTTGATAAAGCGATATATTTCTTTTAATGTGGACATAAATTCCAGAAGGCAAAATTCGTTACGCAACAATAAGCTACTGCATGACGGACTACATTGCCGTCCACAGGGAAAAGCCTATGCTTAGATGTCAACGGGAAACAAGTCTGGCAAATGGCCTCGCTAGCCGTTTTACCGGCCTGGGGAGCATCTCCCAAACAAAGAAAATCACTTTTCTCGCAAAACCGTATCCCAGTAACTGCGATTGCAGAAAAAGGACTAATTTTCGCCGAATAATATAGTTTATGCTCAGTCTCACCGCACGAGTGAATTCAACTTCACTATAGGGGCTCGAAGCACGGCGGGATGAAAGTTTTTCCGAGACCGCGTCTAGAGCGGAATCGACCTTTTTTATGAATGTTTTATAGCTCCACGTCTCGTTCAGCGCGATCTCTTGATAGGTCCGGTCAGCCATATTTTGCAAAAATTCATGATCTTTCAATTTATCCATCACACGATCAAAATTGGAAAAATCTTTTTTCAGTGTGATGAAATGTCGATCTGGCTCCAAAACATCTGAATACCGCCCCTCAAATAAGATCATAGGAGTCCTCAATGCTTCGGCCTCGAAACAGCGGGGAGATATTTGGTGGAGTCGCAGAGCCCCTTCATAAGGAATGAGAAACTTTTCTGAAACCTCTTCAAATGAAGCTTTTGGATTCTTCGCAACGTACTCATCGACGTCACACTCCAGCTGTCCGTCGAAATCTATGATACTGGCTCCACTTTCGACGCCTAACACTGCTCTGCACGATGCGACAAAACGTACCCATGATTCTCCGTAAAGACGAGCACCTTCAGTAGTGGCTACATCAATTTTAAGATCCGAGCCTAGAGTACGCCGTTGAAATTCATCGGCGATAAACCACTTCTCGTGTCCGAGGCGCCCAAGCCAAAACGGCATACGTCGAGTGCGATAGCCGACATCGACACTGCGCTCTTGAA
Source organism: Candidatus Eutrophomonas brisbanensis (assembly GCA_038141705.1). Taxonomy (GTDB): domain Bacteria; phylum Pseudomonadota; class Gammaproteobacteria; order Burkholderiales; family Eutrophovitaceae; genus Eutrophomonas; species Eutrophomonas brisbanensis. Next base: position 4,549 of record JAYQIQ010000006.1, read on the forward strand.
TTGGCGCCACGGAGCGCTTGGCCAATTCCTGTGGAACGTATCCCGTCAACACGTTCACAATTCGCAAGTTCGGCACTTTTTCGGGTGGATAAACCTTTGGAATCTCATCGTCAGGTACAATCGAAAAGAGAAGTTCGATCCCCAGCTCGTTGATATGTTTCCAGTAAGTCTGGATTTCCCGATATTCGTCTTGCAAGAATACCGCCTTCAGCCCTTTAAATCTCTTTAATCGCTCAATGAGGGGCTCACCAAGGTAATGAACTAAAAGGGGACCTATTGAGAGCGAATAATGCGTAATCACCGCATCAAATCGGTCCAGATCAATTCTTTCGGGGAAATGATGCAACATCGATACTTCATGAACTGTGTGCTTAGAATATTGGTGTAATGCATCAAGGTACTCTGTTACCGTCGCCGCCTGAGTATTGTCGGCCGGTCGATTAGCTAGAAAAAGAATTTCCACGTTAACTAGCGACTTAATCGATGAAACTCTGTTGCCAAAGCTCTAAGCTAAGAAGCGCCCAAAGATTTCGTCCGAATACAGTTTGCGAATTCAACAAGTCGTCTAGGTCAAATTTGTCGGATATATATGGTCTTTGGCGAGATCTACTGGAGGAGAAAATATCCCCAATAAAATCACGAGCCATTCCACCTCTGCGAAACCAGAGATTCAACGGAACCGGGAATCCCATTTTGTCCTCACGATTCCTAATTAACTTGGGCAATTTGTTCCCGAATGCCTCACGAATCCATCGTTTTAGCTCACCATTCAAAAAATTTTACGTTAGCCGGCGCTGTGGCGGCAAACTCAACCAAGGGATGATCCAGAAACGGTACTCGCGATTCGAGCCCATGGGCCATACTCATGCGGTCCTCTACCTGCAATAGCGCGGGTAAGAGAGTTTTAAAATCGAAGTGAGTCATCATGTCGAAATAGGAACCATTCGACACATTATCTCCATTAAAAATTGCATGAAACTCATCAAACGTCTCGTCACGACGAATGACACCGGGTGCCAGTATCGAATGGATTGTGTTAGCTCGATTGATGAGACGAAAATATCGCTGATCTTTAGCCTCAAATAGACCTTCTGCCCAAAATTCTTTCATCATCGGCTTATAATTTTTAAGCGTCCGTAGATTTGGAATAATCGACTCATAAGTGACGACAAACTTACCATCCCGTAATGTTCCATCAATGGCCCCTTGTATACACTGCTCAAAATAAGCCAGTAAATATCGTGCATAGCCACCAAATATCTCATCACCTCCTTGGCCACCAAGCACGACTTTGACATGCTGGCTGGCCAACTGTGACACCATATACTGTGGAAACGCACCTGGTCCTGCAACAGGACTATCAAGGTGATAGATCACATTTTTTATTGAATCAACGAAATCTTGCTCTGCAATATGAGAAACGTAGAGATCCATGCGGTGCTCATCGGCCACCGCTTGCGCAAAGCGAGACTCATCGAACCCTGACCCTTCCGTGAATTTTCCATTAAATATTTTGAATGGGGTATCAAATGAATGGTGCTCACTACCAAGTATTGCCAGTAGACTGGAATCAACTCCACCGCTAACATAGGCACCAACTTCCACGTCAGAACGCATGTGCAACATCGAAGACTCTGTCGCTAGGCGTTGAATACCGTTAATGAAATATGCATCATCGTTCTGAAAATCTAAATCGTAATTAACTTCCCAGTATTTATGCGTTCTGATTCGCTCACGAGCCGATAACCATCCACATGTGGCGGGGCTAACCTGCTTGACTCCATCCAAAAGTGTTTTCTCACCGAGACAAAATTGAAAACTAAAATAATCGCTTAAAGCGCTTGCGGACAGTTCTTTTCTCGGCATAAATGGTTGAAATGCTTTTATCTCGGACGCGAAATAAGTATCCCCACCGGGGTGTTCATAGACATACAAGGGTTTAATCCCAAAACGATCTCGCGCAAAAAATATCCGACGGGATCGCGCATCCCAGATTAGAAATGCAAACATACCTCTCAGGCGCCTGACACAATCCTCACCCCAACGCTGAAAAGCGCGAAGAATAACCTCCGTATCGGATTGCGTAGTGAATAACTCGGCGCCCAACTCTTTTCTAAGCTCCAAGTAATTGTATATTTCACCATTAAAAATAATGGTTGTACCGTCCTCTGTGGACATTGGTTGACTGCCCGAATCGAGGTCAAGAATCGAGAGACGGACATGGCCAAAACCAACCATCTGATCGGGCGAGCACCACGTGCCACTTCCGTCTGGGCCTCTGTGCTGAATTCGGTTCAATCCAGATAAAACAACTTGTTCTAAATCTAACTCTTCAAGAACGGATGTTTTTATAACAGCAAATACTCCGCACATTCCCCTAAGACACTTTCTTTATTTTTTTCTCAAGACTACAGTAATTTCCACAGGATAAGTTATCGTATCAACAATTCGTTCATACAACGCACGAGCGATCTTACGAACCGGAAACAACATCCCGCGCATTAGTAAACCGATACCCGGCCACTGAGGCAAAAACTTTAAATATCCTCTTTGTAACAGATGCGGACCAAGCTTATGATCAATCCAAGAAAATCCACGGATTTTTTCGATAAATAAACGCAAGGAGTGTTGGTCAAAATTTCTTACGTGAGCGTATTCATACTCGTAATCTTCCGAAAGATAACTTGACAAATTTTCTCTAAACGGGACCCGAATAATCAGTATCCCACCCGACTTCAATATCCGGTCAAGTTCATCGACAGCATCATCCAAGCGCATCACGTGCTCGAGCACATCGGTGCAAATCACACAGTCGAAGAAGCCGTCTAGATACGGCAAATCCTCAACTTCCGATTTGATCAGGGTAGCCCCGCTCGTCAATGCCTCGGATAGATAGGTCGCACTAATGTCCACACCATATTTATGGGCTGAGGAAATTTTACTGAGTAATTTTCCTGAACCGCATCCGATATCGACAACCGTCGGATCATTCCGCTCAACATATATGTCAATAAACCGGAGACAAATATCATCACATTTATTCCAAAATTCAGTCTCCATAAATGGATTAACCCCATCACGGTGAAGTGACGCAATGTGATCAGCCGCAATTCGCTCATAATTTCGTTCATATTCAGATTCCTCACAAAACACCGGTATCTGAGTAGTGCCTACAGATATCCATTTCATCGGCTCAGTTTTATATATCCCTCTACCCTCTGTCATACTTAATCCTCGCGTCACACGCCACAACGTTCTTAATAGTCAATCCGTAAAAAACACACCCAAGACAAAAAGTAGCAACAAGCTTTAAAGTATAAAAATCTCCCTGTGTTGTGTGAATCCTGTGCGTGAGCAAGCACAAGACCAAGAAACCCAATGTTCCAACACCTAGGGAACCCCATTGAACCCGCATAGAATCAATTGTTCTCAAATTTTGATTCACGAACACTTGACCGAACACTAGTATGACGGAACCGAGTAGGACCGTGGTCGCTGCGCCAATGAGCTCAAGTGAAAGAAAAATATCAACCACAGATACCACTATAATCGCAGCAATTATTTGGGGTATGAGAACGAGTTGAACTTGTTTCGTCATATACAGAGGCGGCAGTAACATTGAGAACAAAGACAATAAAAAAGTTGCAGCTGTTAGTATCCCAATTATTTCCCAAGCTGCCGAGTACTCATTTGGAAAAAGAAAATCTATAACCGGACGGCTAAATAATGTATAAGAAAAAATCACAAACACGCCGGAGACCGCATACAACGTAAATTTGTGGCCAACAATATATGTTCCTCTGTCGTTCCAATCACTGGAGAAGTTCATAGCCCAAGGCATCCATGCGGCAACTATCCCAGCGGTAACAAAAGATAGCGTTCCTGAGAAAGTAGCACCAATCGTATACGCGGCCACAGCCGGCAATCCGAGCGACGATTCAACCGGCCATCGTACCCAACTATTTATGAGGAATAACAAAATAAAACTAGGTAGGATCACGATCCCGTGACGCAATAATTGTCTTGAGTAAAACCAATTCGGACGTATAAACTTGCCAGCTTTGTTACGCATTCGAACATAAAGTATGGAGAGATATGTGCACGTAACACCGGAGAACATGGCAAGAAGCACTCCTGTACTCCCCAATCTCAACTTCACCACAAAGTAAAAACCCGTGATCAACGCAGCGATCGCACCCAACACCATAGTCACCGAATATGCCCGCACCGCACTAGTGAACTGATGTTCGAGTTGTCCAGGCAAAGACAAAATAGTAGCCGCCACTGTTAACAAGACAATGATCACATCTATCGCGCATTCATCTGACCCAACCAGCCAAGTTGACAGTGATTGCGAAAAAGCAAGGCCTAACGTCAACATAACAAGACAGCTTGCGATTGTTATCCAGTGCGCGTTGCTAATGAAGTGCGCTCTAGTGTCAGCGTCCTCGACAGAGAAATAGCAAACACTTATCGAAGTTGATAAACCGAGGGAAAAAACTGGGACTAACACCACTGGCAAAACTGACAAAAGCCCTACAATCCCAAGTTCGTTTGCGTCAATGAAAATAGAATATACCGGCATCATGATAACGAAAACTACACGCTGAGACGCTCCGGCCACACCGAACGCGATCCCCCGCGTGAAGACGCTAAATTTGTCTAACAATACCTTAATCACTGAATGCGACTCTATTAGGGCCTTCGCTTAACCGGCTCACAGCAATCACCTCAAAAATTGGGCTGTACCCAAACTCAGAAGCTACCTAAACCGACGCAAAAGAGCTGATATACGCGGGTTATAAGAAAACAGCCGAATCATTACTGGCAAGACGTATGATCTCATCTGTCTGGTTAAAAAACCCCTATATTTATATGGAATTTTTGAGTATTGGCGATACGCGCTATGAATAAAACTTTTAGGAGACTCATCCTCACTGGAACCCATCAACATCGACACCGGTATAGAAGAAGCAGTCGGAAACGGGGATGGCGCCCCATATTGCTGTAGATACCGACTCTCGATGTTTTGAATTCGGGTGTACGAAAAATCTAGAATAGACTTATCGACTTTCTGTATGAATGTACGGTAGTTCCAAAGTTCACTGGCTATGATGTCAGCGTATGTCCTATTCGTCATTTCATCAACTAATGCACCATTATTTAAAGCTACAAAGACGTCTGGCAAGTTAGAAAAATCTTTCTTAAGTGATAAAAAATGTTTATCCGGCTGTATGACTCCGGAGTATTCTCCTCTAGCAAGACCATCGCGGTTCTGGCCCTCGCCATCTCAAATATCCTCGGAGAAAGTTGATTCATCAAACCCGGTTGTTCGTATTGATCTGTATATAAGCGAAGTAATGTACTGGTGTCATGGGGACTGTTTCGTCTTTTTGCTCTCGCAATGGACTTTCGCAAACTGCCGTCCCAATCAAAAACATTAGCTCCCGATTCAGTACCGAGCATGGCTTTGGCGGACGAAACGAATGAATACCAAGCATCCCCGTAAATACGTTTATCCTCTGCGAATTCAATATCATTGGAAATGCCGTTGGCCTCACAGTAAGACCGAACGCGCACTGCAATATCGTACTTCTCCTGCGAGAATCGCCCGTAATATTCTGGCAATTTCCGTCCTCTATATGCAATGGTCAAGGGTCGCTCTGACGGAGGTGGGGCGACGTCTAACAAAGAATTCTTATCGCCTGGCGCATAACCGGTGAAGTTATTAATAAATTTGGTCTCGGGGAACTCCGCCTTCGGGTATATCTTTTCAATAGACCTATCTGGTACTGTTGTATAAACCAAATCGAACCTGACTGTTCTCATCGCCTGCTTGACGATATTCGTTAGGTCATATTCGTCTTGTATAAAAAGAAGTTTGATTCCATGAAATCGAGACAGCGAACGCAACCGACTCTGACTTATCTGCTTGTACGGCAGCCTTACTGAATAATGAACTACAACGACCTGAAACGGATTTAAGTCCAAAGCGGTCGAATTAAAAAAATTAATATCAACGAATCGCCAATTGATCTGCGAGTATTTTCGGAAGGCGTCAACATGCTCAAAAACTGTTTGGGTGTATGTCTGACTAGCGGAGTAAACCAAAAGGCCTTGATACATTGGTGGAATGATACGGTCAGTCATATAAATTTTATTTGTTAAAACAATCTTTGTTCTCTATTCCTTATCGCCCGCGTTTTTTCTCAATACTATGTTGATTTCAAAATTAAAAACAATACTAGACGCAACCTTGTCGTACCAACTACGATGCTTGTCACGCAGCCGATAGATCCAACTTTCAAATTTCTTTTCTTTTAATATTGACAACCATTTCAAGAGATAAAGAGGGTGTAGAATCTCCCACCACGATATCGAGTCCAAAAGCTCTAAAATTGGATCACCCTCTCGCAATAGTCGCAACCTAAGTCTAGACGATCCTTGCAAATGTGGTGCCACTGTATTGTGAGTGACATAGTCCATGCCAAAAATCTTACAGAAATGTAATTTTAGGGATGGAAAATCAAAGTTGCGCAGATGTATAAATTTATAATCAAGGTCGTCACGCAAATAAACGTCAAGATCCTCTTTATACGGCACTCTCAAGACAAGTAAACCACCGGGTTTCAAGACGCGAAGCATTTCTTCGGTAGATCGATTAAGATCTAAGACATGCTCTAGAACGTCGCACGCGATAACTGCGTCGAAACTAGAGTCATGGTACGGCAACTGCTCGATACGACAGTAAGACACCTCAATTCCATGTTCACGAGATTTTTGCAAATACTTCAAACTGATATCAACTCCATATCGTTGGTAGGCGTCGAGTGGCTCTATAAGCCTGCCAAGTCCCACCCCAGCGTCCAGAATGGTGGCGTTTGAGGGGACATAATTCTCGATTAGAGACCGAGTAGATTGCTCCAGCTCAGCCCAAAGCTCTTGTTCCATAAAAGGGTTAGGCTCATCGGGAGTTTGAAGATCTATATGGTCCTCAGCTATCTTCCGGTAATTCTCAGTATATTCATCTGTCGCCGAAAAAATCGGTATTCCATTTTTAAATTCATTCGGTTGCCGAGCATAAATTGAACTAAGTCTCATAAAATCCTCCTCGGAGATGTCCACTCAGCACTGTGAATGAAAGCAGATCCGGCTACAGAGAGAGAGTCAGGCATGGAAATCTCAAATTCGAAACTACGGTCTAATAAATCATAGCGCACGGCATGGTTGACCTGCTCGAGTGCAGTTCCTTCGACCACGGATACTCCCAAGGAATAAATGCCCGGGCCAATCTGTAACGGATTAAGCACCATACCCGACTGATACCGGTCACCCTCTTGCATTTCGATGGTATCGACCGGACTCCAAATTCTAGTCACCTCCACGCCTCGAACATCGTGCACCAAAACTCCTATCCTCATTGCGAGTGATCGTGTCTCCTCGGCCTGAAGCCCAAAGACAAAACGCGCAGGCCTCAAAGCTATTAGCTTGTTGGTAATGTCGCCGTCAGTACCCATCGTAAAGCCATGTAATTTAACTCCACGGGACGATTTCCAGCGACTAACCCCTCCCGGCGCCACGAAATTAAAATTATCAAGCGCCAAGGCATCTGATTCTGGAAAGTCAATTTCCTGGGAATGAGGCTCAAACACCGGGTGCTGTAATTTTCTACTGTTATCGAGCTCACCATTCGTAGAGAACCGTTTTTTTGTGACCACATGTCGAACGGGCTGGTTCTCCCTTTGTGCAACCATCTCACCGCCATGAATAAATTGCTCATAGGCTTTTACCACTCTGAATGCATCTCCTCTCATTCGAATTTCGCCTTGATCTAACCAGATAGCCTCATTACATAGTTCGAGTATCTGCTGCATTGAGTGAGAAACTAGGAGCATCGTGCACCCTGAATTAATTAATTTTTCGATACGAGCCTTTGACTTCGTCACGAAGTACGCATCTCCCGCCCCAAGGACCTCGTCAACTATTAAGATTTCTGGCTTGATTGCGGTTGCCGTAGCAAACATCAGCCTCGCTTGCATACCTAAAGAATAAGTTTTAAACGGTTGATCCAGAAAGTCACCTAACTCACAAAATTCAATGACGTCATTCACTGCCGCCAACCGTTCTGATTTGTTCAGATAGTTATACTGAAGCGATGACAAAACGTTCTCTCTGCCAGTGTACTCTGGATGAAAACCGAGCCCTACACTCATTAAAGCTTGAACATTACCGTTAACTCTAACTTGCCCAGAAGTAGCAGCGAAATTTCCGCATAAAAGTTTTAGTAAAGTCGTTTTGCCAGCGCCATTACGCCCCACTATTCCAACACGATGTCCTGCGGAAACATCTAAATTTATGCGATTCAACGCAACGAACTCTTTAGGCTCAGATTTTGTTTTTATTCCCAAATGTGTCAAACCCAGGGTGTCTACCAAATGGTCTCGACGACTTCCAAAAAGTTTGTAAATCTTCGATACATCCCGAATCTGAATCGCAAGTTGATCATGCATAATCGAAAAAAATAAATTTCGCTTTGATAAATGCGTAAAAACCGAATAAAAAACCACCCAAACCGAGAAAAGTTGCGACGGCGAAAGGGATTGAATCTGGCGCAGTTCCGTACACAACGACCTGTTGAAAACAAACAACGAAATAAGAGAGCGGATTCAATAAGATAATAAATTTTAAGCTCGTGGGAACCATATCTGGCGTATACGCAAACGGGCTCAACACGGTAGTAAGCATTAGAACAAGCCCCAGTATTTGTTGGACGTCTTTTGCAACTAGTGTTATCAAAGATAAGATTAAGCCTATACCGCTAGAAAATAATATTAGCAGAGCCCACAAAAGCGACACGTACAAAATTGACGGTGAAGCATGCCCCAGCCCAACAGCCAACACGATCGTCAGAATTAACCCTGATACATTTGGCACGTGCGCGGCAATCCCCGCTCTTAACGGAATTAGTTCAGACGGAAATACTGCATTTAACAATACGCTTTTATTGGTTGCAAGTGACCCTGCAGCTGCCGTAACAAACGCGTTGAATGCCAAAAGGGAACTAGCCCAGAAAACACTAACAGTACGTACCCCCATTCAGTCAACCCGGTTGGACGCACTCGAAAAATCACAGCATAAAGGGCTGCGAAAATCCCTAACTGAAAAATTGGGAAAAGAACTGCCCAAAAAGGCCCCACCGCAGACCCTGAATACTGCTGACGAAGATCAATCCTGACTCCCTCAAAGAATCGGGTTCTGTGGGAAACCAAGCCTTTTAAATGTAAAAAAATACCCATATCACAGTCGTGCTAATTATTCGAGGATGGCTGATTTCTTCTCCACTCTATCAACTCCTCGATCCCCTCGCCGAGGGATATTTTTGCCTCAAAGCCCAGATCTCGACGAGCGCATTCTACCGATGCAACGCGACTCATCACGTAAGACCTGTCAGCTCGCTCGAACTTAGGCGGCAAATCATTTTGATGGTATCTGTTTATTGTCTCCAACAAGCTAAGTATCGATGTCTTTGTACCAGTGCCAACGTTGTAAAACTTATCGACGCTATCCGATTCCATAGCCTTTAAATTCGCCAAAGCACAATCTCGAACATAAACAAAGTCGTAAGCTTGATTCCCGTCTCCGTAGACTACCGGGGATATCCCTTTGTCGATTGAGTCCAGGATTCGGGCAATCACTCCGACGTACGCACCTTTATCATCCTGCCTCGGGCCGTAAACGTTCATGTAGCGTAGTCCAACATAATCGAGGCCATATCCATGATGGAAAGCACGTAACATGGCTTCGCCAGCGATCTTGGTAGCACCATAGAAATTCTTATTGTTAAATGGATGCTCTTCGTCCATCGGTTCGTGAACCGCATCACCATATACCGAAGCGGATGAGGAGAATACGAGACGCTTGACTCCGGCCGCCACACACGCCTCCATCACGTTAAAAGTACCGCGCACATTAACATCGAACGCACTACGTGGAAAATCATGACATTGTAGGAGCCAAAGTGCCGCGAAATGAAAAACGCCATCAGCTCCCTCGAGAGCGGACCGAAGAATATCGGTCTGCGCAACATCACCACCCACGTCATAAACCCTGACACGTGGATCCTTAAGAGCTTGGCTAAGATTCTCGACGGTACCACGGACCATATTGTCGTAGATCAGAACTTCCCCAACATCCTCTTTGATTAACTGATCTACCGTGTGTGATCCGATAAGACCGGCGCCACCAATAACCACAAACTTCTTTCCTTTTATGTTCATTGGTAGTGTGCCTCTAGCGAAAACACAGCGAGAGTGGCAGATACGTCGACGATGGAGGTGGTCAATTTAAAACCCCTGACATTAGCCAATAGTCTGAGCCATCACTTTTTGGTGTTTCCCGATAGCGTGGCGTATAAGCTCAGAGTGTTTCCGTGTCCACTCAACCGTTCGACGAATACCCTCGCGAATTTCAACTTGCGCCGTGAAACCCAACTCCTCCTTTGCTTTCTCTGTCGAGGCGAACCGTTTGCCAGATCGATCCCAATCACGGGCGGGCTTTAAGTCAACCGGTGTTTTGTTTCCAGTAAATTCATTGATGAGCGTCGCCAACTGAAGAATAGTGGTTTCCTTACCGGTTGCAAGGTTATAGACCCCACCAGCTTGTCCTTTGAGCGCGCAGGCCATCAGGCCACGAGCCATGTCTTCTACAAAGATAAAGTCACGACTGGTATTACCTCCGTTATCCAGGGGTAAAGCCTCACCATTTAAGGAACGCCAAATGAAGGTCGGCGTAACGTTACGCCAAACTGTATGCACCGTCCCGCGCCATTGACCAGCACCAAGAATCTCTCGCGGTCCATACACATTGGAGAAGCGTGCCTTGACAAAAGGCAGCTGATGCTGCTGGAAGTAATAGTTACCGTAAAGCTCGCCAATTATTTTGGAAATTGAATACGGGCTATCGTGGTAAAGGGTGACTGGCTGATCTTCTGTCGTCGCTGTGGGCGCATCGTAGGTCTTCTCCGCCACCGCACAGGCCGCTGCTGCATATACAACTTTCTTGATACCTTTGATGTCCTTCAGACGGTCAAAGAGCTTAAGCGAAGTGTATGTGTTGTTGTCATGGTCAGCAAACGGGTCGGCAATCGATGACTGATTGCCGTGGAAGCAGGCCAGGTGAAATGCATAATCGAGATTGTTAGCTAGTGCCGCAAGAATACGATCATCAGTGATCGAACCGAAAACAAATCTAACCCTCCTATCGTCTGGGATGTTGGCCACATCGGACGAAATCAGGTTGTCTACAACGGTGATCTCGCGCGGGTCTTGATCAAGAATTTGATGGACAAGATTGCTGCCTACAAAACCCGCACCACCCACAACGAGAATCCGGGCGCCAGAAAAATTAGGTGTGCTCATAAGAATCACTCAGTGTTTATTTGGCTTCTGGAGCCTTGAGGTGTGAGAAGACGTCGCTAATTCCGTGCTCGTCGTACCACTTCAATTGGCGACGGATAGTGTCAGCAAAACTCACTTTAGCGACCCAGCCAAACATGCGCTGTGTTTCAGATGCGTCCAGCGACACCACAGGTACATCATCGACATCAGGCGGGACGACAGGAACCTCAATACGCCCCAATTCGAGGTACTCAGATACTAAATCGAAAATTTCTTTGATCGAGTGAGCCTCGCCGCTGGAAATGTTAAAAGTGCCTGTCGGTGCGCTTGGCTTAACCGCCAAGTCCATGAACGCAAGAAAATCGCTCATGTCGAGAAAATCGCGCGATGTATCAGAACAGAAGCAGTCCTGACCAGCTTTAAGGCGCTTGTAGAAGGTCGGGATTGGCCCTATCGCTAATCGTGGCCCCGTAACATTAGCAATACGTAGCGTCAAGGTAGGCCGCCCAGAGAGCAACATAAACTGCTCACCAGCGGTCTTTGTGATGCCGTAACTCGTAAATGGACCGACGGGGTGCGTGTTGGGGATTGGCAAACACGACGGTCGACCATAGCAAAGCGCCGTTTGAAAGTTGATCAGCCGCTCCGCACCAGATGCTTGAGCCGCTCTCGCGACATTAATACTGCCTAAAATATTGGTAGCAGCGTCTTCACGCCAATCCTCTGGGTCTTTGTAAGAAGCGGCAGCGTGAATAACAACATTAGGTTGAAACGCCTCGAAACACTCATTAACGAGCTCGGCATCTACAATCGACCCCTCCTTAACTTGCAGTCCGTGAGTGTCCGGAACGACCTCACGTTTACCGGTTGCGAAATTATCAATGACAAAAATCTCATGTCCGGCCGGTAACCAATGTTCTATAAGATTTGAGCCGAGGCAACCTGCGCCGCCAGTGATCAAAATACGCACTAGTACCCCCTATTGCTTCTTATCCTGTAACCGCAAGTGCGTATATTCTCCCAACGTACCATGTTGCTGATAGTACTCCATCGCCGCAGATACGGTTTCCTGAAGAGGTGTGAACTCGATTTTGCCGAAGTCGTCGAAGGTCCGACTAGGGTCTAACAGAATAGAGAACACATCATCCGGGCCGAGATCTTTAACTTCCGCCTCTGGCTTACCAGGTATGTCAAGTGCCGTGACGACTGCATCGTATAACTCTTGGATCGCGACATCTTTACCAGACGAGAAATGGTAGGCTCCATGCCCCGCCCCATCAATCGCTTTAAGGACGATACGAGCCAGATCTTTAACAAACACGAAATCTCGACGAGCGTTGGTCACAAAGCACTGTTTTCCGTCCTTCAATCGCTGATAGAAGATAGGCAATGGACCTGCAACATTTCGAGGACCAACAACGTTCGCAAGACGAAACGTGACAAAGTCAATACCGGAGAGCTCCAAGTAATACTCATTCGTGGTTTTCGATATGGCGTAACTGCTACTCGATGGCAGACGAGGATGATCAAGACTGATGGGCTGCTGCTTTGGTTTCAATCCGTAACAAAGCGCCGTTTGGAAGTAAATGAAACGGCTGACACCATATTTTTTTGCGGCATCTACTAGGTTTGCACCACCAACACAGTTGGTCAAAGTATCGTTGTACCAATCGTCTGGGTCTTTGTATGAGGCAGCAGTATGAACAATGGCATCAGGCTTCAATTCCCCGATAACTCTTTCAATTAGGGCTTTGTCAGAGATGGTGTCAATCAACACTGTTAAGTTGGGATGATCTGCCAAGTGCTCTCGACGGCCCGTCGCCAAATTATCGACCACTACTACCTGGTCACCCCGAGAGAGCAGCATTTCAGTTACGTGTGACCCAATCTGGCCGAGCCCACCTGTTACAAAGACTTTTTTCATTACTACATCCTTAATGAAGTTGTTATTTCAAAGTTCGAAGTATTCCTTGAATGATTCTGTTTGAAGCTTGTCCGTCACCATACGGTGATGCTCTCTGTTCAGGTATTACGTCGTTGATACATAGATTGAAAGCCTCCAAAATTTTCGCCTTGGAAGCCCCCACGAGGTGGTTTAAACCGCTCGCAACAGTTTCTACCCATTCTGTCTCATCTCTCATCGTAATACACGGAACGCCAAAGAAAAAGCTTCTTTTTGCACGCCACCCGAATCAGTCATTATCACTTTCGCAGACTGTTCCATGGCAATCATGTCGAGAAATGGTAAAGGCTCTGAAACCTTCACAGATTTCAACTTTTTATCGAGTTGAGATTCAAACAGGAGTTTGCGAGTTCTGGGATGAAGCGGCAAAACTACTGGAAATACATCAGACACTTCCGCGAGCGCCTCAATAATTTGGCGCAATCTCGTTGTGTCATCGGTATTTTCCGCACGATGACAAGTTGCTAGAACAAATTCACCATGAGTCAACCCCAACCTTTCGAGAATGGTACTACGCGATTTAGCTCTCTCGCGATAAAAAAGGCTGGCATCAAACATGACATCGCCAACATTTTCTACTCCATTTATTACACCCTCTGTACCCAAATTGCTAACCGCCGTTTCAGTAGGACAGAAAAGCAGCTGAGACAATCGATCCGCAACAATACGGTTGATCTCCTCCGGCATACGGATGTTAAAGGACCGTAGTCCAGCCTCAACATGAGCAACTGGAATATGTAGTTTAGCCGCAGCTAAGGCTCCCGCGAGTGTCGAATTGGTGTCTCCGTATATCAAAACCCAATCTGGCCGCTCCGAGATCAAAACTCTCTCCAACGCCTCGAGCATTCTTCCTGTCATTTCCCCATGAGAGCCACCGAAGACTTCAAGGTTGTACTCTGGTTGCGGAATATCTAATTCATCAAAAAAATCTTGGACATACTGTCGTCATAGTGTTGGCCGGTATGCACTAGCAGCTCAACTATCTGTCCAGAAAACTCCTCTCGAATGGCTCTTGAAACCGCCGCGGCTTTGATAAATTGGGGGCGAGCTCCAACAACTGTCAAAATTTTAATCATTGAGCTAAGGCTTCAAGTAGCTTATCAACGATAGTGATTTGTTCAGACTCCTTGAGATACGGGCTCATTGGCAAACTCATGACCGACAGGGAACGCTGTCGACTGATCGGCGTGCATTCCGGACAACAAAATTGGCGATAAGCTGGTTGTTCATTTACCGGTGTAGGATAGTGCACCGCAGTCGGAACACCAGCCATTTTAAGAGCCTCTCGAATGTGTTCGCGATTTTCCGTAAAGACCGTGTACTGGGCGAAAACAGTACTTCGGTCTTGACGCCGCGTGACCGTGGCTACTTTGCCAAGCAACAACTCGTTGTACCTATCGCCGATCTTTGATCGCTTTTCCACTTCCCAATCGAATCTCTCGAGTTTCGCGAGAACAATCGCACATTGTATGGTGTCCATGCGTCCACCAACGCCTACGCTTGTATGAACGTAACGACGTGACTGACCGTGAACGCGAATTTCACGCATCGCTTTTGCTAGAACATCATCATCTGTGAAAATCGCACCACCATCCCCGTAACAACCTAGGGGCTTGCTCGGGAAGAAACTCGTACATCCAATCGTAGAGAGATGGCAACTTTTCCGACCTTGATAATCCGAACCAAAACTTTGCGCCGCATCCTCAATGACTGGAATATCCCCGTTCCGAGCTGCGACGGCGTTTATCTCATCCATATCAGCCGGCTGTCCGAAAAGGCTAACTGGAATAATCGCTTTCGTCTTGGGTGTGATAGCGGCCTGGATGAGGGTTGCGTTAATGTTACAAGTGTCTGGCTCTATATCGACGAAAACTGGAATAGCTCCAAGCAAAACTATTACCTCAACTGTAGCGATAAAGGTAAAAGGCGTCGTGATAACTTCGTCCCCAGGTTTAATATTCAACGCCATCAATGATATGAGTAGCGCCTCAGTCCCGCTGGCGACAGTTATGCAATGACGAGCACCGGTGTAACCTTCGAGTCGTTCCTCGAGTTCCCGCACCTCTGGACCCATGATGTACTGGCCATGGCTAAGCACCTTATTAATACGCGCATCAATTGATCCCTTAAGGACTTCATACTGCGCCCTCAGGTCAATGAATGCGATCGTCATGAGCCAACTTGCCTCATATCACCATTCGCTAACACGTAATGGGCGCCAGTATGAGGGCATTGGTACTCACCATGACCTTTAACTGGCAGCGGAATTTTTTCACCATACTCACTCATCCACCCAATCTGACGCGCAGGCACACCAACCATGAGACCGTAAGCAGGAACGTCTTTATTGACCACTGTGCCAGCTCCAATAAAGGCGTATTCGCCAATAGTCACGCCACAAATGATTGTGCAATTGGCCCCTAACGTGGCCCCTCTCTTGACTAAGGTATCTCGATATTCGCTTTTCCGCTCAATTAGAGAGCGAGGGTTGTAGACGTTCGTAAAAACCATACTAGGACCACAAAAAACCCCGTCTTCAAGTGACACATTGTCATAGACACTCACATTATTTTGGATTTTACAACGGTCTCCAATGGTCACTTTGTTGCCTACAAACACGTTTTGCCCCACCGAGACATTTTTCCCTATCTTCGCGCCACCGCAAACGTGAGCCCAGTGCCAGATTCGGGTACCTTCACCCACCTGGGCACCTTCATCGACGATAGCCGAAGGATGCACCCTTGTGTCCATCAATACTCCAAAGGCAAGGAGATCGTCTTACCGTCTCTCGCAGATAAGTAAGACGCAACCAGCAACTCGAGAGACTTTAACCCCTCACGACCATCCGTCTGAGGCTCAGCATTCCCCCGAAATACATCAACGACATTTTTATAGTACAGAGGATGACCGAAACCATAAACTGAAGTGGTCTCATAGTTCGCTTGTTGAATCAGTTGATCATATTCCGTAATTTGATCGAATTGCCATATTTGAATGTCGTTAACTGCGACTCCGCCAATTCGCACGGTTCCTCTCTCACCTAAAATCGTAATACTTCCTTCGAGATTCTGGGGATAGGTCAACATCGTGACGCTCATCGATCCCAAAGCTCCATTACGCCACTTGACATTGAGGACCCCCGTATCCTCCGCTTCAATCTGACGGGTCGTGCTCGTCATAGCCTGAATTTTATCAACAGGCCCGATAAGCCAGTCCAGAAGATCAACATAATGACTGGCCTGATTCATAAATGCCCCACCGTCAAACTCCCACGTGCCACGCCAACCATGGCCTTGATCATAGTAGGATTGAGGGCGAGTCCAAAAAACATTGAGCTGCACAAGATTGATCTTACCGAAAAGCTTATCAGTGATAGCTCGCTTGAGTAACTGTAGAGTCGTATTGAGACGATTTTGCTTTACTACGAACAACCGAACTCCCGCCTCATCGCACGCCTTGACCATGCGCACCCCATCGTTCCAACGAGTCGCCATGGGTTTTTCGGTCATTACATGAACTTTGTATTTAGCCGCTAATACGGTTTGGTCAGGGTGTACACCACTTGGCGTGCAAAGGGCGACCAGATCAATCTGCTCCTTCTGTAACATCTCCTCCATATCCAAGTAAGCGCTAACTTGATATTTCGAAGAATGTTCTTCCAAGACTAATGGATCGATATCGCAAACGGCTACCAACTCAAGCTCGTCACTGTGCTCTTGAATCGAGCCAAAATGATTTTTCGAGATTCGACCACACCCCACAACCGCTATCTTGATTTTTCTATCCTTAATGACTGGATAGTACTGCATAGATGATCCCCATTATTATTTTCGTCAAAGTCTGAAAACGGTAAAGCCTATCTCCGTCATATCATAACGGTTGAACAGAGCTTTCACATCGCCTAAAACAGGTCGATCCGAAGAACAGAAATTTCTGAGCTGCGCAGGCGACATTGCTCGAAATTCGGTGTGACCTACCGCTACGATTAATGAATCGACTCGATTTGATTCATCGATACTCCCGAGGCGAATCCCGTACTCATGCTCTACTTCCTTTGCACTAGCCCAGGGTCTTTAACCACGACCTTGACGCCCCATGCTTCCAACTCCTTGACAAGATCCACCACCTTACTATTTCGAGTATCTGGACAATTCTCTTTGAAAGTTATACCCAATATGCCAACCGTGCTTCGCGCAACGTCGATACCATTTTTGAGCATCAGTCGGNTAACGCTTCTTGCTGCATAACGAGCCATATTGTCATTGATGCGACGTCCGGCCAAGATGACTTGCGGGTGGTAGCCGACCTCTTCAGCCTTGTGGGTAAGGTAGTACGGATCCACACCGATACAGTGTCCTCCCACCATGCCAGGGCGGAATGGCAAAAAATTCCACTTAGTCCCAGCAGCCTCGAGCACCTCTAAGGTGTCGATCCCCAAACGATCGAAGATAACCGAAAGCTCATTTACGAAAGCTATATTAAGGTCTCGCTGACTATTCTCAATGACCTTCGCAGCCTCGGCTACTTTTATGGTGGAGGCTTTCCAAGTCCCAGCATTGATAATACTGCTGTAGAGCCTATCGACAGCCTCCGCCACATCCCCCGTGCTACCACTGGTGATTTTCCTTATCTTAGTCAACGTATTGATTTTATCGCCTGGATTAATTCGTTCAGGACTGTAACCACAGAAAAAGTCCCTGTTGAATTTGAGCCCGGACTCTTGCTCTAGGACAGGCACACAGACCTCTTCGGTGCATCCTGGATAAACGGTAGACTCATAAATGACGATTGCTCCCCGCTCCATCGCCTGGCCCACCATTTCGCTAGCTCTGATAAGGGTCGTCAAGTCCGGCCGATTGGCCGAATTTATCGGTGTCGGCACAGTAACAATGAAAATACCACACTCTAAGAGGGCATCTCGCTCGGAACTGAATTCGAGAAACCCTGCAGCAGACAAATCTTCTGGCTCGACTTCAAGTGTGCTATCTATTCCAAGGCACAGCTCAGAGACTCTGTCGTGGTTGATATCAAAACCTAGCACTGGGCGAGATTTGCCAAACTCTACGGCCAGAGGAAGACCAACGTAGCCCAATCCTAGAACCGCTATTTTTTTATCGCTAATATCCAAGATTACGCTTCAAGCTTCTGGATGTTCGTTCTCATGTTCATCGGTTTTCATCTGATAAACCGCTCAAGCTGTAGGTAAGATTTTGGCGATCTAGGATTGCCGATCCTTCAATCCAGAAGCTCTAATTACGAGACACCACGTTTTTGTAGCACGACCAAATAACAACCGAGACGACACCCAGCAACATGATCGCTAGGCAAAAGTGGCGCCCAAAAA